>CAWALA010000006.1:0-245410 GCA_963782655.1 uncultured beta proteobacterium | reverse complement strand
AGCGACTCAAACACCTTGCGTTGTTTCTCCAGCACCTGCGTCACGCCCGGCTCCACCGGCAAACCGCCGAAGTCGCGCGTCCAGGCGACGCGGACCTTCTTGAACGATCCCTCTTCAGCGAGCGATCGCGAAGATGTTGCCAGGCTCGCTGATGGACACCGGCGCGCGCGGATCGGGCCCCGCCATCGCCGAAAGCAGGAACGCCGCGTCCTCCACCGTGCGCCCGATCGGCCCGAGCACCGGCTGCGTGTCCCAGGCGTTTGCCGCCGGATAGGAAGGCACGCGGCCCGGCGTGGGCCGGAAGCCGCACCACGTTGCAGTAATTGCCCGGATTGCGCAGGCTCGCTGCGAGGTCGGAGCCGTCGGCGAAGGGCAGCATGCCGCAGGCGACCGCCGCGCCCGCGCCGCCCGAGGAGCCGCCGGCGGTCTTCGACAGGTCGTAGGGATTGCGCGTCGCGCCGAACACCTTGTTGAAGGTATTGCTGCCGGCGCCGAATTCCGGCGTGTTCGTCTTCCCCAGCGTGATCGCGCCTGCGGCCTTGAGCCGCTCGACGAGGAGCGCGTCCTCGGCGGGCACGTTGTCCTTGTAGACCATCGAGCCGAGCGTGGTGCGGATGCCCTTGGTCGCCACGAGGTCCTTGTAGGCAATCGGCAGGCCGGCGAGCGGTCCGTGGGACGCCTTCTTGCGGTCCAGCGCCTTGGCCTGCTTGAGCGCCTCCTCGGGCAGGAAGGTGACGATGGCGTTGACCTTGGGATTCACGCGCTCGATCTGCGCGATGAAGGCGCGCATCACCTCGGTCGCGGAGACCTTGCGCGTGCGGATCAGGCGGGCGAGTTGCCTGGCGGGGGCGTAGCAGAGGTCCATCACATGAGCACGATGTCGAACTGCTCCTGGCGCGTAGCCGGGCTCCACCTGCAGCGAGATCGGCTTGCCGATGAAGTCCGAGAGCATCGCCACCGAGGCCGATTCCTCCTCCTGCAGCAGGTCGATCACGCTCTGCGCGCCCAGCACGCGGAACTCGCGCGCGCTGAAGGCGCGCGCCTCGCGCAGGATCTCCCGCAGTATTTCGTAGCACACGGTGCGCGCGGTCTTCACCTCGCCGCGGCCGCCGCAGGTCGGGCAGGGCTCGCACAGCACGTGGGCGAGCGACTCGCGCGTCCTCTTCCTCGTCATCTCCACCAGGCCGAGCTGGGTGAAGCCGTTCACCGTCATGCGCGTGCGGTCGCGCGCGAGCGCCTTCCTCAGCTCGGCCAGCACCGCGGCGCGGTGCTCCTCGGACTGCATGTCGATGAAATCCACGATGACGATGCCGCCGAGGTTGCGCAGGCGCAGCTGGCGCGCGATCGCCTGCGCCGCCTCGAGGTTGGTCTTGAACACCGTGTCGTCGAAGTTGCGGCTGCCGACGAAGCCGCCGGTGTTGACGTCGATGGTGGTCATCGCCTCGGTCTGGTCGATGAACAGCGTGCCGCCCGACTTCAGGTCCACGCGCCGCGACAGCGCCTTCTCGATCTCGGGCTCGACGTTGTACAGGTCGAACAGCGGCCGCTCGCCGGTGTAGTGCTCGAGCTTGGCGCGCACCTTGGGCGTGTAGGTCTCGGCGAAGGCCGCGAGCTTCTGGAAGTTCTCGCGCGAGTCCACCAGCACGCGGTCCGTGTCCTCGGTCACCATGTCGCGCAGCACGCGCTGCGCGAGCGACAGGTCCTGGTACAGCAGCCGCGGCGGCTCGGCGCCGAGCGAGCGTTCGCGGATGTCGCGCCACAGGTGGCGCAGGTACTCGACGTCGGCCCTCAGCTCCTCGTCGCCCGCGCCCTCGGCCAGCGTGCGGATGATGAAGCCGCCCTTCTCCTCGGCGGGCAGCAGCGCCTTCAGCTTCTCGCGCAGCGCCTGGCGGCCGCTCTCGTCCTCGATCCTCTGCGAGATGCCGATGTGCGGGTCCTGCGGCAGGTAGACCAGCATGCGCCCGGCGATGGAGATCTGCGTCGACAGGCGCGCGCCCTTGGTGCCGATCGGGTCCTTCACCACCTGCACCAGCACCGGCTGGCCCTCGGCGAGGATCTTCTCGATGGGCTTGGCGGCCTCGCCGTTGGGCTTTCTCTGCTCCCAGATGTCGGCGACGTGCAGGAACGCCGCGCGCTCCAGGCCCACTTCCACGAACGCCGACTGCATGCCCGGCAGCACGCGCGCCACGCGCCCCATGTAGATGTTGCCCACCAGGCCGCGGCTCGCCGCGCGCTCGATGAGCAGCTCCTGGACGGCGCCGGCGTGCACGACCGCCACGCGCGTCTCCTGCGGCGTGATGTTAACGAGCACCTCTTCGCTCACGCGAGGCCCCCATCTTCTGCAGCAGCTGCGCGGTCTCGTACAGCGGCAGCCCGACGATGCCCGACTGGCTGCCGCGGATCTCGGTCACGAACAGGGCGGCGCGCCCCTGGATGGCGTAGGCGCCCGCCTTGTCGTCGGATTCGCCCGTGGCGACGTAGTCCTGGATCTCCTGGGGCGTGAGATCGCGGAACTGCACCTCGGAGGCCGACAGCGCCGTCTCCACCTGGTCTTCGTACTGCAGCGCCACCGCGGTCAGCACTTCGTGGCGCTTGCCCGAGAGCTCGACGAGCATGGTTTCCGCATCGCGCCGGCTGGCGGGCTTGCCGTAGATGCGCTTGCCGAGCGCGACCGTGGTGTCGGCTGCAAGCACCGGGGCGCGCGGCAGGTTGCGCTCGAGCATGCGCTGCCAGCCGGCTGCCGCCTTGGCGCGGGCGACGCGCATCACGTAGTCGCGAGGATCCTCGTCGGCAAGCGGCTCCTCGTCCACGTCCGGCGCCGCGCCGGGGCGGTTGCGGAACAGCAGCAGGTGGAACTTGACGCCGATGTGGCCGAGCAGCTCGCGCCGGCGCGGGCTGCGCGAGGCGAGGTAGATGCTGCGGTCGATTCCTGCTGATGTCGCCATGGCTGCGCCGAGCGGCGCAGTTTAGCAGGGCGATGCAGGGGGTAACGGGGGGGCGCGGTCCCCTGTTCCTATTCGCGGTGATACGGGTGCCCGGTGAGCAGCGTCGCCGCGCGATACAGCTGCTCGGCGAGCACCACCTGGGCGAGGGCGTGCGGCAGCGTCAGCGCGGACAAGCGCAAGAGCAGGGCGGCGTCCTTCCTTGTCTGCGCGTCCAGCCCGTCGGGGCCGCCGACCACGAAGGCGGTCGGCGCGGCCTCGCCGATCCACCTGCCGATGTGCGCCGCCAGCTGCGCCGTGTTGAGCTCGCGGCCGCGCTCGTCCAGCGCCACGATGCGCGCCCCCTTCGGCGCGCGCGGCACGCAGTCCACCGCGTAGCCGCGCGGCATGCGGCGCAGGTAATCGTCGCGCGCCGCGAGCGCCCAGCCGCGCAGCCTAGCGCCGTGCGCGACGAGGAGCAGCTTTGCCACGCGCGGCCTTGCGGGGGGCCGCCAGCTTCACCGGCTTGCCGCCCCAGATCTCTTCCAGGTTGTAGTGGCTGCGTACCGCCGGGTGCATCACGTGCACCACGATGTCGCCCAGGTCCACCAGTACCCAGTCGCCCGTCGCCTGTCCCTCGATGCCGTGCACGCGCGCGCCCAGCGCGCGGAGCTTGTCCTGCACGTGATCGGCCAGCGCTTTGACCTGACGCGTGGAGTCGCCGCTCGCGATCACCACGCGCTCGAAGAAGGGCGAGAGGCGCGCGACGTTGAACACCACGATGTCGCGGCCCTTCACGTCCTCGAGGGCGTCGACCACGGCGCGCTGCTTCTTGCGGATGTCCATCAGCGGTACAGGCCGTGCTGCCGGATGTAGGCGAGGACCTTGGCGGGAACCATGGCCGAGACGTCCGCGCCGCGGGCGAGGCGCACGCGGATCTCGGAGGCGGAGATGGCGAGCGGCTCCATGGGCACGAAGCGCGCGCGGCCGTCGCGTGCGCGGACCAGCCGGGCCGCGCGCACACGGCGATCTCGGCGAGCTCGAGGATCTCGCGCCAGCGGTGCCAGGTCTCGAACTTCGCGTACTGGTCGGCGCCGAGCAGCAGCACGGGCTTGCCGCCGAGCGACTTCAGCGTATCCACGGTGTAGCCGGAATGGCCGGGCGCGAGCTCGCGCTCGTCGATCTCATAGCGCGGCTCGCCCTCGAGGGCGAGCTTGAGCATGGCGACCCGGTGATATGCGGCCGTACGGGCGGGCGCGCGGTACTTGGGCGCGCCGGTGGGAATCCACAGGACGCGCTCCAGGCCCAGGGTCTCCAGCGCGGCGCGCGCCATCGCCAGATGGGCGTTGTGGACCGGATCGAAGGTCCCGCCAAGGATGCCGATCGCCATCAGTGCGCGGCACCCGCGTGGGCGCGCGCGAGCAGCGGCCGCAGCGCGGCGAGGCCGAGCGCCGGTCCCGGCGCGAGCAGGAGGAACAGCCACTGCGGCGCGATCCTCCCGGAGACAGCGTTCAAGAGCTCGATGCTGAAGATGGTGATGCCGAAACCGATGCAGTTGGCGATGGTCAGCGCCGAGCCGACGCGCTCGCGCGGCGCGCTTTGCGCGTTCAATGCCGAAAATTGCGGGGAATCGCCCACTACCACCACGCCCCAGAATAGCAAAAAGGCGAGGAACACCGGCGTCGGCGCGTGGAACGCGAGCGGCGAGGCGAGGCAGCACAGGCCGGAGGCCGAGAGCTGCGCGAAGGCGACGGGCGCGCTGCCGACGCGCAGGGAGGCGAGCCCGCCCGCCACACAGCCGAGGCTGCCGGCGGCGATCACGGCGAAGCTCCACAGCGGCACGTTCAGGGCGCCGCCGGCGCCTTGCGCCAGATGCGCCGCGAGGATCCACGGCACGAACGCCCAGAACGCATAAAGCTCCCACATGTGCCCGAAATAGCCGAAGGACGAAGCGCGGAACCCGCGCACGCGGAAAATTGCCGCGAGCGCGCGTGCGTCGAACTTCGCGGACCTCGCCAGATGCGGGCCGTCGGGCACCAGCGCGTACATCAGCAGGCCACCGAACGCAGCGACGCCCGAGGCGGCGAGCAGCACCTGCTGCCAGGGCAGCGCCGCGCCGAGGCCCCTCACCAGGTGCGGAAAGGCGGTGCCCGCGACGAGCGCCCCCACGAGGAAGCCGAGCGCGTTGCCCAGATCGCGCTGGAACCAGCCCGAGGCGATCTTCATGCCCACCGGATAGATGCCGGCGAGGAAGAAGCCCGTGGCGAAACGCAGCACAAGGAGCGCAGCAAGGCTGCCGTCCGCGGCGAGGATCGCGGCGTTGGCGGCGGCGCCAGCGAGCGCGCAGAGTAGGAACACCAGGCGCGGCGAGAAGCGGTCGGCGACCGCGAAGAAGGCGAAGGCGAGCGTGCCGGCGATGAAGCCCAGTTGCACCGCAGAAGTCGTGTAGCCGAGCGCCTCGGCGGGCAGGCCCCACTGCCGCTGCAGGTCCTCGAGCACGGCGTTGCCGGCGAACCAGAGCGAAGCGCCGGCGAACTGCGAGGCAATGATGACCGGCAGGATGCGCCGCGGACGCTCCCGGGCGGGCCGCCGGCTCAGGCGCGGATCTCTCCGTGGCCGAGCACAACGAATTTCTGCGTGGTGAGGCCTTCCAGCCCCACCGGTCCGCGCGCGTGCAGCTTGTCGGTGGAGATGCCGATCTCGGCGCCCAGGCCGAACTCGTAGCCGTCGGCGAAGCGCGTCGAGGCGTTCACCAGCACCGAGCTCGAGTCCACCTCGCGCAGGAAGCGCTGCGCGCGTGCCTCATCGCCGGTGACGATGGCGTCGGTATGCTGCGAGCCGTACTTGGCGATGTGCGCGATGGCCTCGTCTAGGCCCGGCACCACGCGGATCGACACCACCGGCGCGAGCCACTCGGTGCGCGTAGTCCTGCTCGGTGGCGGCCTTCGCCTCGGCGCAGGAGCTTCCGCGCGCGCTCGTCGGCGCGCATCTCCACGTCCTTAGCGCGGTAGATCGCTGCCAATCTCGGGCAGCACCCGCGCCGCGATGCCCTCGGCGACCAGCAGCGTTTCCATGGTGTTGCAGGTGCCGTAGCGCTGCGTCTTGGCGTTGTCCGCGATGCGCACCGCCATCGCCGGGTCGGCGCGGTCGTCCACGTAGACGTGGCACACGCCGTCCAGGTGCTTGAGCATCGGGATGCGCGACTCGCGCATCAGGCGCGCGATCAGGTCCTTGCCGCCGCGCGGCACGATGAGGTCCACGAACTCGTGCAGGGTCACCAGCTCGCCCACGGCGGCGCGGTCGGCCACCTCGACCATCTGCACCGCCGCCTCGGGCAGGCCGGCGGCCGCGAGGCCCGCGCGCACGCAAGCCGCGATCGCCTGGTTGGAATGCAGCGCTTCCGAGCCGCCGCGCAGGATGCACGCGTTGCCGGCTTTCATGCACAGGCCGGCCGCGTCGGCGGTCACGTTGGGGCGCGACTCGTAGATGATGCCGATCACGCCGATCGGCACGCGCATGCGCGCCACCTCGATGCCGGTGGGGCGCCGCACGCGCTCGGAGACCTGCCCCACGGGATCGGGGAGTGCCGCCACCTGCTCCAGGCCCGCGGCCATCTGCTCGATGAGCTATCGGCGTGAGCGTGAGCCGGTCGACGAAAGCGGCGTCGCGCCCGTCGCGCTTTGCCTGTTCGACGTCGCCGAGGTTGGCGCGCAGCAGCTGCTGCTCGCCGGCGCGGATCGCAGCGGCCATCGCGGCGAGCGCGCGGTTCTTCGTTCCGGTGTCGGCACGCGCCAGCACGCGGGCGGCGGCGCGCGCCGCCTGGCCCAGGCCCCGCATGTAAGATTTCACGTCAAGCTTTTGATCCACCTGCCAATTTTAACCCGAGGGCGGTGAACTGATCCCACGCGTCGCCCTTCGCCACGCCCTTGGCCACGCGGTCGATGAGAGCCGCCTGGGCGAGCGCCGCATCGAGCACGGCGCGCGGATGGCGCCGCGCCGCGGCCTGCACCGCGCGCTGCAGTGGCTTGTTGAACAGGCGCAGCTCGCCGAACAGGCGCTCGGCCGGCTTGCCGTCGGCGATACCGCGCAGCACGAACAGCGCGCTCGACACGGCGAACAGCACGAACGTCGGCGCTTCCCCCTCGCCGCGCAATCCCTCCAGCACCCGCTGGTAGCGCGCGAGGTCGCCCGTCACCAGCGCCTCGGCGGCCGCATAGGGGTCGTAGCGGGCCACCGACGCCACCGCATCCTCTACTGCCTCGAGGGCGAGCTCGCCCGGCGGCGCGAGCAGCGCGAGTTTCTGCACTTCCTGGTGCGCGGCGAGGAGGTTGCCCTCCACGCGGTCGGCGAGAAACTCGAGCACCGCGCGCGAGGCGCGCTGGCCCTGGCGCGCGAGCCGCGCGCCGATCCATTCGGGCAGCCGCGCGCGCTCCACCGGCCACACCTCCACCACCACGCCCGGCCCGGCAAGCGCGGTGAACCAGCCGGAGGATTGGGTGGCGCGGTCCAGGCGCGGCGCACTGACCAGCGTCAGCACCTCGGCGTCCAGGCGCGTGCAGTAGGCGGCGAGGGCCGCGGCACCCTCGGCACCCGGCTTGCCGCTGGGCATGCGCAGCTCGATGATCTTCGCGCCGCCAAAGAGGGACCGGCTCGCGCCCGCGTGCGTGAGCTCGCTCCAGTCGAAGCCGCGTTCGGCGATGAACACCTCGCGCTCGGCGAAGCCGCGCGCGCGCGCGGCGGCGCGCACCGCGTCCGCCGCCTCGAGCGCCAGCAGCGGCTCGTCGCCGTGGATGAGATAGAGCGGGGCGAGGTGCTTGCCAAGGTGCGCTTCGAGCTGCTCGGCGCGCAGCTGCATCGGGGCTAGGACTGCGGTTTCTGCGCGGTGGCGATGCGCCGCATGATCTGCTGCACCATGTCGATCTGCATGTCGCGGAACAGCAGCTGCTCCTCGGTTTCCTTGGCGAGCACCTGCGTGTCGTCGTAGGTCATGTCGCGCGTCAGCGTCACCGTGCTTGGCGGCAGGAAGTCGGCGCCCTTGGCGTCGGCGACGCGGAAGCGCACGCGGTAGATCAGGCGGTATTCGCTCACGCGCCCGGCGGAGGTGAGCGACAGGATCTCCTTGCGCCGCGACTCCTCATTGAATTGCAGCTGCGCCTCGGCGGCCTTCGCGTCGTCCACCACGCGCGTGCCGGTGCCGGCGACGATGTTGCGCTTGAGATCCAGCGCGATGCCGGCGGTCGCGTTGGGCACGTAGATCGTCTCGAACGGCAGGCTCGCGGTGCCGCGCAGCTGGAAGCCGCAGGCGGCGAGGCACAGGCAGAGCAGCGCGAGCGGTGTGCGCATCACACCACGATGTTGATCAAGCGGCCGGGGACGACGACGACTTTCTTGATGGACTGGCCGGCGACGTACTTCTGCATTGCCTGGGCCGCGCTGCCCTCGATCTGCTGGCGATCGGCGGATTTCGGCAGCGTCAGGCTGCCGCGCGTCTTGCCGTTCACCTGCAACACGTATTCGATCTCGTCCTGCTGCAAGGCGGCCGCATCGGGCTCGGGCCACGACTGCGCGCATCACGTCCTCGCCGAAGCCGAGATCGCGCCACAGCTGGTGGCAGACGTGCGGCGTGACGGGCGAGAGCAGCCGCAGCAGGATCGACAGGCCTTCCTCCGTAACTTTGTTTCTCCCGCCAGCAAATCTTTCTAGGGCATTCAAGATCTTCATTGCGGCTGAGGCCACGGTATTGAACTGGTGCTTGGCGAGGTCGTAGTTCGCCTGCTTGAGCACCGAATGGATCTCAAAGCGCGTCGCCTTGGCCAGCCCTTCTGCCATCTCGGGACCGGGATTGTCGAACTTCGCGCAATAGCTCCACACGCGCTTGAGGAAGCGGAACGAGCCCTCGACGCTCTCGTCGCTCCACTCCAGCGTGTTGGTCGGCGGCGAGGCGAAGATGATGTAGAAGCGCGCGGTGTCGGCGCCGTACTTGTCGATCAGCGCCTGCGGGTCGACGCCGTTGTTCTTGGACTTCGACATGGTGCCGATGCCGTCGTAGATCACCACGCGACCGTCGCGCGCTCTTCGCCGCGACGATCTTGCCCTTGGCGTCGCGCGTCACTTCCACGTCGGCCGGATTGATCCACTCGCGCCGGCCCTCGGGCGTCTCGGCGTAGTAGGACTCGGCGAGCACCATGCCCTGGGTGAGCAGGTTGGTGAAGGGCTCCTCCACGTCGAGCAGGCCCTCCGCCTTCATCGCGCGCGCGAAGAAGCGCGAGTAGAGCAGGTGCAGGATCGCGTGCTCGATGCCGCCGATGTACTGGTCCACCGGCATCCAGTACTTCGCGCGCGCATCCAGCATCGCCCGGTCGTTGTCCGGGCAGGCGAAGCGCGCGAAGTACCACGACGAGTCCACGAACGTGTCCATGGTGTCGGTCTCGCGCTTGGCCGGCTTGCCGCACGAGGGGCACTTCGTCTCGTAGAACTCCGGCATCTTCGCCAGCGGGTTGCCGGTGCCATCGGGCACCAGGTGCTCGGGCAGCTTCACCGGCAGATCCTCGTCCGGCACCGGCACGTCGCCGCAGGCCGCGCAGTGCACGATCGGGATCGGGCAGCCCCAGTAGCGCTGGCGCGAGATGCCCCAGTCGCGCAGACGCCACTGCACCTGCTTCTCGCCCAGGCCCTTCGCCTTCAGGTCCGCTGGCGATCGCGTCCACCGCAGCCTGGTAGCCGAGGCCGTCGTACTTGCCCGAGTTGATGCAGGTGCCGTACTCGGCATAGGCGGGCTTCCAGGGCTCGGGCACCGTGTCGCCCGCCGGCGTGCGGATCACGCACTTGATCGGCAGGCCGTACTTGAGCGCAAAGGCGTAGTCGCGCTCGTCGTGCCCCGGCACGCCCATCACCGCGCCCTCGCCGTAGCCCATCAGCACGTAGTTGCCGACCCACACCGGCAGCTTCGCGCCCGAGATCGGGTGCGTGCAGGTAAAGGCCGGTGGGCATGCCCTTCTTTTCCATTTGCGCGAGGTCGGCCTCGATCACCGCGCCGCGCTTGCACTCCTCGACGAAGGCCGCGAGCTTCGCTTATCCGTTCTTCGCCGCGATGAGCCGCGATCGGATGCTCGGCGGCCACCGCGCAGAACGTGGTGCCCATCAGCGTGTCGGCGCGCGTGGTGAACACCCACAGCAGCTTCTTCTCGCCGCCGAGCTCGTAGGGGAAGGCGAGGCGCACGCCTTCGGAGCGCCCGATCCAGTTCTTCTGCATCAGCTTGACCTGCTCGGGCCAGCCGTCCATCTTCTCCAGCGCGCCGAGCAGCTCCTCCGCGTACGCCGTGATGCGGAAGAAGTACATCGGGATCTCGCGCTTTTCCACCGGCGCGCCGGTGCGCCAGCCGCGGCCGTCGATCACCTGCTCGTTGGCGAGCACCGTCTGGTCCACCGGGTCCCAGTTGACGATGCCCGTCTTCCGGTAGGCGAGGCCCTTCTTGAACAGGCGCGTGAACAGCCACTGGTTCCACTTGTAGTACTCGGGCCGGCAGGTCGGCGAGCTCGCGCTCCCAGTCGAGCGCGAAGCCCAGCCCCTGCAGCTGGCGCTTCATGTAGGCGATGTTGTCGTAGGTCCACTTCGCGGGCGGCACCTTGTTCGCCATCGCCGCGTTCTCCGCGGGCAGGCCGAAGGCGTCCCAGCCCATCGGCTGCAGCACGTTCATGCCGCGCATGCGGTGGTAGCGCGTGAGGACGTCGCCGATCGTGTAGTTCCTGACGTGCCCCATGTGCAGCTTCCCCGACGGGTAGGGGAACATGGACAGGCAGTAGAACTTGGGCTTGCCCGGCTCCTCCAGGGAACGGAAGGATTTGCGCTCCGCCCAGAAGGCCTGCGCGTCCTGCTCGATCCTCCGGGGCTCGTATTGGGGCAGCATGTGTGACGTAGTGCGCGGAAGCCGCGGATTCTAGCGCATCCACACCCTGTGATTTCCCGTATAACGCGACGTACCTAGCGAGGGGAGGACCCATGAAACATCTATTCGGAATCCTGTTCGCGGCGCTGCTCGCTGTTGCCGCCCAGCACGCGGCGGCCGCGCCCGCGGCAGTGGTCGAAGGCGTGCAGATGCCCGCCTGGGTCGAGCGCGCGGTCAGCGGTGGCATGCGTCGCATCCCGCTCGCACCCGGCATGCAGTTGCGCGGCGGCGACGAGGTGAAGACAGGCGCGGGCTCGCGCATGTACATCAAGCTCGCCGAAGGCAGCCTGGTGAAGCTGGGCGAGAACGCGTCCCTCAGGCTGCTCGACCTGCAGCCCGACCGCGGCGGCTTGTTCCGGGCGGCGCTCAACGTGCTCGAAGGCGCGTTCCGCTTCACCACCGACGCGCTCGCCAAGGAGAGGCGCCGCGACGTGAGCATCCGCGTCGCCACCGTGACGGCTGGCATCCGCGGCACCGACCTGTGGGGCAAGTCCGACCGCGCGGACCGCCAGATCGTGTGCCTGATCGAGGGCAAGATCGAAGTCGGCGCCGAGGGCGAGACGCCGGTGACGATGGACCAGGCGCGCCAGTTCTACCAGCGCGAAAAGGGGCAGACCAAGCCGGTGGGCTTCGTCGAGCCGGCGCAGCTCGTGCAGTGGGCACAGCAGACGGAGATCGCGGAGGGCCAGGGCGCGGTGCGGCGCGGCGGCAAGTGGCGCCTGACCCTGGCGAGCGTTCGCACCCAGAGCGAAGCGCTCGCCGTCTACGACCAGGTGCGCACCGCAGGCTACGCCGCCGAGATCCATCCCGCGAAGGCAGGCGAGAAGCGCGATCTTCGTGGTGCGCATCTCGCGCCTGCCGACGAAGGCCGACGCCGAAGCGCTCGCCGCGCAGCTGCGCGGCAAGCACGGCGTGGAGGAGCCCAAGGTTTCCGGCTAGTTGGTTTCTTGCTAGGGTGGGGGCCTCTGCGGAGGCCCTCATGGTTTTTGCGCGTCTTGCTGCGGCAGTCGTCTTCTCCCTCACTGCTACCGTCGTCCAGGCGCAGGCGTGGCCCGCAAGACCGGTGCGCTGGATCGTGCCCTATCCGCCAGGCGGCTCGACCGACATCGCCACGCGCCCGGTGGCGGAGCGTGTCGGGCAGGCGCTCGGCGGGCACTCGGCCGTGGTGGAGAATCGTGCCGGTGCCGGCGGCAACATCGGCATCGAGGCGGCAGCGAAGGCCGTGCCCGACGGCTACACGGTGCTGGTCGCACCGGACGCGATCGCGAGCAACCCGCACCTCTACAAGGTCGGCTTCGATCCGTTCCGGGATTTCATTCCCGTGATCCAGCTCGCACGCCAGCCGGTTGTGCTGGCGGCCCATCCGTCGCTCGGCGTCTCGAGCATCGCTGAGCTCGTGGCGCTCGCGCGGCAGAGGCCGGGCATCGGCTTCGCCACCTCGGGCGCCGGATCGCAGCAGCACATGGCGGGCGAATGGTTCGCGAGGATCGCAGGCATCCAGCTCACGCACGTGCCGTACAAGGGCGGCGGCCAGGCGATCGCGGACCTGGTGGGCGGGCAGGTGCCGCTCGGCTCGCTTGGCTCCTCGCCCGCTGATTCCCGCACTACAAGGCCGGCAGGCTGAAGCTGCTCGCGCAAAGCACCGCGACGCGCGCGCCGAGCCTCGCTGAGGTGCCCACCTACCAGGAGGCGGGCGTGCCCGGACTGGTGATCGAGCAGTGGCTCGCTGTGTTCGCGCCGGCCGGGACACCGGCGCCGATCGTGCAGCGGCTGAACGCCGAGATCGGCAAGGCGCTCGCCGAGCTCGCGATCCGCGAGCGCTACGCGCAGGCGGCGCTCGAGCCCGTGGGCGGCAGCGCCGAGAGCCTCGCGCGCCTGCTGCGCGAGGACTACGAGAAGTATGGGCGGCTCATCAAGGAGCTCGCCATCCGCGCGGACTAGTTGCCGGCAGGGAACTTCACGTTGTCAGCGTCCCCGACTTGCACTATTCTGGCCTCGCCATAAGGGACTGTGTCCACCGATTTGGAGAACACCGTGCTCCAGAAGACCCTCAGCAGGATTCTCGGATGTGCATTGTTGCTGTACGGCAGCACTGCCCTCGCCTTCACGCTGATCACGCTCCCCCCGCAGGAGCAACTGACACCCAGCAACACCATCACCAGCGCGACTACCCTCGAGACGCAGGTGCAGCCGATTGCAGGGACCATCAGGACGCAGTTGTTGAGTGTGCGGCGCCCGAAGGGTGCCCAAAAGGTGACGCAGGCGGGCCGCCTGCTTGCGGCCAACGCTAATGCAAGCACGCGTAGCGACGTTGACATCCTTGCGGCCGCTTCCGGTGACTCGTCCGGCGCGGGGAGCGGAATGGGTGGTGGCGGCAACAGCGAAAGCTGGTGGATCAGCGGTGCGACCAACTCGCTGGAGAACACTTTCTCTCGAACTGCGTTTTATGGCGCGACCCACAATCTTTTGGTCGGCTTTGACCTTACACGATCGGACAAGTACGTTTTCGGCGTCTCCGTGGGCCAAGAAGCAAGCAATTTCACGACCACGTTCAATACCGGAAACGAAAAGACGCGCGGATTCAACTTCAATCCCTATTTCGCCTGGCTGCTCTCCGACACATGGAGCCTCGACCTGATCGGAGGGTACGGGCAGTTCAACACCAATCAATCCAGGACGATGGCCGTGGACATCAACCCAGCACCACCGCCAGCGATTCCGGGCTTGCTCGCAGTGGACAGCGAATTCAAGTCGAAACGCGGCTTCGTATCGACGAACCTGACCAATGTCTCGACCTTCGGTAACTGGAAACTGACCGGCTCGCTGGGCTACCTGGCGTCGAGGCGCGAGAACGACGCCTATGTGGAGAGCAACGGCAACTCGGTTGCCGAATCCAAGCAGACCGCCGAGCAATGGAACCTGCTTGGGGAGGCCGCTTATGGCCGTGGCAATTCGGAAGCCTTCTTCGGCGCGATGTACGAAAACACCCGGGATCCCCAGAAGATCGTGTTCACGACGGGCGAGCAGCCGGCCAACGATCCCGACAGCGTCCTGCTGACCGCCGGCTGGCGCCATTTCGGCAAGGGTCTGACGGCAAACTTCGTGTTCAGTTCGCGCGTGGCCCAGGAGCAGGTCAAGGAGTACGGCTTCTCGATGATGCTGCGCATCGACCTGTAGAAGAGCGTCAGCGCGCTCCTCTTGAAACAGCGTCGTAGCGGCGGATCGCGTTCGCCGCGTAATACTCCACCGGGGCGTAGTCGTCGGTCAGCACGGAATGCGAATTGAGCAATGCGTCCGTCGGACGCAATTCCAGCGCGGCAATGCCTTGCAACATCGGGTAGGCGAACTCGACCGCTGCGGCTTGCCGCAAGTCAGTTCGTTTGTCCGGATTCGAGGAGTTGTGCCCGATAAAGATGAAATTCTGCAACTCCTCGCTTTCGGGACTGACCGTCGCGATGACATAAACCTGCGCAAAAGCGCTGCGCATCGTTCTGAACACGGAATAGATCATCGCCCGGGTATCCGGTGCCAGGCTGCCGTAGAAATTGGCGATCAACACGCCGTCTTCCTTGAGTCTGCTCTTTGCCAGACGGAAGAACTCGAGGGTGGAGAACTGCGCAGGCGCGGAGATGAACGAGCGGTAGGCATCCGAGAAGATCAGGTCGTAACGCTCCGCAGTATCGTGCAGGAACCGGCGCCCGTCGACCACGTGATTTCTCAGTCTTGCGTCCTCGGGAAGCGCGAAATACCGCAGCGCCAGTGCATGCAGCGACGGATCGATTTCCGCCACGTCCACGATCGCGCCCGGGGAGTCTTGCAGAATGGATCTGGGCACGCTGTAGGTGCCGCCGCCGATCGCCAGGGCGCTCTTCAGTTCGGGCGTGAACAGCCGGTACAGGTCGAAGTACTTGGTGTAGTCGAAAGCCATGCTGCCATCATCCAGGTACAAGCCGCCGCTCACATTGCGGTCTTGCAGCAGGATTCGCGCGGTGCGGCCGCGAAGAGGAATTTCGCGGATCACGATCCTTTCGTACAGGCCGTCCGCGGCGAAAACCACGCCGCGTTCCTCCGCCACCGCAATTTGCCCGAGGGCAATGGCGGATATCAGGCCCAGCAGCGCCAGGCCGAGCGGGATGATCTTTGGCAGCCTCCGTGTCATCAGCAATCCGACGCCGCCAAGCAGCACCAAACCCGACCCGACGCCGACGATGATGTTGCCGATGCCCCAATGCGGGATCAGCAGGAAGCCCGTGGCTCAGGCTTCCCGCAATGCTGCCCAGCGTCGACCAGAAAAACACCAACCCCGATGCATTGCCGACGCCCCTGTCGGCCTCGCGGGCATGCAACAGCGTGATTGCGAACGGCGACAGCATCGCCAGAATCATGGCGGGCAGGAAGAACATCAGCAGGGATACGATCAACGGACCATTGATCAGGGACAGCTTGTAAGCGATGCCCGGCAACAAGATTGCATTCAGGAACTGCAGCAACAGGACCGAGAAACCCGCGGCCACGATCAAGGAAGAAAACCACACTGCGGACGGCTTGCGGTCAGCCAGCGCACCGCCGAGGTAGTAGCCAAGGCCCAGCGCAGCCAGCACAATGCCGATGACGCTCGAGATCGTAAAAATGGAATTGCCGAAGAAAGGGGCCAGCATTCGTGTGGCGGTGATCTCGATGATCAGGACCGCCATGCCGGCCAGCGTGACCGACAGCAAGAGTCCGAACCTGTAGCTGCGGGCGGTCATTGCTGGATAATAGCCGCTACGATGACGCGACGAAATCGCCAAGGAGCCACGCCATGAAACTCCACTCTTTCGGCTTGGGACTGATCGTTCTGGGCCTGGCGCTGTTGCCGGCAGCCGCGCAGGCTGCGACTCCGTCCATCGGACACGTGTCGCGGATTGCGGGCAGCCAGTTGGGCAATGCGGAGGCGCCGGGCGGTCCCGTGCGAAAGCTGGCGCAGGGAGATCCCATCTACGCGGGAGAGCGCATTCGCACCGGCGCCGGGACGGTCATGCAGATCGAGTTCACGGACAAGGCCCGCTTTACCCTGGGGCCCAATGCCGAATTCGAAGTGGGGCGATACAGCTATGCGTCCGGCGGCGCCGAGGAGGACGCGTTCTACTCCAGGATCATCAAGGGGGCGTTTCGATTCGCGACCGGGCTCATTGCGCGCAAGCCGGAGAGAAACATGAAGGTCAGCGTCAGTGTCGCCACGATCGGCATTCGCGGCACCAATGTCGAAGGCGAAGTGACCGAGCGGCAGGAGAAGGACGGCCAGGCGGTGGATGCGTCCGCCAAGGTGGCGCTGCTGGAGCCGGAAGGGTCGACCCACGGTAGCGCAATCGTGGTGGAGAATCAGTTTGGCAGCGTGGTCATCGACAAGCCCGGTTACGGCACCGAGATTCCGGACGAGAAAAGCCCGCCTTCGCCGGTGAAGAGGATGCAGCTGCGCACCATCGACAACCTGCTGCGCGCGATTCGTTCGCCCGCGCGAACGGGCGGTCCGGCCCGAAAGCCTTAGCGGGCGGGGCTTATAATGGGCGTGCCTTGTCGCTGCACCTCGAACACCTCAATCCCGAACAGCTCGCCGCCGTCACGCTGCCCGAAGGGCACGCGCTGATCCTTGCCGGCGCGGGCAGCGGCAAGACGCGCGTGCTCACCACGCGCATCGCCTGGCTGCTCAAGGCGGGCGCGGTTTCCCCCTCGGGCGTGCTGGCGGTGACCTTCACCAACAAGGCGGCGCGCGAGATGCTCACGCGCCTCGCCGCGCATGCTCGCCGCTGAACCCGCGCGGCATGTGGATCGGCACCTTCCACGGCCTGTGCAACCGCATGCTGCGCGCGCATCACCTCGAGGCCGGGCTGCCGCGCGAGTTCCAGATCCTCGACTCGCAGGACCAGCTCGCCGCAGTGAAGCGCCTGCTGCGCTCGATGAACGCGGACGAGGACCGCTTCCCGCCGCGCGAGGTGCAGTACTTCATCATGGGCAAGAAGGAGGAGGGCCTGCGCGCGCGCGACGTGCCGGCGCCCGACGACACGACGCGCCGCTACGCGGAGCTCTACGCCGCCTACGACGAGCAGTGCCAGCGCGAGGGCGTGGTGGACTTCGCCGAGCTGCTGCTGCGCAGCCACGAGCTGCTCTCGAGGAACGAGCCGCTGCGCGAGCACTACCGCGCGCGGTTCCGCCACATCCTGGTGGACGAATTCCAGGACACCAACCGGCTGCAGTACCGCTGGCTGAAGCTGCTGGCCGGGCCCGGCGCGAGCCTGTTCGCGGTGGGCGACGACGACCAGTCGATCTACGCCTTCCGCGGCGCCAACGTCGGCAACATGGCCGACTTCGAGCGCGACTACCAGGTGGCCAAGGTGATTCGCCTGGAGCAGAACTACCGCTCGCAGGGCAACATCCTGGATGCCGCCAACGCGCTAATCGCGCACAACACCAAGCGCCTGGGCAAGAACCTGTGGACGGCGAGCGGCGCGGGCGAGCCGCTGCGCGTGTTCGAGGCGACATCGGACGCCGACGAGGCGCGCTGGATGGTGGAGGAGATCAAGGCGCTGCAGCGCGAAGGCTCGCGCCTGGACCAGATCGCGGTGCTGTACCGCTCGAACGCGCAATCGCGCGTTCTGGAGCACGCCCTGTTCACCGCCGCGCTGCCCTACCGCGTCTACGGGGGACTGCGCTTCTTCGAGCGCGCGGAGATCAAGCATGCGCTCGCGTACCTGCGCCTCATCGCCTCGCCCGCGGACGACAACGCGTTCCTGCGCGTGGTGAACTTCCCGGCGCGCGGCATCGGCGCGCGCACGGTGGAAGCGCTGCAGGACGCGGCAAAGGCCGCCGGCCCGCAACCTGTACGAGACCGCGCTCGCGACGCCCGGGAAGGTTGGCCCCTTCGTGGCGCTCATCGAGTCGCTGCGCGAGGAGACCGAGGGCCTGACGCTCGCCGAACGGGTCGAGCACGTGGTGGCGAAGAGCGGCCTCATCGAGCACTACAAGACCGAGCGCGAGGGCGCGGAGCGCATCGAGAACCTGAACGAGCTGGTGAACGCGGCCGCCGCCTTCACCACCGAGGATGCGGCAATCGAGTCGGGGGAGGAAGCCGATCCGCTCACCGCATTCCTCACGCACGCCGCGCTGGAGGCGGGCGAGCACCAGGCGGGCGAAGGCCAGGACGCGCTGCAGCTGATGACCATGCATTCGGCCAAGGGCCTGGAATTCAACGCGGTGTTCGTGAGCGGCCTGGAGGAGGGCCTGTTTCCGCACGAGCAGAGCCTGCTGGAGAAGGACGGACCGGAGGAAGAGCGGCGCCTGATGTACGTCGCGCTCACGCGCGCGCGCAAGCGCCTGTACCTGTCCTTCGCGCAGACGCGGCTGCTGCACGGCCAGACGCGCTACAACCTGCCCTCGCGGTTCCTCGACGAGATCCCGCAGGGGCTGCTCAAGTGGCTCACGCCGCGCTTTGCCGAAAAGCCCAGGCCGGCGATGCATTTCACCGCCGGCGCCTTCACACGCGCGCCCAAGCGCGACCCGCGTTTCGGCGGCGCGCCGGCCGGCACGGGCGGCGTGGCGCGCGGCGGCTTTCGCATCGGGCAGAACGTGACGCACGCGAAGTTCGGCTCCGGGGTGATCGTGGACGCCGAAGGCCAGGGCAACGACGCGCGCGTGCAGGTCAACTTCGGCCGCCAGGGCGTGAAGTGGCTGGCGGTGAGCGTCGCCAAGCTTCAGGCGGCGTAGGCGATCACCAGGTAGCGCGCCAGCCGCCCGGCGGCCATGCACCCGAGCGCGGCAAGCCAGTTCACGCGCAGCCAGCCTGCGGCCGCGCACAGCGCGTCGCCGACGATTGGCAGCCAGGCGAACAGCACCACCGGCGCGCCGTAGCGCTGCAGCCAGGCGAGCGCGTGCGTGTCCGGTTTCCTCTCCGGGCAGCAGCCGGCCGATCAGATAGGTGGTCATGCCGCCCGCGGTGTTGCCCAGCGTCGCCAGCGCCACGGCGAGCGCCGCGTTGCGCGGGATGCAGCTTGAGGTAGCCGAACAGCACTGCTTCCGAAGAGAGCGGCACCACTGTCGCGGCGAGAAAGCTCGCGAGGAACACGCCGGCGAGGCCACCTTCGGGCGAGAGCAGGGTTTCCACGGGGCGGTGTGCTAGGCTTTTCGCGATGAAACGCGAAGATTATCTCGAGCGCATCCTGCGTGCGCGGGTGTACGACGTGGCGATCGAGTCGCCGCTCGAGCTCGCCCCGGCGCTTTCCAGGCGCCTGGGGAACCGCTTGCTGCTCAAGCGCGAGGACCTGCAGTCGGTGTTTTCCTTCAAGCTGCGCGGCGCCTACAACAAGATGGTGAACCTGCCGCCGCAGAAGCTCGCGCGCGGCGTGATCGCGGCGAGCGCGGGCAACCACGCGCAGGGCGTGGCGCTCGCGGCGCAGAAGCTCGGCTGCCGCGCCACCATCGTGATGCCGGTGACCACGCCGAGGATCAAGGTGGACGCGGTGGCGGCGCGCGGCGCCCGCGTGGTGCTGCATGGGGACTCGTACGACGAGGCCTACGCGCATGCGCTGCAAGCTCAAGCGCAGGCTGGGCTTGAGCTTCGTGCATCCCTACGACGACCCGGACGTGATCGCGGGTCAGGGCACCATCGGCATGGAGATCCTGCGCCAGAGCACGCGCCCGATCGACGCCGTGTTCGTCCCCGTGGGCGGCGGCGGGCTCATCTCCGGGCATCGCCGCCTACCTCAAGCACCTGCGCCCCGGGCATCAAGGTGATCGGCGTGGAGCCCACCGACGCCGACGCCATGGCGCGCTCGCTGAAGGCGGGCCGGCGCGTGAAGCTCGAGCACGTGGGACTGTTCGCCGACGGCGTCGCCGTGAAGCATGTCGGCAAGGAGACCTTTCGCCTGTGCCGGCGCCTCGTCGACGAGATGGTGCTGGTGGATACCGACGAAATCTGCGCGGCGATCAAGGACGTGTTCGAGGACACGCGCGTGGTGCTCGAGCCCGCGGGCGCGCTGGCGATCGCCGGCGCCAAGGCCTGGGTCGAGCGCCACGGCGCACGCGGCAAGAAGCTCGTCGCCGTGGCGAGCGGCGCCAACACCAACTTCGACCGCCTGCGCTTCGTCGCCGAGCGCGCCGAAGTGGGCGAGCACCGCGAGGCGGTGCTCGCAGTGACCATTCCGGAGGAGCCGCGGCAGCTTCCGGCGCTTCTGCCGCGCCGTGGGCGGGCGCAACATCACCGAGTTCAACTACCGCATGTCGGATCCGCGCGAGGCGCACATCTTCGTCGGCGTCACGGTGCACGACCGCGGCGAGACGCCGCGCATCGTGCAGGGGCTGCGCCGCGCGGGCTTTCGCACGCTCGACATGTCCGAGGACGAAGTGGCGAAGGGCCACATGCGCCACATGATCGGCGGGCACTCGCCGCTCGCGAAGGACGAGCTGCTTGTACCGCTTCGAGTTCCCCGAGCGCCCGGGCGCGCTGATGAAGTTCCTCGACGGCGATGAACCCGAGCTGGAACATCAGCCTGTTCCACTACCGCAACCACGGCGCCGACTACGGCTCGATCCTGGTCGGCATGCAGGTGCCGCCGCGGCGAGATGGGAGACTTCCGCCGGTTCCTTGCGCGCCTGGGCTATCCGGCGAGCGACGAGACGCGCAATCCGGCGTATCGGCTGTTCCTGAAGTGACGGCGCGCACGCTGCCGCTCGACGACCGCCTGCAGCGCTACGTCGCGGCGCACGGCGCTCGCGAGACGCGCGCTGCAGCGTGAGCTGCGACGCATCACGCAGCGCATGCCGCGCGCGAGCATGCAGATCGGTGCCGTGCAGGGCGCGCTGTTGCAGGTGCTGGTGCGAGCGACGGCGGCGCGGCGCTGCCTCGAGATCGGCACCTTCACCGGCTATTCCGCGCTCGCGATGGCGCTTGCGCTGCCGAGACACGGCCGTATTGTGTGCTGCGACGTGAGCGAGGAGTGGACCGCGATCGCGCGGCGCTACTGGAAGCGGGCGGGCGTGGCTGCCAGGGTCGCACCTGCGCATCGCGCCTGCGCTTGAGACGCTCGATGCCTTGCTGCGCGAGGGCAAAGCGGGCAGGTTCGATCTGGCCTTCATCGACGCCGACAAGGCGAACTACGCGAACTACTACGAGCGCTGTCTGAAGCTCGTGCGCCGCGGCGGCCTGATTGCGGTCGACAACACCCTTTGGGGTGGCAGCGTGGTCGATCCGCGGAACAGGACGGTGGATACGCGCGCGATCCGCGCCTTCAACCGCAAACTGATTCGCGACCGGCGCGTGGACATCGCGCTGGTGCCGGTAGGGGACGGCCTGACCCTCGCGGTGCGCCGCTAGTCGCCGCGCAAGATGCGCTCGTCCGCGTAGCACACGGGCGAGGCCAGTTCGCTCGTCGGGCCGGGCGCACCGAGGAATACGAGCTCCGCGCTGTCGCGCCGGTACACGCCGCGCTCGGTGACCACGTAGTCCATCGGGATGTCCCAGGATTGCGGGTGGATGGTCGCCATGCGCGCCAGCTCGTAGCTCACCCCGATCACCAGGGGCCTTTCTTTCAGGGCGGCAAGCGTGCGATCGAAGAAACCTCCGCCGTAGCCCAGGCGATAGCCCTGCGCGTCCCAGCCGTTCATCGGCAGCAGCACCGCGCGCGGCGCCACTTCGCGCGAGCCGACCGGATAGGGAATGCCGAGCGGCCCCTTGGCGAGCTCCACCCCCGGGTGCCACTCGCGGAACACGAGGGGCGTCCTTCGGCGCCACCACCACCGGCAGCGCCGTCAACGCACCTGCCTCGCGCAGCGTTCTTGCCAGATGGCGCGCGTCGTACTCGTTGCGGATCGGCCAGCAGAAGGCGAAAGCGATTCCCCTCAGCCCCGGGAATGCGCGCTCGAGGTGGGCGTCGATCCGTCGGCGGCAGCATTCCACCGCCTGGGCGTCGAGCGCCTCGCGGGCCGCCACGAGGCGCTCGCGCTCGGACTTGCGCCATGCTTTCAGCTCTCCGGGACGCATTTCGCGTGTTATGCTTAGTACATGATTTATAGGCGTTTCCTGACTATAGCACTGGCCTGCGCGGCGCTCGCTCGCGGGACAAGCGCAGGCAAGCGACGAGGCGGTGCTCGGCGCGTACGCCGCATTCCGTGCCGGCGACCCGGACAAGCTCGCGCGCCATGCAGCCGCGCTGCAGGGCCACCCGCTCGAGCCTTGGGCCGATTACTGGCGTCTGCGCCTGCGCATCGAGGACGCGAAAGCGGCCGACGTGCAGCCCTTTCTCACGCGGCACGCCGGCACCTACCTTGCCGACCTGCTGCGCAGCGACTGGCTGCGCGAGCTCGGCCGGCGCGGCGACTGGCAGGGTTTCGAGCGCGAGCTCGGGCCGCTCGCGCAGGAGGACCTCGAGCTGCGCTGCTACGGCTGGTCGGCGCGCCTCGCGCGCGGCGACGGCGAGGCGGCGGTCGAGGCGCGCGCCGCCTGGCTCGAGCCGCGCGAGCTGCCCGACGGCTGCGTGCCGCTGACCGAGAAGCTGCTGAAGTCGGGCGCGATCGACCAGGCGCGCATCTGGCAGCGCGTGCGCCTGCTGCTCGAGGTCGGACAGGTGAGCGCGGCGCGCCGCGCGATCGGCTACCTGCCGGTGAAGGAGCAGCCCGACGAGCGCCTGCTTACGCAGGCGGCCGTCGCGCCGCAGAAGCTCCTCGCCCAGCCGCCGAGGAACCTGGAGCGACGCGCCACGCGCGAGGTGCTGCTGTTCGCCGTGACGCGGCTTGCGCGCAGCGACGCGCGCGCCGCCGCCGCCGTGCTGGAGGGCGCGCTCGGCGAGCGCCTGTCCGCGGGCGAGCGCGGCTATCTGTGGGTGCGCATCGCCACGCAGGGCGCCATGGAGCACATGCCCGAGGCACTCGAGTGGTACGCGCGCGCGGGCGACGCGCCGCTGGCCGACGAGCACCTCGCCTGGAAGGCGCGCGCGGCGCTGCGCGCGGGCGAGTGGAGCACGTTGCGCGCGGCGATCGACCCGATGTCGATCCTCGCGCGGCAGGACCCGGCCTGGACCTACTGGTACGGCCGCGCGCTCGCCGCGCAGGGCGACGCCGGAGGGCGCGCGCGCCTACTACCGGCGCATTGCCGGGCAACCCTACTACTACAGCGTGCTCGCCACCGAGGAGCTGGGCGGCGCAGGCAAGCATCCCGCGGCCGTTCCACGTGCCCACCGAGGACGAGATCGACGCGGCGCGCCGCCACGCCGAGCTCGCGCGCGCGCTGGAGCTGTTCCGCCTCGGCCTGCGACCGGAGGCGACCCGGGAGTGGATGTTCGCCGTGCGCAGCATGGAAGACCGCGAGCTGCTCGCCGCCGCCGAGCTCGCGCGCCGCGCCGGGGTGTACGACCGCGCCATCGGCACCGCCGGCCGCACCGAGCAGCTGCACGACTACCGCATGCGCTATCTCGCGCCGTTCCGCGAGGTGTTCACCGCTTATGCCGGCGCCTACGACCTGGAGGAAGCCTGGGTGCTCGGCGTGGTGCGCCAGGAGAGCCGCTTCATCGTGGACGCGCGCTCGGGTGCGGGTGCCGCCGGGCCTGATGCAGCTCCTGCCGCACACCGCGCGCTGGGTGGCGCAGAAGATCGGCTACCGCGGCTATTCCGCCAAGCGCGTGGCGGACGTCGATACCAACATCACGCTCGGCACGCGCTACCTCAAGTTCGTCCTCGACGGTACCGGGCACCGGTGGTCGCCTCGGCGGCGTACAACGCGGGGCCGAACCGCGCGCGCCGCTGGATTGCGCCGCGCTCGATGGAAGCCGCGGTGTTCATCGAGACCATCCCCTACGGCGAGACGCGCGAGTACGTGAAGCGCGTGATGGCGAACGCCGTGCACTACGCACTGCTGTACGAGGGCCGCAGCGTCGCCGCTCAAGCAGCGCATGGGCGTGATTCCCGGCCGCGGCGGGCGATGCCCCGCAGGTGGAGGAGATCCCGTGACGCGCGCGGAGAACGTGCTGGTGGTCGGCGGCTCCGGGCTTCGTCGGCCGGCACCTGGTCGCGGCGCTCGCCGCGCGCGGCGCGAGGGTCACGGTGCCGGCGCGGCGGCGCGAGCGCGCCAAGCACCTCGTCCTCCTGCCCACGGTCGAGGTGGTGCGAGGCCGACGTCAATCAGCCGGGCGTGCTGGAGCAGCTCGCCGCGGGCTGCGACACGGTCATCAATCTTGCCGGCGTGCTGCACAGCCGGCGCGGGCGGCGCGACGAGCGCGGCCCGAACGACTACGGTCCCGATTTCGCGCGGGTGCACGTCGAGCTCGCGCAGGCGGTGGTCAACGCCTGCCGCGTCGCGGGCGTGAAGCGCCTGCTGCACATGAGCGCGCTCGGCGCCGACCCGAAGGCGCCCTCCGAGTACCTGCGCTCCAAGGGCATCGGCGAGCGCGCGGCGCTGGCCGCGGAGGATCTCGCGGTCACCGTGTTCCGGCCCTCGGTGATCTTCGGTCCCGAGGATTCCTTCCTCAACCTGTTCGCGTTGCTGACGAAGTTCCTGCCGGTGATCGTGCTCGCGTGCCCGCAGGCGCGCTTCCAGCCGGTGTACGTCGGCGACGTGGTGCGGGCCTTTCTCGCGGCGCTCGACGACCGCGATGCGCAGGGCAAGCGCTACGACCTCGGCGGGCCCGAGGCAGTACACGCTGCGCGAGCTGGTCGAGACGGTTTGCGCCATCACCGGCCGCAGGCGCCTCGTCATCGGCCTGGGCGAGCGGCTGTCCATGGCGCAGGCGCGGATGCTGGAACTGCTGCCGGTCAAGCTGATGACGCGCGACAACGTGCGCTCGATGCAGGTGCCGAGCGTGTGCAGCACGCCGTTTCCCCTTCGGCATCGAGCCCGCCGCGCTCGAAGCGCTGGCGCCGTCCTGGCTCGCGCCGGCCGGCCCGCGCGGGCGCTACCCGGCGCTGCGCACCCACGCCAGGCGCTGAGGGCTCCCGGATGCTCCTGGTCGTCGGCAACAAGAACTACTCGTCCTGGTCGCTGCGGCCCTGGCTGGCGATGAAGGTGCTCGGCATCCCGTTCCGCGAGCTGCGCGTGCCGCTCTACGGGCCGGGCAGCAAGGAGGAGATCCTCAAGCATTCGCCGGCCGGCAAGGTGCCCGTCCTGGTGGACGGCGAGACGCACGTCTGGGATTCGCTCGCGATCCTGGAATACCTGGCCGAGCGGCATCCCGGCATTTGGCCCGCGGACGCGAGGCTTCGCGCGCGGGCGCGCTCCATCTCGGCCGAGATGCACTCCGGCTTCCCGAACCTGCGCAAGCACATGAGCATGAACATCCGCAGGCGCCATCCCGGCAAGGGGCGCACGCCCGAGTCGCTCGCCGAGTTCGGCGCATCGTGGAGATCTGGAGCGAGTGCCGCGGGCCGTTCCTGTTCGGTCCGTTCTGCGGCGCGGACGCCATGTACGCGCCCGTGGTGCTGCGCTTTCGCACCTACGCGGTGGAAATGCCGCCGGCCTGCCGCGCCTACGCCGACGCGGTGCTCGCGCTGCCGGCACTGCAGGAGTGGATCCGCGACGCCGAGCGCGAGACGGAGTCGCTGCCGCAATTCGAACAGTACGCGTGAAAGCCTACGTCGTAGGCGGCGCGGTGCGCGACGACCTGCTCGGGCTGCCGGTGGCCGACCGCGACTGGGTGGTGGTCGGCGCCACGCCCGAGGAGATGGTGCGCGCGGGCTTCCGGCCGGTGGGCAAGGACTTCCCGGTGTTCCTGCACCCGCGCACGCACGAGGAATACGCGCTCGCGCGCACCGAGCGAAAGAGCGGGCGCGGCTACAAGGGCTTCACCGTGTACGCCACGCCGGACGTCACGCTGGAGGACGACCTGAAGCGCCGCGACCTCACCATCAACGCCATGGCGAAGGACGAGGACGGGCGCCTCATCGATCCCTTCGGCGGCGAGAAGGACCTGCGCGACGGCGTGCTGCGCCACGTGAGCGAGGCCTTCGAGGAAGACCCGGTGCGGATCCTGCGCGTGGCGCGCTTCGTCGCGCGCTTCGGCTTTCGCATCGCGCCGGAGACCGAGGCGCTGATGCGCCGCATGGTGCGAGCTGGGCGAGGCCGACCACCTCGTGGCCGAGCGCGTGTGGCAGGAGTTCTCGCGCGGGCTGATGGAGAAGCACCCGGCGCGCATGCTCGAAGTGCTCGAGCGCTGCGGGCTCAGTGCGCGCGTGATGCCCGGAGCTGAAGAGCGGATCGCGCGGCGCTCGAGCGCGCGGCGGCGGCGCTGCGCGCCCTCGGCGGTGCGCTTCGCCGTGCTGACCTGGGGGCTGACGGAGCCGGAGATCAACACGCTGTGCGAGCGGCTGCGCGCGCCGAACGAGGAGCGCGAGCTGGCGCTGACTGCGGCGCGATGCAGGCCTCTGCTCGGGGCGAGGGCGCCGGAGCAGCTGCTCGAGCTGCTCAAGTGCGGCGATGCCATTCGCCGGCGCGAACGATTCGGGCAATTGCTCCAGGCAGCGCGGCTCGCGCAGCCTGACCTGGAACTCGAACTCGTGAAGAAGGCGCTCGACGCGGCGGCGTCCGTGGACGCCGGCGCCATCGCGCAGCAGTTCCCGCAGGACATCGCCGCGCGGCTGGATGACGCGCGGCGGCAGGCGATCGCGAAAGTTCTCTAGATCAGCCGTCCGATCAGCCAGGCGACGCGCGCAGAAGATCAGGGTGCTGGCGATCGGCAGGAAGTAGACGCGCCCGCGGGCGGTGAACTTCAGGTCGCCGGGGAGCCGTCCCACGCCGAGGCGCTCGAGCCAGGGCGTGGCGAGGCGAGCACCGCGAGGGCGAGGAAGACGGTGACGAGCCACTTGATCATGCGCGCCGACAGGATAGACTCGCGCGCCTTGTCCCGCCATCGAGGCAGCGAAGAATGATCGACCTGCACACCTGGAGCACGCCCAACGGCCGCAAGGTCTCCATCATGCTGGAGGAATGCGGCCTCGCCTACCGCGTGTTCCCGGTGAACATCGGCAAGGGCGAGCAGTTCCGGCCCGAGTTCCTCGCCATCAATCCCGAACAACCGCATTCCCGGCGATCGTCGATCCGGACGGGCCCGACGGCAAGTCGCTCAAGCTCTTCGAATCCGGCGCGATCCTCGTCTACCTCGTCGGGCAAGACGGGCAAGTTCCTGCCGCAGACGGTGCGCGGCGAAGTACATCGCGCTGCAGTGGCTGATGTTCCAGATGGGCGGCGTGGGGCCGATGTTCGGCCAGGCGCACCATTTCCTGCGCGCCACGCCAAGGAGCAGGTGCCCTACGGCATCGAGCGCTACACGGACGGAGACGCGTCGGCTGTACGGCGTGCTGGAGGTACGGCTGAAGGAAGCGGCGTTCCTGGCGGACGAGTATTCGATCGCCGACATCGCGACCTTTCCCTGGGTGGCGCGGCACGAGTGGCACAAGGTGGACCTGAACGATTTTCCGGCCGTGAAGCGCTGGTACGACACGATCGCCGCGCGGCCGGCGGTGGCGCGCGGCATGGCGGTGCCGACGCCGCCGGGGTAGACTCACGTTCAGTCCTTTCTGGCGTACTTCGCGAGGAAAGCGTTGATGTCCTCGATCCTGAGCTGCGGCTCGCCGGGAATCGGCTTCGTGCCGACCACCCGGTTCATCCACTCCATGTTCTCCTGCATGCGCGCCACCACCGCGGGCCATTCCTTCGCCGTGTAGCGCTGCGGATCGGGCAGCGTGTGGCACTGGTTGCAGGCGAGCCGGAACGGCTCGCCCGCGGCGGTGAACGCTTCGGGGTACTTCTTCGGGTCGAGCGGCTTCTGCGCGTGCTTGCGCAGGTAGGCGACCAGGATCTTCACCTCCTGCAGGGACGGCGCCTTCACGCCAGCCATCATGTCGGCCATGAGCTTGCCCATGTTCCCCCTGCCTTCCATCCGCGGCACCATGCGATCGACGATGCCGGGCCACTTGGCGGCGTGGTGCATCGCCGGATTGGGCAGGTTGTGGCATTGCACGCAGTACTGCAGCGTGAGCTGCGCGCCGCGCGACTTCGGCTCGGGCAGCTGCCGCGCCTCGAAGGTCGGCGGCAGGATGCGCTCCAGCATCGGCCCGTGCGGGCTCTCCAGCCAGCGCTTCTTCGCCTCGGCGACTTCGTCGGCGAGCGCCAGAGGCGGGAGAACCAGCAGGAAGACAATGGCCAGATCGCACGGGCTAGAGGGTATGTGAACGATCGCCACGCGCAAAGCCCAGCAAAGGCCGCGCAACGCCGCGTCCCACCGCCAGGACCTTGAACAGCTCTCCCATCTCCGCCGGCGACAGCAGCTTCTGCGCCTCCGCGGCGTGCGGCGCGTAGCGCGCGGCATCGTCCGGGTCCTCGCGCTCGAGCACCTCGGTGATGCCGCAATTCACCAGGAATTGCGCCTGGTTGGCGTAGCCCAGCACCTCGAGCCCGCCCTCGCGCGCCGCCTGCGCCAGCGCAGTGAAGTCCACGTGCGCGGTGATGTCCTGCAGCCCCGGGTGGAAAAACACGTCGCCGTGCGCGCGATGGCGATAGTGGCACATGAGCGTCCCCGCGGTGCGCTGCGGGTGGTAGTACTCGCGCTGCGGGAAGCCGTAGTCGATGACGAGGAGCGCGCCGCGCTCGAGGCGCGCGGCAAGCAGCTTCATCCACGCCCGGCCCACCAGCCCGATCTCGCTTTCGTAGGGCACCGGCACCTCGATGCGCCGCGCCGCGGCCAGCAGCTCGCCGGAGGCGGGGCGCTCGGCCCAGGAGAATGCCGTCGATCTCGCTCACGCCGCGTTCCATGATGTCCCCTGGCGCGCCAGGCCAGGCGTGCACCGGCATCGCGTCGGCCACCTCGTTCGCGAGCATCACGCCGCGGAAGCGCTCCGGCAGACGCTCGATCCACGCGCGCGGGCGCCAAGGCGCGCTTCCTGCCGCGCGCGCAGCTCGCCGCTCGTTTCGAGGATGAGATAGGTCTCAGGCTCGAGGGCGGCGATCAGGGCTTCGGCGAGCGCCCCGCTGCCCGCGCCGAACTCGAGGATCGCCTCCCCGGGCTGCAGCAACTCCGCCACCTGGCGCGCGAGCGTGCGCGCAAACAGCGTGCCCATTTCCGGGGCGGTGGCGAAGTCCCCCGGCGCGCCGAGCTTGGCCGAGCCGCCGGCGTAATAGCCCAGCCCCGGTGCGTAGAGCGCGAGTTCCATGTAGCGCGCAAAGCCGATCCAGTTGCCGCCGGCCTTCAGCTCGGCGCGGATGCGCTGCGAGCAGCAGCGCGCTCGCGGCAAGCGCCTCGGCCTCGGGTTCGGGCAGCATGCGGCGAATTTAACCTAGAATTCCCGTCATGGCGGACGCTTCCCTCGAGGGCAAGGTGGCGCTGGTGACCGGCGCGGCGCGGCGCATCGGCGCCGCGATCGCGCGCCGCCTGCACGCCGCCGGCGCGAACGTGGTGCTGCACTACCGCGGCGCCGACGCCGACGCCGCGCAGCTCGAGAAGGACCTGAACGCCGCGCGCGCGGGCAGCGCGCTCAAGCTGAAGTGCGATCTGCTTGCGCCCGTGGCGCCGAAGGCGCTGGTGGACGCCGCGCTGCAGCGCTTCGCGCGCCTGGACATCCTGGTGAACAACGCCTCCGCGTTCTATCCCACCGCGGTGGGCCAGATCGAGCTCGGCCACTGGGAGGAGCTGATCGGCTCCAACCTGCGCGCGCCGCTGTTTCTCGCGCAGGCGGCGGCGCCGCAGCTTGCGCTCGCGGGCGGCGCCATCGTCAACATCGCCGACATCCACGCCGAGCGGCCGTTGAAGGGCTACGTGGTCTACAGCATCGCCAAGGCGGGCCTCGTCGCGCTCACGCGCTCGCTCGCCCTGGAGCTCGCGCCCGGCGTGCGCGTGAACGCGGTGGCGCCGGGGGCCATCGCCTGGCCGGAGGACGGGCAGTTCGTGCCCGGCGAGCGCGAACGCATCGTCGCCTCCACGCCGCTGCGGCGCACCGGCAACCCGGAGGAGATCGCGCAGGCAGTACACTTCCTGTGTATCGCGCCTTTCGTCACCGGCCAGGTGGTGGCCGTGGACGGCGGGCGCTCGGTCTACCTCTAGAGGCCATGCACGTCGTCAAGCTGCACCGCGATCCGCGCAAGCAAGCCTACGAAGCGGGCAAGCTCGCCAAGCGCCTGCGCCGCCAAGTGGGCGAGGCGATCGCCGACTTCGGCATGATCGAGCATGGCGACAAGGTGATGGTGTGCCTTTCGGGTGGCAAGGACAGCTACGGGCTGCTCGACGTGCTGCTGTCGCTGCGGGACAAGGCGCCGGTGTCCTTCGAACTGGTCGCTGTCAACCTGGACCAGAAGCAGCCGGGCTTCCCCGCGCACGTGCTGCCCGAATACCTGTCCCGCCTCGGTGTGCCGTTCAGGATCGTCGAGCAGGACACCTACTCCGTGGTGAAGCGCGTGCTGCCCGAGGGCAGGACGATGTGCTCGCTTTGCTCCCGGCTGCGCCGCGGCGTGCTCTACCGCGTGGCGGGGGAGCTCGGCGCCACCAAGATCGCGCTCGGGCACCATCGCGACGACATCCTCGCGACCTTCTTCCTCAACCTGTTCTTCGGCGGCAAGCTGAAGGCCATGCCGCCCAAGCTCAAGTCGGATGACGGCCGGCATATCGTCATCCGCCCGCTCGCCTACGTGAAGGAGGACGACCTCGCGGCCTATGCCGAGGAAAAGGCCTTCCCCATCATTCCCTGCAACCTGTGCGGCTCGCAGGAGCACCTGCAGCGTCGCCAGGTCAGGGAACTCCTGCGCCAGTGGGAGAAGCAGCACCCCGGGCGCGTAGAATCGATCCTGGGCGCGCTCGGCGACGTGCGGGCCTCGCACCTGCTGGACCGCAACCTGTTCGATTTTTCGGGACTGAAAGCATGAGATGCATCGCCGCAATCCTGTTTGCCGCGCTGGCGGGGCAGGCCTACGCGCAGGACTGGCCGCAGCGGCCGCTGCGCATGCTGGTCGGCTTCGGCGCGGGCGGCGGCACCGATATCCTCGCGCGCATCGTCGCGCCGGCGATGGGCGCGGCGCTCGGCCAGCCGGTGGTGATCGAGAACCGGCCCGGGGCCGGCGGCTCGATCGCGGCGAACCAGGTCGCCAAGTCCGCGCCCGACGGCTACACCGCGTTCATGCTGAACAACGGCCATGCCGTGTCGGCGGTGATGATCAGCCCGCTGCCTTACGACCCGGTGGCGGACTTCGAGCCGGTGTCGATGGTCGCCACCATGCCCCTGTTCATCCTCGCCGGGCCGCGCGCTGGCTTCGGCAGCCTGCAGGGCCTGATCGAGGTGGCGCGCCTCAATCCCGGCAGGCTCAACCTCGCCTCGGTTGGCATCGGCAGCACGCAGCATTTCGCCGCGGAGCTTTTCTTCGAGACGGCGGGCATCAAGCTTGTGCATGTGCCGTACAAGGGCACGCCGAACGCCATCGCCGCGACGACCTCCAACGAGACGCAACTGCTCGTCGAGGTGGCGGCACCGGTGATCGGGCAGATCCGCGGCGGCGCGTTGAACGCCCTGGCGGTGACCTCGGGCACGCGCTTTCCCGGCCTGCCTGAAGTGCCCACGGTGGCGGAGGCCGGGCTGCCGGGCTACGACGTGACGACGTGGTACGCGCTGGTGTTCCCGGCGAAGACGCCGGCCGTCATCGTGGAGAGAACGCGCGCCGCGCTGCGCACCGCGCTTGCGCGCGAGGACGTGCGCAAGCTGATGCTGAACGCCGCGTTCCTGCCGAGCCAGAGCACGCCGGCGGAACTGGCGGCGCATATGAAATCCGAGATCGCGCGCTGGGGCGCGGTGCGCGAAAAAGCAGGCATCAAGTAGGAGCTGACGACATGAAACCGGTTGAGAACGCCGCCAAGCAGGCGCAGGAACTCGAAGGCATCGTCCCCACTGTCAACCTCGCGGCGGAAGAGGGGCGCAAGGATTTCTACGGCCGGGCGAAGACGCAGCACCTCGCGCCACTGTGGCGTGTGCTGCACGGCCTGGTGACCGCGACGCCGGTGGCGCGCTGCGTGCCGGCGATCTGGCACTACCAGGCAAGTGCGTCCCTACCTGATGGAGGCCTGCGAGCTGATCGGCGCGGCCGAGGCCGAGCGCCGCGTGATGGTGCTCGAGAACCCGGGCCTCCCCGGCCAGTCGCGTGCGACACAGAGCCTGTTCGCGGGCCTGCAGATCATCCTGCCGGGCGAGATCGCGCCGGCGCATCGCCACACCGCTTCGGCGCTGCGCTTCATCATCGAGGGCAAGGATGCGTTCACCGCGGTGGCGGGCGAGCGCACGATGATGGAGCCGGGCGACTTCGTCATCACGCCATCCTGGACCTGGCACGACCACGGCAACGAGGGCAAGGGCCCGATGGTGTGGCTCGACGGCCTGGACATGCACGTGGTGAACATGTTCGCGGCGAGCTTCCGCGAGGACATGGGCGGCAAGGCGCACCGCCTGGAGCGCCCCGAGGGCGCGGCGCCGGCGGAATTCGGCAACAACCTTCTGCCGGTGGACCTGACGCACCGCTCGCAGACCTCGCCGATCTTCAACTATCCATACCGCAAGTCGCGCGAGTCGCTCGATACCCTGGCACGCATGCGCGACCCGGACCCCTGGCACGCGCACAAGATGAAGTTCATCAACCCGGTGAACGGCGGCTGGGCGATGCCCACCATCTCCACCTGGATGCAGCTCATCCCGAAGGGCTTCAAGACATCGCCCTACCGCTCCACCGACAGCGCCGTGTTCACCGTGGTGGAGGGACGCGGCCGCTCCACCATCGGCGACGAGACCTTCGAGTGGGGCCCGCACGACATCTTCGTCGCGCCGAGCTGGATGGCGCACACGCACGAGGCTTCCGAGGACGCGGTGCTGTTCATCTACTCCGACCGCGTGATCCAGGAGAAGCTCGACATCTGGCGCGAGTCGAAGGACCAGGCCTGAAGCGCGGGCCGCGTGCTGGGCATCGGCCTGTCTCGCCTGCGCCGTCGCGATTGCCGCAGCGGTGGTCACGCGCGCGAACGCGGACTGGCGCACCGCCAGCCGCGAGCCGGTGGGCCTCGCGCCTGACCCGGCCGCCCATCCTGACGCCGTGATCCAGGTGTATGCCGCGCGCACGGTCGGCTGGCGCGGCGTGTTCGGCGTTCACAGCTGGGTCGCGGTGAAGCCGGCGCGCGCCAGCGCCTACACCGTATACGAGGTGATCGGCTGGAAGCTGCGCTGGGACGACACCGCGGTGTCGATCCGCAACCGCGAGCCCGACGGCCGCTGGTTCGGCAGCGAGCCGGAACTCCTCGCCGACAAGCGCGGCGCCGCGGCCGCGGCGCTGATCCCGAGGATCGACAAGGCGGCGAAGTCCTATCCCTACGCGGAGGAGTACAGCGCCTGGCCCGGGCCGAACTCCAATACCTTCACCGCCTGGATCACGCGCGAGGTGCCCGAGCTGCGCGTGGACCTGCCGCCCACCGCGATCGGCAAGGATTACCTGGGCAACAGCGTCTTCGCGGCAGCCCCCAGCGGCAGTGGCGGGCAGTTCTCGGTGGTCGGGGTGTTGGGCGTGACGGTCAGCACCGTGGAGGGCCTGGAGCTGAACCTCCTCGGGCTGACCTTCGGCATCGACCCCTGGCCGCCGGCGCTGAAGCTGCCGCTGGTGGGCAGGCTCGGCGCTACTTGATGGCGATCGGGTTGATGATCGCCTGTACCGCGCCCGTGACGCGCGAGGGCCCGAGCGTGAACAGGAACTCCCAGGCCTTGTCCTGCACCATCTCCCCGGTGTCCATGTTCTCCAGGATGTAGATCCCGTTCATCGGCAGCAGGATCTGGTGCACCTCGAACACGCCCTGGTTGGGCTCGAAGGGGATCACTTCCAGCCCCCAGGTGTCCGCGCCGACCGCGACCACGCCCTTCTCGGCGAGGTACTTCGCGCCGCCTACGCCCAGGCCAGGCTCCACCGAGCCGTAGCGCTTGTTGTCCTTGCCGATGAGCTTCGTCCAGCCGGTGTAGAACAGCACCACGTCGCCCTTGTCGATCGACTTCACGCCCTGGAGCTTCATCGCGCCGTCGATCTCGGCGCGGTTGAAGGCGGTGCCCTCCTTCACGATGTCGGTCTTGAAGTAGCCCGCCATGTCGAGCAGGATGCCGCGCGTGGCGAATGCCGGAACTTTCTCGACGCCGAGCTTGGTGAGGCCGCCGGCCTGCGCGAAGTCCTGCGCCTTGTTGCAGTTGTAGTAGACGTTGTCGATGCCGATGTGGCCCAGGCCGTCGATCTGCGAGCCGATGCCTACCCAGCCCATGATGATGTCGTCGTTGTAGGTGGTCTTCGTCGGCCCGAGCGAAGAGCCGGCCGTCTGGCCCGGCTGCACAATCGTGACCGAGAAGGTGCGCGGCGGGAACGCCGGCGTGTCCTTGTTGGTCTCGATGCCGAGGCGGTAGGCCTTGCCGCGCGTGATCGTCTTCACTCCTTGCAGCGTCTTCTCCGGGAGTGAGGTAGTTGGCGTTGCCGATCTGGTCGTTGGGGCCGAACTTCGAGGGGAAGCAGGTCTGCTGCTGTGCCTGAGCGGCGCCGCCTGCCAATGCGGCGCCGATCGCGATTGCGAATAGCCTTGCCTTGCGCATGATGGGACTCCCTGGGGAATTGGGGCCGCAGATCGGCCCGCGACAATCCTAGCTCATGCGGCCGCGGTTGCGCGAGAGGGAATGCTCTCGCGGATCGGCAGGTGCACTGCAGCAGCCATCAGGCAAAGCGCGATGTCCGCCCACCACATCCAGTCGTAGCTGCCCGTCGCCTCGAAGGCCTTGCCGCCGAGGTACGCGCCGAGGAAGGCGCCCACCTGGTGCGAGAGCATCACCACGCCGAAGAGCGTCGCCACGTAGCGCGGGCCGTAGAACTTGATCACCAGCCCGACCGTGGGCGGCACGGTGGAGAGGTAGGTGAAGCCGATTGCCGCCGCGAAGAGAAGGAAGGTGAGCGTGGTCTTCGGCGCGAAGAAGAACGTGACGATGATCAGCGCGCGCGACAGGTAGAGCGCGGAGAGCGCCATCTTCATGCGCCGGTGCGTGATCACGCGCCCGATCCAGAGGCTGCCGAAGATGTTGAACAGGCCGATGACCGCGAGCGACCAGGCGCTTACCGAGGCTGGCAGTTCGCAGCTCGCCACCACGCCCGGGCAGGTGCGTGGCGATGAAAGCGACGTGGAAGCCGCAGGTGAAAAAGCCCAGGTTGAGCAGCAGGTAGTTTGGATCGCGCCCAGCGTCGCGCAGCTGCTTCTTCAACGCGCCGGGCGGCGCCTTGGCGACGCTCGCCGCGTGCTCAGCGTGGCCCTGCGTGAGCCACAGCAAGATCGGAATGGTGGAGAGGCCGACGACGCCGAGGATCACCAGCGCCGGCTGCCAGCCGGCCAGGCCGATGAACAGCTGCGCGAGCGGGATCACCGTGAACTGGCCGAAGGAGCCGCCCGCGTTGACGATGCCGTTGACGAAATTGCGCTTCGCCTCCGGGATCCAGCGCGCGGCGGCCGAGATGAGCAGCGCGGGCCCGATCGCGCCGGCACCCACGGCGCAGACCACGCCGATGAGCAGGATCAGCGCAAGGGACGAGGTCGCGAGCGGGGTCGCCGCCGTGCCCACGGCGACCATCAGCGCGCCGACCAGCATCACGGGCCGTGGTCCCCAGCGGTCGGCGATCGCGCCGGTGACGGGCTGCGCGATGCCCCACATGAGCTGGCCCACGGCGAAGGCGAGGCTGATCGCCGCGTAGCCGATGCCGGTCGCGGAGTTGATCGGGCCGATGAACAGGGGCTGCGCCTGGCGCACGCCGAGGCCGAGGGCGAAGACGGCGCCGGCGGCGAGGGCCACGGCGAGGTAGCTGCGGGCTTGCTGGCTCATGGTTCCAGTGACTTGCATTATGCAAGTTACAACCTAAGATACCACACATGAAGAAACGCTCCACCTGCCCGGTGGCCTGCGCCCTCGACCTCGCGGGCGACAAGTGGACGCTGCTCGTGGTGCGCGACCTGCTGCGCGGGAGGAAGACCTACGGCGAGCTGGCCGACTCTCCCGAGGGGATCCCGACGAACATCCTGGCAGACCGGCTGAAACGTCTGGAGCAGTGCGGCCTGATCGAGGCGAGGCCGTACCAGCGTCGCCCGGTCCGGTACGCCTATGCGCTGACCGAAAAGGGACTTGGCCTGAAGGAGGTGCTTGCTTCGCTCGCGCGCTGGGGCAAACGGTACGTGCCGCGGCACCCGGGTGTTTCCCGAGTTCAGCTCGTCTTCACGTAGCTCGCCTCCAGGCACACGTTCACCAGCGCCTGGCGCTTCTCCTGCCGCACGACCTGCAGCGCGCGCTCGAGCGCGGGCAGCAATTCCTTCGCGTCGCTGACGCGCACGCCGTAGCCTCCGCTCGCCTCCACCGTCTTCTCGAAGCGCGGCGAAGGCTCGAGCGTGGCGAAGGGCGGTTCCTGCATCCCGGCGGCGACGCCTTTCGGGTACATCGCGAGCGTCGCGCGGTGCACCGCGGCCCAGCGCGCGTTGTTGAACACGACGAACAGCACCGGCAGTTGCATCGCCTCGGACACGAAATGCGAGGCGGTGGGATTGCCGAACATGTAGGCGCCGTCGCCGACGCAGCAGATGACGGTCTTTTCCGGAGAAGCGAGCTTCGCGCCGAGCGCGGCACCCAGTCCCCAGCCCAGGCCGCCGGCGGGCGCGCTGGCGTAGTAGCGGCAGGGCGAGCGGATCTGCAGTTCCTCGAGCACCAGCGGGTACTCGTTGACGAGGAGCGTGTCTGTCGTCGAGCAGCTTGTTGACGCAGGCCGAGGTGTACTTGGCGGACATCGCCGCGGCGCGCGCCGCGCATCTTCGCTGCGCTCGGCCTTCGAACTGCTCGCGAGAGGGAGTCGAAGCGGGCCTTGAGCTGTCGCTGCCGCGGGCGCATGCTTCAGGGCGCGTTCGGCGAGCAGCGTGACGCGTCGGCGCCACCAGCCCGGTCAGCGCGAGGTCGGTCCTGAAGCCGCGCAGGGGATAGCGCGCATAGAGCGGATCCGGGCCGATGTGCACCACCTTCGCCTCCCGCTTCGGCCCGCCCTGCGCCGGAATCCACGGCACGTCGCACTCGACGCACAGCACCAGGTCCGCCTCCTTCAGCAGGGCGTGCGGCTCCCAGCCGGCATGCATCGGGTGCTCGGTCGAAAGCGCGAGATAGCGGGGCCGGTAGTGCACCACCGCCATGCCAAAGACCTCGGCGAGGTGAGTGATCGCTTTCGATGCCTCCACTGTCCTGCCGCCATTCGCGGTGATGAGCAGTGGCCGCTCGGCACGCCCCAGCAGCCGGGCCGCTTCCTCGAGCGCATCGGCGTCCACCGTCGGGGGCGACGCAGAAACCTGCGTAGCGCCAGACGCGAAGTCCTGCCCTGGAACGGCGCGGCGAGGATCTCGCGCGGCAGCGTGAGGTACACCGGCCCCTGCGGTTCGCTCGTCGCGATGGCGAGCGCGCGGTCCACCGCGGTCTCGACCTGCTCAGGGTGCTTGAGCTCGTAGTCCCACTTCATGAACTCGCGCAGCATCGCGCCCTGGTCGAAGTGCTCCTGCGCCCAGTGGATGTAGTTGTTGCGCGCGCCGGGCACCGCGCCCGATTCGGTGAGCGGCGTGCGGCCCGGCGGTGAACAGCAGCGGGATGTTCATGCGCGCGGCGTTGATCAGGCCGTTGATCGAATTCGCCGTGCCCATGCCCACGTGCACCATCATCGCCTGCGGCTTTGCCCGTGACCATCGTGTAGCCGTGCGCCATGGCCACGCCCATGTTCTCGTGCGGCACGATCACGGGCTGCGGCATGCGCCAGCCGAGCGACTTGCCCTTGGCATAGGCTTCCACCACCGGCGCGAAATCGGTGCCGCCGTTGGCGAACAGGTACTCGACGCCGCGCGCGGCAAGCAGGCCGAGGTAGGCCTCGGCGGCGGTGGCGGGCCGGGACTCGACGGGATGCGAGGGATGCATGGCGCGAGATGCTACGCGCCTTGCCGGAGCCGGCGCGATGACATACATTCGATATATATCCCGGTCCGGGGGATGCCAATGAAGGCGATGCAGAGCACGATGGTGTACCTGACGTCCGAGCAGAGGACAGGCTTGGCGAAGCGCGCGCAGCAACGCAAGACCAAGGTCGCCGCCGAGATTCGCTCGGCGGTCGACGCGTACCTCGCGGGCGTGACGCCGCAGGAGCTCGAGCTGCTGGATGCCGCGACGCGGCATGCCAAGGGCGAGATCGACGCGATGGTGAAGAAAGTGGATGAGATGCTGTCCAGCCACCAGGCGTTCCTGCGCGAGATGCGCAAGCTGCGCAAGGCAGGGGGCCGATGAGCCTGATCCAGGAGATGCTCGACCGCCTCTCGGGCGTGTCGGCGTTGCGCGATCGTCTCAACGACCTCAACGCGACCTTGCGCGACCACCAGCGCTTTGTTCTCGACCACGAGCGCCGCCTGGCCCGACTCGAGGCGGGCCCGGACCGCACGCCGAGCAAGCCGAAACTCCGCTTGTCAAAGTAAATTTGACAGACTAGACTTCGCGCTGCCATGAACTGCGCGGAGCGACTGGTCGAGATTTTCGGCAGCCAGGCCGACGTCGCGCGCGCCTTCCAGCTCGACCGCGCGGTCGTGCACAACTGGGTGAAGACCGGCTACGTGCCGGTGCGCTGGGCCGGCGAGGTCGAGCGCGTGACCCAGGGCCGCATCAGCGCCGTCGACATCATCCACGAAGCGAGCGCCAAGAACCCGGTGCGCGTGAAGTCGCGCCCGGACGACGCGCCGTTCGGCATTCCCCCGGAGAACCCAGCCATGACCCAGTACGCCCCCGCCAAGCGCATCACCTCCTTCCATCCCCCGCAGCGCACGCTGATGGGCCCCGGCCCTACGGAGATCCATCCGCGCGTGCTCACCACCATGAGCCAGCCGGCGATCGGCTACCTCGATCCCGTCTTCGTCGAGATGATGGAGGAGCTGAAGTCGCTGCTGCGCTACGTCTACCAGACGAAGAACCCGCTCACCTTCCCGCTCTCCGGGCCCGGGCTCGGTGGGCATGGAGTTCTGCTTCGTCAACATGGTGGCGCCGGGCGACAAGGTCATCGTGTGCCAGAACGGCGTGTTCGGCGGCCGCATGCTCGAGAACGTGATCCGCTGCGGCGGCACGCCGATCGTGGTCGAGGACAAGTGGGGCGAGCCGGTGAATCCGCAGAAGGTCGAGGACGCGCTGAAGAAGAACAAGGGCGTGGGCGTGGTGGCCTTCGTGCACGCCGAGACCTCGACGGGCGCGCAATCGGATGCGAAGGAGCTGACGCGCATCGCGCACAAGCACGGCGCGCTGGTGATCGTGGATGCCGTGACTTCGCTCGCCGGCACGCCGGTGCGAGTGGACGAGTGGGACATCGACGCCATCTACTCGGCGAGCCAGAAGTGCCTGTCGTGCACGCCGGGCCTGTCGCCCGTGTCGTTCTCGGAGCGCGTGGTCGAGCATGTGAAGAAGAGAAAGGACAAGATCCACAGCTGGTTCATGGACATGAACCTGCTGCTGGGCTACTGGAACGCCGGCGCGCGGACGTATCACCACACCGCGCCGACGAACTCGCTGTTCGCGCTGCACGAGGCGCTGCTGCTGATCCGCGAGGAAGGCCTGGAGAACTGCTGGGCGCGCCATGAGCGCCACCACCTGGCGCTGAAAGCGGGTCTCGAGGCGATGGGCCTCAAATTCCTGGTGAAGGAGGAGTACCAGCTGCCGCAGATGAACGCGGTGCTCTGCGCCGAAGGCGTGGACGAGGCGCAGGTTCGCTCGAGATTGCTCAGCGAATTCGGCCTCGAGATCGGCGCGGGCCTGGGGCCCTTGAAGGGCAAGATCTGGCGCTTCGGCCTGATGGGCTACTCCTGCCGCCCGGACAACGTGATGCTGTGCCTCTCGGCGCTCGGTTCGGTGCTCGACGACATGGGCTACCCGGTGCACGTGGGCGACGCGGAATCCGCCGCGCACGGCGCCTACGCCCAGATGCACGCCAAGGACGCGCAAAGGAAGAAGCGCGCCGCGTAGGAAAATAGGGACAGACCCTATTTTCTTGCTTTGGACACGCTGACCCACGCATTGTCGGGCGCGCTGCTCGCGCGCGCGACAGCGCCGAAGGACGCCCCGCCGCGCTCCATCCCGCGGCGCGTCGCGGCTGGATTCTTCGCTGCTGCCGCGCCCGACCTGGACTTCGTCCTCGGGTTCGTTCTCGCCGCTGATCTACCTGGAGCAGCACCGCGGACCGACGCATTCGGTGCTGCTGCTGCCGCTGTGGGCGCTCCTCTTGTCCTGGGTTCTGGCGAAAATCCTGCGCGAGCCGCGCGGCTGGCGCGCACTCTATGTCGTCTCCGCGCTCGGCCTCGGCGTGCACATCCTCGGCGACCTGATTACCAGCTTCGGCACCATCATCCTCGCGCCGCTCTCCTACGAGCGCTACGGCTGGGGCACCACCTTCATCATCGACCTGTGGTTCACCGGCATCATCCTGGCGGGACTGCTGGCTGCAGCCGCCTGGCGCGCCTCGCGCGTGCCAGCGGTGGTGGCTTGCATGGTGCTCGTTGGCTACGTCGGGCTTCCAGGCGGTACTGAAGGAGCGGGCGCTCGACGTCGGCCGCGACTACGCGCGCGCGCAGGGCCTGCAGAATGTGGAGATCACGGCATACCCGCGCGCCGTGTCGCCGTTCAACTGGACCGTGTACGTGAGCGACGAGCTCGTGCACCGCTACGCGCACGTCAACCTGTGGCGCACGGCGCCGCTGCCCGTCGCGCACGATTTCATCGGACGCATGGATGCCGCGTTCCAGCCGCGTGTCGCTCGCACGCTGGGAAGCCGGATCGCGCTACGGCCGCAACGCCGACGGAGCAGGAACTGGCGCGCTCGGCCTGGGAGTCGCCGGCGCTCGGCTTCATGCGCTGGTTCGCGGAGAAGCCGGCGTTCGACGGGCAGACCGAGGGCTCGACCTGCGTGTGGTTCCTCGACCTGCGCTTCGTCAATCCGGGGCGGGAGTGGGTGCCCTTCCAGTACGGCGCCTGCCGCGAGAGAGCGGCGGCGCCTTGGCGCGCCTTTGAGCGCGTCGGCACGAGCGGGCGCAGGCCCTTGGACTGAGAGCGGCACAGGCCGCTTTTTGCACACAAATTCACAGAGCGCGCGCCGAACGCACGGCCTGCGCCGATGACCGGCCGGGCAGCCGCGGGCGCTCGGTGGTAGCTTATCCGGCGGTCCGGAAATGAACCCGTTGCGCTACGCCGTCCTGCTACTTGCCACGCTGCTCGCAGCGGCCGGCGCGCACGCGCAGATCGCGTTCCGCGCGGCCGCTACGGCGATCTCGCCGTCGGGCCCGCCGGCGCCGACGTTCCAAGCGGCGGGAACGGCCGTGAACGGGACCGGGGCCGTCACGCCGACCTGGCCCGCGCACGTGGCCGGCGATGTGGCGCTGCTTTTCGTCGAGAGCGCAGGCGGCGAGGCGGCGACCCTGTCCACTGCGGCAGGATTCGTTGCGGTTGCGAATAGTCCCCAGGCAACCGGCGCGGGCACGGCGGGCACGCGAATCACGGTGTTCTGGGCTCGCGCGACTTCGGCTGCGATGGCGGCACCGACGGTGGCGGACCCCGGCAACCACGTGTACGCGCAGATCCTCACCTACCGGGGCGTCATTGCGACCGGGAATCCCTGGGATATCACGGGAGGCGGGGTCAAGACGCCAGCCAGCACTTCCGTCACGGTGACCGGGGTCACGACCACCGTGCCGAACACGCTCATCGTCCAGGCCGTCGCGCGCGACAACGACAATGCGGCGGCGGCATTCAGTGCGCAGACGAACGCGAACCTTACGGGCATCGCCGAGCGATCCGATGCGGGTACGACATCGGGCAACGGGGGCGGTTTCGGAGTGTGGGACGGCGTCAAGGCCACGGCGGGCGCGACGGGCAATACCACCGCCACGGTCACCAGCTCGATCAACGCGTTCCTCACGGTGGCCCTGAGCCCTGCGCTCGCGAGGCTCACCATCAACAGGCCGGCGGGCACGGTGTCGGGTGACGTGATGGTTGCCTCGATCGCCGTGCGGCCCTCCTCAGTGCTCATCACTCCGCCCGCCGGCTGGGCCGCGCAAACGGCCACGGTGCAGAACGGTGGGCAACAGCAGCCGCCAGCAGCTTTTCTACCGCGTGGCGGGCGGCGCCGAGCCCGCGAGCTACACCTGGCTCTTCGACTCGCGTGCACACCGGCGCCGCCGGCGGCATCGTGAGCTATTCTGGCGTGGACAATGCCGCGCCGATAGACGTCTTCGCGGGGAACACGACGCCACAGGGGGCCGACACGCAGTTGCAGCACCGCGCGCTTTCCGTGACCACGACGGTCGCCGACGCCATGGTCGTCAGCACGCATGCCTTCGGGTCTTCGGCGACCTGGACCTCCGCAGGCGTGAACGAGCGCGTGGACATCGCCTCCGAGACGGTGCCGAACGCCGTAGGCATTTCGCTCGCCATCTACGATGCTACGCAAGCGGTGGCCGGGGCGACCGGGGACCGCATCGCCGCCGCCTCGGGCAACGGCGACACGGGCAGCGCGCACTTCATCGCGCTGCGGCCTTTCGTGCCGCAGCCGGTGCTGCACTGGAGCATGGAGCAAGCGTCGTGGAACGGGACCGCCGGCGAGGTGGTGGACTTGAGCGGCAACGGATTGAATGGCACGTCGCTAAACGGCGCCAACACAGCGAACACGACGCCCGCCATCCCCGGCTCGCCCGGCACCTGCCGCTACGGCGCGTTCGACGGTGTGAATGACTACCTCGAAGTGGCGGACAACGCACTGCTCGACGTCACAGACGAGCTGACGGTGATGATGTGGCTGCGACCCACCGCTTACCCGACCGCGGGCAACCTGAAGTCTTTCGTGTCGAAGGACAACAACTACGAGGCGCACCTCAACTCGGCGGGCCGCGTCAATTGGTGGTGGGGCGGCGCGCCGCTCGAGCTTACTTCCGCCGGCACCGTGCCGCTCAATACCTGGACCCACGTGACGCTTGTCTACTCGCGCGCCGGGGCGTTCCAGCGCATCTACCTGAACGGCGTGCAGGACGCGAACACCAACAACCAGGCCGGAGCGCTCGTCACCAACAACATGCCGTTCCAGGTCGGCGCCGACCAGGGATTCGCCGGGCGCCAGTTCGCGGGCCAGATCGACGAGGTGTACGTGTTCCGCAGCGCGCTGTCGGCGTCGCGCATCGCGCAGTACATGGGCACCACGCGCGCCTGTGCCTCCGCGATCAACCATTTCTCCATCAGCCACTCCGGCAGCGGCGTGGGCTGCGCGGACCAGCAGATCACCATCACCGCGCACGACGCGGCGCATACGCCGGTGGACGCCAATGCGCTGACCCTGAGCCTGTCCACCAGCAACGGCAAGGGGACCTGGACCGGCATCCAGACGGGCGGCGGCACTCTGAACGACCCGGTGGCGGACGACGGCGCAGCGACCTACACCTTCCCCGTCGGCTTGAACTCGGTGACGCTTTTGTTCCGCAACCCCAATGTCGCGGGCACCTCGGAGACCTTCAGCTTCAACGTGAGCGGCGGCGGCTTCAGCGAGACGACCGGCACCGCGACCGGCGCGGACGATCCGTCCTTCACCATGTATGGAGCGGGCTTCCGCTTCCGCAACATCACCGACGCAGTCGATCTCGTGCCGACGCAGATCTCCGCCAAGCCGTCGAATACCGGATGGAACGCGAAGACGATTCGCATTCAGGCGATCAATACCGACAGCGTGAGCGGCTCCTGCACGAACCTCTTCGCCAGCCAGACGCGCACCGTCGACTTGGGCGCAGAGTGCAACAATCCCGCTGCGTGCGCGGGCCAGCTGGTGAGCGTCAACGGCACGAACCTGCCGACCAGCAACGACAACGGGGGAGCAGGCTCGGCCGCCTATACCGGCCTGTCGCTCAATTTCAACGCCAGCTCGGAAGCGGATACCGTAATCGCCTACCCGGACGCAGGGCTGGTGTCGTTGCACGCCCGCTTCGACCTCAACGGGGCCGTCGCCGGCTACGAGATGGTGGGTTCGTCGAACGGCTTCGTCGTGCGACCCTTCGGCCTGGCCTTCCGCGGCGCGAACTCGGGAACCGCGATCCAGCATTCGACCACGGCCGGCGGCACCGTCCTCGCCGCGGCAGGCGATCCCTTCACGATGACCGTTACCGCCTACGCCTGGGTTTCCGGCGAAGACGCGGACAACGACGGCGTCCCCGACGCCGGCGTGAACATCACGGACAACGGCGCTGTGCCGAGCTTCGCGGCCACGGCCACCGTGAGCGCGAGCGCCAATCTGCCGGGAATTGCCACGGGCTCTGTCACGCGCGGCGCGGGCTGCGTGGTGGCGCCAAATGTCGCGCTGAGCGGCGGCACGGTGACGGACGCGACCTGGTGCTACAGCGAAGTGGGCAATGTGTTCCTCAACGCCGCTGTGAACGACTACCTCGGCGCGGCTGACGCGGACATCGGCGGCAACAGCGGCCTCGACGGTACCGGCGTGAACGGCTACGTCGGGCGCTTCATCCCGAAGCGATTCAACCTGGTCGGCGCGCCGGTCTTCACGCCGCGCTACGTCGCGTCCTGCGCGGGGACGACGTTCGCCTACATGGGCGAGGGTATACGGCTGGACGGCTTCACCATGCGGGCGATCAACGCCCTCGGCAACGTCACGCAGAACTACGACGGCGCCTACGCGCGGCACGACCCCGTCACCGGGACGGCGAAGACGGCGTTCTCCATCGCGGCAAGGAGCGGGACCGCCGACTACACGACGCGCGTCACGGCAACCCACCTCGCCGTGCCCGCCTGGTCGCAGGGGTTGCTGACGGCGGGCGGCAACCCGCTGCAAATCGCGCTGACCCTCGACCGGCTGCCCGCGAACACGCCCGACGGGCCGCTACCCGCGACAGGCTTCGGCATCGCGCCGACGGACCCGGACGGCGTGCGTCTGCCGAACTACGACCTGGATGTGAACAACGACGCGACGCCCGAGCACTTGCTGGTAGGCACCACGGATGTGCGCTTCGGGCGGTTGTTCATGCAGAACGCCTACGGCTCGGGCAGCGTGAACCTTCCGATGCCGCTCGAGCTGCAGTACTGGAATGGCACCAACTTCGCGCTGAACACAGCCGACAGCTGCACGTCGCTGCTGCGCTCGAATTTCGCGCTCACTTTCAATACGCCGCCACCGGTCCCGACGCTCATCGCCTGCGAAACGGCGGTGCAGCAGGCGAACATTGCCTTTGCATCGGGGCGCGCGACGCTCATCATGGCCGCGCCCGGCCTCGCAAACCCGGGCTCGGTGCTGCTCACGGCGAATCTTGATTCCGCCGCGGGCACCTATTGTCCATCAGTCGGTGTGGCGACTGCGGCCGCCACCAACGCGAACAAGGCCTACCTGCTCGGGCGCTGGGACAGCGGTGTCGGCTACGACGACAAGCCGGGCGCGCGCGCGGCCTTCGGCGTCTACGGCCAGCCGCGCAACTTCATCTTCTTCCGCGAGAACTACTAGCGGCACATGACAAAAAGCCGAACGCCAGAGCGGCGTTCGGCTTTTCGGTTCGCAACCGCGGAATTTCAGCTTCTTCCGCGGGAACTGCTGGCCGCGCTAGAACTTGTAGCGCACGCCGATCGACGTAAGGGTGACGGCGTCAGAGCTGGTGTCGAATTGTTCCCACTCCACTTGCACGCCCCAGTTCTTGTTGAAGTTGTAGCGCGCGCCAATGCCGTAGTACATATCGGCGCTGCTGTCGCTCGCGCTAGGCACGCAGATCGCCCCGGAGCAGGACGAGTCCCACATCCACATACCTACCTTGCCCAGCAGCGCAAAGTTCTCGCCCAGCGGCAGGGTGCCCGTGCCGGCGAGCGTCCACCCCGTGACGCTGAGATTGGTGTTGCCCCCCGGACCAGTGACGCTCGCCTTGCCGGCGTCGAGGTAGCCGACTTCCGCGCCCCAGTACTTGCTGAACTGGAAGCCGCCGAAAATCTTGAAACCCGAATCATCGCCGTCGACGCTGGCCCCAGGGCCACTGGTGGAAACATCGATATTGGTCATGCCGTAGGAGCCACCGATGTACCAGCCGGCGTCCGACTGCTGCGCGCTGGCGGGCGCGCTGATTGCCATAAAGGCTGCTGGCAGAACGATTGCAAACGCTGCTTTCATGCGATTCATGCGACTCTCCTGTGATGAGTTATCAATTTATTAACTTGCACCCCCCAGGTTCAGCCCCCTTGATCCAGGTCAAATTGTATCCAAAGACGTCGTGCGGGCAATGTGGCCTTCCGCACACAGCCTGTCCCTCCCCTAAATATGGGAGTGAGACGTGAATCAGCGCTTCGCACGCGCGGTGGCAGCGAAGCGCTCGGCGAGCTGCGGCTGGCCGCCATAGGCGTCCAGGGTCGGCTGCATCCGTTCCAGGGCATCGAGCCGCTCGCCGGGCGCCGGGTGCGTCTTGAACATCAACGCCACGCCCGAGTCTTCCGGATTCATGGCCTGCAGCGTCTGCAGCACCGAAGGCAGGCCGTAGGCGTCGTAGCCGCCGCGCGCGGCGATCACCACGCCGAGGCGGTCGGCTTCCAGCTCGTCGGACTTGTCCAGGCCGCGCGAGTAGAGTTCCGTGCCCGCGGCGAGCAGCTTCTCGCGGTTCCCGGTGTTGCGGTCCTGCCGCGCCAGCAGCGAGACGGCGGCGCCGGCGAGCTCCATCTGCGCGCCCTTCTGGATCGCCTTGAGGTGGTGCTTCTTCAGCACGTGCGCGATCTCGTGCGCCAGCACGCCGGCGAGCTCGGCCTCGCTTTTCATGCGCTCGAGCAGGCCGCGGGTGAGGAAGATGTGGCCGCCCGGCGTGGCAAAGGCGTTCAGCTGCGGCGCCTCCAGCACGCCAAAGCGCCACGGCAGATCCGGCCGCTCGGTCTGCGAGGCGAGCCAGCGGCCGACGCTGTTGACGTAGCGCTGCACGCCCTCGTTCGCCATCAGCGGCGCGGCGCCCAACAGCCGCGCCGCGATGTCCTGGCCGATCTCGATCTCTTCCTTTTCGCCGATCTCCTGCGTCGCCTTGCCGACGCTCTTGGCGCTGTCGAGCAGCCGGTTGATGTTGAACTGGGCCTGCGCGGGCAGGGCCGCGCACAGCGCGCACAACGCGAGTACCGGCAGCCGGTTCATCTTCCGTCCTCCCGCGGGTAGGCCACCTGCTGCGCGCTCAGCCTGCCCTTGGTCGCGAAGCCCTCGGCGCCGTCCCTGCTTGCCGCGTACCTCTCCATCTTCTTCAGCTCGGCGGCGTTGGGCTTGGCGTTGGCGAGCTGCTCGGCGTCCAGCCCGCGCACCCCGGTGGTCACCTGCGCACCGCTCGTGCCGGTGCGCGCGACATTGAGGATCTGCGCGATGCCCGCGTCGCCCTGCTTGGCCTCGCCTGAGCCGGCGTAGCGCAGGGCGAGCATCCTCACCCAGCCCTCGGCGCCGCCCTCGGCCTTCACGCGCGTCCAGCCGCCCATCCTCTCCAGCGCGTCCACCTTCGTGGTCTCGGCAAGCGTCGCGACGGTAGCGGCGTCGGTGGCGGGGGACTGCTTCAATTCGATCGCCCGGATCACGGTGGCCGGCTCCGCGAGCGCGAGCGCGGGAAACAGGAGCACCAAGGCGGCGAGTTTCATGTCTTTCTTCGCGGTTCGAACAGTTCGACGGGCTGGGCGCGGCCTTTCGCGTGGAAGCTGCCACATGATACGAAATCGAAAGCGTTCCCGCACCGCTGCATCGTGTCGCGCGACACGAGGATCCTGCGCCCGGCCTCCTTGGTGAGGCCCTCGATGCGGCTGGCGAGGTTCACGGTGTCTCCGATCGAGGTGTACTCGCGGCGCCTTTCCGAACCGATGAGGCCCACCACCGCGGCGCCGGAGTGCACGCCGATGCCCACGTCGAAGCTCTTTCCCAGCTCGCCCAGTTCGTCCTTGAACGCAAGCAGCGTGTCGGCCATTTCGAGCGCGCAGGCCACCGCATGCTTCGCGTGCCCTGGGTCGTCGAGCGGCGCCCCCCAGAAGGCCATGATGGCGTCGCCGATGAACTTGTCGAGCGAGCCGCCGTGGCGAAAGATCACATCCACCTGCAGCGTGAAGTAGCGGTTGAGCACCGCGACCACTTCCTGCGGCGTACGGGTTTCCGAGAGCGTGGTGAAGCCGCGGATATCGGAAAAGAGCAGCGTGACCTCGCGCGCCTCGCCCGTGCCTTCCAGGCCGCCACGCTCGATGAGCTGCTTCACCACGTGCGGGTTGACGAAGCGCGAGAACATGGCGATCGCTTCCTCGCGTGCGCGGCGCTCTTTCAGGTAGGCGGCGGTGGCGGCGGCGAAGTAGAAGAGCCAGGCCGCCCCGAGCGGCGCAAGCAGCGGGACGAGCAGCAGTCGCCCGGCAGCGAACCAGCTCGCCGCCAGCAGGAGGGCGCTCGCGGCGCCAAGCCCGATTGCCACGCGATTCGCGCGCGCGTTGCGCACGAAGGCGGCGTACAGCAGCCCGACGAGCAACAGTGCAGCGCCGAACGGCAGCCACGCCGGCGCGGCACTCATGGCGCGGCCGTTCTTCAGGTTCTCGATGGCGGTGGCGAGGAGCTCCATGCCCGGCTGCGTGCTGGAGAGTGGCGTCACGCGCAGGTCGCCCAGGCCCGCGGCGGCGGCGCCGATCACCACGACCTTGCCCTTGAACTCGTCCGCCGGGCGCTTGCGCTGCGACCGGCCGAAGTCCTCGTAGAGGTCGCTGAACGAGACGCTCGGCAGCCCGCGCGCCGCGCCGCGCCAGGCAAGGCGCAGGTCGGGCGCGTCCGGCACGGGGTAGCCCAGGTCGAGCGCGACGCGCGCGGGAAGCGACGGCACGTCCCAGCCGCGCACCGTGGTGCGCAGCGCGTAGCGCCGCCCCACGTGATCGTCGTCCTCGAGGAAATTGATGGTGCCGCCGCGCCAGAGTTCCTGTGGCAGCGCAAGCGGCGGCACCACCGCGATGCGCGCCTCGCGCTCGGCGTCGGGCCGGCGCACGAGGCCGATGAGGGGCGCGAGCTCGGCGGCGGTTGCGCCGCTCGCGTGGTCGCGCGCATCCAGCAGCAGCATCGGGAAGTAGAGGCTCGCGCGGTGCGGCAGGGCGGCCTCGGCGAACGCCTGGTCGCTTTGCGGGCGGAACCTGTCCGGCTCGGAGAACATGATGTCGAACACCACGGCGCGCGGCTGCTGCGGCATCAGGCCGCGCAGGAGCTCGGCATAGACCTCGCGCGGCCAGGGAAAGCGCCCGGCCTCGGGCTGCATGGAGGCCAGGCTCTTCTCGTCGATGTCCACCAGCACCACGTCCGGGTCGGGCGCGAGGCGCGCCGCGTGCCAGCGCGTGAACGCGTCGAGCAGCCGGTTCTCCAGCGGCTGCAGCGCTTGCGCGAGGAAGATCTCGAGCGCCGCGAGGGCGAGCGCGGCCGCGGCGAAGCCGGCGAGCAGCCGCCTCACAGCTCGAGGCGGCGCCAGATCTCGGTGGAGAGCGCCGCCTGGTTGAGGGTGTAGAAGTGCAGGCCGGGCGCGCCGGCGGCGAGGAGCTTCGCGCACAGCGCCGTCACCACGTCGAGGCCGAAGGCGCGGATGGAGGCGGTATCGTCGCGATAGCCTTCCAGCTTCACCCGCATCCAGCGCGGGATCTCGGCGCCGCAGGCATCCGAGAATCGCGCGAGCTGCGAGTAGTTGCCGATCGGCATGACGCCGGGGACGATCGGCAGCGTCAGGCCCGCCGCGCGGCACTCGTCGACGAAACGGAAATAGGCGTCGGCGTTGTAGAAATACTGCGTGATGGCCGAGTTGGCGCCCGCGTCCACCTTCTTCCTGAAGTTCCTCACCTCGTCGGCGGCGTTGCGCGTCTGCGGGTGGTACTCGGGGTAGCAGGCGACTTCGATGCGGAACCAGTCGCCGGTGCGTCTGCGCGGATGAAGGCGACCAGTTCGCTTGCGTAGCGGAACTCGCCCGAGGCAGCGATGCCCGAGGGCAGGTCGCCGCGCAGGGCGACGAGGTGCCGGATGCCGTTCGCCTTGTAGCGCTCGAGCTGCTCGGCGATGTCCTTCTTCGTCGAGGCGACGCAGGAGATGTGCGGCGCGGCCTCGAGCCCCGCCTTGCGGATCTCCATCACCGTGTCGAGCGTGCCTTCGCGCGTGGAGCCGCCTGCGCCGTAGGTGCAGGAGAAGAAGCGCGGCTTGAGTTTCGCCAGCGCCTGCCAGGTGGCGCGCAGCTTTTCCTTGCCCTCCGGCGTGCGCGGCGGGAAGAACTCGAAGCTGTTATCGGCCATTCTCGTAGGGCTTGAGCGCGGCGTAGATCGTGCGGTTGGCGATCGCCTCGATGCCGGCTTCGCGCGCCATGCGCGCCACCGCGCCGGAAAGCCAGGGGGCTTCCAGCCTGCCGCCGGCCTCGAGGTCGGCGGCCATCGACGCGCGCATGTCCGGGGTGAAGCTGTCGGCCTGCGCGAGCGTCTTCGCGACGAGGTCGTCGGCGAGCGCGACACCGCGCTTCCTGCCGACGCGACCAGGTTTCGCGCATCACGGTCTCGAGCAGCCAGCGCAGGTCCGGATCGGTGCGCACCACGCCGATGGTCTTGCGCGTCACCGCGGTGGTCGCGGAGATCGCCACCAGCAGCACGAACTTCTCCCACAGCACGCGTTCGATGTCCTCGGCGAGCTCGGCAGTCGATCTTCGCGTCCTTGCAGGCGGCAAGGAACGCTTCCGCGGCTTTGCGCTGCGACGGCTGCGTGGTGCCGAAGCGCAGGCGCGCGATGGGGCCGGTCTGCACGATGAGTGCCCGGCTCGCCGATGCGCGCGGCGATGTAGGCGGCGCCGCCCATCACGCGCTGCCTGCCCGAGGACCGCTGCCGATGCGCGCGATCGACTCCACGCCGTTCTGGAACGGGATCACCACGCCGCCCTTTTCCACCAGCGGGCGGATGCGCTCCGCGGCGCTCTCGGTGTCCCAGAGCTTGACTGCGAACAGCACGATGTCCGCCTCGCCGAGCATCGGCGGCGATTCTCCGAGGCTTTGACCTTGAGTGTGGCGTCGCCGAGCGGGCTCCTGATCGTCAGGCCCTTGTCGCGGATCGCCTCGAGGTGCTTGCCGCGCGCGATGAAGGACACTGCATGCCCGGCCTGCGCGAGGCGCGCCGCCGAAGTAGCCGCCCACCCCGCCCGCCCCCATCACCGCGATGCGCATGCCAGTCTCCGGAAACTGGGGTCTGTCCCTATTTTTGCTGCTCGAAGACGAGCGAGGACAACGCCCACGAGATCAGGCTGTAGACGATCGCCCCGAACACGCCGACCCAGAAGCCGCTCACCACGAAGCCCTGGATGAACGAGCCGACGAACCAGAAGAGCAGGCCGTTGATCACGAAGATGAACAGCCCCAGGGTGAGGATGGTCACCGGCAGCGTAAGCAGCACCAGCACCGGGCGGATCACGGCGTTCACCAGGCCGAGCACCACCGCCGCGACCAGCGCGGTGGCGAAGTCTCGCCACGGCGATGCCGGGCATGACGTAGGCCACGGTCAGCAGCGCGACCGCGTTGATCAGCCAGACCAGAAGCAGCTTGAGCATGGGCGACCTCCCTCAGTACCGGTAGTGGTCCGACTTGTAGGGACCGCTCTTCGGCACGCCGATGTACTTCGCCTGCTGGTCGGTGAGCTCGCTGAGCGTGCGCGTTGAGCTTCTTCAGCTGCAGTCGCGCCACCTTCTCGTCGAGGTGCTTGGGCAGGGTGTACACGCCGACCGGGTACTTCGCGGTGTTGGTGTAGAGCTCGATCTGCGCGATGGTCTGGTTGGCGAAGGAGGAGCTCATCACGTAGCTCGGGTGGCCCGTGCCGCAGCCCAGGTTCACCAGGCGCCCCTTGGCGAGCAGGATGATGCGCTTGCCGTCGGGGAAGATGATGTGGTCCACCTGGGGCTTGATCTCTTCCCACTTGTACCTGGCGAGCGAGGCGACGTCGATCTCGTTGTCGAAGTGGCCGATGTTGCAGACGATGGCCTGGTCCTTCATCTTCTTCATGTGCTCGTGCGTGATGACGTGGAAGTTGCCCGTCGCCGTGACGAAGATGTCGGCCTTGTCGGCGGCGTAGTCCATGGTCACCACGCGGTAGCCTTCCATCGCCGCCTGCAGCGCGCAGATGGGATCGATCTCGGTCACCCACACCTGCGCCGACAACGCGCGCAGCGCCTGCGCCGAGCCCTTGCCCACGTCGCCGTAGCCGGCCACCACCGCGACCTTGCCCGCCACCATCACGTCGGTCGCCCGCTTGATGCCGTCCACCAGCGACTCGCGGCAGCCGTAGAGGTTGTCGAACTTGGACTTGGTCACCGAGTCGTTGACGTTGATCGCCGGGAAGAGGAGCCGCTTTTCCTTCGCCATCTCGTAGAGGCGATGCACGCCGGTGGTGGTCTCCTCGGTCACGCCCTTGATCTCCTTGCCGACCTTCGTGTACCAGCCGGGCTGGGCGGCGAGCTTCTTCTTGATGGCGTTGAAGAGCGAAATCTCCTCCTCGCTCGCCGGGCTTGGCGAGCACCGAGGGATCCTTCTCGGCCTTCTGCCCGAGGTGCACCAGCAGCGTCGCGTCGCCGCCGTCGTCGAGGATCATGTTCGGGCCCTTGCCGTCGCCGAACTCGAAGATCCGGTGGGTGTACTCCCAGTACTCATCCAGCGTCTCGCCCTTGTAGGCGAACACCGGCGTGCCGCCGGCCGCGATCGCCGCCGCGGCGTGGTCCTGCGTGGAGAAGATGTTGCAGGAGGCCCAGCGCACGTCCGCGCCCAGCGCCTTCAGCGTCTCGATCAGCACCGCGGTCTGGATGGTCATGTGCAGCGACCCGGTGATGCGCGCGCCGCGCAGGGGCTTCGCGGCGGCGTACTCCTCGCGGATCGCCATCAGCGCCGGCATCTCGGACTCGGCGATGGCGATCTCCTTGCGGCCCCAGTCGGCGAGCTTCAGGTCGGCGACGTGGAAGTCGTTGGACTTTGGCATTCATCACGGCAGCATTCATTTTTCCAGTCTCCAGAAAGCAAAAAGCGCCCGCACCGTTTCCGGTGCGAGCGCCGTTGAATTTAGCTGAGCCTGACCCCCTCGGATGCCCTTCGGGGACGCAACGCTCCTCAGCGGGCGCAATTATCCTCCAGCCGGCGCTTCGGGCGCAAGGGAGAGGATGCGGGGATAGGTGGGCGCCGCCGAAAGCCGGTAAATTGGCGGCATGGCAACGTCGCAACCGTCCGTCTTCGCGAGCGTCGCGTTCCTGAAGATCCATGATTTCGCGCGCCGGCCCGTCGTCGAGCAGGCGCGCCTGCGCGCCCAGCTGGAGGCGGTGGTGGCGGTCACCCTGCCGGAACTCGCGGAGAGCAGCCGCGTCGTTCTCGATGCGGCGGACGGCATCGCGCTCGTCGTGCTCGGCGACCCGCGCGGGGCGCTGCGCATCGCCGAGCGCACGCTTGCCGCGGGCGCCGCGGGCCTGCCGCTCGCCATCGGCATCACGCACGGCGCGGTTCGCCAGACGGGCAGTGACGCAGGCGAGGGCCTGCTCGGCGACGGCATCGCGGTCGCCGCCGCGATCGCCGAGCTCGCCGGGCCGCAAAAGCTGCTCCTCACGCGCGAGTTCCGCCACGCGCTCGCCGACGCCGCCCCGGGCGCCGAGGCCGCGGCGTCGACCGCGGGCACGCACACCGACGCGAGCCTGCGCGCGCACGAGCTGTACAAGCCGGACCCGCGCGCAGCGCGAAGGCGCGGCCAGCGCTACGGTGTGGCGACGGTGCTTGCGGTGTGCGCGCTTCTCGGCGCGGGTGTCGCCTACCGCGCGTCGATCGAGGGTCCGCGGGTCTACGCGGACCGCATGGCCGCTGCATTGAAGGGCGGGGCGACGCAGGTGCAGGGCTACGCGCAGCGAATGCTGCGCCGGGCGGGGATCTGATGGCGAAGAAGAGAAAGAGAACCAGATCGGGCGCTACAAGATCCTCGGCGAGCTCGGCCGCGGCGCGATGGGCGTCGTCTACAAGGCCGAGGACCCGTCGCTCGACCGCATCGTCGCGCTGAAGACCATTCGCCTCGGCGACGAGGTCGAGGGCCGCAAGGAGTACGAAAGCGCTTCATGCTCGAGGCGAAGGCCGCGGGCAAGCTCACCCACCCCAACATCGTCACCATCTTCGACTTCGGCGAGGAGGAAGACCTCGCCTACATGGCGATGGAGCTGCTGGAAGGCTCCGACCTGCGCACGCGCATGCGCCAGGGCGACATCCCGCCGATGGAAGCGGTGGAGATCGCGCTGCAGGTCGCCGACGGGCCTGGGCTTCGCGCACGAGTTCGGCGTCGTGCACCGCGACATCAAGCCCGGCAACATCATGCTGCTCGAGCGCGGCGCGGTGAAGATCATGGACTTCGGCATCGCGCGCATGCGCCACGCCGACCACAAGACGAGCACCGGCATGGTGCTCGGCACGCCGCGCTACATGTCGCCCGAGCAGATCGGCGGCCAGCCGGTGGACCAGCGCTCGGACATCTTTTCCCTCGGCATCGTGCTGCTACGAGATGCTCACGCGATCGCAGCTCTTCGCCGGCGACGACGTGAACCAGATCGCGCACAACGTCGCCAACGTCGGAGCCGCCGCCGCCTTCGCGCAGCAATCCCGGGATACCCCAGATCGTCGATTTCATCGTGGCGCGGGCGCTGAAGAAGGACCCGGCGGTGCGCTACCAGGACGCCTACGAGATGGCCGCCGACCTGCGCGACGCGCTCGCCGAGATGCGCGGGCGCAGCCCCGCGCCGCGCGGCACCGACGGCGAGGCGACGCACACCCTGAAGCTCGAGGCAGGCGCCGAGAACGCTGCCGCTCGCCCCCGCCGCGAGCGCCATCGCGCGCGACACGCGCCTGCCGCTGTCCCGCGTGTTCGACAGCGACGAGGCGCTCGAGCGGCTTGCCTCGCCGGCCAAGCGCGAGCGCCTGGCGCGCGCGCCGCGGCCGGTGGGACTGTTCAGGAGGCTCTGGCGCGACCGGTTGCCGCGGCGGCTGTTCGCGGCGGCGGTGATCGCCGCGCTCCTCGGCAGCTACCTCGCCTCGGGGTGAGGCGCATGCGCCTGAAGGACAAGGTCGCGATCGTGGTCGGCGCCGGCCAGAGCCAGGGCGAGGGCATGGGCAACGGCCGTGCCACGGTGCTGCGCTTTGCCGGCGAAGGCGCAAGAGTGATGGCAGCGGATCGCGACCTTGCTTCGGCCGAAGAGACGGTGGCGTTGGCGCGCAAGGCGGGCGGCGACTGCTGCGCCTTCGAAGCCGACGTGACGCGCGAGGCCGCGCTGGCCGCCATGGTAGGCGCCGCGCGCGAGCGCTGGGGCCGGATCGACATCCTGCACTACAACGTCGGGGTGAGCATCGCGGGGGGCGACAAGCCGCTCGCCGAGATCACCGAGGAAGCCTTTGATCGCGTGATGGCGATCAACCTGCGCGGCGCGGTGATGGCCTGCAAGCATGTCGTGCCGCTGATGCGCGCGCAGCGCTCGGGATCGATCATCCTGATCTCCTCGCTCGCCGCGCTCGAGGACTACCCGCTGGTCGCCTACAAGGCGAGCAAGGCGGCGATGATCGCGTTCACCCGGCAGCTCGCGCTGGAGAACGCCGCCTACGGCGTGCGCGCCAACGTGATCCTGCCCGGCCTGATGGACACGCCGATGGCGGTGGATACGCGCGCGCGCAGCACCGGCCGGCCGCGCGCCGAGATCGCCGCCGAGCGTGACCGGCGCGTGCCGCTGCGGCACAAGATGGGCAGCGCCTGGGACGTGGCGAACGCGGCGTTGTTCCTCGCGTCGGAGGAGGCGGGCTTCATCACCGGCGTGGCGCTGCCGGTGGATGGCGGCGGCGCGCTAAGAGGCGCGCAGCACGCCGTAGGCCAGGCGCCTGGAGGCCGTGCAATGTGCGCTTCAGCTGGCGCGTGCAACGGCTCACATGTTCCAGCGGTAGCCCACGTAGAAGAATCCGCGGCTGGTATCGTCCCGCGAGGCGGGCCCGACGGTCTTGGACTGCTCCCAGGTGAACTCGGACTCCAGCGCCAGACTCTCGCGCACGCGGTAGGTGAGGCGCAGCCCGGGCGTCCAGCGCTCGAGCTTCACTGCCTGGTTGTCTTCCTGCGTGTAGTACCTGAGCGAGGGTTCGATAGTCCAGTCGCCGAGCGTGGAAAGGTTGTTGTAGGAGACCTGGTAACCATCCTGTGCCGGGCCGGTCACGTAGGTGAGGCTGTAGACGCTCGTGTCGCGGCCCGAGTACAGATTGGTGCCGATCGCCTGGAAGGTGTAGCTGTAGATGTCTCCGGTCGCCGGCTGCGCGGGAAGGACGATGCCGTTGACCTCCACCGAGGGCAGCGGGCCGACGTTGGTCAGTCTTGCATCTGCGCCGGCCTGCCACTTCGCGGCGACGGGCGTGGTGAAGCCGATGAGTGCCTGCGTCGCCGTTGCGGTCACGTCGCGCGCCAGCTGGCGGATCTGGTCCTCGCTGAGCGTCTTGCGCAGCGTTTCGAGCGACGTGGTCCCCTGCCCGAAGATCGCGTTGGTGGTGGTGAGCGTGGGCGCCTTGCGGCGGTCGTACATGAGGTTGAACGTCGTGCGGCCTTCCGTCTGCCACGTGCCCTGCGCCATCGTGATGTTCCACTCCTTGTAGCTCGTGTCGTAATCGAGTAGCGAGAAAAGCGACGTGCCGCCGCGGAAGTAGCGCACTTCCGTGCCGACCGCGCGCCGGTCCAGCATCCCGTCGCTGCGCTGTTCGATGAAGAAGAAGTTTCCGCTCCAGGCGTCGGCGAGGTTCTCGTACTCGAGGTTGGTGGCCCAGAACTGACGGTCCGACTCGATCTTCGGATAGTCGACCGGCACGCCCGCCGGCCGCGTTGAGGCGCCACTTCGGCGCAATGCCAAAGCCGCCGACGGCGCCGTCGAAGCGGTGCGGCATGCCGCCCGTCAATCCGGTCTGCCGCCCGATGCGCGCGGCGAACGAGTTCTCCAGGCTCCGGTAGTCGTAGTAGGCGGCGTTGAGGCGGTTGTAGCTGTCCTGGCTTTCCAGGAAGCTCACGCTGTTGGTGTCGCGCAGGACAAAGCGGGAATCCGAGGTTTCAGTGCGATTGCGCACGGTGAGGTCCACGTTCGTGACCAGCGCGGACAGGTCAGTCGCGGCGAACGACGATCGGTCGGGTGTGGTCGGCGTGTCGAACGCGGTCTCGACCTTCGTCCTGCCGCCGTAGTAGTACTGCGACAGGGTGCCGGTGACTGCTCGAAGAGGCGCGCGCTCCACGCGCCGCGCGCCGGCTACTTCCGGCGCGGCCAGCGCGGCGAGGCGCTCGCGCACGCGCGCCGCACCGTCGCTGTCCGGGTAGAGCTTCAGGTAGAGCTCGTACTCTGCGCGCGCCTTCTGCACTTCGCCTGCGCGCTCGCGCGCGACCCCGGCGAGCTCCTGCGCATCGCGGGACTGCCGGTTCGGCGGCAGCATCAGGAGCTCGTTCAGGCGCTCGGTGGCGAGCGCGTGGTTGCGTGCATCGAGCGCAGCGCGCCCGGCCGTCATCAGTTCCGCGGCGCGCGTTTCGACCTCTGCAGAGGCGATCGCGGGCACGGTAGGCGCTACCGGGGCCGGCAACGGGGGCGCCGCCTGCACCGCCGGAACGGGCACGACCGCGGGGGCAGGCGGCGCCGGCGGGGCCGGGGGCCGAGGTGCCGGCGCCACCGGAGCCGCAGGCGGCTCAGGCCGCGTCTCGCCGAGGTCAATGACCTCGGCCAGCGGGAATCGGCTCAGCAGACGCTGCCGCGCCTCCTGGGCTACCTGCTCGGTCGGGAAGTAGCCGAGGACAAGGTCGTACTCTGTGCGTCCCTGCCGGCGCGCCTCGGAGACCATCAGCTCGTAGTTGGCGAACTCGCCAGGCAGCGGCCGGGCGCGCTGCATCTGGGCGACAGAGGAGAAGGACGCCAGCCTGATGATGAAGCGGAGCTGCGCCAGCGTTTCCGGCGCGGCGGCTGCGGGCGGGCGGGCGATGGGCGCAGGCACGGGCGCTGGAGCAGGTGCGGCCACCGGCTCTGCCGGCGCCGCCAGAACCGCAGGCGCAGGCGGCCCCGCCAGGCGCGCGGCGCCGCCGGGGATGACGAGATCGATGGCGCGGTCCCCTGTCGGGCGCACGCGCATCTTCAAGGGGCTGGTCAGCCGGACGTTGACCTTGCGTGTCTGCGTGCCCGCCTGGACGGGATAGACAACCTCGACGCCCGGGAACGACGGGCCGGGCGCAATGCGGCGGGATTCGGTCACGCCTGCAGGTTCCAGGGTGAGCGGCCTGAAGTAGATCTCGACGAACCCGTCGCCGAAAATCTCGTGTCGCAGATACTGAATGCGCATGCCGAAGCTGATGCGGATCACCGCGTCGGCGTGCTCCGTCAGGACTACGAGCTCGTCGAGCACCTCCGCGCCTGCCGTAGCCGGCATCAGCGCGGCGGGAAGGATCGAAAGTGCGATTGCGAGCTTGCCGATCAGCGCTCGCCAGGACATCCGGTCGATCGGTCGAGTTCGCGGGTCACCGGATCAGAATCCCCCGCCCGTGGACCGATGCTGGCCGGACCTGGCCCTCAGAATCGTGGTGAACGTGCTGTTGGTATAGGTATGGCAGCTGCCCGAGCAATCCTTGAGCTCGGCGACCGTGTACAGGATCTTCGGCGAGTCGACCTTCTTGTGTGCATCGGGCTTGAAGCGCGACGCATGGCAACCCGCGCAGTCCGGCTTGTACGCCGCGAACGTCCAGGTCGCCGCCTCGCTGTTCGACTTGTGGCAGCTCGCGCAGGTGACGCCCGAGTTGTGCGGCTTGTAGAAGGGCGAGAGATGCGCGTACGGCCTCACCGGCAGCCAGGCGGTGGTCGCGTGGCAAGCGTCGCAGGCGCGCGTCGTGACGAAGTGACTGGTCGGCTTGCCGCGTGGCGCTGGTGCCGTTGTGGCAGGTGGCGCAGGTGCCCGGGGCGACACCGGTGTGGCTGAAGGTGGCCGGCAGCCAGGCGGTGGTGCGGTGGCAGGTGTCGCAGGAGGCCGTGGTCGCGACGTGATTCGCAGTCTTGCCCCTGGCGCTGGTGCCGTTGTGGCAGCTGGCGCAGGTGCCGGGGGCGACGCCGGTGTGGCTGAAGGTCGCCGGCAGCCAGGCCGTGGTGCGGTGGCAGGTGTCGCACGATGCCGTGGTGACGACGTGATTCGCAGTCTTGCCGCGGGCGCTGGTGCCGTTGTGGCAGCTGGCGCAGGTGCCGGGGGCGACGCCGGTGTGGCTGAAGGTGGCCGGCAGCCAAGCGGTGGTGCGGTGACAGGTGTCGCACGATGCGGTGGTGACGACGTGATTCGCAGTCTTGCCGCTGGCGCTGGTGCCGTTGTGGCAGCTGGCGCAGGTGCCGGGGGCGACGCCAGTGTGGCTGAAGGTCGCCGGCAGCCAGGCGGTGGTGCGGTGACAGGTGTCGCACGAGGCGGTGGTGACGACGTGATTCGCAGTCTTGCCGCGGGCGCTGGTGCCGTTGTGGCAGCTGGCGCAGGTGCCGGGGGCGACGCCGGTGTGGCTGAAGGTCGCCGGCAGCCAGGCGGTGGTGCGGTGGCAGGTGTCGCACGAAGCCGTGGTGACGACGTGATTCGCTGTCTTGCCGCGGGCGCTGGTGCCGTTGTGGCAGGTGGCGCAGGTGCCGGCGGCGACGCCTGCGTGGCTGAAGGTCGCGGGCAGCCAGGCGGTGGTGCGGTGGCAGGTGTCGCACGAAGCGGTTGTCATCGACGTGGTTCGCTGTCTTGCCGCGGGCGCTGGTGCCGTTGTGGCAACTGGCGCAGGTGCCTGGCGCGACACTCGTGTGGCTGAAGGCGGCCGGCAGCCAGGCAGTGGTGCGGTGGCAGGTGTCGCACGAGGCCGTGGTGACGACGTGGTTGGCAGGCTTGCCCTTCGCGCGAGAACCGTTGTGGCAGGAGGCGCAAGAGCCGGCGGCGATCGCGACGTGGCTGAAGCGGGCCCCCGCAAAGGTAGATGTGTTGTGGCAGGACTCGCAGGGCTGCGTCACCGGAATGTGGTTTGCCGGCATGACCACGCTCGCGATCCTTCTGGCTGCCGTATGGCACGAGGCGCACTGCCTTGGCGTGCCCTTGAACACGCCGCGCACGTGGCACGAGTCGCAGCGCGTGGCCTGATGCGCCCCGGTGAGCGCGAAGCCGGTGCTCAGGTGATCGAACTTGGCAGGCGCCTGCGCGCCTGCCGGAGCTGTCACCAACATCGCCAGCGCGGCCAGCGCCGCATGCAGCAGGGCGCGCGTCATTGCAGCCACCCGTTCATGCCGAGCCGCTGCTTGATCTGCTTGAACGTCGAAGTCACGTGGCATCTCTCGCACTGCTTGCCGAACGCCGCCGTCGTGCACGTCGTCGGCCGCATGGCAGCTGATGCAACTGGTTGGCAGCGTCGCACGGTTCGGCACCGGCTGGCGGTGGCAGGCATCGCAGCTCGACCTTGCGGTGCGCCCCGTCCAGCGCGAACTCTGGTCTGGCGGTCGTGATTGAAGTCCCAGCTCTTCCAGGAACGCGCGTTGTGGCAGGTCTCGCAGCGCGGGCCGAGGCGGCGCTTGTGCACGTCGTCTCGTGTCGTGACAGGCGATGCAATCGCTCTTCGCGTCCTTGTAGCGCGGGGTCGCATGGCACGTGCCGCACGGGACCACGAGGTGCCCGCCGAGCAGCGGGAAGCGCGTCTCGCGCGTGGTCGAAGCGCGCCTTCTTCCAGGTGCCGGCGTCGTGGCAGCTCTCGCACTTCGTGCCCAGCTGGCCCTGGTGCATGTCGTCCTTCTTGTGGCAGCCGAAGCAGTCCTTGGGCGTGCGCTTGTACTCGGGGTCGCGGTGGCAGGCTTCGCACTTCACGCGGGCGTGGCTGCCGCAGCAGCGGGAACGCGGTCTTCGCGTGGTCGAACTTGCTTTCCTTCCAGTTGCGCTCGGTGTGGCAGTTGCCGCAGGACTCGCCGAGCGCGCCCTTGTGGCGGTCGTCCTTGCGGTGGCAGGCGACGCAGGTGCTCGGCGTCTCCTTGAGCGCGGTCGCTCTTGTGGCAGCTCGCGCACTTGAGCGGCGCGTGCGTGCCGCGCAGCGCGAAGCGCGTCTTGCCGTGGTCGAAGCGCGTCTGCTTCCAGTCGCGCTCGGTGTGGCAGTCGCCGCAGGACGCGCCCAGCGTGCCCTTGTGCGTGTCGTCCTTGCGGTGGCAGGCGACGCAGGTGCTGGGGGTCTCGCGAAAACGGTCGTTCTTGTGGCAGCTCGCGCACTTGACCTGCACGTGCGCGCCGCGAAGCGCGAAGCGCGCCTTGCCATGATCGAAGCGCGTCTGCTTCCAATCACGCTCGGTGTGACAGTCGCCGCACGTCGCGCCCAGCGCGCCTTTGTGCGTGTCGTCCTTGCGGTGGCAGGCGGCGCAGGCGCTCGGCGTCGTCCTTGAAGCGCTCGGCCTGGTGGCAGCTCGCGCACTTGAGCGGCGCGTGCGCGCCGCGCAAGGGAAAGCGCGTCTTGCCGTGGTCGAAGCGAGTCTCCTTCCAGTTCGCCTCGCCGTGGCAGTCGCCGCACGCCTTGCCCAGGCGCCCCTTGTGCACGTCGCGTCTTCGCGTGGCAGTCGATGCAGCGGCCGGGCGCCTCGCGCAATTTCTTCCCGGTTGCGTGGCAGCTGCGGCATTCGAGCTCGGGCGCCGCGTGCGCGCCGCGTAGCGCGAAATCGGTCTGAGTGTGGTCGAACGCGCGCTCGTCGAGCGGTGCGATCTTCGCCTCGCGGCCGCGGTGGTCGGTGTGGCAGGCGCGGCAGGGCTGCGGCTTGAGCCGCCCGTGGAAACCCGTATGCTGCGCGCATGTCCATGCCCACTTCCTTATGGCAATCGAGACACAGGCCGTCCTGCGCGGCGCGCTTGAACGGCACGTGGCAGTTGCGGCATTCGCTCTCGGCCTTGGCATGCCCTCGGATCACCGGCCCGGGCGAGAGCACGCTCTCCAGCGACTGGGCGACGGCCGGTGCGCACGCGAGCGCGAGCGCAGGTCGCGAGTAGGCACCGGACGTTCAATAGGCGTGGACGGCGACCACATGGGCGATCGCGCTGAGCAGCATCATCCAGACGAACGGCACGTGCAGGACGTGCCACAGCGCGAACAGGCGCTCATAGCGGCTGAACTGCGCCACGCGCTGCGCGCCGGAGATGAAGTCCTCGATGAACGCCTTGCCGCCTGCCAAGTGGCGCCGCTGCTGCGCTGCGTCCCAGCCGAACGCGCGCGCGTGCATCCGGTAGACGCGCGCGAACTCCCGCGTGCAGCGGCGGCGGGCCCGGCGCGCGCGCGCGCCGAGGGTCAGAAAGCGCCAGGCGCCGTGCACCACGTTCTTCGGCCGCGCGAGCGCCGCCGCCTCGAATTCACTGAGCCACTGCTCGACCTGCGGTGCGAAGCTCAGCTTGGAGTGCATCTCCCCGGCATTCAGCCCGACCTCGGCCTGGAGCTGCGCCAGCGTCATCTTCGTGCCGTACAGGCCGTGGTGGATGCGCACATAGATGAAGCGGCCGACGATGCCGCTCGCGGCGACCAGCAGCATGCTGGCAAGGGCCACGCCGGCGTTCACCGAGCCGATATGGAACCTGGAGTGCGCGAGGATCAGCAATGGCGCGCCGATGCCGCAGGCCATGTGCAGCGCGAACCATCCCTTGGACGCGCCCCAGGCCTGCATGAAGCGCAGGCGCTTGCGCAGCGGATAGAGAAACACGAGCAGCAGCCCGACGCCGCCCGCGAGCCCCAGGTTGTAACCGAGGTGCGAGCCTGGCGTGTAGTTGGCGTAGCGGCTGACGAGCCACGTGGCGCCCACGAGCGCCGCGACCGCTGGAAGGAAGAGACGCCCGCGCCGCGACGGCGCGGCTTTGCCCTGCGGCGTCCCGGCGTAGTGGTAAGTGGTGGTAGCGTGACTCATTCGATTGGTGCCGCGGAATCTTTTTGATAGGTTCGTGTGCGGAGACGAATGGTGTCAAAAATTGTGTCGCCTGCGACTGCAAGAATTGGCATGGTTCCAAAAAACCACACCGCAGCGGGCCATTTGTCGCCCGCGGGCGACGGGTAGATTCGAATGAATTTCATTTCGCAGGAATTAATGCTCTATGTCGTCCCGCTGCTCGCCGTCTTCGGTGTGTATTTTTTCCGGCGCAGCGCGCACGCACGCGCAGCACGAGGAGCAGCTGCAGGAAGCCGTGGAGGCCGGCCTCACCGAGCCGGTGTCGCTGCATCCCGTGATCGATCCGAACCGCTGCATCGGCTCGAGCTCCTGCGTGTCGGCCTGCCCCGAGTCGCGCGATCGGGGTGATCCACGGCAAGGCGCAGCTGGTGAATCCGTCGGCGTGCATCGGGCACGGCGCATGCGCCGCATCCTGCCCGTTCGAGGCGATCAAGCTGGTCTTCGGCACCGAGCGCCGCGGCATCGACATCCCATCCGTGAAGCCGAACTTCGAGACCAACGTGCCCGGCATCTTCATCGCAGGCGAGCTCGGCGGCATGGGCCTCATCCGCAAGGCGGTGGAGCAGGGCCGCCAGGCGATCGGCTCGATCAAGGGCCTAGCGCGCGGCGGCAAGGACTACGACGCGGTCATCGTGGGGGCGGGACCCGCGGGCATCGCCGCGGGCCTGGGCGCGATCCAGCACAAGCTGAAGTACGTCGTGCTCGAGCAGGAGGAATCGCTCGGCGGTGCCGTGTACCACTACCCCAGGAACAAGGTCGCGATGACCGCGCCGGTCCAGTTGCCGCTGATCGGGAAGATGAAGTTCAACGAAGTCTCGAAGGAAGCGCTGCTGGACTTCTGGCAAGGCGTGGTGCGGAAAGCCGGACTGAAGGTCCGGTTCAACGAGCGCATGGAGGCGATTGAGCGCGCGAGTGGCGGGTTCGTGGTGAAGACCACGCGCGGCGCCTACAACGCGCGCGCGGTGCTGCTCGCGGTGGGCCGGCGCGGCACGCCGCGCAAGCTCGGCGTACCGGGCGAGGAGCTGCCGAAAGTCGTCTACCGGCTGGTGGACGCCGAGCAGTATCGCGGCCAGCGCGTGCTTGTCGTGGGCGGCGGCGACAGCGCGCTCGAAGCCGCGCTCGCGCTAGCCGAGCAGCCGGGCACCAAGGTCGCGCTTTCCTACCGCGGCGACGCCTTCAACCGGGTGAAGCAGAAGAACCGCGAGCGGCTCGAGGCGGCAGGCAAGCGGATTCAGGTGCTGCTCGGCTCGACCGTCGAGAGGATTGGCGCGCGCGAGGTGGCGCTGCGCCAGGGTGAGCGCAGCATGAGCCTGCCGAACGACGCCGTCGTCGTCAGCGCGGGAGGCGTGCTGCCGATCGACCTGCTGAAGGGAATCGGGATCGAATTCGAGACCAAGCGCGGCACCGAGTAGGGCGGGCCGAGGGCCCGCCCTGCGTCAGGCGGCCTGCTTGAGCGCCAGCGCCTTGTCGGTCGCTTCCCAGGTGAACTCCGGCTCCTCGCGGCCGAAGTGGCCGTAGGCGGCGGTCTTCTCGTAGATCGGGCGCAGGAGATCCAGCATCTGGATGATGCCCTTCGGCCGCAGGTCGAAATTGGCGAGCACGAGCTGCGAGAGCTTGTCGTCCGAGATCTTGCCGGTGCCCTGGGTGGTGACCATCACGCTCGTGGGCTGCGCCACGCCGATGGCGTAGGACACCTGCACCAGGCACTTGGAGGCGAGGCCCGCGGCGACGATGTTCTTCGCCACGTAGCGCGCGGCGTAGGCGCGCCGAGCGGTCCACCTTGGAGGGGTCCTTGCCGGAGAACGCGCCGCCGCCGTGCGGCGCCGAGCCGCCGTAGGTGTCGACGATGATCTTGCGGCCGGTGAGGCCGCAGTCGCCCTTCGGCCCGCCGATCTCGAAGCTGCCGGTCGGGTTGACGAGGTACTTCACCTTGCCCTTCACCAGGTTCTTCGGCAGCACCGGCTTGATGATCTGCTCGATCACCGCTTCCTCGATCTGCTTGTGCGTCATGCCCGGCGCGTGCTGCGTGGAGAGCACCACGGTGTCGATCGAGTCGGGCTTGCCGTTGGCGTACTTGATGGTGACCTGCGACTTGGCGTCCGGGCGCAGCCACGGCATGCGCCCGTCGCGGCGCAGTTCCGACTGGCGCTCGACCAGGCGGTGCGAGAGGTAGATGGCGAGCGGCATCAGGCTCGGCGTCTCGTCGCAGGCGTAGCCGAACATCAGGCCCTGGTCGCCCGCGCCCTGGTCGATGTCCACCTCGCCGTCGTCCACGCCCTGCGCGATGTCCCTGGACTGCTCGCCGTAGGCCACGATCACCGTGCAGGTGTGCGTGTCGAAGCCGATGACCGGGTCGTCGTAGCCGATGCGCTTGATGGTCTGGCGCACCACGTTCTGGTAGTCGACGCGCGCGCCGGTGGTGATCTCGCCGGCGAGCACCACCAGGTTGTCCTTGACCAGCGTCTCGGCAGCGACGCGCGAGGTCTTGTCCTGTTTTAGAATCGCGTCGAGGACCGCATCGGAAATCTGGTCCGCGACCTTGTCCGGGTGTCCCTCGGAAACCGACTCGGAAGTAAAGAGAAAATCGCTCATGGGGCTCGCCTGAAAAAAGGCTGCAAGGATAGCAGATGATGCAGCTGCTGGCGCGCCTGCCGCTGCGCGTGCTGCATGCGTTGGGCGGCTTCCTCGGCTGGGCGATCTACGGGATGTCTCCCACCTACCGCCGCCACCTGCGCGAGAACCTGGCGCTCGCCGGCTATCGCGATCGCGCGCCTGCGCCGCGCGGCGATCGCCGAGGCGGGCAAGATGCTGCTCGAGGCGCCCAGGGTCTGGCTGCGTCCGCGCGCCGAGAGCCTTGCCCTGCTGCGCGAGATCGACGGCCTCGCGCACTACGAGGCGGCACGCGCCGCGGGCAAGGCCATCGTGCTGCTCACCCCGCACAGCGGCTGCTTCGAGATCTGCGCGCAGGCCTTCGCCGAGCGCCACCCGATCACCGTGCTCTACCGCCCGTCGAAGCAGGCGTGGCTGCAGCCGATGATCGACCAGCGGCCGCGCGCAGCCGGGCGTGAGCCTCGCGAGCGCGGACCTCGCGGGCGTGCGCGCTCCTGCTCGCGGCGCTCAAGCGCCGCGAAACGGTCGGCATCCTGCCCGACCAGGTGCCGGGCGTGGGCGAGGGCGAGTGGGCCGAGTTCTTCGGCCGGCCCGCCTACACCATGACGCTCGCGGCGAAGCTCGCGCAGCGCCCCGACGTGGTGTGCCTGCTGGTCGCGGGCGAGCGCCTGCCGCGCGGCGCGGGCTTCGTGCTGCGCATCCGGCCGCTGCCGCCGGCGCTGGCCGGGCGAATCCGGCCCGCGCCACATCAACCGCGCCATCGAGTACATGGTGCGCATTGCTCCCGAGCAGTACCTCTGGGGCTACAACCGCTACAAGACGCCCGAGGGGGCCTCGCCCCCGCCGCGATGACCAGGCTCGTCATCGGCTTCCTCTGGCTGCTGCATTTCCTGCCGCTCGGCGCCATCGCCGCGGTGGGCAACACGCTGGGCCGGCTCGCTTTCTGGCTGATCCCGGAGCGCCGGCACGTGACGCGCATCAACCTGGAGAAATGCTTTCCGCAGATGGACGCCGCGCGCGCGCGAGCGGCTGGCGCGCGCGCACTTCCGCGCCGTCACCCGCAGCCTCGTCGAGCACGCGCCTGCTGTGGTGGGCGCCGGAGGCGCGCATCCGGCGCCTGATCCGCGTCGAGGGCCTCGAGCACCTGCTCGCGCCGCGCGACGTGCCGGTCGATCCTGTTCGTGCCGCACTTCGTCGGGCTGGACGCCAGCGGCACGCGGCTCGCGCTCGAGCGTGACGCCGTCGCCATCTATTCCGCGCAGAAGAACGCCGCAGTTCAACAGGCTGTTCGCGCATGGCCGCGGGCGCTTCGGCGACCAGCGGCAGGTGTCGCGCCAGGAAGGCGTGCGCGCCGCGATCCGCAGCATGCTGCGCGAGAAGCGACCGCTGTTCTATCTCCCGGACCAGGACTACGGCCCGCGCGACGCGCTGTTCGTGCCGTTCTTCGGCGTGCCGGCCGCCACCGTGCCGGGGCTGTCGCGCATCGCGCGGCTCGCCGGGCGCCAAGGTGCTGCCCTGCGTGACGCGCATGCTGCCCGGCGGCGCGGGCTACGTGGTGCGGCTCGAGCCGCCCTGGGAGGACTTCCCGAGCGGCGACTCCGACGCCGACACGCAAGCGCATGAACGAGTACATCGAGCGGCAGGTGCTCGCCATGCCCGAGCAGTACCTGTGGATGCACAAGCGCTTCAAGACGCGGCCGCCCGGCGAAGCGGGGTTCTACTGACTACAATGCGCCCATGAGCAGGAAGAAACTGCGCGCCGCGGTGGTGGGCGTCGGCTATCTCGGGCAGTTCCACGCCGAGAAGCTGGCCGCGCTGAAGGATGTCGAGCTGGTTGGCGGTGGTCGATGCGGACCCGGCGCGCGCCAGGCACATCGCCGCGAAGCACGGCTGCGCGGCGCTCACGGACCCGGGCGCGCTGCTCGGCGCACGTGGACCTGGTGAGCGTCGCGGTGCCCACCGAGCGCCACCACGCAGGTGGCGCTCGCCTTCCTCGCAGGCGGGCGTGCACGTGCTGGTGGAAAAGCCCGTGACGAAGACTCTCGAGGAGGCCGACGCGCTCCTCGGCGCCGCGCGCGCGAAGGGCGTGCTCCTCGCGGTGGGCCACCTGGAGCGCTTCAACCCCGCGTTTCGCGCGCTCGCGCAGACCTTCGAGCGGCCGCTGTACATCGAGTGCGAGCGGCTCTCGGGCTTCAAGCAGCGCGGCATCGACGTGGACGTCGTGCTCGACCTCATGATCCACGACCTGGACCTCGTGCGCGCGCTGGCGCGCAGCGAGATCGGCCAGGTGAGCGCCTGCGGCTTCCAGGTGATGACCGACGCGATCGACATCGCCAACGTGCGCATCGAGTTCGCCAACGGCTGCGTGGCGAACCTGTCGGCGAGCCGCGTGAGCCAGGCGCCGGTGCGCAAGCTGCGCGTGTTCCAGAGCGGCGAGTACGCCTCGGCCGACCTGCAGGCGGGCAAGCTGCGCGTGGTGCGGCGCGACCCGCGCGGCGGCGAGATCGCGCAGGACGAGTCCGCGTTCGAGGACCGCGACGCGCTGCGCGCCGAGATCGAGAACTTCGTGGCGGCGGTGCGCGGCGGCCGGCCGCCGCTGGTGACGGGCGAGGACGGGCGCGCGGCGCTCGCGCTCGCGCTCGAGGTGTCGCGCCTGGTGCGCGCGCGACTGCAACGCTATGCGGCGGTGGCCCGATGAAAGTCCCGATCCTCGATCTGGCGGCGGAATTGCGCGAACTGGGCGCGGACGTGCGCGCGGCGCTCGAGCGCGTGCTCGTCTCCGGCCACTTCATCCTCGGCCCCGAGGGCGCGGCGCTGGAGAAGGAGATCGCGGCGCTCTGCGGCGTGCCGCACGCGGTGGCCTGCAACTCGGGCACCGACGCGCTGCACCTCGCGCTGCGCGCCGCGGGCATCGGCCCGGGCGACGAGGTGGTGACGCCGGCCTTCACCTTCATCGCCACGGCCGAGGCGATCGCCTACGTGCACGCGCAGGCCCGTGTTCGCCGACGTGGACGGCGCGACCTTCAACATGACGGCGGCGACGCTGGAGCAGGCCCTCACGCCGCGCACGCGCGCGGTGATCGTGGTGCACCTGTTCGGCCAGTGCGCCGAGATGCCGCCGATCGTCGACGCTGTGCAGCAGGCGAGGCCTGGTGCTGATCGAGGACTGCGCGCAGGCGATCGGCGCCGACTGGCGAGGGCACGCAGGCCGGCGCCTGGGGCGACTTCGGCTGCTTCTCCTTCTACCCGACGAAGAACCTCGGCGCCTACGGCGACGCGGGCCTGGTCACGACGCGCGAAGCCGAAGCACGACGCGATGCTGCGGATGCTGCGCCACCACGGCAGCAAGGTCAGACCTACTCTGCACGAGGTCATCGGCCTGAACAGCCGCCTGGACGAGATGCAGGCGGCGATCCTGCGCGTGAAGCTGAAGCACCTGGCGCGCTTCACCGGCCGCGCGGCGCGCGCACGCGGCGCGCTACCGCGAGCTGCTCGCCGGCGCGAAGCTGCAGCTGCCCGTCGAGCACGGCAAGGGCGGCCACATCTACCACCAGTTCACCGTGCGCACAGCGAAGCGCGACGCGGCGAAGAAGGCGCTCGCCGACGCGGGCGTCGCGAGCGGCGTGTACTACCCGATCCCGTTGCACCAGCAGCCGGTGTTCGAGAAGGAGTACGGGCGGCTTGTCGCTGCCCGGCGTCGGAGGCGGCGGCGCGCGAAGGTGCTGTCGCTGCCCATCTACCCGCAGCTCTCCGACGAGCAACTGCGCCACATCGCGGCGACGCTGCGCGCTTGCCTCTGATCGCCTTCACCAAGATGGAAGGGGCGGGCAACGACTTCGTCGTGCTCGACGCCACGCGCGCGCCGTTCGCGCTTGTCGCGCGAGCAGCTGCGGCGCCTCGCCGACCGGCATTTCGGCGTCGGCTGCGACCAGGTGCTGGTGGTGGAGAAGGCCCGCGCCCGGAGGCCGATTTCCGCTACCGCATCTTCAACGCCGACGGCGGCGAGGTCGAGCAGTGCGGCAACGGCGCGCGCTGCTTCGTCAAGTTCGTGCACGGCAAGGGCCTGACCGGCAAGCGCGAGATCCGCGTCGAGACGCTCGGCGGCATGATCGCGCCGCGGCTGGAGGACGACGGCGAGGTGAGCGTGGACATGGGCCCGCCGCGCATGGAGTCGCCGCTGGTGCAGCCGCTGGAGGTGGACGGCACGCGCGTCGAGCTCGACCATCCTGTCGATGGGCAACCCGCACGCGGTGCAGCTGGTGGCGGACGTCGAGACGGCGCCGGTGGCGACGCAGGGGCCGCTGCTCGAGCGGCACCCGCGCTTCCCGCAGCGCGTGAACGCGGGCTACATGCAGGTGCTCGGACCGGCATGCGCATCGCGCTGCGCGTGTTCGAGCGCGGCGCGGGCGAGACGCTGTCCTGCGGCACCGGCGCCTGCGCCGCGGTGGTCGTCCGGCATCGCGCGCGGGCTGCTCGAGTCGCCGGTGCGCGTGCAGACGCGCGGCGGCACGTTGACCATCGCTTGGGCGGGCGGCGACAATGCCGTCTGGATGAAGGGCCCGGCGAAGTCGGTATTCGACGGCACCATCGAGCTGTAGAACAAGGCCACCCATGACCGCAGAAGAAGTCGCCCAGTTCCTCAAGACCCACCCGCAGTTCTTCGACCAGCATCCCCGAGCTCCTCGAATCGATCTTCGTGCCGCATCCCTACGGCGGGCGCGCCATCCCGCTCGTCCGAGCGCCAGATCCTCGCGCTGCGCGACAAGGTGCGGCTGCTCGAGGGCAAGCTCGGCGAGCTGATCCAGTTCGGCGAGGAGAACGACGCCATCAGCGAGAAGGTGCACCGCCTCGCCGCGGCGCTGCTCGGCGCGCGCGACTTCGCCGCCGCCGCGCACGCGCTCTACTTCCACCTGCGCGAGGACTTCGCGGTGCCGCACGTCGCGCTGCGCGTCTGGGGCAAGAGCGCTGCCGGCGGACGTCGACGGAGGCGCGCGCCGGTGAACGACGAGCTGCGCACGCACGTCGAGACCATGGGCGCGCCGCAGTGCGGCGCCGGCCGCCGGCAACCCGTTCCTCGCCTGGTTCGGCGACGCCGACGGAGCACGTGCGCTCGGTCGCGCTGGTGCCGCTCGGGCCAGACCAAGAGCTTCGGCCTGCTCGCGCTGGGCAGCGAGGACGCGAAGCGCTTCTACCCCGAGATGGGGACGCTCTACCTGCGCCGCATCGGCGAGCTCATCGCGGCCGCGCTCGCCGCGCGGCTCTAGGAGCCCGGCCACGCATCCGGACGAAGCCGCGGTCCGGGAATACCTCGGCGCGCTCGAGCACCAGCGGCGCCTCGCGCCGCGCACGCTTCGAGATCTACCGCGCCAACCTCGCCGTGCTGCTGCAGTTGCTCGGCGAGGCGCCGCTTGGCGCCCTCGAGCCCGCGCAGGTGCGCCGCTTCGTCGCGCAGCTGCATGCGCGCGGGCCTCGCGCCGCGCTCGCTCGCGCAATCTGCTGTCCGCCTGGCGCGGCCTGTACCGCTGGCTGGCGCGGCACCGCGGCTACAAGGCGAATCCCGTGGAGGGCGTGCGCGCGCCCAAGCCGGCCAGGCGCCTGCCCAAGGCGCTGTCCGTCGAACAGGTGCAGCGCCTGCTCGAGGCGGCGCCGGGCGATGCCCCGGCGCAAGCGCGCGACCGCGCGATGTTCGAGCTGCTGTATTCGTCCGGGCTGCGCCTCGCGCGAGCTGGTGGCGCTGGACATCGGCGACGGCCGGCTCGACCTGAGGGAGGGCGAGGTGACGGTGACCGGCAAGGGCAGCGAAGACGCGCACCGTGCCGGTCGGCGCGCGCGCGCGCGAGGCGCTGCGGGCCTGGCTCGCGGTGCGCGCGCAGATGGCGGCGCCGGAGGAGAAGGCGCTGTTCGTCGGCGCGCGCGGGCGGCGCATCGCGCCCGGCATCGTCGAGCGCCAGTTGCGCGCCTGGGGCGTGCGCCAGGGCGTGCAGGGGCGACCTGCACCCGCACATGCTGCGCCACTCGTTCGCCAGCCACGTGCTGCAGTCCTCGCAGGACCTGCGCGCGGTGCAGGAGATGCTCGGCCACGCCAGCATCGCCACGACGCAGGTCTACACGCACCTCGACTACCAGGCGCTCGCCAAGGTCTACGACGCGGCGCACCCGCGCGCGCGCAAGAAATGAACGCCCTGATCCTCAAGCAGGGGCGCGAGAAGATCGCTCAAGCGCCGGCATCCCTGGATCTTCTCCGGCGCGATCGAGCGCGTGGTCGGCAAGCCCGGCGGGCGACACGGTGCGAAGTGCGCTCCGCCGACGGCGCGACGCTGGCGCTGGCGGCCTACAGCCCGGACTCGCAGATCCGCGCGCGGGTGTGGAGCTTCGACGCGAAGGCGACGACCAACGCGGAGTACTTCGGCAGGAAAGTGAAGCAGGCGGTCGCCCTGCGCGCTGCGCTGCCGGCGGCGAAGCACACCAACGCGATGCGGCTGGTGCATGGCGAATCCGACGGCCTGCCGGGCGTGATCGTCGACCGCTACGCGGACGTGCTGGTGGTCGCAGTTCCTCTCGGCGGGCGCGGAGCGCTGGCGCGAGGCGATCCTCGACGCGCTGGTGGAGGCGACGCACTGCGAAGCGGTGTTCGAGCGCTCGGACGCCGAGGTGCGCAAGCTCGAAGGCCTGGAGCCGAGGGTCGGTTTCGCGCGCGGCAACCGCAACGCCTCGCGCTGCCCGATCACCGAGTACGGACTGCACTTCCGCGTCGACGTGGAGCAGGGACAGAAGACCGGCTTCTTCCTCGACCAGCGCGAGAACCGGCAGCGCGTGCGCGAGCTCGCCGCGGGGCGCGAGGTGCTCGACGGCTTCTGCTACACCGGCGGCTTCGCGATCGCCGCGCTGGCGGGCGGCGCCGCGCGCGTGCTGGCGGTGGACAGTTCGGCGCCGGCGCTGGAGGTGGCGCGCGAGAACCTGGCCGCGAACCCGCTCGATGCCGGCCAAGATGGAGTTCGTGCGAGGCCGACGTGTTCGCGCACCTGCGCACGCTGCGCGACGGCGCGAAGAAATTCGACCTGATCGTACTCGATCCGCCCAAGTTCGCGCCCACCGCGGCGCAGGCGAAGAACGCGGCGCGCGCCTACAAGGACATCAACCTGCTCGCCTTCAAGCTGCTCGCGCCGGGCGGCCTGCTCGCCACCTTCTCGTGCTCGGGCGGGGTGTCGGCGGAACTGTTCCAGTCCATCATCGCCGGCGCGGCGCTCGACGCCGGCGTGGAGGCGAAGATCATCGAGCGCTTCCACGCCGCCGCCGACCACCCGGTGGCGCTCGAGTTCCCGGAAGGGGATTACCTGAAGGGACTGCTGCTGCTGCGGGAGTAGAATCCGGCCCTTCGCAAGGAGTCCGCATGCAACAGGAACACATGGTGCCGGTGACCATCCTCACCGGCTTTCTCGGCGCCGGCAAGACGACGCTGCTCAACCGCATCCTCAAGGAAGACCACGGCCACAGGATCGCCGTGATCGAGAACGAGTTCGGCGAGGTCGGCGTCGACAGCGAGATCATCGAGAGCTCCGACGAGCAGATCGTCGAGATGAACAACGGCTGCATCTGCTGCACGGTGCGCGGCGACCTGATCAACATCCTCGGCACGCTGAAGGACAAGCGCGACGAAGGGCGAGCTCAAGTTCGACCGCGTGGTGATCGAGACCACCGGCATGGCCGACCCGGGGCCGGTGGCGCAGACGTTCTTCACCGACGAGGACATCGGCAACTACTACCTGCTCGACTCGATCCTCACGGTGGTGGACGCCAAGCACGCGTCCAAGCAGCTCGACGAGTTCCACGAGGCGCAGGAGCAGGTGGGCTTCGCCGACCGCATCCTGATGTCGAAGACCGACCTGGTGTCGGAAGACGAAGTAAAGACGCTCTCCGACGCGCATCCGCCGCATGAACCCGCGCGCGCCGGTGAAGAAGGTGCATTTCGGCGAGGCGCCGATCGACGAGCTGCTCGACATCCGCGGCTTCAACCTGAACGCGATCCTCGAGCTCGACCCGGAGTTCCTCACCGACACGCACCACGAGCACCACGACGAGGTCGAGTCCTTCGTGTTCCGCTCCGACAAGCCCTTCGACGGCGACAAGCTGGAGCAGTTCCTCTCCGGCATGATCCAGGTCTACGGGCCGGACCTGCTGCGCTACAAGGGCGTGCTGTGGATGAAGGGCAAGCCGCAGCGCGTGGTGTTCCAGGGCGTGCACATGATGATGGGCGGCGACATGGGCAAGCCCTGGGGCGAAGGGCGAGAAGAAGTCCTCCACGCTCGTGTTCATCGGCAAGAAGCTGCCCAAGGACCTGTTCATCGCCGGCCTGGAGCAGTGTTTAGCCTGAGCGGCAGTGCGCCACCGCTACGGGGCGCGCGAAGTCCTGCACCTGGAGCGCTTCGAGGCGCGCAGGGCGAGAAGTGGCTGGTGCTCGGACCCTCGGGCTGCGGCAAGTCCACGCTGCTGCACATCCTCGCGGGCCTCCTGCGCCCCACCGAGAGGCAGCGTGGAGGTGGCGCGGCCGATCGGCATCGTGCTGCAGAAGCTGCACCTGATTTCCAGCCTCGACGTCGAGCACAACCTGCTGCTCGCGCAGTACCTCGCGGGCGCCAAGCAGGAGCCCGCGCGCGCGGCGCAGGTGCTCGCCGGCGTCGGGCTCGCGGATCGTGCGCATGCACGTCCGCACCAGCTCTCGCACGGCCAGGAGCAGCGCGTCGCGGTCGCGCGCGCGGTGATGAACCGGCCGCAGCTGCTGATCGCCGACGAGCCGACCTCGAACCTCGACGACGCGCACTGCGCGGCCGCGCTCGACCTGCTCGAAGCGCAGGCGGCCGAGTGCGGAGCGACGCTGGTCGTCGCCACGCACGATGCGCGCGTCAAGCCGCGCTTCGAGCGGCGCTGGAGCTCGGCCATGAATCTGCCCGGCATCAGCCTCGCGTACCTGCGGGCGAAGCCGCTCTCGACGGCGCTCAACCTGCTGCTGCTCGCGCTCGGCATCGCCACCATCACGGTGCTGATGCTCGCCACGCAGCAGATCGAGGAGCGCATGGGGCGCGATGCGCGCGGCATCGACCTGGTGGTGGGCGCCAAGGGCAGCCCGATGCAGCTCGTGCTCTCCGCGGTGTTCCATCTCGATGCGCCCACCGGCAACATCCCGCTCGACGACGCGATGGCGCTGGCGAAGCACCGCCTGGTGAAGCGCGCCATTCCGCTTGCGCTCGGCGACAGCTACAAGGGCTTTCGCATCGTCGGCGACCAATCACGACTACGTCGCCCACTACGGCGCGCGGCTCGCGGGCGGCAGCCTCTGGGCGAAACCCATGGAGGCGGTGCTCGGCGCCGAAGTCGCGCGCGTGTCCGGCCTGCGCGTGGGCGCGAAGTTCGCCGGCGCGCACGGCCTGGGCGCGGGCGGCGAGGAGCACGAGGAGGAGCCATACCAGTGGTTGGCGTGCTGGCGCCGACCGGCACGGTGATCGACCGCGTCGTGCTGACCAGTGTCGAATCGGTGTGGGAGGTGCACGAACACGGCAAGCCGGCGGGCGGCGCACGCGAGATCACCGCGCTCCTCATCCAGTATGCGAGCCCGCTCGCCGCGGCGACGCTGCCGCGCGCGGTCAATGCCGGCGCAGCTGCAGGCTGCCTCGCCCGCCTACGAGAGCGCGCGCCTGTTCCGCATGCTCGGCGTGGGCGTGGAAGTGCTGCGCGCCTTCGGCCTCGTCCTGGTGCTCGCCGCCGGCCTCTCGGTGTTCATCGCGCTCACCAACGCGCTCGAGGAGCGGCGCTACGACCTCGCGGTGATGCGCATGCTCGGCGCCTCGCGCGCGAAGCTCATGGGCCTGCTGCTGATCGAAGGCGCTGGTGCTGTCGGCGGCCGGCGCGCTGCTCGGCCTCGCGCTCGGCCACGTGTTGATGGAAGTGCTGGGCGCGGCGCTGCGCGCCGCGCAGCAGGTGCCGGTCACAGGCTGGAGCTTCGTGATCGGGGAATGGTGGCTGCTGGCGCTGGCGCTTGGCGTCGGGGTACTGGCGGCACTGCTGCCGGCGTGGCGCGCGTCGCGCGCAGAAGTGGCGCCTGTGCTGGCTGAAGGATAAGATGGAGACGCTATGAAGACAGCATTTCTGGCAATTGCACTCGCGCTGTCCTGCGCCGCATATGCGCAGGCGCCTTCCGCGCCCCCCGGCGCGATGGACCCTTCGCAGTTCAAGCCGCTCCCGGAGCGCAAGGACGTCGTGTCCTGGAAGCTGCTGGCGCAGGTCGAGCTGGTGAAGATGAAGGACAAGTTCGTGGCGCAGTTCTCCGCGGACGTCGCGGCCCTGGACCAGAAGCAGGTCAAGGTGCAGGGCTTCATGATGCCGCTGGAGATGGGCGACAAGCAGACGCACTTCATCCTCGCCGCCATGCCGCAGAGCTGCGCGTTCTGCATGCCCGGCGGCCCCGAGCAGCTGGTGGAAGTGCAAGCACCAAGGACGCCGGTGAAGTACACCTTCGAACCGGTGGTCCTCACCGGCAAGCTCGCCGTCCTGAAGGACGATCCGACGGGCGTGTTCTACCGCCTGACCGACGCGCAGCCGTCGAACTGAAAGGCGCATGATCCTCGCGCGCGCTGGCAAGGCTGTTTCTCGCTGCGGCGCTGCTCGCGGCGCAGCAAAGCGCGCTTGCGCACCAGATCTGGCACTTTGCCGCCGCTCCGGCGCAGCACGCCGCGGGCGGTGCGCCGCAGGACACCGATGCAGGCGGCAAGCCCTTGTGCGACCTGCACGCGGCGCTCGGCATCGGTGCTTGGCGCGATAGGAAGCTCCCACGCGACTCCGGAATTCACGGCTCCGCAGTCCGAAGCGGTACCTGCGGCAGCGCGTTCACCGGCGCACGCAGCTGCTGTTCCGCCTTCCTCCCGGGGCCCGCCCTCGCTCCGCTGAAGTGATTGCCCGGGCGCGCCGGCCACAAAGGCGCGCATCGCCAACGCTTTGGAAGGAGCATTCATGGTTCGCAAGTGGATTTGTGTCACGGCGCTCGCCGTGGCGGTGCCGCAGGCGCATGCGCAGGACGCCGAAGCGCAGAAGCTGCGCGAGGAACTCAGGCAAATGCAGCAGCGGGTCGACGCGCTGGAGCAGCGTCCGCGGCAAACGGGCGAGAACGCGTTCAATCCTTCGATCTCGCTGATCCTGCAGGGCACTGCCGCGCGCAGCTCGCAGGATCCGGCCGACCTACCGCATCGACGGGCTTCGCGCCCTCGGGCGGCGAAGTCGGGCCGGCGCCGCGCAGTTTCAGCCTCGGCGAGTCGGAGCTGATCGATCTCGGCAAACATCGATCCGTACTTTCGCGGCCAGTTGACGGCGGCGCTCACGCCGGAGAACGAGGTCGAGGTCGAGGAAGCGTTCTTCCAGACGCTGGGGCTGGGCAAGGGCTTCACGCTCAAGGGCGGCCGCTTCCTCTCCGGCATCGGCTACCAGAACGAGATCCACCAGCACGCCTGGGACTTCCAGGACGCGCCGCTCCCCTACAAGGCGTTCCTCGGCGGGCGGCTGCAACGACGACGGCGTGCAGTTGCGCTGGCTCGCGCCGACCGACCTGTTCCTCGAGTTCGGCGCCGAGCTCGGCCGCGGGCGCGCGTTCCCTGCAGCGGATAGCAGCAAGAACGGCGCCGGCGCCTGGAGCCTGTTTGGGCATGCCGGTGGCGACCTCGGCGCGAGCACCGCTTGGCGCACGGGCCTGTCCTACCTGCAAGTAAAGCCCGAGGACCGCGCGTTCGAGGACAGCGACTCGCTCGGCAACCCGGTCACCCAATCCTTCAGCGGGACGAGCAAGCTGTGGATCGCGGACTTCGTGCTGAAGTGGGCGCCGAACGGCAACGCCACCGTCACGAACTTCAAGCTGCAGGGCGAGTACTTCCGGCGCGACGAGTCGGGCTCGCTCACCTACGACGACGGCACGCCGCTGAACGGCGCCTACGCCAGCCGCGCAGTCGGGCTGGTACCTGCAGGGCGTCTACCAGTTCATGCCGCGCTGGCGCGCCGGCCTGCGCTACGACCGCCTGGACCACGGCACGGTGGACAACGCCATCGTGACGGGCGGCCTGGGGCCGAGCGCCGCCGATTTCGGTCCGCTGATGACGGCGTACAACCCGACGCGCAGCACGGTGATGCTGGACTGGAGCCCCTCCGAATTCAGCCGCCTGCGGCTGCAGCTCGCCGCCGACAAGTCGCGCGCCGACGTGACCGACAACCAGGTGCTGCTGCAGTACATCTTCAGCCTCGGCGCGCACGGCGCGCACAAGTTCTAGGAGCCCTTCATGAGATCGATCATCGCAGCTGGCGCTGGCCGCGGCCTGCGGGCCGGCCCTCGCCGCGCTGAACATCTTTGCCTGCACGCCCGAGTGGGGCGTCGCTCGCGCAGGAGCTGGGCGGCGACAAGGCGAGCGTGTACACGGCGACCACCGCGCTGCAGGATCCGCACCACATCGAGGCGCGGCCCAGCCTCATCGCGCGCGCGCGCAGCGCCGACCTGGTGGTCTGCACCGGGCGCGGAGCTGGAAGTCGGCTGGCTGCCGCTGGTGCTCACGCAGTCGGGCAACCCGAAGATCCAGCTCGGGCAGCCGGGCTACTTCGAGGCGGCCTCGGCGGCGCGGCTGATCGAAGTCCCGCAGCGCGTCGACCGCTCGATGGGCGACGTGCATCCGGCGGGCAATCCGCACCTGCACCTCGATCCGCGCAACATCGCGCGCGTGGCCAAGGCGCTCGCCGCGCGCATGAGCGCGCTCGACGCGCAGGACGCCGCCTACTACATCGAGCGCGAGCTCGACTTCCAGAAGCGCTGGCGCGAAGCCACCGCGCGCTGGGAGCGCGAGGCCGCGCCGCTGCAGGGGCCTGCCGCTGGTCGTGTACCACAAGGACCTGTCCTACCTGATCGCCTGGCTCGGCATGCGCGAGGTCGGCACGCTGGAGCCCAAGCCCGGGCTGCCGCCGTCCGCGGCGCATCTCGCCGAGCTGCTCGCAGCGCTCAAGCAGACGCCGGCGAAGGCCGTGGTGCGCTCGGCCTACAACGACCCGCGCGCCGGCCGACTGGCTCGCGGGGCAGGCGCAGCTGCCCGTCCATCGTGCTGCCCTTCACGGTGGGCGGGACCGAGCAGGCCAAGGACCTCTTCGGCCTGTACGACGACACGCATCGCGAGACTGCTCGCGGCGGCCAAATGAACTGGGCCGCCATCGATTTCGGACTGCTGTGGCCGGCGCTCGCCGCGGGGCTGCTGGTGACCGCCACGCACGTCCCGCTCGGCATCCAGGTGCTCGCGCGCGGCATCGTGTTCATCGACCTCGCGGTGGCGCAGATCGCCGGGCTCGGCGTGGTGCTGGCCGACTGGCTGGGCTTCGAGCCGCACGGCGCGGCGGTGCAGGTCGCGGCGCTCGGCGCGGCGCTCGCCGGCGCGCTGCTGCTCGACTGGACCGAGCGGCGCTGGCCCGAGGTGCAGGAGGCGGTGATCGGCGTGAGCTTCATCGTCGCGGCGAACGCCGCGATCCTGCTGCTCGCCGCCAATCCGCACGGCGCCGAGCACCTGAAGGACCTGCTGGTCGGGCAGATCCTCTGGGTGAGCCCGGCGAGCCTGCTGCCGGTGGCGCTGGCCTCAGCGCGGCGATCCTGGCGGTCTGGTTCTGGCTCGGCGCCCGCCTGGGGCGCACCGGGTTCTACCTGCTGTTCGCCTGCGCGGTCACGGTCTCGGTGCAGCTCGTGGGCCTGTACCTCGTGTTCACCACGCTCATCGTGCCGGCGCTCGCCACGCGCAACTTCGCGCGCGGCAGGCTCGCCGCCAGCTATGCGCTCGGCGCCCTGGGCTACGCGGCGGGACTTGGCCTGTCGCTGCTATCGGACCTGCCGGCGGGGCCGCTCATCGTGTGCGCGATGACCGCGCTGGGCGTGGTGCTGTTTACGTTCGGACCGAAAGCTCGCGCACCGCGTGTCTGAGGAACTTCATCTGCCGGCCGGCCCGCCGGCAGCCCAGGCAGATCGCGAAGTGCACGCGCAGCGCCACGCGCTCGCCGAACGCGAGCTCGCGGTCCAGCCCCTGGGACACGAGGCGCGTCGTTTCCTTGCACGAGAGCAGCTTCATTTTCCGAACCAGGTCTGTTGCAGGCATTCGCGCAGCGTCATGCGCGCGCGGTACAGCAGCACCCAGCAGTGCGTCGGGGTGATGTCGAGTTCCTTACAGATCTCCCCGGTCTCCAGCCCGAGGTGCTCGCGCATCATGAACACCTGCGCGGTGCGCTCGGGCAGGCGCTCGAGGCACAGCTCGAGCGCGCGGAAGAACTGCGACTGCTCCAGCGCGCCGTCCGGGTTGCCCCAGGCGGCGGGCCGCTCGGTCCAGTGCCCGCGCTCGGTGAACAGGTTCGTCGAGATCGGCAACCTCCTCGTCCGCCTCGGTGGCGACGACCGGCTCGCGTGCCTGGCGCCGGATGGCGTCCACGATCTTGTGCTTGAGGATTCCCGGTGAGCCAGGTGCGCAGGTTGGCGCGGCCGGCGAAGGAGGCCTCGCCGGCGAGCGCCGCGACGAGGGCCTCCTGCACCGCGTCCTCGGCAGCCGCGGTGTCGCGCAGTTGCAGGCTGGCAAAGCGCAGCAGGTAGGGCCGCAGGGCTTCGAGTTGCTTGCGGAAGTCGTCCTGGGCGGCCATGGGGATGAGGGGATTCTAAAGGAGGGGGTCTTGAAAGGCCCCGGGGGCGGCCTCATGTGAAAGGCACGGGGCTGTTGCCCCAACGGACATGCAAAGGAGAGACGACATGAGCAATATCACCCGTTTTGACCCGTTCAATGAGCTGGTCGACGACCTGTTCAAGGGCTTCCTCGTGCGGCCCGATGGCCTACGAGAGGCGCGAAGCCGTGGCGCCGCGCATGAAGGTGGACGTGGCCGAGAAGAACGGCGCGTACCTCGTCACCGCCGAGATCCCGGGCGTGAAGAAGGAAGACATCAAGGTCAGCGTCGACGGCGCGCAGGTCACGCTGGAAGCCGAAGTGAAGCGCGAGCGCGAGGCGACACAGGACGAGCGCGTGCTGCACGTCGAGCGCGTCTACGGCAAGGCGACGCGCAGCTTCACGCTGCCGCAGGAGCTGGACGAGTCCAAGGTCGAGGCGAAGTACCGCGACGGCGTGCTCGAGCTGACGCTGCCGAAGAAGGCCGCCGCCGCCCGCAAGCAGATCACCATCCAGTAAGCAGCGAGCGGTTGCTTTGCAGGGGCTGGCGCGTATGCGCCGGCCCTTTTTGTTTGTAGAATCGGCCGGACCATGAACGCGCCTTCGGACCCGCAGACCGACGCTGCCCTGAAGGCGCGCATCCTCGCCGAGGCGCTGCCCTACATCCAGCGTTTCCACGGCAAGACCATCGTCATCAAGTTCGGCGGCAACGCCATGACCGACGATGCGCTCAAGGCGGGCTTCGCGCGCGACGTGGCGCTCCTGAAGCTCGTGGGCATGAACCCGGTGGTGGTGCACGGCGGCGGGCCGCAGATCGAGCAGATGCTCGCCAAGCTCGGCAAGAAGGGCGAGTTCGTCCAGGGCATGCGCGTCACCGACCGCGAGACCATGGACGTGGTGGAGATGGTGCTCGGGGGCACGGTGAACAAGGAAGTGGTCGAGCTCATCAACCAGGCCGGCGGCAAGGCGGTGGGCCTCACCGGGCCAGGACGGCGTCTTCATCCGCGCGAAGAAGATGGTGCTCGCCTCGAAGGACAACGGCCACGTCGACCTCGGCCAGGTGGGCGAGATCGAGTCCATCGACCCGGCGATCATCTCGACCCTCGAACAGGGCGGCTTCATCCCCGTGGTGGCGCCCATCGGCACCGGCGCGGACGGCACCACCTACAACATCAACGCCGACCTGGTGGCGGGCAAGCTCGCCGAGATCCTGCGCGCGGAGAAGCTGGTGGTGCTCACCAACACGCCCGGCGTGCTCGACAAGAACGGCAAGCTGCTCACCGGCCTCACGCCGCGGAGGATCGACGACCTCGTCGCCAAGGGCGTGATCTCGGGCGGCATGCTGCCCAAGATCGGCTCCGCGCTGGACGCCGCGAGGAACGGCGTGAAGAGCGTGCACATCATCGACGGCCGCGTGCCGCATGCGCTGCTGCTCGAGGTGATGACCGACCAGGGCGTCGGCACGCTGATCAAGAGCAAGTAGTCCATGCGCCTCGTCGGCCTGCCGCCCTCGCGGCGGGTGTGGTTCTTCGACCTCGACAACACCCTGCACGACGCGCAGGCGCGCATCTTTCCGTCGATGAACGCGCAGATCAACGCCTACCTGATGCGCCGCTTCGGCATCGACGAGGCGGGCGCCAACGCCATGCGGCGCGGCTTCTGGGAACGATACGGCACCACCATGAACGGCCTCGTGCGCCACCACGGCACGAGCCCCGCCGAGTTCCTGTGGGCCACCCACCAGTTTCCCGGAGCTCGCCGACATGGTGGTGCACGAGAACGCGGTGCGCCATGCGCTCGCGCGCCTGCCGGGGCGCAAGATCATCTACTCCAATGCGCCGCGGCACTACGTGGACGAGGTGGTGCGCACCCTCGGGGTGGCGCGCTACTTCGACGCCGTCTACTCCATCGAGAGCACGCGCTACCTGGGCAAGCCCTCGGTGGCGGGATTCCGCATGCTGCTGCGCAAACACCATCTGCGACGCGGCGCGCTGCGCGCTGGTGGACGACATGCTGGAGAATTTGCGCACTGCAAAGCGTCTCGGGCTGGCGACAGTCTGGGTGAGCCGGGAGAAGCGGAGCGTGCCCTACGTCGATCTGCGCATCGCTTCCGTGACGCAGCTGCCGGGACTCGTTTTCCGCTACTGCGCACTAGTAGAATCGGTTCATGCCCCGGGTCAAAGGCGAGCGCAAGCTCGAAATCCTGAAGGCGCTCGCCCAGATGCTCGAGGCGCCGCGCTGGGAGAAGATCACCACCGCCGCGCTGGCGGCGAAGCTGGACGTGTCGGAGGCGGCGCTCTACCGCCACTTCGCCTCGAAGGCCCAGATGTTCGAGGGCCTGATCGAGTTCATCGAGAGCTCGGTGTTCACCCTGGCCAACAAGATCACCGCGGACGAAGCCGACGGCACGGCGCAGGCCGGCAAGCTCGTCGAGATGCTGCTCGCCTTCGCCGAGAAGAACCCCGGCATGGTGCGCGTCATGACGGGCGATGCGCTGGTGGGCGAGCACGAGCGGCTGCAGGTGCGCATGAACCAGTTCTTCGACCGCTTCGAGGCGACGCTCAAGCAGGCGCTGCGCCAGGCGGCGGACGGCGATGCGCCGGCGCACGCCGGCACCCTGGTGCGCTACGCCATCGGCTCGCTGCACCAGTTCGCGAAGAGCGGCTTCTCGAAGAAGCCCAGCGAGGGCTACGCCGCCCAGCGGGGCTTCCTCTCTGCCTGACGGCAAGGTTGCAGTGATCACCGGCGCCGCGCGGGGCATCGGCTACGCCATCGCGCGCAGGTTCCTGGATGACGGCTACCGCGTGGCGCTGCTGGACATTGATCGGGCGATGCTGGGAAAGAGCTTTCGCAGGTTGGGCAAGCACGGAGTCGTGCTTGCCCAACGCTGCGATGTATCGAACCCCTTGCAGGTCCGCAAGGCGATCGCCGCCGTGGTGAAGCGTTTCGGCCGCATCGACGCGCTGGTCAACAACGCCGGCATCGCGGTGTTCAAGCCGATCCTGAAGACGACGTACAAGGAATGGGCGCGCGTGCTCGACGTCAACCTCTCGGGCCCGTTCATCTGCACGCAGGCTTGCGCGCCGGTGATGCTGAAGAACGGCGGCGGCGCGGTGGTCAACATCACTTCGATTTCCGGCTTGCGCGCGAGCAGCCTGCGCGTGGCCTACGGCACGAGCAAGGCCGCGCTCGATCACCTGACGCGGCAGCAGGCCGCCGAGCTGGGCAATGTGGGCATCCGCGTGAACGCAGTCGCGCCGGGCCCGGTGGACACCGCGATGGCGAAGAAGGTGCATACCCCCGACATCCGCGCCGATTACCACGACGCGATTCCGCTCAACCGCTACGGCACCGAGGAGGAGATCGCGGCGGCGGTGGCTTTCCTGTGCAGCGACGCGGCGAGCTACGTCAACGGCCAGACGCTCGCGGTGGATGGCGGGTTCGACGCCGCGGGGATTGGCTTGCCGAGCCTGCGCAGCGGGAAGTGGTAGCCTGCGCGCGGACCGGTGGAGCAGACATTGCAGGGGCCTGGAGATCGAACACCGACATTAAACTTTCCGGGAAGCCTGGGCGGTGAGTTCCTAGTCCCGCATGATGATCGACCGACGGTACCCGCCTAGGGGGCTACAGCAACAGAGCGGGTATAGTCATTCTCGGCGCCTATGTTGTGACGGTGACAAAACCGGACGGTTATGGCGGGTTAAGAACTATGAAGATCTCTGGATATCGCTGTTCGGTCGTTCTGCTCCTTTGCTGCGCCCTGACGCTCGTTGCCTTCTCTTTCCCGGCGGTGGCGCAGAAGGCTCCTGCCGAGCCAAAACCATTGCCGGAAGATCCGCTGGGCCGGAGCACACCCTACGGCGCGGTGATCGGGTTTCTACAGGCGGCGAACAAGACTGAATATGAACTTGCCTCCAATTATCTGGAGGGCAAGCAATCCGCGAAGAGAAAAGCAGAACTCGCGCGCAGTCTCCATGTGGTGTTGAACCGGGGCGTAAAAACCGGCCCGGACGATTTGAGCAAGGCACCTGCGGGAAGCCTGGACGACGGTCTCCCCGCGAATCTGGAAAAAGTGGGCACGGCAACCTTTGCTAGCGAAAGCCTGGACATCGTGCTTCGCCTCACGAAGGCACCCGACACGCCGCCGATCTGGCTCTTCTCCGCTGAAACCCTGCTTGGCGTAACTGCTGCAGCCAACCAACTCGATGTCCCGTGGGCCGAAGCGATTTGGCCGGAATCGTTCAGAGAAGTCCGCTTCCTGTCTTACCCGCTTTTCACGTGGCTCAACGTGCTCGTGGGCATTCCGCTCCTGGTGGGGATTGCCTGGCCCCTCACCCGGGGCCTGCTCAGACTTCTTCACCCTTGGGACCTGCGCCATGGCGGAGGCAGTGTGCTGGCCCGGATCAAATGGCTGCTGTTCCTTTTGATCTTCGCTCTCCTGGCGCGCATCGTCGCCACGCAAGCTGCCACGGCAGAGGGGCGCATTTTCGTCACCTCTGTTGCCAACGTGTTCATCATCGTGGCTGCCGGCTGGATATTGGTTCGGTTGACGAAACTCGTGGCTCAATTGAAGACTCAGCAACTGCGACAGGTTGGGTTGCCGGGCAGGATCGCGACAGTCGAACTATCGAACTGGCTGCTTGTGTGTGTCTGGTTCACTGCCGGTTTATTCCTGATCCTGCGCAGTTTGGGCATCGAGCTTACGGCCGTCGTTGCCGGACTCGGCATTGGCGGAATCGCGTTTGCGTTCGCCGCCCAGAAGACGATCGAGAACCTCTTCGGCACGGTAACGGTCGTTGCTGATGAAGCCATCCAGGTCGGTGACTACTGCCAGGTAGGGACTATCGAGGGCCGCATCGAAAGCATCGGTCTGCGCTCCACGCAGATTCGCACCCCCGATCGGACCTTGGTCAGCGTTCCGAATGGGCAGCTCGCTGCGACGAGCATTGGAAACTTGGCCCGGCGCGACAAATTTCTCTTCCGTCATCACATTCGGTTGGGATACGAAACCACGGCCGACCAGCTTCGCCATGTCCTCGCGGAGATCAGGAAAATGATGCTGGAAGAAGCCAGGCTCGAGCCTACAACCGTCAGTACCCGGTTGATCCGGTTTGGCGACGCCTCCCTCGAGCTGGAGGCCGTCGCGTATGTGCCAACTCGCGATGAGGGTGTCTTCCTCGAGATTCAGGAAGAACTTCTGCTGCGGGTCATGGATATCGTCGAAGCCAGTGGAGCTGCGTTCTCTTTGCCCACCGAGGCCGCGCCCGTCCCCAAGAATTTCGCTCTGAATACCCGGACTCGGGATGCTCAGGAAAGGTAGCGCCGCACCTTCGAACGTTATGGATTGACGCCCAACTTTAGGTGCGGCGGACGCTTCGCCAGCAGTCGCTGGCTTCGCGCCGCTCAGCATGACGTTGGCCACCTATAGGGAACACCATGCTCGAACTGCGCCCGACCTGCGAATACTGCAGCCAAAGTCGAGCGCAGACCCGCTGATCCCGCAGCACATGCAAAGTTCTCAGCCCCGATTCCGACTCGCTGGTGATATTGGTTCGAGCTCCCGATTCGTGGCATCGTTCTGTCTTTGCGTACGGGATACCGATGATTCTTGAGTCAGCAGTTCTCGATGTGAGGCCCGGGCAGACGCGGGACTTCGAAGCGGCATTTGCCAAAGCACAGGCAATCATCAGCTCGTCGCCAGGCTACCTATCCCATGAGCTGCAACGGTGCATCGAAAATCCGAACCGCTACTTGCTGCTGGTGCGCTGGCGCAGGCTGGAGGATCATACGGAAGGTTTCAGGAAATCAGCCCCGTACCAGGAATGGAAGCAATTGCTGCACCATTTCTATGATCCTTTCCCGACCGTAGAGCACTATGAGCCTCTGTCGGGCGCCGTCTGACTCCGACGCCAGGTCACCATGCCGGATGCGATATCAGTCACAGGTTGTCAGGACGTTGCGGGGAAGGTCGCTCCGTTCGTCGACAGGAGTCGTTGCGAAGGCAAGGAAGACTGTGTGCGCGTCTGTCCATATGGCGTTTTCGAAATCAGGAAACTGACGCCGGAAGATCGCTCCTCGCTGTCGGCGATCGGCAAGCTCAAGGCCTGGATGCACGGATGGAAACAGACGTACGTCGTCAATCCGGCGAACTGCCACGCCTGCCGTCGGTGCATCGACACCTGTCCGGAGAACGCTCTGCAACTGCGGCCGTTCGGGAACAGATCTTGAGATCGTTCAAGCAACGCCTCGCCTGGCTGCTCGCCTGCATTGCGGTCGGCCTGAGCGCGGGGTTCGCAGGCTTCCACTTCACGGGCAACCAGGCCTGGTTTCTTGCGCTGCCAGTCGCGCTCCTCGCCGGTTGGTTCGTTCTCGCAGATCCCACCAAGTGCCTGCCGCAGTCGAGGCACAGAATGAGCCCGGGAGACCCGCGCGTATTCTTCGCCGCAGAGCGCACCCTCTTGGCATGGGTCCGCTCCGGGCTTACCGTGATGGCGCTCGGATTCGTGGTGGCCAGGTTCGGCCTGTTCCTGGAGCTGATTTCCGCTTCGAGCGCCTCTCCGGCCGCAGGGCATCACCATCATTGGCTCGCGAGCGTGCTGGGCATCGTCCTGGTGGTTGTCGGTGCCGTGACTATTCTGGCTGCGTTGCAGAACCACCGTTCCTATGTCCGGTGCCTGCCCGTCATGGACGTGCCCAAGCTCCCCGTGCCCTGGCTCACGACATTCATGGCCGGCGTGGTGGCGGTCGCCGGATTCCTGCTAGCGGTGTACCTGGGCCTGAGCTAGCGCGCGCCGCACACCGCGCAGCGCGGATCCTTCTTTACCCGCACGCTGCGCAGCTCGGAGGCTCTTCGCGTCGAAGAGCGTCAGCTGCCCGCGCGGCGTCTCGCCCGCGCCCGCAAGGAGCTTCACCGCTTCCATCGCCTGCATGGCGCCGATCGTCGCCGGTGAGCGGCGCGAACACGCCCATCGTCGAGCACTGCACTTCCTCGACTTCGCCTTCCTCGGGAAACAGGCAGGCGTAGCAGGGCGCGTCCTTCTCCCGCAGGTCGAACACCATCAGCTGCCCGTCGAAGCGGATCGCCGCGCCGGAGACCAGCGGCTTGCGCTGCTTGACGCAGGCGCGGTTCAGCGCATGGCGCGTCGCGAAGTTGTCCGAGCAGTCGAGCACCACGTCCGCGGCAGCGACGAGCCGCTCGACGTCATTGCCCTCCACGCGCCTGGCGAGCGGCACGATCTCGACGTCGGGATTGACCGCGGCGAGCGTCTTGCGCGCTTCGTCCACCTTCTTCGCGCCGACGGAGTCGGTGCGGTAGAGGATCTGGCGCTGCAGGTTGGTGAGGTCGACGCTTGTCGGCATCGGCGATGGTCAGCCTGCCGATGCCGCTCGCGGCGAGGTAGAGCGCCGCCGGGCAGCCCAGGCCGCCGGCGCCGACGACCAGCGCGCTGCGCCGCGCGCAGCCGCTCCTGCCCCTCGATGCCGAACTCCGTGAGGAGGATGTGCCGGCTGTAGCGGAGGAGCTGCTGGTCGTTCAGCTGCCGGACTTGGTTTCGGCCACGGCCTTCGAGGGCTGGCCCAGTCACCGGCGCGCCCTTGAGGAAGGTGAGCGCCTGCGACGAGCTGGAAGTCGTCCTTCGAGCCCAGCTCGAGCGGCTTGGGCTGCTCGCGCCGGCGGCGTGCGCCGCCGGCTTGCACGCGCGCGCCGGCCTTCTTGTCGGCGCCCTTGTCGCGGTCGTTCGACAGGTGGCGCTCGAGGTCCGCCTCGCGCAGCGCGCGCCTCGGCGCTCGGCCCGGCTCCTCGACGATGATGTCGGGCGTGATGCCCTTGGCCTGGATCGAGCGCCCGCTCGGCGTGTAGTAGCGCGCCGTGGTGAGCTTGATCGCGGTGTTGTTGCCCAGCGGCATGATGGTCTGCACCGAGCCCTTGCCGAAGGTCTGCGTGCCGATCACGGTGGCGCGCTTGTGGTCCTGCAGCGCGCCGGCGACGATCTCGGAGGCCGAGGCCGAGCCGCCGTTCACCAGCACCACCATCGGCACCGTCTTCACCGCCGCCGGCAGGCCTTTCAGCACGTCGTCGCGCGCGCCGCGCAGGTAGTCCTCGGGGCTGGCGTAGAACTTCTTGCGTCGCGTCCTCGGTGCGGCCGTCGGTGGACACGACCAGCGACCTTCGGCGGCAGGAACGCCGAGGAGATCGCCACCGCGCCGTAGCAGCAGGCCGCCCGGATCGTTGCGCAGGTCGAGCACCAGGCCCTTCACCGGGCCCTGCTTGAACAGGTCGTCGAGGTGCTTGACCAGGTTCTCGGTGGTCGCTTCCTGGAACTGCGACACGCGCACCCAGGCGTAGCCCGGCTCGATCATCTTCGACTTCACGCTCTGCACGCGGATCACGGCGCGCGTCAGCGTCACGACGATCGGCGCGGCCTCGCCCTTGCGCGAGATGGTGAGCGTGATCTGCGTGTTGGGCTTGCCGCGCATGCGCTTCACCGCGTCGTTCAGCGTCATGCCCTTCACCGGCGTGTCGTCGAGCTTGATGATCAGGTCGCCCGGCTTGATGCCGGCGCGGAACGCCGGCGTGTCCTCGATCGGCGAGATCACCTTGACGAAGCCGTCCTCCATGCCGACCTCGATGCCGAGGCCGCCGAACTGGCCCTGCGTGCCGACCTGCAGCTCGCGGAACGCCTCCGCGTCGAGGTAGGCCGAGTGCGGGTCGAGGCCCGGCGAGCATGCCGTTGATGGCCTCGGTGATCAGCTTCTTGTCCTCGACCGGCTCGACGTAGTTCGGCTTGATGGCGCCGAACACCTCGGTGAAGGCGCGCAGCTCCTCGACCGGCAGCGGCGTGCGCGCCGCGCGGTCGGCGATGGCCTGGAAGTTGAGGCTGACCAGCATGCCGGCGACGACGCCGAGCGCGATCAGCCCGATGTTGCGAAGCTTGCTCATGCATGAGGGATCGCTTCATTTCAGGACATTGACCCAGCGCAGGGGGTCGAAGGCCGGCCCGAGGTGCCGCAGTTCAAAGTATAAACCCGATTCCTCGTTGCCACCGCTCGCGCCGACGGTGGCGATCGCCTCGCCGGCGGCCACCGGATCGCCCGTCTGCTTGAGCAGCGACTCGTTGTTGGCGTAGATCGACAGGTAGGCCTCGCCGTGGTCCACGATCAGCAGGTTGCCGAAGCCGCGCATCCAGTCGGCGTAGACCACCTGGCCGGCGGCGACCGCGCGCACCGGCTGGCCCTCCGGGGCGCGGATGAACACGCCCTTCGCTTGCCATGCCGCGCCGCTCGTTCCTTGGAGTGCCGAAACGCCCGGCAAGTTCCCCGCGCACCGGCAGGCGCAGCTTGCCGCGCTGGGCCGGAGAACGGCCCGGCGAGCGAGCCGAGCTCCGGGACCTTCTCCACGCGCGCGTAGCCCGCGCCCGGGCGCGCCGCGAGCACGCGGCCGATCTCCTCGACCAGGCGCGCGAGGCGCGTCTCGTCGGCGAGCAGCGTCTGCATCTGCCGGCGCGTCTTGCGGATCTCGGCCGGAGACGCGCTCGAGCACGCGGCGCCGCTCGCGCCGCTCGGCGAGGATCCTGTCGCGGTCGGCGCGCCGCTGCGCCTCGATCGCCGCCAGCCGGCGCGCGGCGCTCCTCGGCCGCGCGGCGCAGCCTCGGCCGCCTCGGCGAGGCCCGCGCGCAGCTCGCGCAGCAGCTGCGCGGTGGCGCGCGACAGCTCCGCGAGGTAGTGCAGCCTGCGCGCGACGCTCGGCCGGGTCGTCCCCGGAGAGCGCGACGTGCAGCGCGTCGGGCGCGCCGGCCGCGTAGCGCGCCGCGAGCATGCGGCCGAGCGCCGCCTGCTGGCGCGCGAGGCTCGCTTCCAGCGCCTTCTGGCGCGCGGCGAGGCGCGCGAGCTCCGCCGCGCGCCGCGGCCCTCGGCTTCGAGCGCGCGCAGCGCGCGGTTGGCGTCCGAGATCGCGCGCTCGGAGTCGCGCAGCGCGTCGCGCGCCTCGCGTCCGCTGCGCCTCCTTCTCGCCCAGCCCGGACTTGAGCGCCTCGATGCGCGCGCGCAGCGCCGTCAGGTCCTCCTCGCGTTCGATCGGCGCCGCCAGCGGCGCTGCGGCGGCGAGCAGCAGCGCGAGGAGCAGGGTCCGGATCAGGGCTTCGCCTTGCCCTGCGCGGAGACCGCGGCGACGCGCCGCGCGACCTCGTCGGCGTCGCCGAGGTAGCGGTGGCCGAGCGGGCGCAGCTGCGCGTCGAGCTCGTAGACCAGCGGCACGCCGGTCGGGATGTTGAGCCCGACGATGTCCGCGTCCGACATGCCGTCGAGGTGCTTGACCAGCGCGCGCAGCGAGTTGCCGTGCGCGGCGACCAGCACCCGGCGCCCGGCGCGCACCGCGGGCGCGATCGCGTCGTTCCAGTACGGCAGCACGCGCGCCACCGTGTCCTTGAGGCACTCGGTGAGCGGCACCTCGCGCGCGCGAGCCCGGCGTAGCGCGGGTCGGCGCGCGGCATCGCGCGCGTCGCCCGGCGCGAGCGCGGGCGGCGGCGTGTCGTAGCTGCGGCGCCAGACGAGCACCTGCGCCTCGCCGAACTTCGCCGCCGTCTCGGCCTTGTTCAGGCCCTGCAGGGCGCCGTAGTGGCGCTCGTTCAGGCGCCAGCTCTTCTCCACCGGCAGCCACAGCTGGTCGAGCTCCTCGAGCGCGAGCCACAGCGTGCGGATGGCGCGCTTGAGCACCGAGGTGTAGGCGAGGTCGAAGTCGTAGGCCCTCGGCCTTGAGCAGCCGCCCGGCGGCGCGCGCCTCCTCGACGCCCGGCGGCGGACAGGTCGACGTCGGTCCAGCCGGTGAAGCGGTTCTCGCGGTTCCAGTCCGACTCGCCGTGGCGCAGGAGCACGATGCGGTGCATGCGCTGAATTATAATGTCGCGCTTCCCATGGACTTCATCCAGAACAACCTCCTGCTGATCGCCGTCGCGTTCGCCTCGGGCGCGATGCTGCTCTGGCCGCTCGTGCGGCGCACCGCGGGCGGCCCCTGGGTCAGCACGCTGCAGGCGACGCAGATGATCAACCGCGAGGACGCGCTGGTGCTCGACGTGCGCGAGCCGGCCGAGTACGCCGAGGGCCACATCCTCGGCGCGAAGAACGTGCCGCTCGCGGACCTCGAGCGGCGCGCCGCCGAGCTCGACAAGCACAAGGCGAAGCCGGTGATCGTGTATCTGCGACAGCGGCAGCCGCGCCACGCGCGCCATCGGCGTGCTGCAAGGCGCGCGGCTTCGCCAAGCGTGTTCAATCTCACCGGCGGCTACGGCGCCTGGCAGCAGGCCGGCCTGCCGGTGGAGAAGTAGCGTTGGCGCAGGTGCTGATGTACTGCACCGCCGCCTGTCCCTACTGCCAGGCGGCGCGAGCGCCTGCTGGAGCGCAAGGGCGTCACCGACGTCGAGAAGGTGCGCGTCGACCTCGAGCCCGCGCGCCGCGCGGAGATGACGCAGCGCACGCGGCCGGCGCACCGTGCCGCAGATCTGGATCGGCGAGCGCCATGTCGGCGGCTGCGACGAGCTGTACGCGCTCGAGCGCGAGGGCGGGCTGGACCGCCTCCTCGAGACCGAAAGGACCTGACCGCCATGGCCGAACGAGCAGCAGCCCAGCTTCCAGATCGAGAAGATCTACGTCAAGGACCTCTCGCTCGAGATCCCGGACGCGCCGCAGGTGTTCCTCGAGGCGCAGGGCCCGCAGCTCGAGATCCAGGTGCGCAACGAGGCCGCGCAGTTCGCCGACGGGCTGTACGAGGTCGCGGTCACCGTCGACGGTGACCGCCAAGGCCGGCGAGCAAGACCCTGTTCCTCGCCGAGGCGGCGCAGGCCGGGCATCTTCTCGGTGCGCGGCGTGCCGCAGGCAGGACCTCGAGCCGCTGCTCGGCATCGCCTGCCCGACGATCCTCTACCCCTACGTGCGCGAGACCATCTCGGACCTGGTCACGCGCGGCGGCTTCCCGCCGGTGCTGCTCGCGCCGGTCTCCTTCGAGGCGCTCTACGCGCAGCGCCTGCAGCAGCAGGCGGCGGCCGGCCCGCGCATCGAGCTCGCGAGCTGAGCGTCATGCGCCTCCTCGCTGCCGCATTCCTGCTCGCCGCCGGCAGCCGCTGCGCAGGCGGCCGAGTTCCTCAGCGTGGGCGAGAACGCCGCGGTGCTCTACGACGCGCCCTCGCGCGAGGCGAAGCGCGCTGTTCGTGGTGTCGCGCCACTATCCCGCTCGAAGTGATCGTCAACCTCGATGCCTGGGTGAAGGTGCGCGACCACACCGGCGCGCTCTCCTGGGTCGAGCGCAAGCTCCTTTCCGACCAGCGCATGGTGGTGGTGACCGCGCCGTCCGCCGAGGCGCGCCAGCGCCCCGAGGACGGCGCGCCGCTCGGCGTTCGTCGCCGCGCAGAACGTGGCGCTCGAGCTGCTCGGCGCGGCGCCCGGCGGCTGGCTGCGCGTGCGCCACCCCGACGGCGCCAACGGCTTCCTGCGCGCCAACCTCGTCTGGGGGGCGTGAAGCGCATCGCGGTGCTCGGCGCGGGCGCCTGGGGCACGGCGCTCGCGGCGGTGCTGAGCGCGCGCCACGCGGTGACGCTGTGGGCGCGCGACGCGGCGCAGGCCGAGGCCATCGCGCGCGAGCGCCGCAACCGCGCTACCTTCCCGAGGTCGAGCTGCCGGCGCCGCTGACGGTCGACCAGCCGCTGGCCCGAGCGCGCGCCGAGCTGCTCGCTCGCCGCGACGCCGGTGGCCGGGCTGCGCGAAGTGGCGGCGCAAGGCCGGCGCGCAGCGCCGCTCGTCTGGCTGTGCAAGGGCTTCGAGAGCGGCAGCGGCCTGCTGCCGCACCAGATCGTCGCCGAAGTCGCTCGGCGCGCGCGCGCGCGTGCGGCGCGCTGTCCGGGCCGTCCTTCGCGCTCGAGGTGGCGCGCGGCCTGCCCTGCGCGCTGACGCTCGCCTCGCGCGACGCGGCGTTCGCGCGCGCCGCGGCCGCGGCTGCTGCACGGCGGGCGCCTGCGCGTCTACTACAGCGACGACCTGATCGGCGTGGAGATCGGCGGCGCGGTGAAGAACGTGCATGGCGATCGCGGTCGGCATCTCCGACGGCCTGGGCCTCGGGCAGAACGCGCGCGCGGCGCTGATCACGCGCGGCCTGGCGGAGATCGCGCGCCTCGGCGTCGCGCTCGGCGGCAAGGCGCGAGACCTTCATGGGCCTCGCCGGCGCCGGCGACCTGATCCTCACCGCCACCGGCGACCTGTCGCGCAACCGGCGCGTCGGCCTGGAGCTGGCGCGCGGCCGGCCGCTCGCGGAGATCCTCGCCGACGCTCGGCCACGTCGCCGAAGGCGTGCGCTCGGCGCGCGAAGTGCTGCGCCTCGCGGCGCGCGCAGCGGCGTCGACATGCCGATCACCGCAGGCGGTGAACGCGGTGCTCGACGGGCGGCTCGCGCCGCCGCAGGCGGTGGAGCAGCTGCTCGCGCGCGACCCGAAGGAGGAGCGCGCGTCAGCCCGCGCCGGAAAAGCCGAGCTGCCGCCAGGCCTCGAACACCACCACGGCGACGGCGTTCGAGAGGTTGAGGCTGCGGTTGCCGGGGCGCATCGGCAGCCGCAGCCGGTGCTCGGGCGCGAACTCCTCCAGCAGCGCCTGCGGCAGCCCGCTGGTCTCCGGCCCGAACACGAAGGCGTCGCCCGCCGCGTAGCGCGGCTGCGGCGTAGCTCACCGCGCCGCGCGTGGAGACCGCGAACAGGCGCCGTCCCGCGAGCGCCGCGCGGCAGGCGGGCCAGTCGCGGTGCACCTGCACGCTGGCCATCTCGTGGTAGTCGAGCCCGGCGCGCTTCAGCTGCCGGTCGTCCAGGGAGAAGCCGAGCGGCTCGACCAGGTGCAGGCGCGCGCCGGTGTTGGCCGCGAGCCGGATGACGTTGCCGGCGTTGGGCGGGATCTCCGGCTGGTAGAGCACGATCTCAAACATCGGCGCGGCGGCGGCGTGCGCGCGACCACCCAGTTGACCACGCGCGCCGCGCCGGCCCGCTTGAGCGTCGCGGCGAGCTCGTCGAGCGTCGCGCCGGTGGTCATCACGTCGTCGACCACCGCGACCTTGGCGCGCGTCGAGCGCCGCGCGTGCAGCGGAAGGCGCCGCGCACGTTGCGCGCGCGCTCGGCCAGCGGCAGGTCCATCTGCGGCGGCGTGTCGCGGCTGCGCTCGGCGAGCTGCGGCGCGAGCCTGCAGCCGGTGGCCGCCGCGAGGCTGGCGCGCGATCTCGAGCGCCTGGTTGTAGCCGCGCTCGCGCAGCCGCGCCGCCGACAGCGGCACCGGCAGGATGAAGTCCACGCGCGCGCCGCGCGGCAGGCGCGCCGCCAGCACCTGCCCGAGCAGCGGGGCGAGCGCCAGCTCGCCGCGGAACTTGAGCGCGTGCACCAGCACGTCGGCCGGGAAGGCGTAGGCGAGCGCGGCGACGGTCGCGTCGTAGGCGGGCGGCCGCGCGAGGCAGCGGCCGCAGAGCGCGCCGCCGGCGGGGCAGCGCGCAGCGCGGGCAGGCGGGGCCCGCGAGGCGCGGCAGGTCGGCGTCGCAGGCGGCGCACAGCACGCCGCGCGGCCGCGCCGCGGCACAGGAAGCAGCTGCCGCCGAAGGCCAGGTTCGCAATGCGCCGCGCGAGCGTGCCGAGCATCGCGAATATTGTGCGCTAGACTGCAATCATCATGTGGACGGTAGCGCAGCTTTCCGCCGAGCTTGCCGAGGGCCGCACGACCAGCCGCGAGCTCGTCGAGCAGGCGCTCGCGCGCATCGCCGATCCCGCGGGCGAGGGCGCGCGCGCCTTTCTCAAGGTGTACGCCGAGCAGGCGCGCGCCGAGGCCGAGCATTCCGACCGCCTGCGCCGCGCGGGCGTGGTGCGCTCGCCGGTCGACGGCCTGCCGGTCTCGGTGAAGGACCTGTTCGACGTCGGCGGCGACGTGACGCGCGCCGGGCTCGAAGATCCTGGCCGATGCGCCGCCGGCGAAGGCGGATGCGCCCGCGGTGGCGCGGCTGCGCGCGGCGGGCGCGGTGATCGTCGGCCGCACCAACATGGTGGAGTTCGCCTTCGGCGCCACGGGCCTCAACCCGCACTACGGCACGCCGAAGAATCCCTGGGACCGCAAGACCGGCCGCGTGCCCGGCGGCTCCTCCTCCGGCGCGGCGGTGGCGCAGGCCGACGGCATGTGCGTGATGGCGCTCGGCAGCGACACGCGCGGCTCGATCCGCCAGCCGGCGGCGCTGTGCGGCGTCACCGGCTTCAAGCCGACGCAGCGGCGCGTGCCGCGCGAGGGCGCGTTTCCGCTCTCCTACACGCTGGACTCGGTGGGGCCGCTCGCGAACTCGGTCGCCTGCTGCGCGGCCTACGACGAGATCCTCGCGGCGGAGCCGCGCGGCGCGTTCGCCCCGCTGCCGGTGAAGGGCCTGCGGCTGCTGCTGCCGCGCGGCTCCGCTGCTCGAGGACCTCGACGCGGAGGTCGGCACGCGCGTTCGACGCGGCGCTGCAGCAAGCTCGCCGCGGCGGGCGCCGTGATCACCGAAGTGCCGGTGCCGGCCTTCGACCGGCAGGCCGAGTACTTCAAGAACGGCGGCTTCGCCGGCGCCGAGGCCTACGCCATCCACCGCCGCTGGCAGGACCGGCTCGGCGAATACGACCCGCGCATCGCCAAGCGCGTGCTGATGGGCAAGGAGATCGGGGTCGCCGACTACGTCGACCTCGGCCTGATGCGCGCCGAGTACATGCGCACGGTGGAGGCCCTGGCGGCGCCCTATGACGCGATGCTGATGCCGACCACGCCGTGCATCGCGCCGACGATCGCGGCGGTGGACGCGAGCGACGAAGACTACTTCCGCTGGAACTTCCGCATCCTGCGCAACGTCGGGCGTGGTCAATTTCCTCGACGGCTGCGCGGTGTCGCTGCCCTGCCATGCGCCGGGCACGCGCGCCGGTGGGGCTGTTCGTGTTCGGCGCCGCGATGTCCGACCGCGCACGTGCTCGCCGTCGCCGCGGCGATCGAGGGCGTGCTGCGCTCGCGTGGCTGAGATCGACGCGCGCGCCGCGCGCCGTCGCTTCGAGCGCGCCGCGGCGACCTACCTTGCGGCCGCGCGCCTCGAAACCGAAGTCGGCACGCGCATGCTGGAGCGGCTGGACTACGTGCGCATCGCGCCGGCGCGCATCCTCGACGCCGGATCCGGCCCGGCGCCCCAGGCCGCGGCGCTCGGCAAGCGCTATCCCGGCGCGCAACTCCTGGCGGTCGATTTCTCCCTGCCGATGCTGCGCCAGGCGCGCGCCCGGGCTGGCTCGCGCGGCTGCGCGGCGCGCGGCGGCCGTCTGCGGTATGCGCCTCGATCGAGCGCCTGCCGTTCGCCGCGGGCAGCGTGCAGCTCCTCTGGTCGAACATGGCCCTGCACTGGGTGCGGGAGCCGCGCGCGGCGCTCGCCGAGTTCCACCGCGTGCTGGCCCCCGAAGGGCTGCTGATGTTCAGCACGCTCGGCCCCGACACGCTCAAGGAGCTGCGCGCGGCGGCCGGCGAGGGCCGCGTGCACAGCTTCGCCGACATGCACGACCTCGGCGACAGGCTGGTGGCCGCGGGCTTCGCCGCGCCGGTGATGGACATGGAGACGCTCACGCTCGCCTATCGCGACGTGCCGGCACTGCTCGCGGACCTGCGCGCGAGCGGGCAGACCAACGCGCGCGCCGATCGGCCGCGCGGCCTCGCGCGGCAGGGGCTGCGCGCGGCGCTGCGCGCGCGCTGGCACCCGCGCCACCTTCGAAGTGGTCTACGGCCACGCGTGGAAGGGCGTGCCGCGCAAGAGCGCCGACGGACGCAGCATCGTGCAGTTCGAAAGGCGATCCCCTTGATTCAATGCCGCGGATTTTCCTCGGATTTTCGTTGTCTCCGGGCGACTCACCTATGTTAGTGTTTCGCCGCGTTTTTCGCCGCCACTGCGGCTGGATTGCGCGTGCAAGTGAAGCGCCACTGCTCGATCTCGCCACAGGGGCTTGCGCTCGTGTTCGCGGCGCTGGCGGCGCTGTCGCTGGGGATTGCGACGGTGTTCGCGGCGCTCGGCGCCTGGCTGATCCTGCCGTTCGCCGGGTTGGAGGTCGCGCTGCTCTGCGCGGCGTTCTGGGCCGTTGCACGGCGCGCTGGAGACGATTGAAAAGCTGATTGGGGAAGGGGCAAGGATGCTGAAGAAGCTGACGTTGGGCGCGCTGGGCCTGGCGTTCTGCGGGCTCGGCGCGTTGCCGCGGAGTGGAACCTGCAACCGGCCGCCTCGAAGATGGCCGCGGACATCCACTGGCTGCACGAGTACGTCATGTTGCTGGTCATCGTGATCTTCGTCGGCGTGTTCGGCTTCATGTTCTGGTCGTGCTACGCGCACCGCAAGTCGGTCGGCCACAAGGCCGCGCAGTTCCACGAGAACACCACGGTCGAGATCCTGTGGACGGTGATCCCCGCGATCATCCTGGTGATCATCGCCTGGCCGGTGACCAAGATGGTGATCGCGCAGAAGGACACCTCCAACCCGGACATCACCATCAAGGTGACGGGCATGCCAGTGGAAGTGGGGCTACGACTACCTGAACGGCGAGGGCGAGGGCATCAGCTTCGTCTCCACGCTGGCCACGCCGCGCGACCAGATCGAGGGCCGCGCGCCGAAGGGCGAGCACTACCTGCTCGAAGTGGACAACGAGCTGGTGGTGCCGGTGGGCAAGAAGGTGCGCGTGCTCACCACCGCCGCCGACGTCATCCACTCCTGGTGGGTGCCCGCGTTCGGCGCCAAGCAGGATGCGATCCCGGGCTTCATCCGCGACATCTGGTTCAGGGCCGACAAGACCGGCACCTACCGCAGCCAGTGCGTCGAGCTGTGCGGCAAGGACCACGGCTTCATGCCGATCGTGGTGCGCGTGGTGTCGCAGGAGGACTACACCAAGTGGGTCGGCGAGCAGAAAGGCGCTCGCCGCCAAGTCCGCCGATGACGAGAACAAGACCTACACGCTGGACCAGCTCAAGGCGCGCGGCGAGAAGGTCTACGCCGCCAACTGCGTCGCCTGCCACCAGGCGAGCGGCAAGGGCGTGCCGCCCGCGTTCCCGCCGCTGGACGGCTCGAAGGTCGTGCTCGGCCCGAAGGCCGGGCAGATCGACACCGTGCTGAACGGCGCGTCAAGGGCGGAACGCCGACGGCGATGGCCGCGTTCGGCAAGCAGCTGAACGACGTCGAGCTCGCCGCGGTGATCACCTTTACGCGCAACAACTGGGGCAACAAGACCGGCGAGGTCATCCAGCCCGCCGAAGTCAAGGCCCGGAGGAAATAGCGATGAGCGCAGTCGTAGACACGCACGCGCCACGACCACGGTCACGCCCACGGCGACCACCACGGCGGCTACGGCGGCATCATGCGCTGGATCACCACCACCAACCACAAGGACATCGGCACGATGTACCTGTGGTTCAGCTTCATCATGTTCATGGTCGGCGGCGTGATGGCGCTGGTCATCCGCGCCGAGCTGTTCTCGCCCGGGCTGCAGATCGTCAACCCGGACTTCTTCAACCAGATGACCACCATGCACGGCCTGATCATGGTGTTCGGCGCGATCATGCCGGCCTTCGTCGGCTTCGCCAACTGGCTGATCCCGATGAAGATCGGCGCGCCCGACATGGCGTTCGCGCGCATGAACAACTGGTCGTTCTGGATCCTGCCGTTCGCCGGCGCGCTGCTCATCATCTCCTTCTTCACCCCCGGCGGCGCCCCGGGCGTGGGCTGGACGCTGTACGCGCCGCTCACGGTGCAGATGGGCATCGGCATGGACCTGACGATCTTCGCCGTGCACCTGCTCGGCATGAGCTCGATCATGGGCTCGATCAACATCATCACCACCATCCTCAACATGCGCGCGCCGGGGATGACGCTGATGCGCATGCCGCTGTTCGTGCTGGACCTGGCTGATCACGGCCTACCTGCTGATCGCGGTGATGCCGGTGCTCGCCGGCGCGGTGACCATGACGCTCACCGACCGGCACTTCGGCACCAGCTTCTTCAACGCCGCGGGCGGCGGCGACCCGGTGCTCTACCAGCACATCTTCTGGTTCTTCGGCCACCCCGAGGTCTACATCATCGCGCTGCCCGCCTTCGGCGTGGTCTCGCAGGTGATCCCGGCGTTCTCGAGGAAGCCGCTGTTCGGCTACGCCTCGATGGTCTACGCCACCTCGGCGATCGCGATCCTGTCGTTCATCGTCTGGGCGCACCACATGTACACGGTCGGCATGCCGGTGACCGGCCAGCTGTTCTTCATGTACGCGACGACGCTGATCGCGGTGCCCACCGGCGTGAAGGTGTTCAACTGGGTGGCGACCATGTGGAAGGGCTCGCTCACCTTCGAGACGCCGATGCTGTTCGCCTGCGGCTTCCTGTTCCTGTTCACGCTGGGCGGCTTCACCGGCCTGGTGCTGTCGCTGGTGCCGATCGACATCCAGCTGCACGACACCTACTACGTGGTGGCGCACTTCCACTACGTGATGGTGGCGGGCGCGCTGTTCGCGGCCTTCGCCGGCGTGTACTTCTGGCTGCCGAAGTGGACCGGGCAAGATGTACGACGAGACGCTCGGCAAGTGGCACTTCTGGCTGACGATGATCTTCTTCAACATCACCTTCTTCGTGCAGCACTTCTCGGGCCTCGCCGGCATGCCGCGGCGCATCCCGGACTACCCGCTGATGTTCGAGACCTGGAACAAGATCTCCTCGATCGGCGCGTTCGGCTTCGGCCTGTCGCAGCTGCTGTTCCTGTACATCGTGCTCAAGTGCATCCGCAGCGGCGAGAAGGCGCCGGAGAAGCCCTGGGAGGGCGCCGATTCGCTCGAGTGGACGCACCTGCCGACGCCGGTGCCGTACCACACCTTCGAGACGCAGCCGGACCTGCGGTGAGCATGGCGCTGAGCCGCAACGCGAAGACCGGGCTGATCCTCGCCTCGATCGCGCTGGCGTGGTTCCTCGGCGTCATCGCCAAGTACTGGGTGCTGGGCGGATGAGCGCGGCCGCCGCCCCGCGCGAGCGGCAGAACCGCAGGATGCTGCTGCGGCTGGCGTGGTCGCCGTGGCGATGTTCGGCTTCGGCTTCGCGCTGGTGCCGTTCTACGACGCGATCTGCGCCGCGCTGGGCGTCAACTCGCTCGATCAGGCGCGACGCCGTGCAGGCGGCCAACACGCAGGTGGACTGCTCGCGCACGCGTGACCATCGAGCTCGACGCCAACGCGCACAACCTGCCGTGGCGCTTCCGGCCGCTGGTGCGCCACCTCACGGTGCACCCCGGCGAGCTCGCCACGGTGGAGTACGAGATCGTCAACGTGCGCAGCGAGCGCGGTCACCGCGCAGGCGGTGCCGAGCTACGGCCCGGCGCGCGCCGGGGAGTACTTCCGCAAGATGGAGTGCTTCTGCTTCACGCAGCAGACGCTCGCCCCGGGCGAGACGCGGCGCATGCCGGTGGTGTTCGTGGTCGATCCGAAGCTGCCCAGGGACGTGAACACCATCACGCTGTCCTACACGTTCTTCGAAGTCGCGGGACGCGGAGGGAAGTCGTGATGGCGGACGCGCCGCGCAAGACCGTGCGTCGAAGACCGTGCTGCACGGCCTGATCGGCGTGCGCCGCAAGGCCGACCACGAGAACGTGCGCAGTCACGCCGCTGCAGGTCATCGTCGCCGCGATCGTGCTCGTGGCGCTGTTCATTTTCACGCTGATCACGATCGTGCGGATCGTGCTCAGCTGACGGTTTCGTCCGGGAGAAGGAAAAATGGCGCAAAGCGCATCCACCCAGCGGCAGCACTACTTCGTGCCGCAACCCATGTACTGGCCGATCCTCGGCTCGATGTCGCTGTTCCTGATGGCGCTCGGCGGCGGTGTTCGTGATGAACGCCTCCTCCGGCGGCTGGGTCGTCGATCGCCGCCGGCTTCATGCTGCTGCTGTACATGATGTTCCGCTGGTTCGGCGACGTGATCGCGCGAGTCCGAGGGCGGCAAGTACCACGGCTGGGAGGACGTCTCCTTCCGCTGGGGCATGAGCTGGTTCATCTTCTCCGAGGTGATGTTCTTCGCCGCGTTCTTCGGCGCGCTGTTCTACATCCGCGTGCTGTCGGTGCCGGACCTCGCCAGCCTCGACCACAAGGAAACGCTGTGGCCCGACTTCAAGGCGCGTCTGGCCCTCGGCCGGGCCGGGCTTCGAGGAGAAGTTCTCGCCGATGGGCGCCTGGGGCCTGCCGGCGATCAACACGCTGCTGCTGCTCTCTTCCGGCGTCACGGTCACCATCGCGCACTGGGCGCTGAAGGAGGGCAAGCGCGCGATCCTCAACCTGTTCCTGTTCTTCACCATCGCGCTGGGCGTGACCTTCCTCGGCGTGCAGGCCTACGAATACAGCCACGCCTACGCGGAGCTCAACCTCAAGCTGACCACCGGCGTCTACGGCTCGACCTTCTTCATGCTGACCGGCTTCCACGGCTTCCACGTCACGGTGGGCGCGATCATGCTGACGGTGATCTTCGCGCGCTGCCTGAAGGGGCACTTCAAGCCGGACCACCATTTCGCCTTCGAGGGCGTGGCCTGGTACTGGCACTTCGTCGACGTGGTGTGGCTGGGGCTGTTCATCTTCGTCTACTGGTTGTAGTCGCCGCACGGCGACAACTGCGATGCCGCCTGCGGGCGGCATTGTCGTTTATAGACGGCCGGGAATGAAACCGAAGTAGTAACCAGCCATCAGGAACAGGAACAGCCCGACCGACAGGCCGACGCGCAAGGCGAGCGCCTTGACCGCGCGCTTGGAGTCGCTGCGGTCCTGGAACACGAAGAACAGCGCCGAGCCGAGGCTCGCCACGATCAGGATCAGCATGCCGATCACCACGTAACGCATGATTTCAGGATACTCCTTCCGTCCGCGCTGGTGGGCGTTCGCGCTCGCCGCGGCGGGCTGCGCCGCGGGCATCCTGCTCGGCAACTGGCAGTCGCGCCGCGCCGACGAGAAGCGCGCGGCGGTGGCGAGCGAGAACGCGCCTCGCGCTGCGCGGCGAGTTCCTCGAGCGCTACACGGTGTTGCTCGACAACAAGCTGAACCGCGGGCGGCCGGGCTACCACGTGGTGCAGCCGCTGCGCCTCGCCGATGGCCGGCACGTGCTGGTGAACCGCGGCTGGGTGGCGGCGCCCGCGCACCGCGAGCAGCTGCCGCAGCTGCGCACGCCGCCCGGCCAGCATGACGTCGAGGGCCGCGTGCTCGAGCATTTTCCGCGCGCCTACGCGCCCTCCGGGGCGAAGCCCGAGGGCCGCGTCTGGCAGAACGTCGAAGTGGCCACCTTCGCCGTCTGGTCCGGCCTGCGGCTCGAGCCCTACGTGCTCGAGCAGCACTCGCCGCTCGCCGACGGCCTCGCGCGCGACTGGCCGCAGCCCGACACCGGCGTCGAGATGCACGAGAGCTACGCGCTGCAGTGGTACTCGCTCGCCGTGCTGGCGGTGGTGCTGTTCCTCGTGCTGAGCTTTCGCCGTGAGCGCGCCGCGCGCTGAAGCGCCGCGGCGCGGCCGCGTCAAGCTCGCGCTGCTCGGCGCGTTCTTCGCGCTGCCCTTCGTGCTCGCCCCGCTCGCCTACTGGCTCGACTGGGCGCCGGGCGCGACGTCCAACTACGGCGAGCTGATCACGCCGGCGCGCCCGCTCGGCGGGGCGCCGCTCGAGGCGCTGCGCGGCAAATGGGTGCTGGTGAGCTTCGACGCGGCGGCCTGCGACGCCTACTGCGAGAAGAAGCTCTACTTCATGCGCCAGGTGCGCCGCGCGCAAGGCAAGGACCAGGACCGCGTCGAGCGCCTCTGGCTGCTGACCGACGCGGGCCGGCCGCGCGCGGAGCTGCTTGAACGCGATCGAGGGCACGCGCGTGGAGCGCGCGGGCGCGTTGCCCGCGCAGTTTCCGGCGGCGGCGACCCCCGCGGACCACATCTACGTGGTCGATCCGCTCGGCAACCTGATGATGCGCTTTCCGCGCGAGCCCGATCCCTCGCGCATGCTCAAGGACCTGCAGCGCCTGCTCAAGTGTGTCGAAGATCGGATAGGGCCTCATCGTGCTAAACTTCTTTTCCTTCAGACAGTTGCGCCCGCAACCGCGCGTGAACACCCAGGTTCTCCCGGTCAATTTCCCGCAGCGCGCCCGCGCCTTCTACGCGCTCACCAAGCCGCGCGTGGTCTCGCTCATCGTGTTCACCGCGGTGATCGGCATGTTCCTCGCCACGCCGGGCATGGTGCCGCCGCGCGTGCTGCTCGCGGGCACCTTCGGCATCGCGCTGGTGGCCGGCGCCGCCGCGGCGATCAACTGCCTGGTCGAGCAGAACATCGACGCGCTGATGCTGCGCACGCGCTGGCGGCCGCTGCCGAGCGGCGAGCTGACCACGCTGCAGACGCTGGTGTTCGCCGGCGTGGTCGGCGGCCTCGGCCTGTGGCTGCTCGCGCACTACGTGAATGCGCTCACGATGTGGCTGACGCTCGCCACCTTCGTCGGCTACGCCGTCGTCTACACGGTGATCCTCAAGCCGCTCACGCCGCAGAACATCGTCATCGGCGGCGCCTCCGGCGCGATGCCGCCGGTGCTGGGCTGGGCCGCGGTCACGGGCGAAGTGAGCACCGAGGCGATGCTGCTGTTCCTCATCATCTTCGCGTGGACGCCGCCGCATTTCTGGGCGCTGGCGCTCTACCGCACCGAGGACTACGCGCGCGCCGGCCTGCCGATGCTGCCGGTGACGCACGGCGCGCGCTACACGCGGCTGCAGGTGCTGCTCTACACGCTGATCCTGTTCGGCGTATCGCTGCTGCCCTTCGCCATCCGCATGAGCGGCTGGTTCTACCTCGCCGCGGCGCTCGCGCTCGGCGGCGTGTTCATCGGCTACGCGGTGCGCATCTACCTCGCCTACAGCGACCAGCTGGCGCGGCGCACCTTCCGCTACTCGATCGTCTACCTCGCCGCGCTGTTCGCGGCGCTCCTCGTTGACCACTATCTGCCGTTCTAGCTTCGCGGCGCTGCTCGCCCTGGGGCTTGCGGCCTGCGACGGCGCGTCGCCGAAGTTCAGGAGCACCGACATCACCGGCGTGGACTACGGCAAGAGCCTCGAGCTGACCGACCACACCGGCAAGCCGCGCCGGCTGGAGGACTTCCGCGGCAAGGTCGTGGTGGTGTTCTTCGGCTTCACGCACTGCCCCGACGTCTGCCCGACCACGCTCGCCGACGCGGCGCAGGCGATGAAGCAGCTCGGGCCGGACGCGGACCGCGTGCAGGTGCTGTTCGTGACGGTGGACCCGGAGCGCGACACGCAGGAGGCGCTCGCCAAGTACGTGCCCGCCTTCGACGCGCGCTTCCTCGGGCTGCGCGGCGACCTCGAGGCCACGCGCCGCGTCGCGAAGGAATTCAAGGTGTACTTCGAGAAGCGGCCGGGCAAGACGCCGGGCGAGTACTCGGTGGACCACAGCGCGCAGAGCTACGTCATCGATGCGCAGGGCCGGCTGCGCCTGTTCGTGCGGCACGACCGGATCGCCGAGGACCTCGCCCCGGACCTGCGGGTGCTGCTGAAGAGCGGTTCCTAGGCGGCGCGCGGCGCCGGCAGCGCCGGCGCGGACTGCATCACCTTCTTCATCTTCTCCAGCGCCTTCGCCTCGATCTGGCGGATGCGCTCGGCCGAGACCTTGAACTCGGCGGCGAGGTCGTGCAGCGTCGCCTGCGTCCTTCTCCCGCAGCCAGCGCGCCTCGACGATGCGGCGGCTGCGCGCGTCGAGGCGCCAGCGCGCGCTGCAGGCCGGCGGCGCCCACGCGCTCCTGCTTCCTGCGCCTCGAGCACGCTGCGAGGGCTCGGCCTCGCGGTCCGCGGCGAGGTAGTGCACCGGCGCGTAGGCCTCCTCGTCGCTCGTCGTCGGCTTCGAAGCGCGATTTCGCGGCCGGCAAGCCGCGTCTCCATCTCCATCACTTCCTCGGGCTTCACCTTGCAGCTCGGCGGCGATGTGCTCGACCTCGGCGGCGCCAGCGGCGCGAGGCCCTCTTCATCGAGCGCAGGTTGAAGAACAGCTTGCGCTGCGCCTTGGTGGTGGCGACCTTCACCAGCCGCCAGTTGCGCAGGATGTACTCGTGGATCTCGGCCTTGATCCAGTGGATGGCGAACGACACCAGGCGCACGCCGCGCTCGGGGTCGAAGCGCTTCACCGCCTTCATCAGGCCGATGTTGCCTTCCTGGATCAGGTCGGCGTGCGGCAGGCCGTAGCCGAGGTAGCCGCGCGCCACCGCGACCACCAGGCGCAGGTGCGACAGCACCAGCTCGCGGGCGGCCTCGAGGTCGTTCTGTCTCGCGCCAGCGGCGCGCGAGCGCCTGCTCCTGCTCGCGCGGTGAGCAGCGGGAGGCGGTTCACGGTCTGGATGTAGGCCTCGAGGCTGCCCGCCGGCATCGGCATGGGCAGCGCCATCGGCAAGGGCATGTGTGGGTTGCATATCGCTATACCTCCTTGCGACAAATTTTAGCACTCGGGGCATTGGAGTGCTAAGCCGGCTCTGCAGTTCCCGCGCGGAAGACCTATAGACCATATCAATACAATGCCATTTAGCGTAAGTATTTGCTCACTGACAGATAGCGCCCCCAGCCAGCCCAAGAGCGCAGACAGGCCCAGATCACGGCGAGCGCCTCGGGGCCAGGCAGGAAGGCCAGCTGGAAGGTGGAGCCGTAGGTCTGCGGCCAGGTCGCGCACGCCCTGGTTGAGCGGCGCGAGGCCCGCCCAGACGATCGCCAGGCCGAGCGCGCCGCCGGCCAGCCCCTGCAGCAGGCCGAGGTAGAAGAACGGCCGCCGGATGAAGGCGTCGGTCGCGCCGATCAGCTTGCGAGACCTCGATCTCCTCGCGCTGCGTGAGGATCTGCAGGCGGATGGTGTTGAAGGTGACCGCGACCAGCCCGGTGGCGAGCAGGGCGGCGAGCAGCCGCCAGCGCGAGCCGGCCGATGCGCGCGAGCGCCGCCAGCCGCTGCGCCCAGGCCGAGTCCGACCTGCACGTGCGCGACGCCCGGGCAGGGCGCGCAGGTCCGCGGCGAGCGCCTCCAGCGCGGCAGCGCTGCCGTCCCGCGCGCGCACGACGAAGGCGTCCGGCAGCGGGTTGCGGTCGAGCGCGGCGATCACCTCGGCGAGGCCCTCGGACCGGCGCAGCTCCTGCAGCGCCTCCTCGCGCGAGACGAAGCGCAGCTGCGCGACGCGCGCGTCGGCGCGCAGCCGCGCGAGCGCTCCAGCTCGGCGCGCTTCGCCTCCGCCTTGAGGAACACCGACACCTGCGGCTCGAGCGTGAAGCGCTGCGCCACCAGCTGCAGGTTGGCGAGCAGCGCGTAGCCGCCGGCCGGCAGCGAGAGCGCGACGCCGATGACCAGCGCGTTGAGCAGGCTCGCGCTGCGCTGCGCGCGCAGCTGCCGAGGCGCGCGCCAGAGCGTCGCGGTGCTGGCGCAGCCAGGCCATCATGCGGCGAGCTTGCCGTCGCTGAGGCGCAGCACGCGCTTGCCGTAGCGCTCGATCAGCGCCTGGTCGTGGGTGGCGATGAGCACCGTGACGCCGACCTGGTGGAAGGACACGAAGATGTCGAGGATGCGCGCCGCGGATTCGGCGTCGAGGTTGGCGGTCGGCTCGTCGGCGACCAGCACCGCCGGGCGGTTGACCACCGCGCGCGCGATCGCGAGGCGCTGCTGCTCGCCGCCCGAGAGCTGCGATCGGATTGGCGCGTTCGCGCGCGAGCAGCCCCACCTTGTCGAGCGCCGCGCGCACGCGCCGCGCCGCCTCCCTGCGGCGGCTGGCCGGTGAAGGCGAGCGGCAGCATCACGTTGTCGTAGACGCTGCGGTCGTAGAGCAGCTTCTGGTCCTGGAACACCAGGCCGAGGTTGCGCCGCAGGTAGGGCATCGCCGCGCGCTTGAGCGCGCCCACGTTCTGCCCGTTGACGACCACGCTGCCCGCGGTCGGCGCGCTCGATCGCGGGGATCAGCTTGAGCAGCGTCGACTTGCCGGCGCCGGAGCGGCCGGTGACGAAGGCGAGCTCGCCGGCCTCGAGCGTGAAGCTGACGTCCGCGCAGCGCCTCGCTGCCGCCCGGGTAGCGCTTGGCGACGGCGGAGAAGCTAATCAACCAGCGCCTCGGCGAATTCGCGCGCGGCGAACGGCCGCAGGTCGTCGATGCCTTCGCCGACGCCGACGAAGAGCAGCGGCACGGGCCGCTGCTTGCGCGATCGCGCACACCACGCCGCCCTTGGCGGTGCCGTCGAGCTTGGTGAGCATGAGCCCGGTGAGGCCGAGCGCGTCGTCGAAGGCCTTCACCTGGGCGAGCGCGTTCTGCCCGGTGTTCGCGTCGAGCACCAGCAGCACCTCGTGCGGCGCGCCCGGCAGCGCCTTGGCGAGCGACGCGCTTCACCTTCCTGATCTCCTCCATCAGGTGCAGCTGCGTCGGCAGGCGGCCGGCGGTGTCGGCGATCACGCACGTCGATGCCGCGCGCGCGCGCGGCGGCCGATCGCGTCGAAGATCACCGCCGCCGGGATCGCCCGACTTCCTGCGCGATCACCGGCGACGCCGTTGCGCTCGCCCCAGGCGGCGAGCTGCTCGCGCGCCGCGGCGCGGAACGTGTCGCCGGCGGCGAGCAGCACGCTGCGGCCCTGCCCCTGCAGCCACTTGGCGAGCTTGCCGATCGAGGTCGTCTTGCCCGAGCCGTTCACGCCCGCGATCATGATGACGAGAGGTTTGGCGCGCGTGAGGTCGAGCCGGCGTTCCAGCGGCGCGAGCAGCGCGCGCAGCTCGTCCTGCAGCGCGCGCTTGAGCGCCGCCGGCTCGGTGATGCCCTCGCGCCTTGCCCGCGCGCGCAGGCGCCGAGCAGCGCGCGCGTCGCCGCGACGCCGCAATCGGCCTGCAGCAGCGCCGATCTCGAGCTCCTCGTACAGCGCCTCGTCGACGGTGCCGCCGCGGAACAGCGCGCCGAGGCCGCCGTCGAGGACGGCGCGCGTGCGCGCGAGGCCGTGCCTGAGGCGCGCCGTCCAGGAGGGCGCTGCTAACATGGTCGAGTGGATTCTAGCAAGCACGGCAAGCCCGCCGGCCGCGTGCGCATCATCGGCGGCCGCTGGCGCAGCCGGCTGATCGAGGTGCCCGCACGGCCGGACCTGCGGCCCACGCCCGATCGCGTGCGCGAGACGCTGTTCAACTGGCTCGGCCAGCGGCTCGACGGGCTGCGCCTGCCTCGACCTGTTCGCCGGCAGCGGCGCGCTCGGCTTCGAGGCGGCCTCGCGCGGCGCCGCGCGCGTGGTGATGGTGGAGACCGACCGCGCGGTGCTCGCAGCATTGCGCCGCAGCCGCGAGCGGCTGCAGGCGGAGCAGGTGGAAATCGTGGCGGGCGACGCGCTCGAGTACCTGGTGCGCCCGGCGAGCGCTTCGACGTGGTTTTCCTCGATCCGCCGTTCAGGCAGAATGCCCTGCCGGCGCTGCTCGTGAAGCTGCCGCCGCGCCTGCGGCCCGGCGCGCGCGTGTACCTGGAGGCGGCGGGCGCAGTGGAACTTCGGCGCCCTGGCGCGAACTGAAGCGCGCGCGCGCCGGGCAGGTGAGCTACCAATTACTGCAATGGAGCGAAGATGATCAGAGCGGTCTATCCGGGAACGTTTGATCCGCTCACCCGCGGCCACGAGGACCTGGTGCGGCGCGCCGCGACGCTGTTCGACGCGCTGATCCTCGGCGTCGCCGACAGCAAGGCGAAGCGCACCTTCTTCACGCTGCAGGAGCGCGTCGAGATGGCGCGCGAGGTGCTCGGCGACCTGAAGAACGTGCAGGTGGTCGGCTTCGACGGGCTGCTGATCGATTTCGTGCGCCAGCACGACGCGCGCGTGGTGCTGCGCGGCCTGCGCGCGGTATCGGACTTCGAGTACGAGTTCCAGCTCGCCGGCATGAACCGCAGCCTCTACCCGGATTTCGAGACCATGTTCCTCACGCCCTCCGAGCAGCACATGTTCATCTCGGCCACGCTGGTGCGCGAGATCGCCGCGCTCGGCGGCGACGTCGCCAAGTTCGTGCATCCGCTGGTCGGCAAGAAGCTCGCCGCCAAGGTCGCCTCGCTGAACAAAGCCTAGCGCTGGCAGCTCGGGCAGAAGTAGGTCGAGCGCTGGCCCTGCACGATGCGGCGGACCGGCGTGCCGCAGCGGCGGCAGGGCTGGCCGGCGCGGTCGTACACCCGTGCGCGCTGCTGGAAGCAGCCGTACACCGCCGTCGCTGCCGACGAAATCGCGCAGGCTCGAGCCGCCGGCGCGGATCGCGGCGCGCAGCGTGTCCTTGATGGCGCGCGACAGGCGTGCGCATTGCTCGAGCGACAGCCGCCGCGCCGGCTTGCGCGGATCGATGCCGGCGCGGAACAGGCTTTCGCTGGCGTAGATGTTGCCGACGCCGACGACGCTGCCGGCTGTCCATGAGGAACAGCTTGATCGCCGTGCGGCGCCCGCGCGTGAGCGCGTGCAGCCGTCGCGCGTCGAGCGCGCGCGACAGCGGCTCGACGCCGAGATGGCGCAGCAGTGGGTGCGCGGCGAGCGTCCGCCGCGGTCCACAGCACCGCGCCGAAGCGCCGCGGATCGCGCAGGCGCAGCAGGCGATCGCCGAGCACCAGGTCGAAGTGATCGTGCTTGCTCGGGCGCCGTGCCCGGCGGCAGCACGCGCAGGCTGCCGGTCATGCCGAGGTGCAGGATGAGATGGCCGTCGCCGCAATCGAGCAGCAGGTACTTGCGCGCGCCGGCGCACCGCGCGCACGGTGCGCCCGGCGAGGCGCGCGCACCTCGTCGCGGCACGCGCCAGCGCAGGCGCGGCTCGCGCACCGTCACGGCGGAGATCGTGCGGCCGGCGACCTGCGGCGCGATGCCGCGGCGCGTGACTTCGACTTCAGGCAGTTCGGGCACGGGACTCGGTTGCTTGTGCAGGGCACCAAATATACCTACACTCGGCACGCCATGTCCGCTGTGATCCGATTGCTCTCACTGCTGCTCGTCCTGTTGCTCGCCGCGGGCGCCGCGCTTGCGCAGGCTACCGACGCCGATGACGATGATGACGACGATGTGCCGCCGGCCGCCGCACGCGAGCCGCGCGCGCCGCCGCCGAATCTGCCGCCGCTCGAACTGACCGAGCCCATCCTCTACGAGTTGCTGCTCGGCGAGATCGCCCTGCAGCGCGGCAGCCCCGGCTCTTGCCGCGCAGACCTACGTCGAGCTCGCCAAGCGCACCGCGATCCGCGCGTCGCGCGCCGCGCGGTGGAGATCGCGAACTTCGCGCGCACGCCGCAGTATCGCGCTGGAGGCGGCGCGCGTCTGGCACGAGACCGACCCCGCATCGCTGCAGGCGCTGCAGATCGCTCGCGGGGCTGCTGGTCGGAACGCGCCAGGTGGACGAGGCCGAGCCCTACCTCGAGAAGCTGCTGTCGGCCGACGGCGTCGCCGCGGCCAACGGCTTCATGCAGCTGACCCGCCTGCTCGCCGGCAATCCCGACAAGGCGGCCAACCTGCGCGTCGTGCGCAACCTCGCCGCGCAGCACCCGGAGCTGCCGCAGGCGCAGTTCGCGCTGGCGCAGGCCGCGCTCGCCGCGAACGACGAGGCCGCCGCGCTCGCCGAAGCGCGCCGCGCGGCGCAGTTGCAGCCGGGACTGGGAGGTGGCGGCGATCTTCGAGGCGCAGGTGCTGCAGCGCAAGTCGTCCGAGGCGGCGGCAAGTCGCTGGCGGCGTTTCTCGAGAAGTACCCCGCGGCGCGCGAGGTGCGGCTCACCTACGCGCGCCTGCTGGTGTCCGAGCGCAAGCTGACGGAGGCGCGCGACCGAATTCGCCAAGCTGCTCGCGGCGTATCCCGACAATACCGACGTGATCTACGCCGTGGCGTTGCTGGCGGTGCAGCTCAAGGACTACGCCGTCGCCGAAGCCAACCTCAAGCGCCTGCTCGACCTGGGCTTCCGCGACCCGAACGGCGTGCGCTTCATGCTCGGCCAGATCGCCGAAGAGCAGAAGGACTGGCCGGCGCGCGATCAACTGGTACCTGAGCATCGAGAGCGGCGAGCAATTCCTGCCGGCGCGCATGCGCACGCGCGAGCGTGCTCGCCAAGCAGGGCAAGCTCGACGAGGCGCGCGAATTCCTGCAGCAGGTCGATGCGACCGGCGAGCAGCGCGTGCAGCTGCTGATCGCCGAAGCGCAGCTGCTGCGCGAGGCGAACCGAACCGCGAGGCCTTCGACCTGCTCGGCGAGGCGCTCGAAGCGCAGCCGGAGCAGCCCGAGCTGCTCTACGACCACGCGCTCACCGCCGAGAAGCTCGAGCGCTTCGACGTGCTCGAAGGCAACCTGCGCAAGCTGATCCAGGTGCAAGCCCGACCACGCGCACGCCTACAACGCGCTCGGCTACTCGTTCGCCGAACGCAACCTGCGCCTGCCCGAGGCGAGGAAGCTGATCGAGAAGGCGCTCGAGCTCTCGCCCGAGGACTACTTCATCATCGACAGCCTGGGCTGGGTGCTCTACCGCGAGGGCGACCTCAAGGGCGCCGCGCGAGCAGCTGCGGCGCGCCTACGTCGGGCGGCCCGACGCCGAGATCGGCGCGCACCTGGGCGAAGTGCTGTGGGTGATGGGCGAGCGCGCCGAGGCCGAGCGCATCTGGGACGAATCGCTCAAGAATCAGCCCGACAACGAAACCCTGCAGAAGACCGTCAAGCGCCTGCGGCGCTGAGCGGCGGGCATGCATCCGATGACGCGTGCCGTTGCCGCCGCCGTGCTGCTGCTCGTCGCCGCCTGCGCCGAGCTGCCGCAGGCGCCCGAGGCCTTCGAGTTCGAGCTGACCGGCCGCTTCGCCGCGCGCTACCGCGACGAGGCGGCCTCCGGCACCCTCGCCTGGCGGCATGGCGGCGAGCGCGACGACGTGCTGCTCAGCTCGCCGTTCGGCCAGGGCGTGGCGCGCATCGCGCGCGACGGCGAGGCCGTGACGCTGGTGGCGAAGGACAACAAGCGCTACACCGCCGCCGACGCCGAGACGCTGACCGAGCAGGTGCTCGGCTTCCGCCTGCCGCTGCGCGGCCTGGCGGACTGGGTGCGCGCGCGACCCGCGACCGGCGCGCCGGCGCAGGCGGAGTACGCGCCGGACGGGCGGCTCCTCTGGCTCGAGCAGCACGGCTGGCGCATCGAGTACACGAGCTACGAGGGCGCGCGCCCGAAGGTGCTGCAAGCTCAACTACCCGGGGCTCGAGCTGCGGCTCGCCATTGCCGAGTGGAAATGAACTGGTTCCCGGCGCCGGGCAAGCTGAACCTGTTCCTGCACGTGCTCGGCCGGCGCGCCGACGGCTATCACCTGCTGCAGACGGTGTTCCGGCTGATCGATCGCTGCGACCGGGTCGGCGTCGCCGTGCGCGGCGACGGCGAGATCAGGCGCCACGAGCCGCTGCCCGGCGTGGCGCCGGAGGAGGACCTGTGCGTGCGTGCCGCGAGGCTGCTCAAGGGCCGCGCGGCACGCCGCTGGGCGCCGACCTCGCGCTGGAGAAGAACCTGCCGATCGGCGGCGGCCTGGGCGGCGGATCCTCGGATGCGGCCACCACGCTGCTCGTGCTGAACCGCCTCTGGAACGCGGGCCTGGCGCGCGGCGAGCTGCAAGCGCTGGCCGTGCAGCTCGGCGCCGACGTCCCGTTCTTCGTGTTCGGCGAGAACGCGCTGGGCGAGGGCATCGGCGAGCGGCTGACGGCGCTTGCGCTGCCCCCGGCGTGGTACCTGGTCCTGGTGCCGCCAAGCCGCGGTTTCCACGGACGAGATCTTCAGCGATAACGCATTGACACGAAATACGAAACCGCTCAAAATACCGCCCTTTTTCTCCGGGCTCGGCGCAAACGATCTTGAGGCCGTGGCGCTCAAGCGCGGTCCGGAGGTTGCGGCGCACCTGCAGTGGCTGCGGGCGCGCCGCCCGCAGGCGCGCATGACGGGTTCGGGGGCGTGCGTGTTCGCAGAGTTCGCAACGGAAGGCGAGGCGCGCGCGGCGCTGGGCGAGTTGCCCGGGGCGATGCGCGGCTTCGTCGCGCGGGGCCTGGAGCGGCATCCGCTCCGACTGAATTTGCTTGATCCATTGGGGAGTCGCCAAGTTGGTTAAGGCACCGGATTTTGATTCCGCCATTCGAGGGTTCGAATCCTTCCTCCCCAGCCATTCCTGCGATCGGGGCGTGACACGGTGAACAGGCTGGCGAACTGCACCGGCTTGCGCGCTCGAGCGCCTGATGGTGTTCACCGGCAACGCCAACCCGCGCCTCGCGCAGGAGGTGGCGAAGCACCTCAACCTGTCGCTCGGCCGCGCCATCGTCGGCAAGTTCTCCGACGGCGAGGTGATGGTCGAGATGCTGGAGAACGTGCGCGGCAAGGACGTGTTCGTGCTGCAGTCGACCTGCGCGCCGACCAACGACAACCTGATGGAGCTGCTGGTGATGGTCGACGCGCTCAAGCGCTCCTCGGCCGCGCGCGTCACCGCCGCGATCCCGTACTTCGGCTACGCGCGCCAGGACCGGCGGCCGCGCTCGGCGCGCGTGGCGATCAGCGCCAAGGTGGTGGCCAACATGCTCACCTCGGTGGGCGTGGCGCGCGTGCTGACGATGGACCTGCACGCCGACCAGATCCAGGGCTTCTTCGACATCCCGGTGGACAACGTCTACGCGGCGCCGGTGCTGCTCGGCGACGTGTGGAAGCAGCGCTACGAGAACCTGATCGTGGTGTCGCCGGACGTGGGCGGCGTGGTGCGCGCGCGCGCGCTCGCCAAGCGCCTGGAGTCCGACCTGGCGATCATCGACAAGCGCCGGCCGCGCGCCAACGTCTCCGAGGTGATGAACGTCATCGGCGAGGTGAAGGGCCGCACCTGCGTGATCATGGACGACATGGTCGACACCGCGGGCACGCTGGTGAAGGCGGCGCAGGTGCTGAAGGAAGAGGGCGCGACCAAGGTGGTGGCCTACTGCACGCACGCGGTGCTCTCGGGCGGCGCGGTCGAGCGCATCGCCGAGCTCCGACCTGGACGAGCTGGTGGTGACCGACACCATTCCGCTGCGCGAGGACGCGCGCGCGTGCAAGAAGATCCGCCAGCTGTCGGTGGCGGGGCTGCTGGCGGAGACGATCCTGCGCATCTGCAACGAGGACTCGGTCAGTTCGCTGTTCATCGAATGAGGTTCTTTCAACCCCGCCTGTGCCTGGTCGCGGGCCTGGCGGATTAACGAGGAGCAGTTCATGAAAATCGAAATCAGCGCGCAACCAGCGCAAGGTGCAAGGCACGGGTGCGAGCCGCCGCCTGCGCCGCTCGGGCAGGGTGCCGGGCATCCTCTACGGCGGCGACAAGGAGCGCGGTCAACATCGAGCTCGACCACAAGGAGCTGTACCGCAACCTGACGCAACGAGAAGCTTCCACGCCTCGATCCTGACGCTGAAGCTCGACGGCGGCGCCAAGGAGCAGGTGCTGCTGCGCGCCGTCAACATGCACCCGTTCAAGGCTGCAGGTGCAGCACGTCGACTTCCAGCGCGTCTCCAAGGACAAGAAGATCCACATGAAGGTGCCGCTGCACTTCGTCAACGCCGAGAAGTCGCCGGGCGTGAAGGAGCAGGGCGGCGTGGTCAGCCACGTGCTGAACGAGCTCGACATCACCTGCCTGCCGGACGACCTGCCGGAGTTCATCGAGGTCGACCTGAGCAACCTGGCGGTCGGCAACTCGGTCCACGCGCGCGACCTCGTCGCTGCCCAAGGGCGTCGAGGCGGCGCTGCACAAGGACGAGAACCCGGTGGTCGCCACCTGCATCCTGCCGGCGCTGATCGCCGAGGAAGAGGACGCGGCGACCGAAGCGGTTCCGGCCGCGGCCGACGTGCCGACCACGGCGCAGGCCGCGCCCGAGAAGGCGGAGGAAGCCGCCGAGGGCGACAAGGCGCAAGGCCGGCGACAAGGGCGCGGACAAGGCGGCCGACAAAGCCGACAAGGCCGCCGACAAGGCCGACAAGAAAGACAAGAAGTAACCGCTGGCCAAGATCCGCCTCATCGTCGGCCTGGGCAACCCGGGCAAGGAGTACGAGCGCACCCGGCACAACGCCGGGTTCTGGCTGGTGGAGCGCTTCGCCGCTGGCGAGCGGCATCGCGCTGCGCAAGGACCCGAAGTACCAGGCGCTGGTCGGCCAGCATCGACGGCGGCGCCTGGCTGCTGCTGCCGCAGACGCTTCATGAACGCCTGCGGGCCGCGCGGTGCAGATGCTCGCCGGCTTCTTCAAGATCCAGCCCGAGGAGATCCTGGTGGTGCACGACGAGCTCGACTTCCCGCCGGGCACGGCGCGCATCAAGCAGGGCGGCGGCATCGCCGGCCACAACGGCCTGCAGCGACATCTCGCAGCGCCTCGGCACGCACGACTACTGGCGCCTGCGCCTGGGCGTCGGCCGGCCGGCCGCAGGGACCGATGGCGCCGACTACGTGCTGGAGAAGCCCCCGGCGCGAGGAGCGCGAGGCGATCGACGGCGTCGATCGAGCAGCGCGCTCGAGGTGCTGCCGCAGATGCTCGACGGGCGACGTGCAGGGCGCGATGCAACAAGCTGCACTGCCAGGACAAGCCCGCGCCTGCGCCGAAGAAAGAGCCCGAAGAAGAAGAAGCGCCGAAGCCGAAGAAGACGGAGCCGCCGCAGAAGCCGAAGCCGGCACAGCCGGAAGCGAAAGCGGAACAGCCGAAGCAGGACAGAAGGGCTTCTTGAAGTCCTTGCTTCGGCAAGAAATGAGCCTGAAGTGCGGCATCGTCGGACTGCCGAACGTCGGCAAGTCCACGCTCTTCAACGCGCTCACCAAGGCGCGGCATCGCGGCCGAGAACTATCCGTTCTGCACCATCGAGCCGAACGTCGGCATCGTCGAGGTGCCCGATCCGCGCCTGGACAAGCTCGCCGGCATCGACAAGCCGCAGAAGGTGATTCCCGCGGTCGTCGAGTTCGTCGACATCGCGGGCCTGGTCGCGGGCGCCTCGAAGGGCGAGGGCCTGGGCAACAAGTTCCTCGCCAACATCCGCGAGACCGACGCCATCGCGCACGTGGTGCGCTGCTTCGAGGATCCGAACGTGATCCACGTCGCCGACAAGGATCGACCCGGTCTCCGACATCGAGACCATCAACACCGAGCTCGCGCTCGCCGACCTCGACGCGGTCGAGAAGCAGCTCTCCAAGAACGCCAAGGTGGCGCAGACCGGCGGCGACAAGGAAGCGCAGCGCCTGGTCGCGGTGCTGGAGAAGGTCGCAGAAGGCGCTCGACGCGGGCGCGCCCGGCGCGCACGCGTGGACTGTCGAAGGAAGAGCTGGCGGTGCTGCAAGCCGCTGTTCCTCCTCACCATGAAGCCGACGCTGTACGTCGCCAACGTCGCCGAGAACGGCTTCAAGGACAACCCGCTGCTCGCAGAAGGTCGAGGCCTACGCGAAGAAGGAAGGCGCGCCGGTGGTGCCGATCTGCGCGGCGCTCGAAGTCGCAGATCGCCGACATGAGCGACGAGGACAAGAAGGTGTTCCTCGCCGACATGGGCCTGAACGGAGCCGGGCCTGAACCGCGTCGATCCGCGCCGCCTACACGCTGCTCGGCCTGCAGACCTACTTCACCGCCGGCGCAGAAGGAAGTGCGCGCCTGGACCGTGCGCGCCGGCGCCACCGCGCCGCAGGCGGCGGGCGTGATCCACACCGATTTCGAGCGCGGCTTCATCCGCGCCGAGGTCGCCGCCTACGACGACTTCGTCGCCTGCAGGCGGCGAGCAGGGCGCCAAGGAGGCCGGCAAGCTGCGCCTGGAAGGCAAGGACTACGTCGTGCGCGACGGCGACGTCATGCACTTCCGCTTCAACGTGTAAGCTGGGGTACGATTGCTTCGCCCTCGCAGGGAGGCGAAATGGGCCAGTTCCTTCGGGACCAAAGGCTTCAGAACCTAAACGTCGACGAGGCTGCTCTTGATAGCTTGAGCACCGTAGTGACCTCTCGCGTCGCCGCGAGAAATGCACAATTGGCTCAAGCCGCTGGCGTGAACCTCGTGCAAGCGGCACAACACGGACAAGTCGCGCAGAATCCCGTTGCTGTCGCCCCTCAGGTGGGACCGACTGCGCAAGCCGGTCCCGGAGCGCAGGGGGGAGGTGGCCAAGCGAATCTCGCCAATTTGCTCCATAGGATCACCGGTGCTTCGTACGTTATTCGCTTCGACGATAAGGGCTATCGTTTCACGAACTCCACCGATGTGAAGCAACACTACGCTAGCGCAACGGAAGTGGAACGAGTGATTTTCGTGGTGGACTCGAACGAACATCGCCAGTCAGGTGGATTGCTTGGTACGCAACTCGAACTCCGGCTTGACGCCAAAGACGCGAACGCCTGCTACCTGACTGTAACTTCGGACGATAAGCAATGGGTGGACGATACCTTCGCCGCGCTCATGGACGTGCTGGGCAAACTGCGTAACCTTAGTGGGCTGGTGAGAACGCAGTGGACGGGGGCCGCGATTCAGCTATTGGGTGTGTGTGTCGGCTTCCTTTTTAGTGTATGGGCGGCGCTCATCGTCGCACCCAATTTGTCCATCGACAACGCGTTCGCTGTTAGTCTCATCTTTGCGCTGTTGATTTACAGCATCGTGTGGGGATATCTGAACGCTCAGATTGTTCGGCTAATCGACATGGCCTTTCCAAACCTGCGCTTCAAGCGCAAGGATAAGGAGGGGTTCAGGTGGTTGATTAGAGGTGTGTTCATTGGATTGTCCGTTGCTTTTGGGCTATACGTGCTGAAGCAGCTACTAACGCTCGCCGCTTCCGTACTGAGCACCCTGTTGAAGTAGACAGGATGCGTGTGCGCACCCACCAATCCGCTGAATCAACGGATTGCCAGTGGCAATTCCGCATCAACGTGTGAAACTGGAGTTCGGCCCCGCGGGCACAGCGGATGTCGAGCAGCTTGTCGAGTTGCTGGGCATCCTCTTTGCCCAGGAAGCCGAACTTTCCCCTGATCCCGAGAAGCAGCGCCGCGCGCTGGAGCTGATCCTCGCGGATCCTTCGCGCGCGCGGGTCTACGTCGCGCGTGACGAATCGATTGTGATTGCGATGGCCGCGCTGCACTTCACCACCAGTACTGCCGAAGGCGGCAAGGTCGCCTGGTTCGAGGACTGCATCGTGCGCCCGGAACACCGCCGCAGGGGCATCGGCAAGGTGCTGATCGAGTACGTGATCGGACAGGCGAAGATCGCTGGCGCTTTGCGCGTGATGCTGCTGACGGACGGCGACAACGCTCGCGCGCAGGCGCTCTACCGCAAGTCCGGATTTCGGGACTCGGCGATGCTGGCGATGCGGCTTAAGCTTCGCTAGTCAACCCCTTTCACGGCTCAGCGTTAAACCCGGGTGAGCGGCGAAAGTCGCGCGAATTTCATCCTCCGCCATGCCGCGTGCTGTCTCAAGGGTGTCGCTTCCGCTCGAGCAGATCGAGAACCGGATCCTGCTCGTCCGAGGGCGCAAGGTGCTGCTTGACGCCGACCTTGCCGCGCTCTATGGCGTCAGCACCAAGCGATTCAACGAACAGGTGCGGCGCAATGCCACGCGGTTCCCGGTCGATTTCATGCTCCAGCTTACGCAGAAGGAGTGGGATTCTCTAAGGTCGCAGTTTGCGACCTTAGAGACGGGGCGTGGCCGGCACCGGAAGTACTTGCCGCTCGCCTTTACCGAGCATGGCGCCATCATGGCCGCAACAATCCTGAACAGCGCGCGCGCAACCGACGTTTCGGTCTACATCGTGCGCGCGTTCGTGCGCTTGCGCGATTACGTCGTAACCCACAAGGAACTCGCCCGTCGACTCGAAGCGCATGAGAAAAAGATTGCCACGCACGACCAAGCCATTGCCGGGTTGGTCAACACGATTCGCCAATTGATGGCCCCGCCTGCGCCGCTCCGGCGCAGGCCCATCGGGTTCGTCTCCATCGACGACGAGAGGGACGGCTAACCGGTCTCCCTACACCCCGCCCATGCAGATGTACTTCACCTCGACGAACTCCTCGCAGCCGTACTTGGAGCCCTCGCGTCCGAGCCCGGACTGCTTGACGCCGCCGAAGGGCGCGACTTCCGTGGTGATGAGGCCGCTGTTGACCCCGACCATGCCGTACTCGAGCGCCTCTGCCACACGCCAGACGCGGCCGATGTCGCGGCTGTAGAAGTAGGCCGCGAGGCCGTACTCGGTGCGGTTGGCGAGTTCCACCACCTCGGCGTCGGTCTTGAAGCGGAACAGCGGCGCCACCGGGCCGAAGGTCTCCTCGCGGAAGATCTTCATCGAGGGTTTCACGCCGGTGAGCACGGTCGGCTCGTAGTAGGTCTTGCCGAGCGCGTGGCGCTTCGCGCCGGTCAGCGCTTTGGCGCCCCCGGCGAGCGCGTCCGCCACGTGCTCTTCGACCTTCGCCAGTGCATTGTTGTCGATCAGTGGCCCCTGGTTCACGCCGCCTTCGGTGCCCGCGCCAACCTTGAGTTCCTTCACTTTCTGCGTGAGCTTCTCGGCGAACTTGTCGTACACGCCTTCCTGCACGAACAGCCGATTCGCGCACACGCAGGTCTGTCCCGTGTTGCGGTACTTGGAAACCATCGCGCCCTCGACCGCGGCGTCGATGTCCGCGTCGTCGAACACGATGAAGGGCGCGTTGCCGCCGAGCTCCAGGGAAATCTTCTTCACCGTCGGCGCGGCCTGCCTCATCAGCAGCCGCCCGACCTCGGTGGAGCCGGTGAAGGAGATCTTGCGCACCGTCGGATTGGCGCAAAGCTCGCCGCCGATCGCTGGCGCATCGCCCGTAATGATGTTGAGCACGCCTTTGGGGAAGCCCGCGCGCTCGGCGAGCTCGGCGAGTGCGAGCGCCGAGTAGGGAGTCTGCTCCGCCGGCTTCAGGATCACGCAGCAGCCCGCGGCGAGGCCGGGAGCGACTTTGCGGGTGATCATCGAGTGCGGGAAGTTCCACGGCGTGATCGCCGCGCACACGCCCACCGGCTGCTTGATGACGAGGATGCGGCGGTCGGCCCAGGGCGTCGGAATGGTGTCGCCGTAGATGCGCTTGGCTTCCTCCGCGAACCACTCCACGTAGGCCGCGCCGATGGTGATCTCGCCCTTCGACTCCGCGAGCGGCTTGCCTTGCTCGCTCGTGAGGATCAGCGCGAGGTCATCGAGGTTGGCGAGGATCAGGTCGTTCCACTTGCGCAGGATCGCGGCGCGCTCCTTGCCGGTCTTCGCGCGCCAGGCGGGCAGTGCGGCATCCGCCGCGGCGATCACCTTCTTCGTTTCCTCGGCACCCATGTCGGGCACCGTGCCGAGCTGCGCGCCGCTCGCGGGGTTGTGCACCGGGAAGCTCTTGCCGCCCGCGGCGCCCTGCCAGGCGCCGTCCAGGTAGCACTGCTCGCGGAACAGTTTCGGGTCCTTCAGGGGAAGCGCCGGCAGTCCGGCGCGCGAGGGGGCGTTCATGGGAATCCTCACTGGGGTTCGGACGGGCATTCTAACGCTCCGCTCCGTGCAGCTTGCATGAACAGCTGTTCAATCGCAAAGTCTTAAAAGAAAAAAAGAAAACAGACGGCCTGTCACCAAGGGCCGCCCCCTCCAAAGGAGAAAGCAATGGCAACCACGAGCTTCACCGTGGGTGCCGTTCGGCGGGCGCGGGGCGTCGGGCAACGGCGGGCGCCATGGCGGCGTGGCCAACTGGGAAGAGTTCACCCAGTGGCAGTGGGTGACGATTCAGGACAAGGCGACACCTTATCCGTTCTAGCGCCGCAGCGGCGGCGCGCGGCCGACCTAGGGCGCGATCAGCTTGTTGACCGCGGGATACAGGGCTGAATGATGCAGCCCGGGATGGCGCTTGCCGTAGCGCTCCGGTACGTCCTGCGTCCAGTCGCTGGAAATCGCTAGAGAGAATACGAGCAGCGTGGCAAAGAGCGCTGGGCGCCACGCGCCGACGCCGTCGCGCGCGTACTGCCTGCGGGAGCCGAGGATCGCAGGTTCGGCGGACGCGGGGTGGCTGCGCCTGCGCGTCACGGCCCATACGAACAGCGCGAGGCCGACGGCACTCGTGCCGAGATTCAGCACTTGCCCGGTCGCGAGCCCTAGCAGGGTCGTTGGGTACTCCCTGAAAACATCGACGAATACTCGCAGCAGAGCGTAGAGGAACAGGAACAGCCCGGTGGCGGCTCCCGGCGCGAGGCGCAGCCGTTGGACGTACAGCAGCAGCGGAACCAGGAGAAAGTTCTTGAGGCCATCGTAGAGAACGACCGGGTGCCGGAAGCCGTCGGCATCCGGGAACTGGACGCCCCACCACGCGTCGGTCGGGCTGCCTACGATCTGTCCGTCGACAAAATTGCCGAGGCGCCCGAAGCCGAGGATGAAAGCGGCCGGCACGGCCAGCGCATCGGTCACGACCAGGAACGGCTGGCGGTGGATGCGGCAAAAGAGCACGACTCCCACCATGCCGCCGAGGAGCAACCCGTGCGTCGACATGCCGCCAAGCCAGTAGGCGGGGATCAGCTGGGGGAACTTGCTGTAGAAGGGCCATTCGTAGAAGACCACCTCGACGAAACGGCCGCCGATGAGAACGCCCACCGCGGCGAGCAGCGACTGGTCGTAGACCATGCGCATCGAGAATCCCAGCTCGCCGCGCTTCGCCCTCAGCGCGAGGAACAACGTCAGGAAGCCGAGCGAGTACGCGAGGCCGTACCACCACAGGTGGACGCCGGCGACGGACCCGATGACGGGATCGATGCTATGTACGAAGGGCCCAGGCATGAGGACGCCTCAATGCGCCGGGCCCCAAGTCATGGCTTGGTGCCGGCGAGCGTAATGCGGTGCATTACGCGCCGTTGGCCGTGGTAGTCGTTGATCGGGTTGTGCTGCGTGCAGCGGTTGTCCCAGAAGGCGAGCGAGCCCACGCGCCATTGGAAGCGGCAGGTGAACTCCGGCCGCACCTGGTGGCGAAAGAGGTACTGCAGCAGCGGCGCGCTCTCCTCCTCGCTCATGTCCTTGAAGGCCACCGTGTGCGCGACGTTGACGTAGAGCGCCTTGCGCCCGGTCTCCGGATGCGTGCGCACCACCGGATGCTCGGCCAGGTACGATCTTGCCTCGCCCCGCTGTTCCTTGACGCGATCTTCGCGCGTGCGCGTGACATCCGCCTTCGCCGAGGAATTGACGGCGATCAGGCCATCGAGCAGGCGCCGCATCCCCGCGGACAGCGACTCGTAGGCGAGATACTGATTGGCGAACTCGGTGTCGCCACCTGCAGCCGGCACCTCGCGCGCCAGCAGCATCGAGCCCATCGGCGGCGTTTCGAGATATGCCGTGTCGGAATGCCAGATGCCGCCGAAGTTGTGGCGTCTCATGCTCGAGCTTCTTCACCTCGATGACTTCGGGAAAGCCCTCGATGCCCTTGACGAACGGATACTCGACGGGCTTGCCCATGCGGCGCGCAAAGGCCATGAACTGCGCCGGCGACAGAGCCTGATCGCGGAAGAAGATGACCTGGTGCTGGAGGAACGCGCGGCGGATCTCCGCGATGCTCGCGCCGGATAATTCCGTCGCAAGGTCGACGCCGAATACCTCGGCGCCCAGGGCGCCGGCGATGCGCCGAACCTCCATCGTCCGCACCCTCTCCTAGAACGTCCCCGGAAACGCCCCGCCGTCCATGAGGAGGTTCTGGCCGGTGATGTAGCCGGCGTGCGCGCTGGCGAGGAAGGCGCAGGCCGCGCCGAACTCCTCGATGGTGCCGAAGCGCTTGGCGGGATTGGCGTCGGTGCGCTGCTTGGCGAGCTCCGCCGCGGTCTTGCCGAGTCTTCTTCGCGTTGAACTCCATGTTGCCGCGCAGGCGATCGGTGTCGAAGGGCCCGGGCAGCAGTCCGTTGATCGTCACGTTGTGCTGCGCGACCTGTCGCGAGAGGCCGGCGACGAAGCCGGTGAGGCCCGTGCGCGCGCCGTTGGAGAGCCCCAGCTCCGGGATCGGCATCTTCACCGCGCCCGAGGTGATGTTGACGATGCGGCCGAACTTCCTCGCGATCATGCCGTCGATCGTCGCCTTCATCAGCTCGATCGGCGTGAGCATGTTGGCGTCCACCGCCTTGATCCAGTCCTCGCGCGTCCAGTTGCGGAAGTCCCCCGGCGGCGGGCCGCCGGCGTTGTTCACCAGGATGTCGGGGCTGGGGCAGGCGGCGAGCGCCTGCGCGCGGCCTTCCGCCGTGGTGATGTCCCCGGCGACGGCCACCACCTTCGCGCCGGTGGCCTTGCGGATTTCATCCGCGGTCGCCTCGAGCGCCTCCTTGCCGCGCGCGGTGATGACGAGGTTGACCCCTTCGCGCGCCAGCGCCATCGCGCAGCCCTTGCCGAGGCCCTTCGATGCGGCGCATACGAGCGCGTTTCTGCCCTTGATGCCGAGATCCATGGTTTGCGTGCCTTTCCTGTCTAACGCTTGCCGCGGAAGATGGAGCCGAGGACTCCGCGGATGATTTCGCGCCCGACCTGCGAGCCCACCGTGCGGGCGGCGCTTTTTGCCATCGCCTCGATGAGGCCCTGCGACTGCTTGCCGCCGCGCGGGCCGGTCTTGCCGAACAGGATGTCCGAAGCGAGACTGCCCGCGCCCGTCTGCTGCTGCGGCTGCGCTTGCGCCGCCTTCTCCTGCGCGACCTGCTGCGCGCGGGCCGCGAGCTTCTCGTACGCCGACTCGCGGTCCACCAGCTTCTCGTAGTGCCCGGCGACGGCCGAAGCGGCGATTGCCGCCTTGCGCTCAGCATCGCCGATCGGCCCGAGCTGGCTCCCCGGCGGAACCACGAAGGCGCGCTCGGTGACGTTGGGGCGGCCCTTCTCGTCGAGCAGGCTCACCAGCGCCTCGCCCACCGCCGAGCTCCGTGATCACCTGCTCGATCTTGAGCTTCGGGTTGGGGCGCATCGTCTCGGCCGCCGACTTCACCGCTTTCTGGTCCTTCGGCGTGAAGGCGCGCAGCGCGTGCTGCACGCGGTTGCCGAGCTGCCCCAGCACCGACTCGGGGATGTCGAGCGGATTCTGCGTCACGAAGTACACGCCCACGCCCTTGGAGCGGATGAGGCGCACCACCTGCTCGATCTTCTCGAGCAGCGCCTTGGGCGCCTCGTCGAACAGCAGGTGCGCCTCGTCGAAGAAGAAGACGAGCTTCGGCTTCTCGGGGTCGCCCACCTCGGGCAGGCGCTCGAAGAGCTCCGCCAGCATCCACAGGAGGAAAGTCGAGTACAGCTTGGGCGAGTTCATCAGCTTGTCGGCGGCGAGGATGTTGATCACCCCCTTGCCGCCCTCGACCTGCATCAGGTCGGCGATGTCGAGCATCGGCTCGCCGAAGAAGCGGTCCGCGCCCTGCGATTCGAGCGCGAGCAGCCCGCGCTGGATGGCGCCGATCGAGGCCGCCGAGACGTTGCCGTAGGCGGTGGTGAACTGCGCAGCGTTCTCGCCCACGTGCTGCAGCATGGTGCGCAGGTCCTTCGCGTCGAGCAGCAGCAGGCCCGCGTCGTCCGCGATCTTGAACACCAGGTTGAGCACGCCTTCCTGCGTGTCGTTGAGCCCCAGCAGCCGCGCGAGCAGCAGCGGGCCCATGTCGGAGATGGTGGCGCGCACCGGGTGGCCGGCGGCGCCGAACACGTCCCAGAACACGACCGGGCAGGGCTCGTGCCTGAGCGCCAGCCCGAGGATCTTCGCGCGCTCGGCCACCTTGGCGTTGCCGCCGCCCGCCTTCGCCATGCCGGAGAGGTCGCCCTTCACGTCGGCCATGAACACCGGCACGCCGATGCGCGAGAACTGCTCGGCGAGCGTCTGCAGCGTCACGGTCTTGCCGGTGCCGGTGGCGCCGGTGATCAGGCCGTGGCGGTTGGCGAGCGCGGGCAGCAGGTGCGAGCTCGGTCTTGCCGGTCTTCGCGACGAGAAGGGCAGAGGCCATGACGTAAAATTATGGCATGGCCGGACACAGCAAATGGGCGAACATCAAGCACCGCAAGGCCGCGGCGGATGCGAAGAAGGGCAAGATCTTCACGCGGCTGATCAAGGAAATCACCGTCGCCGCGAAGCTGGGCGGCGGCGATCCGAACATGAACCCGCGGCTGCGCCTGGCGATGGACAAGGGCCGCGAGGCCAACATGGCCAAGGACAGCGTGCAAAACGCGATCAAGCGCGGCAGCGGCCAGCTGGAGGGCGTGTCCTACGAGGAGGCACGCTACGAAGGCTACGGGCCCGGCGGGGCCGCGGTGATCGTCGACTGCCTCACCGACAACCGCACGCGCACCGTGGCGGAAGTGCGCCATGCCTTCACCAAGAACGGCGGCAACATGGGCTCGGACGGCTCGGTGAGCTACCTCTTCAAGCACTGCGGCCAGTTCGTGTTCGCGCCCGGTGCGAGCGAAGAGAAGGTGATGGACGCGGCGCTCGCGGCGGGCGCCGAGGACGTGGTGGCGAACGACGACGGCTCGATCGAGGTGCTGTGCGCGCCCAACGATTTCCACGCGGTGAAGGCGGCGCTGGAGAAGGCCGGGCTCAAGCCCGAGGTGGCCGAAGTGACGATGAAGCCGTTGAACGATACCGCGCTCGCCGGCGGCGACGCGCAGCGCATGAGGAGCCTGCTCGATGCGCTGGAGAACCTCGACGACGTGCAGGACGTGTACACCACCGCGGTGCTGGAAGACGCGTGAGGATCCTGGGCATCGATCCCGGGCTGCAGGTCACCGGTTTCGGCGTCATCGAAAAGCACGGCAACCGGCTGCGCCTACGTGGCGAGCGGCTGCGTGCGCTCGGGCCGCGGCGAGCTCGCCGCGCGGCTCAAGGCGCTGCTCGAAGGCCTGACCGAGGTGATCGCCGCGCACCGGCCCGCCGAGGTGGCGATCGAGAAGGTGTTCGTCAACGTGAATCCGCAGTCGACCCTCCTGCTCGGCCAGGCGCGCGGCACCGCGATCTGCGCTGCGGTGCTCGCCGGTCTGCCGGTCGCCGAGTACACTGCGCTGCAGGTCAAGCAGGCGGTGGTCGGCAAGGGCCACGCCAAAAAAGAACAGGTGCAGCAGATGGTGAAGCGCTTGCTCGCATTGCCCGGCGTCCCCAGCCCCGACGCGGCCGATGCGCTCGCCTGCGCCATCTGCCACGCGCACGGCGGTTCGCTCGGCCGGTTCGCGACCACGGGCCTGCGGATGAAGCGGGGGCGGCTCGTATGATCGGCCGCCTGACGGGCAAGCTCGCCGGCAAGCATCCGCCGCAGGTGCTGGTGGACTGCAACGGCGTCGCCTACGAGCTCGACGTGCCGATGAGCACCTTCTACAACCTGCCCGCCGTGGGCGACCCGGTGACGCTGCATACGCACCTGGTGGTGCGCGAAGACATCCAAGCGCTGTACGGCTTCGGCACGCTGGAAGAGCGCGCCGCGTTCCGCCAGCTGCTGAAGATCTCGGGCGTCGGTGCCCGCACCGCGCTCTCGCGTGCTCTCGGGCCTGTCGGTGGCCGAGCTGGCACAGGCGGTGGCCCTGCAGGAAGCGGCCCGGCTCACCAAGATCCCGGGCATCGGCAAGAAGACCGCCGAGCGCCTGCTGCTGGAGCTCAAGGGCAAGCTCGCGGACGCGAAGCCAACCGCCTGCAGGCGGGGCCTCGGACGTGCTCAACGCCCTGCTGGGGCTGGGTTACAGCGAGAAGGAGGCGCTGGCTGCGCTGAAGGGATTGCCGCCGGGGATCCCCGTGACGGACGGCATCCGCGCCGCGCTCAAGGCGCTGGCGAAGTCCTGAGCGTCAGAAGCGAACGACGGCGTTGATCGACCAGAGGTCGGTGCGCGCGCGGTTGTAGGCGGCGTCCTCGCCATATCGGCTGTTGTAGTCCATGCGCAGGCCGACGTTGGCGTTGAAGTCGTACTGACCGCCGAATCCCCACAGCAGGTTCGAGCGGACCCGCGCCGCGTCCAGCGAAGCCAGCGACGACAGGCTGCTGGCGGCGGAGGAAAGCGAGTACTCGGAGGCCGGCATCGCGAGGCCAAGGCGCCCCTGCAGCGAGAAAGAACGCCCGATGGGCAGCATGCCGCTGCCGGAGAGCGTCCAGGCGTTCGACTGCGAGCTCCCGGCATAGCCGAAATCGACGCTCCAGTGAGGCGTGAAGCGGTAACCGCCGAATTGCTGGAACACGGGCTCCACGGACTCCCGCGGCTCGCCGGGGTGCGGCGGGACGGCGACGTTCGGGACGGGGCTTGGGCGGGATCAGGCCGGTGCCCAGATACCAGCCGGCATCCGGCTGGGCTTGCGCCAGGGCGCCCGGCAGCCAGCCGACAGCGAGGATTGCAGCGAGGATGTGCGTCACCACTCTCACATGGCAAATCCTATGCCCGCGGCCGACGATCTTCAAGGGGAAACGGCTCCGCTCTGGCAAAATTCCACAATGACAGTCGAAACCGACCGCCTGATCGCCGCCGCGCCGGCCTCGCCGCAGGAGGAGCAGTTCGAGCGCTCGCTGCGCCCGGTGCGCCTGGCCGAGTACGTCGGCCAGGAGAAGGTGCGCGGCCAGCTCGAGATCTTCATCCAGGCGGCGCGCGGCAGCGAGCGAGGCGCTCGACCACGTGCTGCTGTTCGGCCCGCCGGGCCTGGGCAAGACCACGCTCGCGCACATCATCGCGCGCGAGATGGGCGTCAACCTGCGCCAGACCTCGGGCCCGGTGCTCGAGCGCCCCGGCGACCTCGCCGCGCTGCTCACCAACCTCGAGCCGCGCGACGTGCTGTTCATCGACGAGATCCACCGCCTGTCGCCGGTGGTCGAGGAGATCCTCTACCCGGCGCTGGAGGACTACCAGATCGACATCATGATCGGCGAGGGGCCGGCGGCGCGCTCGATCAAGCTCGACCTGCCGCCCTTCACGCTGGTCGGCGCCACCACGCGCGCCGGCATGCTCACCAACCCGCTGCGCGACCGCTTCGGCATCGTCGCGCGCCTGGAGTTCTACAGCGCGGCCGAGCTCGCCTCGATCGTGCGCCGCTCGGCCGGCCTGCTGGAGGTGACGCTGGCGGAGGAAGGCGGCGCCGAAATCGCGCGGCGCGCGCGCGGCACGCCGCGCATCGCCAACCGGCTCCTGCGCCGCGTGCGCGACTACGCGCAGGTGAAGGCCGAGGGCGCGGTGACGCAGGCGGTGGCCGACGACGCGCTGAGCATGCTCGACGTGGACGCGCTCGGCCTCGACGTGATGGACCGCAAGCTGCTGCTCGCGGTGATCGAGAAGTTCGGCGGCGGGCCGGTGGGCGTGGAGAACCTCGCGCACGCCATCGGCGAGGAGACCGACACCATCGAGGACGTGCTCGAGCCCTTCCTCATCCAGCAGGGCTACCTGCAGCGCACGCCGCGCGGCCGCGTCGCGACGCTCGCCGCCTACCGCCATTTCGGCATCGTCGCGCCGTCGGGCGCGCACGACTTGCTCGGGACGGGCGAGCGCGGCTAGGCGGGTTCCGGTCTACAATCGGCCGGTGCAGCGAGACCCCGCGCAACCTTTCCGCTGGCCGGTGCGGGTGTACTACGAAGACACCGATTTCGGCGGCGTCGTCTACTACGCCAACTACCTGCGCTTCTTCGAGCGCGCGCGCACCGAGTGGCTGCGCGGCCTCGGCGTGGACCACCAGAGCCTGGCGCGCGAGCAGGGGCTGCAGTTCGTGGTGCGGCGCGCCGAGATCGATTTCCTGCGCGGCGCGCGCCTGGACGACCAGCTGGAGATCACGGTCGCAGATTGCGCAGCGCAAGCGCAGCTACCTCATGCTGAAGCAGCAGGCGCTGCGGGACGGAGAACTGATGGCCGGCGCGCTGGTCCAAGCGGCGTGCGTACGCTGCAAGGACTTCAAGCCCGCGCCGCTCCCGGCCGCGCTCGCCGAGCGGCGCGCCGCCTAGCGCGATGAACGTCACGGCCGATCTCGACATCTGGACCCTGATCCTCGGCGCGAGCCTGGTGGTCAAGGCGGTGATGCTGCTGCTGCTCGCGGTGTCGTTCCTGTCCTGGATGTTCATCTTCCAGCAAGTGGTTCACCATCCGCCGCGCGGCGCGCGCAGACCGAGCAGTTCGAGCGCGAGTTCTGGGGCGGCAGCGACCTGAACCTGCTCTACCAGGGCGCGGTCAACAACCGCCACACCATCGGCAGCCTGGAGCGCATCTTCGAGTCGGGCTTCCGCGAGTTCGCCAAGCTGAGGAACCAGCGCGGCACCACCGACGCGAGCGTGATGGTGGACGGCGCGCGCCGCGCGATGCGCGCCACCTACCAGCGCGAGATGGACCTCCTCGAGCGCCACCTGGCGTTCCTCGCCTCGACCGGCTCGGTGAGCCCCTACGTCGGGCCTGTTCGGCACGGTGTGGGGCATCATGCACGCCTTCCGCAGCCTGGCGAACGTGCAGCAGGCGACGCTCGCGCAGGTCGCGCCCGGCATCGCCGAGGCGCTGGTGGCCACCGCCATCGGCCTGTTCGCCGCGATCCCCGCGGTGGTGGCCTACAACCGCTACTCGCACCAGATCGACCGCCTCGCCATCCGCTTCGAGAGCTTCATGGAGGAGTTCTCCAACATCCTGCAGCGCCAGGCCGTGAAGTAGCCATGCCCGCCCTGCACCGCAGGCGCGCCCCGATGCACGAGATCAACATCGTGCCCTACGTGGACGTGATGCTGGTGCTGCTCGTCATCTTCATGGTCACCGCGCCGCTGGTCACCCCGGCGTCATCGACCTGCCGTCCGTGTCGCAAGGCGTCCAACGCGCCGGTCGTCGCCGCTCGAGGTCGTGATCCGCGCCGACCGCTCGATCCTCATGCGCAGCCGCGACGCGAAGGGGGCGCTCGGCGAGGAGCGGCGCGTGGCGCGCGCCGACCTCGCGCGCGTGATCCGCGAGCGCCAGGCGAAGAATCCGCAGCAGCCGGTGGTCATCGCGGCCGACAAGGACGTGCGCTACGAGGCGGTGCTGCAGGTGATGGACGAGCTGCAGAAGCAGCAGGTGCGCCGCGTCGGCCTGCTGGTCAAGCCGGCGCAATGAGCGCGGCGCTCGCCGGACCGTTCTTCGAGCCGCGGCGCGAGGAAAGCCTCGGCCGGCGTTGTTGCTCGCGGTCGCGGTGCACGTGCTGCTCGCCGTCATCCTGACGTTCGGCGTGCGCTGGCAGAGCCGCGCGCCGGAGGTGGTCTCGGTGGAGCTGTGGCAGCCGCCGCCGCCGCCGGCGCCCGAGGTGCAGCCGGAGCCGCCCAAGCCGGCGCCCGTGCCGGAGGCGAAGCCGGAGCCGCGCATCGAGAAGCCGGACATCGCGATCAAGGTGCCGCCCAAGCCCAAGCCGAAACCCGAGGCGAAGCCCAAGCCCGTGGCGAAGCTGGTCCGCCCAAGCCCGACGACCGGCGGGCGCAGCAGCAGTTGCGCGAGGAGCTGGCGCGGGAGCAGCAGCTCCTCGCCGCCGAGCGCGAACGCCTGGTGATCAAGGATCAGCTGGCGCGCGATGCGGCCGCCGCGCGCTTCAAGGCGATCGCCACCTGGGTGGACAAGGTGCGCGCCAAGATCCGCGGCAACATCGTGCTGCCGCCGGACCTCAAGGGAAATCCGGAAGCGCTGTTCCTGGTCACGCAGCTGCCCACCGGCGAAGTGCTGCAGGCGCGGCTGGTGATCTCGAGCGGGCACGCGGCCTACGACGACGCCGTGCTGCGCGCCATCCTCAAGTCCTCGCCGTTGCCTAAGCCCGACAGTGCGGGCCTGTTCGAGCGCGAGCTGAAGCTGACGTTCCGCCCGATGGACTGAAATATAATCGCGCGAATGAGAAAACTGCTCGCGGCCCTGCTGCTGTCGCTCGCCGCGTGGCCGGCGCTGGCGCAGCTGTCGATCGAGATCACCGGCGCCGGCGCGCAGCGCATCCCGATCGCCATCGCGCCCTTCGCGGGCGAGGCGGCGCTGCCGCCCGGCGTCACCGCCATCGTGCGCGCCGACCTGGAGCGCAGCGGCCTGTTCCGCGCGCTCGAGCTGCCGCCGCTCGTGCCGCAGCCGAGCGAGGCGTCGACGGTCAACTACGCCGAGTGGAAGTCGCGGCTCGCCGACGCGCTGGTGCTCGGCTCGGTCGCCGTGCGCGCCGACGGCCGCTTCGAAGTGCGCTTCCGCCTGTACGACGTGGTGAAGCAGTCGGCGATCGGCGGCGTGGCCTACACCGTGCCGCGCGAGCAGCTGCGCGCCACGGCGCACCGCATCGCCGACTACGTCTACGAGAAGCTCACCGGCGAGAAGGGCGTGTTCTCCACCAGGATCGCCTACGTGGTGAAGCGCGGCGCGCGCTTCGAGCTGCAGGTGGCCGACGCCGACGGCGCCAACGAGCAGGCGATGCTGGTGTCGAACGAGCCGATCATCTCGCCGGCGTGGTCGCCCAACGGCAAGCGCATCGCCTACGTCTCCTTCCAGAACAAGAAGCCGATCGTGTACGTGCAGGACGTCGAGGTGCCGAAGCAGAACGTGGTGGCCAACTTCAAGGGCTCCAACTCGGCGCCGGCCTGGGCGCCGGACGGCTCCAGGCTCGCGGTGGTGCTGTCGCGCGACGGCAATTCGCAGCTCTACCTGATCAACCCGGACGGCAGCAACGCTGCGCCGCCTGACCAGCTCGGCCGGCATCGACACCGAGCCGCACTTCTCGCCCGACGGGCAGTGGATCTATTTCACCTCGGACCGCGGCGGCAGCCCGCAGATCTACCGCATGCCGGCCGCGGGCGGCGAGGCGCAGCGGGTCACCTTCGAGGGCAGCTATAATGTGTCCCCGCGCATCAGCCCCGACGGCAGGAGCCTCGCCTACATCATGCGCAACGGCGGCAAGTTCCAGGCGGCGCTGCTCGATCTGAATACCCGGCAGGTGCAGGTCCTCACCGACAGCGAGCTCGACGAGTCGCCCAGCTTCGCGCCGAACGGGCGCCAGATCCTGCTGGCGACGGTGATCGGCGGGCGCGGCGTGCTCTCCGCGGTGTCGTCCGACGGCCGCGTCAAGCAGCGCCTCACGCTCTCGGCGGGCGACGTGCGCGAGCCCGCCTGGGGCCCCTTGATTCAATGAGAAGGAGATTCGCCATGCGTATCGTCTGGGCAATCCTCGTCGCATCCATCCTCGCCGCGCTGCGCGGGCACACAGACCGCGGACAGCCAGCCGCCCGCGGCGGTGGAGGACCGCGGCGCCAAGCCGGCCGCCGGCGCGCAGGGCGTGGAGACCAAGCCGATCGGCAGCGTCGACCTGACGGGCCGGCCCGCAGCGGGCGCGGCCGCGCTGAAGGACCCGAACAACATCCTGTCCAAGCGCTCGGTGTTCTACGACTTCGACAAGTACGACGTGAAGGACGAGTACAAGCCGCTGGTCGAGGCGCACGCCAAGTACCTGCGCGAGAACGGCGGCACCCGCATGCTGATCCAGGGCAACACCGACGAGCGCGGCAGCCGCGAGTACAACATCGCGCTCGGCCAGCGCCGCTCCGAGTCGCGTCAAGCGCATGCTGCTGCTGCTCGGCGGGCGCGAGGACCAGATCGAGGCGGTGAGCCTGGGCGAGGAGAAGCCGCGCGCCACGGGCACCGGTGAGGAGGCCTGGGCGCAGAACCGGCGCAGCGACATGCTCTATCCGGGCGAGTATTGATGCGCTGGCTGCTCGCCGCGGCGGTGCTCGGCTGGGCGGGCGCCGCCTCCGCCCAGCTGTTCAGCGACCCGGAGATGCAGCGCCGCGTCGACGACCTGCGCCAGGAGCTCGCAGGCGAACCAGCAGCGCATCGAAGCGCGCCTCGCCGCCATCGAGTCCTCGGCGGTCGAGCGGCGCGCGATCCTCGACCTTTCCGGCCAGATCGAGGCGCTGCGCGCGGAGCTTCGCGCGCTCGCGCGGCCAGATCGAGGTGATGCTGCAACCAGCTGGAGAACCGCGGAGAAGCGGCAGAAGGACCTGTACGTGGACATCGACACGCGGCTGCGCAAGCTGGAGCAGGTGCAAGGAGCAGGCCGCGCTCGCGCCGGAAAAGCCGCGCGGCGGACGCGGGGCCCACGCGACGCGGAGAACAAGGCCTACGAGGCGCGCGCTCAACCACTTCAAGCTCGGCAACTACTCGGCCGCGATCTCGACGCTGCAGGGCATGCTGGTGACCTACCCGAACAGCAAGCTCGCGCCCAACGCGCAGTACTGGATCGGCATGGGCTACTCCGGGCAGCGCGACTACCAGCAGGCGATCGCGGCGCACCAGAAGGTGATCGCCGCCTGGCCCACCGACCCGAAGGCGCCGGACGCGATGCTGTCCATCGCCAGCTCGCAGGAGGCGCTGGGCGAGCGCGCGGCGCGCGCAGAAGACGCTGCAGGAGCGTGATGGCGAAGTACCCCGGCACGCCGGCCGCGGCGAACGCGAAGCTGCGCCTCGCGCAGGCGCCCAAGCGCTGAACGCGGTCGTCCTCCTTTCCGGCGGGCTGGATTCCGCCACGGCGCTCGCCTGGGCGCGGCGCGAGGGGTACGCCTGCTACGCCCTTTCGGTGGATTACGGCCAGCGCCACGGCGCCGAGCTCGAGGCGGCCAAGCGCATCGCGCAGCGCCTCGGCGCCGTCGAGCACCGCATCGTGAAGATCGACCTGGCGCAGTTCGGCGGCTCGGCGCTGACCGACCGGTCCATCGCGGTTCCGGACCAGGGCGTGAAGGCGGGCATTCCCGTCACCTACGTACCGGCGCGAAACACCATCCTGCTGTCGCTGGCGCTGGGCTGGGCGGAGGTCCTCGGCGCGCAGCACATCTTCGTCGGCGCGAACGCGGTGGACTACTCGGGGTACCCGGACTGCCGGCCGGAGTACTTCAGGGCGTTCGAGGCGATGGCCAATCTGGCGACGAAGGCCGCGGTGGAGGGGAGGCGCGTCCACATCAGCGCGCCGCTGATCGACCTGCCGAAGAAGGAAATCGTCAGGCGCGCGATCGAGCTGGGAGTGGACCCCGCCGAGACGGTCACCTGCTACCAGCCCGACGCCGAAGGGCGCGCCTGCGGCGTGTGCGATGCGTGCCGCATCCGCAAGGCGGGGTTCGCCGACGCGGGAATCAAGGACTCGACGCGCTACGCGGTCTGATTTTGCTGGCGAATCAGGCGCGAGGGCTGATAAAATCGCGCCCTTTCCCGTGGGCCGTTAGCTCAGCTGGTAGAGCAGCGGACTTTTAATCCGTTGGTCGGCGGTTCGAATCCGCCACGGCCTACCAATCCCCCGTAGAAAGCCTCCCAAGCGCGGCGCGGCGCGCTATTCTGATTTGATGCCGGCGGCCTTGGCGATTTCCGGCCAGCGCTTCAGCTCGCCCTTGATGAACGCGTCGAACTGCTGGGGCGTGCCGCCGACGATCTCGGCGAGACGGCCGAGGAACCGGCGTTGAGGCAAACAGGCAAACGGCACTGGAGTTCCCTCCGCACGGGCAGAAGTTTCTTCTAACCGGGACGGCTGCTTCCGTACTACGCGTTCCCTGCAATGGGCTTGTACGCAAGCAGGCGGTCGAATTCCCGTTTGACCACCGCGTAGCACTCGCATACCCGCTGTTCCAGTTGCGGCCGATCCAGCACGATGATCTGACCGCGCTGATAGTGAATCAGCCCCGCATCCTGCAGCCGTCCCGCCGCGTCGGTGACGCCCTCGCGACGCACGCCCAGCATGTTCGCGATCAACTCCTGAGTCATGTGGAGCTCGTTGGAGGGCAACCGGTCCAGGCTCAGCAGGAGCCAGCGGCACAGTTGCTGCTCCACCGTATGATGCCGATTGCACACTGCGGTCTGCGCCATCTGCGTGATCAGCGCCTGGGTGTAGCGCAGCAGCAGATGCTGCAGGTCCCCGCCGCGCTCGAACTGCCGTTTCAGGATCTCCGCCCCCAACCGGTAGGCCTGGCCCGCGCTTTGCACGATCGCATAGCTTGGCGTGCTTTCCCCTCCCATGAACAGGGAGATCCCGACCACGCCTTCGCTGCCGGTGACCGCGATCTCCGCGGAGGCACCGTCTTCAGTCACGTAGAGCAGGGAAACGATGCCTTCGGTCGGGAAGAACACGTGAGCCAGCCGGTCGCCGGATTCATAGATGGCCCGGCCTAGCGGCATCGGGACGGGCTCCAGGTGCGGCAGTAGCTGCTGATACTCCCCGGCGGGCAACGCCGCGAGCAGAAGATTTTTCGTGGGGGGATGCGGAGCTGGTGCGGCAGGTTTCGCGTTCACACGGCGGCCCCCAATGGTCTGGCACGGGACTGGTCCAGGGATCCGGACGGCCAAGGTTTCTCTTAGCGGAATTATAGCCACTGTGTTCGATACCGCACAGAACTCCAATGTCGGCAAAGACAGAGTGACCAAGGGGGGCATCAGGGTATGGGTCACGCAGCGCAAAGACTTGTCTGTTTGTCCCGCCCACATACGTGCCCCTTCCTTCCCCCTAGGCGTATGTGGGAATCCGGCCCCGCCTCCCGAGGCGGGGTCTTTTTTTGCGTGCGCCCATCCCGGATGCCTCGTGGTTGACCTTCGAAGCGACAGCGCGCAAGTCGAGCGAATGTGGCGCAGTAGCCAGGCGCTCTGCGTGCCGCTTTCCGTGGCGGCAGCACTTACGTTTCACCAGACGCGTCGCAGCAATGAACAGCTGCTGCCCCCGAACGACTATGCCAAGGCATTGGACATTGCCGCTGCTGCGCTCTCCTGCATGGTTCCCATCTACACGCTGGACGAACGGGGCGAGCGAATCCCCATCTGCGTGAATCTCGCGCGACAGCGATTCTGCGGCGGTGCGACCAAGATCCAATGCCTCGATGGAGCGGTATTCGCGCCGCTGACCATCGTCCGTGGTGATGTGCCGCCCGTGCTTCTCGCGATCCAACGTGCACAGATCGACTACGTGGCGCCTCAGCGCATGGCGAGGCCATCGCCGCCGCGCGGGGTCTGATCGCTCATGCGACTGTTCCAAACAGAGCCCCGACGCCAGCCGTCAGCGCCATGGCCAGCGCTCCCCAGAACGTCACGCGTATGGCACCTGTCCTCACGCGCGCTCCACCGGCGCGCGCAGCCAGCCCGCCCAGGAGCGCGAGGAACACGAGCGAGGTACCCGACACGATCGCGATCAGGCTCGCCTGCGGCGCCAATGCCGCAACCAGGAGCGGCATGGCCGCTCCAGCCGCGAAGCTGGTGGCCGAAGCAAGCGCCGCCTGCAGCGGACGCGCGCTGAGAGTCTCGGAGATTCCGAGTTCGTCGCGCGCATGCGCGCCGAGCGCGTCATGCGCCATGAGTTGATCGGCCACCTGCTTCGCAAGCGCCGCATCAAGCCCTCGACCCACGTAGATCGCCGCCAGTTCATTGCGCTCGCCAGCGTCGTCCGCCTTGAGCTCCTTGCGCTCGCGTTCGATGTCCGCCCGTTCGGTGTCTGCCTGCGAGTGGACGGACACATACTCGCCGGCAGCCATCGACATGGCTCCCGCGACCAGGCCGGCAATCCCCGCGATCATCACGTTGGCGTGGCTCGCATCCGCGGCCGCCACGCCCAGGACCAGGCTCGCTGTGGAAACAATGCCGTCGTTGGCGCCCAGCACCGCGGCGCGGAGCCAGCCGATTCGTTCAGTGCGGTGTCGTTCCCAGTGATGTACGGGCATGCGCAAGGTTCCGATCGGCCGGTTGACCCTCCAGTGTCAACCCGCATGCAGGCCGACGTCCACCGCTTTGTCCCACTTGCCTGCGCGGGCCGGAGAGGCGGTTTGACGTGGATTAAAATGGGTGATGCCACTTTGAGGAATACTGCGTCTTCATGTGAATCCGGCCATGACCCCCATGTTGATCGCCGATGGCTGCAACCGGTAGCCCGAAGCTCGGCAGGCGACGTGCCCCACCCAGCGCCATGCCGGTTGGCAACAGCATTCTTGCGGCTCTGCTCGCCGCCGAGTACAGGCACCTCCAGCCCAAGCTCGAGCACGTGACCTTGAAGCGCGGCGTGGTCGTCTATCGGGCGGACCAGGACATTGACGAGGTCTACTTTCCCGAGGACGCCGTGGTCGCCATGGTCGACACCACGGACGATCGCCGCACCGTCGAGGTCGGCATCATCGGCAGCGAGGGAATCGTCGGCATCAATATCTTCCTGGGTGGTGCCGTCACTCCCGACAAGGCGATCGTGCAGATCGCGGGCGGCGCTTTCAGGATGAAGTCGAAGGATTTGCGCAAGGAAGTGCGTTTCGGCAGTCCGCTGCAGCGGCTCTTGCTGGACTACACGCGGACGTTTCTCGCGGTGATCAGCCAGTCGGTGGCGTGCAGCCAGCATCACAGCATAGATCAGCGCCTGGCACGCTGGCTGCTTACCATGAACGACTACTCCGGCTCACGCGAGCTGCTGATGGACCACCAGTCGGTTGCCGCGATGCTTGGGGTGCGTCGCGTGGGCATTACCGAGGCAGCCAGCAGGCTTCGGGCGGCCGGCCTGATCCGCTACCACCGCGGCCACATCAGCGTTCTCGACAAGACGGGCCTGGGCGAGAAAACCTGCGAATGCTATCGGATCATCAAGCATGAGTACCAGAGCCTGCATGGGGAGCTGCCGCGATTGCTGTCCGGCAAGTGATGCGCCCGCTGCTCAAAGCAGCGTCCTGCGCCACGGCCTATTAAAATCTCCGGGTGACTGTCTTTCGCTTCCTGGCGATCGCCTGCGCGCTGGTGTGCTCCCCGGCGCTGGCGGTGGACCCGGCGCGCGACAACGCGGTGCTGTTCAACTGGTATTACGCCGCCGCATTCGGCAGCGGCGCCTACCGCGTCGGCGAGATCAACACCTTCGTCATCCGTGCGCCGCTGGCGTACCGCCTGCGGGACGCCACGCCCCAACAGTGGGGCGTGCGCCTCATCGCCCCGATCACCGCGGGCGTGGCGGACATCGAGCCGGACGACCGCGATGGCATTCCCGACACGCTTACCGCGCTCACGGCGAGCGTCGGTGCCGAGCTGGAGATCCCCATGAGCGAACGCTGGATGCTCAGGCCGTTGGCGACCCTCGGCAGCGGGCAGGAATTCGCCTCCAACAAGCGCGCGGCGGTGGGCGTGATCGGCGCCAAGAGCCTGTATCGCCTGCCGCTCGAACCGATCACGCTGGACTTCGGCTCGTCGCTCCTGGTGTCACGCGCGCGCACCGACGAGCTGCGCGAGGACATGGGCGAGCTGGCGCTCGGGCTGGACTGGATGACCACCGTGCAGGTGAACTTCGGCCAGCCGGCGTCCATCGGCGTGACGGCGATCCAGTACTGGTATTTCAGAAAGCTCAAATTCCTGCTGCCGACCAGCGAAGAGGTGGCGGTGCGCGCCGAATCGGAGATCGCGGTTTCGCTGCGCTTTCACAAGCCTTACAGGCCCTGTTCGGCACCGAGGTGGACCGGGTTTCGCTCGGCTTGCGCGTCGGCGATGGCCTGCGCGGGATCTCGCTGACCACCTCGTTCCCGTTCTGAGCGTCTAGTCGACGTTCTTTTCGTCCTTGTACATCACCTTCTGGCGCGTGGTCGCCACCCACTCGTCGATCTGCGCCTCGGTCAGGTAGTGCGCCGGGTCGAACCGGTTCCAGTTGACGATCTCGCCCAGGCTCTTCTTCCAGCGCTTGTAGGGCGGCTTGGCCGGCGCGCCGAAGCACATGATGTCGAGCACTGACAGCTCCTCGGGAATGCCGAGCAGCGGCTTCATGGCGGCTTGCGCCTTCTCCTGCCCGATCGCGGTCACCCACCAGACGTTGTAGCCCAGCGCCGCGGCCGCGAGGTGCGCCGCCATGGTCGCCGCCGCCACGCTCTGCAGCAGGATGCGCTCCGCGTTCTGCTTGTACATGCGGTCGAGCTCCGAACCGTCGTTCAGCACGGGGAATGCCCGCACCCAGCGGAAGTCGCTTGCCACGACGATCATGCCGGGCGCCGTGGCAAGACCGCGGTAGTCCGGCGTCGGGAACTTCATCTTCAGCTTGGCGCGGGCGACCTGCTCCTCGCGGAAGTACTCCTTGATCTTCGTCTTCAGCGCCTGGTCGGTGATGACGATGAAATGCCAGGGCTGCGCGTTTGCGCCGGAAGGGCTGTGGCGCGCGGCTTCCAGGATCAGTTCGTAGTGCTCTCGCGGTACCGTGCCAGCGGGATCGAAGGCGCGCACCGTCATGCGGGTACGCACCACCTCCATCAAGGCGTCGTACTGCGTGCGATCGCTCATGGCCTGCGCCGCGGCACGCCGCCCAGGAACACCGCCAGCTCCTGCGCCCACCACTTCGCCTGTCCCGTCGTGCCGTGGCCGGCGGTCTGCTCGCTCGCCGGGATCAGGTACAGGCGGGCGTTCTTCAGTCTCTTCAGTTCGCGCTCCATGACGCCGAGCGAGGGCGGGTTGCGCTCGTCGTCCGCCGAGTTGATGGCGAGCACTGCCGCCTGGATGCGCTCGAGCATCGGCGCGGGGTTGTAGTCGCGCGACGAATCCCACTGGTACAGGATGTCGTTGGCGTCGCCGCGGAATGGGCGCCTTGAGGCGCTGATCGAGCAGTGCATCGGCCTTCTCGCGGGTCGGCGCCATGCGGAAGAAGGCCTGGTCGCCGCCATTGGTGCCGATGCCGTAGAAGACGGAAGCGAACTGCGCGCTGCGCGGCTGCGTCGTGTACTCGCCGTTCTTCCAGTCCGGGTCGTTGCGGATGGAATCGGTGATGAGGCGCCGCATCATCCAGTTGCGGCTCGACATTTCCGTCGGCATCGAAGCCATCGGCACCAGCGCGTCCATGAAGTCCGGATACTTCACGCCCCAGATCCAGACCTGCATCCCGCCCATGGAGTTGCCGAGGATCAGCCGCAGGCGCCGGATGCCCAGGCCTTCGGTCGCTAGAAGGTACTGCGCGTGCACCATGTCCTCGTAGTTGTAGCGCGGGAACTTCGCGCGCAGACCGTCCGAGGGCTTGCTCGACTTCCCGTGGCCGATCGAGTCGGGAAGGATGACGTAGTACTTCGTCGCGTCCAGGGGTTGGCCGGGGCCGAACAACTGGCCGCCGAATGCCGGGCTGAGCAGGCCTGCGCCCGAACCCGTGGTGCCGTGCAGCAGCATCACAGGCTCGCCCGTCGGCTCCCCGATAGTCGTGTAGTGGATGCGCAACTCGGGAAGCACCTCGCCCGTGTGGAAGCGGAAGTCGCGGGCGATCCAGGTGCCTTCCTTTGGTGCCGGATGGCCCTGGGCCAGCACGCACACCGCGCCGAGCGCGAGTGCCGCGCCGCAAAGCGTGTGCATCAGGCGTGCTATCGCAATCATGGTTCCTCCTCGGATGGTCGTCGCAGCCACGCTAATCTAGCATCGCCGTCGGCGTTGACGCAGATCAAGCCGCGCACGCCTCGGGCGAGTAGCTTCGCAGACATGCCCCTGCGGATCGCATTCGCGATTGCCATGCTCGCCTGCGCCGCGTCGATCTTCGGCCAGACGATCTACAAGTACCGCCGCAGCGACGGGCAGACCGTGTATTCGAGTGAGCGCCTGCCCGGGCTCGAGCTGATCGACTCGTTCGAGTATCGCTCTCCTGCGCCGGCAGCCCCCCAGCCCGGGGCGGCGGAAGCCGCGCGCAAGGCGGATGAGCGCATCAGGCAGCACATCGAGAACCTGAATCTCGCGTGGGCCGAGGTGCGCGATGCGGAGCGGGAACTGGCCGAGGCCGAGGCGCGCCTGCGCACCGGCGTCGGACCGATGGAAGACGAATCGCGCAGCGTCGCCGGGCCGGCGCAGCCAGCACCACCCATGGTGGGCGGGCCCACTCGCCCCGCACCGCCCGCGGCAGGCGGCCCCGGCGCGGCTGCACCGCCCGCGGTCGGCGGCCCTGCGGGCACGCGGCGCGGAGGAGGGCGCTCGCCCGAGTACGAGGAGCGCCTGGCCAAGCTCGAATCGGACGTGGCGAGCGCGCGGGCGCGGCTCGACCGCGCCATCCAGAGATACAACGCGCTGCGCTGAGCGCGCTACTCGCGCACGCGCGCGAGCTTCTTCACGTCCGGCAGCCGGCGCAGCGCGCGCATGACGCGCGCGAGGTGCTGCCGGTTGGACACCTCCAGCACCAGGAGCATGGTGGTGTAGACCGTGCGGTCCTCCTCCATGCTGATCGAGTCGATGTTGGAGCCGGACTCGGCGATCTCGGAGGCGACCTTCGCCAGCACGCCGCGCTGGTTGGCGACCATGACCTTGATCGCCGTCTGGAACAGGCGGCTGCCGCGCCGGGTCCCACTCCACGTCGATCCACTGCTCGGGCTCGTTCTTGCGCGAGCGCTCGATCTGCCTGCACTCGGCGTTGTGCACCACCAGCCCCTGGCCCTTCTTGATCGAGCCGACGATGGCGTCGCCCGGGATCGGCCGGCAGCAGGTGGCGAGCTGCACCGCCATGCCCTCGGTGCCGCGGATGACGACCTGCGCGGCCTTGCCCTTCGATTTCCTGCGTGACTTCCGCGCGCTTGAGCAGCCGCCGCGCCACCACCGCCGGCAAGCGCTTGCCCAGGCCGATGTCGGCGAGCAGCTCCTGCTTGGCGCGGCCCACCGTCTCGCGGATCACGCGCTCCCAGCTCGCGTCGTCGATCTCGGCGAGCGATGCACCCGAGCCCCTTCAGCGCCTGCTCGAGCAGGCGCTCGCCCAGGCCCGCCGACTCCTCGTACTGCATGGTCTTGAGGAAATGGCGGATGTTGGCGCGCGCCTTGCCGGTGCGCACGTACTGCAGCCAGGCCGGATTGGGCTTGGCGTGGCTCGCGGTGATGATCTCGACGCGGTCGCCGTTGCGCAGCTCGGTGCGCAGCGGCACCAGCTCGCCGTTCACCTTCGCCGCGACGCAGCGGTTGCCGATGTCGGTGTGCACGAGGTAGGCGAAGTCCACCGCGGTGGCGCCGCGCGGCAGCGACAGGATCTTGCCCTTGGGCGTGAAGACGTAGACCTCGTCGGGGAACAGGTCCACCTTCACGTGCTCGAGGAACTCGTGCGGGTCGCCCGACTGGTTCTGGATCTCGAGCAGCGACTGCAGCCACTGGTGGGTCTGCTTCTGCAGCTCGGAGAGCGACGTCGGTGTCGTCCTTGTACATCCAGTGCGAGGCGACGCCGGCCTCGGCGAGGCGGTGCATCTGCTCGGTGCGGATCTGCACCTCCACCGGCACGCCGTAGGGCCCGATCAGCTCGGTGTGCAGCGACTGGTAGCCGTTCGCCTTGCGGGATGGCGATGTAGTCCTTGAACTTGCCGGGGACCGGCTTGTACAGGCCGTGCAGCGTGCCGAGCGCGAGGTAGCAGGTGGGGACGTCCTTGACGATGACGCGAAAGCCGTAGATGTCGTGCACCTCGGAGAACGACAGGTGCTTCTCGATCATCTTGCGGTAGATCGAGTAGACGTGCTTCTCGCGCCCGAACACGGTCGCGGCGATGCCGGCCTCGGCGAGCTTCGCCTTGATCGCCGCCTCGATCTTGCCCATCATCTCGCGCCGGTTGCCGCGCGCGGCCTTGGTCGCCTTGGCGAGCACCCGGTAGCGCAGCGGGTACAGGTGCGAGAACGCGAGCTCCTGCAGCTCGTGGAACAGCGTGTTGAGCCCGAGGCGGTTGGCGATCGGCGCGTAGATCTCCATCGTCTCGCGCGCCACGCGCCGGCGCTTCGCGGGCGGCACCGCGTCCGAGCGTGCGCATGTTGTGCAGCCGGTCGGCGAGCTTGATCAGGATGACGCGCACGTCGCGCGCCATCGCGAGCAGCATCTTGCGGAAGTTCTCGGCCTGCGCGTCCTCGGCGGACTGGAACTCGATCTTGTCGAGCTTGGAGACGCCGTCGACCAGCTCCGCCACCGGCTTGCCGAAGGTGTCGGAGATCTCGTCCTTGGTGACCGAGGTGTCCTCCATCACGTCGTGCAGCAGCGCCGCCATCAGCGCCTGGCCGTCGAGGTGCCAGTCGGCGAGGATCTCCGCCACCGCGAGCGGGTGCGAGATGTAGGGGTCGCCCGACTGCCGCGTCTGCCCCGTGTGCGCCGCTTCCGAGAAGCGGTACGCCTCCGCGAGGCGCGCGACGTCCGTCGGCTTCAGGTAGCCGAAGCGGCTTTCGTCCAGCGTCGTGTACAGCGGCCATGCGGGGAGATTACCGCAGGCCCGCCCCCCTCGGGGGCTGCGTCTCAGGTGCTCAGGGGGTGTGCGGAGGCGTCGGCGCCGACGGATTGCGCTTCAGCACTTCGGTGCCGATCTTGCCGGTGGCGATCTCGCGCAGCGCGATCACGGTGGCCTTGTCGCGGTTGGGCTCGACCAGCGGCGAGGCGCCGGCGCCGAGCTGGCGCGCGCGGTAGGTCGCGGCGAGCGTCAGCTGGAAGCGGTTGGGGATGCGTTCAGGCAATCGTCGACGGTGATGCGGGCCATGGTCAGCTTTCCGGTTTGAAGACTTCGGGGTGGCGCTCGAGCTGCCGGCCGGTGGCCAGGCGCTCCGCCCGCACGATCGCCCGCAGGTCCGCCGGGCGTCGTCGAAGTTATTGTTAATTATAGCGTATTTGAACTCCGCGGCGTGGCTCATTTCTTCCGCGCGCGTTGCGCCAGCCGGCGCCGGATCACGTCCTCCGCGTCCTGCGCGCGCGCGCGCAGGCGCCGCTCGAGCTCCGCCATCGACGGCGGCAGGATGAAGATGCCGATGCTCTCCGGGTACAGGCGCCGCACCTGCTCGGCGCCCTGCCAGTCGATCTCGAGCATCAGGTCGCGGCCGCGCGCGAGCGCCTCGTCGATCACCTTCTGCGAGGTGCCGTAGCGGTGGCCGTGCACTTCGCGCGCTTTCGAGGAACTCGCCGCGCTCGAGCATCGCCTCGAACGCGGGCAGCGTCGACGAAGTGGTACTCGCGGCCGTCCTGTTCCCCCGGGCGCGGCGGCCGCGTGGTGTAGGACACCGACAGCGTGAGGCCGCGCTCGTCCGCGAGCAGCTTCGCGATGAGCGAGCTCTTGCCCGCGCCCGAGGGCGCGGTGATGACGAAGAGCAGGCCCTTCATTCGATGTTCTGCACCTGTTCGCGGATCTGCTCGATGAGCAGCTTCAGCTCCAGCGCGCAGTCGGCGATCCTCTGCGTGGCCGCCTTGGAGGCGAGCGTATTGGCCTCGCGGTTGAGCTCCTGCGCGAGGAAATCCAGGCGCTTGCCGGCGGCGCCGCCCTTGGCGAGCGTGCGCTCGACCTCGTCCACGTGCGCCGCGAGGCGCTGCAGCTCCTCGTCCACGTCGGTCTTCACCGCGAACACCGCGAGCTCGGCGCGGATGCGCTCGTCGTCCGCCGTGCCGATGGCCTCGCGCAGGCGCTCGGCGAGCCGCGCCTGGTAGGCCGCGTTCGCCTCCGGCACGAGCGGCCGGACCTCGGCGAGGCGCGTGCGCATCTCGGCGACGCGGCCGGCGACGAGCGCGGCGAGCTTGGCGCCCTCGCGCGCGCGCGCCGCCGCACAGCTCGTCCACCGCGCGCCTGGCGAGCGCCGCGACCGCGGCCTTCATTTCGCTCCGCGTCGAGCGTGCTGCCCGCGAGCACGCCCGGCCAGCGCAGCACGTCGCCCAGCCGCAGCGGGCCCGGCCTGCGGGAACGCGCGCTGCGCCTCGCCGGCGACGCGGCGCAGCGCCTCCAGCGCGGCGGGGTCGAGCGCCTGCGCGCCGGATGCCGAGGCGCGAACGACAGCCGGCAGTCCAGCTTGCCGCGCGCGACGCGCGCGACGATCGTCTCGCGCAGCAGCGGCTCGAGGGCGCGCAGCTCCTCGGCGACGCGGAACTGCAGGTCGAGGAAGCGCGAATTGACCGATTTCAGCTCGAGGCTGAGCGCGCCGCGCGGATGCTCGGCGGCGGCAAGCGCATATCCGGTCATGCTGTGGATCAAGGGGGCGGGACGCGGGAAAGTGCGCGATTCGAAGCGGGTATCATAGGGGAGATGGCGGCCCAAGCCAACCAGCCGCTGCCGGAAGGGCATCCGCTTCAGAACTACCGCATCCTGCGCGTGCTGGCCTCCGGCGGCTTTTCCTTCGTCTACCTGGCGCACGACGAGAACGACACGCCGGTGGCGATCAAGGAATACCTGCCGGCGTCGCTCGCGCTGCGCACCGGCGACGCGCTCGTACCCAGGATCCCCGAGGACCAGGCGGCTGCCTTCCGCTACGGCATGAAGTGCTTCTTCGAGGAAGGACGGGCCCTCGCGAGCCTCGGCCACCCCAACGTGGTGCGCGTGCTCAATTTCTTTCGCGCCAACGAAACCGTGTACCTCGTGATGCGCTACGAGCGCGGCCGCACGCTGCAGGAGCACATCCACGCCAAGCGCGGCGCGCTGCGCGAGAGCTGGATCCGCAACACCTTCGCGACGCTGCTGAACGGCCTGCGCGAGGTGCACACCAACAAGCTGCTGCACCTGGACATCAAGCCGGGCAACGTGTACCTGCGCAGCGACGGCACGCCGCTGCTCATCGACTTCGGCGCGGCGCGCCAGATGCTCTCCGGCGAGGCGCCCTCGCTGCCGCCGATGTACACGCCGGGCTTCGCCTCGCCCGAGCACCACACCGACCGCTCCAAGCTCGGCCCCTGGAGCGACATCTACTCGGTGGGCGCGACGCTCTACGCCTGCCTCACGCGCGAGCTGCGCCGCCCTCGGCGGAGGAGCGGCTGGACAAGGACCGCATGGTGCCGGCGCGCAGAATCGGCGCGGGCAAGTACACGAGCGAGCTGCTCGACACGGTGGACTGGTGCATGCGGCTGGACCACCTGGAGCGCCCGCAGAGCGGCTTCGCCCTGCAAAAGGCGCTGCTCGGCGAGAAGGAGCCCGGGTACCACGGCGAGGCGCCGATGCTCGAGCAGATCAAGGGCGCGCTGCGCAGGCTGGCCGGCCGATGAAGTGCACCATCGCCCAGGAAACGCGGCCCGGCAGGCGGCCCTACAACCAGGACCGGCTGGGCTACTGGCGCACGCCCGAGGCGGTGCTGCTGGTGCTGGCCGACGGCATGGGCGGGCACGCGCACGGCGAAGTGGCGGCCGAGCTCACCATGCGCCACATCGCCGCCGCCTTCCGGCGCGACGCCAGGCCGCGCCTTGCCAACCCGGACCTGTTCCTGTTCCGCGCGCTGGGCCGTTCGCACGGCATGCTCCTGCGCGAGGCGGCGCAGCTCGGCCTGCCCGACACGCCGCGCACCACGGTGGTCGCCTGCGTGGTGCAGGAAGGCCACGCCTACTGGTCGCACATCGGCGATTCGCGCTTTTACCTCGTGCGCAAGGGCCAGGTGCATGCGCGCACGCGCGACCACACGCTGGTGCAGCAGCTGGTGGACGAAGGTCGGCTCCAGGAGGACGAGGTCGGCACGCACCCGGAGCGAAATCGCCTCCTGCAATGCCTTGGCGGCGTGCAGACGCCGCGCGTCGAGCCCACCGCGGCGACGCGCCTGGAGCGCGACGACATCCTGCTGCTGTGCTCGGACGGCTTCTGGGGGCCGCTCACGCAGCGCCAGCTGCTCGACGGGCTCGCCGGCGGGCGCGCTCGGCGACGCCATTGCCGCAGCTCACCGCGCTGGCCGAGGCGCGCGGCGGGCCCGGCTGCGACAACATCTCGGCGCTCGCGCTCGCCTGGGACGAGGAGGCGGTGCCGTTGCGCGAGGGGCCGCGCACCGTGCCGCTCGCCGAGGCGACCACGGAGGCGCAGGACTTCGGCGCCACCGACCCGGATTTCCTGCGCATGACCGACGAGGACATCGAGCGCGCCATCGCCGAAATAAAGCGTGCACTGAAACGCAACATGCCGCCGCGATGAAGCAGCTGGTGCTCGCGTCGCACAACCCGGGCAAGCTGCGCGAGATCGCGGCGCTGCTCGGCGCCGCTCGCCATCGAGGTGATCCCCCAGGCGCGCCTCGGCATCGCCGAGGCCGAGGAGCCGCACGACAGCTTCCTCGAGAACGCGCTCGCCAAGGCGCGGCACGCGAGCCGCGCGAGCGGCCTGCCGGCGCTGGCCGACGACTCGGGGCTTTGCGTGGATGCGCTGGGCGGGGCGCCCGGCGTGCACTCGGCCTACTTCGCGGGGCGCGAGGGCAGCCGCGAGGAACGCGACGCGCGCAACAACGCGAAGCTGCTCGCCAGCCTGGGCGAGGCGCGCACGGCGCACTACGCGTGCGTGATGGCGCTGGTGAGGAGCGCGGACGATCCCGCGCCGCTGGTCGCCGAGGGCATCTGGCGCGGCGAGATCGCGCGCGCGCCGCGCGGCGCCAACGGCTTCGGCTACGACCCGCTGTTCCTGGTGCCCGGCCGCGGGCTGACGGCGGCGCGAACTGCCGCCGGAGGAGAAGAACCGCATCAGCCACCGCGGCATGGCCCTTGCGCGGCTGCTGACGGAGCTTAGGTGATGCTGGCGGCTGCGATCACCAGGACCACCAGGATGACCGCGCCGGCCATCACAACGATCGCGATCTGCGTAGTAGAAAAACGCGCAAGAAATGTCGCCTTTGGATCTTCGTCACCGTTCATGGCTCCTCCCGTTTGTCGGTTCGAGCGATTGCCACGTCTGCAGACACAACTTCCAGCAGTGCCAGTAGACCCTGGAGCAGTGCCAGCGGCGTCGGCGGGCAACCAGGGACATGCACGTCGACCGGCACCACCGACGAGATGCCCCCGACACAGGCGTAGCTGCCGGCGAACATTCCGCCGTCGCGACCGCAATCGCCGACCGCCACCACCCACTTCGGGTCGGGCGTGGCCTGATAGGTGCGTTCGAGCGCCTCTCGCATGTTGTGCGTGACAGGGCCAGTCACCAGCAACACGTCGGCGTGGCGCGGGGAAGCAACGAAGCGCAGTCCGAATCGCTCCAGGTCGTAGAGCACGTTGCCGAGGGCATGGATCTCGAGCTCGCAACCGTTGCAGGAGCCCGCATCGACCTCGCGAATCGCGAGCGTTCGCCCCAGGCGCCTGCGCGCAGCCTGATTCGACGCGCGACGCCAGCTCGGCGAGCGCGGCATCGTCCGGGGCGGGGGCGGCCTCGGTGAGTGGCCCGTGCACGAGGTTCTTCAGCAGAAGCCTACGCATGTCCGCTCACCCTACAGATCGTGGCCCGAATAGGAGCAGTTGAACGATTTGTTGCAAAGCGGGAAGTCGGCGACGATGTTGCCCTCGACAGCGGCCTCGAGAAGCGGCCACTGGAACCACGAAGGGTCCCTGAGATGGCAGCGCGCGACTTTGCCGTCGGCTGTCGATCCTCACCCACGCCAGGATGTCGCCGCGGAAGCCCTCGACCAGCGCGATGCCCTCGCGCGCGCCGGCCGCAGACGGCGCCCCGAGCGGCAGCTGGATAGCGCCCGTCGGCACCTGCGGCAGGATCGATTCGACCAGCGCGAGGCTCTGCTCCACCTCGCGGATACGAATCCAGACGCGCGCGTTCACGTCGCCCGCCTGAACCACCGGAATTTCGAACGGCAGCCTGTCGTAGGGCGCGTAGCCCGGCGTGCGCCGCGCATCGAAGTGCCGGCCCGAGGCGCGTCCGACGAAACCGCCGGCCGCGAACTGCTGGGCGAGCGCCGGCGACAGGATTCCCGTGCCGACCGTGCGGTCCTTCAGCGAAGGCGTGTTGTCGTACACCTCGACCAGATCGGGAAAATGTTTGCGGATGAGCGCCACCAGCGCGGACAGCAGCCGCTCGCCGTCGGCGGGCAGGTCGCGCAGCACGCCGCCGGGGATGACGCGGTCCATCATCAACCGGTGGCCGAAGCAGGCCTGCGCGGCGCGCAGGACCTGCTCGCGCAGCCAGCCGCATTGCGCGTGCATCACGGCGAGGGCGGCGTCGTTGCACACGGCGCCGATGTCGCCCAGGTGATTGGCGAGCCGCTCGAGCTCCGCCATCAACGCGCGCAGCCAGACCGCGCGCGGCGGCGCCTCCAGCGCGAGCGCCGCCTCGACCGCACGGGCGTACGCCAGGGAAAAAGCGACAGTGCTGTCGCCGGACACCCGCCCGGCGAGCCGGGACGCGCGCTCGAGGGATGCGTTGGCCATGAGCGATTCGACGCCCTTGTGCGCGTAACCCAGCCGCTGCTCCAGGCGCACCACGGTCTCGCCGCTCGCGGTGAAGCGGAAGTGGCCCGGCTCGATGATTCCGGCGTGCACCGGCCCCACCGGGATCTGGTGCAGGCTTTCGCCTTGCGCGGGCAGGAACGGGTAGGCGCCGCCGTGACGCAGCCACGGCCGCGCGTCGGCGAGCCCCTCGGGCTCCAAGCCGTAGAGGTCGCGCGCCGCCCGCTCCAGGCGCTGGGCGGGCGGATGCAGCCGTCCGACCGAGGGGTAGCGGTTGCCTTCGCAGTCCAGGCTGAGCACCGAGCACTCGTGCGACGCGTTCTGCATCACGGCCATGCGCACGACGCCCGGCTCTCCCCAGAGCCCGAGCAGGCACAGCTCGCCCGCTTGCAGACGTGCCGCGGCCGCCTGCCAGGCTTCGCGATCGACGATGGAACGCGGCCAATTCATGTCAAGTCAGCAACGTCGCCACGTGCTGGAACCATGCGACCAGCGCCGGCGGCAGCCAGATGCCCGCGACCAGGACGAGCGCGAAGTGCGCGAACACCGGCACGAACGAGGCCCGCGCCGGCTGGCTGCTGCCGTACGGCTCGCCGAACGCGAGGCCGTTCAGGCGCAGCAGCAGCGCCCCGAGCGCCAGCAGAATGCCCAGGCCGAGCGCGACGGCGAGCACCGGCTCGCGCGCGAACGTGGAGGTCACGATCAGGAACTCGGTCATGAAGATTCCCATGGGTGGTAGCCCGACGATGGCGACGACCCCGAACGTGAGACCCCAGCCGAGCGTCGGATGGGACACGGTGAGCCCGCGGATCTCCGACATCTGCTGCGTGCCCTTCACCTGCGCGATGTGGCCCACGCAGAAGAAGATCGCCGACTTGGTGAGGCTGTGCAGGGTCATGTGCAGCAGGCCGGCGAAATTCGCCAGCGGCCCGCCCATGCCGAACGCGAATGTGATGATGCCCATGTGCTCGATCGACGAATAGGCGAACATGCGCTTGATGTCGTGGCGCCGGTACAACATGAACGACGCGAACAGCACCGAGAGCAGCCCCAGCGACACCATCAGCGGCCCGGGCGCCAATGCCGCCGGATTCGCGGACATGATCGTCTTGAAGCGCAGCACCGCGAACAGGGCCACGTTGAGCAGCAGCCCGGAGAGCACCGCCGAGATCGGTGTCGGGCCTTCCGCATGCGCGTCCGGCAGCCAGGCGTGCAGCGGCACCAGCCCCACTTTCGTTCCGTATCCGAGCAGGAGGAACACGAACGAGAGATTGAGGAGCGCCGGATCAAACGCCGAGGCCTTGTCCACGAGCACGTTCCAGGCCATCGCATCCAGGCCCTCGCCGACGGTCCCGTGCGCCGCGAGATACACCAGGATGGTGCCGAACAGCGCCAGCGCGATGCCTACGCTGCCCAGGAGAAAGTACTTCCAGGCCGCCTCGAGCGCCGCCGGCGTGCGGTAGATCCCGACCATCAGCACCGTCGTGAGCGTGGCCAGCTCGACCGCGACCCACATCAGGCCCACGTTGTTCGACAGCAGCGCCAGGTTCATGCCGAACATGAGCGCCTGGTACATCGCGTGGTAGAAACGCAGGTAGGCCGGGGTGAGCCGGCCGGTCTCCAGTTCGTGCGCGATGTAGCTGCCGCTGAACACGCTCGTCGTGAAGCCGACAAACGTGCTGAGCACGATGAACACGACGTTCAGGTCGTCCACGATGAGGTAGCGCCCGGCGGACGGACGCTCCACGAAGAGCACCGCCGCCGACACGAAGGTCAGGAACGTCGCCAGCGCATTGAGCCGCGCCGCCGTGCGGTCGTCGGGCAACAGGGCGAGGACGGCCGCGCTGACCACGGGGATGATCAGTACGGCGCCCACGAACAATGAGCCGGGTTCCGTCATGGCTGCCCGCCGCGGTGCTCGTGCAGGGCGTGAATGTCGACCGTGTCGAAGCGCTCGCGAATGCGGAACAGGAAGACGCCGATCACGATCAGGGCGATCAGGATCGAGAATGCGACGCTGATCTCGACCACCAGCGGCATTCCCTTGGCGCCGGTGGCGGCGAGAATCAACCCGTTCTCGATGGACATGAAGCCGATGACCTGGCTCACCGCGTTGCGCCGCGAGATCATCATGAGCAGGCCGAGCAGGACGACCGACAGGGCGAATGCCAAATCCTCGCGCGCCAGGGTTCCCGCTTCGGCAGTGATCGGCAGCATGACCATGATGGACAGCGCCACCAGTCCGATCCCGGCGAGCATCGTCAGCCCGATGCCGACCACCGGCTCGATGGTCCTGTGAATCCCCAGCCGAACGATGATGCGGTGCAACGCGACGGGGATCACAACCGCCTTCACGACGAGGGCGATTGCGGCCGTGATGTACAGGTGCGGCGCGTGCTGGATGTAGGCCTGCCACGCCACCGAGAGCGAGACCACCAGGGCGTGCAGGGCGAAGTTGTTCACGATCCCGGTCAGGCGGTCCTGGTACAGGAGCATGAAGCTGACCAGCACCAGGCCGCCGGCGAAAAGATGCGCCACATCGAGGGCGATCTGGTCCATCAGGTCGCCCGCGATACGAACAGGAGCAACGTCGCCAGGAAGCCGAGCATCAGCGCCGCGCCCAGGAAGTCGGGCACGCGAAACACCCGCATCTTGGCGATGGCAGTCTCGAACACCGCCAGCAGGATTCCGCCGGCGGCGAGCTTCAGCACGTAGACCGCGATCCCGGCGAGGTAGGCGGCGAGCCCCTGCCCCGACACCGCGATGCCGCAGGGGAAGAACACGCAGGCGATGACCGAGACGTACAGCAGCAGCTTCAGGTACGAGGCGGCCTCGATCACGGCGAGGTGGCGGCCCGAATACTCGAGGATCATCGCCTCATGCACCATCGTCAGCTCCAGGTGCGTCGCCGGATTGTCGACCGGGACGCGCGCGTTCTCGGCAATCGCCACCATGATGAGCCCGACCAGCGCGAGGGCGAGCGACACGCGCAGCCCGACGTCCGGGCTCTGCATGAACGCCGCGATCGACGACAGCTGGGTCGAGCCGGCCAGCAGCGACAGCGTGAACACCACCATCAGCATCGCCGGCTCGGCGAGCGAGGCGATCATCATCTCGCGGCTCGAGCCGATGCCGCCGAAGCTCGTGCCGACGTCCAGTCCGGCGAGCGCCAGCAGGAAGCGCGCGCTGCCGAGCAGCGCGACGATGGCGATCATGTCGGCGGCGTTGCTGAACACCAGCCCGACGGCGAAGGTCGGCACCAGCGCCGCCGCCACCCACGTGGTGGCGAACACCAGGTAGGGAGTGACGCGAAACAGCCAGGACGCCGAATGCGCCAGCACCACTTCCTTGCGCAGCAGGCGCAACAGGTCGCGATAGGGCTGAAGCAGCGGCGGCCCCTGCCGGCGCACCATGTGCGCCTTCAGCCTGCGCACGAACCCGGTGAGCAGCGGTGCGAGCGCCAGCACCAGCGCGAGCTGGACCAGCTGGACGGCGGCGTGGAGGGCTATTGCCATGCGGCGAGCACCGCGAGCAGCAGTACCAGCGCACCGAACACCAGGGTCAGGTAGGCGCGGATGCTCATGAACTGCACCTTGTTGAGGTGGTCGGCTGCGAAGGCCACGGCATTCGCCGCCGGGACGTAGAACAGGTCCCACGGCACGTCGCGCATGCGCACTTCGAAGCGCGCGGGGCGCGCGTCTCCCGGCGGCGGCATGTCGACCTCCTCGTGCGCGCGGAACACCACGCTGCCGAACACCCTGCGGATCGGCTGGCTGAAGCTGCCAGCGGTGTACTGCGTGAGCGGGCTCGCATCGGGAAAGCCGCAATCCCAGGGCGCGGAGCGGCGCGTCGCAGCGGACGCATAGCGATGGATCACCCAGGTGGCGATCCAGGCCGCCAGCGCGATGAAGGTGAACAGCAGCAGGCCGCTGTAGGAGCTGCGGCTCTCGGCGATCGGCACGATCGTCAGCCAGGCGCGCTCCTCCTGCAGCGGCAGGTGCGCGCCGACCAGCGCCTGCGTGACCGGTGCGAGCGCGTCGAGGAACTGGCCCGGGACGACGCCGGCGAGCAGGCATAGCGCGGCGAAGGCGAACATGGCCGCGAGCGACCAGCGGTCGGTCTCGACGGCGTCGCGCGCCACCTGCGTGCGCGGCCGCCCGAGGAACGTCACGCCGAACGCCTTGACGAAGCAGGCGGCGGCGAGCGCGGCCGACAGCGCAAGCAGGGCGCCGATCGCGGGCACCAGGAACTTGAGCAGCCATTGCGGCAACGTCGGGCTGAGCAGGATCGCCTGGAAAGTGAGCCACTCGGACACGAAGCCGTTGAACGGCGGCAGCGCCGAGATCGCCGCGGAGCCGACGAGGAACGCGAACGCCGTGAGCGGCATGCGGTGGATCAGCCCGCCGAGCCGCTCCATGTCGCGCTCGCCGGTCGCCGTGAGCACCGCGCCCGCGCCGAAGAACAGCAGGCTCTTGAATAGCGAGTGGTTGAAGACGTGGAACAGCGCCGCGGTCAGCGCCAGCGCGGCGGCGGCCTGCATCCCGTTCGCCTGGAATGCGAGCGCCAGGCCCAAGCCGATGAAGATGATGCCGATGTTCTCGACCGTGTGATAGGCGAGCAGGCGCTTCAGATCGTGCTGCATGAGCGCGTAGAGCACGCCCAGCACCGCCGTCACGCCGCCCAGCAGCGGAACCAGTGCGCCCCACCACCAGGCTGGCGGGCCGAGCAGGTCGAACACGATGCGCACGAAGCCGTACACGGCCACCTTGGTCATGACGCCGCTCATCAGCGCGGAGACATGGCTGGGCGCGGCGGGGTGGGCGAGCGGCAGCCAGACGTGCAGGGGCACGAGGCCGGCCTTCGATCCCGCGCCGATCAGCGCCAGCGCGAGCACTGCGCCGGCGACACCGGCCGGCGGCGCAGCCTGGCGCATCGCCGCGAAGGCATAACCGCCGCTCGGGCCGGCAAGCAGGCCGAAGGCGAGCAGCAAGGCGAGCGTTCCCAGGCTCGCCATCAGCAGGTAGATGTAGCCCGCCGCGGCATTGCCGCTGCGCCGATGATGAGCCATCACCAGCGCCCAGGAGGTCAGCGACATGAACTCCCAGGAGAACAGGAACGTGAAGGCGTCGTCGGCGAGCACGACCAGATTCATCCCGGCGAGGAACGCCGGGTAGAAGGGCAGCACCCTTGCGGGCGACTCCTCGTGCCTGCCGTAGCCGAGCGCGAACAGGCTCGCCGCCGTCGCGCCCAGATTGACGACCAACAGGAAGAAAGCCGTCAGCGCATCGAGCCGGAAATGCGCGCCCAGCCAGGGCAGGCCGAGCGGCAGGCTCGCGACCGCAGGCGGGTGCTGCGCAAGCAGCGACCACGCCGCGGCGAGCATCGCGACCGTCGTGGCGCCGAGCGCGACGCCGTAGACCGAAGCGCTTGCCGCGCGATGGCGGGCCGCCGCAACCGCCGCCACACCCGTACCCAGCAGCGCGGCGGCACACCACAAAAGCACTCCCAGCGCCACGCTGCGCTCTGTCCTTCGCTGCCGTCCTCGAAGATGCCCCTAACATAGTCCAATGTCGACGCACTGTAAAATGCTCCGTGCTGCAGGTTCAGATCAGTCTTCCGGGTAGCGTGCGCTTCGGCCGCGCTGCCGCCGCTCGCGCTCTACGCGCACCTGCCGTGGTGCGTGCGCAAGTGTCCCTACTGCGATTTCAATTCGCACGAGCGCTCGGATGCGCTGCCGGAGCGCGAGTACGTGGACGCGCTGGTGGCCGACCTCGAAGGCCTGCTGCCCTCGGTGTGGGGCAGGCGGCTGCGCTCGATATTCATCGGCGGGGGCACGCCGAGCCTGTTCTCGCCCGAGTCCATCGATCGCCTCCTCGCCGCGGTCCGCGCGCGGCTGCCGCTCGAGCCGGACGCGGAGGTGACGCTGGAAGCCAATCCCGGCACTGCGGAGGCGGGGCGCTTCCGCGGGTACCGCGGCGCCGGGGTGAACCGCGTGTCGCTGGGCATCCAGAGCTTCAACGACGGGAAGCTGCAGGCCCTGGGAAGGATTCATTCGGCCGACGAAGCGCGGCGCGCAATCGAGATGGCGCAGGCGGCCTTCGACAACGTCAACCTGGACCTGATGTACGGATTGCCGGGGCAGACGCTCGCCGAGGCGCGCATGGATGTCGCCGAAGGTCTGCGCTTCGGCACCACGCACTTGTCTGCCTACCAGCTCACGCTCGAGCCGAACACGGTCTTCTACCGCAAGCCGCCGCTGCTGCCGGCGCACGACGCTTGCGCCGACATGCAGCTCGCCGTCGAGGAACTGGCGGCGGCCGCCGGTTTCGAGCACTACGAGACTTCAGCTTTCGCGCGGCCCGGGCGGCGCTGCCGCCACAACCTGAACTATTGGGAGTTCGGCGATTACCTCGGCCTCGGCGCAGGCGCGCACGGCAAGCTTTCCTTCGCCGATCGCGTGACGCGCCACGAACGGCACAAGCAGCCGCGCGAGTACATGGCGTCGGCGGGCACCGTGCAGGAGAAGGTGATCGCGCCGCGCGAGCTGCCGTTCGAATTCATGCTGAACGCGCTGCGGCTGGTGCAGGGGGTGCCGGCGGAGATGTTCGATGAGCGCACCGGGCTGCCGGGCTCGGTCGATCCTGCGCAAGCTGCAGACGGCGCGGGAGAAGGGCTTGCTCGAGGAGGACAGCCTGCGCATCCGTCCGACGCGCCGCGGGCGGCTGTTCCTCAACGAACTGCTGCAGCTGTTCCTGGACTAGTCCAGCGCGCGAGCAGCGGCCGGTAGGTCTCCGGCCAGCGCTGCAGGGCTTCGCCCTTGCCTTCGAACACGCGCTGCAGGAATGCGAGCGCGAGCTCCTTGGTCGCCGCTTTCACCTTCGGATTGAGCTCGGTCCCGCCGGTGCCGATGCGGTTGGTGAAGATGCTGTGCGAGCCGCCCTCGAACACGGCGAGCGCCTTGAGCGGGCTGCCGACGGCCTCGAACACCGCGACGCGGTCGCTGGCCGGGGAGTAAAAGCCCGGAATGCGGATGACGTCCTCGGTCGCCGTGACGTGCAGGGTGGGCAGCGTGATGGACTGCAGGATCGCCTTGAGGTCTTCCTCGCCGTAGAACGGCGGCGCCGAGAGCAGCACCGCGGCCTTGATGCGGGGATCGCGCAGCCTGATCTGCCGCCCCTCGCGCTGCACGCTCGCGCCTGCGGCCAGCATCACCGTGTTCGCTCCGTAGGAATGGCCGGCGGCGGCGATGCGCCCGCGGTCGACGCGCCCGCCGAATTCCTCCCGCGCGAGCAGCTGGTCGAGCGCGAAACTGAGATCCTTCACGCGCTCCAGGGCCTCGCGCTCGTGCGCCGCGACCTGCAGGCGCTCGACCAGGGACAACGGATTGCCCGTCCACAGGCTGCGGTCGCTGCCGACGTGCTGCAGGTGCAGGCTCGCCATGCCGTGGCTCGCGAAGTATTCGCCCGAGGTAGCTGTAGCCGAGGCGCGAGCCGCCGATGCCGTGCGAGAAGACCACCAGCGGCACCGGCTTGCTGCCTTCCGGCCAGTACAGGCGCACCGGCACCGCGCGCTGGCGCGATTCGTCGAACCAGTCCAGATCGTGGGTGGAGGGCTCGGCGCGGGCGAGCCCCGAGGAGAGCAGCGCAACGGACAACAGCAACCAGCGCAACATTTCAGGCAAGCCTGCGGAAGAGGAAGTCGTGCACCTTGTGACCGAGCTTCAGGCCGCGAAGTTCAAACTTGGTCGACGGGCGGGCATGGGCGCCATTCTCCCGGCGCAGGCCGGGCTGCCGCCATAAGCACTTCTACTATCTGCGATGCGTAGTCTTCCCAGTCGGTGGCGGCGTGCAGGTAGCCCCCGGGGGCGAGCTTGCGCGCGGCGAGCGCGGCGAAGGCGGGCTGCACCAGGCGGCGCTTGTGGTGGCGCTTCTTCGGCCAGGGATCGGGGAAGAAGAGGTGGATCGCCGGCGAGCGCGCCGTCGGGGATCATGCTTCTCCAGCACTTCGAGCGCATCGTGGCGGATGACGCGCAGATTCTTCGAGCTGCTCCTTGTCGATCCGCTTCAGGAGGCTGCCGACGCCGGGGCCGTGCACCTCGACGGCGATGAAGTCGGTCTCCGGGTGCTCCCTGCGCGATCTCGCGCCGTGGTCTCGCCCATGCCGGAACCGATCTCGAGGACCAGGGGCGCCGCGCGGCCGAAGACTGCCATGGGCTGCAGCAGTTCATCCCTGAAGCCGATGCCGTAGTTCGGCATCAGCTCCGCGAGGGCGCGTTCCTGCGCCGGCGGTCACGCGCCCCTGGCGGAGCACGTAACTGCGGACCGTGCGCTTCACGCGGCTTTGGAGCGGGAAGGCGCGATCTTGCCTTCGGTGGGCGAGGAGGGCGCGGCGCTGTAGAGCTTCTTCGGCATGCGGCCGGCGAGGAAGGCCTCGCGGCCGGCCTCGACCGCCTTCTTCATCGCGCGCGCCATCAGCACCGGATCCCTCGCCGCGGCGACCGCGGTGTTCATCAGCACGCCGTCGCAGCCCAGCTCCATCGCGATCGCCGCGTCCGAGGCGGTGCCCACGCCCGCGTCCACGATCACCGGCAGCTTCGACCGCGTCGATCACCAGCTGCACGTTCCAGGGATTGAGGATGCCCATGCCCGAGCCGATGAGCGAGGCGAGCGGCATGATGGCGACGCAGCCCAGGTCCTCGAGCATCTTCGCCTGGATCGGGTCGTCGGAGCAGTACACCATCACCTTGAAGCCGTCCTTCACCAGCTGCTCGGCGGCCTTCAGCGTCTCCGGCATGTTCGGGTAGAGCGTGTGCGGGTCGCCCAGCACTTCGAGCTTCACCAGGTCGTGCCCGTCGAGCAGCTCGCGCGCGAGGCGCAGCGTGCGCACCGCGTCCTCGGCGCTGTAGCAGCCGGCGGTGTTCGGCAGGTAGGTGAACTTCGAGGGCGGCAGCGCCTCGAGCAGGCTCGGCTCGTTGGCGTTCTGGCCGATGTTGGTGCGGCGGATCGCCACCGTGACGATCTCGGCGCCGGAGGCTTCGACCGCGGCGCGCGTCTGCGCGAAGTCCTGGTACTTGCCGGTGCCGATCAGCAGGCGCGACGCAGTAGGTCTTGCCGGCGATGACGAACTTGTCGTTCATCCGCCTCCCCCACCGCGACCACGATCTCCAGCCGGTCGCCGTCAGCGACCAGCGTCGAGCCGTGCGCGCTCTTTGGCACGATCTCGCCGTTTCTTTCCACCGCGATGCGCTTGCCGGCGAGTTGCAGGCGCGCGACCAGTGCGGCGACGTCGAGCGGGTGCTCGAAGCGATGCTGCGCGCCGTTCACAATCACTTGAATCATAAGGAGTAATGATACACTCGCGCACAACCCGCGGGTGTAGTTCAATGGCAGAACGGCAGCTTCCCAAGCTGCATACGAGGGTTCGATTCCCTTCACCCGCTCCAGGTCCTGCTGGGCGCTCCTGCAGAAGCGAATGCAGGCGCTAGCGGTTGGCGCTGCGCCCGCGCATCGACGCGGGCTGCCCCGGCAACGCAAGCGATTTCCCGGTGTTGACGAGCTGGTCGCCCTCGACCTTGAGGATCGAAATGTCGCGATCCATGTAGTTACCGACGTACAAGTACTGCCCGTCGCTGCTGAACACGGCGCCCTCGGGCAGCCCGCGCACCTCGACTTCATTGGTGCGCGTGACCTTCTTGCCGTCGATCTTCAGCGCCACCACCGACGAATTGCGGTTGTAGAACCATGCATTCCTCGGCGCGTCCGCGCCCTTCAGCAGCACGGCGACCGCGAGCTTTCCCGTCGGACTGATCGCAAAGCCCTCGGGCGCATCGCCCACCACAACCTTGTCGATGACGCGCGGCGGGTTGGCTTCGAGGTCGATCACGCTGACCGTGTCCACGTTCCCGTCGGACCTGCCGCCCGCGCCGTTATCGGCGGTCAGCGCGAGCTTGCCGTCCGGCGTGATGTCAAGGTTGTACGGCCACAGCCCCACCGTGATGTCCTGCTTCGTATAGGTGACCTTCTCGCCGTTAACCTCGAGCAACGCAACCTTGTGGCCAGGGAACTTCCCGGCCAGAGCGCGCTTGCCGTCGGGCGCGAACACCACATGCGCCACATGCTCGCCGATCGCCACGGTATCGATGAGCGTCACCTTCCTGTCCGCGATGCGCAGCACGCTGATCGAGTTGTCGGCGCGGTTGGCGGTCAGGGCGAGGTTTCCCGCCCTGTTGATCGCCATGCCCGAGGGCTGCTTGCCGATGGCAAGCGTGTCGACGAGCGCCGGCGGGTTCGCCTTCAGATCGATCACGTAGAGCTTGTTGTCAGGTACCGGCTTCCAGCTCGAACCGTCCTTCTGCCAGTCCATCGAGTTCGCCACCAAGGCGAGGCTTTCGTCCGGCGTGATCGCGAGGTTGGTCGGCGGCCCGAAGATCGAGTTCATCAGCGGCAGGTTGGCGATGATCCTCGGCGCCAGCGGATCGGTTCCGATGTCAACGATGGAAACCGTGTCCTTGCCCGGCGCAGCAAAGACGAAACCGCCGTTGTCGACGATCGTCTTCTCGTCATTGCCGACAATCATCAGCTCGCGCTTGCCCGGCGTCGCGCCCATCTGCGCGCAAGCTGCGAGCGCGGCGGCTACTGCAACGGCGACACCCAAGCGTGCATAGTTCATATTTCCTCCTCCCGGAAAAGCGACCGAACACCAATCATCTGCCCGATACTGCACCCGCCCACGTCATTAAGGCAAGAGATTGCATCTGCCGTAGAATTTCCCGGTCCCCATGCCAGTGACCTTTGACGGCAAGCTTGTCGTGGCGATCTCCTCGCGGGCGCTGTTCGACTTCGAGGAGGAGAACCGGGTGTTCGACCGCGACGGCGAGGGCGCCTACGTGGCGCTGCAGCTCGGGCGCATCGACGTGCCGGCCAAGCACGGTGTCGCCTTCCCGCTGGTGAAGAAGCTCCTCGCCTTCAATACCCCCGACTCGCAGCGTGTCGAAGTGGTGATCCTGTCCAAGAACGACCCGGTGAGCGGCCTGCGCGTGTTCCGCTCGGCGCAGCGCGCCGGGCTGCGCGTCGAGCGCGGCGTGTTCACGCGCGGGCGGCAGCCCTACCGCTACCTCGACGCGTTGCGCGCCAACCTGTTCCTCTCCGCCAACGAGCAGGACGTGATGAGCGCGCTGGACGCGAAGATCCCGGCGGCGCGCGTGGTGCCTGAGTCGGCGCAGGCCGCGAGCCGCCACCAGGACGAGGTGCGCATCGCCTTCGACGGCGACGCGGTGCTCTTTTCCGACGAGGCCGAGCGTGTCTACCAGCAGGATGGGCTCGAAGCCTTCACGCGCCACGAGACGGCGCGCGTGGACATTCCGCTGCCGCCCGGGCCGTTCAAGCCGCTGCTGGAGGCGCTGCACCGCCTGCAAACCGCCGGCACCGCGATGAGGCTGCGCACGGCGCTGGTCACCGCGCGCAGCGCGCCCGCGCACGAGCGCGCGGTGCGGACCCTCATGCACTGGAAGATCGCGGTGGACGAGGCGCTGTTCCTCGGGCGGCCTGGACAAGGGTGAGTTCCTCAAGGCCTTCGAGCCCGATTTCTACTTCGACGACCAGCGCGGCCACGTAGAATCGGCCGGCAGGCACGTCGCCACCGGCCACGTGCCCTTCGGCATCGCCGGGAGGAAGCCCGCATGAAGTGGCTCAAGTACCCGCTCTATGGTCTGCTCGCGCTGGTGGTGCTGCTTGCCGCCGGCGCGGCGATCCTGGCGCTCAGCTTCGATCCCAATCAGTACAAGGACGAAGTCGAGAAACTGGTGAAGGAGCACACCGGCCGCACGCTCAAGTTCCACGGCGACGTGAAGCTCGCTTTCTGGCCGTCGATCGGCGTTTCGGTCGGCAAAGCGACGCTGTCGCGTCGCGCGAGCGAGCACGATTTCGCCGCCTTCGATTCGGCCCACGTTTCGGTGCGCCTGCTGCCGCTGCTGAGCGGCGAAGTCGCTGGTCGACCAGGTGCGCGTCGCGGGCCTGAAGGCGAGCGTGATCCGCGCCAAGGGCGGCAAGTTCGATTTCGAGGATCTGCTCGGCGCCGCGGGCGCGAAGAAGCCGGCGGCAGCGCCGGCAAAGCCCGCGAAGGTCAAGTTCGACGTCGCGGGCATCCAGCTGGCGAACGGCACGCTCGCCTACAAGGACGAGGGCAGCGGGCAGACGCTGGAAGTTGCGCACCTGGAGCTGCGTACCGGCCGCATCGCCGAGGACGTGCCGGGCAAGATGAGCTTGGGCGCGCAGCTGAAGGGCAAGCAGCCGCTGGTGGACGCCAAGGTGGCGCTGGAGTCAGGCTACCGGTTCAGCCTCGCGCGGCAGGAATACGCCCTCGAGGGCCTGAGCCTCAAGGTCGAAGGCGCGGCGGCCGATTTCAGCCGCCTCGAGCTCGCGCTCTCCGGCGACGTGCGCGCCGACGTGGCGAAAGAGAGCGTGAACGCCGAACTCACCGCCAAGTTCGACGAAACGACCATCAAGGGGAAGGCCGCCATGGCGAAGTTCGACGCACGCCCACTACAGCTTCGACATCGACGTGGACAGGCTGAACCTCGACCGCTACCTCGCAGCGAGTCCCAAGGCGAAGCCCGCACCAGGCGCGAACGCGAAGGTGGACGTGGATGTGCCGGTGGACCTGAGCGGGCTCAAGGGCCTTAACGCGGATGGCAAGCTCGCAGTCGGCGCCTTGCAGGTGCAGGGCCTGAAGCTCAGCGAGCTCAAGGCACAGCTGCGCGCGGCAGGCGGTCGCGCGGATCTCGCGCCCCATTCGGCGAAGCTGTACGAGGGCACCCTCGCCGGCGCGCTCACGCTCAACGCCAACGGCAACCGCATCGCGTTGCAAGGAATCGCTCAGCAACGTGGCCATCGGTCCCCTGGTGAAGGACGCAGCGGGGCGCGATGCGGTCGAGGGGCGCGGCAACATCGCGCTCGACGTGACGGCGGCCGGCGCGACGATCAACGCGATGAAGAAGGCGCTGGGCGGCACGGCGCGCGTGGCGCTGCGCGACGGCGCGGTCAAGGGCATCAACCTCACCGAGGCGCTGAGAAAGACCAAGGCGGCGTTCGGCTCGAAGTCGGCGCAGCAGCAGCCCTCCGACACCGCGCAGCGCACCGACTTCTCCGAGATGACGGCGAGCTTCGTCATCAAGAACGGCGTGGCGCGCAACGACGACCTCGACGTCAAGGCGCCGGCGCTGCGCATCGGCGGCGCGGGCGACATCGACATCGGCAACTCGCAGCTCAACTACCTTGCGAAGGCGACGGTGGTGGCGACCTCCAAGGGGCAGGGCGGCGCGGACCTCGACCATCTGGCCGGCCTCGTCATCCCGGTGAAGCTGACGGGCGCGTTCGACGCGCCGAAATACGAGATCGACTACGGCGCGCTCGGCTCCGGCGCCGCGAAGGCAAAGGCCAAGGAGAAGGTGCAGGAGCGGCTGCGCGACGCTGTTCAAGCGCTGGACCTGGCGCCCTTCCTCGACGGCGTGGCAGGCGACTGCGCCGGTGCTCGGCCCGAGGAGCGCCGGCCGCTCCGCGCGGCAGCGCGCATTGGCGTGCGGGCAGCGCGGGTGAAACGCACAGCCGGCGGGCGGCGCGAGCGGGTTGGGCACTTCGCCCGCCACCGGCGTTCTCGGCTTGCCGGTCATCTCGAGGTCCGGGATCGCGTCCATCAGCATGCGCGTGTAGGGATGCCGCGGGGCGGCGAACAGGCGCTCCGCCTCGGCCAGCTCGACCACGCGCCCGAGGTACATCACGCCGACGCGATCGGCGATATGCGAGACCACCGCGAGGTTGTGCGAGATGAAGAGGTAGGTGAGGCCGAGCCGCTCCTGCAGCTCGGACATCAGGTTGAGGATCTGCGCCTGCACCGACACATCGAGCGCCGAGGTCGGCTCGTCGCACACCAGGAACTCGGGATTGCCCGAAAGGGCGCGCGCGATCGAGATGCGCTGGCGCTGGCCGCCGGAGAACTCGTGCGGATACTTCTCGCCGTCATCGTGCGACAGCCCGACCTGGCGCAGCAGCTGCGCCACCCGCGTCGCGCTCGGCCTGCGCGGTCGCGGCGAGGCCGAGCACGCGGATCGGCTCGGCGACGATGTCGCGCACGCGCCAGCGCGGATTGAGGCTCGCGTAGGGATCCTGGAAGATCATCTGCATGCGCCGGCGCAGGGCGGCGGCGTCGGTGCCCGGCGCGGCGAGGTCCACGCCGTCGAACTCGATGCGGCCGCGCGACAGGCGCGTACAGACCGACGATCAGGCGCGCAACGGTCGACTTGCCGCATCCCGACTCGCCCACCAGCGCCAGCGTCTCGCCTCTGTCGCACCTCGAAGGACACGTCGTCCACCGCTCGCAGCAGCTGGCGCGGCGCGCCCTCGAGCACGCGGTTGAGCCAGGGGCGCGAGACGTCGAAGTCCCGGCCGACGCTCCATCAACCGCACCAGCGGGCGCGCTATCGGGGCCCGTCGCCATATAGCCAGCAGGAGGCGAGCGCATTGCCGACCGGCAGCAGCTCGGGCCGCTCGACGGTGCAGCGCTCGAAGCGCTTCGGGCAGCGCGGATTGAAGGCGCAGCCGGTCGGGATGGCATTCAGCCGCGGCATGGCGCCGTCGATCTGCACCAGGCGGCTGTGGCGCTTCACCGCGCCGATCTTGGGGATCGAGCCCATCAGCCCGCCGGTGTAGGGGTGGCGCGGCTGGTGGATCACCTCGCGCACCGGGCCGAGCTCGGCGAGCCGCCCGGCGTACATCACCGCGACGCGGTCCGCGGTTTCGGCGATCACGCCCATGTCGTGCGTGATCAGCATCACCGCGGTGCCGTGATCGCGCGCGAGGCGCTTGAGCAGCGCGATGATCTGCGCCTGGATCGACACATCGAGCGCGGTGGTCGGCTCGTCGGCGACGATGAGGCGCGGCTCGGCGCACAGGGCGAGCGCGATCACCACGCGCTGGCGCATGCCGCCGGAGAACTGGTGCGGGTAGTGGCCGATGCGCGCCTCCGGCGCCGGGATGCCGACCTCGGCAAGCAGCTGCAGCGCGCGGCTGCGCGCCTCGTCGCGGCCCACGTCCAGGTGCGTGAGGATGGTCTCGACCAGCTGGTCGCCGATGGTGTAGAGCGGGTTGAGCGAGGTGAGCGGGTCCTGGAAGATGGCGCCGATGCGCCGGCCGCGGATCCTGCGCATGCGCTCGCGCGGGCAGGTTGTCGATGCGCTCGCCTTCGAGCCGGATCTCGCCGGCGGCGATGCGCCCGGGCGGCTCGAGCAGGCCGATGATCGCCATGCCGGTGAGCGACTTGCCGGCGCCGGACTCGCCCACCACGCCCAGCACCTCGCCGGGGGCGATGCGGAACGACACGCCGTCCACCGCCACCAGCGTGCCGCGGCGCGTCGGGAACTCGACGCGCAGGTCCTTCACCTCCAGGAGCGGCGCGTTCACCGGAGCTTCGGGTTGAGCGCGTCGCGCAGCCAGTCGCCGAGCAGGTTCACCGACAGCACCAGCACCACCAGCGCGAGGCCCGGGAACACGGTGATCCACCACTCGCCCGAGATGAGGAAGTCGTTGCCGATGCGGATCAGCGTGCCGAGCGAGGGCTGCGTCGGCGGCACGCCGACGCCGAGGAACGACAGCGTCGCCTCGGTGATGATGGCGGTGGCGACGTGGATCGTGGCGATCACCAGTACCGGGCCCATGACGTTGGGCAGCACGTGGTGCAGCATGATGGCGAGCGGGTGCCGGCCGATGACGCGCGCCGCCTGCACGTACTCCTTGTTCTTCTCCACCAGCGTCGAGCCGCGCACGGTGCGCGCGTACTGCACCCAGCCGGAGACGCCGATCGCCAGCACCAGCACGTAAACCGCGAGCTGGTCGTGCATCTCGCGCGGCAGCGCGATGCGCGTCATGCCGTCGATCAGCAGCGCGATGAGGATCGCCGGGAAGGAGAGCTGGATGTCGGCCACGCGCATGATGAAGGCGTCCAGCCGCCCGCCGAGGTAGCCCGACAGCAGGCCGAGCGACACGCCGAGCGCGGCCGAGAACAGCACCGCCGCGAGGCCGACGCCGAGCGAGATGCGCGCGCCGTACATGATGGTCGAAAGCACGTCGCGCCCCTGGTCGTCGGTGCCGAGCAGGTACTTGGCGCTGCCCTTCTCGGTCCAGGACGGCGGCGTGAAGCCGTCGGACAGGTTCAGCGTCGCGCTGTCGAAGGGGTTATGCGGCGCGATCCAGGGCGCGAACAGCGCGCCGCCGACGCAGACGAGCGTCAGAAGCGCGGCGAGGATGGTGACCGGCGAGCGCCGGAAGCTCCACGCCAGGTCGTGCTCCCAGGCGCGCCGCAGCCAGCCGGCAACCGCGGCCATCGCCCGGGCCCCGCGGCCGTCAGTCGATGCGCGCGAAGCGCGATTCCGGGCGGTCGTCCGCCTTGTGCACCGTGCTGACGTTCCGCTTCATCGCCCAGGGGCGCAACTGGTGGTGCAGCGGCACGTAGTAGTAGTTGTCGCGCGTCATCACCAGCGCCTCGCGCAGCATGGCGTCGCGCTTCTTCACGTCGGTCTCGGTCTTCATCGCGTCGATCAGCGCATCGAGCTTCGCGTCGCTGATGCGCCCGAGGTTGAAGCTGCCGTCGGCGCCGGTGGTCTTGGTGCGCATCAGCGACTGCAGCGTGTACAGGCCGTCGAAGGTCGCCACGCCCCAGCCCAGCATGTAGGCGTCGTGGTCGAACTTCTGGATCTTCTGGATGAAGGTGGCCATCGGCTGCGCGTTCAGCTTCGCCTTCAGGCCGATCCGCGCCCACATGCCCGACCAGCGCCTGGCAGATCTCCTCGTCGTTGACGTAGCGGTTGTTCGGGCAATCGAGGCCGAAATCGAAGCCGTTCGGGTATCCTGCCTCGGCGAGCAGCTTCTTCGCGCCCTCCACGTCCACCGGCGCCACCTTGTCGATGTCGGGGGTGTGGCCGTGCACGCCGGGAGCGATCATGATCGCCGCGGGGATGGAAAGCCCGCGCATCGTCACGCGCTTGATCGCCTCGCGGTCCACGGCGACGTTCAGCGCCTTCCTCACGCGGATGTCCTTGAACGGGTTCTTGCCCTTGACGCTCGAGTACTTCAGCTCGGGGCTGAACTGGTCCATGCCGATGAAGATGGTGCGCACCTCGTGGCCGTCGAGCACCTTGAGCTTGGGTTCGCTGCGCAGGCGCGCCACGTCCTGCGTCGGCAGGTCGGTGACGAGGTCGACGTCGCCCGAGAGCAGCGCCGCGATGCGCGTGGCGTCGGCCTTGATCGGCGTGTAGATCACCTCGGTGGCGTTGCCCTCGAGCTTGTCCCACCAGGCGGGGTTGGCGGCGAACACGATGCGCTTGTCCGGCTCCCACAGCTTGATCATGTAGGGGCCGGTGCCGTTGGCATGGCGCGAGGCGTACGACTCCTCCTTCGCGACGTAGTCCTGCACGTTCTCGGACTTGTTCTTCACCGACCAGCTCTTGCTCATGATGCGGAAGTCCACCAGCAGCCGCAGCAGCACCGGGTTCGGCCCGCCGAGGATCAGGTCCACGGTGTGGTCGTCGATCTTCTTCACTTCCTTCACGCCGGAGACGTAGATCTGGTTGGTGCCCTGCGGCTGGATGATGCGGCCGTAGGAGAACACGACGTCGTCCGCGGTGAAGGGCGAGCCGTCGTGGAACTTGACGCCCTTGCGCAGGTTGAAGCGGTACTGCGTGGGCGAGATCAGCTGCCAGCTGGTGGCGAGGCTGGGCTCCACCTGGAAGTCCTTGGTGTAGCGCACCAGGCCTTCGTAGGTGTGCTGCAGGATGCCATGCGTGGTGGCGTGGTTCTGCGAATGCGGGTCGAGCGTCAGGATGTCGTTCTGCGCGCCCCACCTGAGCGTCGCCGCCTGGGTCGTCGCGCAGCCCGCGATCAGCGCCGCGGCCAGCAGGTGTCTGAGTTTCATTGCGTCTGTCTCCCTTTACTTGAGTGGCAGCGATTCCTCGGCCAGCGCGGCAAGGTAGCCGGCGCCGAGCGGGATCACCTCGTCGTTGAAATCGTAGCCCGGGTTGTGCAGGAAGCAGCCGCCGAGGCCGCCGCCCTGGCCGAGGAACACGTAGGCGCCCGGACGCGCCTGCAGCATGAAGGAGAAGTCCTCGCCGCCCATGGTCGGCTCGCCGTCGGTCACGACGTTGCCCTTGCCGAACACCTTCTCGCCGACGCGCGCGGCGAACGCGGACTCCTTCTCGCGTGTTGATCGTCGCGGGGTAGCCGCGCCGGTACTCGATCTCCGCGCTCGCGCCCAGGCCCTGCGCACACGCCGGTGACGATCTCGCGCACGCGGCGCTCGGCAAGCTCGCGCGTCTCCGGGCGGAAGCTGCGCACCGTGCCCACCAGCAGCACGTGTCCCGGGATCACGTTGAACGCGCCGAGCTGGCTGGTCTGCATCGAGCACACGCTCACCACCACCGAATCGAGCGGGCTGACGTTGCGGCTGGCGATGGTCTGCAGCGCGGTGATGACCTGCGCCGCCGCCACCACCGGGTCGGCCGTCAGGTGCGGCATCGCCGCGTGGCCGCCCTTGCCGCGGATGGTGATGCGGATCTCGTCGGTCGCCGCCATCACCGGGCCCGCGCGCACCGCCATCCTGCCCGGCGGCAGCCCCGGCCAGTTGTGCAGGGCGTACACCGCGTCGCAGGGAAAGCGCTCGAACAGGCCCTCCTGCACCATCACCTGCCCACCGCCGCCGCCTTCCTCCGCCGGCTGGAAGATGAGGTTCACCGTGCCGTCGAAATTGCGCGTCTGCGCGAGGTAGCGCGCCGCGCCGAGCAGCATCGTGGTGTGGCCGTCATGGCCGCAGGCGTGCATGCGTCCGGCCACCTTCGACTTGTGCGGCACCTCGCTCGTCTCGTGCATCGGCAGGCAGTCCATGTCGGCGCGCAGGCCGATGGCGCGGCCGCTCGAGTGCTTCTTTCCCTTGATCACGCCGACCACGCCGGTCTTGGCCAGGCCGCGATGCACCTCGACGCCGTACTCCGTGAGCTTGTCGGCGACCAGCTGCGAGGTGCGCGTCTCCTCGAAGCCGAGCTCGGGGTTGGCGTGGATGTCGCGCCGGATGTGCACCAGCTCCGCGTGGAACAGCCGCAGCATTTCGAGTGGGTCGTTTTTCATGGTTTCCTCAATGCGCCGCGACCGCGCGGTCGATCCGCAGGCGGGGATCGACCGCGTAATACAGCAGGTCCACGACGAGGTTGATGACGACGAAGAATAGCGCGATCAGGCACAGGTACGCGGCCATCACCGGCACGTCGGCGAAGCCGACCGCCTGGATGAACAGCAACCCCATGCCCGGCCACTGGAACACCGTCTCGGTGATGATGGCGAAGGCGATGATGGCGCCCAGCTGCAGCCCGGTGATGGTGATCACCGGCACCAGGGTGTTCTTCAGCGCGTGGCCGAAGTGCACCGCGCGGTCGCTCAGGCCGCGCGCGCGCGCGAACTTGATGTAGTCGGTGCGCAGCACTTCCAGCATTTCCGAGCGCACCAGGCGCTGGATCAGCGTCATCTGGAACAGGCCCAGCGTGATCGAGGGCAGGATCAGCGACTTGATGCCGCTCCAGGTGAGAAAGCCCGTGCTCCACCAGCCAAGCGCCACCGTCTCGCCGCGCCCGAAGGAGGGCAGCCAGCCGAGCAGCACCGCGAACACGAGGATCAGGAGGATGCCGATGAGGAAGGTGGGCAGCGAAACGCCGACCAGCGACACCGCGAGCAGGAACTGCGTCAGCCAGGAATCTCGTCGCAGCGCGGTGTACACGCCCATCGCCACCCCGGCCGACCAGCGCGAGCGACGCGGCGACGAAGGACAGTTCGAGCGTCGCGGGCAGGCGCTCGACGAAGAGCCTGGACACCGGCTGCACCTGGCGCAAGCTGAGGCCGAACTCGCCCTGCAGCGCGCGGCCGACGAATTTCGCGTACTGCACGTAGAACGGCTGGTCGAGGCCGAGGAGCTTGGTCACGCGCTCGCGGTCTTCCGGCGTGGCGTCCTGGCCGAGCATGAACAGCACCGGGTCGCCGACGAAGCGGAACAGCGCGAACGCGATGAAGCCCACCGTCAGCATGACGAGGACCGCTTGCCCGAGACGGCGCAGGATGAAGGCGAGCATGGGGAACGTCGACGAGGGAATCATACAATGCCGCATGCAGGATTTCGCCTCCCGGCTCGCCGCCTGGCAGCGGCGCCACGGCCGCCGCGGGCTGCCCTGGCAGGGCACGCGCGACCCCTACCGCATCTGGCTCTCCGAGGTCATGCTGCAGCAGACCCAGGTGGCGGCGGTGATTCCCTACTACGAGCGGTTTCTCGCGCGTTTCGGCGACGTCGGCGCGCTGGCTGCTGCGTCGCAGGACGACGTGCTGCGGCTGTGGAGCGGGCTGGGCTACTACGCGCGCGGGCGCAACCTGCACGCCGCCGCGAAGGCCATCACGGACAAAGGGGCATTCCCGCGGACGGTGGAGGGCATCCAGGCGCTGCCCGGGGTCGGCCGCTCCACCGCGGCGGCGATCGCGGTGTTCGCTTTCGGCCGCCGCGCCGCGATCCTGGATGGAAATGCCAAGCGCGTCTTCGCGAGGTGCTTCGGCGTCGAAGGCGACAAGCGCCAGTGGGCACTGGCGGAGCGCCTGCTGCCCGCGCGCGGCATCCGCACCTATACCCAGGCGCTGATGGACCTGGGCGCGACGGTATGCACGCGCACCAAGCCCGCCTGCGAGCGCTGCCCCGTGGCGGCGCGTTGCGTCGCGCGCCGCGAGAACCGCATTCACGAGCTGCCCGGGCGTCGCGCGCGTCCGCCGCTGCCGCTGCGGCACGCGACCTGGTACGTCTTTCTGCGCCGGGGACAGGTGCTGCTGGAGCGCCGGCCCGGTGCCGGGCTGTGGGGCGGCCTGTGGACGTTTCCCGAAACCCGCCTCCCGGGCGCGGCGAAGCCGCGCCGGCTGCCGGTCATCGAGCACGGCTTCACGCATTTCCGCCTGCGCGCGCAGCCACTGCTGGTGGAGGTGCGCAAGATGACGCCGCGCGCCGAAGCAGCGGGCCGGCTGTGGCTGGACGTGGCCGACGCAGTGCACGCGGCCGTGCCCACGCCGGTGCGCGCCGTGCTGAAGGGCCTACTGGCCGCTTGAGCTGATCAGGCGGCGCAGGATCTCGATGCGGTCGCGCGCGTCGTCCATCTCGAGCAGTCGCTGCTTGGAGGCGGGCGACAGCGGCAGGAATCTCCGCGAGGCGCGCGCTTACCCAGGCGCCGGAGTCGTAGCGCGGCGGCGTCTCGACCAGGTCCGCGGGCGCTGCCTCCACGATCCTGCGCAGCACGCGCGCGCAAAGATCCGTCTGCGGGTCGAGCGGCGCATCGTGTTCGTCGCCGAGCAGTTCGACGCGGGCGAGCGCCAGGCCGTCGGGCTGCACGCGGCGCGCGAGGATGCGGAAGCGCCGCTCGCCGCGCGCCACCACCTGCAGCAGGCCCAACTGCGGCATGTCCCACTCGACGATGCGCGCGGCGCAGCCTACCGCTTCCGGCAGCGCCGGCGCGCCGACCTCGCCGCCCTCGCGGATCAGGCACACGCCGAAAGGCGACGCCGTCGCGCAGGCAGGCCTTAGCCATCTCCATGTAGCGCTGCTCGAAGATGCGCAGCGGCAGCCGTCCGCCGGGGAACAGCACCGTCTGCAGCGGGAAGAGCGGGATCTCGCCGGCTTGCGCTGCGCTCACTCTTTGGCGAGGCCGCGGTGGCGCACCAGCACGCGCCATTCGTCGCCGAAGGACGCGCGCGAGCTTCTCGGCGAGGTACACCGAGCGGTGCCGGCCGCCGGTGCAGCCGATGGCGACGGTGAGGTAGCTGCGGTTGTCCTTGCACCACTTCCGGCAGCCAGCGCGCGAGGAACGTGCGCACGTCCTCGCGCAGCCGCTGCACCTGCTCCTGGCCATCGAGAAAGGCGACCACCGCCGCGTCGCGCCCGGTCAGCGGACGCAGCGCCGGGTCGTAGTGCGGGTTGGGCAGCATCCTCACGTCGATCACCCAGTCGGCGTCGAGCGGGATGCCGTCGCGGTAGGCGAAGGACTCGAACAGCAGCGTGAGCGAGCCGCCGTCCAGCCCGAGCAGGTCGCGGATCCAGTTGCGCAGCACCTTGGGCTGCAGGTCGCTGGTGTCGATGCGGTGGCCGAGCTCGGCGACGCCGCCGAGCAGCGTCGCGCTCGCGCGCGATGGCTTCGGCACAGCGTGAGGCCCTCGACGGTCAGCGGGTGGCGGCGGCGCGTCTCGGAGAAGCGCCGCATCAGCGTCTGCGGATTGGCCTCGAGGAACAGCACGCGGCAGTCGGCGCCGCCGGCCTTGAGCCGCGCCACGCCCTCGGGCAGCGCGGCGAGCGCCGCACTGCGCGCGTCCACGCTCACCGCGACGCGCTCGTGGCCGGCCTCGGCGAGGAAGCCGACCACGTCCATCAGCAGCGTGGCCGGCAGGTTGTCGACGCAGTAGAAGCCGCCGTCCTCGAGCACGTCGAGCGCGATGCTCTTGCCGGCGCCCGACAGCCCGCTGACGAGGATGAGCTGCAATGCCGCCTTTCAGTCGCCGGCGTCCATGGCGCGCTTATGGCGCGCCACGAACTCGGCGCTGGAACTGATTCCCCTCAACTGCAGGATGTAGTTGCGCACCGCCGCCTCGAGCAGCACCGCGAGGTTGCGGCCGGCGGCCACCGGGATCACCACCTTGCGCACAGTCACGCCGAGGATCTCCTCGGACTGCTCGGCGAGCGGCAGCCGCTCGGTCATGTCGCGATTGCGCGCGGGTGCCGGCCTCTCCAGATGCGCGATCAGCTTCAGCTTCATCTTCGGGCGCACCGCGGTCTCGCCGAAGATGGTGCGCACGTCGAGCAGGCCCAGTCCGCGCACTTCGAGGAAATCCTTCAGCACCGGCGGGCAGCGGCCTTCCAGCGTATTGGCGGCGATGCGCGAGATCTCGACCACGTCGTCTGCCACCAGGCCGTGGCCGCGGCTGATCAGCTCCAGGCCGAGCTCGCTCTTGCCGACGCCCGAATCGCCCGTGATCAGCACGCCGAGGCCCAGCACGTCCATCAGCACGCCGTGCCGTTCGGTGCGCTCGGCGAGCGCCTTGGCGAGGTAGCGCGAGAGTTTCTCGATGACGCGCGCCGCGGGCAGCGGCGTGGTGAACAGGGGCGTGTGGCTCGCGGTCGCGCCGTCCACCAGCGCCTGGCGGCGCCGCGATGCCGTCGGCGACGATGATCGCGGCCGGCGGCGCGGCGAACAGGCGCTCCGCGAGGCCGGGCAGGCCGCCCGCCTCGTAGGCGCCGATCACCTGGATGCTGTTGGGATGGGTGAGGTTGAGGTGGCCGACCAGCGCGGCCGAGGCGGCTGCCTCGCGGCGCACGACGGTGCTGCCGTCGCGCCCCGCTACCCACGCGAGCGCTAAGGCGTCGCGGTTGTCCTCATGCAACTGCGTGACGTTGACCTGCAGCATCGGGCTGCCATGCGGCGATCAGCTGGTGCAGCGCACCCGCGTCGGGCGCGGCCGCCATGGCCTCGCGCAGCGCGCGGTCGCTGAACATCTGCGCCAGTTCCGACAGGATCTGCAGGTGCTTCTCGGTCGCCTGCTCGGGGACCAGCAGCACGAAGAGCAGGTTCACCGCCTTGCCGTCCGGGGCGTCGAACGGCACGGGCTGCGCGAGGCGCACGAAGGCGCCCAGTGCGTCCTTCAGCCCCTTGATGCGGCCGTGCGGGATGGCGACGCCCTGGCCCAGGCCGGTGGAGCCCAGCCGCTCGCGCGCGAACAGGCTGTCGAAGACCAGGCTGCGCGCGATGCCGTGGTTGTTCTCGAACAGCAGCCCGACCTGCTCGAACAGGCGCTTCTTGCTCGACACCGGGAGGTCGAGCAGGACGTTGGCAGGCGGCAGGAGCTTCGCGACGAGACTCATGATCCGGCGCCACAGGAGCGGCGCTGAGGGCGCGCATTATAGCCCAAGGCGCCGGCTGCCGTCCGCGCGGCTTGCGCGGTCAAATTTTTTCAGCCCGCTGGCGCGCGTCGCCCTGCTTGCCCTTGTACTTCTGCACCTGGCGGTCCAGCTTGTCGACCAGCAGGTCGATGGCGGCGTACAGGTCCTGCTCCTCGCAGGCGCAGTGGATGTCCTTGCCGCGCACGTGCAACGTGATTTCGGCCTTCTGCCGCAGCTTGTCCACCGACAGGATCACGTGCGCGTCGATGACGTGGTCGAAGTGCCGCTTCACGCGCTCCAGCTTCCCCTGCACGTAGCCGCGGATGGCGGGCGTGACTTCGAGGTGGTGGCCGCTGACGTTCAGGTTCATCGGGGCTCCTCTAGAGATTCCTTCTCTGACTGACCGGCGGGATCTGCAAAGATTCCCGGTATTTCGCGATGGTGCGCCGCGCCACCACGATGCCCTGCTGGCCGAGGATCTGCGCGATGCGCGCGTCCGACAGGGGCGCGCGCGCGTCCTCGGCCGCGACCAGCTGCTTGATCAGCGCGCGGATCGCGGTGGAGGAGGCGGCGCCGCCGGTGTCGGTGGCGACGTGGCTGCCGAAGAAATACTTCAGCTCGAAGATGCCGCGCGGCGTGGCCATGAACTTCTGCGTGGTGACGCGCGAGATGGTGCTCTCGTGCAGCCCGAGCGTGTCGGCGATCTCGCGCAGCACCATCGGCCGCATCGCCACCTCGCCGTGCTCGAAGAAATGGCGCTGCCGGTCGACGATCGCCTGCGACACGCGCAGGATGGTGTCGAAGCGCTGCTGCACGTTCTTGATCATCCAGCGCGCCTCCTGCAGCTGCGAGGCGAGCGCGTTGCCGCCGTTGCGCGCGCTGCCGGCGAGGTCAGCGTACAGCCGGTTGATGCGCAGGCGCGGCATGGCCTCGGGGTTGAGGCTCGCGCGCCAGACGCTCTTCACCTTGCGCACGATCACGTCCGGGATCATGTAGCGCGTCTCGACGCGCGCGAAAGCGGCGCCCGGGCGCGGATTGAGGCTCTGGATCAGCTTCTGCGCCGCGCGCAGCTCCTCGCTCCTGCGCGCCGGTGAGGCTGCGCAGGCGCACGTAGTCGCGGCTGGCGAGCAGCTGCAGGTGCTTGCCGGCGATCTCGGTGGCGAGCGCGCAGGCGCGGGTGGTCCTGGAGCGCGCGCAGCTGCAGCAGCAGGCATTCGCTCGGCGAGCGCGCGCCCACGCCGGCGGGCTCGAGGTTCTGCAGGTGGCGCAGCGCGATGGCCAGCTCCTCGACGTCCACCTCCGCCTCGGCCGAGAACAGCGCGGCGATCTCCTCCAGCGGCTGGGTCAGGTAGCCGTCGTCGTCCAGCACGTCGATCAGCATGGCGACCAGCGCGCGGTCGCGCTCGCCCAGGCCGGTGAGCGTGAGCTGCTGGTTGAGGTGGTCGCGCAGCGTCGGGGTGTCGGGCGCGGCCTGGCTGCGGTCGTTGGTCCTCGTCCTCGTCGCCGCCGCGCGCGGGCGCGGCGAAGTCGAGCAGCCAGTCCTCGCGCCGTTCCGCGGGCTCCTCCGGCGCCGCCGCGCCCGGCTCGGGCGCCGACGGCGGCGCGTCCCGCGGCGGCGTGAACGCGGCCTGCGCGTCGCCCTCGATGTCCTCGCGCTCGAGGATCGGGTTCTCCATCAGCATGCGCTCGATCTCCTGGTTCAGCTCGACCGTGGAGAGCTGCAGCAGGCGGATGGACTGCTGCAGCTGCGGCGTCAGCGTCAGGTGCTGCGAGAGCCGGAACTGCAGGGTGGGCTTCATGGGGGGGAATGTTGCAGACTACATGCGGAAATGCTCGCCCAGGTACACGCGGCGAACACTGTCATTATAGACGATCTCCTCGGGGTGGCCGGAGGCGAGCACCGCGCCTTCGTTGATGATGTAGGCGCGGTCGCAGATGCCCAGCGTCTCGCGCACGTTGTGGTCGGTGATCAGCACGCCGATGGCGCGCTCCTTCAGGAAGCGGATGATGCGCTGGATGTCGAGCACCGCGATCGGGTCGACCCCGGCGAAGGGCTCGTCGAGCAGGATGAAGGACGGGCGCGTGCCCAGCGCGCGCGCGATCTCCAGGCGGCGGCGCTCGCCGCCCGACAGCGACAGCGCGGCGTGCTTGCGCAGGTGCGCGATGTTGAGGTCCTTGAGCAGCTCCTGCAGGCGCGGCTCGATCTCGCCGCGCGCCAGCGCCCTGCAGCTCGAGCACCGCCTGCACGTTCTCCTCCACCGTGAGCTTGCGGAACACCGAGTTCTCCTGCGGCAGGTAGGAGATGCCCAGGCGCGCGCGCGCGTGGATCGGCAGGTGCGTGAGCTCCCTGCCGTCGAGGTGGATGCGGCCGGCGTCCGCGGCGATCAGGCCGACGATCATGTAGAAGCAGGTGGTCTTGCCGGCGCCGTTGGGGCCGAGCAGGCCGATCACCTCGCCGCTCGACACCTCGAGCGAGACGTCCTGCACCACCGCGCGCGACTTGTAGCGCTTGCGCAGCCGCTCGGCGCGCAACACGCTCATTTCGCGCCCTTGTCCGCGGCGGGCTTCTTCGGCTGGATCACCGCGCGCACGCGCCCGCCCGGGGCCGCGGCGGCCGCGCCCTTGGCGCTGGTCACGGAGAAGAACTCGGAGCGCTGGTCGTACAGGATGTAGCTGCCGCGCACCTCGTCCTGGTCGCGCGTGATGCGCGCGTTGTCGTGCAGCTCGATGCGCTCGTTCTTCTCGTCGATCTCGACGCGCAGCGCCTCGCCGTCGATCCACACGCCTTCCTGGCCGCCCACCGCGTCGCCCTTCTGGCGGAAGCGCACCGGCGTGCCGGTGGCGCTCGCGTACTGGAAGCCGTCGGCGTCCTGGCGCACGACGATGCGCTCGGCGCGCACGGTGATGGTGCCCTTGGTGAGCAGCACGCTGCCCTCGAAGATGCTGACGCGGCGCGCCTCGTCGGAGGTCATGCGGTTCGCCTCGACGTTGGTCGGCTTTTCCCGATCGGCCTTCTCGGCCCTGGCCGGGAAGGCCGAAACCGAGATCACCGCAACAGCCAGCAGCAAGCGCAGGCGCAGGATCATTTCAGCTTCCCGTCGTAGACGCCGCGCACCTGCGCGTGCAGGGTCAGCTGGCCGGTCTCGTTGTCGTACTCCATGCCGCGTGCCGAAAGCGAGCGCCCCGGCTCGGTGATCGTGCACCTCGCGGTCGCTGCGCACCAGCGAGCGCGGGCTCACCACGTGCAGGAAGTTGGTGCGCAGCTGGCTGCCGGGCAGCGCGCCGGCTCCATCGCGCAGCATCTGCACGTTGTCGTAGAGGAATATCTCGTTGCCGTCCTGCGACAGCGTGCCGCGCTCGCGCGGACAGCGTGAGGCGCGCGCGCTCCGGCTCTGGTCTGCACCGCGCGCGGCGCGACCAGGTCGGTGGAGTCGTCGTCCGGGAAATGCAGCATCTTCGCGGCCGACAGCGTGGACACGGGCAGGCCCGCCCGGTTGTATTCGACCAGGTGGAAGCCCTCGACCACGTAGTCCGGGTCGTGGCGGCGCTTGGCGCGGCGGCTGCGGTTCCTCGCGCACCAGGCGCTCGAGCCAGAACGAGAGCAGCGCGAGCGTCAGCATCAGCAGCAGCGGGAACAAGCGCGCGGAGCCGAGTTTCATGCGCGGTACCTCGCCAGCACGTTTTCCATCCTGCCCTGCGCGCGCAGCAGGTAGTCGCAGACTTCGCGCGCCGCGCCGCCGCCGGCCGGCGCGCTGGCGACGTAGTGCGCGTCGCGCAGCACTTCCGCGCAGGCCTCGCGCGGCGCGCAGGCGAAGCCGCAGTGGGCGAGCACCGGCAGGTCCGGCAGGTCGTCGCCCATGTAGCCGGCCTCGCGCGGCTCGAGGCCGAGGCGCGCGAGCAGCGCGTCGAGGGCGGCGCGCTTGTCCGCGATGCCCTGCAGCACGTGCACCACGCCGAGCTCGGCGGCGCGCCGCGCCACCGCCGCGGAGCTGCGCCCGGAGAGCAGGGCGGCGGCGACGCCGCCCTCCTGCAGCATCTTCACGCCATGGCCGTCGAGACTGTGGAAGACCTTCAGTTCCTCGCCCTGCGGCCCGTACCACAGCCGCCCGTCGGTGAGCACGCCGTCGACGTCGAACACCATCAGCCGCACGCGGCGCGCGCGCTCGAGTGCGTCACGGGATTGCTCCGCCATGGCCGGCGTCAGACGACCTTGGCGCGGAACAGGTCGTGCATGTTGAGCGCGCCGACCAGCTGGCCGGCCCGGTTCACCACCAGCAGCGCGCCGACGCGGTGGCGCTCCATCAGCTCGACCGCCTCCACCGCCAGCGCCTCCGGGCGGATGGTATGCGGCTTGCGCGTCATCACTTGCGCGACCCGCCTGACCTGGTTCGCGCCTGGGGAGCTGCGCAGCGCGCGGCGCAAATCGCCGTCGGTGAAGATGCCCTTCACCCGGCGGCGCGCGTCGACCACCGCCGTCATGCCGAGGCCGCCGCGCGTCATCTCGTCCAAGGCGCTGGCGAACGAGGCATTCTGCCTTACCGCCGGGATGTCCTGCTCGCGCCGCATCACGTCGGCGACGTGCTTCAGCGCCTGCTGATGCAGCGAGCCGCGCGGGTGGGAACGGGCGAAATCGGCCTTGGTGAAACCGCGCGCGTCGAGCAGCGCGACCGCCAGTGCGTCGCCGAGTGCCAGCGCCGCAGTGGTACTGGCGGTGGGCGCGAGATCGAGCGGGCACGCTTCGCGCTTCACGCCTGCATCCAGGTGCACGTCGGCTTCCTGCGCGAGCGGCGAGGCCGCATTGCCGGTCATCGCGATCAGCTTGGCGCCGCGGCGCTTCACCAAGGGCACGATGCTCAGCAGCTCCTCGCTCTTGCCCGAATGCGAGATCGCGATGAACACGTCGTCGGCCTGCACCATGCCGAGGTCGCCATGGCTCGCTTCCGCGGGGTGCACGAAGTGCGCGGGGGTGCCGGTGCTCGCCATGGTCGAGGCGATCTTGCGTGCGATGTGTCCGGACTTGCCGATGCCGCTCACCACCACGCGGCCGTTGCAGCCGAGAATCAGGGACATCGCCTCGAGAAAGCGCCGGTCGAGCCGCGCGCCGAGCGAACGCACCGCGTCCGCCTCGATCTTGAGCACTTCGCGCGCCAGCGAGAGCGCCTTCCTCGACGCGCGCGGCGCGTTCATTTCTGCCCGCAGCGTGCTGCGCTTATCATAGGGCTGCAAGTATAACTTAGGGGTGTTGCGCTCCAGGATGGACGCCGTCGGCCTTGCGCTGCAACCGGTCCTCGTGCTGCTCGCCGGCGGCGTTCTGGCGGTGGTCGTCTGCCGCAGCCTCGCTCTGCCGCCGATCATCGGCTACCTGGCCGCCGGCGTGCTGCTCGGCCCGCACGCCCTCGGCCTGATAGCCGACAGCGCTGCCGTGCGCCACCTCGCCGAGTTCGGCGTGGTGTTCCTGATGTTCTCCATCGGCCTGGAGTTCAGCCTGGCGAAGCTGCGCACCATGCGCCGCGCGGTGTTCGGACTGGGCACGACGCAGGTCGCCGCGAGCATCGGCATCGGCGTGGCGGCGGCGCTTGCCGCGGGCGGCAGCTGGCAGGCGGGACTCGCGCTGGGCGGCGCCATCGCCATGTCCTCGACCGCGATCGTGTCCAGGCTCCTGGCCGAGCGGCTCGAACTCGACGCGCTGCACGGCCGCGACATCATCGGCGTGCTGCTGTTCCAGGACCTCGCCGTGGTGCCGCTGCTGATCCTGGTACCGACCCTGAATGCCCCCGCGCATGACCTGGGCCGGGTCATGCTGCTCGCGCTGGCGAAGGCCGCAGTGGTGCTGGCCGTGCTGGTCCTCGTCGGCCCGCGCGTGATGCGCGCGTGGTTCGGCGTCATCGCGCGGCGAGCGTTCCACCGAGCTGTTCGTGCTGAACGTGCTGCTGATCACCCTGCTGCTCGCCTTCCTCACCGGCCTTGCCGGCCTGTCGCTCGCCCTCGGCGCGTTTCTCGCCGGCATGCTGCTCGGCGAGACCGAGTACCGCTACCAGGTCGAAGAGGACATCAAGCCGTTCCGCGACGTGCTGCTGGGCCTGTTCTTCGTCACGGTCGGCATGCTGCTCGACCTGCGCCTGGTCCTCGGGCAGGCCTGGCTGGTGCTCGCGTTCCTCGCGGTGCTCGTCGCCGGCAAGGGCGCGCTGATCGCGCTGCTCGCGCGCGCCTTCGGCGCCGCGCCGGGCACTGCGCTGCGCACGGCGCTCGCGCTCGCGCAAGGCAGCGAGTTCGGCTTCGTGCTGCTCGCGCAGGCGCGCGCCGCGCAGCTCGCGCCCGAGCCGGTGCTGCAGGCGCTGGTCGCGGCGATGATCCTGTCGATGATCGCCACGCCGTTCCTCGTCGCAGCGAGCGACCGGCTGGTGCTGCGCTTCACGGCCTCCGAGTGGATGGCGCGCTCGCTCGAGCTGCACCGCGTGGCGGTGCGATCGCTGGAGACCGAGCGCCACGTGATCATCCTCGGCTACGGCAGGAACGGCCAGCGCCTCGCCCGCCTGCTGGAGGCCGAGGGCGTGCGCTACGTCGCGCTCGACCTCGACCCGGAGCGCGTGCGCGAGGCGGCGCTGGCCGGCGACACGGTGGTGTTCGCCGACAGTGCCGGCGCGAAGCGCTGGTGGCGGCCGGCGTGGCGCGCGCCGCGGCGGTGGTGGTGACCTTTGCCGACGTGCCGGCGGCGGTGCGCGTGCTGGCGCACATCCACGCCTTGCGTCCGTCGCTGCCGGTGATCGTGCGGGCGCGCGACGAAGCCGACATCGGCAGGCTCACGGCGGCCGGCGCATCCGAGGTGGTGCCCGAGGCGTTCGAGTCGGGTCTGATGCTTGCCTCGCATGCGCTGGTATGGCTGGGCGTGCCGCTTGCCCGGGTCATGCGCCGCATGAGCCAGGTGCGCGATGAGCAGTACGGGCTGCTGCGCGGGCTCTTCCACGGCGCGAGCGACGCGGCGGAGACCGGGGAGGCGGCGCAGCCGCGGCTGCACGCGGTGACGCTGCACGCACACGCCGCGGCGCTCGCCAGGCCGCTCGCGGCGCTCCAGCTTGAAGACCTGGGCGTGCAGGTCACGGCGGTGCGGCGGCCGGGTGCGCCGATGAAGATGTCGGCCGGGGAGGCCGGGCCGCTGCGCGAGGGCGACGTGGTGGTGTTGCTCGGTGCCCCGGAGCTGTTGGCGGCGGCTGAGCTGCGCCTGCTGCAGGGCTAGGAAATGAAAAGGCCGGCACAGGGCCGGCCTTGAGATGCTGCCTTCGCTGCAGTTACAGCAGGCGGCAGAGCGTGTAAGTGTTGGTGCCGCTCTCCACGTAGCTGCCCGCGCCGCCCACGGCGGCGCCCGTGGCATCCGTGACAATCGTGGGGTTATTTGTCGTCTGCAGCTGGCCGCGCACGGTGCCCGTGAGACGCGCGCCGTCGTCCATCTGCGTATCGGCGGCGATCGCGATCTTGTCCGGGTGGTTTGCCGAGCACATCAGCAACGAAAAGAATCCACCGACGCCCGCGGCGCCGCCGAGCGCGGGCCCGGGCGTGGCAGCACCGTCGCCGGTTTGCACGCCGACAATGCCGGACACCGCGTTCAACGGTTGGCTCAAGCCCGCCCCGGAGACGAAACCGGAGCGGCGCAGGTGATCCCACCAGATGCAGGCCTCCGACGCGTTCGTGCACGCGGCACCGGCATTGTTGTAGGTGCCCGCAACCACGCCATTGCCCATGCCCGCTATCGCCGGCGGCGAGCCCGCCCAGCGCGCAGGCGCGTTGGCGTCGTCTCCCGGCAGCGCGCGGTAGCGGTCCTGATAGCCGTGAAAGGCCGCGGATATGCCCGAGAAGTCAGAAATGATGTTCTTGATCTTGGCCTGCGTGATCATCTCCTGGCCCTTGAGGATGCCGCCGAGCAGCAGGCCGATAATGACCAGCACGATGGCAATCTCCACCAGCGTGAAGCCTTTCTGTAGAGCTTTCATTCGATTACTCCTTTGAGAGCAGACTAGGCGATAAAACTGGTCCGCAAGCTCCGTGCCAGGTACATTTTGGCATTGCAGCCCCAAATCGGCCAAAAATCACGGAAAATTCGTCGAGAAATCGACAGCGGCGTCAAGGTTTTGACGCTAGCCTGCGTTCCAGCTCTTCCAGCCGCCCCTGCAGGAAACGGCGCTCCTGCGGATCCGTGATCCGTCCGGCGGCGAGCAGCCCGCCGAGCATGATCTTGGCAGCTTCCAGCTCGTTCATGTCCTCGAGAATGAAGATCTCCATCTGTTTCGCCCATAGCGGGACCGAAGGGTCGGTGGTCAGGTGCTCGATGTCCGCTGCAAAGCGCCGCGCGAGCGCAAGGTCCCGCAGCCGGTGCTTGGCGAGCAGCGCGGCGTGCGCCAGCCACGGCCAGCGCCGGTTCGGATCCTCGAGGAAGGCCTGGTGGATGAACGCCAGCATCTCGCGGCACTTCGCCGGATCGTTGACTTCGGCATACACGCGCGCCGCGGCGAACAACGGGTACTCGCTGCGCGGATCGGTGTCGAGGATGGCGCGCAGCCACTGCACGAGGCGCGCGTAATCGAGGCGCTGGTAGGGAAGCGCGTTGCCCGCGCCGAGGTCGTAGGCCTGCAGGTACAGCATGGCGAGCCGCGCAAGCGCCGCCGGCTCGCCCAGGCTGGCAGCGCGCAGCGCCTGCGCGCGCGGTGCCGACGGCAGGTCTTCCGCCGCCGCAGCCGGCGGAGGGCGCAGCGCCTGCACGCCCACCTGTGCGGCCAAGCCGGCCAGCAGCGCAGCCCGTAATCCAGCCGGGCACCGCCTGCAGCGCTCGCTGGCCGCGGCTCACAGGTTGCGCCGGTGGAAGTCGAACAGTCCCGCCGCTGCAAGCAGCCCGCTGTAAAGAAGCAGCGGGCCGAGCGCCGCACCAAACTCGGCTGGTGCGGGAGAGCCGTACAGCAGCCAGTCGGCGCGCGTGGCGGCGTCGAGCCGGGGCAGCAGCAGCGCCACGGCATCCACCGCGCCGCGCGCGATGTCTTGCGCCAGCGACTCCTCCGCAAGCGGGCCGCGTGCGAGCAGCTGGATGCCGGACATGCTGCGGGCCAGCAGGTACAAGCCGGCGGTCGCCGCGAGCGCCGGGACCACGCTGGAGAGCGTGATGGCAAAGAACAGGCAGGCCGCCGCTACCAGCAACAACTCGAAGGCGAGCGACACTCCCCAAAGGGCGACGCCGCCGGGTGCGGCCCACAACAGCAGCGGTACGCAGGATGCCGCGGCGAGGCACGCGCCGCAGGCGCCGAAGCCCGCGAGCTTGCCGAGGTAGTACTGCGAGCGCGACAGCGGCAGCGCCAGCGCCAGCTCGAGCACCTTGTCGTTCGCTTCGCGCACCACGCTCGCAGCGACGTGCGCCGCCAGCAGGAACGCCGCGCCGGCGCGCAACACGGCGGCGGCGAGCGCGGCCTGCAGCGCGCGGCTTTCGGTGATCGCGACCTGCGACAGGAACGCGGCCAGGCCGAAGGCAAGCGCGAGGCAGCCGAGCGCCAGCCAGGGCAGGCCGCCGCGACGCGCCTCGGTCAGGGTGCTGCGGGCCAGCAGGAGCGCGGGAGGCATCTTTCGCCGGTTCGGGAATCTGCGTATCTTTGCCTGCGCCGCACCGATCATGCAAGCCGACTCCCCAGGGATCCCCTCCGCCGAGCGCCTGTCGGGCGCAGCCTCGGCATACAGCCGGCGCCATTGGCGCTTCGTGGTGATCGCCATGCTCGCGCTGCTGCACGTCGTGGCGCTGCGCGGCGTGTCCGACGACGGGGCGAGGGTACTGCTGCTCGCGCACCTCGGGCTGCTGCTGCTGTGGCAGCCGTTCCTGCAGGGCGAGCGCCAGGTGACGCTGGCGCAGGCGCTGTTCATCGCGCTGTTCGCGGCGGTGCTGGTGCTGTGGCTGAACTGGTGGCTGCTCGCCACCTGGACCGTGGTGCTGGCCGGGCTGGTCGGGGGCAAGGTATTCCTGCACCAGGCGCGCTGGCAGAGACGGTTCTACCTGCTGGTGTTCGCGTACCTCGTCGCCTTGCTGGTGATCATCGTGCTGCCGGAGATCGCGCCGCGCCGCGAAATCGACCCGGACGTGCGCGGCTACGCGGCCTGGGGGCTGCCGGTGCTGTTCGTGCTCATGGCGCTGACGCCGGCGGAGCCCGATCCGCCGGAGAGCGCGCAGGTCATCGACTTCTTCTACAGCATCTTCCTGATGCTGATGCTCAGCGTTGTGATCCTGGGCAGCTTCGCCTTCATGACGCTGGGGCGCACCGGATACCTGCAGGCGCTCACCTACATCGTGTTCGTGATCGCCGGCATCCTGCTGGCGATCGGGCTGGCGTGGAATCCGCGCACCGGCTATGCCGGCCTGAACGTGTTCGTCTCGCGGTACCTGTTCTCCATCGGCCTGCCGATCGAGAAGTGGCTGCAGTTCCTCGCCGAGCTGTCGCACGCGGAGTCGCGGCCGCAACGCTTCCTGGCCGAGGCGGTGGCGGCGCTGGCACGCATGCCCTCGGTGTCGGGCGCCGCATGGAAGTCGCGACGGCGAGCAGGGCGAGGCGGGGGCGCGCACGCCGCATGGGGTGGAATTCTCGAATCGTGACATTGCGCTCACCATCTATTCGCGCTACCGGACCAGCCCGGCGCTGCACGGGCACCTGCGCCTGCTGGGACAGCTGCTGGGCGAGTTCTACCTGGCGAAGCTGCGCGAGCAGGAACTGCGCCAGGCGAGCTACATGCAGGCCGTGCACGAGACCGGAGCGCGCGTGACGCACGACGTGAAGAACCTGCTGCAGTCCCTCAACGTCTTGTGTTCGGTCGCGGTGCGCGGCGACGCTGACTCCCCCGAGGCGATGGCGCTGGTGCGCCGGCAATTGCCGGCGATCACGCAGCGCCTGGCGGCGACGCTGGACAAGCTGCAGCGGCCTGGCGCCGAAAGCGCCGCGCGTGCAGCGGCGCAGGATTGGTGGGAAGGCCTCGTACGGCTCTATCAGGGCCGCGGAATAGAGTTCTCAGTCGAGGACCTGGCGGAGGGCGCCGAGGTGCCGCGGGCCCTGTTCGACAGCGTCGCCGACAACCTGCTGCAGAACGCTCTCGCCAAGCAGAAGCGCCAGCCGGGCGTGCACGTGCGCGCGACGCTTTCGGGCGGGGAAGCGGCGCAGTTGCGCGTCTGTGACACGGGGGAAGCGGTGCCGGCGGACATGGTGAAGTCGCTGCTGCGCGTGCCGGTGCCCTCCGACAGCGGGTTGGGTATCGGCCTGTATCAGGCAGCGCAACAAGCGGCGACGGCCGGCTACGTCCTGCGACTGGAGTCGAACCGCGACGGCGAAGTGTGCTTCGCCCTGCGGCGCGCCGCGGCCTAGGGCAGGACGCCGGCGGCGATCAGCTTGCCGTAGAGCTCGCCGACGCTGATCCACTGCATCTGGTCGTCGAACTCGCCGCCGGCAGCCCCTATGGGGTCGGGCACGCGACTCACAAAGAGGGCGTTACTGTCGAGGTTGCGCGCCTCGTTGGTCCCGGTGCCGCCGGTGGCGCCGTTCTTCCCGGTCGAAAACACGATGGCCACCACGATGTTCTGGTTGGTGACGCTGGTGTTGGCATCGCAGGTAGTGTTGGTGACCGTGGCGGGCGATCTGTTGCAGATCACCAGATCGCCAGGCTGGCACGTGATGCCGTTTGTCCGCAGGTTGACAGCATTGGTGAAGTGCGGAGCGGTCGAGCTGCCCGTGCAGCCGACCGGCGCGGCGCCGGAGACGGCGTAGCGGATGCGGTTGCTGCCAAGCGTCGAGCGCGAAGCCGTTCGCGTCCACGATCTGGAAACCGATCGCCCGCGCCGGCAGGAACCCGCCGTAGGGACTGGTGCAGTTGGCGCCGCGGGTGAACGCCTCTGCTCCTGCGCTCGCGGCGGTGGCGGGGCACGGCAGCCGGCCATTGACGATGGCGAAGGCGAGGATGCAGCTCGCGTGCCGCTTCCAGCCGGCGCCGCGTCTCCTCGAAATTGCGCTGCTCGGTCTGCGCCGACAGCGTGAACAGCGCCGTCGCCAGCAGCAGGCTGATGATCGTGAAGACCACCGCGAGCTCGGTGAGCGTGAAGCCGCGTTCGCGGCGTGCGCCGAGCCATGCCATCAGGGCAAGGTGACGACCCGCAGGGGCGTCAAGCTGACAACTTGCGAGGCGTTGGGCGGCGACGCCGGATCCCAGTCCACCAGGATGACCCGGTCGTTCCAGGGCGCGTTGAAGGGCGTGGTCGTCGCGACATTGCTCATCCTCGCGACGTGCTGCTCGTAGAGTGTGCCGCCGTCGCCGTTCTCGGGCTCGACGTAGTCCAGACGGTCGTTGCGTTGGGTGCGGTCGGCGCGCTGCGTCGGCAGGCCTGCGGCCCGCGAGCACCAGCAGCGCGCGGATGTTGTACGTGCCGTTGTCGATGTAGCGTATGCAATTCGAGCTGGTCGCGCTGCAGCCGAGCGAGGGCAGCCGCGTCCGCCGTATTGGCCTGCGCCACCGCGTAATAGATGTTGCGGTACCACTCATTGCGCACGAACCAGCCCAGCGTGGCGTCGGTCTTCTTCAGCAGCGCGTGGTCGTCGAAGACCGCGCGATTGATGCGGATGCGGAAATCCGCAATCGTGTTCCATCCGTTGGCGTCGATATTGGGCAGCATCGCGCGGAAACGAATGGTCACCGATCCCACGGGCGGCGTCGTGCCGTCGGGCAATGCCGTCGAGCCATCGTTCATCCTGATCTGCACGATGGTCGGTGCAGGCGTGAGCCACGCGCCGGCACTGCCGTTGTCCCTTGCCTCCACGAGCGTCTGCGACACGGGACTGGCGGCGAGCGCGCGAAAGCCCATGGCGACGTCGGCGAACGTCGCGGCCATCTCGATTCGAACATTCTGCGCAGGGATCGGCGTCGTCCTCGTGGTACTGGCCCTCGCACAGCAATTCGGTCGCCGACGCTCGAGCACGAGTAAGAATCGATGGAGCCGCCGTAGCCGACCCGCACCGTTGCCCTGACGGTGCCGGTGACGGAAAGCGGCGTGCAGGGCGGCGGCGCGGTGCACGCAGCGTTGATCTGGTTGAACGGCAGCAGGCCCTGGGGATTGGAGTTGCCCGCCACACCCACGTAGCTGGAGGTGGTGGGGTCCGCGAACGGCACCGGATAGGGATAGAGCGGGACGCCCGCAGGTATGCCCGAATACTGCGTCGAGGTATACAAGGTGTCCGCGGCGGCTTTCAGCGCCGGCGCGATCTCGCGCTGCATGCGGTTGGCGATCGCTGCCTCGAGCGCCGGCATGACGTCCTCCACCTTGACGCGCAGCACCTGGTCGTTGAAGGTATTGCCGGGCGAGCTGCTGACGAAGTTGCCCGCTTCGTTGCCGCACTCCAGATAATTGCGCAGGTCCGGCGCGCCAGCGGTGGACCGGGACTGCGACCATGCGGTGCAGCCGCCGCCCACGACAGTCGCCGGTCCGGGCGCGATGATCAGGGCGACAGCGCTGTTCGCGGCGCCGTCAACCGTGAGCTGGCCGAGCGAGTCCGAATTGATCGTCAGGTTCGTGGTCGAGTTGGGTCGATGCCAGCCGTTGGAAACCGCGTACCACAGCGGCTCGCCGGTCGACGTCCACCAGCTTGTCGAGCCCCAGCGTGCGCCAGGGCAGGCGACCCACTGCCGGCGCCGCGCAAAAGGAGGCCTCGATGCCCTCGTTCGCCGTGCCGAAATTCCCGGGCGCCTCGGGGCAGGGCAGGTGACCCGGATCATTCTCTCCGGCCAGGGCTGCCTGCTGCGCCATGTACCCGATCAGCGCCTGCTTCGCCCGGCTGAGCACCTTCGCATTGTGTTCACGGTCGATGCCGACGAAGCGGCTGGCGGCATTCAGCCGGCTGGTCAGGACGTAGGCGAACACCATGACCGCGACCGCCAGCAGGCCGAGCAGGGCCATGCCGCGCTGCGCGCGGCGGCTAGCGGTCCTGAGCGCCACCGCGCCCGACCCTCACTTCGCCGTCCCCGATCACGTCCTTCACCTCGCCGGTGGCGCGGTCGAGCGTCTCGCCGACGCGCAGCACGATGCGCCGGCCGTCCTCGCCGACCGACACGGTGACCCGGGTCGGATCGCTGCCGCGCTGCACGCGCAGGCCCTCCAACTGCAGGCCTTCGGGCAGCGCCTCGCCGTCCACCCATACCGTGGACTTCCCGCTGGAGCGCTTGACGTATCCGTCGACGCGCGTGGTGGGCGACTCCGCCACGGCCGCCGGCTTGTCGGGCAGGCGCGCCGCGCGGCGCGCGTCCAGCGCGGCGCGCTGCTCGGGCGTGAAGAACAGGCGCCCCAGCTCCTGCGCGGCCGCGGGGCCGGCGCTCAACAGGGCGAGCAGCAGCGCGAGCGGGGCGAGGCGCTTCATGTCTTGGCCGCCCGGTCGATGATGGTGATCAGGTCGATCTCGCATTCGGCGCGCAGGCGCGGCGCGAGGCCGGCGAGCGCGGGCGCGAGTCCGGTGCGCGCGATGGAGCAGTGCTTGACCGAGTAGTAGGCGTTGCCCGATTCGCGCAGATCGGCGAGGAAATTGAGCAGGTCGCCCTCGTGCAGCAGCGCAAGCTCCACTTTCATGGCGCTGGCGAAGAAGTCCACGTTGGCGGGCTTGCTTGCCACCGAGGAGATCAGGCGCTGGCGCTCGACCCGGTAGCGCAGGTCGGGCAGCTCGCGCTGCGTGCGGATGCGGGTCATGGCGTCGGCCCACTCCAGTCGCCGCTCGTCGCCGAGGATGCCCAGGGTGCGCAGGCGCAGGTACACCTCGAGCTTCTCCTTGACCTCCTTCTCCTCCTCGGCGATGCGCAACAGCCGCTCGCGTGCCTGCGCGCGCTGCTCGCGCGCTGCGGCGAGCTCGCCCGCGGCGGCGCGCAGTTGCTGCTGCGTCCAGGCGATAAGCGCTGCGCCGGCCGCCAGCAGCACCAGGCAGGCCAGCAGCGGCAGCGCCAGCGCTCTTGAGCTCCTTGGCAGTGAAGTTCATTGCACGTTCCGCGCCAGCACGATGGTGAAGCGCGGCGCTTCGCCGGTCTCTGCGGCGGTGCCGATGTCGCCCGACAGCGTGCCCTCGGAGGTCACGTCGAAGGGCAGCTGGGTGCGCAACACGCGGTACGCCGGATCGGTGCGCAGCGCGTTGGCGAAACGCTGCACCTCTGCGGTGATGGCGCGGTAGTCGGACCTGCGCATGGCGCCGACGCGCCCGGAGAGCTCCAGCACCTGGACGGTTTCCCCGGCGGCGACCGCGGGCGCCGCGCCCGCCGGCGGCTTGGCCGCCGCGCGCTCCTCGGGGCGCTCGAGCCGCCACTGCAGCGAGTCGAGCTCGATCTGCGGGAAGTCGTTGAGGACCTTCGACGACGTACACCAGCGCGTCCCGCGGCGCCGCGGTGCGCCGGGCGATGTTGCTGAACTCGATCACCGTGGCGCGCAGATTGTCGGTGGTGGTCTGCGTGACGGGGAACGCGGAGGTGATGCGCTGGTACTCCCGCGTCGCCAGCTGCGGTCTCCGCGCCCAGTTCGCCGCGTCTCGCCCGCGCATGCCGCTGAAGTCCAGCCAGTTCGCGCCGGCCACACAGCGCGCAGACAGCGAATCCGAGCGCGCCGGCCGCCACCAGGCCGCGCTGCATCTGCCAGAGGTAATAGCTGCGGCGGTCCTCGCGCCGCGCGAACTGCTCGCGCGGCGGGCGCTTGACCGCCAGGTGCAGGTAGAGCTGCTCGGCGCCGGCATTCGCCGGCGCGCTCTTCACTCCCGACCTTCGCGCCGCCTCGGCGGCGTCGAGGGTGACGAACGACAGCCGCACGTCGGACACCAGCGCGCGCTCGAACGCGGCGCGCTGCCCCGGTGGCGCGATGACGATGACCTGCACCGGCGGGCCGTCGCGCGGCAGGACGCGCAGCGTGGCCAGGTACTGCGCCAGCCGCCCGGTCTCCGTGCGCACGAACGCGGCGAAGGCATCGGGCACCATGTCCACCGTGCGCTCCAGGCGCGCGAAGCGCAGGCGCCCTTCCTCGACGAAGCACTGGCGCAGCCCCGCGCTGTTGGCGCTGACCACGAACGCGCGGCCGCCCTTCACGCCGAGCCGCGCCGCCAGCGCCGGGGCGAGCAGGGGAACGGAGTACACGCCGGCAAGCTTGGCGCCCGCCTCGGTGAGCGCGTCCAGCCACGGCGCGAGCTGCTGCGTATTGGTGAACGAGGTGAGCAGCAGGCGCTCGTTGCGCCGCTCGCCGCTCACCGTGCCGAGCGACAGCGCCGCGGCGAGGCGCGTGTCGCGGTAGCGCTGCGCGAGGCGCCGCTGCACCACCTGCTCGCGGTCGCCGCCGCGCAGGTAGGGAATCTGCTCCTCGTGGAAGTCCTCGCCGGCGAGGTCGGCCATGGCGTAGAACAGCGCGCCGCGGCGGCTGGTGAGGAATTCGCGAAAGCCCGCGACCCCGCTGTCGTCGCCGGGGAACTTCGCCAGCAGCTCGAGCCGCCCCCTCGTCCACGAGTACACGTAGTGGTCGGTGGCGGTGAAGTAGACGAGGTGCTTCATGGCTTCAGAATTTCATCTTGCTGATGGTGTCGTACACCGGGCCGAGCACCGACAGCATCACCCAGCCGAGGATCGCGCCGAGCACCAGCGTCAGTGCCGGCTCGATCATCGCCTGCACGCGGCCGATGGCTTCCTTCACCTCGCGGTTGTAGAAATAGCTCACGTTGAGCAGCGCGGTGTCCAGCGCCCCGGTGTTCTCGCCGATCCGGAGCATGCGGATCACCAGCGGCGGAAACAGGCCCACGTCCTGGAACGCCAATGTCAGGTTCTTGCCCTCGGCGATCTGCTGGCCGACGCTGCGCAGGGCGTTCTCGATCGGACGGTTGCCGACGATTTCCTCGGCGCTGCGCACCGCGTCGAGCACGGTGATGCCCGAGGAGTACATCATGGCGAAGCTCGAGGCGAAGCGCGACAGGATGATCTTCTTCAGGATCGGCCCGATCAGCGGCATCGAGATCTTGTAACGGTCGAGCGTGAAGGCCACCGCCGGGTTGGTGCGGGCGGCGAACTTCACGCCGAACCAGGCGACGAACGGGGCGGCGATCGCCGCCCACCAGTAGTTGACGAAGAAATTCGACACTTCAATCAGGATCCGGGTCTGCAGCGGGATCTCCTGGCCCATGTTGCGGATGAAGCCGGTCATCTGCGGCACCAGGTAGATCATCAGGAACAGCGTCACCAGCAGCACGATCCCGCCGACGAATGCCGGGTACATGATCAGCTTCTTGGTCTGCGCGGCGAGCTCGTCCTCCCACTTGAGCGACTCGGTGAGGCTTTTCAGCACCTCGGGCAGGCGCCCGGTCTGCTCGCCGGAGCGCACCAGGCTGACGAACACCTTGCTGAACACCTCCGGGTACTCGGCCAGCGACTGCGACAGGTTCCTGCCGCCCTGGATCGCCTCGATCAGGCCAGAGATCACCTCGCGGAAGCGCGGGTTCTCGAGGCTGTCGCGCAGGTCCACCAGGCCCTCGAGCACCGGCACGCCCGCGCCGGCCAGCTGCTCGAGATGGAAGCAGAAATTGATCAGGTCCTGGCGCTGGATGCGCGTGCCGCCGACCAGGCGCGCGGTCTGGCTGGTGGGCGCGCCGTACACCAGGTCGAGGCCCATGCGCGAGAGGCGCTGCTCCAGGTCGAACGGGTTTACTGCCTCGGTGCGCCCGATGACGTTCTTGCCCTGCGTGTCGACTGCCTTGTAGGTGTAGAGGGCCATGCGCGTCGCGGTGGCGGTGGGCCGGCGGCCCGCCCTACGCCATGCGGTCCGTGAGGTCCACCACGCGCATCAGCTCATCGAGGCTGGTGGTGCCGGCGCGCACCAGGCGCACGCCGTCGTCGGCGAGCGTGCGAAAGCCCTTGGCGCGCGCGGCGGTGAGGATCTCGCGCGCGGTGGCGCGGCGCGCAATCAGTTCGTCCAGGCCGCCGTCGATCTTCAGGACCTCGAGGATCGACTGGCGGCCACGGTAGCCCTGGTAGTCGCACTGCTCGCAGCCCACCGCGCGGTACAGCGCTGCCGGCTCGGTCGGCGATATGCCGAGTACGCGGCGCTCCTTGACGTCGGGGTCGTAGGACTGCCGGCAGGTGCGGCACAGCTTCCTGACCAGGCGCTGGCGCCACCACGCCGATGATGTTTCCCGACATGACGTCGGGCACGATGCCGATATCCAGCAGGCGCGGGATCGCGCCGACGGCGGAGTTGGTGTGCAGCGTCGAGTACACCTGGTGGCCGGTCATCGCGGCGCTGAAGGCCATCTCGGCGGTGTCGTGTCGCGGACCTCGCCCACCAGGATCACGTCCGGGTCCTGGCGCATCAGGGCGCGCACGCCATTGCCGAAATCGAGCTTGGCGGCCTCCGACACGGAAGTCTGGCGGATCAGGGTCATCGGGTACTCGACCGGATCCTCCAGCGTCATGATGTTGATGCCGTCGGAATTGATGTGGTTGAGGATCGAGTAGAGCGTGGTGGTCTTGCCGCTGCCGGTCGGGCCGGTCACCAGGATGATGCCCTCGGGCCGCGCGATCATGCGCTTGAGCAGGTCGAGCGTCGCTTCCTCCAGCCCCAGCTTGTCGAGCGGCACGATGCCCTTCTGCCGGTCGAGGATGCGCAGCACGAGGTTCTCGCCGTGCGTGGTCGGCAGGCTGGCGACACGGAAATCCACCACCCGGCCGGACAGGGTGGCCGAGATGCGGCCGTCCTGCGGCGCGCGCGTCTCGGCGATGTTCATCTTCGCCATCACCTTGAGGCGCACCGCCATCGCCGGCCAGTAGGTCTTGTGCAGCGAGCGGATCTGGCGCAGCACGCCGTCGATGCGGTAGCGGATGCGCAGGAAGTTCTGCTCCGGCTCGAAGTGGATGTCGGAGGCGCCGCGCTCCACGGCATCGGCGAGCAGCGCCGAGATCAGGCGCACCACCGGTTGCGAGTACTCGTCGCCCTCGGCCAGGGTGGCGTAGTCCACCTCGCCGGTCTCGATTTCGCGCAGGATGCCGTCGATGGAGAACTCGTGGCCGTAGTAGTGCTCGACCGCGCGCTCGATCTCGGAGTCGCCCGCCAGGCGCAGCTCGATGTCGAAATCGCCCTTCAGGTGCGCGCGCAACTGGTCGACGGCGACGATGTTGTTGGTGTCGGCGAGCGCGACGATGAACCGCTTCGACTGGCGGTCGAGCGCCACCGGGAACATGCGGTAGCGCCGCGCCATGTCGCGGGGCAGCATCTTCAGCGCCGCCGGATCGACGATGATGTGCGCCAGATCCACCGACTGCAGCCCGAGCTTCTCGGACAGCGCGTCGCGCAGGGTCGCTTCCGACACGAACCCGAGCTGCACCAGCAGGCGTCCCACCGGGGCCTTGGACTTCGTCTGCTCCAGCAGTGCGATGCGCAGCTGGTCCTCGGTCAGGATGCCCTGGTCGATGAGGATCTGGCCGATGTGGCGCTTCGCCTGCGGATTGGTGGGCGAGTTCATCCAAGCTGCATGATACAGAAAGCCCGAAAAAACCGGGCTTTAGGAACTGTCAGCGCGCCAACTGCTGCACACGCTCTTGCGCTGCAGCAGCGTCGAAGGCGGCGCTGCGCTTTTGCGCCAGCGCCAGGGCGCGCCGGTAGTAGTCGAGCGCCGGACCGCCCTGGCGCACGTGTTCCAGGCTGACGGCGAGGTTGTAGGCGTAGTCCGGATTGTCGGGGTCGGTCGCCATCGCCTTGAAGTAGACCTGCTGGGCCTCGGGCCAGCGCTGCTGGCGGGCGTACAGGTTGCCGAGCGTGAATTGCAGCACGCCAGCCTCGGGATCCGCCGGCAATCAGCGTCTTCAGCCGGCTTTCGGCCGCCTGTGGGTCAATGCCCTGGCCGCGCAGCGCCAGCAGTCCGGCTTGCGCGTGCGGGTCGCGCGGATCGGCGTGCAGCAGGCGCGCGTAGATCGCGTCGGCGAGCTCATAGCGTTGCGCGCGCGTTTCGACCGCGGCGAGGCCGAGCAGGGCGTCGCGGTTGGCCGGCTCCTCGCGCAGCGCCTGCTGGTAATCGTTGCGCGCGGTCTCCAGATCTCCCGCCTGATAGGCGGCGTACCCGGAGAGCGACGCGCGGGTGCACCTGCGGCGTGGGCCGGCTGCGAGGTGAGCACGGCAGCCTCGGGCGCACGCTCCGCTGCCGATGAAGCGCGCGCGATCGGGGCGATGCGTGGCGCCGGAGTTTCGCGTGGGATCGCTGGCGTCGCCGAGCGCGGCGCAGGAGCTGGCGGCGTTCGCGGCTGGTTTCGCGGATGCCGCGGGTGCACGCGACGCTTGCGTCCCGCTCGGCAGCCCTGGAATCACCGCCTGCGCCGGGCCGGCAGCCGCCGGCGGCGCAGCGGCCGTCGCCGGGGCGACGGCAACCGTGTTCGCGGCGGGTGATGGATTGGTGTTTACCAGCGGTGCCGGCGGGCGCAGCTGGATCCAGAAATAGATCACCGTGCCGACGGCGAACGCGCCGAGCGCGCCGACCGCTGATAAAGAACGGCAGGCGCGGATTGGGCTCGCGCACCTTCGCCTCGAACACCTTGCGCGCGGCGGCGCGGTTGGCGGCCTGCGGCATCCGCGGCCGCGGCCGCGGCCGCGGCCGCGGCGGGGCGGCGCGGCGCCGGCGCCAGGGTCTCCATCGAGGGTTCGCCCGCGGCGGGCTTGGCCGCCAGGTCCTCCGAGAGGATTTCCAGAGGTGCGGTGATGTCGGGCAGCTCCGGCCGCGTCAGCACGGGCTTGGCCGGCGCCGCGGCGGGTGTGTCGTCCGCGAGGCGCAACTCGTTGCCGCCCGCGTCAGCGCGGCGCTGCGCGTCTTCCTTGGCTTTCTCGGCCTTCTTGAGTGCCTCGAGCAGCAGGCTCATGTCACTTCGACGCACGGGGACTCCGGCGGCTCGACGCGCCCCGGATTGGGTCTTGCGCAGGAAGTCGGCGCCCGGCAGCAGCTCGCGGAAAGCCTGGTAGTCGCCTTCGATGCTTGGGTCGCGGACGACGATGGCGCGCAGGAAGATCACCAGTTCGGTCTTCAGGTTCACGTCCTTGCGCTGGGAGAACAGCTGCCCCAGCAGCGGCAGGCTGCTCAGGCCCGGGATCATGTCTTCGACGCGCTCGACGGAGTCCTGCATCAGGCCGCCAAGCACCGCGGTCTCGCCGCTCTGGATGCGCAGCACCGAGTCGAATTCGCGCGTCTCGAACACCGGGATGAGGTTGGGCGTCGCTACCGGCCAGCGCCGGGTTGGGGTCGGTGGCGAAGGCCACCCGCCGGCGGATCGTCGGCCGCACGTTGAGCACGATGGCGTCGGTCTCGTTGATCTGCGGCAGCACGCTCATCATGAAACCTTCGGCGGCGACGTTCGGCGTGGTGGTGAACGCAATCGGCACAACCGGCGCGCCGACGCCGCCGGTGATGGTCACCGGCGCAGTCGAGGGCGTGATCGTGAAGTACACGATGTCGCGCGTGACGCGCAGCAGCGCGGTCTGGTTGTTGAGCACGCTGATCTTGGGGCTGGAGAGCACGCGCACGCTGCCGAAGGACTCGAGCAGCTTGATGGCGACGTTCAGGTTGAGGCTGTTCACCGCGCCGCCCAGCACGAAGGCGTTGGTATTCGACGCCAGCCGGCGTCCCGGCGGACTGCTGCAGAAACTCGACGCCGGATTGCCCGGTGCCGAATCCCGGCACGCCGACGCCGGTGGCGCCGGTGCGCAGCCGCTGCCAGTCGATGCCGCGCTGGTACTCGTTGTTGAGCTGCACCTCGGCCACCGTCGCTTCGATCAGCACCTGGCGGCGTACGCTGTTCAGCACCGAAGTCGAGGAACTCCTGGATCTTCTCGTGCTGGCGCGATGTCGCGCGGATGAACAGCACCCCGCTCTCGCGGTTGCCGATGACAGAGGCGGCCTCGCGATAGGACGCGCTCGGCTGGTGCCGCGGCGGCCGGCGCGCCTGCGCCGGCGCCGGGGCCGGGGCTGGCGCCGATCCCGCGGGCAGCACCTTGTCGGTTTCCTGCAGGATGTCCTTGATGTTCTGCACCAGCGATTCCCACAGCTGGCTGTTGGAGGTGATGTCGATGGTGGCAGTCGCGCCAGTGGAGTTGGCCGAAGCGCCTCCGCCGGAGGTGCCGCCGCCGCGCTGAACTGCGTGGAGGACTGCGACTGCATCTTCACGTTGCGCGTCGCGCTGACGAAATCCACCTTGTAGGTGCGCAGGTAGGGCGAATCGCGCATCACCAGCAGGTTCGGCCCGTCCAGCTCGTAGCGCATGTCCACCTGCTTGGAGACGCGCGCGAGCAGCTGCGGCAGGGTCTGGTCGATGGCGTTGAGCGTGACCGAGCCAGCGATGCCGGGGTGGATGTCGATATTGAGCCGGGCATCCCGCGCCAGCGCGAACAGGAGATCCTGCACCCGCACGTTGTTCACCACCACGCTGTAGGTCTCGGGGCGGGTTGCCGCTTGCGGCTTCGGCAGGACGGGAGCGATCTGGACGGCCGGCGGAATCTGGCCCGGGGTAGCGGGCGTTTCCGATTGCGTACCGATATGCGTGGGGGAAGGCTTGCGCCGGCGTCTGCCCGCAGCCGGCGAGAGCCGCCGCCAGCAGCTGCCATCGGCACCGCGATCTTCCAGTTCATCACGTCCCCGATTCCCCCCTGCTTATTAGCATAGCATGGTCGGTCCTGAAGAAAAGCGCGCTAACCATCTGTTGCGGGAGAGTTTTCAGGATTTTGCAATGCGCCCTCAGAGCGCGCGCCTCAGTTCGGCGAAGTTGCGTGGCTGAGTCTGGAAGGCCTGCTGGTATTTCGGCGGCAGCCGCCCGGCCGCCTGCCGCGCGGCATCGCGGTCTGGAAAAACGCCGTACAGCGCCCAGATCCGGTAGCGGCCGCCGCCCTCCACCGGGAGTATGAAGACCTCGTCGAGCGGCACCAGGTCGCGTGCGCGCATGAGGAAGCGCTCGACGCGCGCCGGGTCGCTGTTGTCCGTGATGTAGAGCTCGATGCTGTAGCGCTCGTCGGGCTCGGTCTGCATGCGCTCGCGTGTCGCTTCGAGCCGCGCGCGCAGCAGGGGATAGCGCCCGGCGTTGTAGCCGGCGAGGCGCGCCAGCTGCTCTTGCTGCAGCAATTGTGGCGGAGGCGCTGCGGGGGCAATGGGTGCCGCAGCAGCAGGTGGCGCCGATGGCGCGGCGGCCGGTGGCGCCGATGGTGCGGCCGCAGGTGGAGTTGTCTTAAGTTCGGCGGGCGTTACGGGGACGGGCGAGACGGGAACTTTGACGGCGGCGGGCGCGGCGTCCTGCCTGGACTGCAGCAGCCAGGCGGCGCCGATCCCCAGCGCCAGCCCGGCGGCGCCGATCGCGGCATAGGCGGCGAACGGGCGCCGGGCGCGCCAGGGCGGCGCGAACTCGGAGTCGGCAATCGCGGCACGCGCCTGCCTTGCGGCCACCGCGTGCGTGCCTTCGCTGAACGCGGAAAGCAACGCCTTGTCGGCAAGGATGTTGATGCGGCGCGACAGGCCGCTCGCGGCGCGCGCGATCATCGCCACCGCCTCGGGTGCGAACACGTCGGGCCCGCGGTAGCCCGCAGCGCGCATGCGGAACGTGAGGTAACTTGCCGCCTCGGCCTGCGACAGCGGCCGCATGCGGAAACTGTGCGTGATGCGGTCCTTCAGCTGGCGCAGGCTGGGCAGCCCCAGCACCTCCTCGAGTTCCGGCTGGCCGAACAGCACGATCTGCAGCAGCTTGTGGCGGCTGGTCTCGAGGTTGGAGAGCAGCCGCACCTGCTCGAGCGTTTCCTCGGGCATGGCGTGCGCCTCGTCGATCAGGATCACCGTGCGCCGGCCCTCGGCGTAGGAGGCGATCAGGCGGTCCTGCAGCGCGCGCAGCGCGATGGTGGCGCGCTCGCGCGAAAACTCGATCTTCAGTTCCTCGGCCACCGCGTACAGGATCTCGTCGCGCGAGAAGGAGGGGTTGGCGAGGTAGACGGTCTCGACGTGCTTGGGCAGGCGCTCGATCAGCACGCGGCACAGCAGCGTCTTGCCGCTGCCCACCTCGCCCACCACCTTGACGATGCCTTCCTCGTGCTGGATGGCGTAGAGCAGCGCCTCCAGCGTCGCGCCGCGGTCGGCGCCGTCGAAGAAGAAGTCGGTGTGCGGCGTGATGCGGAACGGCGGCTCGCGCAGGCCGAAATGCTCGAGGTACAGAGCCAAGCTCAGGACTCCTTGTCTTCGGGGGTGCCGATCCTGCTGTAGAGCGTGGTGCGGTTCACGCCCAGCAGCCGCGCCGCCTGGCTCATGTTGCCGCGCGTCATGCGCAGCGCTGCGTCGATGTAGGCGCGCTCCCAGGCCTTCAGCGTGGCGTCAAGGCTGAAGCCGCCGCGCTCCAGTTCGCGCTGCGCTTCGGCGACGAGGTCGCGCACCGGCGGCGCGTCCCGCTTCCACCGCCTGTGCTTCGAGGTCGAACTCGGGCTCCAGTTCCGCCGCCGACAGGCGCTGCCCGGCGTACTTGGTGGTGAGGCGGATCACGATGTTGCGCAGCTCGCGCACGTTGCCCGGGAACGGGTAGGCGAGCCAGGCGCGCTCGGCCGATTCGTCCAGAGTGAACGGCGCGACGCCCGCCTGCGCGGCGAAGTGCGCGCGGAAGTGATCGAGCAGCAGCAGGCGGTCGCGCCCCATGTCGCGCAGCGCCGGCACGGCGAGCGTGAGCACCGAGAGCCGGTGGTAGAGGTCGGCGCGGAAGCGCCCCTGGCGCACTTCCTGGCGCAGGTCGCGGTTGGTGGCGGCGACCACGCGGGCGCGCGCCACGCGCTGCTGCGTCTCCCCGACGCGCTGGTACTCGCCGTTCTCCAGCACGCGCAGCAGCTTCGCCTGCATCTCGAGCGGCAACTCGCCGATCTCGTCCAGGAACAGCGTCCCGTCCTGCGCGTCCTCGAAGTAGCCGGCCTTGGTGGAGGTGGCGCCGGTGAACGCGCCCTTCACGTAGCCGAACAGCGTCGGCTCGACCAGCGTGGGCGAGATCGCCGCGCAATTGAGCGCGAGGTAGGGCTTGGCCGCGCGCATGGACATGCGGTGCAGGCTCTGCGCGACCTGTTCCTTGCCGCTGCCCGACTCGCCCTCGATCAGCACCGGGAAGGGGGAATCGGCCGATTGCGCGAGCTGGCTGCGCAGGCGCTCCAAGGCGGGGCTCGTGCCGATCAGCCCGGCCGTGGCGGGCTCCGCGCCGCGGAAGGCGAGCGCGCGCGTCAGCGTCGCCTTGAGCACCGCGGGATCGCAGGGCTTGGCGATGAACTCGGCGGCGCCGAGCGCCCGCGCGTGGCGCGCATTGGCGGCGTCGCTCTGACCCGACAGCACGAAAATGCGCATGGCGGGCGAGTGGGCGAGCAGGTCGGCGATCAGCTGGAAGCCCTCGTCGGGCGCGTGCGGCCGCGGCGGCAGGCCGAGGTCCACCAGCGCGAGCTGCGGCGCCTGCGGCAGCTGGCGCAGCAGCTCGATGGCATGCGCGCGCGACTCGCAGGCGTACACCTCGAAATCGGCGCCCAGCGCGTAGGCGAGCGTCTCCGCGATCAGCGCGTCGTCGTCGACGATGAGCAGCGCGGGCTTGCCGGCGCGCCCTTCCTGCAGCTCAGTCGCCATGGGCGCAGCGGATGAAGGCCCGCTCGAGGCTCGCTTCGGCATAGCGCGCGCAGAGCTCCGCCGGCGCGCCGCGAAAGCGCAGGCGCCCGCGTTCGAGCACCGCGATCGAGGAGCACAGCTCCTCGACGTCGGCGAGCACGTGCGAAGTGAAGAACAGCGTGCGGCCCTCGCGCGTCAGGCGCGTGAGCACCCCTTTCACCGCCACGCGGCTCGAGGGGTCCAGCCCGCTCATCGGCTCGTCCAGCAGGTACAGGTCGCGCGCCAGCAGGAAGCCGCCGGCGAGCCCCAGCTTCTGCGTCATGCCCTTGGAGAGCTCGCGCACCGGGCGCTCGAGCGCCTCGGCGTCGAGCTCTAGCTCGGCGAGCAGCGCGCGCGCCGCTTCCTCGCGGTAGGCGCCGCCGCCGAGTGCGGCGGTGAGGCGCAGGAACTCACGCCCGCGCAGGTAATGCGGCGGCAGAAAGCGCTCGGGCACGTAGGCGAGGCGCGCGCGCGAGCGCGCCTCGCTGCTCGCGACGCCGAAGATCTCCACGCTGCCGGCGTCCGCCGCGCAGAAATCGAGCATGCACTTGATCAGCGTGGTCTTGCCGGCGCCGTTGGCGCCCACCAGGCCGAAGGCCTCGCCCGGCGCCACTTCGAGGTCGACGCCGCCCAGCGCTTCGCGCTTGCCGAAGCGCTTGACCAGACCTGCGACGCGCACCGCCGCACCGGAGACCGCTCTGTCCACAGGCGAACTATAGGGGAAACGGGGACCTGCCAGCGCGTCGAGTAAAATCAGCGCCTTTGCCGCCGTCCACCGCCCCCTTGGCAGCGCCCGCCATCGCCGAAATCGAGGACCTCACGTTCGCCTACGACCGGCGGCCGGTGCTGCACGCCATTCGCCTTGCCATCCCGCGCGGCAAGGTGGTCGCCATCATGGGACAGTCGGGTTGCGGCAAGACGACGCTGCTGCGCATCATCGCCGCGGCGCTGATGCCGAGCAGCGGCCGCGCGCGCGTGCTCGGGCAGCTGACCAGCGAGCTCGACCGCGACGGGCTGTACGCGCTGCGCCGCAGGATGGGCATGCTGTTCCAGTTCGGCGCGCTGTTCACCGACATGTCGGTGTACGACAACGTGGCCTTCCAGATGCGCGAGCATACCGACCTCGCCGAAGACACGATCCGCGACCTGGTGATGATGAAGCTCGAGGCGGTCGGCCTGCGCGGCGCCGCGGACCTGATGCCGGGCGAACTCTCCGGCGGCATGGCGCGGCGCGTCGCGCTGGCGCGCGCCATCGCGCTCGACCCGGAGCTGATCCTGTACGACGAGCCGTTCACCGGCCTGGACCCGATCGCGCTCGGCGTGATCGCGCGCCTGGTGCGCCAGCTGAACGACTCGCTCGGCGCCACCTCGATCATCGTGACGCACGATGTCGCCGAGACGCTGCCGCTGGTGGACTACGTCTACTTCATGGCCGACGGCCGCGTCGTCGCGCAGGGCACGCCGGCCGACGTGCACCGCTCGGGCGTCGCGTTCGTCGAGCAGTTCGTGCGCGGCGAGATCGACGGGCCGGTGCCGTTCCATTACCCGGCCGCGGGCTACGCGGCCGACCTCGGCCTGGCGCAGGCGGCCTGACGCAATGCGCGCCGCGCTCACCCACCTTGGCGCCGCCGCAACGGCGGCCGTGTGGCGCCTGGGCTACGCCACCCGGTTCTTCGGCTACCTGCTCTGGCACTCCGGCACCGCGTTCCGGCGCTTCCGCCTCACGCTGCGCGAAATCTACTTCGCCGGCGTGCTGTCGCTGATCATCATCCTGGTGTCGGGGCTGTTCGTCGGCATGGTGCTCGCGCTGCAGGGCTACGAGACGCTGCAGCGCTACGGCTCCTCCGAGGCGCTCGGCATCCTGGTCGCGCTGTCGCTGGTGCGCGAGCTCGGGCCGGTGGTGGCGGGCCTCCTGTTCGCCAGCCGCGCCGGCAGCGCGATCACCGCCGAGATCGGCCTGATGAAGGCCACCGAGCAGCTCTCGGCGATGGAGATGATGGCGGTGGACCCGATCGCGCGCGTGGTGGCGCCGCGCTTCTGGGGCGGCGTGATCTCGATGCCGCTGCTCGCGGCCCTGTTCTCCGCCATGGGCATCTTCGGCGGGTACCTGGTCGGCGTGGTGCTGATCGGCGTGGACGAGGGCGCGTTCTGGTCGCAGATGCAGGCGGCGGTGGACGTGCGCAACGACATCCTGAACGGCGTCATCAAGAGCGTGGTGTTCGGCGTTGCGGTCACGCTGCATCGCGGTGTTCGAGGGTTATGATGCGCCGCCCACCGCCGAAGGCGTGTCGGGCGCGACCACGCGCACCGTGGTGACTTCCTCGCTCGCCATCCTCGCGCTCGACTTCGTGCTCACCGCGCTCATGTTCACCGGAGGAAACGCCAAATGAACCGCTCCACCATCGACCTCTGGGTCGGCATCTTCGTCGCCATCGGCCTGGGCGCGCTGCTGTTCCTCGCGCTGAAGGTCGGCAACCTTGCCTCCTTCTCCACCGCGCAGACCTACCTGGTGCAGGCCAAGTTCGCCAACATCGGCGGCCTGAAGGTGCGCGCGCCGGTGAAGAGCGCGGGCGTGGTGGTCGGGCGCGTCGCCGAGATCCGCTTCGACAACGAGACCTACGAGGCGGTGGCGACGCTGAAGCTCGACGCGAGCTACAAGTTCCCGCGCGACACGTCGGCCAAGATCCTCACCTCGGGTCTGCTCGGCGAGCAGTACATCGGGCTGGAGGCGGGCGGCAACCCGGCGATGCTGAAGGACGGGGAGCGCCTGCGCATCACGCAGTCGGCGGTGGTGCTGGAGAACCTGATCAGCCAGTTCCTGTTCAGCAAGGCTGCCGAGGGCGGCGACGCGAAAGGCGGTAAATGAGGCGGCGGCGGCCGAGCCTGCGCGCCGCCGCGTTGGCGCTCGTCCTGCTCGCGGCCGCGGGCTGCGCCACCATTGCGACCGACCCGCGCGACCCCTTCGAGGGCTTCAACCGCGCCATGTACGCGTTCAACGACGGCCTGGACGAGGTGGCGGTGAAGCCGGTGTCGCGCGCCTACAAGGCGGTGGCGCCCGAACCGCTGCGCGGCATGGTGCGCAATTTCTTCTCCAACATCGACGACGTCTTCAACGGCGCTGAACAATGTGCTGCAGGGCAAGTTCCTGGACGGCTGGACCGACTGGTTGCGTGTCATCGTGAACACCAGCTTCGGCGTTCTTGGCATCAACGACGTGGCAAGCGACATGGGCCTGGAGAAGCACAACGAGGACTTCGGCCAGACCTTCGCCGTCTGGGGCGTGGGCGACGGCCCCTACCTGGTGCTGCCGTTCTTCGGCCCCTACACGCTGCGCGACAGCGGCGGCCTGGTGCTCGACTGGGAGCTCGATCCGGTGGTGCGCGCCCGGCCCATCGCGCTGCGCAATTCCCTGATCGCCACGCGCTTCGTCAGCAAGCGCACCGACTTTCTCGACGCCAGCCGCATGCTGGACGAGGCGGCGCTCGACCGCTACGTGTTCCTGCGCGACGCCTACCTGCAGCGCCGGCGCAGCCTGATCTACGACGGCAACCCGCCGCGCGAGCGGCGGCCCGCAGGAGTGACAAGGAGGCATGCCATGAGGAAGCTGGATCGCGTGCGCAGCGCTCGCGTTCGCCGCCGCGGCGGGCAGGCGCAGGACACGCCGCCCGACGAGCTGGTCAAGAGCGTGATGCTCGAGATCCAGGCGATCGTCGCGCAGGACAAGGAATTGCAGGCGGGCGACCGCGCCAAGACCATCGCCCTGATCGAGCAGAAGGCGCTGCCGCACTTCAACTTCGGCAGCATGACCGCGCTCGCGGTGGGGCCGGCCTGGCAGAAGGCGACGCCCGAGCAGAAGAAGCGCCTGGTGGAGGGATTCCGCGACCTGCTGGTGCGCACCTACGCCAGCTCGCTCACCGCGTTCCGCGACCAGAAGCTCGATTTCCGGCCGCTGCGCATGAAGCCGGCCGACACCGACGTCACGGTGCAGGTGCGCGTGCTGCAGTCGGGCGCGCAGCCGGTGGACATCGAGTACGACATGGAGAAGACGGTGCGCGGCTGGAAGTGCTACGACGTGCGCGTCGGCCGGCATCAGCCTGGTGGTCAACTACCGCACCGAGTTCGCCAACCTGGTGCGCGAAGGCGGCGTCGACGGCCTGATCAAGGCGCTCGAGGCGAAGAACAAGGCCGCCGAGCGCCCGGCGGCGCGCCACGGCCAAGAAATGATCCGGCGCGACGGCGACCGCCTGTACGTCTCCGGCCCGGTGACGCTCGCCAACGTCGCCGCGCTGCTCGAGCAGGCGCGCGCGCCGCTTGCCGAGGGCGTGCAGGAAGTGGACCTGGGCGAGGTCACCGAAGTCGATTCGTCGCTCCTCGCGGCGCTGCTCGCCTGGCTGCGCGAGGCGAAGGGCCGCGGCCGCCCCCTTGCCTTTTCCCGCCTGCCGCCGGACCTGCTGACGCTGGCGCAGCTCTACGGCGTGGCGCAGCTGCTGCCCCAAGACGCACCCCACTGATCCCCGCGATCGAAGTCCGCGATGTCGAGAAGCGCTACGGCGACGCTGCGCGCGCTCGCCGGGGTGTCGCTCGAGGTGCGCCAGGGCGAGTTCTTCGGCCTGCTCGGGCCCGAACGGCGCCGGCAAGACCACGCTGATCAGCATCATCGCGGGGCTGGCGCGCGCCGACGCCGGCCGCGTCTCGGTGATGGGCGCCGACGTGGTCGCCGACTACCGGCGCGCGCGGCGCCTGCTCGGCGTGGTGCCGCAGGAGCTGGTGTTCGATCCCTTCTTCACGGTGCGCGAAACACTGCGCATCCAGTCGGGCTATTTCGGGCTGCGCGCGCAACGACGCCTGGATCGACGAGGTGATGCACCACCTCGATCTCACCGCCAAGGCCGACGCCAACATGCGCTCGCTCTCGGGCGGCATGAAGCGGCGCGTGCTGGTGGCGCAGGCGCTGGTGCACAAGCCGCCGGTGATCGTGCTGGACGAGCCCACCGCGGGCGTGGACGTCGAGCTGCGCCAGGGGCTGTGGCAGTTCGTGACGCGCCTGAACCGCGACGGCCACACCATCGTGCTGACCACGCATTACCTGGAGGAGGCCGAGGAGCACTGCGGGCGCATCGCCATGCTGAAGGCGGGGCGCATCGTGGCGCTCGACTCGACGCAAGAACCTGCTCGGCGAGCTTCGCCGGGCCACGCATCCGGCCGACCTGGAAGGACGTGTTCCTGCGCATCATGCAGTCGGCGACTGAGGCGCGAGTGCGCAGCCATCGAGGAGCGATTGCCGCCGATGACCGGTTTCGCCACGCTGCTGTACAAGGAGATTGCTGCGCTTCTGGAAGGTCGCCTTCCAGACGGTCGGCGGGCCGGTGCTGACCGCGCTGCTCTACCTGCGTCATCTTCGCGCAGGCGATGGGCGGCCAGGTGCGCGTGTTCGACGGCGTGCCCTACACCGCGTTCCTGGTGCCCGGCCTGGTGATGATGAGCGTCCTGCAGAACGCCTTCGCCAACAGCTCCTCGAGCCTGATCCAGTCCAAGATCACCGGCAACCTGGTGTTCGTGCTGGTGACGCCGATCTCGCACCTGGAGTTCTTCGGCGCCTACGTGCTGGCCTCGGTCGTGCGCGGGCTGGTGGTGGGCGCGGGCGTGCTGGCGGTGACGGTGTGGTTCGTCGACCTGCGGCTCGCGGCGCCGCTGTGGGCGCTCGCTTTCGCGCTCCTGGGCAGCGCGCTGCTCGGCGTGCTGGGCCTGCTCGCCGGCATCTGGGCGGAAAAGTTCGACCAGATCGCGGCGTTCCAGAACTTCCTCATCCTGCCGCTGACCATGCTCTCCGGGGTGTTCTACTCGATCCATTCGCTGCCGCCGCTCTGGCAGCAGGTGTCGCACTTCAACCCGTTCTTCTACATGATCGACGGCTTTCGCTACGGCTTCTTCGGCGTCTCCGATTTCGCGCCCGCGGCGAGCTTCGCCGTGGTCGCGGTAAGCTTCGCGCTCCTTGCCGCGGCCACGCTGTGGCTGCTCAAGCGCGGATACAAACTCAGGCATTGACCATGGTCACCCCGGAAAGCATCGAGCAGGGCATCGCGCGCGGGCCTCGCCTGCGAGCACGTTGAAGTGGCGGGCGACGGCCAGCACTTCCAGGCGCTGGTGGTGTCCAGCGCCTTCGCCGGCAAGAGCCGCGTGCAGCGCCACCAGCTCGTGTACGCGGCGCTCGGCGAGCGCATGCGCGAGGAGATCCACGCGCTGTCGATGAAGACGCTCACGCCCGAGGAGTTGCGGCGCGAGGCCGGTGGATAAGCTGCTCATCACCGGCGGCCGGCCGCTCGCGGGCGAAGTGCGCATCTCCGGCGCGAAGAACGCCGCGCTGCCGATCATGTGCGCGGCGCTGCTGACCGACCGAGCCGCTCGCGCTGGCCAACGTGCCGCGCCTGATGGACGTGCGCACCATGGCGAAGCTGCTCGCGCCAGATGGGCGTGGAGGTCGGCGCGCAGGCCGACGGCCGCCTCGAGCTGCAGCGCAGCGCGAGATCAAGGACCCGGTAGCGCCGGCTACGAACTGGTGAAGACCATGCGCGCCTCGGTCCTGGTGCTGGGGCCGCTGCTGGCGCGCTGCGGCGACGCCAAGGTGTCGCTGCCGGGCGGCTGCGCCATCGGCGCGCGGCCGGTGGACCAGCACATCAAGGGCCTGCAGGCGATGGGCGCCGAGATCGCCGTCGAGCACGGCTACATGAACGCCGCGGCGAAGCGGCTGAAGGGCGCGCGCATCGTCATGGACCTGGTCACCGTCACCGGCACCGAGAACCTGATGATGGCGGCGACGCTGGCCGAGGGCACCACGGTGCTGGAGAACGCGGCGCGCGAGCCGGAAGTGGTCGACCTCGCGAACTGCCTGAAGGCGATGGGCGCGCAGCATCGAGGGCGCGGGCACGGACACGATCCGCATCGAGGGCGTGCGCTCGCTTTCCGGCGCCGACGCATCGCGTCATGCCCGACCGCATCGAGACCGGCACCTTCCTCGTCGCCGTCGCGGCGGCCGGCGGCAAGGTGCAGGCTGATGAGCACTGCGCCCGACATCCTCGGGCGCGACGCTGGAGAAGCTGCGCGAGGCCGGCGCGAAGATCGACGCATCCGGCGGCGATGCGATCGAGATCGAGATGGCCGGGCGGCCGCAGTCGGTCAGCCTGCGCACCGCGCCCTATCCGGGTTTCGCCACCGACATGCAGGCGCAGTTCATGGCGCTCGATTGCGTCGCGCAGCGGCACCGGCGCGTGATCACCGAAACCATCTTCGAGAACCGCTTCATGCACGCGCTGGAACTGCAGCGCCTGGGCGCGGACATCGCGATCCACGGACAACACGGCGGTGGTGAAGGGCGTCGAGCGGCTGCAGGGCGCGAAGGTGATGGCGACCGACCTGCGCGCCTCGGCCAGCCTGGTGGTGGCGGGGCTGGTGGCGCAGGGCGAGACGCTGATCGACCGCATCTACCACCTCGACCGCGGCTACGAGGCGCTCGAGCAGAAGCTCTCCGGCGCTGGGCGCCAAGATCGCCCGGGTGCGGTAAAATCCCCTTCCGAATCAAGCGGGAGGGGCCCTTCGGGGCCTTTTTTCATTTGCACCATGACCGGCATCGGCATCGCGCTGTCCAAGGGACGGATCCTCGAGGAGACGGGGCCGCTGCTCGCGCGCGTCGGCCTCGGTCCTAGGGAAGACCCGGAGCGCTCCCGCAAGCTGGTCATTCCCACCGCGCGCCGCGACGTGCAGCCTGATCATCGTGCGCGCCTCCGACACCCCGACCTACGTCGCGCACGGCGCCGCCGACCTCGGCATCGCCGGCAAGGACGTGCTCGCCGAGCACGGCGGCGAAGGCCTGTACCAGCCGCTCGACCTCGGCATCGCCCGCTGCCGCATGATGGTCGCGGTGCGCAAGGGCTTCGACTACGCGGGCGCGGTGCAGCAGGGCGCGCGCCTGCGCGTCGCCACCAAGTACCTGCAGACCACGCGCGAGTACTTCGCCGCCAAGGGCGTGCACGTCGACCTGATCAGGCTCTACGGCTCGATGGAGCTGGCGCCGCTGCTGGGGCTCGCCGATGCGATCGTCGACCTGGTGTCCACCGGCAAGACGCTCAAGGCGAACAACCTGGTCGCGGTGGAAGAGATCATGCCGATCTCGGCGCGCCTGATCGTCAACCAGGCGGCGCTGAAGACGCGGCGCGCGGCGCTGCAGCCGCTGATCGAGCGCCTTCGCCCGAGGCGGCGCGGCCATGAAGCTGCGCCGCCTTTCGACGCGCCGACGCGGGTTTCGACGCCGAGCTCGAGCGCGCTGACCGCGCTACGACGCCGCGCAGGACGACGCCGTGGAGGCGACGGTGCGCGCCATCCTCGCCGACGTGCGCAAGCGCGGCGACGCCGCGGTGCTCGACTACACGCGCAAGTTCGACCGCATCGCAGGCGCGCACGATCGCCGAACTCGAGGTGCCGCGCGCGCAGCTCGAGGCGGCGCTCGCGGCGCTGCCCGCGGCGCAGGGCGCCGCGCTGCGCGAGGCGCGCCGATCGCGTGCGCGCGCTTCCACGAGCGGCAGCTGCAGCAATCCTGGGAGTACACCGAGGCCGACGGCACGCGCCTCGGCCAGCGCGTGACGCCGCTCGAGCGCGTCGGCGTCTACGTGCCGGGCGGCAAGGCGGCCTATCCGTCGTCGGTGCTGATGAACGCGATCCCGGCCAAGGTGGCCGGCGTCGGCGAGATCGTCATGGTGAGCCCGCAACGCGCGAGCCGCTGGTGCTCGCCGCGGCGGCGCTCGCCGGCGTGGACCGCGTGTTCGCCATCGGCGGCGCGCAGGCGGTCGCCGCGCTCGCCTACGGCACCGCGATCCGTGCCGCGCGTGGACAAGATCGTCGGCCCGGGCAACGCCTACGTCGCCGCCGCCAAGCGCCAGGTGTTCGGCGAGGTCGGCATCGACATGATCGCCGGGCCGTCCGAGATCCTGGTGATCGGCGACGGCACGACGCCCGCGGACTGGGTGGCGATGGACCTCTTCTCCCAGGCCGAGCACGACGAGGTGGCGCAGGCGATCCTGCTCTCGCCCGGACGCGCGTACCTCGATGCGGTGGAGGCGAGCATCGCCCGGCTGCTGCCGACGCATGCCGCGGCGCGACGTGATCGCGGCTTCGCTCGCGGCGCGCGGCGCGCTGATCCGATGCGCGACCTGGAGGAGGCCTGCGCGATCGCCAACCGCATCGCCCCCGAGCACCTGGAACTGTCGGTGGAGAATCCCGACGCGCTGCTGCCGAAGCTGCGCCACGCCGGCGCGATCTTCCTCGGGCGCTGGAGCTCCGAGGCGATCGGCGACTACTGCGCCGGCCCCAATCACGTGCTGCCGACCTCGGGCACCGCGCGCTTTTCCTCGCCGCTCGGCGTCTACGACTTCCAGAAGCGCACCAGCGTGATCGGCGTCTCGCGGGCGGGCGCCGCGACGCTCGGCCGCATCGCCGCGACGCTCGCCGACGGCGAGGGCCTGCCGGCGCACGCGCGCTTCGGCCGAGATCGAGGATTCAAGATGAACGCCCGACCAAGGCCTGATCCGCCCGGAGATCCTCGCGCTCAAGGCCTACCACGTCGCCGACGCCGACGGCATGGTGAAGCTCGACGCGATGGAGAACCCGTATCCGCTGCCGGCGGCGCTGCGCCGCGAGCTGGCGGAGCGCCTGTCGCGCGTGGAGCTCAACCGCTATCCCGATCCCACCGGCCGCGAAGCTGCGCGCGCTGATGCGCCAGGAAGATGAAGCGTGCCGGCGGCTGGACATCCTGCTCGGCAACGGCTCGGACGACCTGATCCAGATCGTCACCTTCGCCTGCGCGCGCCCGGGCGCGGCGATGATGTTCCCGGCGCCGACCTTCGTGATGTACGAGATGAACGCGACGCTCTCGGGCATGAGCTTCGCTGCGCTCCGCGCTGCGCGAGGACTTCACGCTCGACCGCGACGCGTTCGTCGCGGCGATCGAGGCCGAGCAGCCGGCGCTCATCTTCATCGCCTATCCGAACAATCCGACCGGCGTGCTCTATCCCGAGGAGGACATCGTCGCGGTGCTGCGCGCGGCGCCGGGCCTCGTCGTGCTGGACGAGGCCTACCATGTCGTTCGCGCGCAAGAGCTTCCTGCCGCGGCTGGCCGAATTCCCGAACCTGGTGGTGATGCGCACCGTGTCCAAGCTCGGCCTGGCGGGCATCCGCCTGGGCTACCTCGTCGGGCGCCCGGAGTGGATCGACGAGTTCAACAAGGTGCGCCAGGCCTACAACGTGAACGTGCTGACGCAGGCGGCGGCGACCTTCGTGCTCGAGCGCCTGGAGGTGCTCGACGAGCAGGCCGGCGCAGTGCTCGCCGAGCGCGAGGGGCTCGGCCAGGCGCTGGCGGCGCTGCCCGGCGTCGACCGTCTTTCCGTCGGCGGCGAATTTCTTCCTGGTGCGCGTGCCGGACGCCGACCGCGACCTACGAGGCGCTGCGCCGCCAGGGCGTGCTGGTGAGGAATCTCAACGGCGCCGGGCCTGGAGAACTGCCTGCGCATCACGGTCGGCACGCCCGACGAAAACCGTATACTGCTCACCGCCATGCGAGAAGCGCTGTGAACCGCACCGCCGAAGTGACGCGCAACACCAAGGAAACGCAGATCCGGGTGAAGCTCAACCTGGACGGCACGGGCGTGGCGAAGCTCGCCACCGGCCTGCCGTTTCTCGAGCACATGCTCGACCAGGTCGCGCGCCACGGCATGATCGACCTGGAGATCGAGGCCAAGGGCGACCTGCACATCGACGCGCACCACACGGTCGAGGACATCGGCATCACCCTCGGCCAGGCGTTCGCCAAGGCGATCGGCGACAAGAAAGGCATCCGCCGCTACGGCCATGCCTACGTGCCGCTCGACGAGGCGCTGTCGCGCGTGGTGATCGACTTCTCCGGCCGCCCGGGCCTGCGAGTATCACGTGCAGTTCACGCGCGCCCTGATCGGCGAGTTCGATGTCGACCTGATGCATGAGTTCTTCCAGGGCTTCGTCAACCACGCGCAGGTCACGCTGCACATCGACAACCTGCGCGGCGACAACGCGCACCACCAGTGCGAAACCGTGTTCAAGGCCTTCGGCGCGCGCGCTGCGCATGGCGGTCGAGCTCGATCCGCGCGCGCGCGGGCACGATGCCGTCCACCAAGGGGTCGCTCTAGTAATGCAGACGAGTCGCGGTCAGTCGATTACGGCATGGGCAACCTGCGCTCGGTGTCCAAGGCGCTCGAGCACGTCGCGCCGCAGGCGCGGTCGTGGTCACCGCGGATCCCGAGTCGATTCGCGCGGCCGACCGGGTGGTGTTGCCCGGGCAGGGCGCGATGCCGCGACTGCATGCGCGAGCTCGACGCGAGCGGCGCTGCGCGACGCGGTGGTCGAAGCGAGCGCGCGACCAAGCCGTTCCTCGGCATCTGCATCGGCCTGCAGATGCTGTTCGAGCGCAGCGAGGAGGGCGACGCGTCGCGGCCTCGGGCTGCTTGCCGGGCGCGGTGCCGCGCTTTCCCGCAGACCTGCGCGATGACGGCGAGCGCCTGAAGGTGCCGCACATGGGCTGGAACGAGGTGCGCCAGGCGCGGCCGCACCCGCTGTGGGCAGGGCATCGCCGACGCGGCGCGCTTCTACTTCGTGCACAGCTACTACCCGGCAGCCGCGCGGATCCCGCGCTGGCGGCGGCGACCTGCGACTACGGCGTCCCCTTTACCTGCGCGGTGGCGCGGGATAACATCTTCGCCGTGCAGTTCCACCCGGAAAAAAGCCAGTCTGCCGGCCTGCAGCTGCTCTGCCAACTTCGTCCACTGGCGGCCCTGATTCGCCCTCGCAGTCGCCGACTTCTGACCCGCTCAGTCTCACGTCTGCCATGCTGATCATCCCCGCGATCGACCTCAAGGACGGTCGCTGCGTGCGCCTGCAGCAGGGCGACATGGACGACGCGCACCGTGTTTTCCGACGACCCGGTCGGCATGGCGCGGCACTGGGTCGGCCAGGGCGCGCGGCGCCTGCACCTCGTCGACCTGAACGGCGCGGTCGCCGGGCGAGCCGAAGAACGAGAAGGTGATCCGCGAGATCATCGCGGCGGTCGGCGACGCGCATCGCCGATCCAGCTCGGCGGCGGCATCCGCGACCTGGACACGATCGAGCGCTACCTCGACGCCGGCGTCACCTACGTGATCATCGGCACCGCGGCGGTGAAGAATCCCGGCTTCCTGCCGGACGCCTGCTACGCCTTTCCCGGGCACATCATCGTCGGGCTGGACGCCAAGGACGGCAAGGTGGCGGTCGAAGGCTGGTCGAAGATGACCGGCCACGACGTCGTCGACCTGGCGAAGAAGTTCGAGGACTACGGCGTCGAGGCGCTGATCTACACCGACATCGGCCGCGACGGCATGCTGACCGGCGTCAACATCGAGGCCACGCTCAAGCTGGCGCAGGCGATCAAGATCCCGGTCATCGCGTGCGGCGGCGCTGAACAGCCTCGAGGACGTCAAGGCGCTGTGCCAGAAGCTGGTGCCCGAGGGCGTCATCGGCGCGATCACCGGCCGCGCGCTCTACGAGGGCACGCTCGACTTCAAGCAGGCGCAGGCGGCAGCCGACAAGGCAGTCGGCGACGACGGCCGTGCAAGTCATGCTCGCCAAGCGCATCATTCCCTGCCTCGACGTCACCGCGGGCCGCGTGGTCAAGGGCGTCAATTTCGTCGAGCCTGCGCGACGCCGGCGATCCGGTCGAGATCGCGCGCGCGCTACGACGAGCAGGGCGCCGACGAGCTCGCCTTCCTCGACATCACCGCGAGCTCGGACGAGCGCGACATCATCCTGCACGTCATCGAGGCGGTGGCCGCGCAGGTGTTCATTCCGCTCACCGTGGGCGGCGGCGTGCGCAAGGTCGAGGACGTGCGCCGGCTGCTGAACGCCGGCGCCGACAAGGTGTCGATCAACACCGCCGCGGTGCAGAACCCGCAGCTGGTGCGCGACGCCTCGCGGCAAGGTCGGCGCGCAGTGCATCGTGGTGGCCATCGACGCGAAGCAGGCCGCGCCGGCGGCGGCGTGGGAGGTGTTCACGCACGGCGGGCGCAAGGCCACCGGGCTCGACGCGGTCGACTGGGCGCGGCGCATGCGACGAGCTGGGTGCCGGCGAAATCCTGCTCACCAGCATGGACCGCGACGGCACGCGCGACGGCTTCGACCTGGCGCTGACGCGCGCGGTCGCCGATGCGGTCGAGCGTCCCGGTGATCGCCTCGCGGCGGCGTCGGCACCCTCGAGCACCTCGCCGAGGGCGTGCTCGAGGGCGGCGCCGACGCGGTGCTCGCGGCGAGCATCTTCCACTTCGGCGAGTTCACCGTGCGCGCAGGCCAAGGAGTACATGCGCGCAGCGCGGCATCGAGGTGCGGCTGTGAGCGCGACGATGGCTGACGACCAGCTGCGCTGGGACGAGCGACGGCCTGGTGCCGGCGATCGCGCAGGACGCGACGAGCGGCGCGTGCTGATGGTCGCCTGGATGAACCGCGAGCGCTGCGCGAGACCGTGCGAGCAGCGGCGAGGCGGTCTACTGGTCGCGCTCGCGCAAGCGCCTGTGGCACAAGGGCGAGGAATCGGGCCACGTGCAGAAGGTGCAGCGAGTGCGCCTGGACTGCGACGACGACGCGATCCTGCTGCAAGGTCGAGCAGGTCGGGCGGCATCGCCTGCCACACCGGGCGCGAGAGCTGCTTTTTCCGCAAGCTCGAGAACGGGCGCTGGGTGAGCACCGATCCGGTGCTCAAGGATCCCGAAGGTCATCTACGGCAAAATGAAGCCCGGACTGGCCGAAACGCTGGAACGCATCGCGCGCCACCATCGAGGAGCGCAAGGGCGGCGATCCGGAGAAGTCCTACGTCGCGCGGCCTGCTCGCGCGGGGCGAGGACGCGATGCTGAAGAAGATCGGCGAGGAGGCCACCGAGACGGTGCTGGCGGCGAAGGACGGCGACCGGCTGCACCTCGTGCGCGAGACCGCCGACCTGTGGTTTCACTGCCTGATCATGCTCGCGCAGCACGGCCTCGGGCCGCGGCGACGTGCTGGCCGAGCTGCACCGGCGCGAGGGCATCTCCGGCATCGACGAGAAGGCGCGCGCGCAAGCGCAAGAGCGCGAGCGGAACATGAGCGATCCGAACTGCCTCTTCTGCAAGATCGTGCGCGGCGAGATTCCGCGCGAAGAAGGTCTACGAGGACGACGACATCCTCGCCTTCCACGACATCCGGCCGCTGGCGCCGGTGCACTTCCTGATCATTCCGAAGGCGCACGTCGCGACGCTCTACGACGGCGGGCATGGCGCGCACCAGCGGCGCTCGGCAAGATGCTCGCCCTGGCGGGCGAGCTGGCGCGCGAAGCAGGGCGCGACCGACGGCTTCCGCACCATCATCAACACCGGGCGGGTGGGGCATCAGGAGGTGTATCATGTGCATATGCACGTCATCGGCGGGCCGGAGCCGCTGGGCCGATGCATCGCTGAGAACAGAAAGTAGGAGGCGCTATGGGTTCGTTCAGCATCTGGCACTGGCTGATCGTGCTGGTGATCGTGATGCTGATCTTCGGCACCAAGAAGCTGCGCAACATCGGCGCCGACCTGGGCGGCGCGGTGCGCGGCTTCAAGGACGGCATGCGCGAGGAGGCGACAAGGCGGCCGAAGGCGCCGCGCCGCAGGTGACCGGCAAGACGATCGAGGGCGAGGTCAAGAGCAAGACCGAATCGAAGGCCTGAGCGGCCGTCTTCGCGACGCTGCACGGGCGCCTGCGGGCGCCCTTTGCTTCTCTGGGCTCCCGATGTTCGACATCGGCTTCTCCGAACTGATGGTGATCGCGCGTGGTGGCGCTGATCGTGATCGGCCCGGAGCGCCTGCCGCGCGTCGCGCGCACCGCTCGGCCACCTCGCCGGGCGGCTGCAGCGCTACGTCACCGACGTGAAGGCCGACATCAACCGCGAGGTCGAGCTCGACGAGCTGAAGCAAGATGCGCGACTCGATGCAGCAGGCGGCGACGCGGATTCGAGTCGATCGGTCAACGCGCGAAGTCAAGCAAGGCCGAGAGTCGGAGCTCGAACGCAGGCGGTCGCAGGGCCGACGAGCGGCAGGCGCCGAGGTTTCGCCGACGCCGCAGGACCGAGACGCGCCGGCGATCGAGGAACCGAAGCGGAAGCACCGCGTGAGCTACGCAGGACACCTTCGTTTCGCACCTGATCGAGCTGCGCCAGCGGGTGATGCGCGCGCTGTTCGCGTCGTGCTCGCGGCGTTCGTCGTCCTGTTCATCTGGCCCGGGTCGGGCGCGATCTACGATTTTCTCGCGGCGCCGCTGATGCAGCGCGCTGCCCGAAGGCACCAAGATGATCGCCACCGGCGTGATCACGCCGTTCATGGTGCCGATGAAGGTCGACGGCGCTGGTGGCGTTCATGGTGGCGCTGCCCTACGTGCTGTACCAGGCCTGGGCGTTCGTCGCCCCGGGCCTGTACGAGCACGAGAAGAAGTTCGCGCTGCCGATCGTGGTCGCCAGCACGGTGCTGTTCCTGCTCGGCGTGGCGTTCTGCTACTACTTCGTGTTCGGCAAGGTGTTCACCTTCATCAACGACTTCGCGCCGAAGTCCATCACGCCGGCGCCGGACATCGAGGCCTACTTCAGCTTCGTCATCACCATGTTCCTCGCCTTCGGCGTGACCTTCGAGATCCCGATCGTGGTGATCCTGCTGGTGCGCTTCGGCGTGGTGGGCGTCGACAAGCTCAAGGAAGCCCGCCCCTACGTGATCGTCGGCGCCTTCGTGGTGGCGGCCGTGGTCACGCCGCCCGACGTGCTGTCGCAGCTCATGCTGGCGGTGCCGATGTGCCTGCTGTACGAGGCGGGGCTGTTCTTCGCCCGCTTCGTCGGCACGCGCGCCAAGGCGGCGGAGCCGGAACAGTCGCTCTCTGGGGTAAGATGGCGCCCCTCGAAACACCCATCCTGCTGGAGCAACCATGAAACGGAAGTACGGCGCCGCACTGGCGCGCGAATCGATCGCCGAGCAGCGCATGCGCGAGAGCGCCCAGGCGGCGGGCGACAACAGCTTCAATTTCGGCTCCGTGAAGCGCAAGGGCGCCATCGGCCGCGGCAAGAAGCGCGGCAAGGCCTACCGCGCCGGCAAATAAAATCGGGGTCAGAGCCCGATTTCCGCCGCAAAGGGAAATCGGGCTCTGACCCCGATTCTCATCGTCCGTTCAGGAAGCGCTCCACCAGCGCGAACTGCTCGGGCACGTTGAGCGCGGGCGCGTGGCCGCAGCCGGGGATGGTCACCACCACGGCGCGCGGGCCGCGCGAGCGCATCGCCTCCGCGGTCTCCGGCAGCAGCAGGTCCGAATTCTCCCCGCGCAGGCACAGCGTCGGGATGTCCAGCGCGTCGTAGGCGTCCCACTGGTCGTAGTCGTCCGGGTAGTGCGTGAACTGCAGCACCATCTTCGGGTCGTAGTGCGGCGTCACCTTGCCCTCGGCCGTGCGGCGCGCCGAGGTCTCGGTCAGCCGCCGCCATTGCTCGTCGGACAGCCAGCCGTAGGGCTTGTAGACGGTGCGGAAGTACTGCTCCAGCTCGCTCATGCGGTCGAACTGCGGCGGGTTGCCGGCGTAGGTGCGGATGCGCTCGACGGCCGCCGCGCCGAGCTGCGGACCGATGTCGTTCAGCACCAGGCGCCGGATGCGGCCCCGCAGCGCGCCCGCCGCGGCGTGCAGGCCGATCGCGCCGCCCATCGAGGTGCCGAGCCAGTGCGCCTGGTCGATGCCGAGCTGGTCCATGAGCGACACGGCGAGCTGCGCATAGAACGCGAGGCAATACTCCTTCTCCGGCGCCGGGCTCCATTGCGACAGGCCGCGGCCGATGGTGTCCGGGCAGATCACGCGATAGCGCTGCGCGAGGTGCGCCGCGATGTCGTCCATGTCGCGCCCGGTGCGCGCGAGGCCGTGCCAGGCGATCACCGTCTCGCGATGCTGCGCGCCCCACTCCATGTAGTGGATCTCGCGCCCTTCGCAGGTGAGGTAGCTGCGAATTCATCGCGGCGCCCTCAGCTTGCCGACGATGCCGGTGGGGAAGTAGTACACGCAGAGGATGAACAGCACGCCGAGCCACAGCAGCCAGCGGTCCGGGTGCAGCAGGTTCGGGCAGCAGCGGCATGCCCGGCAGTCGCGTCGCTCGCGCAGCTTCATCAGGTCCTGCAGGTAGTTCTGCGCGACCACGAAGAGCGTCGCGCCGATCACCGCGCCGTACATCGTGCCCATGCCGCCGATCACCACCATCAGCAGGATGTCGATCATGATGTCGAACGAGAGCGTGGTGTCGGGCCCGGTGTAGCGCAGCCAGAGGGCGTAGAGCACGCCGGCGACGGTGGCGCCCAGCGCGGCGAGGCAGTTGGCGACCGTGCGGTAGACGACGATGCGGTAGCCGAGCGCCTCGGCGCGGAACTCGTTCTCGCGGATCGACTGCAGCACGCGGCCGAAGGGCGAGTTCACCACGCGCAGCAGGACCAGGAACAGCGCGAGCGCCACGCCGAACACCAGGTAGTAGGACACCAGCCGGTCGCGCAGCAGCTCCGGCAGGCGGAAGGTGAGGCCGTCCTCGCCGCCGGTGATGGGCGAGAGCTGCGAGGCGAGGATCTGGAAGAACGCGGCCACCGCGAGCGTGATCATGGCGAAGAAGATCGCGCGCACGCGCAGGCGACAGCAGGCCGATGGCAAGCGCGATGCCGAGCGAGAGCGCGAGCGCGGCGCCGATGCCCAGAGCCAGCGCGCCCCAGCCGGTGCCCATCTTCGCCATGGCGATGCCCACGCCGTAGCCGCCGATGCCGAAGAACATGGTGTGGGCGAAGGACACGATGCCGGTGTAGCCGAGCAGCAGGTCGTAGCTCGCCACCAGCAGCACGAACACCGCCACCTTGGCGGCGACGTTGAGCGAGCGCGTGCCGGGGAAGACGAACGGCGCCAGCGCCAGCGCGACGAGGATCGCGACCAGCAGCACGGTCAGCGACGCGGCTGCGCGGGAAGTCGCCGGAGAGGAGCCGGGTCAGCATGGCGCTCAGGCCTTCCCGATCGGGAACAGGCCGCGCGGGCGCCACAGCAGGACCAGCACCATCAGCAGGATGTTCGAGCCGAGCGCGAGCTTGGGCGCGAGGTAGCCGGTGTAGTTGGCCATCAGCCCCACCAGCAGCGCGCCGACGAAGCAGCCGCCGACCGAGCCCAGCCCGCCGATGATGACGACGATGAAGATCAGCACCAGCACCTGCATGCCCATCTGCGCGGTGACCGGCTCCTGGTACATGGCCCACATCGCGCCGCCCAGGCCCGCGAGCGCCGAGCCGGCGACGAACACGCCGACGAACAGGCGCCGGATGCGGTAGCCGAGCGACTCGACCATCTCCGGGTTCTCGACCCCGGCGCGCATCAGCAGGCCGATGCGCGTGCGGTTGAGCAGCAGCCACATGGCCGCGAACACCGCGAGGCCGACGATCACCGCGAGCACCCGGTAGCGCTCGATCGCCGCTTCGCCGAGGATGAAGCGAGCCGGTGATGGCGCTGGGGCGCGGCAGCGGGATCATGTCCGGGCCCCAGACCACGTGGATCAGCTGCTCGAACACGATCAGCCCGCCCATGGTGATGAGGATCTGCTTCAGGTGGTCGCCGTACACCGGGCGGATGAGCACGCGCTCGAAGAACCAGCCGAGGAAGCCGGCGAGCGCGATGGCGGCCAGCACCGCGGGGATCATCGCCGAGAGGTCGGAGGCGAGGCTGCCCGGCCTCCATCTGCGGGCGCATGCGCGTGAGCACGCGTGGCCGCGCCGTAGGCGCCGACCGAGATGAAGACGCCGTGGGCGAAATTCATCACGTCCATCAGGCCGAAGACCAGCGTCAGGCCCGAGGCCATGATGAAGATCATCATGCCCATGGCGAGGCCGGCGACGGTCAGCGTGACCCAGGTCGGCAGGCTCGCCGACCAGCGGCAGCGCGGCGAGCGCGATGCACGGGGACGAGCGGCGAGCGGGATAGCCAGTCGGCTGCGGAGGCGCGTCGTTCACTGGTGCGAGTCCAGCGACAGGCCGAGCAGCTTGTGCTGCAGCGCCGCTGTCGGCGGCGAGCGCGGCCATGCGCCCGGTGTGCACGATGCGGCCGGAGTCCATCACCGCGACCGTGTCGCCCAGCGACCGCGCGAAGTTGAAGTTCTGCTCCACCACCAGGATGGTGGTGTCGGTGCGCTTCAGTTCGCGGAACGCCTCGATCATGTTGGCGATGATCGCGGGCGCGAGTCCCTTGGTCGGCTCGTCGACCAGCAGCAGCTTGCGCGGCTCGACGATGGCGCGCGCGATCGCCAGCATCTGCTTCTGCCCGCCGGAGAGGTTGCCGGCGAGCGCAGTTCCAGAAGGTCTTCAGCGCCGGGAAGAGGCCGAAGATCCACTCCAGGCGCTTGGCCTCCGGCTCGCCCGCGCGCGCCGCGAGCAGCAGGTTCTCGCGCACCGTGAGCTCGGCGAAGATGCCCATGTTCTCGGGCACGTAGGCGATGCCGAGCCGCGCGATGTCGGGCGTCGCGCGCCTGCGTGATGTCGCGCCCGTCGAAGCGGATCGCGCCCGCCGAGGCGCGCCACAGGCCCATGATGGTGCGCAGGCAGGTGGTCTTGCCGGCGCCGTTGCGGCCCAGCAGCATCGTCAGGCCGCCGCGCGGCACCGTCGAAGTCCACGCCGTGCAGGATGTGGTACTGCGCCGATGTGGGTGTTGACGCCCGGCAAGCGCGAGCAGCGGCTCAGGCACGCGCCACTCCCAGATAGGCCTCCTGCACGATGGGCGAGGCGATCACCTCGGCCGGCTCGCCGTCGGCCACCAGCGCGCCCTGGTGCAGCACGATGATGCGGTCGGCGAGCGAGCGCACCACGTCCATCTTGTGCTCGACCAGCAGGATGGTCTTGTCGCCCTGCGCCTTGATGTGCTCGATGAGCTCGAGGATCACCGGCACCTCGTCCACGCTCATGCCGGCGGTGGGCTCGTCGAACATGAACACGTCGGGCTCGAGCGCGAGCAGGATCGCCACCTCGAGCTTGCGCTGGTCGCCGTGCGGCAGCGCCGAGGCGACGGCGTCGCGCCGGTCGGCCAGCGCCACGCGGTGCAGGCATGTGCTCGGCCTGCTCGATCGAGCTCGACGTGCCGGCCCCACATCGACCAGGCGTCGCGCCCCAGGCCGGCGCGCGACTGCACCGCGAGGCGCACGTTCTCCAGCACCGTGAGGCTGCGGAAAGAGATTGGTGAGCTGGAAGGCGCGGCCGATGCCGCGGTGCGTGCGCTGCGGCGGCGGCGAGCCGCGTGATGTCCTCGCCGTAGAGCGACACGCGGCCCGCCGGTCGCCTGCAGCTGGCCGGAGATCAGGTTGAAGTAGGTGGTCTTGCCGGCGCCGTTCGGCCCGACGATCGCGGTGAGCGTGCCCGGCGCGAAGGCGCAGGACACCGCGTCGACCGCGACGTGCCCGCCGAAGCGGATCGTCAGGCCGTGCGTCTCGAGCACCGGATGTCGGCCACGGCGCATCTCCTGGCGGACGGCGGGGGACGGCGGTCCCCTGTCCAGCGCTTGTTGCGGATCGGGATCGGCAGCTCTGCGCGGCCGGGATCTCGCGCACCAGCTCGAGCAGGTCCCACTCGTCCTTCTGGTCCTTCTTGATGCGGAAGTGGTACATCGCCTGCAGCGCCTGGTGGTCTTCCTTGCGGAAGGTCATCGTGCCCTTGGGCGTGTCGAACGCCATGCCTTCCATCGCCGCGATCAGCTTCTCGGTGTCGGTGCCGCCCGGCCTTCCGGATGCCGTCGACCACCGCGCTCGCCGCCGCGAAGCCGCCGGCGGTGAAGAAGTCCGGCGGCGCGCCGAAGCGCTTCTTGTGCTCGGCCACCAGCCAGTCGTTCATCGTGTTCTTCGGGAAGCCGTAGTAGTAGTAGATGGCGCCCTCGATGCCGGCGAAGTCCTTCCAGCCCTTCATCACCGGCAGGATGTTGCCGCCCGGCGCGATCTCGATGCCGTAGCGCTCGGGCTTGAGGTCCATCGAGCTTGGCCATCGGATGCGCGCCCGCCCAGACCACGACGATGACCTTGCGGCCGGGCTTGTCCTTCAGCGCGTCGAAGAGGCGCTGCGCCGGCGCGGTGAAGTCGGTGGTCTGCTGCGGCGCGTACTCCTCGTGCACGATCTTCGCCTTGGAGCCGACCGCGGCGAGCGCATCCTTGAACGGCCTTGACGCCGTCGCGGCCGAAGGCGTAGTCCTGCGCGAGCGTGCCGATGCTGGCGTCGTCCGTCAGCGTCGCGGCGCCCGCCACCGCGTCCTGCGTCGAGTTGCGCGCCGGTGCGGAAGATGTAGCGGTTCCACTTGTCGCCGGTGATCGAGTCGGCCACCGCCGGCTCGACGATCAGGATCTTCTTGTACTCCTCGGCGACCGGCAGCATGGCGAGCGCCACGCCCGAGCCGACCGGTGCCGACCGCGATGTCGACCTTGTCGTCGCCGATAGGCCGCGGCGAGCGCGGCCTTGCCGATGTCGGGCTTGAACTGGTCGTCCTTCTCGATGACCTCGATCTTGCGGCCGAGCAGCTCCATCTTGCCGCCGGTGAGGTACTCGAGGCCCATCATGAAGCCGGTGCTGCTCTGCTTGGCGTAGGCCTCGAGCGGCCCGGTCTTGTCGTAGATGTGCGCGATCTTGATTTCCTTCGCCTGGGCGAAGGCCAGGCCGGTCGCGGCCGCGAGCGTCGCGGCGGCGAGCCAATGCGATCATGCGTTTCATGCTTCCTCCTGGGATTGGAGTTGCCAAATCTGGGGCATCATCAACACTATTCCCGCGCCGGCGGTTTCGGGCGGCGCCCGACGTGACCGCAGACCTCGAGCGACTGCGCTGGCGCCTCAACTTCATTTTCGCACGCCGCGCCCGGCTGCAAGGCCGCCACCAGGTTGAGCATGGCCTGCGGATCCGACGACCGGCGCGCCGTTGATCGCGGTGAGCACGTCGCCGGGCTTTACGCCCGCCTTGTCGGCGGGACCGCCGCGCAGCACGCCGGCGATGATCGCGCCGCGCGCGTCGGGCAGCTTGAAGGACTCGGCGATCGCCGGGGTGATCTCCTGCAGCTTCGACGCCGATCCAGCCGCGCGTCACCGCGCCGCTGCGGATGATCTGCTCCATCACCATCTTCGCCGTGGACACGGGAATGGCGAAGCCGATGCCCATCGAGCCGCCCGAGCGCGAGTAGATCGCGGTGTTGATGCCGACGAGGTTGCCGCTGCGCGTCGACCAGCGCGCCGCCCGAGTTGCCCGGGTTGATGGCGGCGTCGGTCTGGATGAAGTTCTCGAAGGTGTTGATGTGCAGGCCGCTGCGGCCGAGCGCCGAGACGATGCCCGAGGTCACGGTCTGCCCGACGCCGAAGGGATTGCCGATCGCCAGCACCACGTCGCCCACGCGCAGCTGCTCCGACTTGCCCGAAGGTGATCGCCGGCAGCTTGTCGGCGTTGACGCGCAGCACCGCGAGGTCGGTCTCCGGATCGTTGCCCACCACCTTGGCGAGCAGCTTCTTGCCGTCGGAGCAGCGCCACTTCGATCTCGTCCGCTGTCTCCACGACGTGGTGGTTGGTGAGGATGTAGCCGGCGGAGCTGACGATCACGCCCGAGCCGAGGCTCGTCGCGCGCTGCGTCTCGTCGCCGAACTGCTCGCCGAAGAAGCGCCGGAAGAGCGGGTCGTTCAGCAGCGGGTTGCGCGGCGTGCGCACCTCCTTCGAGGTGAAGATGTTGACCACCGCGGGCGAGGAGCGCTGCACCGCCTCGTGGAAGGAGTCCGTGCGCGACGTGCCGTGGGCGCGGGCGCGATGGGCCGCCGCCTGCACCGGCCAGCGGCACGGCCGGCGGCGCCGCGCCGCTTGCCGGCAGCCATTCGGGCTTGAGCGTCGAGACGACGAACAGGGCCGCGACGCAAACGGTCGCGGTCTGCGCAAAGACGAGCCAGAGGCGGTGCAGCATGGGGGGTCGCTAATCTAGCACAAAGCCCTGCAAATTGAACCGCTTAGGCGGCAAATCGTGGACATTCCCGCGCTCGCTCTATAGAATGGCGCCTCTTTCGCACTCTCCATCCTTTCCAGCCTCGAATCAACTCCATGAGCGACAACCAGAAAATCGACAAGACGCGGCGCAATCTCGTGGTCGCGACCTCCGTGGCGGGCGGCGCGGCTTCGCTCGGCGCGGCGGTTCCCTTCGTCGCCAGCATGTTGCCCTCCGAGCGCACCAAGGCGGCCGGCGCGCCCATCGAAGTGGACATCTCGTCGCATCGCGCCGGGCGAGATGAAGATCTTCGAGTGGCGCGGCAAGCCGGTGTGGGTGATCCGCCGCACCCAGGAGATGCTGGAGTCGCTCAAGAAGGCGGCCGGCAACCTCACCGACCCGGCGTCCAAGTCTTCGCAGCAGCCCGCGTACGCGAAGAACGAGTACCGCTCGCTCAAGCCCGACGTGATGGTGATGGAAGGCGTGTGCACGCACCTGGGCTGCTCGCCGCAGATGAAGCCTGCCGACGCCAAGGCGGAGATGGGCGCGGAATGGGCGGGCGGCTTCTACTGCGCCTGCCACGGCTCCAAGTTCGACCTGGCGGGGCGCGTGTTCCGCGGCGCCCCGGCGCCGACCAATCTGGTGGTGCCGCCCTACACGTTCCTTTCCGACAGCACGCTGCTGATCGGCGAAGACAAGAAGGGGGCGTAAGCGATGGCCTCCCGCCTGACGGCCCTGTGGGACTGGTTCGACTCGCGCATGCCCAGCGTGGGCGAGGAGTACCGCAAGCACATGTCGGAGTACTACGCGCCGAAGAATTTCAACTTCTGGTACTACTTCGGCGTGCTGTCGATGCTGGTGCTGGCGATCCAGATCGTCTCCGGCATCTTCCTCACCATGAACTACAAGCCCGACGCCACGCTCGCCTTCGGCTCGGTCGAGTACATCATGCGCGACGTGCCCGGCGGCTGGATCCTGCGCTACATCCATTCCACCGGCGGTTCGGCGTTCTTCCTCGTCGTCTACCTGCACATGTTCCGCGCGCTGCTCTACGGCTCGTACAAGGAGCCGAGGGAACTGGTGTGGATCTTCGGCGTGCTGATCTACCTCGCGCTGATGGCGGAGGCGTTCCTCGGCTATCTCCTGCCCTGGGGCCAGATGTCCTTCTGGGGCGCGCAGGTGATCGTGAACCTGTTCGGCACCATCCCCTTCATCGGCCCGGACCTGGCGCTGTGGATCCGCGGCGACTACGTGGTGTCGGACGTGACGCTCAACCGCTTCTTCGCGCTGCACGTGATCGCGCTGCCGCTGGTGCTGCTGGGCCTGGTGGTGGCCCACATCCTCGCGCTGCACGACGTCGGCTCGAACAACCCCGACGGCATCGAGATCAAGAAGAACAAGGACGCCAACGGCAAGCCGGTGGACGGCATCCCGTTCCACCCGTACTACACGGTGAAGGACACGGTCGGCGTCGATCGTGTTCCTCGCCATCTTCTGCATCGTCATGTTCTTCATGCCGGAGATGGGCGGCTACTTCCTCGAGCACAACAACTTCATCCCGGCCGACCCGCTGAAGACGCCGGAGCACATCGCGCCGCTGTGGTACTTCACGCCCTTCTACTCGATCCTGCGCGCGGTGCCGCCGCTGTTCAACTCGCAGTTCCCCGGCGTCGCGGCGATGGGCATCGCGACGCTGATCCTGTTCTTCCTGCCGTGGCTGGACCGCTCGCCGGTGAAGTCGATCCGCTACCGCGGCGCGTACTACAAGAGCGCGCTGGCGATCTTCATCGTCGCGTTCCTGGTGCTCGGCTACCTCGGCGTGAAGCCCACCACGGTGTGGGGCCAGTTCGGCTTCGAGGCCTTCTTCCTCGACACCAAGGACCGCGCCACCTGGATGGCGCGCCTGTGCACGGTGCTCTACTTCGCCTTCTTCATCCTGATGCCCTGGTACACGGCGAAGGACAAGAGTCAAGCCGGTGCCCGACCGGGTGACGATGTGAGGGCCGCGACCATGAAGAAGCTGCTCGCCGCCCTGCTGTTCGCCCCCGCCGCGCTGCTCGCCGCCGAAGCCGGCCATCCCGCTCGACCACGCGCCGATCGACCCGCGCGACCTCGTCAGCCTGCAGTCCGGCGCGCGCACCTTCGTCAACTACTGCCTGGGCTGCCACGGCGCTGCAGTACATGCGCTACAACCGGCTCACCGACCTCGGCCTGACCGAGGCGCAGATCCGCGACAACCTCATGTTCAGCGCCGACAAGGTCGGCGAGACCATGAAGATCGCCATGACGGTGAAGGACGGCAAGGCCTGGTTCGGCGTGCCGCCGCCCGACCTGTCGGTGATCGCGCGCTCGCGCGGCGCGGACTGGCTCTACACCTACCTGCGCACCTTCCACCGCGACGCCAAGACCGGCGAACGGCTGGAACAACAAGGTGTTCCCCAACGCCGCCATGCCGCACGCGCTGTGGAAGGTGCAGGAGGAGCAGAGCGCCGTGCAGTACGACACCACGGTGCGCGACCTCGTCAATTTCCTCGTCTACGTCGGCGAGCCCTCGGCGCAGTCGCGCAAGGCGATCGGCATCGTCGTGCTGTTCGTGCTCGGCGTGCTGTTCATCTTCGCCTACGCCATGAAGAAGGCGTTCTGGAAGGACGTACGCTAATCCGCGCGCAAGATCAACCCCGAAGCCGGGCGGGCTTTTCCGTCCGGCTTTTTCGTCAGGACCCCCGCCTCATGATGCAACTCTATTCCGGCACCACGGACCCCTTCAGCCACCGCTGCCGCTTCGTGCTCTACGAGAAGGGCATGGACTTCCAGGTCATCGACGTGGACATGTACAACAAGCCGGAAGACATCGCGGTGATGAACCCGTACAACCGGCTGCCGGTGCTGGTCGAGCGGGACCTCATCCTGTACGAGTCGAACATCATCAACGAGTACATCGACGAGCGCTTTCCGCACCCGCAGCTGATGCCGGCCGACCCGGTGATGCGCGCGCGCGCGCGGCTGATGCTGTTCAACATGGAGAAGGAGCTGTTCGAGCCAGGTCGAGGCGCTCGAGTCGGGCAAGGAAAAGCAGGTGGACAAGGCGCGCCAGCAGGTCACCGACCGGCTGATCGAGCTCTCGCCGCTCTTCACCAAGACCAAGCACATGCTGGGCGACGACTTCACCATGCTGGACGTCGCCATCGCGCCGCTCCTGTGGCGGCTGGACCACTACGGCATCAAGCTCGGCAAGACGGCGGCGCCGCTGATGAAGTACGCCGAGCGCATCTTCTCGCGCCCGGCGTTCATCGAGGCGCTCACGCCTTCCGAGAAGGTGATGCGCAAGTGAGGATGCCCGCCCGCCCATGAACGAGATCGCCACCAAGCCCTACCTGCTGCGCGCGCTCTACGAGTGGTGCGTGGACAACGGCTACACGCCGCACGTGGCGGTGAAGGTGGATTCCAAGACCCAGGTGCCCTCCGAGTACGTGAAGAACGGCGAGATCACGCTGAACGTCTCGCCCTCGGCGGTGCACAAGCTGCAGATGGGCAACGAGCTGATCGAGTTCTCGGCGCGCTTCGCCGGCGTCGCGCGCCAGATCTCGGTGCCGGTCGGCAACGTCTACGCCATCTACGCGCGCGAGACCGGGCACGGCATGACCTTCGACGTGGACGCGGCCAAGCCGGCGACGCAGGCCGTGGCGGAGGCCGAGCCGGCCGGCCGCCGAGGGAGCCGCCGGCGGCGCTGCCCGCGCCGTCCGACACAACTGACACGAGCCGCCCACCAAGCCCGGCGGCGGCAAGCCCAAGCCGCAGCTGCGGCGGGTCAAATGAAAATCGGGGTCAGACCCCGATTTCCTTGCGAGTGGAAATTGGGGTCTGACCCCTGGGCCGGCTTAGCTCAGTTGGTAGAGCAGCGGTTTTGTAAACCGTTGGTCGGCGGTTCGATTCCGTCAGCCGGCACCAGCCCTAGTACCTAGGCCCGACGGCTACCGGACGGCGGCTCGGCCGCGGGCAGCGGCCGTGGCTTCTGCGGCGGCTGCGTGCGCACGACCGGCGGCGCGAACAGCAGCGTGCGCTCGTCCGCCGCCTTCTGGCGCTCGTAGGGCCGCGGTGCCTGCGGCGTGATCCTTCTCCACGTTGAGCAGCTGCTGGCCGGAGACGTTCTCCAGCCGCTGCCGTTCGTTCAGGTGACGGTTGTCGCCCGGCGCGGGCTCGCGCCTGCTCCTGCGACTGCCTGAGCTGCAGGGCGAAGCCGGCGGACTGCTGGTCGCGCTGGATGAGGGCGCGCTGGACCTCCTGCTCCTGCGCGAGTGCGTGGCGCAGCAGCGCACCAGCAACGCCAGGACGCAGGATATCGCGGCCTCAGCCTACGAGCTTGATCTGGAACCGGCAGCGGTTCTGCGAGTAAGACGTGCACACGCCCGCGAGGAACGTTGCCAGCGCGGGCGTCGGCTGCGCGTCGTGCTCGGCCATGCCGGAGAGCGATCAAGCCGGCCTCGCGGCGTCCAGGTTCCGCTGCCGCTCAGTCGCAGAGGACCGCTCGAGGGTGCGCAAGCTCGATGTCCACCTTGTTGCCGCCGCCGCGCAGCCGCGCCACGTGCGAGCCCAGGTCGAGCCCGGGCGCGCGCGCCAGCCGGACCTGGCGCCACTCGATCTCCGCCAGGCCGAGGATCGATCCGGCGTCAAAGCGCTGGCTCTCGGAGCGGATGCGCAATGTCCCTGTGGGCCCAACGCCTCGAGCCCGGGCACGAGGCTCGCGAGAACGCTGGCCGGCAGCGCGACGTCGAGGCCGCGGATCGTCGTGCCAGCGGGAGAAACCTCGACATGCGTGCTTCGCGTCGCTGTCGCCGAGCGAGACATCGGCGGCGAGCTTCCCGGTGAACACGGCGGGCCAAGCCGTCTTCCATCGCAGCTCGCCGAGTTCGATCGGAGGCGCCGGACCGCGGCATGGCATACAGGCGTCCGCTTCCGGACCACAGGCTGCCCACCGGCGCGCGCAGCTGGCAGCTTCTGCGCGGACGCGCGTTCCACCGCGCGGGCAACCCAGGGCGCGGGCACGGTGGCGATGAGCGCCGCCAGGTAGATGACGCCGCCGACCACGCAATACACAGCGATGCGCCCCGAGCTCATGGCGCACCGGCCCCGGACGGTGCGCCGGCCCCTGCGAAGCTCGCATCGAGCCGGACGAGGCCCGGCTGCTCCAGCGCGCTGATGCGGCACGACGCCGACGCGAACGCCCAGTTGCCGCTGCAGGCTCTCGATCCAGGCCAGCCAGGCGGTCGAAGGGCACCGCCCCCGACTGCATTCGCACTTTGCCGTCAGGGAGCGCTTCGATGCGCTCAACCGCGCCGGCGAACGGCGTTTGCGCCGCGGATGCGCGCAGCAGCGTCGCGAGGTCGCCCTGCCGCGGCGCGGCGGCGAGCTGCTTGCGAACTGCCGCGATCTCCGTGTCGCTGCCGGCGCATGTCCTCGAGCTGCGCGCGCAATTGCGGCAACGAGGCAGACAGCCGCTTGCGCGCCGCCATGCCGGGCTCCCACAGCAACACATAGAGCGCCGCCGCGAGTGCCAGCGCAGCGGCCAGCGAGCAGGACGGTGCGCTCCCTCGGGGAACTACGAGCGCCAGGTCGCGCGCGACGGTGTCGACGATTCTCATGCGCCGGCCCTCGACCGCAGCCGCAGCGTGATGGCGCCGGCGGCCGGCCCTTCCTCCAGGTTCGCCTCGTAGCCCTGCGGCAAGGGCTTGGCGCGCAATTCCTTGAGGAGCGTCGCGGCCTGTTGCCCCGTCGCTGGGCGCAGCGTCACGGTCAGGGCGGAATTCTCGTAGGTCAGGCTCTCGACGCGATGACGCGCGGTATCGCGCAGCTCCTCTGCGAAGATGCGCAGCAGCGAGAGAAAATCCTCGCGGCCTGCGTAGCCCGCCTGTTGCCGCAGTGCCTGCGAGGGCGCGGCTCATCTGCAACGGCGGGTCCACCACGGCAGCGCTCTCGCCGAAGGTCTCGCGGTAGATGGCGTGCATTTCCCCGAGGAGCGCCTTGCGCTCGCGGACCTTGGCGCCCCAGTCAAGCGCAATCGCGACGGTGCTGAGCGCAAGCAAGGCTGCGGCCATGATCGCCGGACGACGCAAGCGCTGCAGCCACTGGGTTGCGCCGCGGCGCGCCGACGAACTCCCCTTGCAGGAGCTCCAGGCCCGGGCGCGCCTGCGCGCCGCGCCCAGTGCCACTCGGGCCCAGCCTCCACCGGGACGCCCAGCGCGGCGGACCACGCGCGCACATCGGGTGGCGCGGACTCCGCGAGCCGGGCGCACCACGATAGCCTGCGGGCCGGCGCCCGCTGCGCGCGCCTGCTCCAGTGCGAGCTGCAGCGCCGCCGGTGCGGCATTGCCCTTCCGTGATGTCGAGCGCGATCGCCTCGTTCTCCCCGGTGCGCGCGAAGCCGTCGTCGCCGCTCGACACGACGGTCCAGGTATGCGGCGCGAGCGCCGGCAGCAGGCTTTCCGGATAGGCCGAGCTGGCGGCGAGGCCCGCGCTCTCCAGCCTCGCGAGCAGTGCGCTTCAAGCCACTGCCGGTCGACGATCGCGAGGCAAAGTGAATCTCGTCGCCGGCCCCGGCGTGGCGGCGACATGCAGCTGCTCCGGGTCCGGCAAGCGCGAGCTCCTCGGCGAGAAAGCGCAGCGCCGATCCGAGCCGCTTCTGCTGCGACGGCGGGCGCGGCGACCGTGTCGAGCATCACGAGATCGCTCGCCAGCACCACCTCGCATGCGCCCTTGACCGGAGACTGGGCCAGATTGCCGGCGCCCGCGGCCAGCACCTCGCCTTCATCGCCGAGGGTCGCCCATTCGAACGCGCCGGTCGAGGCGGGTGTATCGCGCGTGACGCGGATGCGGCAGGTGGTCATCGCATGCGCTGCCACACGATGGCGGGCATGGCGGTCTTTTCCGTTGCAGCAGGGCCTCCATGCGCACGTCGGCCTTGCCCACCGTCGCGCGGCCCCTCAACCAGGAAGTACTGGCTCTCGATCGACAGATCGCCTTCATTCCATTCGAAGACGCGGCGCGGCAGTCTCGCGCGGAAGTCATCCATGGCTGCGAAACGGCGTCGTCGCGCGGCTGCCCGCCAGCGCCTGTGCCTCCGGCCAGCGTCAGTCCCTCCACCAGCGCGACGAGGACTTCCGGCGGGGCGAGGTTGACGTTCACCGGCGTGCGCCGCGGCAGCGCGGTGGCGAACCTGCGCAACTGCGCGAGCACCTGCTCGTCCACGCCGCGCACCCGCAGCAACTCGCCGATCTCCGTCACCGGCTGGTTTGCCGCCCGGTACGGAACGGCGAGCTGCAGGTAGTACGCATCCTCCGCGCCACCTTGCGGCAGCGGTTCGTTGTCGGCGTCGATCCAGTCGGCGATGGCCTCCGCGAGGTCCGGCCTCCAGGCCGATTGCCTGCAGCAGCCGCTTGAAGACGGCGATGTCCCGGGCGCTCGGCATGGCCGTCGAGCGCCAGGTTGTTCACGTTGAACAGTGCCTGCTGGTCGCTGATCTCGCCGGCCACCGTGCCTTGCTCGATCTCCGTCGACGGCAGCCCGGTTGCCCACAATTCGCCGCCGTGATCCACGTTGGTGCTGCGCGCATCCTGCATGCAGGATGGAGCGCGCCCATTGCGCGCCGCCCTTCAGCACCCAGGTCGCCTGCTCGTAGTCGCGCGCCGTCGTCAATTGCCGCAGGGCGAGATCCTGCTGGCGGAGCAAGGACACCGCGGCCGCTGCCGCAAGGGCCACGATGAGCATGGCGACGAGGATGGCGGCACCGCGCTGGCGGCAGGGCAGCGTCATTGCAGCGGCAGGATCCGCGTGATCGCTTCGCCGCCGGCGAGGACGATCCGCACCGAAACCGCGCGCGGCAGCGCCGTCGCGGGCCGTTGTGCCGGCCATTCCGTGGTCCAGCGGCCGTCGGCGTCGAGCGCCTGCCACTGCAGGTCCGCGACGTCTCCCAGCAGCTCGTACGCGGCGGGCGCGCTTCCCGGCGCGGCGTCCAGGTCCGGCCAGACCAGGTACTCCAGCGCGCCCTCGCGCAGGCGGTAGCCGACCCGGCGCGGGACGCTGCTGCATCGCTGCACCCTCGCCGATGCCCAGCCGTGTGACGACCAGTTGCCCGCTGCCGGATGCCCGGCGCCTGCCGCTCGACGCGCTGCCGCCTCGGACAGCAGCAGCGCCGGGCTCGTGCGGTCCGCGTCGTCGCGCGTCGTGCGCCCGACCGCCATCGTCAGGTCCTCGCTCAACTGCGAGGACAGCAGCGACACGTCGCTCCAGCGGCGCGTTTCCGCCTGCAGCCGCGCCTCCGCGTCGAGGACCGAATTCAGTCCGCGATAGCCCAGCGCGCCCACGATGCGCGAGCACCGCCATCGCGACCAGCAGCTCGAGCAGGGTGAAGCCGCGGCTGCGCACGCTCAGAACTCCCTGGCGAGCACGCCGACCAGGCGGCGAAGCTCGTGCGAGGGATCGTCCGGCTTCCGTCACGTGGATCTCCACGCGCCGCAGGCCCGGATGCGGCGTGGCGATGACCTCGGCACGCCAGCGGAAATCCACGCCGGCCTGGCGCTCGGTGCCCTCGGTCACCCCGATGCCGGGCCAGGCGCGGCGCGCGACGAGCTCGCCGAGGCGGTTCTCCGCGACCAGGCCCGCCAGCACGCGCTGCTTGTGCGCGACGCGCGGAATCGGTGGAAAGCGCGACCGACCGGCCCGCCGCGGCCATCGCGATCGCGAGAATGGCGAGCGCGACCAGGACCTCAACCAGCGTGAATCCGCGGTCTCTCGGACTGGGTGCGAGCATCGTCGCGTGCGTGAACGGGGACCAGCGAAACGCGGCCGAGCGGGCCTCCGCGCAAGGTGAAGCCCGCATCGCCGGCGGCAACCGTCGCGGCGATCGCGCCGGCGAGGCCGTACGGCGTCATCACGATGCGCTCTCCGTCGCGAAGCGGATGCGCTTCGACCGTGCACATCACGCAGCAGCACGCCGTCGGGCAGCGATCTGCGCCGATACACGCTGTCATCGGCGAAAGCCACCCACTCGCCGTCGTCCGCCCTGCGAAAGAACGCGTAACCGCCGGGCACCGGCGACCAGGCGATGCTTTGCCCGCTCGCGCGCGCCTCGGCAAGCGCGAGCTCGATCAGCGCCGCGAGCCTGCGGCCCTCGGTCCGCGCCTGCGTGGCCGCGCTGGGCGATGCGACGATCACCAGCATGGTCGACAGCACGGCGACGAGGGCCATGGTGACCAGCACCTCGATCAGCGTGAAGCCCGATTGCCGCGTGCGGATCGCGCCGCGCACTACAGGCTCCACGAGCCGACATCCGCGTCGAAGCCCTCGCCGCCGGCGACGCCATCCGCGCCGAAGCTGAAGACGTCGATCTCGCCGCGCAGGCCGGGATTGAGGTACTGGTAGGGGTTGCCCCACGGATCCTTCGGCAGGCGCTCGAGGTATCCGCCCGCCTTCCAGTTCGGCGCCAGAGGCGGGACGGTGGGCGGCTTGACCAGCGCTGCCAGGCCCTGCTCCGTGGTCGGATAGCGCATGTTGTCCAGGCGGTAAAGCTTCAGCGCCTGCACGATCGTACGGATGTCCTGCTGCGCGGCGATCACCCTGGCTTCGTCCGGCCGGCTCATGACTCTCGGCACGATCAAGGCCGCCAGGATCGCGAGGATCACCACCACCACCATGATCTCGATCAGCGTGAATCCGCGCGCTTCGGCCGCGCCGCCGAATCCCTGTCGGACGTCACGACTGAAGCGCGTTCGTCGCCTGAGGAACGATGCTGCGGGGTTTGTACTGCGCATCGATGGCGGGCACCCGGTGGTTCGGACGGTGTACTATACATTGAGCGTTGCGCTACCTGTCTCCTCGCGATGCATCCAACAGGAATGAACCGGCTGACGCACTGGATCCTGCACGAGGCCTGGATCGTCGCGCTCGAACTCGCGCTCGTGGCGGCGCTCGCGATCAGCCTTGCGCACTGGACATGGGTCGCCCTCACGTCCGGCGCACCGTGGCGGCGCCGATGCTGTCCGCGGGCCAGGTGTCCGGCCGGCCGGAGCAGCTCGCCAAGCGGTGACCTGTTCGGGGCGACGTCGCCAGGCGTCGCGACGGGGCCGCGCAGCGCGGGCGCGGGGTCTCAAGCTGCTCGGAGTTTTTTCCGGCGGCAGCCGGGCGAGGGCCGCGGCGATCTTCGCGCGGCAGAGCGGCCGGCCGGCGACCATCGCCATCGGCGAATCGGTTGCCGACGGCGTGACGCTGCACGAAGTGCACCCGGATCACGTGATCGTCCTGCGCAACGGCGTCGCGGAGCGCATCGACCTGGAACGCCGGGTATCGCGGTCGCGCTGACCCCGGCGGCGGCGCGCGCCCGCTCAGGTGCGCAAGTGATGCGACGCGGCGCTTGCTCGCGCCTTGCTGGCCGCGGGGTTCGTGCAGCGTTGCCGGCGCGCAGCAGGCGCCAGGAGCCCGTGACGCTCAATTTCGTCAACGCCGACATCGAATCGGTCGCCGCCGGCGATCGGCAAGATCACGAAGCGCAATTTCCTCATCGATCCGCGCGTCAAGGGGACGGTCAACCTCGTTTCGTCGCGGCCGGTGCCCGGCCTCGGCGGTGTACGACATCTTCCTGTCCGCGCTGCAGGCTGCAGGGGTTCACGGCGGTGGAAAGCGGCGGCGTCACCAAGATCCTGCCGGAGGCCGATGCCAAGCTGCATCTCAGCGGGGCAGGCTCGCGCGGCACGCGCGGGCGGCGATCGCCTGGTGACGCAGGTCTACGCGCTGAAGTTACACGTCGGCGAACCAGCTGATGCCGGTGCTGCGCCCGATCATCAGCCCGAACAACACGATCGCGGCGTTCGCCGGCAACAATTCCCTGGTGATCACCGACTACGCGCGACAACCTGCGCCGCATCGAGCGCATCATCGAAGCCATCGACCGGCCCGGCGGCGGCGAGCCGGTCGTCATTCCGCTGCGCTACGCCGCCGCGCGCGGACGTGGCGCAGACCCTGAACAGGGTGCTGCCGACAGCATCGTCGGGCCCGGCGCGCAGGCGGGCGGCAGTCGATCCCGTCGATGCGCGTCTTCATCGCGCCCGATGCGCGCACCAACAGCATCGTCGTGCGCTCCGAGAACCCGGCGCGCATCGGCGCTGGTGCAGATCGATGGTGGAGCAGCTGGACGTGCGCACGGGTACCGCCGGCAACATGCACGTCGTCTACCTGAAGAACGCCGAAGCCGCTGCGGGTGGCGCAGACGCTGCGCGCCATCCTTTCCGGCGAGTCGGGCCGTGCCCGGCGCCGCGCGCCGCGCCGCGGGCGCGCGGGCGCATCGCCCGGCCGCGTCCGCGCCAGGCCGCGCGCTGGCGCCAGGGCGGCGGCATGGTGCAGGCCGATCCGGCCTCGAACGCGCTGCTGATCTCGGCGCCCGATGCGATGTTCGCCCACATCAAGGCGATCATCGAGAAGCTCGACGTGCGCCGCGCGCAGGTCTACGTGGAGGCGCTGATCGTCGAGCTCACCGGCGGACAGGGCGGCCGAGTTCGGCATCCAGTGGCAGTCGCTCGGCGACCTCAGCGTCGCACGCAGACCCGGGTGATCGGCGGCACCAATTTCAGCGGCGGCCGGCGGCCAACATCATCGATGCGGCTCGACCAACCTCGGCACCCTGGGCACCGGCCTCAACATCGGCGTGGTGAAGGGGCAGATCACGATTCCCGGGATCGGCACCGTGACGAACCTCGTCGCGCTCGCCCGCGCGCTGGAGACGGACGCCAATGCGAACATCCTGGCCACGCCCAACCTGCTCACGCTCGACAACGAGGAAGCGAAGATCGTCATCGGCCAGAACGTGCCCGTTCATCACCGGGCAGTACGCGCAGACCGGAAGCTCGACCACCGCGACGCCGTTCCAGACCATCGAGCGCAAGGACGTCGGCCTGACGCTGCGCATCAAGCCGCAGATCTCCGAAGGCGGCACCGTGCGGCTGCAGATCTTCCAGGAGGTCTCCAGCGTGCAGGACCACGACCAATCCGGCGGGCATCATCACCAACAAGCGCTCCATCGAGTCCACGGTGCTGGTCGACGACGGCCAGATCGTCGCGCTGGGCGGCCTGGTGCAGGACAGTTCACGCGCCAATCGTCGAGAAGGTGCCGCTGCTCGGCGACATTCCGCTGCTCGGCGCCCTGTTCCGCTACGACACGCGCAAGCAGACCAAGACCAACCTGATGGTATTCCTGCGCCCGGTGGTGCTGCGCGACAGCGCGGCCTACGGCGGCGCTCACGGCCGAGCGCTACCGGCAGATGCTGGGCGAGCAGGACAAATCCCAAGCCGCCGGCGCACCCATTGCTGCCGGACATGCCGAGTGCCGCAGTCTGCCGCCGACCCGCACCGCCGTCACGGCGGCTCGCGGCGCACGTCAGGCCAGGGCTGCCGCGATGGACGCCGTCCGCGACGCCGCGGTTCGGCTGGTGCCCTACCCGTTCGCGAAGACGCATGGCGCGCTCCTGCTCGAGCTGTCGGCGAGACGCAGGCCGTCGGTCTGCCTGCGGCAGGGCGCGCGGCCGCAGGCGCTCGCCGAGCTGCGGCGCGTGCTGGGCGTGCCGCTGCGCGTGGCGAGCGTGGAGCCGGCCGAGGTGTTCGAGCGCCGCCTGGCCGAGGCGTACACGCGAGGCGAACCAGTCCGCGGCCTACGTCGCCGACAACCTCGAGCAGGACATGGACCTCTCGCGCCTCGTGCGCGAGATGCCGAAGGTCGAGGACCTGCTCGATTCCGAGAACGACGCGCCGATCATCCGCATGATCAACGTGCTGCTCACGCAGGCGCTGCGCCAGCGCGCCTCCGACATCCACATCGAGCCCTACGAGGCGCGCTCGGTGGTGCGGTTCCGGCTCGACGGCACCCTGCAGAACGTCGTCGAGCCGCACCGCGCGCTGCACGCGGCGATGCTTTCGCGCATCAAGGTGATGGCGAACCTCGACATCGCCGAGAAGCGCCTGCCGCAGGACGGGCGCATCTCGCTGCGCCTTGCCGGCCGCCAGGTCGACGTGCGCGTCGCCACCCTGCCGACGGGCTACGGCGAGCGCGCCGTGCTGCGCCTGCTCGACAAGGAGGGCGGCAAGCTGGAGCTGCCGAGCCTGGGCATGGCACCCGCGACGCTGGCGCGCATCGACGAGCTCATTCACCAGCCGCACGGCATCGTGCTGGTGACCGGGCCGACCGGGTCCGGCAAGACCACGACGCTGTACGCGGCGCTCTCGCGCATCGACGCCCTCGGGCCTCAACATCATGACCGTCGAGGACCCGATCGAGTACGAGCTCGACGGCGTCTCGCAGACCCAGGTCAATGCGCGCATCGACATGACCTTCGCGCGCGCGCTGCGCTCGATCCTGCGCCACGATCCCGACGTGATCATGATCGGCGAGATCCGCGACCTCGAGACCGCGCAGATCGCGGTGCAGGCGAGCCTCACCGGGCACCTGGTGCTCGCCACGCTGCACACCAACGACGCGATCAGCGCCACCACGCGGCTGGTCGACATGGGCGTCGAGCCCTACCTGCTGTCCTCGAGCCTGCTCGGCGTGCTCGCGCAGCGGCTGGTGCGAAAGCTGTGCCCGGCGTGCAAGCGCGCCTACGCGCCGACGAGCGCCGACCTCGCGGAGTTCGGCGCGAGCCGTCGGCGCCGCGCAGCTCTTCGGTCCGGGGGGCTGCGCCGCCTGCCACGGCACCGGCTACGCGGGGCGCACCGGGATCTACGAGCTGCTTCGTCATCGACGAGGAAGCCAAGCGCCTGATCCACGACGGCGGACGGCGAGCACCGCCTGCGCGAGCACGCGCTCGAGCCAGGGCATGGCGATGCTGCGCCAGGACGGCATGCGCTGGGTGCTCTCCGGCGTGACGTCGCTGGAGGAAGTCGTGCGGGTGACGCGTGAGATCCTGAGCGCGCGCCCCGCGGATCGCGGCGCCGCGGGCTGACTCATGCCGGCGTACAGCTATGTCGCCGTGGACGCGCAGGGCCGGACCCGGCGCGGCGTCGTCGAGGCCGAGGCGCCGCGCCAGGCGCGCGCGGGGTTGCGCAGCGACGGGCTCGTGCCGCTGGAGCTGGCCGAAGTCGAGCCGGAGGCGGCGGCGCCGGGCAGGGCGGGCTGGCGGGGGCGACGGCGGCGCCTTTCCGGCGGGGAGCTGGTGCTGGTCACGCGGCGCCTTGCGCTGCTGCTCGAGGCGGGGCTGACGATCGAGCAATGCCTGGACGCGCTCATCGAGCAGGCGCAGGACGAGGCGGGCGGCCGCATCCTCGCCGCGGTGCGTGCCGAGGTGCTGTCGGGCCACAGTCTCGCCGCCGCGTTCGACCGGCTTTCCGGCGTCGTTTCCCGACATCTACCGCGCGCTCATCGGCGCGGGCGAGCAGTCGGGCGATCTCGCGGGCGTCATGTCGCGCCTCGCCGACTACCTGGAGAGCCGCCGGGCGATGTCGCAGACGCGCCGGCCTCGCGCTGCTCTATCCCGCGATCGTGGCGTCGGTGGCGCTGCTGATCGTGGTGGGGCTGCTCGCCTACGTCGTGCCGCAGGTGGTCGAGGTGTTCCAGCACAGCCGCCAGGAGCTGCCGTTCCTCACGCGCGCGCTGCTCTGGATGAGCGCAGGCTCTGCAGGGAAACCTCTGGCTGATCGTCGTCGCTCGCCGTGGCGCTCGTCGTCGGCGCCCGCGCGGCCTGGGCGCGCGAGGCGTGGCGGCGCGAAGTGGCAGGCGCGGATGCTGCGCTGGCCGGTGGTCGGGCCGCTGCTGCTGGGCATCGGCACCGCGCGCCTGGCCAGCACCCTGGCGATCCTGGTGGGCGAGCGGCGTGCCGCTGCTTCAGGCGCTCGCGGCGAGCGCCCGCGTGCTGGGAAGCCTGCCGCTGCGCGGCGCGGTCGAGGAGGCGGCCAAGCTGGTGCGCGAAGGCAGCAGCCTGCACCGCGCGCTCGACAGCCGCAAGGTCTTTCCGCCGATCTTCATCCACCTGGTGTCCTCCGGCGAATCGAGCGGGCGCCTCGCGCACATGCTGCAGCAGGCCGCCCGCCAGCAGGAGCTCGAGAACGAGCGCCGCATCCGCCTGCTCACCGGAATCCTCGAGCCCGCCGTCATCGTGGCGATGGGCATCGTGGTGCTGCTGGTGGTGCTCGCCATCCTGATGCCGATCATCGAGATGAACCAGCTCGTGCGGCCGTGAGGTCGCGCGCGGGGCGGGGATCAGCCCCGCGCAAGCCGTCAGACTATCTAGAGTTCCTGAACGCCTCTCGCGGCGACTCCTCACGCATCTTGGCAACCGGCGCCGCGGGGCTCTTGGCGAGCGCAACGGATCCGGAGTCTTGCGCTCGTAGTAACCGGCACGGAAGCCCAGGGAATAGTCGTCGATTCCGATCTGCGCATGCTTCGAGGGCGTCAAGCCGCGCCGGCGGAACGCTTCACCATCGACATAGCCCTCCGCGTGAGCCAGCGACCAGCCATTCTTTTCAGCGAGTACCTTGGTCTTCTCTTTGGTCAGGTAATGCATGTCTGCCCCCGTAGTCTTCCCCGTATCTGAAACGCTGCGATGCGGCGCCCGCTCTCCGTCGGATACGCCCCTCGTTCTTGCATTCTTCGCGCGTCTCTTCGGCTCTTATCTGGCGCCCTTCCCCCAAAGCACGACTTCCACGGTGGCAATCAGGATCATGATGTCGAGAAAAAGCGAGTGATTCTTGACGTAGTACAAATCATGTTGAAGTTTCTCGATGGCATCATCGACCGAGGCGCCATAGGCGTAGCGAACTTGCGCCCAGCCCGGTGATTCCCGGCTTGACGCGTATGGCGCAATGAATAGTAGGGAACCTGCTTGCTCAACTGGTCGACGAAGAACGGCCGCTCGGGCCGCGGGCCGACGAAGCTCATTTCGCCTTTGAGCACGTTGAAGATCTGCGGCAGCTCGTCGATCCGGCACCTGCGGATGATCCGCCCGACCCGGGTGGTCCGGTCGTCGTTGGCCTTCGCCCACTGCACGGTCCCGTCGCGCTCGGCGTCGCGTCCGCATGCTGCGCAATTTGTAGATGGTGAAAACGCGCCCGCCCCGGCCGACCCGTTCCTGCCGGTAGAGCACGGGCGAGCCGCTCTCCAGGAATATGCACAGGGCGGCGACGAGAAGGACAGGCAAGTAGAACAGAAGCAGGACCGCGCTCACGGTCACATCGAACAGGCGCTTCGCGATATTTCCGAAGAAGCTCTGGCGAAAGCCATCCCCAAGCACCATCCAGCTCGGATTGAGCGACTCCAGCATGACCTGCCGGTACTCGCGCTCGAAGAAGGTCGGCAACTCGACGACCTTGACGCCCTTCATCTTGCACTCCAGCAGCTGCTGCACCGGAAACCCGCCGCCCCGCCGGTCCCTGACCCCGACCACGATCTGGTCGATCGCATGCTTGTCCACGACCGACATCAGCGTGTCTCCCGGCGCCATGGGCAGGAGCTGCGACTGCGGAACGAAATGCCTGGTGGGCTGCAGCGAAACATAGCCGACCACCCGATGGCTGGGGCTGCGGCGCGAGTTTTCCTCGAGTCCCGCGACCCGCGAGCCTGTCCCCAGCACCAGCACGCGGGACTTGAGTACGCCCAGATTGTTCCACCTGTGATAGACGCTGCGGACGAAGTAGATGCCAGCCAGGGCCAGGCCGGCAATCGACGCGCCTAGCACAACGCGGCCCGGGTACAAGCGACGGCACGAGAGACGAGACCAGGGCAATCGCCGCCGAGGCCAGTGAGGAACGCGGCAACGAGTCGCCCCCTGACGGACCGGGTGTCGCTCCACATGTCCGACGCGTACAGCCCCATGCTCGCCATGATGATCATCATTCCCACGGCAAACGCAGCTGCCTGGCCCGGTATCGCCGTGCCCGCGCCAGGGACTGCCGTCGCCGGATCCTGCAAACGGGAGAGAAATGCCGACTTGAGCTGCGATCAACAACACCACGCCTTCCAGGGCCGCCAGAATCACCAATCTCCCGGAAACGTAGTGGCTGAAAAGGTTGATCATCGCTTGGTATGTTAGAAACGCGATCGTTACAGCCTGTGCAGCTAAGCACGCTGCTCAGGAATTCGATTGCCGGATTGTGCGGCGCTTCCCGCCCGATTGACTGTCAAATCTCGTGCGCAGCCAGTTGATGCGGCGAATGCCGAACCAATTGGAAAAGCGCCTGACACAAGACGAGCAGCCTGCAAGATCCCCCCGGACCCCCGCGCATCGCTTGGATGCAGCGCGACCAATGTACGTCTGCTGCCTCGCCGAATCCAGCCCCCCTAGTACACTTGTCCGTCCGAGACATGCACCATCTTTGTGATGCGGTACTGGAAGTTCTGTCAGGTATCTTTCTAATGCGATGCGTGAGGTTCTTCCAGCAACGCAATGAAATCTGGAGAAATAGCCCTCGGAAAGTGCTTATCCAATGGTCCAAGTCCAAGCCTGGCTGGATGGGTCTTCGGCCGCGCAGTCTTCGACCCCACCAGCTAGCTGTCCTGATATTGCGGCAAGCTGCGGATATACCAGCCCAGCGCTTCCTTGAGCCCTTCCCGGACGCGATGCGTAGGCGCGTAGCCAAGGAGTTTCTGGGCCTTGGAGATGTCGGCTTGGGAGTGACGCACGTCGCCGGCCCTGAACTCCCGGTAGCGCGGCCGGCACTCGCGCACCTGCGGAAAATGCTCCATCAGCAGCGCGCGCTGCAGTTCGAACAGCTCGTTCAGGGTGGTGCGTTCCGCGACCGCGACGTTGTAGACCTGGTTTAGCGCTGCAGGGTCGTCGGTGGTTGCGGCGAGCACGTTTGCCTGGACTGCGTTGTCGACGTAGCAGAAGTCGCGGCTGGTTTCCCCGTCGCCGTTGATGTACACCGGCTCTCCGCGCGTGAGCTGGGCGATCCACTTCGGAATGACAGCCGCGTAGGCGCCCTCGGGGTCCTGCCGCGCCCCGAAAACGTTGAAGTACCTCAAGCCGATCGTATTCATGCCGTAGCAACGGGCAAAGACATCGGCGTAGAGCTCGTTCGCATACTTGGTGACGGCGTAGGGCGAAAGCGGCCTGCCGATCGCATCCTCCACCTTGGGCAGGCCCGGGTGGTCGCCGTAGGTCGAGCTGGAGGCCGCGTAGATGAAGCGCGCAGCCCCGGCGTCGCGGGCGGCCAACAGCATGTTCACGAAGCCGGTGAGATTGGATTCGTGCGTCGCCAAGGGATCTTCGACCGAGCGCGGCACCGAGCCCAGCGCCGCATGGTGCAGCACGAAGTCCGCTCCCGCGCAGGCTTGCCGGCAGTCCGCGAGCGCCCGGATGTCCCCCTCGATGAAAGTGAAGTTGCGCCACGCGGCAGCGCCCGCTGCATCCTTCACCTCCTCAAGGTTGCGGGCATAGCCGGTCGCATAGTTGTCGAGGCCGACGACGGTCTGGCCAAGCTTGAGCAGCGTCTCCAGCAGGTGCGAACCGATGAAGCCGGCAACCCCCGTGATCACCCAGCGGCGAGGGCTCTGCCGGATCAACCGCTGGACTTCAAGGTACCTGGATGCCATTTGCTCCCGATCCGTCACAACCGCCACACCGTGAGGCCCGCCTGCCGCAACGCCGCCGTATCGAACTGGCTCTTGACGTCGATGAAGCAGCCGTTCTCATTCACTTTTGCGAAATAGTCGTCAAGCGGCCTCGAGACGAACTGCCGATGCGCGACTGCTGCCACGAGAGCATCGGCGCGCGGCAACGCATCCCACGGCTCGAGCTCGAGACCGTATTCATGGCGCGCTTCCGAGGCATCGCACACCGGATCGTGCACGTGGACCTCGATGCCATAGGACTTCAGCTCGTGGATCACGTCGATCACCCGCGTATTGCGGATGTCGGGGCAGTTCTCCTTGAAGGTCAGTCCCAGCACATTGACGCGCGAGCCCTTGATCTGCGAGCCGTTGCGGATCATGTGCTTGACGGTCTGCTCGGCGATGAACTTGCCCATGCCGTCGTTGATGCGCCGCCCCGCGAGGATCACCTGCGGGTGATAGCCGATCTTGTCGGCCTTGTGGGTGAGGTAGTACGGGTCGACGCCGATGCAGTGCCCGCCAACGAGGCCGGGCCGGAACGGCAGGAAATTCCACTTGGTGCCGGCAGCCTGCAGAACCTCGAGCGTGTCGATGCCCATCCGGTCGAACAGGATGGCGAGCTCGTTCATCAGCGCGATGTTGAGGTCGCGCTGGGTGTTCTCGATCACCTTGGCGGCTTCGGCGACCATGATGCTCGAGGCGCGGAAGATTCCGGCGGTGACGATGCTCTGATAGAGCGCCGCGACTTTCTCGAGCGTTTCCGCATCGTCCCCCGATACCACCTTGAGGATCCGCGTGAGCGTGTGCTCCTTGTCGCCGGGATTGATGCGCTCGGGAGAGTAGCCGACGTGAAAGTCCTGCCGCCAGCGCATGCCGGAGAATTTCTCGAGGATCGGGACGCAGACTTCCTCGGTGGCGCCGGGATAGACCGTCGATTCGTACACGACGATCGCGCCGCGCTTCATGTGCCGGCCGACCGACTCGCTGGCGCCGGCGAGCGCGCCGAAATCGGGCTGGTGGGCGGCATCCACCGGCGTAGGCACCGCGACGATGATGAAATCGGCCTGCGCAAGCGCTGCCGGGTCGGTCGACACGGTAAGCTGCGCGGCCGCGCGCAGGTCCTCGCTCGACACCTCGCCGGTCGGATCGACAAACCGGCGATAGCTCTCGATCTTCGCGGGCGACAGGTCGAAGCCGATGGTCTTTCGCTTCTTGCCGAACTCGACCGCGAGCGGCAAACCGACGTATCCCAAACCGACAACGGCAACGACGCTCATGGGTGCAGGTGGCAGCCGGTTCGCCCCGGGCGTGGCATCAGGCCCTTCATTCGCCGCCTGCGCGATGGCCCCAGATCCGCAGGCGCAAATTCCTGCTGCAGTTCGTTGATCACTCCGGCCACCGTCATTGACGGTAAGCGCGTGCTTTTCGTCCAGGCGGCCCATGAGCAGCAGGCGGTCGCACAAGATGTTGATCTTTCGCGGAATGCCGCCGGTGTACTGGTGAATGGCGACCAAGGCCTCCCTGCTGAACGACGGATCTTCGCGCCAGCCCACGGTCTTCAGCCGATGCACGATGTAGGCTTCGGTTTCCGCGCCGTCCATCGGCCCCAGGTGGCAGGAGGCGATGACCCGCTGCCTGAGCTGCTCCATCGCGGGGCTCTGCAGCGTCTTGCGAAACTCCGGCTGGCCCAGCAGGAAGGTCTGCAGCAGGGGCTTGTCGGCGGACGACGAAGTTCGACAGCATCCGCAGTTCCTCCACCGACCTCGCAGGGAGGTTCTGCGCCTCGTCCACCACCAGGAGCGCTCGCTTGCCCTGTCTGTGGCACGCGAGCAGGAACTGCTCCACTGCGTTGAGCAAGGCCGCCTTGCTGTTCTCCTGAGGCAGGCCGAACGACGCAGCCACCATGCGCACCATGTCATCGGCCTCCAGGTTGGTGCTCACCACCTTGGCCAGCACCAGGTTCCGCGACGCCACCTTGTGGGCGAGGGTGGCCGCGAGCATGGTCTTGCCGGCGCCGATCTCTCCCGTGATGACGATGAACCCTTCGCCCTGGTGCGCGCCGTAGACCAGGTAGGCCATGGCGCGGCGGTGTCCCTTGCTGGAGTAGAAGAAGCGGGGGTCGGGGGTCAGCTGAAACGGCTTGGCCTGGAGATGGTAGAAAGCTTCGTACATAAAGCGTCAGAACCTCATCTGAAGGGTCGCGAACACCGCATTTTCCGTGTAGTCGGACCCGACAAAGTTTGAATCATTCTGCTGCCGGCGATAGTTCAGGGAGCCGGAAAGCCGCGGCTGCAACTGCCGGGTGAGACCCATCACGAAGTACGTGAGCTTATCGACTTGGCCAGTGCCGGGAAACTCGTTGCGGGTGTAGCCTGCGCGCATGTTCCAGAAGTTCTGCGCCGTCACGCGCAAGTTCCAGAGAAGACCGGTCCCGGTCTGAATGATGGTGTTGCTCGAGACGAAGTCGCCCGTGCTGGGCAGAACCAGGTCGCCAACCAACTGTTCGCGGGTTACCCTGAACACATTGGCGATCAGAACGTTTCTGACGCCCTCGATGCCGGCCGATGCGTGCCAACCTCTTCTCGAGGAACAGCTGGCTGCTGAAGAAATTGACCGGAGCGTTCAGGCTCGGCGGAAGCCCCGTCCGGGCGATGAATTCCTCCACCGCCTTCTGCCGCGCCACCGGATCGGGAAATCGCGACGAGAACAACTGGTCCAGGGTCCGGCCGTGCTCGTCGTGACCGGAACGGCGACTTCCGAGCGACGAGTCGTGACGTTCTGGCTGTATCCGGCGCTCCACGTCGTGAGGCGCGTGCGGTGACTGAAATCGAGCAGGTAGTCATTGCCGTAGAACCGCTGACCGGCTGTCGCGGCAAGACGAGTGCGCGGCGTCGGCGTCCAATCGAGTCCTGCGCTCCACGATGACCCTTCTGATGCCGGTTCGATGAGTCCCGGTTCTATAGTAGTCGTAGCCCACCCGCTGCCAGCAGGCCTACGGTGGGGGTGATCAGGCGCCGCGCGTTCGCGTTGAACACCTCGATGTCGATGTCCTGCTGATTCTCGTAGTCGATGGTCTCCTTCCTATAGTCAATGTTCCAGACAAGCAGCTTGTACGCAGGGCCGCTATTCAGACGCAAATCGATGCGGTCCGCCACGCTGTTCGGGACCCTCGACGGGTCGTCGGAGTTCACCACGCTGTAGGTAAAACGTGCCTCGGCCTGGACGGCCGACCCGAAATTCGCGGCGAAGAAAGGGGCTTACATAAACTTTCCCGACCGTGGCGAGGTTTCCGGTGGTATTGAAGCTGCTTAGACTGAGAGGAGCCAGGAGGGAAATGTATTCCGGGCCGACAAAAGCTCCTGCATCGACGAACAGGAGCTGCTTCGCAAGTTCTGCGTTGCCGAAAGCGTTTAGCCGATGGTATACCTTGCTATCACCTTCCCCTTGGGCATAGTAGAGAAGCTCGGGTGTATAGCTGACATTGAATCTCGACGCCGCTCCGATCGCAGAAATCGAAATTCCAGGGATGACCTGCGTCACCCAGTCGCTGCGCTTCGATGTGTCCGGCGACAGCGACAGATTGTCGGTATAGATTTCTCCGACCGACAGCGTGGGAACGATTTCCCACTTGGCAGCCCAGGCAGGACAGGCGAGCAGGGCGGGCAGCGCGCGCGGACAGCGAGAGGAACCGCAGCGCGCCACCGCGCGCGCTAGCCATAGCCGCCGTAGCCGTATCCGAGGCTGGCGCTTTCGCCCTTGTTGAGCAGCAAGCCGGCGACCTTGCTCGAATCGATACGGCCCAGCGCGTCCTTGAGCGCCGCTTCGGAGGTCTTCCCTGCCTCCACCACCACGATGATCTGACCCATCTGGCTCGCCAGGACGCCAGCCTCGCTTGCCGCGAGGAGCGGCGGGGAGTCGAAGATGATGATGCGGTCGTGATAGCGCTTGGCCATTTCGTGCAGCAGCCCACGCATCGCATCGCTCGCCAGCAGCTCGGTAGCGTGCTTATTCGTCGTGCCGGCTGGCAAGAGCGTAAGCCTGCCGATGTCGGTCTTCCAAAGCACGTCCGCCAGATCGACTCGGCGATCGAGCAATACGTCCATCAATCCCTTGTCCGCTTCGAGACCGAGCGCCTGTGGAATGCTCGGCTTGGCCACATCCGCGTCAACGAGCAGCACCGTGCGGTCCTTCTCCAGGGCGATGCTGATCGCCAGGTTGATCGCGCAAAACGTCTTGCCTTCTCCCGGCAATGCGCTCGTCACCAGCACGAGGTTGGCCGGCGGCGCGCCGGTCCTGGAATTGGCCGCATTCGCCAGGATCTTGCCGCTTGATGCGCCGGAAACTCTCGGCGATCGCGGTGCGCTCGCCGTCGGGCGTGATCATGCTCTGCTGCCGCAAGCGGTCTCGGTCGACCTTGAGAGTCCGGCGTAGCACTGCCGGCGGGACGCGCAAGCTTTTCCTCGGAAATACCACGGCGGAGGCTGATATCGCCTGCGGCCCGCTCGATCAGGTCCGGCTCGAGGTTGCCGGCTCCCTCGCTCGCCGCCAGAAGGCTTCTGCTGGGTCTGGGGAACCGACCCAAGCAGCTGCGCCACTCTTTCGATTGTGCTCACGCTAGACCCTGGAGGTTGTCATCAGGAGCGACACCATGATCGCTCCGTAGGCCGACAGCAGGCTCAGGAAGGAAAGCAGGAGGGCGAACAATCCCCGCGCCCGGCGCTTCTTCTGTTTGTCGGTCCAGGCCATGGCGATGGTCCCCAGCACCTGCAACCCGCTTGCTTCCCTCAGCCTGCGCTCATCGTTGAACGTCGTCTTGATCTGGCTGATCAGAAAAGCAAACCCGAGTCCGCCGCCGAGCGCCGCGAGCAGCACAAGCGACATCAGCTGCGGGCGATTCTGGCGAGCTGGGCGCGCGCGGCACCTGCGGCGGGTCGATGACTCGGAATCCCAGCACGACGTTGCTTGCCTCCA
>CAWALA010000005.1:0-291671 GCA_963782655.1 uncultured beta proteobacterium | reverse complement strand
CGCAGCGCGCAGGACATCGGCGCCGACCTGGTGGCTCAGGAAGACTGGTGATCCTCCACCCGTATCCCATATCAATGTGATGGGCGGATGGCGCCCTGTCTGAAACAATGAGCCGGCATCACATGGGCAGAGTTTCGTGCAAGCCTCATTCATCGCCCTGGAGGAGGGAATAACCATGTTGCGACTACTCGCCCTTCGCGCCGGCCTGCTCGCCGCGTTGACGGCATCATTTGCTCTCGGCGGCGCAGGCTACGCAGCCGACACGCCTCCCAGCGCGCCCGAGCGCCTAGCCGGCCTTCGGCACGCGGCAACGATCACTGTGGACGATGAAGGCATCTCGCACGTTCGCGCGAGCAACGAGCACGACCTGTATTTCATGCAGGGCTGGGTACACGCGCGCGAGCGTTTGTTCCAGATGGACTACAACCGGCGCCTGGCGAGCGGCACGCTGGCGGAACTGGTCGGAACAGCGGCGCTTGCCAGCGATGTCCAGTTGCGCACCATCGGATTGAGGCGCGCCGCGCAGCGCTCCTACGACGCCGCGTCCGCGCGAACGCGCGCAGCGCTCGACGCCTATGCGCAAGGCGTCAACGCGTGGCGCAAGGCGCAAAGCTCCCTGCCGCCGGAATACCAGGCGCTCGCGCTGACGCAGGTTGCGGAGTGGACGGCAGTGGACAGCGTCGTGATCGGCAAGCTGGTCGCGTTTTCGCTGTCCTTCGAGCTCGACATCGCGCGCACCGTGGCACTGCAATCCTATGTCCAGGCGGGCAGCATTGCCGGCTTCGACGGCGTGAAGTTGTTCACCCAGGACCTGTGGCGCTCTGCCGGCTTCGAGCCGAACGCCACCGTGCCCGATGCGGCGCTCGCCACGCCGCGCCCCCCGCGACATGACAAGGAACAGCGCGGCATGGAGCGGGCGCGCGAAGCGAGCTACGGCGATCACGCGATCGATCAGATGCGCGATTACCTTGACCGCGTGCGCGACATTCCAGTGTTCCGCGGCATTCTTCACCGCGAGGCGCGCGGCAGCTCGAACCTCTGGGCGCTGTCCGGGGCGCTGACGCAGCATGGCCGCCCGCTGATCGCGAACGACCCGCACCTGGCCCTCGGCGTGCCCTCGACGTTCTTTCCAATGGGCCTGGAGCTCGATGACGAGCCGGTGTTCGGCAGCACCTTTCCCGGCGTGGTCGGTGTCATTCACGGCTACAACCGGCGCATCGCCTGGGGATCGACCAACAATCTGGTGGACGTGACCGACACCTTCAGCGAGCAGATCGTTCCGGATCCCGCCTCGCTGAGCGGATTGTCCACCCTCTACAAAGGAAATCGCGAGCCGCTGATCCCGATCCCCGAAACCTTCCGCGCGAACGTGGGCGGAAGCGTTGTCGTGATCCCTGCCGGAGGCAGCATCCCGGCTGCCACGCTGGTGATGCCGCGCCGCGACGGCGGCCCGATTATCTCCTTCAATCCGGCGACCGGCGCGGCATTGAGCGTGCAATACGTAGGCTTCGGGCCCACCCAGGAGGCAGAGGCATTTCTCATGATCAACCGCGCGCGCAACCTCGGAGAGTTCAAGGCAGCGCTGCAGCGCTTCGATTTCGGCTCGCAGAACTTCGTCTATGCCGACGTCGAGGGCAACATCGCCTACTTCACCACCGGCGAAATACCGTTGCGCGAGGATCTGCAGGCGATGACGGTGACCGGCGTGCCGCCATGGTTCGTACGCAACGGCCAGGGCGGAAACGAGTGGCTGCCGCTGCTCAATCCCCAGCCAAACCAGGCGACACCGCACGCGATACTGCCTTTCGACGAGATGCCGCAGACCGTGAACCCCCGGGCAGGCTATTTCGTCAATGGCAACAACGATCCTGCGGGCGTCACGCGGGACAACGATCCGGTCAACCAACTGCGCCCCGCGGGCGGGCTGTATTACCTCGCGTATTCGTGGAACCGGGGTTTCCGCGCCGCGCGCATCGAGAGCAGGCTGCGCGAGCTGCTGGAAACCGGCAACCGTCGCGTGTCCTTCAAGGAAATGCAGGCGATCCAGGCCGACGTGATCCTGCGCGATGCGGAGGTCCTCACGCCGCACATCGTGCGAGCGTTCGATCGCGCCGTCTCCGATCCAGCCGCCGCCGCGCAACTGCGTGCGCTCGCGGCGCACGCGGGGGTGGCCGAGGCGGTCGGTCGCTTGCGCAAGTGGAACGGTTCGACGCCGACCGGAATCGCCCAGGGGTACGATGCCACCGACAAGCCGGGCGAACTCGCGGCGCCTGCCATGCCCGAGATCCAGGCGAGCATCGCCGCCTCGATCTATTCGGTCTGGCGCTCACGCATGATCGCCAGCGTGATCGACGACGCGCTCGCCCCGATGGGACTGCCTTCACCCGACGACCAGGACAGCCTCGCCGCCTTGCGCAATCTGCTCGATAACTTTTCGACCAATGGCGGCAAAGGCGCTTCGGGGATCGATTTCTTCGCCGTGCCGGGGATCCCGCTGGCTGCCGACCGGCGCGACTTCGTGATTCTCGCGAGCCTGCGGGCAGGACTCGATCTTCTCAGCAGTCCCGCTTTTGCTCCTGCCTTCGGCGGCTCCACGAACCAGAACGAGTATCGCTGGGGGCGCCTGCACCGCATCGTATTCGAGCACCCGCTCGGGGGACCGTTCAACATCCCGCCGGCAGGCGGCGCGTTCCCGCAGCCGCTTGCCGGGTTGCGCGGCATCCCCACCGATGGTGGCTTCCAGGCCGTAGACGCTTCCTCGCACAGCGCACGCGCCGATGCGCCGGACGAGTTCATGTTCCGCGACGGCCCGACGCACCGCACCGTCGTCGAAGCGCGGTCGGACGCAATGCGCGCGGAGTCGATCTGGCCGGGCGGGACCAGCGGCGTGCTCGGCAGCCCGAATTACTTCCAGTTCCTGGAACGCTGGCTGACCAACGAAAGCTCGAAGCTCAGCCTTGGCAGGGAACAGGTGGAGCGTGACGCCGCGGTGAGCCAGCAATTCGTCCCCGCGATGCCGCAATAGCGGTTATCCACTGGCCATAAAAAAAAGGGCGCCTGCGGGCGCCCTTTTCTTGCCTGCGGTAGCGCGATGGCTCAGTCGCAGTCGCGACGCTCCTGGGCCGTCAGGCATTCCGCGTAGGACGGGTCGGTTTCCAGGCGATACAGCACACGCGCCGCCACCGCGGTGTCCGTGAAGTCGGAGAATACGCCGTCGATGCCGAGCCGGAAGAACTGCAGGTACTCGTTCACCGGATTGCCGCCGTAGTCCGAGACCAGGCGCCGCTGCTCGTTGCGGAAGGTCCACGTATGTACGAGCAGGCCGGTCTTATGCGCGCGCTCGATCAGGTCGGTCGGCGGCAGCAGTGTCCGGCTTGCCTCCCCGGGGCCGGGCAGACCGGACGGGACGGAGCTCACGATGTAGCGCTTCCAGGGCCCGATGCCATCGGCGTAGGTCTTGATTTCCCGCAAGCCTTCGTCGGTGGCGAAGAAGCCGAAAGTGCGCGCTTGCAGCACCGGATTGTTCGAGACGGTCCAATCGTACGGCCGGTCAAAGGGCGCGACATAGCTGAGGCTGCCGTCGTCATTGACGTCGTTCGCATCGACGAGCTGGACCAGCCGCACCTTCGTCATCTTGCGCAGTTGCTTCAGATTCGACTGCTCGAAGGACTGGATGAAGACCGGCGCATCGCGCTGGTTCCATCCGGCGTCGGCAAGGGTCGCCAACAGCCTCTTCTCGAGCGGGAGGCCGATCGACTTGTGGTAGGTCGGGTGCTTGGTCTCCGGATAGATGCCGATGGTGCGGCCCTTCTCCTCGGCCTTGCGCTTGGCGAGCCTGATGATTTCCTCCAGCGTTGGAATCTCGAACTTGCCGTTGAACTGCTGCGGGCGCTCGGCAAAGTCCTGTACTGCGCGCAACTGCTTGATCTCGGCGAGGGTGAAATCGGAGGCGAAGAAGCCTTCCTCCGATACGCCGTCCACCACGGCGACGCGCCGGCGCGCGGCGAATTCGGGCCGGCTGGCCACGTCGGTCGTGGCGATCATGTTGGGCTCGTGGCGCGCGATGAGGTGGCCGTCCTTCGTCGCCACCAGATCCGGCTCGATGAAGTCCGCGCCGAGCTCGATCGCCAGGGCGTAGCCCTCCAGCGTATGCGCCGGCAGGTAGCCGTGCGCGCCGCGGTGGCCGATCACCAGGGGAGTCTGGAAGCTGTCGCGTTCGTTGTGGTGCCGCTTGTCGGCCAGCACCGAGCTGCTGACGCTGGCGAATGTGAAGGCGCAGGCCAACGCGGCCAGGCCGGTAATTTTCTGCAATCGCATGGTTCGCCTCCTCGAGTTTGGCAGGCGTGATCCTAGGGTGTCGCCGTGACAATCGCGTGACGTACCGCGCCGTGTCCCGGCAGGCGACACGCGATCACCGGCGTGTCGGAATTCGATGCTACGCCTTGCGTCCGCGCGGCGGTACAGGATTCAATGAAACAAGTGATCCAGCACCAGCTGCTTGAACCCGGTGGCCTGGAGCGCGCCGCCGGGCAGCAGATCGGGCCTCGAGCTGATCACCAGCGGCCCGTGCGTCGGGATCGTCGGTCAGGCGGCCGTGCGAGCCCTTGACCAGGCGCGTGTCCTTGAGCGAGATCACGTCGAGCAGGGTGCGCAGGCCGAGCTTGCGCTTCGCCGAGCCGCCAGCCGGTCGCGAGCATCGGCAAGCGGATCTCCGGATCGACGAAGAGCTCCACCGGGTCGTAGCCGGGCTTGCGGTGGATGTCCACGGTGCGCGCGAAATCGGGCGCGCGGCCGGTCGTCCAGCCAGTAGTAGTAGCTGAACCAGCGGTCCGCCTGCGAGATCGCGACCAGTTCGCCCGAGCGCTCGTGGTCGAGCCCCATCTCGCGCTTGCCGGCCTCGTCCAGCACGCGCTCCACGCCGTCCAGCTTCTCCAGCAGGGCGCGCACCTCGTCGATGCGGCTGCGGTCGTTCACGTAGACGTGGGCGATCTGGTGGTCGGCGACCGCGAAGGCGGCGCTCGCGCCCGGATCGAGGATCTCGCGGCCGAACTCCTCGGGGCGCACCGCGATGAGCCCTGCCTCGCGCAGCGCGCGGTTGATGTGCACGGCATCGCGTCACGGGCGTGATGCCGTATTCGGACACCACGATCACCTCGCGCCCGCTCGAGGCCGCGTAGTCGATCAGCGTGCCGCACACGGCGTCGATCTCGCGCAGGTCCTGCTGCACGCGCGGATGCGCGAGGATCCGGGCCGAGGCGCTGCAGGTTGTAGTCGAGGTGCGGCAGATAGGTGAGCGTGAGCGTCGGATTGCGCGTCTGCATCACGTGCAGGGTCGCCCTGGCGATCCACTCGCTGGAAGAGATGTCGGTGAGCGGGCCCCAGAACTTGAACAGCGGGAACGGCCCGAGCTTCGCGTCGAGCTCGTCGTGCAGCTCGATGCGGGATGCGCGTAGTGGTCGGGGATCTTGCGGCCGTCGGCCGGGTACATCGGGCGCGGCGTCGCGCTCCAGTCGGCGCTCGAGTACATGTTGTACCACCAGAACATCTTGGCGCAGGTGAAGCTCGCGTCGCGCGCCTTGCGCCGCGTCCCAGATCTTCTCGCCCGCGACCAGCCGGTTCGACTGCCGCCACAGCCAGATTTCCGACAGATCCCGGAAATACCAGCCGTTCGCCACGATGCCGTGGCGGCTCGGCGCGAGGCCCGTGACGCAGCGTGGACTGCACCGTGCAGGTCACGGCCGGCGTCACGGTGCGCAGCGGCCGCAGGCCGCCGCGCGTCGCGAGGCGCTTGCAGGTTCGGCGTGTGTTCGCCGACGAGGGCGGGCGAAAGGCCGACGGCGAGGATGACGAGCGTCGGGATGCACGCGGCGTAGAATATCAGCCCCGATGGAGGCGCCATGAGCGACACGGCGAGGAAACTACTGCGCGAGTGGCTGCTGCGCCAGCTCGACGCCGGGCGCGGCGCGTGGCTCGATGCGCAGATCGCCGCGCTCGCGCAAGGACTCCTCGGACGCGACGCTCGAAATCGCGCTCGGCATGGTGCCGCGCAAGCTCGGCAAGGCGGAGCTTGCGCTCGCCGATGCCGACCTCGCCGCGGCGGACAAGGCGATCCCGGGCTGGGACCCGCGCGGCTGGAGCGTGACCGACGCCGCGCGCATCCTCCTCTTGAGCGGCCTGCCGTCCGGCGGCAAGCCCTTTGCGGAGCGCTTTCGCGCGCTCTGCCGCACCGCCGACGTGGCCGAGCTCGTCGACGCTGTATCGCGGCCTGCCGCTGTATCCGGATCCCGCGTCGCTGGAGGAGCAGGTCGGCGAGGGCCTGCGCAGCAACATGCGCGGCGGTGTTCGAGGCCATCGCGCACCGCAATCCCTATCCGAAGGCGCATTTCGACGAGCACCGCTGGAACCACATGGTGCTGAAGGCGCTCTTCATCGGCAGCCCGCTCGCGCCGATCCAGGGGCTGGACGAGCGCGCCAACCCGGAGCTCGCGCGCATCATGTGCGACTTCGCCCACGAGCGCTGGGCGGCCGGCCGGCCGGTGCCGTTCGAGATCTGGCGCTGCGTCGGGCCGTTCGCCGAGGGCGGCGCGATCGACGACCTGGCGCGCGTGCTGGCCAGCGGCGAGGCGATGGAGCGCCGCGCCGCGGCGCTCGCGCTCGCCGCGAGCCCCGACCGGCGCGCGGCGCAAGCTGCTGCAGGAAGTCCCTGCCGCTCGCCGCGGACATCTCGCGCAAGCAGCTCACCTGGGCGAGCGTGCAGTAAACTAGGCCGAGCACCGGGAGGATGCCGCCATGATGCTGATCGATCCGCACGCGCACATGATCTCGCGCACCACCGACGACTACGAGGCCATGGCGGGCTCCGGCGTGGTGGCGGTGATCGAGCCGGCGTTCTGGATCGGCCAGCCGCGCACCAACGTCGGCTCCTACCTCGATTACCTGTCCTCCATCGTCGGCTTCGAGCGCTTCCGCGCCAGCCAGTTCGGCATCCGCCACTACTGCACCATCGGCCTGAACTCCAAGGAGGCCAACAACGAGGAGCTGGCCGAGGGCGTGATGGAGCTGATCCCGCGCTTCGCGCTGAAGGAAGGCGTGGTGGCGATCGGCGAGATCGGCTACGACGAGCAGACGGCGCTCGAGGACAAGTACTACCGCCTGCAGCTCGAGCTGGCCAAGAAGCTGGAGCTGCCGGTGATGATCCACACCCCGCACCGCGACAAGAAGCGCGGCACCTCGCGCTCGATGGACGTGTGCGACGAGCACGGCCTGCGATCCGACCAAGGTGGTGGTCGACCACAACAACGAGGAGACGGTGCGCGAGACGCTGCGAGCGCGGCTACTGGGCGGCGTTCTCGATCTACCCCAGCACCAAGATGGGCAATTCGCGCATGGTGGAGATCCTGCGCCAGTACGGCGCGAAGCAGGTGATCGTCGATTCCGCCTGCGACTGGGGGATCTCCGAGCCGCTCGGCGTCGCCAAGACCGCGAAGCTTGCGCTGCAGCAAGGAATCGCGGAATCGGAGGTCCGGCTGGCGTGCTACCAGAACGCGCTCGCGGCCTACGGGCAGAGCGGCCAGATGAAGGAAGAGGACTGGCTCGAATCCGCTGGCCATCGACCAGCGCGCTGTCTTTGAAGGCAATTCCATCCTGCGCGGCGGGCGCGAGCCCAAGGTCGAGCAGCGCAAGAGCCGCCGCACGATGGACGATTTGATCATCGAGTAGCGCGTCGCCGCTGCGCGACAGCTTCGTTGCGCACTGCGGCAATCGGTTTGCATCTTCGTCAGCTTCCGCGAAACGGCAGGGTGGGGCGTTTCCCCACTGTGGATAATCCCGCCGCACGTCCGTATACTGAATTTTCCCGCAGGTCAGGGGAAGCGGCGATCGCGAGGGGAATTTGCGGTCGCCCGGCGCACCAAGGCCGGCCCGGCGGTGCGCGCGGCTAGGGGCATCTCACAATCCAGGAGGCAGGCAATGAATATCAAGAAATTTGGAGGGGCGCTTTCCGCCGTCGTGGTGCTCGCCACGGCAAGCGGGGCGGCGCTCTCGCAGACGAAGATCAAACTCGAACCGCTGGTCACGGGCATCAACACGCCGCTGGCGATGGTGCAGCCGGCGGGCGACGCCCGCATGTTCATCATCGAGCAGAACGGCAGGATCAAGATCCTGGAGAACGGCAAGCTGCGTCCGACGCCGTTCCTCGACATCCGCAGCAAGATTCCGGCCCTGCACCACGACTTCGACGAGCGCGGCCTGCTCGGCATCGCGTTCCATCCGAACTTCAAGAGCAACGGCAAGTTCTACATCGCCTACAGCGCGCACCTCGACTACGGCGCGGACCTCGGGCAGATGCTGTGGTACTCGCACACCAACGTGGTCGAGGAGTACACGGTGATCGAAGGGCGACCCGAACACGGCCGACCCGAGCTCGCGCGCGCCGCATCCATGCGGTGTCGTGGCCGCAGTTCAACCACAACGGCCACTGGATCGGCTTCGGGCCGGACGGCAAGCTCTACATCTCGATGGGCGACGGCGGCTACGCCAACGACTGGGGCATCGGCCACAACCCCGCCACCGGCAACGGGCAGGACATGACGACGCAGCTGGGCAAGATCCTGCGCATCGACGTGGATGCGCGCACCGGAAACAAGGCCTACGGCATCCCGTCGGACAACCCGTTCGTCGGCGACAAGAACGCCGCAGCCGGAGATCTGGGCGCTCGGCGTGCGCAACCCGTGGCGCTGCTCCTTCGACATGGGCAGCAAGTCCGGTGAGCTGTATTGCGGCGACGTGCAGCAGAACAGCTACGAGACGGTCAAGATCATCGGCAAGGGCCAGAACATGGGCTGGCGGCGCGTGGAAGGCATGATGCGCTGCTTCGACTACCTGAAGCCTGACGATCATCCGGCGAACTGCGACAAGGCCGGCATCACGCCCGCGATCCTCGAGTACAACAACTGCACGGCCAAGCCCCAGGGCTGCAAGGGGATCTCGGTGACGGGCGGCTACGTGTACCAGGGCAAGGTGTCGGCGTGGAAGGGCAAGTACATCTTCGGCGACTGGAGCAAGTCGTTCGGCGAGATGGACGGCCAGATCTTCTTCGGCACCAAGGGCGCCGACGGCAAGTGGAGCATGGACGTCGCCGAGGTCACCAACAGCACGGGCAAGAAGCCCTACGTGCTGGCCTTCGCGCAGGACGGCGCGCGGCGAAGTCTATGCGCTGACCTCGATCACCACCGGCCCGAACGGGTCGCTGGACACGATCTACCGGATCGTCCCGGCGACAGTAAGCAACCGCAGAACAGCCGCCGCCGCGCCCTGCGCGGCGGCGGTTTCGTTTCCGATTTCCGGAGTACATTTCGCACATGAGGAAAGCACGCACGGGGCTGCGCATTGCGCTTGCGCTTGCCGCCGCTGCTCGCCGCCGCGCCATCAGGCGCGCAGGAGCAGAAGACCGTCAAGGAAGCCGCCGCCGGTGTTCGACAAGGCATTTCTGACGAACAAGGCGAACATCGAGACCGGCAGGGACGTCTGGGAGAACCAGTGCCGGCACTGCCACGGCGCGGCCGCCTATCCCGGCAAGGCGCCCAAGCTCAACCCAGGGCAGCTCGAGCCGGACTTCATCTACGACCGCGTCACCTTCGGGTTCGGCAAGATGCCGGCCTGGAAAGACGTGTTCACCGACGAGCAGCGCAGGGGCGTCGTCGCCTACATCAAGAGCGACGACTTCTCGCCCTGAGGCGCGGTTCAGGCGGCCGGCTTGCGCAGCAACGCGTTGGCGAGGACGACGAGAAGCACGGCGAAGGCGATCATCACGCCCATGCCTTCGCGCGCTGTCTCCTCCACCCACCACACGTCCTTCAGCCAGAAATTGGGCATCGTCGGCCAGTAGAAGACCGTGGTCGCCGCGCCGATGGCCACGCTGGCCCACAGCAGCCTCTCCCCGGCGAGGGAGCGCACCTGCGCCGGGCGAAACGCCGCCGCGAACGCCCAGGCGGCGGGGATCAGGTAGATGACGATCCACAGCAGCGCATCGGGATCGTTGTATTGGACGGCGGCAAATGCCACCATCAGCAGGCCGAGGACGATGTGGACGTAGCGCATAGGCGCGATTCTAAGACAGGACGGTGAAGATGGCAGCGGATGCCAGGCCGACGCAGGCGCGGACCGACACGCACTGGCAGCGATTCTCGGTGCCGTACGAGTTTCCGGTCGTCTTCACCGAGGGCGTGTTCGACCCGGAGAACCCGGTGCTGCGCGACGTGCTGTGCCGGCTCGAGCCCGCCAAGCGCCACCGCGTGGTGTTCTTCGTCGACGACGGCCTGAACGCGGGGCGCGCGCCGCTCGCCGAGGCGATCGCGCAGCTACGCGCAGCGCCACAGCGACGTGATGGAACTGGCCTGCGCGCCGGTCGTCGTGCCCGGCGGCGAGAAGATCAAGTCCGACCTGCATTTCGTCGAAAGCGTGCAGCAGACGCTGTTCGAGCTGCACGTCGACCGCCATTCCTTCGTCGTCGCGGTCGGCGGCGGCGCGGTGCTCGACGCGATCGGCCTGGTGGCCGCCACCACGCACCGCGGCGTGCGCCACATCCGCATTCCCACCACCGTGCTGGCGCAGAACGATTCCGGCGTCGGCGTGAAGAACGGCGTCAACCTGCAGGGCGTGAAGAACTTCGTCGGCACCTTCGCGCCGCCGTTCGCGGTGCTGAACGACCTGGAGTTCGTGATGGCGCTTCCCGACCGCGACAAGATCGCGGGCATGGCGGAGGCGGTGAAGGTGGCGCTGATCCGCGACGCGCAGTTCTTCGGCTGGATCGAGCGGCACATGGACGACCTCGCGACCTTCGAGCGCGCCGCGATGGCCACCATGATCCGGCGCTGCGCCGAGCTGCACATGCGCCAGATCGGCCAGGGCGGCGATCCGTTCGAGACCGGCAGCGCGCGCCCGCTCGACTACGGCCACTGGTCCGCGCACAAGCTGGAGAGCCTCACGCGCCACCATGTGCGCCACGGCGAGGCGGTGGCGATCGGCATGGCGCTCGATGCGCGCTACTCGGTGCTCGCGGGCCTGCTCGCGCCGGGCGAGGAGGAGCGCATCTGCGCGCTGCTCGAGTACCTCGGCTTCGACCTGTGGCACCCGGCGCTCGCCAAGAGCGGGGCGAACGGGGAGTGGGCGATCCTGGAAGGGCTGCGCGATTTCCAGGAGCACCTGGGCGGCGAGCTCACCGTGACGCTGCTCGGCGGCATCGGCGTCGGCGTCGAGGTGCACGAGATCGACCGCGAGCGCATGCGCCAGGCGATGCACTGGCTGAAAGAGCGCGCGGGCGGCTGATGCAGATTGCGTCCGGAGCGCGATCTCGGACACCTCACCTACTGCACGAACATCCACGCGGGCGAGCCGCTGGCGGAGGTGATGGCGAGCCTCGCGCGCCACCTGCCGGCGATCAAGGCGCAGGTGGCGGGCGGGCAGCCCTTCGGCGTCGGCTTGCGGCTCGGCTGCGCGGCAGCCGACGGCCTGCGCGATCCGCGCGCGCTGGCGCGAGCTCAAGCGCTTCCTCGCCGACGGCGGCTACTACGTCTTCACCATCAACGGCTTTCCCTACGGCGCGTTCCACGGCCGGCGCGGTGAAGGAAGACGCCTACAAGCCCGACTGGAGCGATGCCGGCGCGGCTCGCCTACACCGACCTGCTGGCCGACATCCTGAGCGAGCTGCTGCCCGCGGGCCAGGACGGAAGCGTCAGCACTGTGCCCTGCACGTTCAAGCCGTGGGTCGAGGGGCGGCTGGCGGCGATCACCGAGCACCTCATCCGCCACGTGGCGCACCTCGTCGGCATCGCCGCGCGCACCGGGCAGACCATCGCGCTCGCGCTCGAGCCCGAGCCGTACTGCTACCTCGAGACCATCGACGAGACCGTCGCCTTCTTCAAGGAGCGGCTGTTCGACCGCGGCGGCGTCGCGCGGCTGGCGGTGCTGACCGGGCTGTCCGCCGCCGCGGCCGAGGCCGCCATGCGCCGTCACATCGGCGTTTGCTACGACGTCTGCCACGCCGCGGTGGAGTTCGAGGACCCGCAGGCGAGCATCGCGCGCCTGCGCGCCGAAGGCATCCTGATCGGCAAGCTCCAGCTCAGCTCCGCGCTGAGGGTGGCGAAGCTCGATGCCGGGAGCGCGCGGCACCTGGCCGCCTTCGCCGAGCCGGTCTACCTGCACCAGGCCGTGGCGAAGTCCAACGGGACGCTGCGCCGCTTTCTCGACCTGCCGCAGGCGCTGGCCGCCGACGGCGCCGCGGCGGGCGCGGAACTGCGCGTGCACTTCCACGTGCCGGTGTTCCTCGAGCAGATGGCGCACTTCGGCACCACGCAGGCGTTCCTGGCGGAGATCCTCGCGCTGCACCGCGCCGATCCGATCAGCCGCCACCTCGAGGTCGAAACCTACACCTGGGACGTGCTGCCTGCGTCCTACCGCAGCGCGGACCTGAGCGCCGCGATCGCGCGCGAGTTGAACTGGGTGAAGGCGCAGCTGCTGCAGTGAAGCTGCGCACCGCGCTCGGGCTCGGCCGCGTCTCCAACCTGCCGACGGTCTGGACCAACACGCTCGCCGGCGCGGTGCTGGCCGGCGCGGCCGGCTTCGGCGCGGAATTCGCGGTCATGCTGGTCGCGTTCTCGCTGTTCTACACCGGCGGCATGTTCCTGAACGACGCCTTCGACGCGCAGTTCGACGCCGCGCAGCGGCCCGAGCGGCCGATTCCATCCGGCGAGGTGAGCCGGCGCGAGGTGTTCGGCTATGGCTACGGCATGATGGCGGGCGGCATCGCGCTGCTCGCGTGGATCGGGCGTGGCGCCCGCGCTCGCCGGCCTCGCGCTGGCGGTGGCGATCACGTACTACGACTGGAACCACAAGGGCAATGTGTTCAGCCCGGTGGTGATGGGAATCTGCCGCGTGCTGGTGTACGTGGGCGCGGGCCTGGGCTATCACGCTCGCGCCGCCAGACGCGCTGTGGATCGGCGCCGCGCTGATGCTCTGCTACCTGATCGGGCTGACCTACGTCGCCAAGCAGGAGAACCTGGGCAGCGTGGAAAACCTCTGGCCGCTCGCCTTCCTCGCGGCGCCGGTCGCCTACGGCGCCTGGCTCGCGCTGGCGCAGCCCGTGGTCGGCGCTGTTCTGGCTGCTGTTCAGCGGCTGGATGCTGGTGGCGCTCTGGTTCCTGCGCCGGCGCGCGAAAGGCGACATTCCGCGCGCCGTGGTGAGCCTGATCGCGGGCATCTCGCTGCTCGATGCGCTGCTGATCGCGGGAACCGGGTCGGTGGCGCTCGCCGTCCTCGCCCTGGCCGGCTTCGGCGTGACGCTCTTCTTCCAGCGCTACATCGCCGGGACCTGAGCGGCTACTGGAAGCGGTACAGGTAGCTCGCGCGCACCAGCATGCCGTCGTACTTCAGGCCGCCGTCGTCCGACTTCGAGCTGTAGCTGGTAAACGCGAAATCGAGCGCGCGGTTCCCCGACAGGGGAAAGTTGAGTCCGATGTCCCACAACAGCGTCTTCGCATCGAGCCGGTAGCAATCGGCGGGGCGGCCAAGGCCGCTCGCCAGGGCCGTGTCCAGTTCCCACACCGGCGACAGCCCGCTCACCGTGATGCTGCAGAACACGTGGTCGCCCGAGACCTGCATCAGCCGCGCGTAGGCGGTGTTGCGCACGCCGAAGCGGTAATCGAGTGTCGCCCCAGAAGCGGTTGGTGGCGAGGTCGTAGAGCCCGGCGGTGCCGCCGCCATCGCGCTTGTCCATGCCGAAGCCGGCGCCCAGGCGCACGCGGTCGGTGACGTGGCTGCCGGTGCTCGCCTCGAGCGTCAGGATGGTGCCGTCGCGCAGCTCGCTGTCCGCGTGCTGCAGCCACGCCAGGTTGCCGGCGATCTCGAAGAAGGGCGAACTGAACTCCATGCCCGGCTGGATGCGCCAGGCGGCGCGCCCGGTGAGCGCGAGGTTGCTCAGGTCGTCGAACGTGTTGAAGTGGCTGTAGCGCGCGGCGGCGCGGAACACCGCGCCGCTGCGCGACCCGAGCAGCATGCTGCGCGTCGCCGAGCCCTCCAGCGACAGGATGTTGTCGGCCTTGCGGTCGGCGTCGTACAGGCCGCGGCTCGCGTTGTCGTCGTAGAGGTAGTCCGCGTCCAGCCCGTAGCGCGTGGATTGGGCGAGCGCGGGCTGGGCGGCCAGCAGGAAGGCTGCGGCGATGACGGCGGTGCGCTTCATGCGTCTTCCCCGGGGTGGGCTTGCGCGTGATAATACGTCGCCCACCCGTCAAGCGAAAGGCACGCGTCCATGTCGAAGCGCAACGATGAGGCCGAAGACCCCCGGCGCGCGTTCCTGCTGAGGATGCTCGCCGCCGGCGTGCTCGGCGCGGGCGGCATCTCCGGCGCCGCGGCGCAGGTTCTTCGGCCGCCGCCCGCAGAAGCTGCCTGCCGGGCAGTCGGTCTATGACGCGAGCGGCGCCGTCACGGTCAACGGCCAGGCGGCGAGCGCCGCCACGCGCATCGCGGCGGGCGACCGCATCGAGACCGGCGCGGGCGCGCAGGTCATCTTCGTGGTCGGGACGGACGCCTTCATCCTGCGCGAGAACAGCCGCGTGGAGCTCGGCGGATCCAATGTCCTGGTGAACACCGTGCGCCTCGCGACCGGCGCGCTGCTCTCGGTGTTCGGCAAGGGCACGCCCAAGCGCGTCACCACGCCGACCTCCACCATCGGCATCCGCGGCACCGGCCTGTACGTCGAGGCGCAGCCGGACCAGAGCTACGTCTGCAACTGCTACGGCGAGATCGAGATCGCGGCCGCCGACGATCCCGTCGGTCACCGAGCGCATCGTCTCCAGGCACCACGACGCGCCGCGCTACGTGCTGAAGGCCGGCGCCGCCCGGCGCATCCAGCCCGCGCCCTTCATCAACCACACGGACCTCGAGCTGACGCTGATCGAGAGCCTGGTGGGACGCACCCCGCCGTTCGCGCTGTTCGACGAAGGCTACGGCGGCGCCAGACGGTACTAGAATCCGCATTCCAAGGAGGAGGGAAGATGAAAACCGGGAAATTGCTGTCGCTGGCGCTCGCCGCCGGCTGCTTCGCCGCGACGGGCGCGCTGCGCCCAGACGGTCAAGGTCGGCGTGGTGCTGCCGTTCACGGGTGTGGGCGCGGAGTTCGGCCAGCAGGTCGACCGCGGCATCCAGATGTTCATGAAGCTCAACCCGACCGCCTTCGGGCCCTACAAGGTCGAATTCGTGAAGCGCGACTCGAAGAACCCGAGCGGCGCGGAAGCCAAGACCGCGGTGCAGGAGCTGATCGCGCAGGACAAGGTGGACATCCTCACCGGCTTCATCTATTCGCCGGACGCGATCGCCTCGGCGCCGCTGGTGACCGCGGCGAAGAAGCCGATGGTCATCATGAACGCGGGCACGGCGTGGATCACCAATCTCTCGCCGATGATCTCCCGCGTCTCGTTCTCGATGTGGCATTCGGGCTACGCCATGGGCGAGGCGGCGGCAAAGTCGCTGCAGGCGAAGACGGCGGTCGTCGGCTATTCGGATTTCCCGCCGGGCAAGGACAGCCTGGACGCGTTCAAGCGCGGCTTCGAGTCCGCCGGCGGCAAGGTGATCGACGCGATTCCCGATGGGCGGCCCGGGCCAGGTGCCCGACTTCACGCCGTTCTTCCAGCGCGCCAAGGACAAGAAGCCCGACGTGTTCTACGTCTTCGTGCCCTCGGGCGACCACGCGGTGGCGGTGACCAAGACCTACGAGGCGCTCGGCATGCGGCAGGCCGGCATCAAGCTGGTGGGCCCGGGCGACCTGACGCCGGACCACAAGCTGCAATCGATGGGCGACAACGCCGTCGGCCTGATCACCGCGCACCACTACAACGCCGATCTGGACAACCCGGCCAACAAGCGCCTGGTGGCGGCGTGGAAGCAGGAGTACGGCGCCAACGCGACGCCCGACTTCATGGGCGTGCAGGGCTACGACGGCATGGCGGCGATCGCGCACGTGGTGACGACGCTCAAGGGGAACATGGACCCCGACAAAGTGCAGGCGGCGCTGAAGGGCTGGAAGTACGCCGACAGCCCGCGCGGCCCGATCATGATCGATGCGCAGACGCGCGACATCGTGATGAACGAGTACCTGAGCGAGCTGGTGAAGGTCGGCGACCGCCTGGTGCAGAAGAACATCGGCGTCATCCACGCGGTGAAGGACATGTGCAAGGAGCTCAAGGAAGGGAAGTGCGCGCAGTAGCGCCGGGTCCCCTTCCTCCGACACCCGCGCCGCCGCCCGCATGAAGGGCGGCGGCTTTTTTTCATGGACCTGATCAGCATCCTGCTCGGCGGCCTCGCCGCCGGCATGGTGCTGTTCATCGTGTCGGTGGGCCTGTCGGTGACGATGGGCCTGATGGGCTTCGTCAACCTCGCGCACGGCGGCTTCGCCATGCTGGGCGGCTACGCCGTCGTGCTCGCCATGCGCCACTGGGGCCTGCCGTTCTGCCGCGGCGCTCGGCGCGGGCTTCGCCGCCGTCGCCGCCCTGTCGGTGCTGCTCGAGCGCACGCTCTACTCGCGCCTGTACCGCGCCTCCGAGCTCGACCAGGTGCTGTTCACGATCGGCCTGGTGTTCGTGATGATCGCGCTCGTCACGCTCACCGTCGGCCCGGAGTCGCAGCGCGTGGTGCTGCCGGCGTGGCTCGACGGCCAGACCGACCTCGGCTTCCTCAAGTACCGCACCTACAGCCTGGCGCTGATCGCCGCCGGCAGCCTGCTGATGCTCGCGCTGTGGCTCGGCTTCGAGCGCACGAGGATCGGAGCGCGCATACGCGCGGCCGTGGACAACCGCCGCATGGCCGAGTCGGTGGGCGTGGACGTCGGGCGCCTGTTCACCGTCACGTTCGCGCTCGGCAGCGGGCTCGCGGCGGTGGGCGGAGGCCTGGGCGCCGAGATCCTCGGCCTCGACCCGCAATACCCGCTGCGCTACCTCGCCTACTTCCTCATCGTGGTCGCGGTCGGCGGCCTGGGGCGCGTCACCGGCGTGTTCTTCGCCGCGCTGCTCATCGGCGTGCTCGACTTCGTGCTGAAGATCGAGTTCCCCAAGGGCGGCACGATGTTCATCTACGCCCTGACGCTCGCCTTCCTGCTGGCGCGGCCGCAGGGGATTTTCGGCAAGCGCGGCGCATGAGCGCGCCGCTGCCGGCCGCGACAGAGCTTGCCCGGCGCCACCGCCTGCAATGGTGGGAGGCGCTGCCCTGGGCGGCGGGTCTCGCGGCGTTCTTCCTGTTTCCGAACTACCTCGCCTTCGGCACCCAGGTGCTGGTGACGATCCTCTTCGCGCTGTCGCTCGATCTCGTGCTCGGCTACGCCGGCATCGTCACGCTCGGCCACGCCGCTTTCTTCGGCGCGGGCGCCTACACGGTGGGCATGCTCGCCGCGCACTGGGGCTGGACCGAGCCGCTGTCGGGCTTCGTCGCCGCGGCGCTGGTGGCGGGCGCCGTGGGCCTGGTGAGCGGCTGGGTGGTCCTGCGCACGCATGGCCTGACGCTGCTCATGCTGACGCTGTGCACCATGGCGCTGCTCGAGCAGGCGGCGAACATGTTCTCCGGCTTGACCGGCGGCTTCGACGGCATGCCGGGCCTCGCGTTCAAGCCGATCCTCGGCCTGTTCGAGTTCGACGTGCTGTACTTCCGCTCGCAGTACCTCTACGTGCTGGCGGTGCTGTTCCTGTGCTTCGTCCTCGTGCGCCTGCTGGTGTATTCGCCCTTCGGCCGCAGCCTCACCGGCATCCGCGAGAACCTGCTGCGCATGCACGCGGTGGGCGCGCCGGTGCGCGCGCGCCAGGTGCTCGCCTACGCCATCTCCGCGGCGCTCGCCGGCGATCGCCGGCGCCGTGTTCGTGCAGGCCACCGGCTACGTCAACCTCGCAGTGCTCGGCCTGGAGCGCGCCGCGGGCGTGCTCATCATCCTGATCCTCGGCGGCTACGGGCGCCTGTACGGCGCGTTCGTGGGGGCCATCGTCTACATGGTGCTCGAGCACACGCTGTCCAAGGCCTATCCGACCGCCTGGCAGCTTGGCCTCGGCCTGACGCTGATGCTGGTGGCGCTCTATGCGCGCAACGGCGTCCTCGGTCTCGGGGAGGCGCTGCGCCGCCGCTGGAGCGCACGATGAGCGCCGTACTGCTCGAGACGCAGGGGCTGTGCAAGAGCTTCGGCGCGCTGGGAGTGGCGCGCAACATCGATTTCAGGCTGGAAGCCGGCGCGCGCCACGCGCTGATCGGTCCGAACGGCGCGGGCAAGACCACCTTCGTCAACCTGCTCACCGGGCGTGCTCGCGCCCTCGAGCGGGCGCGTGCTGCTCGATGGCGAGGACGTGACGCGCCTCGCGCAGGCCAGGCGCGTCAAGCGCGGCATCGCGCGCACCTTCCAGATCAACCAGCTGTTCCGCGGCCTCACGGTGCTGGAGAACGTGTGCATCGCGGTGGCCGAGCGCCTGCGGCGCGGGCGGCGGCATGCTGCGGCCGGCGGGCAGGCGCACGGAGGTGGTGGAGGAGGCGACGCGGCTCATCCGCACGCTCAGGCTCGAGGCGGACGCCGGCCGGCGCGTCGGCGAGCTGCCCTACGGCCGCCAGCGGCTGGTGGAGATCGCCATCGCCCTCGGCCTCAACCCGCGCGTGCTGCTGCTCGACGAGCCCGCGGCGGGCATCCCGAGCGCGGAGAGCCACATCCTGCTCGAGGCGATCGCCGGGCTGCCGCGGGACATCGCGGTGCTGATCATCGAGCACGACATGGACCTGGTGTTCCGCTTCGCGCAGCGCATCACCGTGCTGGTGAGCGGGGCGGTGTTCGCCGAGGGCACGCCCGCCGAGATCGCGGCCAACCGCGAGGTGCGCGCGGTCTACCTGGGCAGCGCGCTCGATGCCTGACGCCCTCAGGCTGCGCGGCGTGCGCGCCGGCTACGGCGAGACGCACGTGCTGGAAGGCATCGACCTCGCGCTCGCGCAAGGCGAAAGCCTGTCCATCATCGGCAGGAACGGCGTGGGCAAGTCCACGCTGCTCGCCACCGTGATGGGGCACACGACGCTGCACGCGGGCACCATCGAGCTTGACGGCGCGCGCATCGAGGCGGCGCCGCCGCACCGGCGCGCGCTGGCGGGCCTGGGCTACGTGCCGCAGGAGCGCGAGATCTTCCCCTCGCTCTCGGTGCGCGAGAACCTGGAGATCGGCGCGCGCCCGGGGCACTGGGACCAGGCGCGCGTGTTCGAGCTGTTTCCCAACCTCGCGGAGCGGCTCGGCCACGGCGGCACGCAGCTCTCCGGCGGCGAGCAGCAGATGCTGGCGATCGCGCGCGCGCTGCTCACCAACCCCACCGTGCTCCTGATGGACGAGCCGACCGAGGGCCTCGCGCCCGTGATCGTGCAGGCGCTGGTGCAGGTGCTGGCGAGGCTGCGCGCCGCGGGCGGGCTGTCGATCGTGCTGGTGGAGCAGAACAGCCGCGTGGCGCTGGAGTTCTCCGAGCGCACGGTGGTGATGGACAAGGGCCGCATCGTCTACGACGGCGCCGCCGAGCGCCTGCGCAAGGACCCGGAGTTCCTGGCGAGCCTGGTCGCGGCGCAGTGATCTAGAATCGCGCGCATGGCGCTCGCCGCGTTCAATTTCTCGAAGTGGATCGACGAGCACGCGCACCTGCTCAAGCCGCCGGTCGGCAACCGGCAGGTGTTCATGGAGGCCGACGACCTCATCGTGATGGTGGTCGGCGGGCCGAACGCGCGCACCGACTACCACGACGATCCCTACGAGGAGTTCTTCTACCAGCTGCGCGGCAACATGGTCCTCAAGGTGATCGAGGACGGCAGGCCGCGCGACGTGCCGATCCGCGAGGGCGAAGTCCTGCTGTTGCCCGGCCATGTCAGGCATTCGCCGCAGCGCCCCGAGCCCGGCTCGGTCGGGCTGGTGGTGGAGAAGATCCGCCCCGCGCAGGTGAAGGACGGCTTCGAGTGGTACTGCCCGAAGTGCACGGCGCTCGTGCACCGCGTCGAGGTGAGCGTGCAGCGACATCGTCAAGGACCTGCCGCCGCTGTTCGAGGCGTTCTACCGCGAGCGCGCGCCTGTGCCCGCAATGCGGGCACGTCCATCCCGGCAAGGCGGCATGAACACCATCGACATGCACAGCCATTTCTTCCCGCGCGAGTGGGAGGACCTGCACAAGCGCTTCGGCGGCGACTGGCCGTGGATGAAGCACCTGGGCGACGGCAAGGCGATGGTCATGATGGGCGCAGAAGGAATTCCGTCCCGTCTACTCCGCCTGCTGGGACGCCGGCAAGCGCCTGGAGGAGATGGACCGCGACGGCGTGGACCTGCAGGTGATGTGCTCCACGCCGGTGCTCTTCGCCTACGCGCGGCCGCCGGCGCAGGCGCTGTACTGCGCGCAGCTCTTCAACGACGCGGGGCTGGAGCTGGCGGCGCAGGGCAAGGGGCGCCTGAAGACGCTGTGCCAGGTGCCGCTGCAGGACACCGACGCCGCGTGCCGGGAGCTCTCGCGCGCGATGAAGTCGGGGCACCTCGGCGTGCAGATCGGCAACCACGTCGGCGACCGGGACCTCGACGACGAAGGCATCGTCACGTTCCTCCAGCACTGCGCGGCCGAGGGCGCGGCGGTGCTGGTGCATCCCTGGGACATGATGGGCGGGGCGCGCACCGCGCGCTGGATGATGGGCTGGACGGTATCCATGCCCGCCGAGACGCAGCTCTCGATCGTCGCGCTGATCCTCGGCGGCGGTTTCGACCGGCTGCCGAAGAGCCTGCGCATCTGCTTCGCGCACGGCGGCGGCAGCTTCGCCTTCCTGCTCGGGCGGCTGGAGAACGCGTGGCACAACCGCGACGTCGCGCGCGGGAAGTCCGCGCTGCCGCCGAGCGCCTACACGGACCGCTTCTACGTGGACAGCGCGGTGTTCGATGCACGCGCGCTGCGGCTGCTCATCGACGTGATGGGCGAGGAGCGCGTGATGCTCGGCTCGGACTATCCGTTTCCGCTCGGCGAGCAGCGCGTGGGCAAGCTGATCCGCGACATGGAGGGCCTTGGCGACGCGACGCGAAAGAGACTTCTCGTGGACAACGCCCGGCGCTTCCTCGGGCTCGCGGCGTGAAGGTCGCGGTCCTCGACGACTACTTCGACACCGTGCGCACGCTCGCGTGCTTCGCGAAGCTCGCGGGGCACGAGGTGACGGTGTGGAACGACCACGTGCAGGACACGGAAGCGCTCGCCGCTCGCCTGCGCGACACCGAGGCGCTGGTGCTGATCCGCGAGCGCACGCAGATCCGCGCGCCGCTCCTCGAGCGCCTGCCCAGGTTGCGCCTCATCAGCCAGAGGAGCGTCTACCCGCACATCGACGTGGAGGCGTGCACGCGCCTCGGCGTGCTGCTGTGCTCGAGCCAGCACCTGGGCACGCCTTCCTACGCGGCCGCCGAGCTGACCTGGGGCCTGGTGCTCGCCGCGGAGCGCCAGATCCCGCAGCAGGTGGCGGCGCTCAAGGCGGGGCGCTGGCAGACCGGCGTCGGCAACAGCCTGCGCGGGAGGACCCTCGGCATCTACGGCTACGGCCGCATCGGCAGCGCCGTCGCCGGATACGGCAGGGCGTTCGGCATGCAGGTGCTGGTGTGGGCGCGTCCGGATTCGCTCGCCAAGGCGCGCGCGGACGGCTACGAGGCGGCGGCGAGCAAAGAGACGTTCTTCGAGGCCTGCGACGTCATTTCGCTGCACATGCGCCTGCTCGAGGCGACGCGCGGCATCGTCGCTGCCGCCGACCTCGCGCGCATGAAGCGCGACTCGCTCATCGTCAACACCAGCCGCGCGGGGCTGATCGCGCCGGGCGCGCTCGTCGCGGCGCTCAAGGCGGGGCGCCCGGGGCGCGCGGCGGTGGACGTCTTCGAGGTGGAGCCGCTGCGCGACCCGAAGGACCCGCTGCTCGCGATGGACAACGTCGTCGCCACGCCGCACATCGGCTACGTGACGCGCGAGGAGTACGAGCTGCAGTTCACCGACATCTTCGACCAGATCGTCGCCTTCGCCGCGGGCCAGCCGATCAACGTCGTCAACCCGGGCGCGCTCGCTCAGAAGCGGTAAAGGCGCGCCGCGTTGCCGGCGAACAGCGGCTCGCGCACCGCGTCCCCCGGCAGCCAGCTCTCCAGCAGGTCGAGCAGGTCCGCGTCGTTCGGCATGAACTTCGTCAGCCCGGGGTGCGGCCAGTTGGTGCCCCAGACGCAGCGGTCCGGCCGGTCGGCGAGCACCGCCTGCACGAAGGGCCGCATGTCCGCGTAGTGCGGCGGCCCGGAATCCGAGAGCCGGTAGAAGCTCGAGATCTTGGTCCAGCAGTCGTCGCGCTCCGCGAGCAGTCGCCGGATGACGCGGAAGCCCGGCGCGTCGACGCCTTCGCCGCCGCGCGGCCGGCCGAGGTGGTCGAAGACCAGCGGCACCGGGCAGCGCCGCAGCCGCGGCTCGAGGTCCACCCAGTCGGCGCACTTCGCGATGTTGATCTCGATGTGCCAGCCGAGCGGCGCGACGCGGCGCGCGATGTCTTCCAGCATCGCGGTGGTGGCGCCGGTGGGGAACTGGTCCATCAGGCGCGCGGCGCGAAAGCCGCCGGCGTCGAGCTTCCTGAGTTCGCGCTTCCGGGATGTCCGGGGAGATGGCAGCCACGCCGACGAAGCGTCCGCGGTGCTCCGGCGAGGAAATCGAGCGGTGATCGAGTTGTCGAAGCCGTAGGGCGTGCCGTGCACCTGCACGCCGCGCTCGACGCCGAGCGACGCGTGCAGCGCGAGCCAGGCCTCGCGCGAGCAAAGGGGCGGGGAGTACTTGCGCTCGCCGGCGAGCGGGTAGCGCTCGAAGCGGTCGAAGAGGTGCGCGTGGCAATCCACCGTGCCGCGCGGCAGCGGCCGCCTGCGGCGCGCGCAGCCGCGTGTCGGGCGGCAGGACGTCGGCTGCCGTCACTCGACGACGATGTTGCCCTCGCGCGCGACGCGCTTCCATTTCTCGAAGTCGGCGCGCACGTAGGCCGCGAACTCGGCCTGGCCCATGTCCATGATCTCGACGCCCATGCCGCGGTAGCGCTCGCGCACCGCCTTCGTTGGACATCGCCTTCTTGAGCGCGGCACTCAATTTCTGCACGACTTCGGGAGAGACACCCGACAGGGGCGAAGATGCCGGTGAAGGTCGCGGCCTCGTAGCCCTTCACGCCGATTCGTCGAACGTCGGCACGTTGGGCAGGAGCGGCGAGCGCTTGGGCGACGAAATGGCGAGCGGCTTGATGCGTCCTTCGCGGATGTGGCCGATCGACGCGGTGAGCTGGTCCATCATGGCTTCGACCTGGCTGCCGAGCAGATCCGTGATCGCCGGGCCGCTGCCCTTGTAGGGCACGTGCAGGAGCTTCAGGTTCGCCATGCGCATCAGCAGCTCCAGGGCGAGGTGGTTGGACGAGCCGCTGCCCGCGGAGGCGACGCTGACGCCGCCGGGCTTGGCATTGGCCAGTGCGACGAATTCCTGGAAAGTCGACACCGGCGTCTTCGGCGCGGCGGTGAGGACGATCGGCACCGACTGGATCGGGCCGATGGCGACGAAGTCCTTCAGCGGGTCGTAGGGCAGGTTCTTGAACACCGCCGGGCCCGGAGGTGATGGTGCCGCTCGAGCCGAGCAGCAGCGTGTAGCCGTCGGCGGGCGACTTCGCCACCGCGGCCGTGCCGATGGTGCCGCCGGCGCCGGCGCGGTTCTCGACGATCACCTGCTGGCCGAGCGCCTCGCCGAAGGCCGGCGCGAGCGTGCGCGCGGTGATGTCCACGTTGCCGCTCGGCGGCCAGGGCACGACGATGCGCACCGGCTTGTTCGGAAACTCCTGCGCGAGGGCGGTTGCGGCGAGGCACAGACCGGCCAGCGCTGCGGCAAGCTTGGTTTTCATGCGGCTCTCCTCCTGTTGAACCTCGGGTACACGCGGCTGATGTTGCCAAAGTAGATCTTCTCGCGCTCGGCGGCGCCGAGCCACGATACCTGGTCGATGTAGCGCCGCGTGTCGTCGTAATAGTGGCCCGGTCTCCGGATCCACGCCGCGCACCGCGCCGACGATCTCGGAGGCGAAGAGGATGTTGTCCGCCGGGATCACCTTGAGCAGCAGCTCGATGCCGGGCAGGTGATAGACGCAGGTGTCGAAGAAGACGTTGTGCAAGCAGCAGCTCCTTCAGCGGCGGCTTGCCCATGTCCTGCGCGAGTCCGCGGTAGCGGCCCCAGTGGTAGGGCACCGCGCCGCCGCCGTGCGGGATGACGAACTTGAGCGTCGGGAAGTCCCTGAACACGTCCGACGTGATGAACTGCATGAACGCCGTGGTGTCGGCGTTGATGTAGTGCGCGCCCGTGAAGTGGAAGGCCGGGTTGCACGAGGAGCTGACGTGCACCATCGCGGGCACCTCGAGCTCCGCGAGCTTCTCGTAGAGCGGATACCAGAACCGGTCGCCGAGCGGCGGCGACCTCCACCAGCCGCCGGAAGGGTCGGGGTTGAGGTTGCAGCCGATGAAGCCGAGCTCGCGCACGCAGCGCTCGAGCTCCGGGATGCAGTTCTCCGGGAGGCACGTCGGGGGACTGGGGGAGCTGGCACACCGGCGCGAAGTTGGACGGATACAGGCTGCAGACGCGGTGGATCAGGTCGTTGCACTGTCGCGACCACGCCTCGCTCATGCGCGCGTCGCCGACGTGGTGCTCCATGGAGCCGGCGCGCGGCGAGAAGAAGGTGAGGTCGGTGCCGCGCTCGCGCTGGATGCGCAGCTGAGCGCTTCTCGAGCGTCTCGCGGATCTCGTCGTCCGAGATCCTGAGCGGCCCCGGGTCCTGGCCCGCGACCTGGCGCTTTCTCCACTCCCACAGCGGGGCGGGCGCGGTGGTGTAGTGGCCGTGGCAGTCGATGATCATGCGTAGAGCTCCTCCACCGCGAAGCGCCGCGGGATGAGGCGCTGCCGGTGCACGTAGTCGATGGCGACCTCGAGGTTGCGCCGGTTTGCCCCGATGCCGTACGGGTTCATCTCGGGATTGCCCGCCGCCGAGATGCTCTGGGCGAGGAGGCGCGACACCTCGTCGGCGTCTGCGCGCGACACCGAGTCCTTCACCACCACCATGTGGTTGATCTGGATCGCGCCCTTGCGCCGCTGCCAGTCGCGCGCGGCGGCGTCGGCGTCCGGGATCACCGGCTGGATGCGCGGGTCGGCGGGCTTGCCGTCGCCCACCACCGCAGCATCGATCTCGCCCGCGAGCAGCATCGCCACGACGTCCTTGCCCGCCGGCGCGCGCACGACGTTCGGCGGGTCGCGGAACTCCGCGACGTGCGCTTCTTCGAAGGTGACCCAGGTGATGCGATCGGGGTCCACGCCGTGGTCCTCGGCGAGGATGCCGCGGAGCCACATGCCGGTGGTGACGGAGTAGGAGCGCACGCCCACGCGCTTTCCCGCGAGGTCGCGCGGCGCGAGCGGACCGCGCTCGGCGTTGTGCACGAGGAACGAATGCTGCAAACGTCCCACGACCACCGCGGGCAGGAGCCTGAGCGGCTTGCCGAAGGCCTTCGCCATGAGGAAGGTGGTGATCGCGAGCTCGGCGACGTCGAACTCGAGATCGCGCACCACGCGCTTGAAGCCGGCGCTCGGCGGGCGCACGTCGGCGAAATCGAGGCGCACGCGGTCCGACCGGATGCTCGCCCTTCTTCAACGCCGCCGTGACCGGGTAATCGCCGAGAAGCGCCTTCACTTTCCCATGGCCTCCCGGATGGCGCGCACGAGCTCGGCGCGGTCCTCGGTCTTCCTGCCCTTCAAGCGCTCCTTCACGCCGAGGTCGGCGATCCACTGCTGGCGCTCGGCGCTCGCCGCCGCCATGGTGGGCTCCAGGCCGATGCCTTCGAGCGTCGCCGACACTTCGCGCATCTCCGCGGCGCGCCGCTTGCCGTGGCTCACCACGCGCTCGATCATGTAGCCGGCGAGCTTTTCCCAGTCGATGCCGGGAAAGGTCTCCTGCAGCGACGCGAGCACGCGCGCTTCCACCCCGTACTCGCTCGAGGCGGTCATGGACTCCACGAGGAGCGCCTCCAGCCCCTTCACCACGATCGAGCGGAACATCTTGATCGCCGAGGCCTGCCCGACCTCGGGCGAGACGAATTCCATCTTCATGCCGAGCGCGGCCGCGCGCGGCAGCGAGCGCCGCGGCGCCCGGGCCGCCGATGAGGCAGGGCACCTTGTGCAGGTAGGGCGCGGCCGGCGCCATCACCGCGACGTCCACATAGGCCGCGCCGGTGGGCGCCACGAGCGCCGCAGTCTCGATCTTGCGCTGCGGCGACACCGAATTCACGTCGAGGAAGAGCTGGCCCTTGGACAGGCCCGGCAGGCAGGAGCGCGCCGCTTCGAGGCTCGAGCTCGCGGTCACGGCAAGGAACACGAGGTCCGCGTCGCGCACCGCGTCGGCGTGGTCGCGCGCCAGCGACGACGCCGAGCGACCGTGCCGCCGCTTCGAGCGGTGCGCCTCCCGGCTGGCCGAACAGGATGTCGTAGGCGCGGATCGCCGGCTTTGCCTCGCCCAGCAGTCCGCGGCTGATGGTCTGGCCGGCCTCGCCGAAGCCGATGAAGCAGATGCGCTCGGCCATCTCAGTCGAGCGGCCCGTCGACGTACTTCAGGCCCTTGTCGGCGAGCGCCTTGCGCATGTCGTACAGGTCGAGGCTCAGCGCGCCCGCCGCGAGCTTGGCGCGATTGGCGGCTTCCTTGCGTTCGCGCTCGGCGCCCGCCTGCGCCACCTTGTCGGCGTCGGCGCGCGGCACCACCACCACGCCGTCGTCGTCCGCGACCACCACGTCGCCCGGCGCGACGCGAATGCCCGCGCAGACCACCGGCAGGTTCACCGAGCCGAGGCTCGCCTTGACCGTGCCCCTGGCGCTGATCGCGCGCGACCAGACCGGGAACTGCATGGCGGCGAGCTCCTGCGCGTCCCGGCAGCCGACGTCGAGCACCGCGCCCTTCGCGCCGCGCGCCTTGAGCGAGGTGGCGAGCAGGTCGCCGAACGCGCCGTCGCTGTTTTCGCTCGAGCAGGCGACCACCAGCACGTCGCCGGGAGCGAGCATCTCTACGGCGACGTGGATCATCCAGTTGTCGCCCGGATGGATCAGCGCCGTGACCGCGCTGCCGGCGATGCGCGCACCGCGCCACACCGGCCGCAGGGTGGGCTGCATCAGCCCCGCGCGCCCCTGCGCTTCGTGGACGGTCGCCACGCCGAGATGCCCCAGGCGGCCGATGGCGCCGGCGTCCGCCCGGCGGATGTTGCGCACCGCGATGCCGTTCATTTGCGCAGGCTCCTGTCGTTGATTGTGGTGTCCTGCCCAAGCGGCGCATTGGCGATCGCTTCCTCGAGCGAAGCCTCCTCGCGCCACTCCTCCGGCGGGCGCACGCGCTGGTCGCTGCCGACCTGGTCGAGCCCCCAGAAGATCTCGAGGAAATGGTTGTCCGGGTCGCGGAACTCCACCGCCACCTGGCAGCCGGCGCGGCGCCGGCCGTCGAAATCGATCTTCACGTTGTGCTTGCGCAGGTGCTCGCGCGCGCGCAGGACTTCCTCCAGCGTCGCGACTTCGAAGGCGAGATGGTGCAGCTCGCGCGCCGAGGCATCCTCCTTCGCGCCGCCCACCAGCGCGAGGCAGTGGTGGTCGGTATTGCAGCGCAGGAACACCATGCCGCCCTTCATCATCGTGTCCGGGTAGACATCCGACACCCGAAAGCCGAGCACGCCGGTGTAGAAGGCCACCGAGCGCTGCAGGTCCTTCACCTTGAGCACCACGTGGCCGAGCTTGCGCACGTTGAACGGCAGCCCGGCGGGCGGCGCCATGTGCCGCAGCGCTTGTGCAGCCGGGCTCTTCAGTCCTTCAAGGTCGACGACACCGCGCGGCATGAACTAGGCCTCCTTAAAGCGCGGCAGTTTGGCACAATCCGGAGCGATGAATGTCTCCGACGTGATGGTGCAGTACCTGAAGGCGGCCGGCATCGGCCACGTCTTCGGCTATCCGGGCGATCCCAACATCGAGTTCATGGAAGCGGCGCGGCGCGCCGGCATGCAGTTCGTGCTCGGCCGGCGCGAGGGCACCGCCGGCCTGATGGCGGAGGCCTACGGTTTCCTCACCGGGCGGCCTGGCGTGTGCATGTCCACGCTCGGGCCGGGCTCGTCGAACCTGGTGAACGCGGTGGCCAACGCCTGGCTGGACCGCGTGCCGATGATCGCGCTCTCCGGGCAGATCGAGCGCAAGCGCGCACAGACCTTCACGCACCAGGTGCTCGACCACAACCGGCTCTTCTCGCCGGTGAGCAAATGGGCCACCGAGGTCGCGCCGGACACGGTAGGCGGCGTCATGCGCAGGGCACTGCGCACCGCGCTCGCCGAGCGCCCGGGCCCGGTGCACATCACGACGCACGCCGACGTGGTCGGCGCCGAGGCGAAGGACGACGCGGTGCTGCTGCCGCCGCTCAAGGCCGTGGCCTTCGGCGCGGATGCCGGCGTCGCCCGGCGCCTGCACAAGGCGAAGAAGCCCGTGATCCTCGCGGGGATCGCCGCGCAGCGCGCGGGCGCGCACGCCGCGCTCGCGCAGCTTGCCGAGCGAGCCGGCATCCCGGTGGTGGTGGCGCCGATGGCGAAGGGCGTGCTCGCCGAGGACCACCCGTATTACGCCGGCACGCTCGACATGGCGTGCAACGCCCTGATGTGGGACTTCCTCAAGGGTTGCGACCTCCTGCTCGCGGCGGGCTTCGACGCGGTCGAGCTGATCAAGCCCTGGACGCTTTCGGTGCCCACCGTGCACATCGACGCGGTGCCGAACACCGACCAGATCTACAGCGCCGACACCGAGCTGGTCGGCGACATCGCCGCGATCCTCGCAGGCATCGCCGCGGGCTGGAAAGGCGAGCCGCGATGGAAGCCGGCGGCGGTGAAGCGCCACCGCGAGGCGCTGCGCGCCGCCTACTACGCGGGGCGCGTGAAGGGCAAGCTCAATCCCACCGACGTGATCGACGCCGTGCGCGAGGCGCTGCCGCGCCAGGCGATCGCCACCACCGACGTCGGCTCGCACAAGCTGCTCGTCGGCCAGGGCTGGAGCGCCTACGAGCCGCGCTCGGTGCTGATGAGCAACGGCCTTTCCTCCATGGGCTATTCGCTGCCCGCGGCGATCGTCGCGCAGCTGCTCAACCCCGGCCGGCCGGTCGTCTGCTTCATGGGCGACGGCGGCCTGGCGATGGTGCAGGGCGAGCTGCGGCTCGCCGCCAGCCTCGGGCTTCGCGCTGCTGGTGATCGTGTTCTGCGACAACAGCCTGAACCGGATCGAGATCAAGCAGGCGAACCGCAAGTACCCGAGCTGGGGTACGCTCATCGAGCCCACCGACATCGCGCGCCTGGCGCAGTCGATGGCCTGCGAGGGCGCCGCGGTGGACAGCGCGGCGGCGCTGGCGCGCCTGCTCGCGGCGAAGCGCCCCAAGGGCCGGCCGCTCGTCGTGGGCGCGCGCATCGACCCGGCGCAGTACACACAACAATTCTGACGGAGGAGGAGCGAACATGATCCGAATGATCCTGGCGGTGCTGGCCGCATCGCTTTGCCTGCGCCGCGCAAGCGCAGAGCTGGCCCACCAAGCCGATCCGGCTGCTGGTGCCGTTCGCCCCCGGCGGCACCAGCTCGATCGTCGCGCGCTCGATCGGCGCCGAGATGGAAAAGGGCCTGGGCCAGCCGATCATCATCGACAACCGGCCGGGCGGCGGCGGCAACGTCGCCATGCAGGAGGCGGCGCGCGCCGAGCCCGACGGCTACACGCTGATCATCGGCCACATCGGCACGCTCGCGGTGAACCCGTTCATGTTCGACAAGCTGCCCTTCGACACCAACGCCGATTTCGCGCGCGGTGTCGCTGCTCGCCAAGGTGCCGAGCATCTTCGTCGTGCACGCCGACGTGCCGGCGAAGGACCTGCGCGAGTTCGTCGCGCTCGCGAAGAGCCAGCCCGGGAAGCTCAATTACGGCTCGGCCGGCAACGGCAGCGCCGGGCACCTCGCGATCGAGTACCTGAAGCTCGTGGCGGGCATCGACATCGTGCACGTGCCCTACAAGGGCACGGGCCCCAACCTGATCGACCTCGTTGCCGGGCGCACGCAGGCCACCGCCGCGGGCACGCCGCCGCTCATGCCGCACGTGAAGGCGGGCAAGCTGCGCGTCATCGCGGTGGGCTCGCCCAATCGCCTGCCGACCCTGCCGGAGGTCGCGACGGTTGCGGAGCAGGGCTACCCGGGCTTCGAGACCACCCAGTGGTACGGGCTGAATGCGCCGGCGAAGGTGCCCGCAGCGATCATCAAGCGCCTCGCGGACGAGGCCGCCAAGGCAGCGAAGAATCCCTCGGTGGCGGAGCGCTTCAAGGTGGACGACGCCGAGGCGGTCGGCTCCACGCCGGACGAGTACGCGGTCTTCATCGCGAGCGAGCAGAAGCGCTGGGGCGAAGTGGTGCGCAAGGCGAACATCAAGGCGAACTGATGGATCTGGGCCTTTTCGGCAAGACCGCGCTCGTCACCGGGGCGTCGGCCGGCATCGGCCGCGGCATCGCGCTCGCGCTCGCCGCCGAGGGCGTGCGGCTCGCGGTGACCGCACGGCGGGGCGAGCGCCTGCGCGCGCTGGAGAAGGAAACCGGCGCGAAGCTCGTGATCATCGAGCAGCGATTTCATGCAGCGGGACGCGCCGCAGCGCATCGCGCAGGCCGCGCTGGCTGGCCTCGGCAGCGTGGACATCCTGGTGAACAACGCCGGCGGCTCGCGTCCCTTCAAGATCGATGCGAGCGAGGCGCAATGGGAGGAGGCCCTGACGCTCAACTTCACGCGCCAGCGCCAGCTCGCCCACGCGCTCCTCGGGCAGATGATCGAGCGCAAGTGGGGCCGCATCATCAACATCACCGGCAAGAGCGAGCCCGAGGGCGTGAACGGCGCCTTCGCCGCCAAGGCGGCGATGCACGCCTGGGCGAAAGGGCTGTCGCGCGAGGTCGGCAAGCACGGCATCACGGTCAACTCGATCCCGCCCGGGCGCATCCTGAGCGAGCAGATCGAGCGCAACTACACGCCGGAGTACCGCGCCTGGCAGTCGGAGCACGAAATCCCGGTCGGCGAGTACGGCAAGCCCGAGGACATCGCGAACCTGGTGTGCTTTCTCGCCTCGCCCCGCGCGCGCTACATCACCGGCGCGGTGATCCCGGTGGACGGCGGCCTGCGCCGCTACCAGTTCTAGCGATGGCGCACGTCGTCGAGCGATTCGCATCCTGGGCCGCGCAGTCGCGCGGCCAGGCGCTCGCGCCGGAGGTGCTGCACCACGCCAAGCGCGCGGTGATCGACCTGCACGCGGCGATGATCTCGGGCGCGGTGGTCGCGCCGGCGACGCTGCTCGAAAAGGCGCTCGCCGAAGAGCTCGACCGGGGCGAGGCGCGCCTCGCCCTCGGGCGCAAGGCCACCGTGCGCGCCGCGGCGCTGATCAACGGAGCGGCGGCGCACACCACCGAAGTGGACGACATCTACCGCGACGGCATCTACCACCCGGGTGCGCCGACGATTCCGGCCGCGCTCGCGCTCGCGCAGGCGCGCGGCGCCTCGGGCGCGCAGTTCCTGCGCGCGGTCGTCGTGGGCTACGAGATCTCCACGCGCATCGGCGCGGCGATGGGGCGCGCGCACTACAAGTACTGGCACAACACCGGCACCATCGGCTGCTTCGGCGCCTGCGCTGCCGCGGCGGAACTGCTGCAGCTGGACGCGGCGCGCTTCGCGCATGCGCTGGCGACGGTCACCACCTTCTCGGCCGGACTGCAGCAGTCGTTCCGCATGGATTCGATGTCCAAGCCCCTGCACGCCGGCCGCGCGGCGGAAGCGGGGCTCACCGCGGCGCTCGCGGCGCGCGAGGGCGTGACCGGCTCGCTCGACGTGATCGAGGGCGAGGCGGGACTACGGCCAGGGCGATGAGCGACGGCCCCGACTGGAACAAGGCGCTCGCCACGCTCGGGCGCGACTTCCACGTCACGCGCATGACCTTCAAGAACCACACCTGCTGCGGCCACACCTTCGCCGCCATCGACGGCGCGATGGCGCTCAAGGCGAAGATGGGCCTCGCCGCGAAGGACATCCAGCGCGTGCGGGTCGGCACCTACAAGGCGGCGCTCGACGTCGCCGGCTACGAGGAGCCGCGCACCGCAGCCGAGGGGCGCTTCTCGCTCAAGTACGTGGTGGCGACCGCGCTCACGCACGGCAGCGTGCGCTTCGCGGCCTTCGAGCCGGAGCGCCTGGGCGATCCCGCGACGCGCGAGCTGATGCGCCGCGTGGAAGTCGCCGTGGATCCGCAACTCGATGCCGCATTTCCCGCGCAGCGCGCGGCGCGCGTCGCCATCGAATCGCGCGACGGCAGGCGCGAGGAGTTCCTGCAGCCGACGCGCATCGGCGATCCCGATGCGCCCCTGTCGGATGCGCAGCTGGACGCCAAGTACTTCGAGTTGGCGGTGCCCGTGCTGGGTGAGGTGAAGGCGAAGGACCTGCTCGGCCGCCTCTGGTGCCTGGACGCCCCCGGGCAGCAGGTGCCCTAGGCGCGGATCGGCTCGATCACCTCGACGCCCGTCCAGGCGCCCGAGGCGATGAGCTCGCGCGCCGTGTCCCGCAGCTCGGCGGCGGCGAGCGCCGCCGCGGTCGAGAGCCGCTCCGGGGCGAGCGAATAGAGGTAGTTCGGCCTGCGCATGCGCGCATCCGAGATGGACAGCGCGCGCCATTTGCGTCCGCGCACGCCCTCCAAATAGACGGCGGCCATGGGCTTGATGGTGGCGCCCATGCCGTCGAAGACGCAGTTCATGAGCAGGGACAGCGAATCGATCTCGGCCACGATGCGCGCCCAGAGGCCGCGCTGCTCGAACTCGGCGGCGATGCGGCGCCGCAGGCCGTGCGTGGTGGTGGGCAGGATGAGCGGCAGCGCGGCGGCCTCCGCGATGCTGATGCTGGTGCGGCGAGGTGCCACGAGCGTGCTGTGCGTGGGCAGCAGCACGAAAAGTTCCTCTTCCAGGAGGGGTTCCACGGACAAGTCGAGGGCGACGTCGCTCGCGAACAGCACCGCGAGGTCGAGCTGGCCGAGGCGCATCATTTGCCCGATGTGGCCGCTCATGCCTTCCACCACGTTGAGCAGGATGTTCGGATAGCGCTCGCGGATGCGGCGCACGAGCGGCAGCCCCAGCGCGGACACAGTGGTCGCGGGCAGACCGACCGAGACCATCCCCTGCACGGCGCCGGATTCCTTGCGCGCGATGGACAGCGCCTGATCGAGTTGTCGCAGCATGAAGCGGGCATGGTGGTAGAGCGCAAGCCCGTTCTCCGTGGGCGCCACGCCGCGCGAAGAGCGGTTGAGCAGCGGCTTGCCGACCTCCTCCTCCAGCTTGCTCACCTGCTGGCTGAGCGCGGGCTGGGCGATGAAGAGCTGGCGGGATGCCTTGGAAAGGCTCCCGCTCTCGACGATCTGGGCGAAATAGCGAAGCTGGCGCAAGTCCACCGGGGTCCTCCTCCAGGAACACCTGACTATAGTCTCAGCTTATACCTGATCGCGCTGCATAGACGAGCCGGTAGACGGCGCGCTGTGCCACCGCCTGCGGCCGCAGCGCCTGCTCGAGCCGCGGCAGCGCGTCGAGCGCATCCTGCAGCTCGTTGGCGTCCACCAGCGCGGCCCAGGCGACGCCCGCATCGGCGCCGCCGCGCAACGCGGCTTCCGCCGTGCCGGGCACCGGCCTCGCCGCGTCCGCGAGCAGCCAGCGGCAGCGCAGCACGCCGCGCATTCCCAGCAGTCCCGAGAACACGCTCTTCATGTCCCATTTGTCGGGCGCATCCATGCCCGCCAGCGACGCCATGCAACCGCCTTCCGGTCGGCCCACGGTCAGAGCAATGCGGCACACGGTGCGCGAGACGTTGCGGTAGGTCGGCATGATCTGACGGGTGCGCGGCGAGGGTGACTCGAGCCGCGCGCGGTAGGCCGGCGAATACAGCACCGCGGGCGAGCGCGTGCGGTACAGGCTCTGGAACTGCCGGCCTTCGCCGCCGGCGAGGCGGTAGCGGTGCGCCTCGAGGAAGCCGTCGACGGACAGCCGCTCGGCGTGATGCTCGGTGTTGTACCAGTCCGTCACGGCCGCCTCGCTGCCCGCCGCGACGTCGTGCCAGATGGCGAGCAATCCTTCGTTCGGCGTCTCGTCCATCGCGGGCGCATCATAGGGTGCCGCCGCCGGCACGGGAAAATAGCGTTTTGCGAGGCTGGGTATAAGCCGGGCTTATATCCAATCTCACAAAACGGTATTTGTCCCCGGCGAGGCCCGTTCCTAGACTCCCCGCACGCCCATGATCCGACCCCGCAAGCGCCGCACCACCGCCTTCGTCGAGCAGATGGCGCGCGTCGCCTGGCAGGAGTATCCGGGCCATTTCGGCGGCGCGCTCTCCAAGGCCCTCGTCGGCCCGGACAACTCGGGCTCCAGCCTCCTCGACTTCCGCATCTCGCGCTACGCGCCCAATGCCTACGTCGGCGAGCACGTGCACAAGGTGCAGGAGCAGGTCTACTACGTGCTCGAAGGCGAGGGCGTGCTGACGCTCGACAAGGAACGGCACCTCATGCGGCCGCACGACTACGTGTACGTGCCGCCGGGCGTGCGCCACAGCTTCACCAATACCGGAACCGCCGGGCTCGTGTTTCTCGTGGTGACGACACCGGCGGACGACGAACCACCGACCAAGGGAGACAAGACAAAATGACCCACAGGAGAACCGTACTGAAGGCCGCAGCAGCGGGCGCGCTCGCGCTCGGCTTTCCGGCGATCGTGCGCGCGCAATCGGGCCCGATCAAGATCGGCCACCTGACGCCGCTCACCGGCTTTCTGGGCGCCCTCGGCGAATACGCCGTGATGGGCATCAAGATGGCGACCGAGGAGATCAACGCGGCGGGCGGCGTGATGGGGCGCCAGCTCGACGTGATGTCGGAGGACTCGGTCAACCCCGCCACCGCCTCGACCAAGGCCCAGCGCATGCTCGAGCGCGACGGCGTCGAGTTCCTGATGGGCGAGATCAACTCGGCTTCCGCCCAGACCATCATGCAGGTGGCGGCGCGCAACAAGCGCCTGTTCCTGCAGATCGGCGCGCGCTCGGACGTGCTGCGCGGCAAGAACTGCAACCGCTACACCTTCCACGTGGACATTCCGGTGACGGTGATGGTCAACGCCGCGGGGCAGGCGCTGCTGCGCGAGGGGCACATCAAGGGCAAGCGCATCTTCGCCCTCACGTCCGACTACCTCTTCGGCCACGACCTCGCCAAGGCGGCCAAGGCGTTCATCGCGGCGAACGGCGGCACGATCGTGGGCGACGAGCTCACGGCGACCGACACCACCGACTTCAGCCCGTTCCTGCTGAAGATCCGGCAGGCGAAGCCGGACCTCGTGGCGACCAACCTGGGCGGCAACCAGGTCACGAACTTCGTCAAGCAGTACGCCGAGTTCGGCCTGCCTTACCAGGTCGCCGGCTTCAACCTGAACACCGCCGACGCCTGGGCGGCGGGCGAGGGCAACCTCGCCGGCATCTGGCCGACGGTCTGGCACCACGACCTCGACACGCCCGGCTCGAAGGCCTTCGTCGCCGCGTTCACCAAGAAGCACGGCAAGCCGCCGGAGAACCACGCCTGGATCGAGTACGTGTCGCTGAAGATCATGGCGCAGGCGATGAACGCCACCAAGTCCACCGACACCGAGAAGCTGATCGCCTATTTCGAGAGCCAGGCGGAGTTCGACCTGCTCAAGGCGAGGAAGGGCTACTTCCGCTCCTGGGACCACCAGCTGATCCAGGAAGCCTTCCCGTTCACCGTCAAGCCCAAGGGCCAGGCGAAGGACAAGTGGGACATCCTCGCGTTCGGCGCCGCGGTGCCCGCGGCGAACCAGCCGCTGGAGAGCATCAACCCGTCCAAAGAGCAGAACGCCTGTAGCATGTAATGCAGCTTCTGTTCCTGCTGGAACAGGTAGTCAACGGCCTGGTCCTCGGCGGTTACTACCTGCTGATCGCACTGGGCCTGTCGCTGATCTTCAGCGTCGGCGGGATCGTCAACCTGGCCCACGGCGCGTTCTACGCGCTCGGCGCCTACGGCGCGGTCGAGATCGCGAGGCACCTGGGCTTCGGACCCGCGGTGGTGCTCTCGCCCGTCGCGGTCGCGCTGCTCGGCATCCTGTTCGAGCGCTTCCTCCTGCGCCGCTTCTATACCGCGGACCCGATCCTCTCCCTGCTCGTCACCTTCGGCCTTGCGCTCGTCGCCGAGCAGGCGATCCGCATGATCTGGGGCGCGGCGCCGCTGCCCTTCGGCATGCCGCAGGCGTTCAAGGGCAATGTCATGCTGGGCGATTTCCTCTTCTCGCGCTACCGGCTCTTCCTGCTCGCCGTGGTGGCTCTGGTGCTCGCCGGCATCTGGTTCCTGATCCACCGCACGTCCTTCGGCCGCGTGGTGCGCGCGGGCATCCAGCGGCCCGACATGGTGGCCGCGCTCGGCATCCGCCTGCAGCCCTACATGACCACTATCGTGATGCTGGGCGTGGGCATGGCGGCGCTGGGCGGGGCCCTCTTCGCACCGATTACCAACGTGCACCCGGCGATGGGCGCCGAGATCATCACCGTCGCCTTCGTGGTGGTGGTGATCGGGGGGCTGGGCAGCTTCTGGGGCGTGGTGCTAGCGGCGCTGCTGGTGGGGGTGGTGCGCGGCATCACCATCCACTTCGTGCCGGCGGCGGGCGAGGCCTCGATGTACATCCTGATGTTCCTCGTGCTGATGTTCCGGCCGCGCGGGCTGCTGGGCGAGCGCATCGAGAAGTTCGAATGAGTCGCAACCGCACGCTGCTCGTCGGCGCGCTCGCGCTCATCGCGCTGCCGTTCCTCATGCGCGCCCTCGGCCTGGGCGTGAACACCGCCGGGCAGATGGTGACGCTGGCCATCGCAGCGCTCGGCCTGAACATGCTGGTCGGGTTCACCGGGCTGACGTCGTTTGGCCACAGCGCCTGGTTCGGCATCGGCGCCTACGCGGCGGCGATCTCGCAGAAGCACTGGTTCGCGGGGCAGATCGCCGCTGCCGCTCCTGTTTTCAGTCGCCTGCGTCGCGCTGCTCTCGCTCGCCGTCGGCGTGCTGATCCTGCGCCGGCGCGGCGTGTACTTCGCCCTGCTCACCCTCGCCTTCGTCGCGCTCACCTACACCATCGCCTTCCGCTGGACCGAGCTCACCGGCGGCGAGGACGGGCTCGGGGGCCTTTCGCGCGGCGGCTTCGCCGCGATGCCGCTCGACAACGGCAACGTCTACTACGCCTTCGTCGCGCTGGTCGGCGTTCGGCGTGCTCTACGGGCTGCTGCGCGTCACGCGCTCGCCCTTCGGCCACGTGCTGGTGGCGATCCGCGAGAACCAGCAGCGCGCCACCTTCCAGGGCTACGACGTCGACCGCTATCGCCTCGCCGTGTTCGTGCTCTCGGCGGTGGTGACGGGCCTGGGCGGCGCGCTGCAGGGCTTCCTCAACTACCTGGTGTCCGCGGAGTCGGTCTCGGTCGCCTTCTCGGGCGAGCTGCTGGCGATGGTGGTGATCGGCGGCATGCACAGCATCCTCGGGCCCGCGCTCGGCGTGGGGTTCTACGTGCTGTTCCGGGAGCTGTTCTCGATCTGGACCGGCAACTGGCTGCTGTGGTTCGGCCTGGTGTTCGTGGGGTTCGTGCTGTTCTCGCCCGAGGGGCTCACCGGCATCTGGGCGAAGATCCGCCGGCGGCTGCGCCCGCCGCCGGAGGAATCCGCGGCGATGAGCCGGCGCAGGATCACGAGGGCCTGCCGCTGCCCGCGTTCCTGCGGCCCGACCTGCCGCAGGGCGCGGTGCTCGAGCTCGACGCGGTGGAGAAGCACTTCGGCGGCATCCGCGCAGTGAGCGGCGCGAGCCTCGCGGTGCGCGCGGGCGAGATCCACGCGCTGATCGGCCCGAACGGCGCGGGCAAGACGACGCTGTTCAACGTCGCCACGGGCATGTTCCCGCCAGACGGCGGCACGGTGACGCTGCACGGCGAGTGCAGTCCAGGGGCAGGAGCCGCACCGCATCTGCCGCCAGGGCCTCGCACGCTCGTTCCAGATCACGAACCTGTTCAAGGGCCTCCCCGATCTACGAGAACCTGCGCCTGTCGCGTGCAGGCCACGCACCCTGCGCGCTTCAACGCCTGGCGCGACGTCGGACAGCTACCCGGAGATCCACGCGCGAGACCGCGGAGCTGGTGAAGTTCCTCGGCCTGGAGGGCATCGAGGAGATCCACGGCGGCGAGCTGTCCTACGGCGGCCAGCGCCTGGTGGACCTGGGCATCGCGCTCGGCTCGAAGCCGCGCGTGCTGCTGCTGGATGAGCCGCTCGCGGGCCTCGCGGCCGCCGAGCGCGAGCGCGTCTCCAGCCTGGTGAAGAACGTGGCCGCCGGCATCCCGGTGCTGATCGTCGAGCACGACATCGACCGCGTGCTCGGCTTCTCGCAGTCGGTCACGGTGATGAACCAGGGCGAGGTGCTGATGAGCGGCACGCCGGAGGAGGTGCGCGGCGACCGGCGCGTGCAGGAGGTGTACACCGGCACCGGCACGCCGCCCGTGACCGCGCGTGCGGGCGCCGCCGCCGGCGCGCCGCTGCTGCGCTTCGACAAGGTGAACACGTTCTACGGCAAGAGCCACATCCTCACCGACGCGACGCTCGACGTGCGCGAGGGCGAGATCGTGGCGCTGCTCGGGCGCAACGGCGCGGGCAAGACCACGCTGCTGAAGACGCTGAACGGCCTGGTGCCGCCCGCCTCCGGCACGATCGAGTTCGAGGGCCGCAACATCGCCGGCCTGCCGGCGCACGAGATCGCGCGCATGGGCATCGGCTACGTGCCGCAGGGGCGCGGCCTGTTCGCCGGCATGACGGTGGCGGAGAACCTCGCGCTGGGGCGCCTCGCGCGCGCCACCGACGGCAGCCACGGCATCGTGCTGGAGCGAAGAGAAGATCTTCGAGTATTTCCCGCGCCTGCGGGAGCGCATGCACGTCGCCGCCGACTACCTCTCGGGCGGCGAGCAGCAGATGGCGGCGGTGGCGCGCGCGCTCTCGGGCAACGTGAAGCTGCTGCTGCTCGACGAGCCCTTCGAAGGCCTCGCCCCGACCATCGTGCAGGAGCTGTTCAGCGTCTTCGACCGGCTGCGCGGCGCAGACCTCGATCGTGATCGTCGAGCACAACCTCGACCTGGTGCTGGCGCTGGCCGACCGCGTCTTCGCGCTCGAGCGCGGCGCCGTGTTCCACCAGGGCCCCGCGCAGCCGCTCCTCAACGACCTCGACTACCGAAAGAAAATCCTATGGCTCTGACCAATCAACCTCTCCTGTCGGACGGCCAGTGGATCGCGGGCAAAGGCGGCAGCCGTGCCCGTCATGGACAAGTTCCGCCTGGAGCCGGGCGCGCAGGTGACGACGGCGGACCGCGAGCAGGTGGCGCAGGCCGTGGCGGCCGCGCACGCGGCGTTCCGGCGCGGGGCGCCCGGGCCCTTCGATCGCGGCGCGATCCTCGAGCGCGCCGCGGCGCTGCTCGAGCCGCGCGCGGACGAATTCGTGCGCACCATGCAGATGGAAGCCGGCTTCACGGCCGCGGACGCCGCGGGCGAGGTGCGCCGCTGCATCCAGACGCTGAAGCTCTCGGCGGAGGAGGCGCGGCGGCTCGCGGGCGAGGTGATCCCGCTCGCCGGCGCGCCGCAGCAGGCCGGGCGCATGGGCTTCACGCTGCGCGTGCCGCTCGGCGTGGTGCTGGCGATCACGCCGTTCAATTCGCCGCTCAACACGGTGGCGCACAAGATCGCGCCGGCCTTCGCCGCCGGCAACGCGGTGATCCTGAAGCCGGCTTCGGCCACGCCGCTCACGGCGTGCAAGCTCGCCGAAGTGCTGCTCGAGGCCGGCCTGCCGCGCGGCTTCCTCTCGGTGATTCCCGGCGGCGCGCAGGTCGCCGACTGGCTGATCGGCGACGAGCGCGTGCGCTTCTTCGCCTTCACCGGCAGCACCGAGGTGGGCCGCAGCATCCAGAGCCGCGCCGGGCTGCGCCGCACGCAGATGGAGCTGGGCTCGATCGCCTGCACCATCCTGTGCGACGACGCGAAGCTGGATGCCGCGCTGCCCAAGGTCGTGAACGCCGGCTACCGCAAGGCGGGGCAGGTGTGCACCTCGATCCAGCTGCTGCTGGTGCACCGCTCGATCGCTGGCGCAGGTCGAAGCGCGCCTGGCGAAGCTGGTGCAGGCGCTCGCCTACGGCGATCCGCGTGACCCGAAGACCTTCGTCGGGCCGCTGATCAGCGAGAAGGAGGCGATCCGCGTCGACAGCTGGATCGAGGAGGCGGTGGCGCGAGGGCGCGAAGCGCCTCGCCGGCGGCGCGCGCAAGGGCGCGGTGGTGCCGCCGACGCTGCTCACGGCGATCGACGATTCGATGAAGGTCGGCTGCCAGGAGATCTTCGGCCCGGTGGTGTGCATCGTGCCCTTCGACACGCTCGACGCAGGCGATCGCCCGCGTCAACGCCACGCCCTACGGCCTCGCCACCGGCATCTTCACCAACCGCCTGGACGACGCCTTCGCGGCGGCGCGGCAAGCTGGAGGTCGGCGGCGTGCACGTGAACGAGACCTCCAGCTCGCGCGTCGACCTGATGCCCTACGGCGGATCGAAAGACAGCGGCTTCGGGCGCGAAGGCCCGCGCTATGCTGTGCACGAGATGACCGAGGAACGCATCGTCACATTCACGTTGGCTTAGCAGGAGAGCAGCCATGGCGAAGATGAAAGGCGGCGAACTGATCGCCGAGTACCTGATCAAGCAGAAGGTGCCGTACCTGTTCGGCATCTGCGGCCACGGCAACGTCGGCATCCTCGATCCGCTCTACGCGGTGCGCGACAAGCTGAAGCTCATCTCGCCGCGCCACGAGCAGTGCGCCGGCCACATGGCCGACGGCTACTTCCGCGTCAAGCACCAGCCGGTGGCCACGCTCACCTCCACCGGCCCGGGCTCGGCCAACCTCGTCATGTCGCTCGCCACCGCGCTGTCGGACTCCTCGGCCTTCCTGGCGATCACCTCCAACGTGCCGACCTCGCAGATGAACCGCGCGCCGTTCCAGGAGATCTACAAGCACAACCAGGCGGACTTTCCCTCGGTGATCCGCCCGGTGGTGAAGCGCGCGTTCCAGCCCACGCGCGTGGACATGCTGCCGCTCGCGCTGCGCCAGGGCTTCGACACCATGGTCACCGGCCGCCCGGGCCCGGTGAACATCGACGTGCCCTACAACGTCTACCAGGAGGAGGACGACGTCGAGCTGCCGCCCGCCTCGCACGTGTTCGGCCAGCACCGGCCGGGCGCGTCTGAAGCCGACGTCGTCGAAAGCAGTGAATCTGCTCGCCGACGCGATGCGCCCGGTGATCTTCATCGGCCACGGCGCGACGCTCTCCGAGGCCGGCCCGGAGCTCACGCGGCTGCAGCAGACCTACGGCATCCCGGTCATCACCTCGCCGAACGGCATGGGCTGCGTGCCGGCGGACGATCCGCTCACGCTCGGCTTCATCGGCAGGAACGGCGCCTATCCGGCCAACCAGGCCGGGCGCCACGCCGACCTCGTGCATCACCATCGGCACGCGCTTCGACGACCGCTCCTCGTCCTCGAGCTGGTACCCGGGCTACTCGTGGAACTTCCCGAAGACCAAGCTGATCCACGTCGACCTCGACCCGCAGGAGCTCGGCCGCAACTACCCGCCGACGCTCGGCATCATCGCGGACGCCAAGGTGTTCACCGCGCAGCTGCTCGGCGCGCTCGGCCTGCGCGAGCAGCGCGGCGCCGCATCGCTCAAGCACCAGTATTCGGAATGGCGCGCCGAGGTGGACGGCGTGGCGCGCCGAATGGGAAGCGTTCGTGCGGCCGAATTTCGGCAAGCGCACCACGCCGCTGCGGCCCGAGTACGTCGTGGACGCGCTGCAGAAGGTGCTGCCCGACGACGCGATCCTCACCTGCGACTCCGGCGTGCACCACAACTGGTTCATGCAGTTCTGGCGGCCCAAGCGCACGCAGAGCATGCTGAACAGCTGGGGCTACTCCTCGATGGGCTTCGGCGTGTGCAGCGTGATGGGCGCGCAGCTCGCGGCGCCCGATCGGCCCTGCATCTCGGTCTGCGGCGACGGCGGCTTCTCGATGACGCCGTACGTCGTCGCCACCGCGGTGGAGTACGACCTGCCCTGCATCTGGGTGGTGTGGAACAACTTCAGCTGGGCGGCGATCCGCGACATCCAGGTCGGCATGTTCGGCGGCCGCGAGCTGGGCACCGCGTTCTACGAGAAGGACAAGAAGCCCTACAACCCGGACTTCGCCGCCTGGGCGCGCGCCTGCGGCGCCGACGGCGTCACCATCACGAAGAGCGAAGACCTCGCAGGCGCGCTGCAGCAGGCGATCCGCAACAAGCGGCCCTGCGTGCTCGACGTGCACGTGGACGCCGAGGTGCGGCCGCCGTCCACCGGCACCTGGCAGCTGCCGCCGACGCCGTTCAAGGAACCCGCAGTTCGGCAAGCCGTGGGTGGCCTGAGCTTGACCGCGCTGTCCTTCGACGTCGTCGTGGTCGGCGGCGGCGGCGCGGGGCTCGCCGCCGCGATCGAGGCGCGCGCCGCGGGCGCGAGCGTCGTGCTGCTGGAGAAGAACGATACGCTCGGCGGCTCCACGGCCTGGTCGATCGGCTCGATCACCGCCACCGGCACGCCGCACCAGCGCCGGCGCGGCATCGAGGACAACCCCGCGGACCACTGGGCCGACATGCCGGGCTTCGCGGGCGAGCTGGCCGCGCGCGACAACGACGAGCTGCGCCGGATCCTGTGCGACGAGGTGCCGGCCACGTTCCAATGGCTGCTCGATTCCGGCATCCGCTTCATGGGGCCGATGCCCGAGCCGCCGCACCGCAAGCCGCGCATGCACAACGTGCTGCCCAATTCGCGCTCCTACATCTATCACCTCGAGCGGCGCGCGCGCCGCGCGGGCGTGGAGATCCGCACAGCGACTCCCGTCACTGGCCTGGTGCGCAAGAACGGGCGCGTGACTGGCGTGCAGACCGGCGCGAGCAAGGTCATTGGCGCCCGCGGCGGCGTGGTGCTCGCCGCCGGCGATTTCACCAACAGCCCGGAACTGAAGGCGCGCTTCATGGGACCGCAGGAAGCCAAGGTCGAGGGCGTGAACCTCACCGCCACCGGCGACGGCCAGAAGATGGCCGAAGCGCTCGGCGCGCGGATCCTGAACGGCGACCTCGCGCTCGGGCCCGAGCTGCGCTTCATCGCGCCGGTGAAGGAGACGTTGCTGCGCCGGCTGCCGCCGTGGCGCGCGCTCGCCGCATACATGGTCTGGGCGCAAGAGCACCTGCCGGCGGCGATCCTGCGCCCCTTCGTCATGCAGTTCGTGACCACCGCGCTCGCGCCCTCGCCCGCGCTCTTCGAGGCGGGCGCGCTGCTCGTCAACCGCGAGGGCGAGCGCTTCGGCGAGGAGCGGGACCGTCCCGCCTGGCGCGTGCCGGACCAGCCGGCAAGGAAGCGTTCATCCTGCTCGACGGCGCGCTCGCGCATCGCTTCTCGGCGTGGCCGGATTTCATCTCCACCGCGCCGGGCGTGGCCTACGCCTACCTGCCGGACTACCGCCGCAACCGGCCGGACGTCTACAACGAGGCGCCCACGCTCGTGGCGCTCGCCGCGAAGCTCGGCATGCCGGCGGCGGCGCTCGAGCAGAGCGCAGCAGGACGCCTCGCAGCAGGCGCCGTTCATCGCGCTCGGGCCCGTGCGCTCGGTGTTCGTGCACGCCGAGGGCGGCCTCGCCGTGGATGCGCTGCATCGCGTGCTCGGCGCGGACGAGCGCCCGATTCCCGGCCTGTATGCCGCGGGCTCCACCGGCCAGGGCGGCCTGCTGCTGAAGGGGCACGGCCATCACCTCGCCTGGGCTTTCGTCTCGGGCAGGCGGGCGGGCCGCCACGCGGCGCTTGAGGTATTGTCGGATCCAACCAGGGGAGCAGAAGCACAGTGACGCAGCGTGAACGGGGAGGGGAAGTGGCCGACCGAGCCAAGCCGGTGCCCATGAAGGTGGGCGCCAATACCATGTCGTTCATGTGGAAGACCTCTGCGCGAGAGGCGCTGGAGACGCTCGCGCGGGAAGGCTACCGGCGCTTCGAGCTGATGGCGCAGCGCCCGCACTTCGACCCGTTCATGGAGCGCTCCGAAGCGCTCGCCTTTGCGCGCTTCCTGCGCGATGCTGGGCTCACGGTCGAGACCATCAATTTGCCGAGCTTGGACCAGAACCTGGCCAGCGCTTCCACGGAGATGCGCGACTACACTGTGCGTCTGTTCGAGCGCCTGATCGCCATCGCCGAGACCGTCGGCGCGACCGGGGTCATCGTGGTGACGGGCCGGGTCAACCCCCTGATCCCGCCGGCGCGGCCAGACCTGGAGGGCTGGTTTGCCGATGCGTTCGAGCGCGTGCTACGCGCAGCGGAGCGAACCGGCGTGCACCTGCTGCTGGAGAATATACCCATGGGTGTCTATCCGCGCGCCGACCAGCTGATCGGCTTCGCCGAGCACATCGGCAGCCCGCTGGTGGGCGTCTGCTATGACATCGCGAATGCTCACTTCATCGGCGAGGACACGGCCGAGGGGCTGGGACAGGTGCAGCCGCGGCTGGGTATCGTTCACCTATCCGACACAGGACGCCAGACGTGGCGCCACGACCCGGTCGGGCAGGGCAGCTGCGACTTCGCCGCGTTCGGAGTGAAGCTGCGCGAGATCGGGTACGCCCGGACCTCTATGCTGGAGATCGTGTCGGAGCAGCCGATCGAGGGCATCGTTGCCAGCCATCGCAAGATCGCGCAGTTGGGCTGGGCGGCGCTACCTGCCTAACGAGGGAAACCTAGTGTTCAACTCGTTGCTGTGCGAGTCTTGATCACCGGTGGTGGCGGGTTTCTCGGTGCCGCGGTCGCCCGCGCACTGGTCGCGCGCGGCGACACGGCCTTCGCCTTCGACACGCAGCTCGCAGGCCACGCTGCCGCCACGCAGGAGCGCCTGGTCTGCGTGCCCGGCGACATCACTGACCTTGCCAATGTCGCGCATGCGGTGATGGCCTACAAGCCGGATGCCGTGGTGCATTGCGCGGCGGTCGTCGGCGTGCTCTCGTCGCTCGGCAGCCCGATCAATGTGATCCGCGTGAACGTCGAGGGATCCGTAAACGTTTTTGAGGCGATGCGGTTGGCCGGCATCCGGCGTTGCGTCCACTTGAGCTCGGAGGAGGCGTATGGCGCGTTCAGGGCGGAGCGGATTGACGAAACGCATCCGCTCGATCCGGTGCTGCCATACGGCATCTGCAAGGCCGCGGTAGAGCAGCTCGGGCGCGGCTACGGGGACCTGCACGGGCTGGAGGTGATCAACGTGCGCACCTCGTGGGTCTACGGTCCTGGTCTTCCGCGTAACCGCATTCCCAAGAACCTGGTGGAGGCCGCGCTGAACCGGCGCAAGCTGCACATTGCCGCTGGCGCAGACTCGGCCATCGACCACACCCACGTCGACGACCTGGTCAGTGGCGTGCTCAAGGCGCTCGATCACGAGCACCACCGCTTCGATGCCTACAACATCGCGAGCGGCCAGGCGACCACGGTCACCGGGATGATCGCCATCGTACGGGAGCTGATACCCGGTGCAGAGCTCTCCGTGGGACCAGGGGTCTATCGCCATGGCGATCAGGTGGAGATGGTGCGCAAGGGAGCGCTCGACGTCGGCCGTGCCGCCGCGGAGCTCGGCTGGGTGCCGCGCTACGATATTCGTGCTGGGCTGGCGGCGTACGTGAATGCCCTGCGGCCGGCAGCGGGCAAATGAAGGAGTCGGATCAGACGGCCATGCGGGGCAGCCGTTGATTGATGATCGCGCAAGCCTCACGAACCATCCGCGATATCAATTCTTCGACCGTGGGGACGTCATGAACCAGGCCTATGCTGATGCCCGCGGACCAGACGCCAGCCTCGCGCGATCCCTGCTCGAACACGATCCGTCCCTTTTGTCCGCTGGCCACCGGACCGATTTCGTCGATTCCCTTGCCGGCAGCTTCCATCTCGAGGATGTGCCTGGCGACGCTGTTGTCAAAAATGCGCAACGTATTCCTCAGTGGACGAAAGATGAGCTTCGTCGCATTCTCATCGGCCTGCAGAATCTGCTGCTTGATCGAGTCATGAATGGGCGCCTCCTTGGTCGCGAGGAAACGGCTTCCCATGTTCACGCCCTCGCATCCCAACGCGAGCGCTGCGACGAGCCCCCGGGCATCAGCGATTCCTCCTGAGGCGATGACGGGAATCCTGACCTCCTCCGTCGCCCTCGGGAACAGGACAAGGCCGGGAATGTCGTTTTCGCCGGGATGCCCGGCACATTCGAAGCCATCAATGCTCACGACGTCGACGCCCAGTTGCTCGGCCTTCAGCGCATGCTTCACCGAAGTGCACTTGTGAATCACCTTGATGCCGGCTTGCTTGAGCCGCTCCATGTAGGGCCCGGGACTTCGGCCCGCAGTCTCGATTATCTTGACACCGCTATCGATGATCGCCTCGAGGTAATCGTCATAGGGGACCGGCTTGAGGGTCGGCAGGATGGTCAAATTGACCCCAAACGGCTTGTTGGTCAGCTGACGCGTCTTCTCGATTTCCCGCCCAAGCTCGTCCGGCGAAGGCTGGGTGAGCGCGGTCAGGATTCCGAGCGCGCCCGCATTGGATACGGCAGCGACGAACTCCGCGCGTCCGATCCACTGCATGCCACCCTGGACGATTGGGTGTTCCACCTCGAAGAGCTCCGTGAAACGTGTCCTCAACATGATTACGGTTTCCCCGTTTGCCCCTTCAAAGCCGCGCGCAGCTCGTTCTTGCGGATCTTGCCCGGCCCGGTCAGGGGCAACGGCTCGTCGCGAAACGTCACGCCGCGCGGGCACTTGTAGCCGCCGAGATATTCGCGGCAGTGCGCAATGAGCGCCTGCTCGGTCAGCGTCGAATCCGGTTGGCATCGCACCACGGCGTGCACGCGCTCGCCCCACTTGTCGTCCGGCAGGCCGATGACCGCGCATTCGATGACACCGGGGAGCCGATAGATGACCTGCTCGACCTCGCTCGGGTAGACGTTCTCGCCGCCGGTGATGATCATGTCCTTCAGCCGGTCGACGATATACAGGCGGCCCTCCTCATCCATGAAGACCAGGTCGCCGGTATGCAACCAGCCTCCCTTCAGGACGGCGGCCGTTTCTTCGGGCCGGTTCCAGTAGCCCAGCATCACGTTGTCGCCGCGCACCAGCAGCTCTCCGACCTCGCCGGCCGGCAATGGTTGCCCCTTGTCGTCGACGATGCGGACCTCGCATCCGATCGCGGCGTGGCCGCAGGACTTGAGCAGCGCGGCCTTGGGGCCGCCAGCCATGTCGGCCGTGAGCTCGAAGCCGGTCACGAACGGCGCAAGCTCGGTCATGCCGTAGCCGTTGATGAACGTCCAGCTCGGCAGCACCTGCATCGCCTTTCGCAATACGACTTCGGGCATCGGCGAGCCGCCGAACTGGCAGCGGACGGAATGGGAGACGTCGTACTTGGCGAGTGACGGATGATTGACGATCATGTTGATCATCGTGGGCACGAACAGACAGTAGTTGATGCGATTGTGCTGGATGATCGCCAGTGCCTTCTCGACGTCGAAAGACGGGAGAAAACTGTGCGTGCCGCCGTGCAGCGTCGTGGTGAGCAGTCCGTTGGCGTCGGCGATATGGAACATCGGCGCGCCGTGCAGCCAGTGCAGGCTCCTGTCGAAGGGAACCGTCGCCGTGTAGTTGATCGAGTTGAAGACGAAATTGCGGTGCGAGAGCATCACGCCTTTGGAGCGGCCGGTCGTGCCGCCGGTGTAATAGATCGCGGCCAGGTCCTCGCCGCCGCAGCCTGCGTCAACGCCCGGCTTTGCGGCGGCGAGGATCTCCTCGAATGCATGCATGCTCGGGCCCGCGCCGCCTTCTCCCATGAACACGACCTCACGGATGCTTGGGCACCCCTTTCGCAGCTCACCGGCAACCTTGACAAAGGCGTCATCGACGAAGAGAGCGGTGCTGCCCGAGTCCTGCAGCGCATCGACCTGCTCCCGCGGCGACCAGCGGGTGTTGACGGGCACCGCGACGGCGCCCATGGTCCAGCAGGCGAAGAAATATTCCAGATAGCGGTCGCTGTTCAGCGCCAGCGCCGCCACGCGATCGCCGCGCGAAACACCGAGTTGCGCAAGCGCCCCCGCCAGTCGGGCAACCCGCTCGACGAATTGCCGATAGGTGTGCCGGCGCTTGCCGAAGATCGTGGCAATGCCGCCCGCGTTCACCTGGATTGCCCGACGCAATCCCTGCGAGATCTGCATCTCGATCAGAACGGCATCCGGACGCAGCCGCCATCGACGCGCAGGCCCGCGCCGTTGGTGCCGCTCGCCGCCGGGCTGCAGACGTAACAGATCATGCTGGCGATCTCCTCCGCAGTCTCGAACCGGCGCAGCAGCGAGGTGGGCCGGCGCTTGGCGAACATCTGCTCCTGCAAGGCCTCGACCGTCGTGTTCTGCGCCTTGGCCCGGCTGGCGAATTTCGCCGCCAATCCTTCGACCCAGGTCGGCCCCGGCAGCACTGAATTCACGGTCACCGCGGTGCCCTTGGTCAGTTCCGCGCAGCCGCGCGCGACGGCGAGCTGCGCGGCCTTGGTGACGCCGTAGTGCATCATCTCGTCGGGGATATTGATGCCGGATTCGCTGGAGACGAACACCACGCGGCCCCAGTTCTTCGCCAGCATCTTCGGCAGGAAATGCCGCGTCAGCCGCACGCCGCTCATGACGTTGGTGTCGAAGTAGGTCTGCCAGTCCGCATCCGTGATGTCCGGGAACGCCTTGACGTCGTAGATGCTCATATTGTTGACGAGAATGTCGAGTTCGCGCGAGGCCGCGATCACCGCCTGCGTGCCTTCCAGGACCGCAAGATCGCCCGGCGCCGGTTCGAACCGCCCCTTGGGCGCCGCGGCCTGCGCCTTCGTCATTGCGGCTGCGGTGGATTCCCTGGTGCGGCCGTTGATGAGCACGGTCGCGCCCATGTCCGCCAATCCAAGCGCGGTGGCGAAACCGATGCCGCGGCTCGAGCCGGTGACGAGCGCCCGCTTTCCAGTGAGATCAAGATTCATGGCTCTGTCCTTCTCCAGTTGGGTTTGCTGAACGAGGTATCGGATCTAACTGACCTTGTAGCCGGCCATGCGTGGCAGCCATAGCACCAGGTCGGGGAACAAGACCAGGGTGGCGACGCAGACGATCTCGGCAAAGAAAAACGGCATGATCCCCCGGAAAATAGTCCTCATCGGAATGCTTTCGGCGATGCCGTACAGGACGAACACATTGACGCCGATCGGCGGTGTGATCAACCCGATCTCGATGATGATGACCATGACAATGCCCCACCATACCGGGTGGTAGCCCATGCCGAGAACCAGCGGCATGACGAAGGGCAACGTGATCACCAGCGCGGCCAGGCTGTCGAAGATGCAGCCCAGGATCAGATACATGATCAGGAGTACGAGTATCACCAGCAAGGGATGCAGCGACAGCGCGGTGATCTGACCGACCATCGTCTCCGGGGCCCTCGACGCGGCGATGAAGCTGGAGAAGATCGAAGCGCCCATGATGATCAGATAGAGCAATCCGGTGTTCGTGGCGGTTTCCTTCGCCACCTGCCAGAGCGTCTCTCTATTGATCCTGCCGCGCGCGACCGCGAAGGCAAATGCAAGCCCGGCTCCCAGGGCCGCGGCTTCGTTGACCGTGAAGATGCCGCCGTAAATGCCGACGAAGACGCAGAACAGCAGCGCGATCACGCCCCAGCATTCCCTCAGAACCTGGAGTCTCCCCGCCCAGGACATGCGTTCTCCCGGCGGGCCGGCTTGCGGATTGCGCCAGACCACCAATGCAATCGCCACGAGATGCGCGGCTGTAACGATGAGCCCGGGGATCAAGGCCGCCACGAAAAGCGTGATGACGAACTGCTCGGTCAGGAACGCGTAAATCACCATCACCAGCGACGGCGGGATCAGGATTCCCAAGGTGCCCCCGGAAGCGATGGTGCCGGTGGCGAGCTGGGGCGAGTAACCGCGCTTCAGCATTTCCGGAAGCGCGACCCGGCCCATGGTGGCCGCGGTCGCGATCGACGAGCCGCAGATCGCGCCGAAACCGGCGCAGCCGAGAATGGTCGCGAGCGCCAACCCGCCGCGGCGATGTCCGATCGTGGCATGGGCCAAGCGATAAATGTCAGCGGATAGCCCGCCCACGCCAGCGAAGCTGCCCATCAGCAGAAACAGGGGAATGACCGCGAGATCCATGTTGGACAGCACGCTGACCGGCCCGTTGGCCAGCAGCGCGACCGCCGGCGCCCATCCCACCAGGAAGGTGAAACCGATCACGCCGGCCAGCGCCATGGCGATGCCGATCGGGATGTGCAGCGCGATCAGCACAAACATGCCGATCGTCCCGAGGACTGCGATGAGCATTGGAGCCATCAGATTCCGCCTTGCGAGGCCGGCGGATCAGCGGGCAAGCCTGTCCTCGCCGCCAGCGCGCCAATTCTTCGCCCGGGAGAACGCCGCCATGACGACGCTCACCTGCACTGCGACACAGACCACCATGAAGAAGCTCACCACCACCCACCAGGGCGCGATCGGCATTTGGACGACCCACGTCGTCTGCCCGAGCTGCCTGAGCTCGATGGTGTAGCGGACGATCTGCCAGGCAAGCAGGATGAAGAAGACCCATGTGACGAGGGACGCGAATGCCTCGAGCCAGACTTTTGCCCGTGGTCCAAGAAGGCCGCCGAGAAAGCCGATCGAGACATGATGCCGCCCGGCCAGCGAGAGGGGGAAGAAGGCCGCCGCGACGATGGCGACGATCAAAGGTGCGGCATCGGCGACGCCATTGATGGGACTATTGAACAACCATCGCATCAATACATCGATCATCGTCATCAGGACGAAGGCGACCAGCGCCAACATCCCGAACAAAGCGCAGAGGCGCGCGACGGAGTTGCCGCGCGACTCCAGTCTGTCCAACCAGGCCTTCATGACTCCCGCGGGAGCCGCAGGATCGGCTCCCCCCCGATCACCGGGTCGCGCGAATCTTGGCCAGTTCTTCCTTCAGAGCGGTGACCAGCGCCCGACCATTGGGGTGGTCCTTCACCCAGGTTTCGATGACCGTCGCCATGATCGTGTCCAACTGCGCGAGTTCCGCGTCGGACGGAAACACCATGGTGTGGTCGGCCGCCGCTTTGGTCTCGGTCAACTTGGCGCTTTGGATGCCGTCGTGAACGCCACCGAACTTGCGCGACATCAGCTCACCGCTATGCTTGTCGATGATCGCCTTGGCCTTGGCAGGCAGGCCGTCGTAGACCTTCCGGTTCATCAGCACAGCGACGGGAACCGTGCCCAGGACTGCCGCCATGTAATGGTGCTTCGCGGCTTCCATGATGCGGAAGGAGTACATCACGTCCCAGTCCCCGCCCGTACCATCAAGCACACCACGGCTGATGTTTTCGGCAACTTGGGTGATCGGCATTCCGACTGGCGCCACGCCCAGGGCGCGCAGCGCTGCGCTCGCCACGGGGCCGCCGGCACGGAGCTTCATTCCTTTGACATCGGTGAACGACTTGACGGGGCTCCGCGTATGAATGGCGTAGGGATTGGTCGTGCCAAGCATGACCACGTAGAAATCGTCATAGCCGCGCAGAAGCTTGCGCTGATAGAGCCGATAGATGGCGAGCGAAGACTCGCTCGAATTCTTCGCCATGCCCGGCAACTCCATGATGTCGTTGTCCGGAAACCGTCCGGGCGAATACGCGGGAATCACCAGGGCGATATCGGCGATGCCATCCGTGACCATCTTGGGCTGCAGGCCCGGATTGCCACCCAGAACCCCGCCCGGAAACGTATCGATCTTGATGATTCCCGTGCCGTCGGCATTGACCGCCTCGGACCAAGGCTTGATGACCTGGGCAAACGTCGGTGCTTGGGCCGGAATGAACGCGGAAAGCTTGAGGGTCACTTCTTGCGCGTGCGCGGTGCCGAAGGTCGCAAGCGCCGCGACAAGTGCGGACAGGATGGTTTTCGACATTTCCCCTCCCATGTACTAGGCTTGAATAAGGCTAACACAGAATTTTCGGGCGCTGCACGCAAGGCCTGGCGATTGCGAAGTCGAACTGGGCGAACACGCTCGACACGCCGCCCTTCGAGGCCTACGCGGTGACCTGCGGCATCACCTTCACGTTCGGCGGCTTGCGCATCAACACCGACGCAAAGGCGATCTCGACCGACGGCGAACCGATCCCCGGCCTTTACGCGGCGCTTGAGGTAATGTCGGATTCAACCAGGGGAGCGCAAGCACAGTGACGCAACGTGAAGGTTACGACGTAGTGGTGGTGGGCGCGGGCAACGCCGCGTTCTGCGCGGCGCTCGCCGCGCGCGAGAACGGTGCAGAAGGTGCTGGTGCTCGAGCGCGCGCCCGAGGACGAGTCGGGCGGCAATTCGCGCTTCACCGCCGGGCCTGATGCGCGTCGCCTACAGCGGCGTCGAGGACCTGAAGAGGGTGATGCCGGACCTCTCGCGCCGAGGAGATCGCGCGCACCGACTTCGGCACCTACACCGAGGAGCAGTTCCTCGACGACATGGCGCGCGTCACCGAGTACCGCTGCGACCCGGACCTGACCGAGATCCTGGTGAAGCGAAGCCTCGACACGGTGGCCTGGATGCGCTCGAAGGGCGTGCGCTTCACCGCCGCCTGGGGCCGGCAGGCGTTCAACATCGGCGGCAAGTTCAAGTTCTGGGGCGGCCTCACGGTGGAAGCCGTGGGCGGCGGCCCGGGCCTGGTCGAGTCGCTGACCGACGCACGCGAAGAAGAACGGCATCGACATCTGGTACTCGGCGCGCGCGCGTCGGCCTGATCACCGACGACGACGGCGTGCAAGGCGTGCGGGTGAAGACAGGACGGCAAAACGGTCGAGGTGCGAGCGAAGAGCGTGGTGCTCGCCGCGGGCGGCTTCCAGGCCGATCCCGGAGTGGCGCGCGCGCTACCTCGGGCCGGGCTGGGAGCTCGCCAAGGTGCGCGGCACGCGCTTCAACACCGGCGACGTGCATCCGCATGGCGCTCGACGCCGGCGCGGCGCCCGCGGGCAACTGGTCGGGCTGCCACGCGGTGGCCTGGGAGCGCAATGCGCCCGAATTCGGCGACCTCGCGGTCGGCGACCAGTTCCAGAAGCACTCCTATCCCTGGGGCGTCTACCTCAACGCGCAGGGCAAGCGCTTCGTCGACGAGGGCGCGGACTTCCGCAACTACACCTACGCCAAGTACGGCCGCGTGATCCTCGCGCAGCCGGGGCAGTTCGCCTGGCAGATCTTCGACGCCAAGGTGAAGGCGCAGCTGCGCGACGAGTACAAGATCCGGCAGGTCACCAAGCGCACCGCGAACACGCTGGAGGAGCTGGTGCAGCAGCTGGACGACGTGGACGCGGATGCGGCGCTGAAGGAATTGAAGGCCTACAACGCGGCGGTGCGCCAGGACATCCCGTTCAACCCGAACGTGAAGGACGGCCGCTGCACGCAAGGACTCGCGATCCCGAAATCGCAACTGGGCGAACACGCTCGACACGCCGCCCTTCGAGGCCTACGCGGTGACCTGCGGCATCACCTTCACCTTCGGCGGCCTGCGCATCAACACGCACGCGCAGGTGCTCGACACCGACGGGCTTGCGGTCCCGGGGCTCTACGCCGCGGGCGAACTGGTCGGCGGCATCTTCTGGTTCAACTATCCCGGCGGGACAGGCCTCACGAACGGCGCCGTGTTCGGGCGCATCGCCGGCACGAGCGCGGCGCGTCCCTGAAAGACCTCGCGCAAGCGCTGTTCGCGCCGCGCGCGGTGGCGCTGGTCGGCGCCTCGGGCGACGCCGGCAAGAACACCGCGCGCCCGCAGCGGTACCTGAAGAAGCACGGCTACGCGGGACGCATCGTGCCGGTCAATCCCACGCGCGGCGAGGTGCTGGGAGAGCGAGCCTATGCCAGCGTCGCCGACGCGCCGGAGGGCATCGACCATGTCTTCGTCATGGCGCCGGGCGAGGCGGTGGAGCAAGCGCTCGAGGATTGCGGCAAGCGCGGCGTGACGGTGATGAGCATCTACAGCGACGGCTTCGCCGACGCGGGCGCCGAGGGCGCAGCGCGCCAGGCGCGTCTCGCGGCGCGGGCGCGCGAGCTGGGCGTGCGCCTGCTCGGTCCCAACAGCATGGGCGTGGTCAACCTGCCGGGCCGCGTGGCGCTGACGGTGAACGCGGTGCTCGAGATGGACGCGCTGCCCGCCGGGTCCACGAGCATCGTCTCGCAGAGCGGCACCATGCTCGGCACGGTGCTCTCGCGCGGCGCGGCGCGCGGCCTAGGCTTCGCCAAGCTGGTGTCTCTGGGCAACGAGGCCGATCTCGGTGCAGGGGAAATGGTGGAGTTGCTGGCCGCGGACCCCGACACGCGCGTGATCCTCCTGTTCCTCGAGACGGTGCGCGACGCGCCGCGACTCGCGGCCGCCGCGCGCGCGGCGCATGCCGCAGGCAAGCCGGTAGTCGCCTACAAGCTCGGCCGCTCTGCGCTCGGCCAGGCGCTCGCGCGATCGCACACGGGCGCCATGGCGGGCAGCGACGCCGCGATGGACGCGTTCTTCCGCGATTGCGGCATCGTGCGCGTGGACATGCTGGAGACCCTGGTGGAAATCGCGCCGCTGCTCGCCGGGCGCAAGCCGCCGCGACTGATGCGCGTGCCGCGCGTCGCCGTGGTCACCACCACCGGCGGCGGTGCGGCGAGCGTGGTGGACCGCCTGGGCCTGCACGGCATAGAGACCGTGGCGCCGGGCTCCGATGCCCCGATCATCGACCTCACCATGGCGGCGACGCCGCAGAAGTACGCGGCGACGCTCGACGCGCTGCTCGCCTCGGGCGAATGCGACGCGGTGCTGGCGACGGTGGGGTCGTCCGCCCAGTTCCATCCGCAACTCGCCGTGGAGCCGATCCTCGCCGCCAAGCGCTCGGCGAAGCCGCTCGCCGCGTTCTTCACGCCGCACGCCGAGCACTCGCTGGCGCTGCTCGCCAAGGCGGGCATCGCGGCCTTCCGCACGCCCGAGGCCTGCGCCGACGCCTTCGCCGCCTACTTCGCCTGGCGCGCGCCTCGCATCGCGCCGCAACTGCCGCAGGTCGCGGGCGTTTCCCTGCAGATTCCCATGGCGCAGAGCGAGGTGGCTCGGGCGCCCGACTACGCCCACCGCGTGCCTTACCCCGTAGCGGTAAAAATCCATGCGCCGGGCGTCGCGCACAAGACCGAGGCGGGCGGCGTGATCCTCGGGGTCAGGGATCGCGAGGAGCTGCTGCGGGCGGCGAAGGCGCTGCCGGGCAGCGAAGTGCTCGTGCAGAAGATGGAATCCGGTCTCGCGGAAGCGATCGTCGGCTATCGCGATGACCCGCTCGTTGGCCCGATGGTGCTGGTGGGCGCGGGCGGCGTGCTCGCGGAGGTGTACAAGGACTACGTGCTGCGCGTGGCGCCGGTGAGCGTGGAGGAAGCCGAGGAGATGATCGGCGAGGTGAAGGGCCTGGCGATGATCCGCGGCTTTCGCGGCCTGCCGAGGGGCGACGTGCGCGCCCTGGCCGAGGCAGTGGCGGCGATGTCGCGCCTCGCGCTGGTTCAGGGCCGCCCGGTGGCGGAGGCCGAGTGCAATCCGGTCATCGTGAAGCTCTCGGGCGTGGTGGCAGTGGACAGCCTGATCGTGATGAAGGAGTGAGCATGGATTTCCGTTTCACGCCGGAACAGGAGCAGTTCAGGGACTCGGTGCGGCGCTTCGCCGCGAAGCACCTGAAGGCTGGCGCGCTCGAACGGGCGCACGCTGCGGAGTATCCGTGGGAGGTGGCGAAGCAGATGGCCGGGCAGGGGCTGCTCGGCATCACCGTCGCGCAAGCCGACGGCGGGCAGGGCGGCGCGCTGATGGACGCGGTGATCGCGATCGAGACCGTCGCCTCGGTGTGCCCGCGGAGCGCCGACGTGGTGCAGGCGGGCAACTTCGGCGCGATCCGCGTGCTGGCGGAGTACGGCACGCCGTCGCAGAAGGAGAAATACCTCAAGCGCCTGCTTTCGGGCGAAGCGGTGATCTCGGTCGGCATGACCGAGCCGGAGGCGGGCTCGGCGGTCACTGACCTCACCACCAGCGCGACGCCCGATGGCGCCGGCTACCGCATCAATGGCTCCAAGGTCTTTACCACGCACTCCGCGTACGCGGAGGTCTACCTCGCCTACGTGCGTTTCGGCCCCGGCGTCGGTGGCATCGGCTCGGTGCTGATCGACACCAAAGCGCCGGGCGTGCGCTTCGGCCAGCGCTCGAAGTTCATGTCCGGCGAGGACTGGGCGCAGGTGTACTTCGAGGACGTGCGCGTGCCGCCGGAGATGGTGGTGCTGAAGGAAGGCGGCTTCAAGAAGCAGATCGCGGGCTTCAACGTCGAGCGCATCGGCAACACCGCGCGCTCGCTCGCGCTCGGGCGCTACGCCTACGAGGAAGCGCGGCAGTGGGCGATGCAGCGCAAGCAGTTCGGGCGCCTGCTGTGCGAGTTCCAGGGGCTGCAGTGGAAATTCGCCGAGATGAAGATGAAGCTCGACGCGGGCCAGCTGCTGCTGTACCGCGCGGCGGCGAACGCCGACCGCGGCTTTCCTTCGGCGGAGGAGACATCGATCGCCAAGGCGTTCTGCAACCAGGCCGGCTTCGAGGTGGCCAACGAGGCGCTGCAGGTGATGGGCGGCCTGGGCTACAGCCAGGAGTCGCTGGTCGAGTACTGCGTGCGCCGCTGCCGCGGCTGGATGATCGCCGGCGGCTCCATCGAGATCCTCAAGAACCGCATCGCCGAGGCGGTGTTCGAGCGCAGCTTTCCGCAGCGGCCCGGCGGCTAGCGCGGCGGCACGATCCGCGGATTGACCTACCGGGCAAGCGTGGCGTCGCCTTTCGCGCGCTGGAACTCCGCGCGGCACTCCGGCGCGAGTTCCGCCTCCCGGCCCTTCAGGCACGACAACACGCGTCCCTGACCGGGCGGGATGGTCTTGCAGGCTTTCTCGATGTCGCCCTTGCACGCCTGAATGAACTTGTCAAAGCGCGCCTTGGCCGCAGTCAGCTGCTCACGGCACGCGGGCGCGAGCTCGGCGTCGTGCTTGGTCAGGCACTGATACATTCTTCCGCGGCCCGGGCGAACGCCGCTGCAGAACTTCTTCGCATCGTCCGCGCAAACCCGGTCCCGGCCAGCCGCCGGCTTTTGCGTCGGCTGCTGCGCGAGGGAAGGCCCAGTATTGATGACAAGCAGGCTACATGCGATCGCCAATAGTGCATTTCTGGTGGACATGTCTTTCTCCTTTCGAGAAGTCTTAGGCAGGGTACGCCCTAGTCGGCGCGCGCGCCGGAGACCTTCACCACCTCCGCCCAGCGCGCCACTTCCTCCTTGAGGAGCTTGGAGAACTCCTCGGGCGTGTTGCCGACCGGCGCGGCGCCCTGCTCGAGCATGCGCTTGCGCAGCTCGGGCTCGCGCGTCGCGCGCTGGATGCCGTCGGCGAGCTTCTGCACGATCTCGCGCGGTGTCCCGGCGGGCGCGAGCACGCCGTACCACACGACCACCTCGACGCCTTCGAGTCCGGCCTCCTTCATGGTCGGCACGTCGGCCAGCTGCGGATCCCGCGTCGCGGCGGTGACCGCGAGCGCGCGCAGGCGGCCGGACTTCACGTGCGCCTGGATGGACGGGATGTTGGCGAAACTGAGGTCCACTTCGCCGGCGATGAGCGCGGTGAGCGAGGGTGCGGTTCCCTTGTACGGGATATGGACGATGAACGTCCCCGTGCGCAGCTTCAGCAGCTCGCCCGCGAGGTGCTGCGTCGTGCCGACTCCAGCCGAGGAGTAGTTGAGCTTGCCAGGCGCGCTGCGCGCCATGGCGATCAGCTCCTTGACGTTCTGCGCGGCGAGCTTCGCGTTCACCACCAGCACGTTCGGGCTCTCGGAGAACACCGACACCGGCGCGAAGTCGCGCAGCGTATCGAAAGGCAGGTCGCGGTACAGCGCCATGTTGATCGCCACCGCGGGGGTGTTGATGAGCAGCGTGTAGCCGTCGGGCGCGGATTTCGCGACGTGCTCGTTGGCGATGTTGGTGCCGGCGCCGGGACGGTTCTCCACCACCACCTGCTGGCCGAGGTACTCGCTGAGCCTGGGCGCAAGCAGCCGCGCATTGATGTCCACGCCGCCGCCCGGGGTGAAGCCGACGATCAGACGCACCGGCCGTGAGGGATAGGCCTGCGCCAATGCCGATACGGCGCAGGCGGCGAGGGCGAGCGCGGCGATGAAGCGCAGAGGCCGCGTCATACCCACACCTGCAGCACGTAGTCGTAGGCAGCCTGCGCGTTGGTCATGTCCACGCGCTGCAGCCTGATGCGGTAGCCGGCCTTTGTCTTCTTGAGGTGATGCGTGTACTGCCCGGCGAAGTGGCGCACGTCGTCGCGGCGCAGCTCCAGCATGTGGAAGCGCGAGCGCACCACCAGGTCGCCGTTCTTCGCCGCCTTGTCGATCACCACGTTCGACACCACGTGGTTGGTGCCCCACAGCGGCCGCTGCGACCAGGCGTCGGGGTGCAGCACGCGCTTCATCCGCACCGTCATCAGGTTCTTGTCCTCGGCGAAGATCGCCGGCGTGCCGTCCCAGGTCTTGTAGGAGGGCTCGGGCGGCATCCAGTACACTGCCGTCGGCGGCGAACAGGTCGATCCAGTCCTGCCACTGCTTCGAGTCGAGCAGGTCGGCCTGGCGGTAAAGGAACTGCTCCGCATCGTGTTGGTGCTTTGCGCTCACCGCCCGTTCCCCATGTACTGCGCCCAGGCCTTCATCTGGTTGCGCATCGGCGCTTCCGAGGTCCCCATGTTCGGCCCGGTCTCGACCACGCCGCCCTTCTCGATGTCGCGGCCGTGGTGGCGCGCGAAGCTCACCCAGTCGCCGCCGTCCGAGGCAAGGCCCTGCTGGCACTTCCAGAAGTTCTCCAGGTCGTCCGCGTTGATCAGCGTCGCCGGCGAGTTGACCAGGTTGTAGTAGGCGAGCGAGCGCCGGTAGATCGGCTCGGGGGCCCCCTTCAGGCGGAAGTGCCAGATCTCGGTCAGCGTCTTGTCCACGCCCAGGGGCCGCACCGCGCGCAGCTGCTGCAGCGGCGATTGCACCGACAAGCCCGGATAGATCAGCACGTGGTGGATGTTGACCCCGAGGATCTCCTCCGTGCGCTGCTTGCCGTAGGCCTTGTGCATCACCTTCTCGTAGGCGAGCGTGTCCGGGTCCTTCGGCCGCAGGCCCATGTAGCCGGTGAGGATGCAGTGGCCGTGCGGATAGTTGAGCGTCTGGAAGTTGTCCCACTTGTCGATGGTCACCGTCGCGAAGGCCGACAGCATGTGATACGACAGCGGCGCCTTGCCGGTCTTCTTCGCGATGTCCTTCTCCACCTCGTGCGCGGCGCGGCCGGTGGACTGGTGCACCACCGACGGATGCAGCGCGTCGAGCTGGTTCTCGAGGAAGATCTTCCAGTTCGAGTGCTGGATGACGCGGAAGCAGTTCGGCACCACTTCCACCTCGCCCGCGGGGGCGCGGTCGCACATGTCATCGAAGGCGATCCTCGATTCGCCGAGGAATTCGAGCAGGGTCGGCCCGTCTGCGGCCAGGCTGGCGAAGACGAAGCCGCGGTAGCTCTCCACGCGCGCCGCCGGCTTCATGCTGCAGTCCGGGTTGTCCTTGCCGTAAGCGCGTGCCGGCGTAGCCCGACTCCATCATCGGGATGCTGCGCAGCCTGCCGTCGTGCTGGAAGGTCCAGGCGTGGTACGAGCAGCGGAAGAACTCGCCGGTGTTGCCGTGCCGGTCGCCGCACATCATGTTGCCGCGGTGCGGGCAGCGGTTGTAGAGGACGTGGACCTTCCTGTCCTTGCCGCGCACCATGCAGCATCGGCTGGCGTCCGATCTGCACCGTGGTAGTAGTCGCCGGCCTTGGGCACCTGGGATTCGTGGCCGCAGTAGATCCAGTATTTCTCGTGGATGCGCGCCATCTCCAGCTCGAAGATCTGCGGGTCGGTGTACACCTCCTTGCGCACCCGGTCGGGCTCGACGAACTTGGCAAGGTCGGCAATGCGTTCCTGCAGCATGGGGCGTCCTCCTCGGCGCGAAACGTTGGGAATTCTAACGCCCTCCCCCGGTTAAGATGAGGCATGCATTTCGCATGCGACGTGCTGGTCGCGGGGTCGGGCGCGGGCGGGCTCGCCGCCGCAGTCACGGCGCGCAAGGCGGGACTCGACGTGCTCGTCGCCGAGAAGGAGCCCTGGTTCGGCGGCACCACCGCGCTCTCGGGCGGCTGGCTGTGGATCCCGAATCACCCGATGCAGAAGGAGATCGGCGTCGCGGACTCGATCGAGGACGCGAGCACCTACCTCCTGCACGAGGCGGGAGAGAAGTACGATCCCGAGCGCGTCAATGCCTTCCTCACCGCCGGGCCGCGCATGGTCGAGTTCTTCACGCGCGAGACCGCGGTGCAGTTCGATCCGTCGGCCACTTTTTCCGACTACCACCCGGATGCGCCGGGCGGGCGGCCTGGCGGGCGCTCCATCGTGGCGCGCGCCTACGACGGACGCGAGCTGGGCAAGATGCTCAAGATGCTGCGCCCGCCGCTGCCCGAGCTCACGGTGTTCGGCATCATGATCGGCTCGGGCGCGGAGCTGGTGCACTTCATGCGCTGGTCGAAGTCTTTTGCCTCCGCAGCATTCGTAGCGCGGCGGCTGCTCGGCCATGGCGCGGCGACGCTGTTCCACGGGCGCGGCGTGCGTCTCACCAATGGCAACGCGCTCGCCGGGCGGCTGCTCAAGTCGGCGCTGGATGCGGGCGTGCAGATGTGGAGCCGCTGCCGCGGTGAAGGAACTCTTGCGCGAGGGCGGCGCGGTGGTGGGCGCGACTCTCGAGCGGGATGGGCACCAGGTGCGCGTGCGGGCGCGCAAGGGCGTGGTCCTCGCCTGCGGCGGTTTTCCGCAGGATGCGGAGCGCACGCAGCGCCTGTTCCGGCACCAGGCGCATTTCTCCCCGGCGCCGCCGGGCAACACCGGCGACGGGCTGCGCCTCGCGCAGGCGATCGGCGGCAGGCTGGACGAGTCGCTGCCGAACGCGGCGGCCTGGGTGCCGGTGTCGCGCGTGCCGCGGCACGACGGCTCCTTCGGCCTGTTCCCGCATTTCATCGACCGCGCGAAGCCCGGCGTGATCGCCGTAACGAAGAAGGGCGTGCGCTTCGTCAACGAAGGCAACTCGTATCACGACTTCGTGCAGGCTTTGCTGAACGCGGGCGAGACGCACGCCTGGCTCGTCACCGACCATCGCGCGATCCGCGCCTACGGGCTTGGGCTTCGTCAAGCCGCGGCCGCTGCCGCTCGGGCCGCACCTGAAGTCGGGGTATCTTCTGTCGGGCGAGACGCTCGCAGGCCTTGCCGAGAAAGCAGGTATCGATCCAACGCTGGAACAGACAGTCGATGACTACAACGACAGGGCGAAAATAGGGACAGACCCTATTTTTCGCAAAGGCGAGAACGCCTACAACCGGTTCTACGGCGACCCGGACATCAAGCCCAATCCCTGCGTCGCGCCGCTCGTGCAGGCGCCGTTCTACGCCGTGCGGGTGGAGATCGGCGACCTGGGCACCTACGCCGGCATCGCCACCAACGGCAACGCCCAGGTGCTGGACGAGCACAAGCGCCCGATTCCCGGCCTGTACGCCGCGGGCAACGACGCGCTCTCCATCATGGGCGGCAACTACCCGGGGCCGGGCATCACGCTCGGGCCCGCCATGACTTTCGGCTGGATCGCCGGCCGCCACCTCGCAGGACATCAGCCATGAACACCGCCTTCTGGTCCGCCACCAAGCTCCTCGCCGCGCTGCGCGCGAAGAAGACTGAGCGCGCTCGAGCTCTTCGACCTGTACGCCGCGCGCGTGCGCCAGCACAACCGCGCGCTGAACGCCATCTGCGTGATGGACCTGGACGACGACCGCAAGGCGGCGCGCGCCGCCGATCGCGCCAAGGGCAAGCGCGGACCGCTGCACGGCCTGCCGATGACGGTGAAGGAGTCCTTCGACGTCGCCGGCTGGCCCACCACCTGGGGCATGCCCGAGTTCAAGGACAACATCGCGCAGAAGGACGCGCTCGCGGTCGAGCGCCTGAAGCGCGCCGGCGCCATCGTCTTCGGCAAGACCAACGTGCCGGTGCTGCTCGCCGACTGGCAGAGCTTCAACCCGATCTACGGCACCACCAACAATCCCTGGGACCTGCTGCGCACGCCGGGCGGCTCCTCGGGCGGCTCGGCGGCGGCGCTCGCGGCGGGACTGACCGGCCTCGAGCTTGGCAGCGACATCGGCGCCTCGATCCGCAATCCCGCGCACTACTGCGGCGTCTACGGCCACAAGCCGACCTGGGGCATCTGCTCGCCGCAGGGGGCACGCGCTGCCGGGCAGCGCACATCCCGGCGACATCGCGGCGATCGGGCCGCTGGCGCGCAGCGCTGACGACCTGAAGCTCGCCTTCGACCTCATCGCCGGTCCGGACGAGCTGGACGGCACGGGCTGGAAGCTCGCGCTTGAAAAGCCGAAGCTCTCCTCCTTCCGCAAGCTGCGCGTGGCGGTGATGACCTCGCACCCCACCGCGGAAGTGGACGGCAGCGTCGCGGGCGCGATCGAGCGCCTGGCGAGCGCGCTGGCGAAGAAGGGCGCCAAGGTCTCGGACACGGCGCGGCCGGACTTCGACCCGGAGGAGGCGCACCGCGTCTACCTCGCGCTGCTGCGCGCGGCAACCTCCGCGCGGCAGTCGCCGCACCACGTCGTGCTGTGGGAGGAACTGTCGCAGAAGCGACCGAAGGAAGACATGAGCTACGAGGCGCAGGCCGCGCGCGCCAACGTCATGCGCCACAAGGAATGGCTCGGCTGGTCCAACCGCCGCCACCAGATGCGCCTCGCTGTGGGCCGAGTTCTTCAAGCAGTGGGACGTGCTGCTCTGCCCTACGGCGGCGACCCCTGCGTTCCCGCAGAACCAGAAGGGCGAGCGCTGGGAGCGCATGATCGACGTGAACGGCAAGCCGCAGCCCTCGACCACGCAGATGTTCTGGGCGGGCTACTCGGGGATGTGCTACCTGCCCTCCACCATCGCGCCGATCGAGCTCGCGGGCGGCAAGCTCCCGGTGGGCGTGCAGATCGTCGCGCCGCAGTACGGCGACTACCGCAGCATCGCGGTGGCCCGGCTCATCGAGCGGGAGTACTACGCCTTCACCCCGCCGCCGGGGTTCGATTAGAGCGCGGCGTAGGCCTGCGCCATGCGGTGGCGCTGCGCTTCGTCCGGCAGCGGCCCGAAGCCGGCCTTGAGGTTGTCCGCCATGTGCTCCGGCCTGCCCGTCCCGGGAATCGCGCAGGTCACTGCCGGGTGCGACACGATCCACTTGAGGAAGTACTGCGCCCAGCTCGCGATGCCGAGCTCCGCCGCCCAGGCGCGGCAGGGCCTTGCCGCGCACGCGGCGGAACATCGCGCCCTCGGCGAACGGGCGGTTGGCGATCACCGCGACGCCCAGTTCCTGCGCCAGCGGCAGCAGGCGCTTTTCCGACTCGCTCTCGGCGAGCGAGTAGTTGATCTGCACGAAATCGTACTGCCGGGTCCTGAGCAGGCGCTCGATCTCAAGGTAGGCGTGCGAGGTGTAATGCGTGATGCCGATGTAGCGCACGCGCTGCTGCGCCTTCCATTCGCGCAGCGTGGGCGTGTGGATCTCCACGTCGACGAGGTTGTGCACCTGCATCAGGTCCATGCGCCCGGCACGCATGCGCTCGATGGAGCGCTGCATCTGGCGGACGCCTTCGTCGCGGCCTTGCGTGTACACCTTGGTCGCCATGAACAACGGCTTGCAGATGCCGAGCGCGGCGCAGGCGTCGCCCACCACCGACTCGCTCGAGCCGTACATCGGCGAGGAATCCACGACGCGGCCGCCGCCGGCGAAGAAAAGGCGCAGCACCTCCTTCAGCGTGGCGCGCGCCGCCGCGTCGCCACCCACGTCGAACGTCTGCCAGGTGCCGATGCCGATCACCGGCAGCTTCTCGCCGCTCGACGGGATTGCGCGCGCGTGCATCGCCTCCTTGCCCATCGCCGGCCCCATCAGGGCGAGGCTGGCGAGGCCGCCAAGCGTGCGCAGCGTTGCGCGTCGGTCCTTGTCCATGCGCCCATTCTAGTAAAGTCAGTCCTCGAATGAAGAAGGCCCGGTGACGAGCGAGCGAGAAGCAACCCTGCAGCGCTGGATTTCGCGGGCGGCGCCGGTGCGCCCGGGGGAGATCCAGGCGCTGCTCTGGTCGTTCGCATATTTCTTCTGCCTCCTCGCCGGCTATTACGTGCTGCGGCCCCTGCGCGACGAGATGGGTATCGCCGGCGGCGTGCGCAACCTGCAATGGCTGTTTACCGCCACCTTCGTCACCATGCTGGCCGTGGTGCCGGTGTACGGCGCCGTGGTGGCGCGGCTGCCGCGCCGGCGCTTCGTGCCGATTGTCTATCAATTCTTCGTCGCCAACATCGTCCTGTTCTGGCTGCTGCTGACGCTCGACGTCGAGAGGACGATCGTCGCGCGGGTGTTCTTTGTCTGGATCAGCGTCTTCAACCTGTTCGCGGTCTCGGTGTTCTGGTCTTTCATGGCCGACCTGTTCACCGCCGAGCAGGGCAAGCGCCTGTTCGGCTTCATCGCCGCGGGAGGGACAGCGGGGGCGCTGGCCGGCCCCGCGCTGACGGTCTGGCTCTCGCTGCCGCTCGGCCCGGCAAACCTGCTGCTCGTGGCCGCGCTGCTGCTCGAGGCCGCGATCTTGTGCGCGCGGCGGCTGGAAGCGGCGGCCGCCGGGTCCGGGAGCGAAACCGCAGTGCCGGCCGGGCCCGCAGGACTGGGCGGCGGATGGCTTTCCGGCATCGCGATGGTCATGCGTTCGCCGTACCTCGCCGGCATTGCGCTCTGGGTGGCTTGCCTCTCGGTGGCGGGAACCTTCGTCTATTTCCAGCAGGCGAACATCGTCGCCGCCGCCTCCGACGATCCGGCGGTCCGTACTCGCATATTCGCCATCATCGATCTCGCCGTCGGCATGCTCACGCTGCTGGTGCAATGCTTTGCCACCGGCCGGCTGATCCAGCGCTTCGGCGTGGGTGCGGCAGCTGGATTTCTGCCGCTTGTCTTTGGCGCGGGTTTCCTGGCGCTGGCGGTGTCGCCGGCGCTCGCGGTGGTGATCGTGTTCCAGGCGATCCAGCGCACCGCCAATTTCGCCATTTCCAACCCGGCGCGCGAAGTGCTGTTCACCGTGCTCGCGCGGGAGGAGAAATACAAGGCCAAGAACGTGATCGACGTCGTGGTGTTCCGCGGCGCCGATGCCGCCGGGGGGTGGCTGTTCGCGGCGCTGCGCGCGGCGGGGCTGGAGCTTTCGGCCATTTCGCTCGCGAGCATTCCGGCGGCGGCCGCGTGGCTCGCGCTCGCGCTGGCGCTCGGGCGCGCGCAGGAGCGCCGCGCTGCGCGCCCGGTGACCGGTTCAGGAGCCGATGCCGAGCACCCCGCGTAACTCGCGCGCCGTGAGCGCCCGCCCGAACACCGGCGTGCCGACGTCGAATTCCCTCGCGCGCGCGAGCGGCCCTACGACCACCGGCTCGAAGCCCGCATCCTGGACCAGGCGTATAGCAATCTTGAGCGCGGCTTCGTCGTCAGCGGCGAGCGGGATCGCCAGCCGCTCCCCGGCGCGATGCGCCTCGCTGCGCATCGAGTTGTAGCCAACGCAGCTGAAGGCACGCACCAGGCGCACGCCGGGCAGATACTCCACCGAGGCGACGCCCGTGCCCTTTGCCCGGGCGGCCACGGCCATGTCGCCGTCGCGAGCCGCGATCGGGTTGCAGGTATCGAGCACCGCCTTGCCCTTGAGTTCAGCGGCGTAATCGCGGCCGATCTGCGGCAGCGCCGAGTAGGGAACCGAGACCAGCACGACCTCGCCAAATGCAGCCGCCTCACGGGGCGTGCCCGCGCGCGCCTTCGGCCCGAGACTCGCGACCAGCTCCTTGACCTCGTCGATCTCGCGCGCCGAGAACATGACTTCGTAGCCGGCCTTGACCCAGAGCCCGCCGATCGTGCCGCCGACCCTTCCTGATCCGATCACGCCGATCTTCATGGACTTGGCGTCGGCGGGACGCACCCCGAGCGGCAAGCCGGCCAGGGCGGCAGCTACAGCGGCGCCAAGGAACTCGCGGCGGCGCTGATTCAAGGCTCGATTCGTTTTCATCGCCGCAATATTACGCGTCCGGCTCCGTACCGGCGAAAAATCATCGCGGTGTATATTAGCCGCCGCCGTCATTGCCAGGGAGGCAGGCCATGGGACTGTGGATCGTGCTGGGGATCGTCGTCGCGCTCGCGGTCTGGGCGATCTCCGTCTACAACCGGCTGGTGGCGCTGCGCAACCGCTTCAAGAACGCGTTCGCGCAGATCGACGTGCAGCTCAAGCGCCGCTACGACCTGATCCCCAACCTGGTGGAAGCGGCCAAGGGCTACCTCGCGCACGAGCGCCAGACGCTGGAGGCGGTGATTGCGGCGCGCGGCGCGGCGGTGACCGCGGCGCAGCGCGCCGCGGCGGCCCCGGGCGAGCCCTCGGCCATGACGGGCCTCGCGCAGGCCGAGGGCGCGCTGGGCGGCGCGCTCGGGAGGCTGCTCGCGGTGTTCGAGAACTATCCCGACCTGAAGGCCAACCAGAACGTGCTGCAGGTGCAGGAAGAGCTCACCAGCACCGAGAACAAGGTGGCCTTCGCGCGCCAGGGCTACAACGACTCGGTGATGTCCTACAACACGCAGCGCGAGACCTTCCCCGACAACGTCGTCGCCGGCCTCTTCGGCTTCAACGAGGCGACGCTGCTGGAGGCCACCGAGTCGGCCGAAGAGCGCAAGGCGCCGAAGGTCAAGTTCTAGCCAGCCTTGGATTTTTTCGACCAGCAGGATTCCGCGCGGCGCGCCTCGCGCTGGCTGCTGCTCTGGTATCTCCTCGCCGTCGCCTTCGTCGTCCTGTGCTTCAACCTGGCCGCCGCGGCCGTCTACGCGGTGTTCGCCCTGTACGGCGCCGCGCCGCTCGCCGGCGGCGAGCCGCTGGTGTGGCGCGGCCTGTGGAGCACCTACTGGCACGCGCTGCTGCACGTGCCGCCCAAGGTGCACTACGCCGTCTCGGGCCTGGTGACGGGCATCATCCTCGCCGTGACGGCGCGCCGCATCTGGCAACTGTCCGAGGGCGGCCCGGTGGTCGCGCACATGCTGGGCGCGCACTACCTCGAGCGCGGCCGCGCCACGGCCTCCGAGGCGAAGCTGCTGAACGTGGTGGAGGAGATGGCGATCGCCTCGGGCATCGCCGTGCCGCCGGTGTACCTGCTGGCATCGGATGACGCGATCAATGCGCTCGTCGCCGGCCACAGCCCCAACGAGGCGGTGATCGTGGCGACGCGCGGCGCGGTGCAGAAACTCTCGCGCGACGAGCTGCAGGGCGTGATGGGGCACGAGTTCAGCCATATCCTGAACGGCGACATGGCGCTGAACGTGCGCCTGGTGGGCCTGCTCGCGGGCATCGCCTGCTTCGGCGAATGGGGCGAGGCCCTGGTGCTGAGAGCCGCGCGGGCGAAGCGCGCGCGACGAGCCGCGAGGACCGCGGCGGCGATGCGTGCTGTTCGCCATGTTCGGCGCGGCGATCGCCTTCATCGGCTTTCCCGGGCCTGTTCGCCGCAGAGGCGATCAAGGCGGCGCTCTCGCGCCAGCGCGAGCTGCTCGCCGACGCGGCGAGCGTGCAGTTCACGCGCAATCCGGACGGCATCGCCGGGGCGCTCGACTCCATCTCCTTCCTCAAGGCCGGCACCACGCTGCGCTGCGGCGCACGCCGTCGAGCTTTCGCACATGTTCTTCGCGCCCGCCATCGCGCGCTGGTGGACCTTCCCCACGCACCCGCCGATCGAGGAACGCATCCGCCGCGCGCACCCGCGCTTCCAGCGCGAGGATTACCGGCGCACGCGCCATGCGGCGCAATACCGCGACAGCGCACGCGCGGTGCTGGACGGCGCCGGCAACGTCGTCAAGGTGGTGGGCGGGCTCGCCGGGGTTGCCGGCCTGGTCGAGGCGCCGCGGGCGGAGCACGTGGACCATGCGCGCAAGCTCCTCGAGCGTCCTGCCGCAGGCGCTCAAGGCGCGCCTGGCGACGCCGGAAGGGGCGCAGGAGGCGATTCTCGCGCTCCTGGCGCGCAGGGCGTGCTTGGGGGCGTGGGGCGGCATCAGGCACTGCTGCTCATCGAGCTTGCGCTGCCCGCCCTGAAGCAGTTGGAGCAGAAGCGCCGCGACGCCTTTCTCGCCGAGGTGGTCCGCCTGGTGGAGGCCGACCGCAAGGTCACGCTTTCGGAATTCGTGCAGGCGACGCTGCTCGGCAGCACCTGCGCGAAGGCGCGGGCAAGCCCATCCCCACCAGGTTCAAGAAAGTGGAGGAGGTGGCGCAGGACGCGCACGTCGTCCTGTCGCTCATCGCGCACGCGTCGCAAGGGCGACACCGAGACAGCGCACGCCAAGGGCAAGGCCATTCTCGGCGTGGAGCTTCCCGGCCCGGTGCCGGTCGCCGAGCTCTCCACCGCGCGCCTCGGCGAGGCGCTCGAGCGCCTGCGGTACCTGCAGCCGTTCGAGAAGCCGCGCGTGCTCAAGGCCTGCCTCGAGGCTGCCGCCGCCGACGGCAAGTTTCGCCTGGCGGAAACGGAGCTGGTGCGCGCGGTCGCGGCGACGCTCGATTGCCCGCTGCCGCCGGTGATCGGCGCGCTCGACCCCGCTACACTGGCGGCATGAAGGAACTGCAGGCTGCCCTCGCGGCGGCGGTCGCGGGGGAAGTGCGCTTCGATGCCGGGGCGCGCGCCGCGTATGCCTCCGACGCGTCCAACTACCGGCAGGTGCCGATCGGCGTGGTGCTGCCGCGCTCGGCCGCGGACATGGTTGCGGCGCTCGCCGCCTGCCGCGCGCACGGCGCGCCCGTCCTCGCGCGCGGCGGCGGCACCTCGCTCTGCGGGCAGAGCGTGAACGTCGCGGTGGTGTTCGACTGCTCGAAGTACATGGACCGCGTGCTCTCGATCGACGCCGCGGCGCGCACGGCGCTCGTCGAGCCGGGCGTGGTGTGCGACAGCCTGCGCGGCGAGGCCGAGCGGCACGGCCTCACCTTCGGTCCCGATCCGGCCACGCACAGCCGCTGCACGCTCGGCGGCATGATCGGCAACAACTCCTGCGGCGCGCACTCGGTGATGGCGGGCAAGACCGTGGAGAACATCGAGGCGCTGGAGGTGCTCACCTACGACGGCGCGCGCTTCTGGTGCGGGCCGACGGACGACGCCGAGTACCGCCGCATCCTCGCGCTCGGCAACCGCCAGTCGGAGATCTACCGCGGCCTGAAGATGCTCGCCGACAGCTACGCGGACCTCATCCGCGCGGGCTTCCCGAAGATCAAGCGCCGCGTTTCCGGCTACAACCTCGACCAGCTGCTGCCGGAGAACGGCTTCAACGTGGCGCGCGCCCTGGTGGGCTCGGAAGGCACCTGCGCGCTCACGCTGCAGGCGAAGGCGAAGCTGGTGAAGAGCCCGCCCGCACCGCGTGCTGCTGGTGCAGGGCTATCCCGACATCTATGCCGCGGGCGACGCGGTGCCCGAAGTGCTCGCGGCGGGGCCGATCGCCTGCGAAGGGCTGGACGAGCCCATCATCGGCGGGCTGCGCGAGCGCAAGCTCAAGCTCGACGACCTCAGCCTCCTGCCCGAGGGCAAGGCGTGGCTGATGATCGAGTTCGGCGGCGACACGCACGAGGAGGCGATCGCGAAGGCGAAGGCGCTGCGCGGCCGGCTCGTCACCGACCAGGGGGAGATGGCGCGCCTGTGGGCGATCCGCGAGACGGGCGCCTCGGCCACCTCGCTCAACCTGAAGGGAACCCCCGGGCCGGACCCGATCGTCGGCTGGGAGGATGCGGCGGTGGACCCGCTGCGCCTGGGCGATTACCTGCGCGAGTTCCAGGCGCTGGTGGATCGCCACGGCTACCGCACCTCGCTCTACGGGCACTTCGGCGACGGCTGCATCCACGCGCGCATCACTTTCGAGCTGCGGACGCCCGAGGGCCTCGCGCGCTGGCGCACCTTCCTGCAGGAGGCTTCGGCGCTCGTCGTGAAGTACGGCGGCTCGCTCTCCGGCGAGCACGGCGACGGCCAGGCGCGCGCCGAGTTCCTGCCCGCGATGTACGGACCGGAACTGATGCAGGCCTTCCGCGAGTTCAAGCGCATCTGGGATCCGGGCAACCGCATGAATCCCGGAAAACTCATCGATGCGTATCGCGTAGATGAGAATCTGCGGCTCGGCCCGCAGTACAAGCCGGTCACCCTGCAGACGACGCTCGCGTTCAGGAGCGACGTCGGCGACGGCTTCGGGCGTGCCGCCGAGCATTGCATCGGCATGGGCAAGTGCCGCGCCAAGACCGGCGGCACCATGTGCCCGAGCTACCGCGCCACGGGCGAGGAGCGCTATTCGACCCGCGGGCGCTCGCGCCTGCTGTGGGAGATGCTGCAGGGCGAAGTGATCACCGACGGCTGGCAGAGCGAGGACGTGAAGGAAGCGCTCGACTGGTGCCTCGCCTGCAAGGGCTGCCGCAGCGACTGCCCCACGCACACGGACATGGCGGCCTACAAGGCGGAGTTCCTGTCGCATTACTACGAAGGCAAGGCGCGGCCGCTTGCCTTGCAGGCGCTCGCGCGCATCGGCGAGTGGGCGCCGCTCGCCGCGCGCCTGCCGGGCCTGGCCAACGCGCATGGGTGCGCTGGGCCGATCCGCCGCCGGCCTCTCGGCCGACACGGCGCCTGCCGCAGTTCGCGCCGCACAGTTTCCGCTCACGGTTCGAGCCCGTGGGCGACGGCGAGCGCGTGATCCTCTTCGACGACACGTTCAACAACCATTTCCGGCCGGCGACCGCCGCCGCCGCCGCGCGCGTGCTCGCGCACGCCGGCTGCCGCGTCGAGTTGCCGCGCGAGCACCTGTGCTGCGGGCGCCCTTACTACGACGCGGGGATGCTGGATCGCGCGAAGGCAGCGCTGCATCGCGTCCTGGCCGTGGTCGAGCCGGGCGTTCCCCTGGTGATCCTCGAGCCCGCCTGCCTGTCGGTGTTCCGCGACGAATTGCAGCAGCTCCTGCCCGACGACGCGCGCGCCGCGGAGCTGTCGCGGCAGGCGATGTCCCTCGGCGAATTCCTAGGGCGCCGGGGCTACGTTCCCAGGCGCGCGTTCGGGCGGGCGCTCCTGCAGGGCCACTGCCACCAGAAGGCGCTGTGGGGCACGGCGGCGGAAGTGCAGCTGCTGCGCGCGGCAGCGGTGGAGGTCGAGTCGCCCGACACCGGCTGCTGCGGCATGGCCGGTTCCTTCGGCTTCAGGAAGGAGCACGCAGGCCGCGTCGCGGCGCATCGCCGAGCTCGCGCTGCTGCCCAAGGTGCGCGCCGCGCAGCGCCGACACCCTATCGTCGCCGACGGTTTCTCCTGCCGGGAGCAGATCGAGGCGCTCTCGGGGCGCACGACGCTGCACTTCGCCGAGGTGCTGGCGGGCGCGCTGAAATGAGGCCGGCTGCTCGCGGCCGCGCTGCTTGCCGCCGGGGCGGCGCAGGCGCAGGGCGATACCGAGCGCCTGTTCCAGGCCATCGCCGAGGACAAGGAGCCGGTCGCCGCGGTGCTGGTGCTGGGCGGCAAGGTGGACGTGCAGGCGCGCAATGCGTCGCGCGAAACGCCGCTGCATGCCGCGCGCGGAAAAAGGCATGCGCGCGCTCACGCGGCTGCTGCTGGACGCCGGCGCAAGCGTACGCGCGCGCACGAACACCGGGGAGACCCCGTTGCACCTGTCGGCCCTGCCGGCCGACCCCGCCTGCGCCGTGCTGCTGCTCGACGCCGGGGCGGTTCCCCTCGCGCGCAACGACGAGGGCGAGTCGGCGTTGCACTGGGCTGCGCTCTCCGGCAACGCAGCCACGGTGCGGCTGCTGCTCGAGCGCGGCGCGGACCCGGACGTCGCGGACCTGCGCGGCAATACCGCGCTGCACGGCGCGGCCTTCGGGGGCCACGTGGAAGCCGTGCGGCTGCTGCTGCGGCGGGCGCGCGCGCCCGGCGCGAAGAACCTGGACGGCGAAACCGCCCAGGACCTCGCGCGCGAGCGCGGCCACGAGGAGGTCGTCAAGCTTTTCTAGGCCAGGGCGAAGGCGGCGGCGAGCAGCTCGTAGGAGCGCAGGCGCGTCGCGTAGTCCCCGGTGATCGTGAGCAGCATCACTTCGTCGGCCGCGTAGCGCTCCGCGAGCGCCGTGAGCTCGCGCCGGCATTTCTCCGGGCCGCCGATCACGGCGCGATCGCGCTGGCTCATGACGTAGCGGCGTCTCCTCCTCGGTATAGGCGTGGCGCTCGGCCTCCGCGAGCGTCGGCACCGGCGTATCCATGTTGAGCGCCATGTGCAGCCGCCGCAGGTCGATCGAGGCGGCCAGGCGCTCGGCCTCGGCGTCGGTTGCGGCGCAGATCGCAAACACGCAGACGATCGCCGCGGGCGCGCCTTCCCTTGCGGATGGCTGGAAGCGTTCGCGGTAGGCGCGCGTGACTGCGTCGCCGCCCTTGGCGTTGATGAAGTGCGCGAAGGCGAAGCGCAGCCCCAGCTGCGCGGCGAGCAGGCCGCTGTAATCCGAGGAGCCGAGCAGCCACACCTGGGGCGCCGTGTCGCCGCCGGGTTGCACGCGCACGCGCTTGTGCGGATGGTCCTCGGGCAGCGTGCCGTCGAGGTGGCCGACCAGTTCCCATACGCGCTGGGGGAAGTCGTCCGCGCTCGGGAACTGCCCGCCCGCCACCGCGTGTGCGGTGCGCTGGTCGCCGCCGGGCGCGCGCCCGATGCCCAGATCCACGCGCCCCGGGTAGAGTGCCTCCAGCATGCGGAACACCTCCGCCACCTTGAACGCGCTGTAATAGGGCAGCAGCACCCCGCCCGTGCCGACACGCAGGCGCTTGGTCTCCGCGCCCAGGCGCGCGAGCAGTACCTCCGGGCAGGGGTCGGCGAGCGCGGCGATGGCGTGGTGCTCGGCGAGCCAGTAGCGCTCGTAGCCCAGCGCGTCCGCCCGGCGCGCGAGCGCGAGCGTGGCCTGGACCGCCTGGGCTGGGGAACTCGCCGGAGATCACCGGGGACTGGTCGAGGATGGAGAGCTTGAGGGTCATCGAGGCATTATCCCGTCCCGTGCGTAAGCTCTTCGTGCCCCGTTTCGACTGACGGCCATGCGCATGCTGCTGGCGCTAGCCGCCGCCGCCCTGATGACCCCGGTCCAAGCCGCCCAGTGCCAGGCCCGCTCCGGACCCCATACGACCGCCCTGGTCGAGCTCTACACCTCGGAGGGCTGCGACAGCTGCCCGCCCGCAGACCGCTGGCTGCAGGGGCTGGGCGGGCGCGGCCTCGCCCCCGAGCGCGTGGTGCCGCTGTCGCTGCACGTGAACTACTGGGACTACATCGGCTGGAAGGACCCCTATGCCCAGCAGCGCTTTGCGGACCGCCAGCGCAAGCTCGCGCAGGTGATGCGGGCAAAGATCGTCTATACGCCCCAGGTGATGCTGCAGGGGCAGGATTTCAGGCGCTGGGGCAGCGGCGGCGCTTTCGACGAGGCGGTGGCCCGCATCAACGCGCGGCCGCCCGGGGCGAGCATTGCGCTCGCCCTGCGGGGCGGACAGCGGGATAGCCTGGCGGTCGAGGTCCGCGCGGAGCTGCTCGACCGGGGCCCAGGAGGCTGACGCGGGCCTCTACCTGGCCAGCTACGAGAACAAGCTCGTGTCCCAGCGTCTCCGCCGGCGAGAACCGGGGGCGCACGCTCGCCCACGACTACGTGGTGCTCGAATGGCTGGGCCCGATCGCCTTCAGCGGGGGGCGCGATCGACGAGCGCCGGGCGCTGCCCCTGCTGCCCGGGGCGATCCCCGCCAACTCCGGGGTGGCCGCTTTCGTGCAGAACCGGCGTACGGCGGAGGTGCTGCAGGCCCTGATGCTGCCGGCCTGCCCGGGCTAGGGCCGCCCAAGGCTTTTTTCTGCGTGGGGCGACGGCCTTCGGTATCATTCGCCCGGTCTCGATAGCTGGGCCAGCCGCCCGGAGGCAGCAACCGTGCTCGCAACGCAGATCCGCCAGAAGGACGGGATCTTCTACTTCGTCAGCTACCCCGCCAAGGAGCTGCTGGCGAAGGTGCGCTTCATCAGCCGCTTCTACGGCGACGGCGAGCAGATCGCCCGCGTCCCGCATCGCCCAGGACGACGACGTCGCGCAATTCATCGCGCGCATCGAGCGCACCGACCACGCGTTCCAGCGCGGCCTGTCGCAGGCCAAGGTGCGCCAGCTGCGCAACTTCTACGAGACGGCGGTGACCCAGCCGCCGATCCCGGGCACGGTGCTGCTGTTCACCTCGGAGACGCTGCGCTACCAGTCGGCCGCCGACGGCATGGGGCACCTCTCGGAGCCGAGCCAGAAATTCCTCATCATCGACGGCCAGCACCGCCTGGCGGCGCTGTACTTCTACATGCAGGACCGGCCCGCCGAGGCCGCCAGCATCCGCGTGCCGTGCATGATCTTCGACGGCCGCACGCGAGGATTTCTCCACCGAGATGTTCGTCATCATCAATTCCACGCCGACGCGCATCAACAAGAGCCACCTCGTCGACCTGTACGAGAAGGTGTCCTGGGCGGCGCCCGACCGCAAGTTCGCCGCGCGCCTGGTGGACAAGCTCTACCGCGAGGGCGACAGCCCGCTGCGCTACCGCATCAACCGCCTCGGCGGGCGCAGCCAGCGCGACAAGTGGATCCTGCAGGCGGAACTGTTCAACGAGCTGCATCGCTGGGTGCGCGCCGACTGGCGCAAGATCCAGGTGTCCGGCGGCAGCGCGAAGAACGTGGACCGCTACTACGGCGCGATGCGCGACTTCCTCAAGGCCGCGAAGGCCGTGTTCGAGGACGTCTGGGGCAAGGACAACTACATGGTCACCAAGCCGGTGACCCTGAAGGCGCTGATCCGCGTTGCCACGACCCTTGCGCGCGAGGACGCGGAGCCGGTCGAAGGGCGCCAGCAGCGCTGGGAAGAGCGCCTGGCGCCCTGGGCGGACCTGGTGCGCGAGTTCCGCGAGGAAGGCTTCTACGAGCGCTTCGCCGCCAAGGGCGAAGTCGAGCGCGTGGCGCGCATCCAGAAGGACCTGGCGCGCGCCGCGGGCATCGAGGTCAGGAAGAGCTGATCGCGCCTGCGGTGGCGAGCTGTTCCGGGCATCCTGGCAGGAAACCAAAGGGGCCGCACGGAGACTTGGCAAGTACGCCTCTGTTGTCATACAATTCGCTTCCTGTATGACAAACGCTCGCAACCTGCTTTCGGTCCGCCTTGACCCTGGACTCGCCAGGACCCTGGAGCGTCATTGCGCGCAGACCGGGCTGACCCGCAGCCAAGTGGTGAAGCAAAGTGTTGCCCAATACTTGGCGCTGACGGTTGGCCCGACCCTCGGCAGCCTCGCCGAGGGTGTTTTGCCGGCCTTGCCCGCAACGCCGGGCGCGCCGCGCGATGTCCGCCGCGGCGTAGCCCAGTTCCGCAAGAATTCCCCGGCTGTGCGTCGCCCAGTGCGGGCACGGCCTCCATGCGCGGCTCGAAATCCGACAGGTTGAACGGCGGCTTCATCGCCCGGATCGGGCCGGCCGGCGTATCGACCTGCGCCCAGCGCCCGCGCGCGTCGAGTTGCGGGTGCTCCCAGAATTCCTGCATGGTGTTCAGGCGCGCGTTGGCGATCTCGGCGCGCTCCAGGCGCTCGACCACCTGCGCCGCGGTGAGCCTGCCGAACACCTTTTCGATCTCGGCGTGCATCGCCTCGCGGTTCTGCAGCCTCGCGGGGCTCGACGAGAACCTGGAGTCCTTTGCGAGCGCAGAGTTCTCCAGCACCTTGTCGCAGAAGCGCGCGAACTCGCGCTCGTTCTGGATGCTGAGAAACACCGTTCTTGCCGTCACCTGCGCGGAACGGCCCGTAGGGCACGATAGTGGCGTGGTAGGCGCCCGAGCGCGGCGGCGGCGTGCCGCCGTAGGCGCTGAAGTACGCGGGGAACCCCATCCATTCGCCGAGCGCCTCGAACATGGTGATGTCGAGCGTGGCGCCTTCGCCGTCGCGCGCGCGGCGCAGCAGCGCGGCGAGGATCGAGGTCAGCGCGTACATGCCGGCGGCGATGTCGGCCACCGGGATGCCCGCCTTGGCAGGCGAGTCCGGCGTGCCGGTCACGGACAGCAGGCCCGCCTCGCACTGCACGAGCAGGTCGTAGGCCTTCTTCTCGGCGTACGGGCCGCGCGGGCCCATAGCCGGAGATGCCGCACCAGATGAGCCGCGGATGGCGCGCGCGCAGCTCGCCGGCGCCCAGGCCAAGGCGCTCGACCGCGCCCGGCGCCAGGTTCTGCACGAAGACGTCGGCCTTCGCCAGCAGGTGCGCCAGGACCGGCTTCGCCTCCGGATGCTTCACGTCCAGCGCGAGGCTTTCCTTGGAGCGATTGGTCCAGACGAAGTGCGAGGACAGCCCCTTGCACCGTGCGGTCGTAGCCGCGCGCCGCGTCGCCACCGTCGGGCCGCTCGATCTTGATCACGCGCGCGCCGAGCTCGGCGAGCTGGCGCGTGCAGAACGGGCCGGCAATCACCTGCTCGAGCGCCACCACCGTGACGCCCTCCAGCGGCCGCATCACTTGAAGTGAATCTCCAGCCCGGGAAGCGGCAGACCGTCGAACACCGTGCTCCAGGTTTCCCCGGCCTTCACCGGGTAGGCGTCGGTCAGCGTTCCGGTGCTGACCATCTCGCCCGCGTGCAGCTGCTCGAACTCCGGCTGGATGGCGAGCACCTCGACCAGGTGCGCAAGCGCGAAGAGTGGACTGTCGAGCACGTTGGCGCCGCTGCCGCGGTCCACCGTCTTCGCACCCTTCATGAGCGCGACCTCGACCTTCGCCAGGCGCCACTCCAGGCCGCGCAGCTGCGTCGACCGGGACCTGCGGTCCGAGCACCAGGCGCCCGTGCAGGCCGTTGGCGGCGGTGCAGTCGGGCAGCGTGAATTTCCAGTCCGGGTGGAACGTCTGCACGATCTCGACCGAGTGCGCCACCCACTCGATGGCGGCGAGGATGGCGTGCGGATCGTGCGAGCGCGGCGGCGGCGCCTTGAGGCCGAAGCAGATCTCCGGCTCGATGCGCGGCTGCGCCAGGCCCTCGAGCAGCACCTCGGCACGGCCCTCGGGGGCACGCACGAGGGTGTGGTCGTAGACGAAGCCCCAGATCGGCTCATGCACGCCGTAGCGTGGCCAGATGCTGCGGTTGGTGAAGCCGATCTTGCGGCCGAGCGGCTTCCAGCCGATCGCCAGGCGATGCTGGTGCAGCCGGCGCATGGCGCGGTAGCCCGCATCGGCGTCCAGCTTCGGAAAGCGCGCGCTGAACGGCGGCGCGGTGTGGCCGCTTGCCGAGAGCTCGATCAGCTCTTCGGAGACCGCGCGCAGGGTCGATTCCGGCATGGCGAAAATTCTACCCCCCGGCCGCGGTTGCGCAGGCACGTTTCGCGTGCAAAATAGCCCTCATGGATGCCTACCTGGTCTGGCTGCTCGTCGGCCTGGCGCTGGTGATCGTGGAGCTGCTCACCGGGACCTTTTATCTGCTGGTACTGGGGGTGGCCGCGTTCGGCGCCGGTGCAGTGGCCTGGTTCGGCGGCACGTTCGCGGTGCAGACGATCGCCGCCGCGGTGCTGGCGTTGCTGGGCGCGTATTTCGTGCACGCTTACCGTGCGCGCAACGCCGCGCAGACAGATGACGCCGATCGACGCCGGCCAGCCGGCCAGCTTCGAGAACTGGGTGGACCAGCAGGCCGGCCTGGCGCGCGTGCGCTACCGCGGCGCGAGCTGGGACGCGCGCCTCGAAGGCGATGCCGCGTTGCAGCCAGGCGCGCTGCTGTACGTGCTCGCGGCCGACGGCAACACGCTCAGGGTGACGTCCAGGCGCCCTGCCTGAGGCGTCGGCCGCAAACGGGAGGAGTTCCATGCTCGTCAAATTGATCATTTCCCTCGTGCTCGCCGGCGCCACGTTCGCGCTCACGCGCACGCCCGCCTACGCGGTGTACGTGTTCCTCCTCGCCGCGGCGGTCGCCTTCGTGCTGGAGGGCGTGCGCGTCGTGCCGCAGCAAAGCGCCTTCGTGGTGGAGCGCTTCGGGCGCTTCCACGCCACGCTCGAGCCGGGCCTCAATTTCATCGTGCCGGTGTTCGACCGGGTCGCCTACCGGCACTCGCTCAAGGAGGTGCCGCTCGACGTGCCCGAGCAGGTGTGCATCACCAAGGACAACACGCAGCTCGGCGTGGACGGCATCCTGTACTTCCAGGTCACCGACCCGCGCCTCGCCTCCTACGGGTCGTCCAACTACATCGCGGCGATCTCGCAGCTCGCGCAGACCACGCTGCGCAGCGAGATCGGCAAGATGGAGCTGGACAAGACCTTCGAGTCGCGCGACGAGATCAACAAGCAGATCGTGCAGTCGCTGGACGAAGCGGGGCGCAACTGGGGCATCAAGGTGCTGCGCTACGAGATCAAGAGCCTCACGCCGCCCGAGGCGATCCTGCGCTCGATGCAGCAGCAGATCACCGCCGAGCGCGAGAAGCGCGCGCTGATCGCCAAGTCCGAGGGCGAGCGCCAGCAGGAGATCAACGTCGCCGACGGCGAGAAGCAGGCCGCGGTGCTGCGCTCCGAGGGCGAGAAGCAGGCGGCGATCAACCGCGCCCAGGGCGAGGCCACCGCGCTGCGCCTGATCGCGGAGGCGAACGCCGCCGCGGTGCGCGCGGTGGGCGAGGCGATCTCGGACAAGGGCGGCATGGATGCCGCCAACCTCAAGGTGGCGCAGGAGTACGTGGCCGCGTTCTCGCGAGCTCGCCAAGCAGTCCAACACGCTGATCGTGCCGGCGAATGCGGCCGACGTCGCAGCGCTGATCACCACGGCGATGACAGTGATGGACAAGACGCGGCAGACGCAGGCCGCGGCGAAGGGAGCCTGAGATGCCGATCACCCGGATGGACCACTTCAACATCCTCACCGACGACCTGCCGGCGACGCTCGCGTTCTACGAGGAGCACCTCAACCTCAAGCCGGGCGCGCGCCCGCCGTTCAGCTTTCCGGGGGCCTGGCTGTATGCCGACGGCGGCAAGGGCAAGGACCCGATCCTGCACGTCGTCGCGGGAAAGCCGAAGGCGCAATTGGTGAGAGGCGTGATTGACCACATGGCCTTCTACGGCACCGGGCTCGCCGCAACGGTGGCGAAGCTGAAGGCGAAGGGGATCGAGTACGAGCTGCGCAAATTGCCCGCCTACGGCACCTGGCAACTGTTCTTCTTCGACCCGAACGGCGCCAAGGTCGAGATCGACTTCGACAAGTCGGAGTCCGCGCCGGCTTGAATCTCCTGCAGCGTGTCGCAGGCGGCGTTCTCGCCGTCGTGCTCTTCGTCCTCGCGCTCGTCTTCGCCTCGGTGATTCTTCGCAGTCGCCGGCGGCGATCGCGCTGCTGGTAGGCGCGTGGCTGTGGTGGCGCACGCGCAATCTGCCAAGGCGGCGTCAGGGCACCGTCATCGAGGGCGAATACCGCGTCGAGCGCGAGGTGCGCCGCATCGACGACGACGCGCACTGACGGTCGCTCCCGGGTTTGCGTACCCGGGGCGGGGTTCAGATCAGGATGTCGAGATTGCCGTTGGTCAGCAGTGTGTTGAGTTCGAGCCCCGAGCCCCCGAGCAGGGTGGCGAGCGTCTGCCAGTTCCCGCCGCCGGTGCTGCCGTCGGCGTCGATCTGCAGTTGGGCGTCGGATCCTGCGGCTTGGAGCCTGACAAAATCGGCCAGCGGTCCGCCGGCGCCGCCAGCGTAGCTGGTCGAGATCCCGAGCAGGTCGGCGATGTCGAGCACGTCGCCGCCGGGCACCGCCTCGAAGCCGGCGACCGTGTCTCCGGCTTCGGCGAGGTTGTCGAAGTCGAAGCGGTCCGAGCCCAAGCCGCCGTCGAGCAAGTCCGCGCCCAGGCCGCCGCGTAGCAGGTCGTTGCCGTCGCCGCCGAGCAGGGTGTCGTTGCCCTGCGAGCCGATGAGCGTATCGTTGCCGCCGCGCCCGTCGAAGGTGTAGCCAAGCGTCGCAGCCGAGCCGTCGATGAGGTCGCCGAAGCTGGTGCCGCGGATCTGCTCGATGTTGCTGAGGGTGTCGGTGCCGAGTCCGGCGGCCGTCGCACTGAATCCGCCCAGTGCGTTCGCGAGGAAGGTGCCGGAGCCGATTGCGCCGAAGTCAAAGCGCACCAGGTCGTTGCCGGCGCCGCCGTCGATGGTGTCGTCGCCGCCGCGGCCCTCGAAGGTCTCGTTCGCCGTCGTGCCGATAAACAGGTCGTTGAAGTTCGAGCCGCGTACCGCATTGACCCCGCTCAAGGTGTCGCTGCCGCTGGAGGCGCCGAAGGCGGTGCCCGCGCCCAGGTCGACGGTCACGCCAGAGCCCGCGCCAAGGTACGCGACGCGGGTGTTGCCGTTGCCGATGATAGTGTCGTCGCCGAAGCCGCCCTCGAACTCGTTGAAGGTGCCCAGCGTCGAGACCGCGCTGTTGTAGCCGGTGGCGTTGTAGAAGTCGTTGAAGAACGTTCCGACTACCGACACGATGTCGATCAGGGTATCGGTGCCGATTCCCGCATCGCCGGTCACGGTGCCGGTGAACGCATTGATCGCGTCCATGTCGACCGTGATGCCCATCTGCGTCGATTCGGAGCTATAGACTGCCTGATCGAAGCCGCCGCGGCCGCTGAAGGTGTCGTTGCCCGCGCGGCCCTCGTAGACCTGGGCGGAGTTGATGCCGTGGTTTGTGCCCATCAGCACGTCGTCGAAGTTGGAGCCGCGCATCGCGTTCACACCGCCGACGATCGTGTCGGTGCCCACTGAGATGCCGCCCACGGCCGTGCTGGACTGCAGGTCGACGCTCACGCCTTCCCGCGCACTGACGTAGCTCAGCCGGGTGCTGCCGTTGCCGGTGATAGTGTCGTTGCCCGCCATGCCCTCGAACTCGTTCAGCGTGCCGCTCGAGCCGGCGTTGAGGCTGAGGTTCGAGAATCCGGTGGCGTCGTAGGTGTCCGCCAGGTACGAGCCGCGGATCGCCTCGATGCTGCGCAGTGTGTCGATGCCCGTGAGCACCGGGTCGCCTGTCACCGTGCCCAGGTCGAGATCGACCATGATGCCGGCCACGCCCGGGCCGTTGAGGGCGTAGTCGGCGCGGTCAAATCCCTGTCCGCCGTTGATGAAGTCGTCGCCGCCGCGGCCCTCGAAGCTCTCGTTGGCGAAGGAGTTGCTGCCGGTCAGCGTGTCGTTGAAGGACGAGCCGCGGACCGCAGTGATGCCACCCAAGAACGTGTCGTTGCCCACCGAGGGGTCGTACACGGCGGTCGTAGCACCCGTGCCCAGGTTGACAGTCACCGCAACGGCGGCGTTCGTGTACTCGACGCGCGTGTTGCCGTTGCCGGCGATGCTGTCGTCCCCGCCCCGGCCTTCGAAGGCGTTGAAGTTGCTGGGGAGCCCGCCGGGACTGCTGCCGCTCAGGAACCCGCTCACATTGAAGGTGTCGGCGAAGTCCGAGCCGTGGACAATCTCGACGTTGATCAAGGTGTCGGTGCCGACGGACGCATCGCCGGTCACTGTTCCCATGTTGGGTGCCGGCGTGCCGAGGTTGACCGTGATACCGGCCGTGGCGTCCTGGTACTCTGCGCGATCGTAGCTGCCCGCGCCGTCGATCGTGTCGTTGCCCGCGCCGCCGCGGAAGAACTCGAGGTACGCGCCCGAACCGGTGAAGGCGTCGTCGTGCGACGAACCGGTCACTGCCTCGATCCCGATCAGCGTGTCCGTGCCTCCCTCGCCGTCTTGAGCGACGCCGGATGCGAGGTTGACGTTCACGCCGCTCAAGGCGGTGCTGTAGTCCACCCGGTCGGTGTCCCGCCAGCCCGTATCAGATTGCAGGTCGGCCACCACGCCACCGTTCAGCACGTCGTTGCCGCCGCCCCCGCGCAGGAAATCGTTGCCCAGATCTGCAAGGATCGTGTCGTTGCCCGGTGTGCCGATCAGGCTGTCGTTACCGGGCGTGCCGATCAGCGTGATGCCAGCCGCGGGCCCCGTGTCGAGGTTGCCGTTGGCGACCAGCGTGTCGAGCGTAAGCCCCGAGCCCCCGAGCAGGGTGGCGAGCGTCTGCCAATTCCCGCCGCCGGCGCTGCCGTTGGTGTCGATCTGCAGCTGTGCGTCGGAGCCTGCAGCCTGCAGCCTGACGAAATCAGCCAGGGGTCCGCCGGCGCCGCCAGCGTAGCTGGTGGAGAAGGCGAGCAGGTCGGCGATGTCGAGCACGTCGCCGCCGGGCACGGCCTCGAAGCCGGAGACGGTGTCTGCGGCCTCCTCGAGCATGTTGAAGTCGTAGGTGTCCGAGCCCGCGCCGCCGTTGAGGAAGTCCGCGCCCAAGCCGCCGCGCAGCAGGTCGTTGCCGTTGAGGCCTTCGAGGGTGTTGTTCGACGCCGACCCGGTCAGCACGTCGTCGAAGTTGGAGCCGCGCACCGCGTTGACGCCGCCCAGGATCGTGTCGCTGCCCACGGAGGCGCCGCCCACGGCTGTGCCGGCTGCGAGGTCGACGCTCACGGCCTCGCGGGCGAACGAATAGCTGACGCGCGTGTTGCCGTTGCCGATGATCATGTCGTTGCCGGCCATGCCCTCGAACTCGTTCAAGGTGCCGTTCGAGCCGGCGTTGGTACTCGACCCGGAGAAGCCGGTGGCGTCGTAGAAGTCCGCCTGGTGCGAGCCGCGGATCGACTCGATGCTGCGCAGGGTGTCGCTTCCCGTGAGCACCGTCGTCGCCCGTCGCCGTGCCGGCCGCGAGATTCACCGTGATGCCGGTCGTGACCGCTCCGTTGAAGGCGTAGTCGGCGCGGTCGAAGCCCTGTCCGCCGTCGATGAAGTCGTTGCCGCCGCGGCCGTCGAAGATCTCGAGACCGTTGGTGACCGGATTGCCGCCGAGCAGCGTGTCGTCGAAGGAGGAGCCGCGGACCTGATTGACGCCGCTGAAGCTGTCGGTGCCCACCGAGGCGTCGCCCGTGGCGATGCCGGTGGCTAGATTCACCGTTCACCGCGCTGGTGGCGCCCGAGTACTCGATGCGCGTGCCGCCATTGCCCGTGATGACGTCGTTGCCGCCGCGGCCCTCGAACGAGTTGAAATTGCTGAGGAACCCGCCGGGACTGCTGCCGCTCAGGAACGAGCCCACGCTGAAGGTGTCGACGAAGTTCGAGCCGGTGAACTGCTCGACGTCGAGCAGCGTGTCGAAACCCACCGAAGCATCGCCGCTCACCGTGCCCGTCGAGTTGCTGAAGCCGGGTAAACCGCCCAGGCTGATCGACACACCCGCGCTCGCGTTGGAGTAGTCGGCGCGATCGTTGCCGCCGGCCGCCATTGATCGTGTCGTTGCCGGCGCCGCCCAGGAAGTTCTCTTGGAACGCGTTCGAGCCGGTGAACAGGTCGTTGTAGGTCGAACCGGTGACCGACTCGATGCCGATCAGCGTGTCGGTGCCGCCTTCGCCGTCGTGGGCGATGCCGGTGGCCAGATTGACGTTCACGCCCGTGAAGGCGGTGCTGTAGTCCGACGCGGTCGGTGTCCCGCCAGCCCACATCGGACTGCAGGTCGGCCACGACGCCGCCATTGAGCAGGTCATTGCCGCCGCCGCCACGCAGGAAGTCGTTGCCCAGATCGGCAAGGATCGTGTCGTTGCCGGGCGTGCCGATCAGGCTGTCGTTGCCCGGTGTGCCGATCAGCGTGATGCCGCTCACCGCGCCGGAGTCGAGATTGCCGTTGGCGACCAGAGTCTCGAGCGTGAGCCCCGCGCGGCCGAGCAGGGTGGCGAGCGGCTGCCAGAACATGGGCCGAAGCCGTCGGGGTCGATCTGCAGCTGCGCGTCGGGACCGATCGTCTCGAGCCTGACGAAGCTCGACAAGGGCCCGCCGGCGCCGCCGGCGTAGCCGGTCCAGTTCTGCAGCAGGTCGGCGATGTCAATGACGTCGCCGCCCGGCACCGCCTCGAAGCCTGCCACGGTATCCACGCCGTCCCACGGGCTGTCGAAGTCGATGCGGTCCGCCCCCGGGCCGCCGTCGATGTAGTCCGCGCCTTCGCCACCGCGCAGGAGGTCGTTGCCCATGCCGCCGAGCAGCCCGTTGTCGCGCCAGTCGCCGAACAGGGTGTCGTCGAACGCGCGAGCCCGCGACCTCCTCGATGCTGAACAAGGTGTCGATGCCGCCCATGCCGTCGGTCGCCGTGCCGAAGGCATCAGGTCGACGTTGACCGCGCCGAACGCGGCGGAGTAGTCCGCGCGGTCGAGCGCCGAAGCCGCCGTCCATGTAATCGCTGCCGGCGCCGCCGACGAGCACGTCATTGCCGTCGCCGCCCGACAGGAAGTCGCTTCCCTGCGAGCCGATCAGCGTGTCGTTGCCGCCCCGTCCGAGGAACGTGTAGCCGAGCGATGAGGCCGAGCCGTCGAACAGGTCGCCGAAATTCGTGCCGATGATCTGCTCGATGTTGGACAGCGGTGTCGGTGCCCAGCCCGGCGGCGGTCGCGCTGAAGCCGCCGGACGCGTTGGCGACGAACGTGCCACCGCCGCTGGCGCCGACGTCGTAGGCCGCGGTGTCGAAGCCATCGCCGCCGTCGATGGTGTCGTTTCCGGCTCGGCCTTCGAAATATTCGCTGGCAGCAGAGCCGATCAGCACGTCATTGAAGTTGGAGCCCCGCACTGCCCAGACGCCGCCCACGATCGTGTCGGTGCCGACCGAAGCGCCGCCCACCGCCGTGCCGGCGGCGAGGTCGACGCTGACGCCCTCGCGGGCTGCCGTGTAGATGATTCGCGTATTGCCGTTGCCGGTGATGGTGTCGTCCCCGGCCACGCCCTCGAACTCGTTGTACGTGCCCGAGGGGCCCAGCGAGCCGGCATTGACGCTGGCCGACGGAAAAGCCGGTGGCGTCGTACCAGTCGTTCAGGTGCGAGCCGCGGATTCCCTCGATGCCGCGCAGCGTGTCGGTGCCCGTGAGCAGCGGGTCGCCCGACACGGTGCCGGCGGCGAGATCGACCGTGATGCCGGTCGTGATGGGGCCGTCGAACGCATACACGGCGAGATCGAAGCCCTGTCCGCCCTCGATGTAGTCGTCGCCGCGCGCGGCCCTCGAAGCTCTCGAAGCCGTTCAGGAGCGGATTGCCGCCAAGCAGCGTGTCGGCGAACTGCGTGGCGCGAACGGAGTTGACGCCGGTGAAGGTGTCAGTGCCCACCGAGGCGTCGCCCGTCGCGATGCCGGTGACGAGATTCGCCACGATGCCGCCGGTTGCGCCCGTGAACTCGATGCGCGTGCCGCCGTTGCCGACGATGTTGTCGTTGCCGGCGCGGCCCTCGAACGCGTTGAAGTTGCTGAGCAACCCGCCGGGCTGGCTGGCGCTCGAGGAAGCCGGTGGCGACGTAGGAGTCCGCGAAATCGGTGCCGTAGACGATCTCGACATTGATCAGGGTGTCGCTGCCAACGGAGGCGTCGCCCGTGACCGTTCCCATGTTGGGCGCCAGCGCGGCGAGATTGACCGCGATGCCGCCGGTGGCGTCCATGTACTCCGCGCGATCGTTCCAGCTTGCCGCCGTCGATCGTGTCGTTGCCCGCTCCGCCGCGGAAGTACTCCACAAACGCGTCGGAGCCGCCGGTGAGGACATCGTCGTATGCCGAGCCGATCACCGCCTTCGACGCCGATCAGGGTGTCGGTGCCGCCATCGCCGTCCTGCGCGATGCCGCTCGCCAGGTTGACGTTCACGCCGCTTGCCGCCGCGCTGTAGTCCGCGCGGTCGGTGTCGCGGAAGCCGATGTCGGACTGGAAATCCGCCACCACGCCGCCGTTGAGCACGTCGTTGTCGGCGCCGCCGCGCAGGACATCGTTGCCCAGATCGCCGATCAGCACGTCGTCGCCGTTGGTGCCGAACAAGTTGTCGTCGCCTGGCGTGCCGACGATCGGCGGCGCGTCGGTCACCGCAATGCTCACGATCGCCGTATCGGTGAGCGCGCCGGTGCCGTTGTCGGTCACCTTGACGGTGAGGTCGTACGAATCGAGGTCCGGATCCTCGAAGTCGAGCTTGCTCGCGTCCGCCACCGTGATCGCGCCGGTGGCCGCATTGATGGCGAAGGCGCCGTTCTCGTTGCCGGCGACGATAGCGTAGCTGAGGGCTCTGGCCGGCGTCGGGATCGCTCGCCGCGACCTGGCCGACGAGCGTGTCGGCCGCCGAGTTCTCGGCGATCTGGAACGACTGGTCTTCGACCACCGGCGGACGATTGGTGTTGACGATCTGCACGTCCACCACGAGGTCGTTGAAGTCGCGGTCGCCGTGGCGAACCTGGTCCTCGAACGCGATGCGGCCGGTGATGCCGTCGGCGTTGTCCGCGGCGAGGTCGGCGCGTGACTGGCCGCGGCCCGCGTGATCGGAGGTGTAGTCGGTGTTGTGCTTGTTGAGTGTCGGGTCGGTGAAGATGATCTCGCCCTGCTCGCCGCGCAGGTTATGCCCGTGCGCATCGAGGATCTGGCCGTCGCCGTTTGGCTTCGTGTCGAAGCTGAGCGGGCCGTTGAGGACGCTCTTCTTGCCCGTGCCGTAGATGTCGGCGCCGTTGGGGATCAGGAAGAAGCCGATGTTCCCGGCATCGATGTCCGATTGCGCGACGTCGATCGTTGCGGTCGTGCCGGCGGAGATGCCGGCCTTCGGACCGTCGTCATTCGTGTTGATGAAGATGATGCCGGCTTCGCCTGTGCGGCTGTTGTACCAGCCAAAGGCGTTGTCGTAGCCGGCGCTCTCGGAAACGAACGTGATCTGCAGCGTGGTCATCCGGACCCCCCCGGTTAGCTTCCCACCTTGCACACGCGGAACGTCGCGTTATCCAGCGCCCGGGTTTCTCGGACCGTGTACGCCGTCCAAACATCCTCCGGGAGAAATTCTAGATTCGCGTGCGGCGTTTAGCCATCCCCAGATTGTGTGACCCATCGGACTGGGGGGACGCGAGAACCCCGCGCACTCGCGAAACGGGCGCTCGCCATCGGCCCGTGCATGCGCGCCCATGACGAATGTACTTACCCGTGCGTCCGAATCGCGTCGAGAGCGAGATGCGGCGCTGCAACGGGGCCGGCTAGGCTGCCGCGGCCCTGCGCTGGGCGAACACCTGCACCCCGGCCACCAGTGCCAGCAGCGCCAGTCCGATCACGTCCGTGATCAGGCCCGGCTTGATCAGGCACAGAGCGGCGATGAACAGCAATGCGCGCTGCCACATCGAGGCATGAGCGAGCAGCCAGCCGAACAGGCTGGCGGCGAGGCAGATCACGCCGATGGTGGCGGAAATCACCGACCAGACGACGAACGGCCACTCCGTGCCCCAATCCTTGACGATCAGCAGCAGCATCGGCTCGTACACGAACATGAAGGGCACGATGTAGGCTGGGGCGGCCGCGCGCATCGCCGCGAAGCCGGTCGTCCAGATGTCGGCCTTGGCCAGGCTCGCGGCCGCGAACACGGCGAGGGCCACGGGCGGCGTGATCGCCGAGAGGATGGCGAAGTAGAAGGCGAACATGTGGGCTGCCGGGGTGACCACGCCCATCTTGATCACCGCCGGCACCAGCAGCGCGACCATCACGATATAGGCCGGCGTGGTCGGCATGCCCATGCCGAGGATGATGCCGGCGACTGCGGTGAGCATGAGCGCGAGGATCAGGTGGTTCTGCGCCAGCGCGATCACGATCTGGGTGAACACGATGCCCAGGCCCGTGACCGTCACGCAGGCGATGACGATGCCGGCGCAGGCGCAGGCCATCGCCACCGACAGCGCGTTCTTCGCGCCCTCTTCCAGCGCCTCGATCGCGTTTCTCCAGGTGATGCCCGCGCGCGTGCTCTTGCGCAGCAGCGCCACCGGCAGGCAGGAAATCGCGCCGACCAGGGCGCACAGCGGCGCCGAGTAGCCCATGAACAGCCCGGCGAGGATGATGAGGATCGGCGTGAACAGGTGGCCGCGCTCGGCCATCACGCGCGTGAAGCGCGGCAGCTCATCCTTCGGCACGCCCGCCAGCTTGTAGCGTTTGGCCTCGAAATGCACCGCGAAGAACACCGCCACGTAGTACAGCAGCGCCGGCACCACTGCCCACACCGCCACCTGCGCGTAGGGCACCGACAGGAACTCCGCCATCACGAAGGCCGCAGCGCCCATCACCGGCGGCATGATCTGGCCGCCTGTGGACGCCACCGCCTCGACCGCCGCGGCGAATGGCGGCCGGAAGCCGGTGCGCTTCATCAGCGGGATGGTGATCGGACCGTCCACCATCACGTTGGCCACCGCGCTGCCCGACACCGTGCCGAACAGCGAAGAACTGATCACCGCCACCTTGCCGGGTCCGCCCGCGGTGTGGCCGGTGATCGACATGGCGAAGTCCATGAACAGTTGCCCGGTCCCGCTCTTCTCCATGAACGCGCCGAAAATCACGAACAGCATCACGTAGCTTGCCGACACGCCGAGCGTGGAGCCGAAAATGCCCTCGGTGGACAGATACACCTGCTCCATCAGCACCGGCAGCGTCACATGCGTGAACAGCCCCGCATAGGCCAGGAAAGCCAGCGCGGTCAGCGGCAGCGCCAGGCCGATCACGCGGCGCGTGCCCTCCAGCACCATCAGCACCGCCACCACGGCGAAAAACTTGTCCGCTGCGGTCAGGTCGTCGATGTAGATGATGCGGTTGGTGAACGCCTCATAGGTGATGAACACGTGCAGCACGAAGGCGAGGCTGAATCCGAGCAGCACGAAGTCCAGCAGCCGCCAGCCCAGGCCGCCGCCGGGCCGCGTCGGATAGAGCAGGAATACCAGCGCCATCGCGAACATCAGGTGCGTGCCGCGGAAGATCACCGCCTCGGGCGGGCCGAAGCCGGCGACGTACATGTGGTACAGCGACATCGTCACCGCGAGCGCGGCGACGAGCCATTTCAGCGCCCTGATGGTCGGCGCCGTGGCCTGCTTTTCATCCGATATGACGGACGCGGTTTCGGACAAGAAATCCCCCAAACGCGAAACGGGGCGGCAAGGCCGCCCCGTTAGTCAGGCTGTTGGTCAGGTCCCTACAGCGCTCCGGCTTCTTTGTAGAACTTCGCCGCGCCCTTGTGGAACGGCACGCCGATGTCCACCGCCATGTCCTTGGGCGTGATGCCGGCGATCGCCTTGTTCACCGCGGACATCGAATCCACGTTGGCGGCCATCGTCTTGACCATCGTGTAGATCACCTGCTCGGGCAGGTCGCAGGCCGCGATGATGTGCGTCGAATAGCCGATCACCGGCACATCCTTGTCCTGCTTGGGATACGTGCCGGCCTTGATGATCAGCTTGTTGTAGCCCGGGTTGGACGATTTCAGGGTGTTCATTGTCTTGTCGTCCACCGGCACCAGGGTGATGTCGCGCGCGCTGGCGAGGTCCATCACCGACGAGGCAGGCGCGGTCGTGCCGAGCGTGAACACCTGCGCATGGCCGTCCTTCACCAGCGACACGGCGTCGGTGTAGGACGCCTGGAAGTTGATGCGCGAGAGCGACTGGTAGCTCATGCCATTCATCTTCAGCACGAGTTCCGTCAGCAGTTCCCCGGTGTTGCCCTTGGGCTGGGTGACCACCGACTTGCCCTTCAGGTCGGCGAAGGAGCCGACATTCGCATCCTTCAGCGCCACCACCTGGAAGTACTGCGGGTAGATATTCGCCACCTGGCAAACCTTGGTGACCTTCTTCGGATAGGGCGCGCGTCCCTCCAGTCCGTCCACCGTGGTGCTCGAGTTGCCGAAGCCGAGTTGCGCCTTGCCTTCGTCCACGCCGCGCACGTTGGCGATGCCGGCGCCAGGGGTCGCGGTGACGCTGAGGCCGGGGATTGCCTTTTCCCACATGCCTTTCAGGGCGCCGCCGAGCGGCACCCAGACGCCGCCTTGGGGACCGGTCATGAACGTGACTTGCTGGGCCGCTGCGGGTGCGGCGACGACGGCGCCCACCGCGAGGGCGAGCAGGGACAGTCTGATTCTCATTTTTCCTCCTCCGTTGAACAGCTTGAAAAGTACTCCTTGCGCGACGGGATGATAGCGCGAGTACTGTGGAGGAAGATGTTGCGCCGCGGCAACCGTTGCGGCGCGAGCCTTGTGCCTCAGGTGCTTGCAGTGTGCAACCGAAGCTTGCGCCATGCCATCCAAGCGAGCGGCAGGAGGACCATCAGGGCGGTGTAGATCTGCGCGTAGGTGCCTTCCGCCCACTCCTCCGTCGCGACATGCCAGTAGGCGTTGTCGATGCCCGGCAGCGTGTTTGCCTCGGTGAATTCGTGGAACGCGTAGAACAGGAGCTGCAGTGCAAATAGCGCCAGGAAGACCGCCGTCACCTGGAAAAATAGGCCAAGGTTGACGCGATGCCCCCAGCGTATCCAGGCCAAGGCGAGGGCGGCGGCGAGCAGTGCGCCCGCAATCGCGCCCGGCACCAGCGCGGCGGTTTCGACTTGGCGGACGAGCGAGGCGGTGATGAACGCCATCTCCATGCCTTCGCGGGTAATCATCAGGACGACGAACAGGAACACGCCGAGCCATGCGCCCGCGCCCGGGCGCTCGGCGACGGCTTCCAGCTTCCGGCCGATCTCAGCGCGCATCTGCTTTGCCGCCGTGAGCATGTAGATCACCATGGACAGGACGAGGACCGCCGCCACCATGGCAAGCACGCCTTCGTAGAACGGGATTACCGCGAACTCGGCCAGGAACACGCCGAGCACAAGCGACAGCAGCAGCGCGAAGGCGGTGCCCCACCAGACCGCCGGCAGCAGCGCGTCGCGCCCGGTCTTCCTAAGGTAAGCGGCAGCGATGGCGACGATGAGGAATGCCTCGATTCCCTCGCGCAGCGTGACGATCAGCATCTGTCCCATATCGCCACCCCGTCAGTGGACCGGGTTTGGGCCGCCGGGCTGGGTTCTCGTGGACGCCTCGGCCCAGGTGCCGTGCAGGCTCCCGCAGATGTCGCGCACCATCGCCGGGGCGTCCGGGTGCAGGGCGAGGCACTGCATGTGCCGCGACACGCACAGCGCGAGGCGCGGGCAGCCGGTGCGCGCGTAGTGCGTCATCAGGTAAAGCAAGGCTGCGGTGACTGTTTCTGCACGGCTCGTTTCCATTTCAGCTTGGGGGTTGCGCATGTCAGCCAGCTCCTCAGGAGAGAAAAGCGCTGGCTGGCTGCGGCGGGGCCGCTCGCTGGCTTGCGGGCGTTCACTGTTAGGCCGTGAGAATCAGCTTGCCGTTCTGCGTGAGCCTGAGCCGGTACTCGCGGCTGTTGTGCACGATCAGCAATTCGCGCTGCGAGCCGAGCAGGGCTTCGCTCGAGACGCGCGGGATCGGCTCAGGGGCCTTTCGCGGTACCGGCGGCTGCTTTGGGAGCGACATGGATGAGAACAATAATGGTTCTCATTTATTAAGTCAAGAAATGCATGGCCTTATAATAAGGCCATTTTTGCGTAAGCGTGCGCTAACTAATACTTGCTAGACGACCCTCGTCAGCACCGGCTTGCCCGCGAAGTGCGCGAGCAGGTTGTCGACCTGCAGGTTGCCCATGGCCGTGCGCGTCTCCATCGTCGCGCTGCCGACGTGCGGGAACAGCACCGCGTTGTCCAGCGTGAAGAACTCGGGCGGCACGCGCGGCTCGTCGGCGAACACATCCAGGCCGGCCCCGGCGATCTTCTTCTCCTGCAGGTACTTGAGCAGCACCGGCTCGTCGATCACCGAGCCGCGCGCGATGTTGACCACGTAGCCCTCGGGCCCAAGTGCATCCAGCACCTTCGCGTTGACCAGTCTTCTCGGTCTCCGCGCCGCCCGGCGTCACCACCATCAGCACGTCGGAATTCCTCGCCAGTGCCACCACGTCCGCGTCGTACGGGTAGGCGACGTCCTTCTTCTTGCGGTTGTGGTACCGGATCTTCATGCCGAAACTCTGCGCGCGCTTGCGCGATCGCCTCGCCGATGCGCCCCAGGCCGAGGATGCCCATGGTCTTGCCGCCGAGCGACGTGGTGAGCGGATAGCCGCCGCGCGTCGCCCAGAACCCGGCGCGCAGGTAGCCCTCCGACTGCGGGAACTTGCGCATCACGTTCAAGGTGAGCGCCATCGCGGTGTCCGCGACGCAGTCGTTCAGCACGTCGGGCGTGTTGGTGACGATGATCTTGCGCTGCTTGGCCGCTGCGAGGTCGATGGCGTCCACGCCGACGCCGAAATTCGAGATCAGCTCGAGCTTGGGCAGGGCGTCCATCAGCTTCGCGTCCGCCCCCGCCGGGCCGAAGGTGGCGAGCGCGCGCACGCGCGGCGCCAGTTCCTTCAGGAACGCGGCGCGGTCGGCGGCCTCGTGCAGCTTGTGGCAGGTGAATTCCTTGTCGAGCCGCTCCTGGGTGCGCGGGAAGAGCTTGGTGGTGACGATGATCTCGGGTTTCATGCCTTGAATTTTGCCAGCAGGTTTTCGGCGCCGCGCGCGAGCAGGCCGACGTCGGCGCCCACGGCGACGAACTGCGCGCCGGCCGCGAGCATCCGCTTCGCGTCCGCCTCCACCGGCGAAAGGTAGCCCGGCGCCTTGCCCGCCTTGCGGATGCGGCGCATCGATTCTTCGATCAACGGCAGGACCGCGGGGTTGGCCGTCTCGCCGGTGTAGCCCATCGAGGCGTGCAGGTCGGCGGGGCCGATGAAGATGCCGTCCACGCCATCGATCGCCGCCACCTTCTCGATTTCATCCAGCGCGGGCTTGGTCTCGAGCTGCACCAGCACGCAGATCTCCTCGTGCGCGCGCTTGGCGTAGTCCTTGATGCGCCCGAAGCGCGTGGCGCGCGTGGTGCCGGCCACGCCGCGCACGCCGGCCGGCGGGTAGCGCGTGTTGGCCACCGCCGCCTTCGCTTCCGCCGCGTTCTGCACGTAGGGAATCAGCAGCGACTGCGCGCCCGCGTCCAGCACGCGCTTGATGGTCACCATGTCGTTCCACGGCACGCGCACGACCGGGTGGGTCGGGTAGGGCGCCGCCGCCTGCAGCTGCGCGAGCAGGCTCTCCAGGTCGTTCGGCGAATGCTCCATGTCGAGCAGGATCCAGTCGAAGCCGGCCCCGGCGATCACTTCCACCGAGTAGTTCGACGACAGGCTGGACCACAGCCCGATCTGCGGCTGCCCGGCCTTGCAGCGCGCGCTTGAACGCGTTCTGCGGCAGCTCGAGCTTCACTCGAACTTGACCCCGGACTCCTTCACCACCTTCGACCAGCGCGCCTGCTCAGCCGTCATCCAGGCGCCGAGGCTCTCGGGCGTGCCGGTGCGCACCTCGGTGCCCTGCTTGGCGAAGCGCTCCTTCATGTCCGCAGCGTTGAGCGCCTTGGCAAGCTCGGCATTGAGCTTCGCCACAGTCTCGCGGGGTATCGCCACCGGCCCGACCACGCCCTGGAAGGAACCGGTCTCGAACCCCGGCAGGCCGTTCTCGGCCACGGTCGGCGTGTCCTTCGCCGAAGGCACGCGCTGCGCGCTGGAAATTGCCAGCGCGCGCAGCCTTCCGCCGGTGACCGAGGGCCAGGTCGCGAGCATGCCGTTGAACAGCACGTCGGCCTGGCCGCCGACCACTGCTGTCACCGCGTCGGAGCCGCCCTTGTAGGGGATGTAGGTCCATTGCACGCCGGTGCGCTGCGCGAACTCGATGCCGGCGAGCTGCGGCGCGCCGCCGATTCCCGAGACCGCGAAGTTGAGCTTGCCCGGGTTCGCCTTCGCCAGCGCGATCAGCTCCTTCACGTCCTTCGCCGCGACCGCCGGGTGCACCGCCAGCACGTGGGGCGAATACGACACCATCACCACCGGGGAGAAGTCCTTCGACGGATCGAAGGGCAGCTGCGGATAGACGCTGGGGCTGATCGACCAGCCCGCCCAGGTCGGTGAGCAGCAGCGTGTAGCCGTCGGGCGCGCTCTTGGCGACGAAATCGGCGCCGACGTTGCCGTTGGCGCCGGGCTTGTTCTCCACGATCACCGGCTGGCCCCAGGCCTCGGTGAGCTTCGGGCCGATCTGGCGCGCGAGGATGTCGGAGGTGCCGCCCGCGGCGTAGGGCACGATGAGGCGGATCGGCTTGTTCGGGTAGGTCTGCGCGCCGGCGGCGCCGGCGAGCGCCGCGAGCGTGGTGGCGGCAACAATGGCACGGAACGGATGCATCAGTCTTCTCCCTGGATTTGAACCGTGTGGTTGATTCGGACCGGCGCGCGGATTGTACCCCGGCACGCAGGCTGGCCGGCGCTGCGGCCCTGACAACGTCTTACACGTTGGGGGGCCTTGGCTGCTGCAGACAGGCCCGGCGCGATTGCAATGCGCAGGACGCTCAACTAGCATTCCCGGGGGGGTATCAGTCTGTTTCGAGGGGGGAAGTTGGCGTCATTCTGCCGTGTTCTGCTGGTCGCGATTGCCTGGTCGGTTGCCGCCGTGTCCTGGGCGCAGTCCGACGCCCAGATCGTGTCGCAAGGGGAGTCCCTGGTCCGGGCAGGTCGCTATGCCGAGGCGTACAAGCTGCTCGAGCCGCACGAGGACAGGCTCGCGGGCGACCTGAAGTTCGACTACCTCCTCGCCCGCTCCGCGCTGGAAAGCGGGCAGCCCAGCAAGGCGAGCTTCATCTACGAGCGCATCCTGGCGGTGGAACCGAACTTCGTCGGCGTGCGGCTCGAGATGGGACGGGCCTACCTAGCGCTGGGCGATTTCGCACGTGCCAAGCTCGAATTCGAAACGGTCCTGCGATTCGAGAACCTGCCGCCCGACCTTCGCCAGCAGGCGCAGATCTACGGCAGCGCGGCTGACCAGTATCTCGCGGGCAAGAGGACGGTGGGCTTCGGCTACCTCGAATTCGGCTACGGCTACGACACCAACCCGCAATCGGCGACGCGCATCAGCGAGGTCACGCTCGCCGGCGGCGGCACGCTGCTCCTGCCGCAATCGGCGCTGGCGCGGGGCGACCAGTACAGCGCTATCACCGCAGGCGGCGAACTGATCCACGCGCTCACAGACCGCGTTTCCATCTTCGCAGGTGGCGAGGGGCGCGCCCGGCTGTACCGTCACCTCCAAATCGCGGATTTCGGGACCGTAGACCTGCGCGCCGGACTGGGCTACAGCGAGGGCGCGCACAACGTGCGGTTCGCACTGACGGGCGGGCGCTTCTGGCTCGACGATACCAAGGCGCGCGACAGCGCGGGCGGCACGCTCGACTACCGCTACCTCGCGGGCAAGCTGGACCAGATCACCTTCGGGCTCAGCGCTTCGCGCAACAAGTTCCTTCCAGCCGCGCTCGTCGTCAACAGCTACGACATGGCCCAAGCTTCGCTCGGCTGGCTGCATGCCGCCGCGGACGGCCGCGGCGCTGCCGGGTTGACGCTGCTGGCGGGCTCAGAGATGGCAACGGAAGGCCGGGTGGATGGCGACAAGCCATTCGTCGGGCTGCGGATCATCTTGCAGCGGACCTTCTCGAACACCACCGGCGGCTTTCTGTCGGCGGGCGTGCTGTATGGCGAGTACTCGGAGGTGAACCCGCTGTTCGGCACCGAGCGCGTCGATACTCTGGGCGACGTCACCCTGGGCGTCAGCTGGGCCTTCGCGAAGGGATGGAGCCTGCGGCCGCAGGTGTTGTACATGCAGAACGACAGCAACCAGTCCCTCTACAAGTACGATCGTACCGACGTGTCGCTGAACCTGAGGCTCGACATATGACGACAGGCAGCACGGGGGCGCAAACCATGGATAGCGGCGTGACCATCGGCGCGCGCCTGCTGCTCGCCTTGGCGGTACTGCTGGCCGCCGTCGCGACGCCGGTCGCGGCGCAGGGCAACGCGGCGGCAGGCCGCTTCATCGCGGTGACCGGCGACGTGAAGGTTCTCGGCAGCGACGGCGTCACTCGCATCGCGGTGCGCAACGGCGAGATCCGGCAAGGCGATTCCATCGTCACGGGCGCGGACAGCCTGGCCCAGCTCAGGATGAGCGACGGTGGCGCGGTTTCGGTGCGGGCCGATACGCAACTGAAGCTCGACTCCTATCGCTTCACGACACCCGAAGACCGCGACAGCAGCTTTGCCGTGTCGATCATCAAAGGCGGCTTCCGTGTGCTCACCGGCCTGATCGCCCGGACCAACCGCCAGAACTACCGCGTCTCGACCAGCGCGATGACGATCGGGGTGCGCGGAACCCACTTCGAGGTGGTTCACGTCCTGCAGCCCGTGGCCGACGCGGCTGCCGGCACCTACAACCGTGTCTACGACGGCACCATCTCGGTCCAGAACCGCGCTGGCGCGTCGGTCGTGGTCAATCCCGGGCAGACGGTGTTCGTCGCGCTGCCCAGCAACTTGCCGCCGGTGCTGGTCGCGCCGCCCGTCGGCATCTTCGGCAAGCCCACGCCGGCGCCGCAGGCTACCCCGCAGGCGCGCGGCGACGAAGGCAAGGCCGAGGGCGCCAAGCGGTCGGCACCCGCCGTCACTCGGGAAGCGCCCGCCGTGAGGGAAACGTCGCCGGTGCAGACCGTGGCGCCCGCCAGAATCCAGGGTGCCCCGCTGCTCAACCCGATCGACACACCCCGTGTGATGGAGGTTTCGCCGACGCTGACTGCGCCCACGACCTCGACCATCATCTCGCCGTCGACAACCACGATCTCGCCGACGCTGACTGCGCCTACGACCTCGACCATCATCTCGCCTGCGACCACCACGGCCTCGCCGACGCTGACTGCGCCGACGACCTCGACGATCATCTCGCCGACGACCACGACGATTTCGCCGACACTGACTGCGCCGACGACCTCGACGATCATCTCGCCGACGACCACGACGATTTCGCCGGTCCTGACCGCACCGACAACGACGATCTCACCGGTTCTGACGGCACCGACGACAACGACGGTGTCGCCGGTGCTCACTGCACCCACGACCACGATTCAGACGGCGCCAGCCACCAGCACCATCATCAAGCGCTGATGCAAATTGAAAGACACTAGGAGGCCTACCATGCGCAAGTCCACCGCACTGATCCCTCTCGCATTGCTGGCGATCGCCGCGTTTCCCGTAGCGGCCCAGGAGATGCCCCGCGTCCTCTTCTGCATGGGGCAATGCTTCGGCGTCGACGAGGCGGGCCAGCGAGTTCCCGTCACCAAGGGCACCCGGCTGGCGCCGGGGCTGCGCCTCGAGACCGGCCCGGACTCCTACGCGCAGGTGAAGATCGGCGCGGACACCGCGTGCGGCATCGGCGAGCGCTCGCGCGTACGCTTCGACCAGCGCGTGCTCGATCGCGACGTGGTGATTCTCGACCAGGGTCGCATCCGCCTGGTCGGCGGCGAGGCGATCGGCCGTCCAGGCCTGCGCCCCGTGGAGCTGCACACGACGGACGGCAAGTTCGACCTGCGCAGTGCCGACATCGAAGTCAAGACGCTGCCGAAGACCGCCGACGCGCCGCAGGCGCCGACGCTGGTCAAGCTGAATGTTGGTGAGGCGCGCCTGGGTGACATTGCGTTGACCAAGGAAGCAGTCCAGGGAGTCACTGGAGGGAAGTTCATCGAGCGAACTATCCAGATTGGCGAGATCGCCCTGCCGACGCCGCGCCGGGACGACGCGCCCGCCAAGGCCGGCGAGGCGACCGCGCCGGCGGTGCGCCAGCCATTCGTTGCGCTGCCGGTGGCCAACCTGCCGGCGACGGAGTTCAAGCCGCTCCCGGAACCCATCAAGATCTCTACGGCGATCATTTCGCCGGACAGCTTGCGGATTGAGAGCGTCACGCTTTCCAAGACGGCCGTGTCGACGTTACTCGTCAGCGACCCTGCGCAAACCTTCCAGCCCAAAGTCGCGCCGGTGCCGTCGAGCATGCTGGTCACTGCGGCGCCGATCCAGACGTCGCTTGGCACCACCTCGCTGAACAACATCGCCTCGAACTTGCAGAGCACGACGTTAAGCACGACTTCTACCACGACGACGTTGTCGGCGCCGTCGATCACCACCACGACGTTCACGTTCCAGCCCGTGACCACGACGTCTACGAGCTCGACCCTGCTGAGCCCGAAGACGATGACGACGACGACGATCCGTCGCTAGCGGCGCGCGCGCAAGGATCCGGGCAGCAGCCCTTCGGCGGCGAGCCAGCGCACGCAGTCGCCGACCATTTCGCGCAGCGGCACGGCGCGGTAGCCGAGTTCGCGCATCGCCTTCGAGCAGTCGCAGGTCAACTCGCGTGTGGCCTGCCGCGCCATTTCCGGCGTCAGCGTGGGTTCGGTTCCGGTCAAGGCGCCGCCCAGCGAGCCCAGAGCGCCCAGCAGGCGCAGCACCCACGCCGGCGTCGGCCGGGCCGGCACCGGCTTGCCCAGCGCGGCGCCGATCTCGCGCAGGAGCGCGACGAAGCTCGCGTCGGTGCCGCCGAGCAGGTAGTTCTCTCCCTTGCGGCCCTTCTCGAATGCGGCGACATGCGCCCTGGCCACTTCGCGCACGTGGCAGAAGGGCAGCGCACCGGGTGGCACGCCCGGGAGCTTTCCCGCGGCCACCAGCATCACCAGGCGGGCGTAATTGCGCGTGTCGTACGGGCCCAGGATGGCGCCCGGATTGAGGATCACGGCATCCAGCCCGCGCGCCATGCCGGCGCGCACGGCTTCCTCCGCGACGTGCTTCGAGCGGTTGTAGTTCACGCTGGAGTACTTGCCGAGCTGCGGCGTGCCCTCGTCGAGCCGCCCCCGCTGCAGGCCGTAGGCGGAGATGCTCGAGGTGTGCACGAAACGCCGCGCGCGCCGCTCGAGCGCCGCATCCACCACGTTCCGCGTGCCCTCGATGTTGATCCGGTCCTGCGCCGCGTTTCGCCTCGACCAAAGATTCGTGTCGCCGGCGACATGGAACACGGCGTCGACGCCCTGCGGCATGGCACGCCGCACGGAATCGGCGTCGGTGATGTCGCCGATGGCCCGTTCGGCGTCCATGCGCCGCAGGTATTTCAATTCCGAATCCGCGCGGTGCAGGGCGATCACGCGCCAGCCTTGCGCGAGGAGTTCTTCGACCACGTTCAGGCCGACGAAACCGGTGGCGCCGGTGACGAAGGCCGCCTTAGGCATGCGCTGGCGCGACGCTCATGCCGCATTCGCGGCGCGGGCGCCCTTGCGCCGCCAGGCGGCGGGCGGCATGCCGAGCTCGCGCTTGAAGGCGCGGTTGAACGAGGATTCCGACTCGTAGCCGTACTCTTCCGCGATCGCGAGCACTGTGCGCCGGCTGAGCTTGAGGGCGGCGGCTGCGCGCCGCAGGCGCCAACGCGTCAAGTACTGCATTGGCGGCTGCCCGATCAGGTCGCTGAAGCGCTGCGCCAGCGCGGAGCGCGACAACCCCGTGTGCACGGCAAGCTCCTCGACCGACCAGTCGTGCGTCGGTCGCTCGTGCAGGGCGGCGAGCGCGCGGCCGACGTGGCGGTCGCGCAGGCCGGCGAGCCAGCCTACTTCGCCCTCCGGCAACGAGGCGATGTAGCGGCGCATCGCCTCCACGAACAGGAGTTCGGCGAGCTTCGCCAGCATGGTGCCCGAGCCGGGCCCCGGGTCGGTGCTCAGCTCCGCGCCGTGCCGCAGCATGCCGATCAGCCATTGAGCGCCGGCGCCGTCGCCGAGCGGCACGCGCAGCATGCGCGGCAGCGCGTCGAGCATCGGGCGGCACAATTGCGGGTCGCAGGCGAGGAAGCCGCACATGAAGCGCGTTTCCTCGCCGCCGCCGCCGTGGTCGATGCTGAGCATGCCGCCCGGCGGCGACGGCCGCACGATCGTGTGCGACACCACGGGCGCGAGTTGCAGGTCGCTGCCGAGGAGATGGGCATCATCGTGCGCGAGCAGCAGGAGGTCGCCAGCCTCGACGTTCATCGTCTCGCCGCCGTCCAACAGCCGCACCCGGCAGCGGCCATGCGTGAGGACGTGGAAGAAGACGATGTGCTCCGCACCAGCGAAGACGCCCCCCGATTCGCGCGCGGGACGCGATTCCGCGCACCAGGGCGCAGTAAAGCGTACGTCGAGGAACAGCGCGCCGTTCAGCTTGACTACCTGCAGCAGGTCGGAAAGAGCGTCCATCAAGAACTCCGGCGAATCGGACAAGTGCGGCAACGCGGAGCCGGGAATACTAGCACTCGTCGCGCAACACCTTATGCCAGGAGAACGACCATGCCATCGATTGCAGCGCTGCAGCAGGAAGAAGCCACCCCGGCTACGTGGAGAACCGCCCTTGCGGAGCTCGGACCGAAGTTCGCGGCGCGCGCCGCGGCAGCGGACGAGGGCGACCGGTTCGTCGCCGACAACTACCGCGACCTGCGCGCCGGCGGCCTGATCGAGGCGGGCGTGCCCGCTGAGTTGGGCGGAGGCGGGGCCGGCGTCGAGGAGCTCGGCGCCATGCTGCGCGAGCTCGCGCGGCATTGCAGTTCGACCGCGCTCGCCTTCTCGATGCACACCCATCAGGTCGCGGCAGCCGCCTGGCGCTGGCGCCACCAGAAGGCGCCCCTGGAAGCCCTGCTCAAGCGAGTTGCCGCGGAGCGCATCGTGCTCCTCTCCAGTGGCGGCTCGGACTGGCTGCACGGCTCGGGCACCGCGACCAAGGTCGAAGGCGGCTTCCGCATCAATGCGCGCAAGGCCTTCGCCAGCGGCGCACCGGCAAGCGACCTGCTGATGACCAGTGCGGTGTACGAGGACCCGCAGGCCGGGCCAACGGTGCTGCACTTCGGCGTGCCGATGAAGGCGCCGGGGGTGAGCATCGCGGAGACCTGGCGCGCGCTCGGCATGCGCGGCACGGGGTCCCACGACGTTCTGCTCAGCGACCTCTTTGTCACGGACGCACAGGTTTCGTTGCGCCGGCCGAAAGGCAAATGGCACATGCTGTACCACGTAGTCGTGCTGATCGCGATTCCGCTGATCTACTCGGTGTATCTCGGTGTCGCCGAGGCCGCGCGCACGCGCGCCGTGCAGATTGCCGGAAAGCGCCGGTCCGGCGCACACCTGGTGCAGGACGTCGGCGCACTGGAGACCGAGCTGCACGCCGCGCGCATCGCCGTCGGGGACATGATCGCGGCGGCGGTGGCCGGCAATCCCGGCTTCGAAACCACGCGCCGCATCATGGCCGGCCGCGCGCTCGCTGCGCGCGCCGTGCTCGCCACGGCGAGCCTGGCGATGGACGTGGCGGGCGGCGCGGGCTTCTACCGCGATCAGGGCCTGGAGCGACTGTTCCGCGACGCGCAGGGCGCGCGCTTCCATCCGCTGCCCGATGGCGTGCAGCGCGAGCTTGCCGGGCGCCTGGCGCTCGGCCTCGATCCCGACGCCGCGGGATAGCCGCGGCGCGCTAGTGGATCTCGGGCTCCGCGGTGGGCGCGGTGCCCTCGAGGAAATCGAAGTCGCAACCCTCGTTCGCCTGCTTCACGTGGCGCGAGAAGATGGCGCCGTAGCTGCGCTCGTACTTGGGCGGCGCGCGCTTCCAGGCCGCCTTGCGCTTCGCCATCTCGGCCTCGTGAAATCTCCAGGTTGAGGATCTTCTTCTCGACATCGAGCTCGATCAGGTCGCCGTTCTTGCACGAAGGCGAGCGGTCCGCCGACGTACGCTTCGGGCGCGACATGCAGGATGCAGGTGCCGTAGCTGGTGCCGCTCATGCGTCCGTCGGACAGGCGCACCATGTCCTTCACGCCCTGCTTGATCAGCTTCTTCGGCATGGGGAGCATGCCCCACTCGGGAAAGCCCGGGCCGCCGAGCGGTCCTGCATTCTTCAGCACCAGCACCGAGGACGCGTCCACCTCGAGGTCGTCGCGGTCGATTCTCGCCGCCATGTCGTTGTAGTCCTCGAACACCACCGCACGGCCGGTGTGCCGCATCAGCTTGGGATCCGCGGCGCTGGTCTTGATCACCGCGCCGTCGGGCGCGAGCGAGCCGCGCAGCATGACAATGCCGCCGGAGGCCTTCAGCGGCTTGTCGCGCGGCAGGATCACGTCGGCGTTCCACACCTTCGCGCCTTCGATGTTCTCGCCCAGCGTCCTGCCGTTCACCGTCTTCGCCGAGAGGTCGAGCAGGTCGCGCAGCTGGAAGAGCATCGCGCGCAGGCCGCCGGCATAGAAGAAATCTTCCATCAGGTACTTGTTCCCGGAGGGCCGCACGTTGGCGATCACCGGGGTCTTTGCGCTGATCTCGTTGTAGCGCTCCAGCGGGAAGGCGAGGCCGGCGCGCCCAGCCATCGCCACCAGGTGCACGATGGCGTTGGTCGAGCCGCCCATCGCCATCAGCGTGGTGATGGCGTTGTCGAAGGACCCTCGCGAGAGAAAATCGCGCGGCTTCAGGTCCTCCCACACCATCTCGACGATGCGCTTTCCCGTGAGCGTGGCCATGCGCGCGTGGTTCGAGTCCGGCGCGGGGATCGACGAGTAGCCGGGCAGGGTGAAGCCGAGCGCCTCGGCGAGCGACATCATGGTGGCCGCGGTGCCCATGGTCATGCAGGTGCCGGGCGAGCGCGCGATCGTGTCCTCGATGTCGTGCCAGTCGCGCTCCGTGATGCGTCCGGCGCGCAGCTCGTCCCAGTACTTCCAGGTGTCGGAGCCCGAGCCCAGGGTCTGGTCGCGCCAGTGGCTGTTCAGCATCGGCCCCGCCGGCAGGTAGATCGCCGGCAGGTTCATGCTGGTCGCGCCCATGATGAGCGCCGGCGTGGTCTTGTCGCAGCCGCCCATCAGCACGCAGCCGTCGACGGGGTAGGAGCGCAGCAGTTCCTCCGTCTCCATGGCGAGGAAGTTGCGGTACATCATGGTGGTGGGCTTCTGCATGGTCTCGGCGAGCGCCATCGCCGGCATCTCCAGCGGGAAGCCGCCCGCCTGCCACACGCCGCGCTTCACTTCCTCCGCGCGCTGGCGGAAGTGCGTGTGGCAATGGTTGATGTCCGACCAGGTGTTGATGATCGCGATCACCGGCTTGCCCGCGTAGTCGCTGCGGTCGTAGCCCATCTGCGCGGTGCGCGAGCGGTGGCCGAAGGAGCGCAGGTCCTTCACGCCGTACCAGCGGTGCGAACGCAGTTCTTCCGGGCGCTTTTTCATGTTGCGATTGTATTAAACTTCGCGCGGGAGGAAGCATGGCTCGCAAGCGCCCCGAATCGAAGAGCATCCGTCCGGACGACGTCGACCCGCACCACAACTGGAGCCGGCCGCTGCAGGCGCCGGGCCACACCCAGGTCGATTTCGAGGAGCGGGTCGATTTCCGGCGGCTGCACGACTACCGCCTGGCGCGCACGCGCGCGGCGCTCGCCAACTCGGGCCTGGGCGCGCTGCTGTGCTTCGACCAGCACAACATCCGCTACACCACCAGCACCGTGATCGGCGAGTGGGCGCGCGACAAGCTCACGCGCTATTCGCTGCTCACCGGCAACGGCGACCCGTACATCTGGGACTTCGGCTCGGCGGCGCGCCACCACAAGCTGCACGCGCCCTGGCTGCACCAGGACCATTGCCGCGCCGGGCTGACGGGCATGCGCGGCGCGGTCGGCGCCGACCTCACGCTGTTCCGCGACGCCGCGAAGGAGATCAAGTCCATCCTCGCGGCGGAAGGCGTGGCGAAGATGCCGCTCGGCGTGGACATGATCGAGCTGCCGATGATGTTCGCGCTGCAGAAGGAAGGCATCGAGGTGCGCGACGGCCAGCAGGCGATGCTGCAGGCGCGCGAAGTGAAGAACATCGGACGAGCTGATGCTGCTCAACATGGCCTCGGCCATGGTGGACGGCGTCTACCAGGACATCGCCGAGGCGCTGAAGCCGGGCGTGAAGGAGTCCGAGATCGTGGCGCTCGCCACCAAGCGGCTCTACGAGATGGGCTCGGACTGCGTCGAGGCGATCAACTCGATCTCGGGAGAGCGCTGCTCGCCGCACCCGCACAACTTCACCGATCGCCTCATCCGCCCGGGCGACCAGGCGTTCTTCGACGTCATCCAGTCGTACATGGGCTACCGCACCTGCTACTACCGCACCTTCAACGTCGGGCGCGCCACCGGCCCGCAGCGCACCGCCTACCGCAAGGCGCGCGAGTGGATGGACAAGGTGATCGATCTGCTCAAGCCCGGCATGAGCACCGACAAGATCGCCGCCGCGCTGCCCAAGGCGCAGGAAGCGGGCTTCGCCAGCGAGATGGACGCCTTCGGCCTGAATTTCTGCCACGGCCTCGGGCTGGGCCTGCACGAGCGGCCGCTGATCTCGCGCCTCAACTCCTTCCGCGAGCCGATCGAGCTCAAGGCCGGCATGGTGTTCGCGGTGGAGACCTACTGCCCGGCCTCCGACGGCATTTCCGCCGCGCGCATCGAGGAGGAAGTGATCCTCACGCCGAAGGGCGCGCAGGTCATCTCGCTCTACCCGGCCGAGGAGCTGCCGATTGCCAACCCGTACTGAGGGCCGCATGCCGGCGGTGGTGCAGCCGCACCCGGAGCTGGAGGCCCTCATGCCTTACGCGCCGGCGGTGCGCGTGGAAGGGCCCGCCGACATCCTGTTCGTGTCCGGCGCCACGCCCTCGCCGCTCTACCACCGGCATCCGCATGTGCCCGAGGAGCACGTGCATCCCAGCGACATCGAGGGGCAGACGCGACGCGCGATGGAGAACATCAAGCTGGTGCTGGACCGCGAAGGCCTGGGCTGGCGGCACGTGGTGAAGATCACCAAGTACCTCACCGACATGCGCGACATGGACGGCATGGTCGCGGTGCTCGAGCAGTATTTCGGCGACTGGAAGCCGGCGAGCACCACGGTGTGCGTCAATTGCCTCAGTACCCCCGGCGCGCGCGTGGAACTCGACATGATCGCGGTGAAGCCGAAATGAGCGCGCGCCCGAGCGTCGGCTGGATCGGCACCGGCCGCATGGGCTACGAAATGGCGGCGCGCCTCGCCAGGGGCGGCGCCGACGTGCTCGCCTGGAACCGCACGCGCGCGAAGGCCGAGCCGCTTGCGAAGTACGGCGCAAGGTCGCCGAGCGGTTGCCGGAACTCGCGGCCTGCGACATCGTTTTCTGCATGGTGGCGGCGTGGAAGGACGTGAAGCAGGTGATGAACGAATTGCTGGCCGGGAAGAACCGGCCGCGCATGGTGATCGAATGCTCCTCGATCTCGCTCGAGGGCTCGGCCGAGCTGCGCGCCATGCTGGCGCAGCGCGGCATCGACTACCTGGCGGCGCCCGTCTCCGGCAACGCCAAGGTGATCAAGGCGGGCAAGCTTTCGTTCGTCTGCTCCGGCCCGAGGAAGTCGTTCGACGAGGCGCTGCCGCTGCTGAAGATGATCGCGCCCGCCGCGAGCTACGTCGGCGAAGGCGAGCTCGCGCGCATCGTCAAGATCTGCCACAACGTGTTCCTCGGCGTGGTGATCCAGTCGCTCGCCGAGATCACGGTGCTGGCGCAGAAGGCCGGCGTGCCGCGCCACGCCTTCCTCGAGTTCCTCAACCAGAGCGTGATGGGCTCGATGTTCACGCGCTACAAGACGCCCGCCTTCGTCAACCTGGACTTCAAGGTGACCTTCACGCCCGAGCTGCTGAGAAAGGACATGGACCTGGGCCTGGATGCCGGGCGCAGGCTGGAGGTGCCGATGCCGCTGGCGTCGGCCACCCGCGACCTGATTCAGTCTATGATGGGCCGCGGCATGAAGGAGGAGGATTTCGCGACGCTGCTGCTGCAGCAGGCACTGGCGTCGGGGATCGCGTTGAAACCGGAAAACGTGGAGGTGAAAGATGGTCTTTCGTAAGCTGCTGGTCGCTGCGCTGGCGCTCGCCGCCTCACAGGCATTCGCGCAGGGTTTCCCCAACAAGCCGGTGCGCCTGATCATCGCGTTCACGCCGGGCAGCTCGACCGACATCATCGGGCGTGCGGTGGCGGCGAAGCTGCAGGAGATGTGGGGCCAGCCGGTGGTGGGGGAAAACCGCGTCGGCGCCGGCGGCTCGATCGGCTCGGCGGCGGTAGTGAAGGCCGATCCCGACGGCTATACGCTGCTCGCCAATTCGTCGGCGCATGTGGCGAACCCGGGGATCTACGCCAACCTGCCCTACGACACGCTGAAGGACTTCACCAACCTCGCGCTGCTTGGCGGCGGACCGAACGTGCTGATCGTCAGTCCGGAAGCGGGCTGGAAGTCGCTGCGCGATTTCATCGACGTCGCCAAGGCGAGCCCCGGCAAGCTCAATTTCTCCTCGGCCGGCATCGGCAGCGGCACCCACTTCAACCTGGAAAAGCTCAAGATCGCGACCGGCATCGACGTGGTGCACATCCCCTACAAGGGGACCCCAGAGGCGATCACCGACACCATCGGCGGGCGCGTGTGCTGCTACTGGGCGCCGCTCAACGCCGCGCTGCCCCACGTCAACGGCGGCAAGGCGCAGGCGCTGGCGGTGTCGAGCGCGAAGCGCTCCGCGCTGCTGCCCAATGTTCCCTCGGTCGCCGAGCAGGGCTACGCCGGCTTCGACTACACGCTGTGGGTTGGTCTCTGGGGCCCGGCGAACATGCCGGCCGACGTCGCCGCGAAGATCAACCGGGACGTGAACGCGGCGCTGGCGAGCGCCGATCTGAAGGGGCGACTGCAGAAACTGGGCACGGAACCGGGAAGTCTTTCGATTCCAGAGTTCACGAACTTCGTGGCGAAGGAAGTCGAGGAGACGAAGAAGATCCTGCAGACCGCGGGGATCAAGCCGCAGTAAGATGCTCTCCAAGGAGGAGTTCATGATGAAGACCAGACTGAATCGCGGCTTCGCGATCGCCGCCGCGGCTGCCGCGGTATTCGCTTTCTCGGCGCTGGAGCCGGCCCACGCGCAGGAGCGCAAGTCACTGCGCTGGGCGACCTCCGCCGTTGGCTCCTACGGCTACCAGATCGCCGCGCAGATGACCAAGATCGTCGAGGAGGCGCTCGGCGGCCAGTACACCGTCACGGTCCAGCCGTATGCCTCGCCCACGGTGGCGATGAAGGCGGTGATGGACGGCAACGGCGAGATCGCCTACACCGCCGACATCGGCATGACCCAATTCCACGAGCGCGTCGGCGGATTCAAGGACTACAAGCCCAAGATGCCGGAGATCGTGCACGCCTGGTATTCCTATCCGATGGAATCCATGATGGCTGTCGCGGCCAAGGACGCCGACAAGTTCAGGTGCTGGAAGGACTTCAGCGGCAAGCCGGTGTTCTACACCAACGCCGGCTTCATGAACTGGCTGAACTGGCAGCGCATCTACAAGGCGCTCGGCTACGAGTTCAAGCACGTCCAGATCGACCTCAAGTCGAACGCGGATGCGATGGACAGCGGCTCGATCGTGGGATCGGCCACCTACACCACCGCCGGCAAGTCGCTCGCGTCCTACTGGAAGGAGACCGAGATCCGGATGGACGTCAGGGTCGTCAATCCCTGCCCCGACGAGGTCGCCAAGCTCAAGGCGGCGGGCCTGGGGGTCGTCGAAGTCGACCCGAAGGGCGCGTTCGCCAAGCCCGTCGGCCCGACCACCCTCATGGGCGTGCCGATCCTGTTCGGCTACAACATGGGCACCAACATTCCCGAGGACGTCGTCTACAAGATGCTCGTGGCGTTCGACAAGAACAAGGACGCGCTCGCCAAGGCCGAGCCCGGCTTCACGCCGATGGCCAAGGACTTCGTCGGCATGCAGGTGGCGGGCATCAGCGCCAATCCGGACATTCCGGTGCATCCGGGCCTGGCCAGGTTCCTGAAGGAGAACAAGGCCTGGAACAACAAGTGGAAGATCGCGAAATAAGTACGTAGACGGACCGACAAGCGGCAATCTGGAAGGCGCATGCGAATCGCGCCCAATGGGGGAGGTATGTGCTGATTGCCCGGCTCAAGAGCCACGCCAATATCGGTAACCTGATATTCGCGGTCTCGCTGGTCTTCGTCGCCTGGCTGGTCTGGTACTTCTACACCGGGCTGGGCGGTTCGCTGCAGCTCGCCGCGCGCCTGATCCCGGTCGCGCTGGTCCTGCAGATCCTGTTCATGTTCCAGCAAGGGCACCTCTACAAGTGGCTGCCGCCGAAGGTCAACTACGCCCTCGTCGTGCTCTACCTCGGGATCGCCATTTACGCGTTCGGGTACTTCCTCTCCGAATACGAAAGGATCGCAATCTACAGCCAGGGCACGTTCACGCAACAGGATTACATCGTCGGCCTGCTCATGTTCCTGCTGGTGATGGAGCTGACGCGCCTCGCCCACCCGGTGCTGTTCTGGGTCAACTTGGTGATGATCGTGTACACGCTCTACGGCAACGTGTTTCCGCGCTCGCTCGACTTCTTCTGGCATCCGGGGACGACTTTCGAGCGGGTCGTCACTTCGAGCACGGTCGAGTTCTCCACCGGCATCTACGGCACGTACGGCCAGCTCGCGCTCACGCTGATCGCCGCCTTCCTGCTGCTGGCCGGCGTCGCCAACGGCTTCAACGCGCAGCACGCGATGATCAACGTCGTGCGGCTAGTCGCCCGCTCGCGGCGGCTGATGCCGCAGACTGCGGTGCTGGGTTCGAGCGCGATCGGGCTGATCAGCGGCAGCGGCTCGGCCAATGCCGCCGTAGTCGGCACCATCACCATTCCGCTGATGATCCGCTACGGCGTGCCGCCGACGTTCGCCGCCGCGGTCGAGACCTCGGCGTCGATGGGCGGGCTGATCCTGCCGCCGATGATGGGAGCCGCCGCGTTCCTGATGGCGGAATTCCTCCGCGTGCCCTACTGGGACGTCGTGCTGCGCGGCTTCGGCTTCGGCTTCATCTACTATGTCTCGATCGGCGTGGCGATCTACCTGCTGTCGGTGCGCCTGATGCCGGCCGGCAAGATCGACAAGCCGCAGGTGCCGCTCTACGAGAAGGTGACGACCGGCATCTTCTTCGGCGCCGTGGCTTATCTCATCTACCTGCTCGGCTTCGTCGGCAGGGGCGAGCTGCGCGCGGCGGTCAATACCGGTGTCCTGATGCTCGCGGCGCTGATCGCGGTCTTTCTCTGGTTCAAGTACCGGCGCAAGGACCCCTTCCTCAAGGGCGAGTCGCTGTTAGGCAGCCTGCGGCGCGCGATCGAGACGCATGCCGAGATGACCTCCTACCTCACGCTGCTGCTCGCCACGCTCGGCATCATGATCGGCCTGTTCACGGTCACCGGCTTCATCAACCGGATGGGCGGGATGCTGCTCGACATCGGCGCCTGGAACATCGTCGCCATGGTCCTGATGGCGTTCATCTTCGGCTGGCTGCTCGGCACCGGCCTGCCGCCGACCGCCACCTACATCGTCGGCGCGGTGATCATCGTGCCGCCGATGGTCAAGCTCGGCATCGATCCCTGGGTCGCGCACTTCTTCGTGTTCTTCCTGTCGGTCTGGGGCGAGCTCTCGCCGCCGACCTCGCTCACGGCGGCCGTCGCGGCGCGCATCGCCAATGCCTCCTTCATGCGCACCATGTGGGAGGCGCTCAAGATCTGCCTGCCGATCACGCTCATGACCTTCGCGATCTTCACGCGCTCGGCGATGGCGGTGAAGCCCGGCTGGGGGCAGATCGGCGATATCCTGGTCGTGACCACCGCCACCTGCGGCGTGGGATTCGCGATGTTCGGGCGATGTTTCGAGAACTGGAAGGCCGAAGTCCCGGCGCGCGTGCTGTTCGCGGTGGTCTCATTGGTGACCCTGTTTCATCCGAACGACAAACTGATCTGGGGGACCGCCGCGGTCACCATCGTCGCCCTGATCTGGGGCATCCGGCGCCACAACCGGATCGCTCCGCCGAAGGACATGCCCGTCGCCGATGTCGTGGCGCCGCCGCCTAACGCGGACCTCGACCGCGTGATCGCTGAGGCGCGGCGCGACATCGGTTGACGCACGGTGTCAGGCGGCCTTGCTGGCCGCCGCGCGCTTGAGCGGCACGCCGGAGAGGCGCTGCAGCTCCTCGAAGCTGAGCCCCTCGACGATGTCCACGACGTGTAAGCCATCGGCTTTCACGTCGATCACCGCGAGGTCGGTGTAGATGCGGTTCACGCAGCGCGCCGCGGTGAGGGGATAGCTGCAGCGCTCGACGATCTTGCTTTTGCCTTCCTTGGTGAGGTGCTCCATCATCACCAGGACGTTCTTCGCACCCACCGCCAGGTCCATCGCGCCGCCCACCGCCGGGATCGCATCCGGTGCGCCGGTGTGCCAGTTGGCGAGGTCACCCGCCACGGAGACCTGGAACGCGCCGAGCACGCAGTAATCGAGGTGCCGGCCGCGGATCATGCCGAACGAATCGGCATGATGGAAGAACGCGCCGCCCTTGAGCAGCGTCACCGGCTCCTTGCCGGCGTTGATCAGGTCCTCGTCTTCCATGCCCTTGGCCGGCCGCGCGCCGATGCCGAGCACGCCGTTCTCGCTGTGCAGGATGATCTCGCGGTCCTTCGGCAAATGGTCGGCCACCAGCGTCGGCAGGCCGATGCCGAGATTGACGGTGGCGCCATCGGGGATGTCGCGCGCCACGCGCGCGGCGATCTGGTTGCGGTCCAGCTTCTTCATGCGGCCCTCCTCAGCGGCGCGATGCGCACGACGCGCTTGACGAAGATTCCCGGGGTGACCACGATCTCCGGATCGAGCTCGCCCAGCGCCACCGTCTCGCGCACCTGCACCACCGTGCACTTCGCCGCCGCCGCCATGATCGGCCCGAAATTGCGCGCGGTCATGCGATAGGTGAGGTTGCCCCAGCGGTCGGCACGGTCGGCCTTGATGAGCGCGTAGTCGGCGTGGATCGGATACTCGAGCACATAGTCGCGCTCGCCGAAGCGGCGCGTTTCCTTGCCCTCGGCTAGCCGCGTGCCGAACGCGGTCGGGGTATAGAAGGCGCCGATGCCGGCGCCAGCCGCGCGGATGCGCTCGGCGAGCGTGCCCTGCGGCACCAGCTCGAGCTCCAGCTCGCCGGCGCGGTAGGCCTTGTCGAAATGCCAGGAATCGGTCTGGCGCGGGAAGGAACAGATGATCTTGCGCACGCGCTTGGCGCCGATCAGCGCGGCGAGCCCCGCATCGGCGTTGCCGGCATTGTTGTTGACCACCGTGAGGTCGCTTCGCGCCCTGCGCGATCAGTGCGTCGATCAGCTCCGCCGGCATGCCGGCGTTGCCGAAGCCGCCGATCATGACGGTGGCGCCGTCTGGGACGTCGGCGAGGGCTGCCGCGGCGGAGGAGACGAACTTGTCGATCATGGGCCGTTGCGAGGTTGGCGGGCCATTATAAACTCGGCTCCATGGCCACCCTCCACGTCTTCAAACCGGCGCCGCTCGCGCGCGCCATCGAGGCGATCGTCGCCGCCGGCGGCAGCGAGCCGCGCGAGGCGCGCCTCGTCGCCGAGAACCTCGTCACCGCCAACCTCACCGGGCACGACTCGCACGGCATCGGCATGATCCCGCGCTATGTGGATTCGCTCATCGAGGGAGGCTTGCAGCCCAACCGCCACCCGGTGGTGAAGTTCGACGGCGGCGCGCTGGTCGCGCTCGACGGCCAGGCGGGGTACGGCCAGGTCATCGGAATGGAAGCGACCGCCATCGCCATCGGGCGCGCGCGGCAGCACGGCGTGTGCGTGATGGCGCTCGCCAACTCGCACCACCTGTGCCGCATCGGCCAGTGGGCCGAGCAGGCGGTGGCCGAAGGCCTGGTGTCGATCAGCTTCGTCAACGTGATCTCGCGCGCGATCGTCGCGCCCTTCGGCGGCAGCGACGCGCGCTTCGGCACCAATCCCTGCACCATCGGCATCCCGCTCGCTGGGCAGGCGCCGTTCATCCTCGACATGGCCACCAGCGGCGTGGCGCAGGGCAAGGTGCGCGTCGCGCACAACAAGGGCGAGAAGCTGCCGCCCGGGCTGCTCCTCGACGACAAGGGCAACCCCACCATCGACGCGAAGTTCGGTGTGATCGAGCCTTTTGGCGCGCTCACCACCTTCGGCCTGCACAAGGGCTATGGCCTCGCCGTCGTATGCGAGTTGCTCGGCGGCGCGCTCACCGGCGGCGGCACCTGGCACACGGAGGACCGCTCGAAGAAGCGGGTGCTGAACGGCATGCTCAGCATCCTCATCGACCCGCGCAAGCTTGGCACCGCGGCGCCGTTCGAGCGCGAAGCGCGCGAGTTCATCGCCTGGGTGAAGAAATCGCCGCCCGCGCCCGGCAGCGATCGCGTGCGCATCGCGGGCGATCCGGAGCGCGAGACGCGTGCGAAGCGCGAAAAGGACGGCATCGCTGTCGATGCCAACACCTGGATCGAGATCCACGCGGCCGGCGCGAAGGTCGCGGTCGCGGCGGAAACCATTGATCGCCTCGCCCGGGCATAAGTCACAGGGTGTTCTAAGAAGGCACTTTCAGTAGGTTTTATAACCTGCTGAAATGTATGTCTATTTAATTTCCAGAATCAGCCTACAAAAACGTCGCTAAGTCTTTGTCAGGCCTGAATATTTGGCTTGACCTCGTCCATCTTTTCCCCTTAGAGTGGGAAAAGGTAGAAAAAAGTGGCGGAAAAAGGGGAGATTCCCGCAGCGCCCCAGCCGCCGAGGAAAAACTGGGCATGGGTGGGACATTTCACGGCGCAACGGTGGTGACGCTGGACGCGAAGGGGCGCCTGGCTATTCCCACGCGCCATCGCGATGCGCTGCTCGACAGCGCCAAGCACCTCGTGCTGACCGCGCACCCGGAGGGCTGCGTGCTGCTTTATCCGCCGGCCGCCTGGGAGCCAGTGCGCGCGCGCGCCGAGACCTTCCCGAGTTTTCACCCGCAGGCGAGCTGGTGGAAGCGCCTGCTGCTCGGCTTCGAGGAGCACGTGGTGCCCGACGGGTCGGGCCGCATCCTCCTCTCGGGCGCGCTGCGCCAGCACGGCAGGCTCGAGCGCGACGTGATGCTGGTCGGTCAGGGCGGCTACTTCGAGCTGTGGGACAGCGGCCTGTGGAACGCGAAGCTCGCGCAGGCCCTATCCGGTCCTGCCGCGCCGCCGCCCGGCATGGAGGACTTCTCGCTGTGAGCGCGGGTGCGCCCCCCAATGAGCGCCGCTCCTCCCTCCCACCGTGCCGTACTCGCCGCCGAAGCCGTCGCCGCGCTGGCCTTGCGGCCGGACGGGACCTACGTGGACGGCACCTTCGGTCGCGGCGGGCACAGCCGCCGGATCCTCGAACAGCTCGGTCCGCAGCGGGCGGCTCATCGCGCTCGACCGCGACCCGCAGGCCGTCGAAGCGGCGCGCGGCATCCGCGATGCGCGCTTCGCGATCGTGCACACCGCGTTCAGCGCGCTCGCGCACGCGCTCGACGCGCAGGGCGTGGCGCAGGCGCAGGGGATGCTGTTCGACCTGGGCGTGTCCTCGCCGCAACTCGACGACGCGGCGCGCGGCTTCTCGTTCCGCAACGACGGGCCGCTCGACATGCGCATGGATCCGACGCAAGGGGTGTCCGCAGCCGACTGGCTGGGGACAGCGAGCGAAGCGCAACTCAGGGAGGTCATCGGGGGGTATGGGGAAGAACGGTTTGCTAAACAGGTTGCAGCGGCGATTGTTGCTGCTCGCCGGAGCGCGCCCATCCGCACGACCCGCCAACTTGCCGATCTCGTGGGTGCGGCGGTCCGCACACGGGAGCCGGGCCAGGATCCGGCGACGCGCACCTTTCAGGCTCTACGGATTTTCGTCAATCGGGAGCTTGAGGAAGTGTCGCTGATGCTGCCGCAGGCGCTCGAGCGCCTCGCGCCTGGCGGGCGCCTGGCGGTGATCGCCTTCCACTCGCTGGAGGACCGCATCGTGAAGCGCTTCCTGCAGTCCTGCGCGCGCCCGATGCTGCCACGGGATTTGCCCCTGCGCGCCAGCGAGATGCCACAAGCGCTGCTCACCATCGTGGGCAAGCCCATGCGTCCCTCCGCCGCCGAAGCCGCCGCCAACCCGCGCGCGCGCAGCGCCGTGCTGCGCGTCGCGGAGCGCACGGCCGCCCCCTTTGACCCGTCATTGATCACCCGAATCGAGCCCGACGCGTGGCGAAGCTGAACCTCCTCCTCCTCCTGGTTCTCGTCGTCTGCGCGCTCGGGCTCGTTACCTCCCAGCACAAGGCCCGCAAGCTGTTCTCCGAGCTGGAGCGCGAGCAGGCGCGCGCGCGCGAGCTCGACGTCGAGTTCGGCAGGCTGCAGCTCGAGGCGAGCACCTGGGCGCTGCACGCGCGCGTGGAAAAGGTGGCCACGGGCACCCTCGGCATGCGCGTTCCCGACCCGCGCCGCGTGCGCGTCGTCGAGCGCGAGGCGGCGCGATGAGCGCGGTGGCGGCCTCCAGCATGGTGCGCCTGCCGATCTGGCGCGCGCGCGTGGTGATGTGCGCGCTGCTCGCCGCGTTCGCCGTGCTCGGCTGCCCGCTCGGTGTACCTGCAGGCGCTCGATACGCACTTTCTGCAGGAGAAGGGCGAGGCGCGCTACAGCCGCGTGCTGGAGATTCCCGGTACGCGCGGCCGCATCCTCGACCGCAATGGGGAGGCGCTCGCCGTGTCCACGCCGGTGCAGTCGGTGTGGGCGATCCCCGGGGACGTCGCGGCGACCGCCGCGCAGCACCGGAAGCTCGCCGCGCTGCTCGGCGTGGATGCGCGCGAACTGCAGAAGAAAGTCGCCGATACCTCGCGCGACTTCGTCTACCTCAAGCGCCAGATCCCGCCGGAGCAGGCCGAGCAGGTGGCACGCCTCGGCGTGCCGGGCATCTACCAGCACCGCGAGTTCCGGCGCTACTACCCCGGCGGCGAGCTCACCGCGCACCTGGTCGGGTTCACGGGCGTGGACGAATCGGGGCAGGAGGGCATCGAGCTCGCGCACCAGACGAGCCTGGGCGGCGTCCCCGGCAGCCGGCGCGTGATCAAGGACCGCCTCGGCCGCGTGGTGGAGGACATCGAAGTCGATCCGCGCGGCGCAGGACGGCAAAGACCTGCAGCTGTCGATCGACGGCAAGATCCAGAGCCTCGCCTACGGCGCGCTGAAGGCGGCGCTCGCCGAGCACCGCGCCAAGGCGGGCGCGCTGGTGGCGCTCGACGTGCGCACCGGCGAAGTGCTGGCGCTCGTCAATCTGCCGTCGTTCAACCCGAACAACCGCGCGAAGCTCTCCGGCGCGCAGCTGCGCAACCGCGCGCTCACCGACACCTTCGAGCCGGGCTCGACGCTCAAGCCCTTCACCGTCGCGCTCGCCCTCGAGCAGGGCAAGGTGACCGCGAAGAGCGTGGTCGCGTCCGGGCACGACTCGCTGCGCATCGCCAACTACACGATCCACGATTCGCACCCGAAGGGCGCCATCAGCGTCGCGCAGGTGGTGCAGCTTTCCTCCAACGTCGGCGCGGCGAAGCTCGCGCTGTCGCTGGCGCGCGAGGACATGTGGGACCTGTTCAACCGCGCCGGTTTCGGCGCCGCGCCGCAGCTCGGCTTTCCCGGCGAGGCCGGCGGCCGGCTGCGCCCGGCGCGCACCTGGCGGCCGGTGGAGCAGGCCACCATGGCCTACGGCCACGGCATCTCGGTGAGCCTGATGCAGCTGGCGCGCGCCTACACCATGTTCGCGCGCGACGGGGAGATCGTGCCGCTCACGCTGATGAAATCGGACGCGCCTGCGCCGGGCACGCGCGTGCTGTCGGCGCAGACCGCGCGCCAGGTGCGCGCCATGCTCGAGCTCGCAGTGCAGCCCGGCGGCACCGCGCCGCGCGCCCGCGTCATGGGCTGGCGCGTCGCCGGCAAGACCGGCACCGCGCACAAGCAGGAAAACGGCAGCTACGCGCCGGACAAGTACATCTCGTCGTTCGTCGGCCTCGCGCCGGCGAGCGACCCGCGCATCGTGGTGGCCGTGATGCTCGACGAGCCCTCCGCCGGCAAGTACTACGGCGGGGTGGTGGCGGCGCCGGTGTTCGCGCAGGTGGTGCAGGGGGCGCTGCGCCTGCTCAACGTGCCGCACGATGCGCCGCTCGAGCCCGTGCCATTGCCGGGCGAGGGCGAGGAAGCGCGGGAGAGCACCTGATTGGCGCCGGTCCCCTCGAGCGCCTCGCGGCCCAGGGCGCCGTGATCGAGCGGCTGCGCTTCCGACAGCCGGCGTTGCGCGCCCGGTGTGGCCTTCTTCGCCTACCCGGGCGCAGCGGCCGACGGCCGCGCGCACATCCCGGACGCCATCCGCCGCGGCGCGGCGGGCGTGCTCTGGGAGGAGGCGGGCTTCGCATGGCGCGAGGAGTGGGGCGTGCCAAATGCGCCGGTGCGCGGGCTCAAGGCGCAGGCGGGCGTGCTGGCGCATGCGTTCTATGGCCGGCCGAGCGAGGCGCTGTGGACCTGCGGCGTCACCGGCACCAACGGCAAGACTTCCTGCAGCCAGTGGATCGCCGCAGCGCTCTCCGGCGCCGGCGCGAAATGCGGGGTGCTGGGCACGCTCGGAGCGGGCTTTCCCGGCGCGCTCGCCGACGCGGGCAACACAACCCCCGACGCGCTCGAACTGCACCGCATGCTGGCCGGGATGCGGCGCGATGGTGCCGCGGCGGTGGCGATGGAGGTTTCTTCGCACGGCCTCGACCAGGGACGCGCCAACGGCGTTGCTTTCGACTGCGCGCTGTTCACCAACCTGACGCACGACCACCTGGAGTACCACGGCACCATGCAGGCCTACGCCGCAGCCAAGGCGCGCCTGTTCGACGCCGAGGCGCTCGCCTGTGCGGTGCTGAACCTCGACGACGCGTTCGGCGTGCAGCTGGCGCAGCGCTGCGCGGCGCGCGGCCTGCGCACCATCGGCTACAGCCTGTCGAGCGCCGCGGTGGCCCCCGGCAGCGTGACCGAGTTCGTGGCGGCGGCGCGCATCGCGGCGGAGCGCCTGGAGCTGGCGACGAGCTGGGGGTCGGCCGAGGTCGAGTTCCGCCCGCTCGGCCGGTTCAACGTCGCCAACGCGCTCGGCGTGCTCGGCTGCTTGCTCGCCTACGGGTTGCCCTTTGGCCGGGCGGTCGCCGCACTCGCGGCGCTGCCGCCAGTGCCGGGCCGCATGCAGCGCGTCGGGGATGCGCCGCTCACGGTCATCGACTACGCGCACAGCCCGGACGCGCTCGAGAAGGTGCTGCAGGCGCTGCGCCCCGTGGCGCAGGCGCGTGGTGGCCAGCCTGGTCGTGGTGTTCGGCGCGGGCGGCGACCGCGACCGCAGCAAGCGCGCGCCGATGGGCACAGCGGCCTCGCGGCTTGCCGACCGCATCGTGCTCACCTCGGACAATCCGCGCAGCGAAGATCCGCTCGCCATCCTGCGCGAGATCGAGGCGGGCGTCACCGCGCCGCACGCAGTAGAGCCCGATCGCGCGCGCGCCGTCGAATCGGCGATCGGCGGGGCCGCGGACGCGGACGTGGTGCTGATCGCGGGCAAGGGCCACGAGTCCTGGCAGGAGATCGCCGGGCGGCGCGAGCCGTTCTCGGACGCGCAGGTGGCGCGGTCCGCGCTCGTTCGCAGGGCGGGGAAGCGATGATGAGCCTCGCCGAAGCCGCGGCCGCGATGCAGGGAACCCTCGTGGGGCCGGATGCGCGTTTTCGCGGCGTGTCCACCGACTCGCGCAGCGTCGGCCGCGGCGAGCTGTTCGTCGCAATTCGCGGCGAGCGCTTCGACGGACATGCTTTCCTTGGCATGGCGAAGGAGCGCGGCGCGAGCGCCGCGCTGGTGGATCGCGAGTTCGCGGGCGTGCCGGCGCTGCCCGCCGTCGCGGTGGAGGACACGCGCAAAGCGCTTGGCCGGCTCGGCCGCCACTGGCGCAAGCGTTTTGCGCCAGTAGTGATCGGCATCGCCGGGGCCAACGGCAAGACGACGGCCAAGGAAATGCTCGCCGCGATCCTGCGCGCGCATGCAGGTGAGGCCGCGGTCCTCGCCACGCAGGGGAACCTGAACACCGACATCGGCGTGCCGATGACGCTGCTGCGCATGGGCGCAGCCCATCGCTACTGCGCGATCGAGCTCGGCATGAACCACCCCGGCGAGATCGCGTGGCTGGCGGACCTCGCGCAGCCCACGGTTGCCGTCGTGACCAACGCGCAGCGCGAGCACATGGAATTCATGCACAGCGTCGAGGCGAGCGCGCAGGAGAATGCCAATGTGTTCCGCGCATTGCCGCCCTCGGGCGTGGCGGTGGTGAACGCGGATGACGCCTGCCGCCGCCATCTTCCTGGAGGCCGCCGGGCAGCGGCCCGTCGTCGATTTCGCGCTGGAGCGCGAGGCGACGGTGACCGGGGGCTACACGCTCAGGCAATTGAGCAGCGAGATCGTGGTGCGCACCCCCGCGGGCGAAGCGCGCGCCAGCCTCGCGATACCCGGACTGCACAACGTGCGCAATGCGCTGGCCGCAGCGGCGTGCGCGCACGCCGCAGGCATCCCGGCCGCGACGATCGGCAGGGGCCTCGAGGCGTTCAGGCCCCATGCGGGGCGCCTGCAGGTGAAGCGCGCCGCGAGCGGTGCCACCGTCATCGACGACAGCTACAACGCCAATCCCGACTCGGTGCGCGCCGCGATCGACGTGCTGGCCGCATGCCCGGGGCCGGCCGCCCTGGTGCTCGGCGACATGGGCGAGGTGGGCGAGCACGGTCCCGCATTTCACCGCGAGGTCGGCGAGTACGCGCGCAGCCGCGGCATCGGCGCGCTGTACGCGCTTGGCGAGGCGAGCCGCGAGGCGGTCAAGGCGTTCGGCGCCGGCGCGCGGCACTTCGCCTCGCCGGAGGAGCTGGTCAAGGCGCTGCCGCGCGATGCCACGCTGCTGGTGAAGGGTTCGCGCTTCATGCGCATGGAGCGCGTGGTGGCGGCGCTCACCGGCGAAGCACAAGGAGGGCACTGATGCTGCTCGATTTCGCCCAGTGGCTGGCCCGCGACGTGCGCCTGTTCAACGTCTTCAACTACATCACGCTGCGCGCGGTGCTCGCCTGCCTCACCGCGCTCGCGATTTCGCTGATCCTCGGGCCCTATGTGATCCGCAAGCTGACCGCCTACAAGATCGGGCAGTCGGTGCGCGACGACGGCCCGCAGACGCATCTGGGCAAGGCCGGCACGCCGACCATGGGCGGCGCGCTGATCCTGCTGTCCATCGGCATCACCACGCTGCTGTGGGGCGACCTGCAGAACCGCTACCTGTGGGTGGTGCTGCTGGTGACGCTCGGCTTCGGCGCCATCGGCTGGGTGGACGACTACCGCAAGGTGGTGCATCGCAATCCGAAGGGGCTGTCGGCGCGCGCGAAGCTGTTCTGGCAGTCGGCCATCGGCCTGGGCGCCGCGCGTACCTCGCCAGCATCTCGCAGGGCACTCCGGCGCTGAACGAGCTGATCGTGCCGTTCTTCAAGTTCGTCGCCTACCCGCTCGGCCCGATCGGGTTCATCATCCTCACCTATTTCGTGATCGTCGGCACTTCCAACGCCGTCAACCTCACCGACGGGCTGGACGGCCTGGCCATCATGCCGACGGTGATGATCGGCAGCGCGCTCGGCATCTTCGCCTACGTGGCGGGGCATAGCGTGTTCAGCAAGTACCTCGGCCTGCCCCACATCCCGGGCGCGGGGGAGCTGACGGTGTTCTGCGGGGCGCTCGCCGGCGCCGGCCTCGGCTTCCTCTGGTTCAACGCCTACCCGGCCGAGGTGTTCATGGGCGACGTCGGCGCGCTCGCGCTCGGCGCGGCGCTCGGCACCATGGCCGTGATCGTGCGCCAGGAGATCGTGCTGTTCATCATGGGCGGCGTGTTCGTCGCCGAGACGCTGTCGGTGATGCTGCAGGTGGCGTACTTCAAGGCCACCGGCGGCAAGCGCATCTTCCGCATGGCGCCGCTGCACCACCACTACGAGCTGGAAGGCTGGAAGGAGTCGCAGGTGGTGGTGCGCTTCTGGATCATCACCATGATGCTGGTGCTGTTCGGGCTGTCGACGCTGAAGCTGCGGTGACCATGTCGATGCGCGAACCGCTCTTCAACCTGCTGCCGCGCCCCGAGCCGGTAGCGCTTGCCGGCCGGCGCGTGCTGGTGCTCGGCCTGGGCGACAGCGGCCTCTCGGCGGCGCGCTGGATCACGCGCCAGGGCGGCACGCCGAGAGTGGCGGACACGCGCGCCGAGCCGCCGCGCGCAGGAGGATTTCAGCGGCGAGCTGCACACCGGCGCCGTTCAGCGACGACGCTGCTGGAGGGCGTGAGCCTCGCTGTGCCTCAGCCCGGGCCTGCCGCTGCGGGAAGCCGTCGTGCAGACGGCGGTGGCGCGGGGCATCCCGGTCGTCGGCGACATCGAGCTCTTCGCCTGGCACGTGCGCGCCGACGCGGCGAGCCGCGTGCTCGCGGTCACGGGCACCAACGGCAAGACCACGGTCACGGCGCTCACCGGTCACCTGCTGCGCGCCGCCGGCGATCGACTGCGAGGTCGCCGGGAACATCGGGCCCGCCGCGCTCGATGCGCTGAGGCGGCGCCGCGCGCCGCCCGCGGCATGGGTGCTGGAGCTCTCCAGCTACCAGCTGGAGACGACCTGGTCGCTCGCGCCGGACGCCGCGACTGTGCTCAACCTGAGCGAAGACCACCTCGACCGCTATGCGGGGATGGACGAATACGCGGCGGCCAAGGCGCGCATCTTCCTGGGCGCAGGGCGTGCAGGTGCTCAACCGCGACGACCCGCGCTCGCATGGCGTTCGCCCTCGCCGGGCGCGAGCAGGTGAGCTTCGGCCTCGGCGCGCCCGCCGGGGCCGGGCATTGGGGCGTCGTGGACGGCGTGCTGCACGAGGGCGCCCTGCCGGTGCTGCCGGTGGGCGAACTGCAGATCCACGGCGCGCACAACGTCGCCAACGCACTCGCCGCCTGCGCGCTCGCGCGCTCGCTGGGCGCATCGCGCGAGGCGCTGGCGCAGGGCTTGCGCAGCTTCAAGGGCCTGCCGCACCGGCTGCAGCTCGTCGCCGAGCGCGCGCGGCGTCGCCTGGTACGACGATTCCAAGGGCACCAACGTCGGCGCCACGGTGGCCGCCCTCACCGGCTTGGGACGTCCGGCGCTGCTCATCGCCGGCGGCGAGGGCAAGGGGCAGGATTTCGCGCCGCTCGCGCCGGCCGTCGCCGCGCATGCGCGCCGCGTGCTGCTGATCGGGCGCGACGCGCCGCTCATCGAGCGCGCGCTCGCCGCGAGCGGCGTGCGCGCTGGAGCGCTGCGCGACGCTGGAGCAGGCGGTGGCGCGCGCAGCGCAGCTGGCGCAGCCCGGCGACGCCGTGCTGCTGTCGCCCGCCTGCGCCAGCTTCGACATGTTCCGCGACTACCGGCATCGCGGCGAAGTGTTCGCCGCGGCGCTGCGCGCGCTGGGGGACTGAGGTGAGCGCGACCTACGTCTTCGCCAAGCAAGCCGCCGCGCCCGAGTACGACCGCGCGCTCGCCTGGGCGGCGCTGCTGCTGATGGCGATGGGCCTGGTGATGGTGTATTCGGCGTCGATCTCCACCGCCGAGTCGAGCCGCTACACCGGCAGCAACGCCGCCTATTACCTGATGCGCCACGCGGTGTTCCTCGGCGTGGCGCTCGCCGCTGCGATGGCGGTGTTCCTCGTGCCGGTGCGCTACTGGCAGAAGGCGCGCGCCGTGGCTGTTCCTCGGCGGCGTCGGCGCTGCTGGTGCTGGTGCTGGTGCCCGGCATCGGCCGCGAGGTGAACGGCGCGCGCCGCTGGATCGACCTGGGTGCGCTCACCATGCAGCCCTCGGAGCTGATGAAGCTCGCGGTGGTGCTCTACGCCGCCGACTACACGGTGCGCAAGCACGCGGTGATGAAGAGCTTCCGGCGCGGGCTGCTGCCGATGCTGGCGGTGATGATGTTCGTGTCCTGGCTGCTGCTGCGCGAGCCGGACTTCGGCGCGCTGGTGGTGATCGCCGTCACCACCTTCGGCGTCCTGTTCCTCGGCGGCATGAACGGCCGGCACTTCGCCGCGCTCGGCGCGATGCTGGCGCTCGGCTTCGTGCTGCTGGTGCTCACCTCCGAGTACCGCATGCAGCGCATCTTCGGCTTCATGGACCCCTGGACCGACCCCTTCGGCAGGGGCTACCAGCTGTCGCACGCGCTGATCGCCTTCGGCCGCGGCGAATGGCTCGGCGTGGGGCTGGGCGCGAGCGTGGAGAAGCTGCACTACCTGCCCGAGGCGCACACCGATTTCCTGCTCGCGGTGATCGCCGAGGAGCTCGGCCTCGTCGGCGTGGCGCTGGTGATCGCGCTGTTCGTCTGGGTGGTGATGCGCGCCTTCGCCATCGGCCGCCAGGCCGCGCTGCGCGAGCGGCACTTCGCCTCGCTCGCCGCGCAGGGCATCGGCATATGGATCGGCTTCCAGGCGCTCATCAACATGGGCGTGAACATGGGCCTGCTGCCGACCAAGGGCCTGACGCTGCCGCTGATGAGCTTCGGCGGCACGGGACTGGTGGTGAACTGCGTGGCGCTGGCGATCCTGCTGCGCATCGACTGGGAAAGCCGGCAGCTGGCGCGGGGGCTCAAGGCATGAGGACCGCGCTCATCATGGCGGGCGGCACCGGCGGCCACGTGTTCCCCGGCCTCGCGGTGGCCGACGTGCTGCGCGCGCGCGGCTGGCGCGTGGTGTGGATGGGCACGCGCGCGGGCATGGAAGCGCGGCTGGTGACCGCGCGCGGCTACGAGCTGGCGGCGATCCGCGCCGCGGCGCTGCGCGGCAAGGGTCTTGCCGCAGCGCTGCTGCTGCCGCTCAACCTGCTCGTCGGCTTCTGGCAGTCCGCGAGCACGATCTTCCGCCTGCGCCCCGACGTGGTGCTCGGCATGGGCGGCTACGTCGCGTTTCCCGGGCGGCATGATGGCTTCGCTGCTCGCGCGACCGCTCGCGGTGCACGAGCAGAACGCCATTGCCGGGCTCACCAACCGCATCCTGGCCGGCGTCGCCGACAAGACCATGTCCGCTTTCCCGCAGGCGCTGAAGGGCGCGGAGTGGACCGGCAACCCGGTGCGCGGCGAGATCGCCGCGCTCGCCGACCCCGCCGAGCGCTACGGACGGCGCAGCGGCCCGCTGAAGCTCCTGGTGGTGGGCGGCTCGGGCGGCGCGCAGGCGCTCAACGAGTGCGTGCCGCGCGCGATCGCGCTGCTCGAGCCGAAGCCCGCGGTGGTGCACCAGTCGGGCGAGAAGAACTACGCGGCGCTGCGCGCGGCCTATGCGGCGGCCGGCGTGCAGGGCGAGCTCACGCCCTTCATCGACGACATGGCGCAGCGCTACGCGGAGGCCGACCTCGTCATCTGCCGCGCGGGCGCGATGACCGTGGCCGAGCTTTCCGCCGGCGGCGTGGCGAGCGTGCTGGTGCCGTTCCCGCACGCGGTGGACGACCACCAGACCGCCAATGCGCGCTTCCTCGCCGACCAGGGCGCCGCGATCCTGCTGCCGCAGGCGGAGCTCTCGCCCGGGACGCTCGCCGCGCTGCTGCGCGCGCTCGACCGGCCGAAGCTGCTCGAGATGGCGCGCAAGGCCCGCGCGCTGGGCAAGCCGGACGCGGCACGCGTCGTCGCCGAGCGCTGCATGGAGCTGGCGAAGTGAAGCACAAGGTCCGGCATATCCATTTCGTCGGCATCGGCGGCGCGGGGATGAGCGGCATCGCCGAGGTGCTGGTCAACCTCGGCTACCAGGTGAGCGGCTCGGACCTGGCGGAGAACGCGGCGACGCGGCGCCTGAAGGAGCTCGGCGCACGCGTGGCGCTCGGCCACGCCGCGCAGAACATCGACGGCGCCGACGCCGTGGTGGTGTCGAGCGCCGTGCGCGCCGGACAATCCGGAAGTGGTGGCGGCGCGCACGCGTCGCGTGCCGGTGGTGCCGCGCGCGCTGATGCTCGCGGAGCTGATGCGCCTGAAGCACGGCGTGGCGATCGCCGGCACGCACGGCAAGACCACCACCACCAGCCTGGTGGCGAGCGTGCTCGCCGAGGGCGGGCTCGATCCCACCTTCGTCATCGGCGGGCGGCTGAACGCGGCGGGGTCGAACGCGCGCCTCGGCCAGGGCGATTACATCGTGGTCGAGGCGGACGAGTCCGACGCCTCGTTCCTGCACCTGCAGCCGGTGCTGGCGGTGGTGACCAACATCGACGCCGACCACATGGAGACCTACCAGCACGATTTCGCGCGCCTGAAGCAGGCGTTCGTGCAGTTCCTGCAGAACCTGCCCTTCTACGGCAGCGCCATCCTGTGCGCCGACGACGCCAACGTGCGCGAGATCCTGCCGTTCGTCTCCAAGCCGCTGATCACCTACGGCTTCGCCGCCGACGCCATGCTGCGCGCGCGAGAAGATCGTCCACGCCGGCGGCCGCATGCGCTTCAGCGCGCTGCGCGAGAAGCGGCCGGCGCTGGAGGTGACCCTCAACCTGCCGGGCGAGCACAACGTGCGCAACGCGCTCGCGGCGATCGCGGTCGGCACCGAGCTGGGCGTCGCGGACGCGGCGATCCTCAAGGCGCTGGCGGAGTTCCGCGGCGTCGGCCGGCGCTTCCAGCGCTATGGCGACGTGCGCCTCGAGGGCGGCGGCAGCTTCACGCTGATCGACGACTACGGCCATCACCCGGCGGAAATGGCGGCGACGCTCGCCGCCGCGCGCGGCGCGTTTCCCGGGCGGCGCATCGTGCTCGCCTTCCAGCCGCACCGCTATACGCGCACGCGCGACCTGTTCGAGGACTTCGTGCGCGTGCTCTCGACCGCGGACGCGGTGCTGCTGGCAGAGGTCTATCCCGGCGGGCGAGGCGCCGATCGTCGCCGCCGACGGCCGCTCGCTGGCGCGCGCCGTGCGCGTGGCGGGCAAGGTGGAGCCGCTGTTCGTCGAGGAGATCGCGCAGATGGCCGCGGCGATCCGGCGCGTGGCGCAGGACGGCGACGTGGTGCTGACCATGGGCGCAGGCTCGATCAGCGGCGTTGCCGCGCAACTGACATGAACATGGCGGACGCACTGCGACTGGAAGGGTTGCGCGGCGAGCTGAAGGCCAACGAGCCGATGGCGCGGCACGTCAGCTGGCGCGCCGGCGGGCCGGCCGCGCGCTTCTATGCGCCGGCGGATCTCGACGACCTCGCGGCCTTCCTGCGCCAGCTGCCGGCGGCGGAGCCGCTGCTGTTCGTCGGCCTCGGCTCCAACCTGCTGGTGCGCGACGGGGGCTTCGCCGGCACGGTGGTGCTGACCCACGCGGCGGCCCGCCATCCCGAGCTGGTCGGCGGCCGCGTGTACGCGGAGGCGGGCGTGGCGAGCCCGAAGGTGGCGCGCTTTGCCGCGCGCCACGATCTCGTCGGCGCCGAATTCCTCGCGGGCGTGCCGGGCACCGTGGGCGGCGCGCTGGCGATGAACGCGGGCTGCTACGGCGGCGAGACCTGGGAGATCGTCGGGCGCGCGCTCACCATCGACCGGCGCGGGCAGGTGCGCACGCGCGCGCGCGAGGAGTTCGAGATCGGCTATCGCCATTGCGCGCTGAAGGGCGGCGCGCCTCGGCGCGGACGAGTGGTTCGCCGGCGCCTGGTTCGACCTGCGCCAGGCGACGGCGCGGCCTCGCGCGCGCGCATCAAGGAGCTGCTCGAGAAGCGCATCGCCTCGCAGCCGCTCGTCGCTGCCCAACGCCGGCAGCGTGTTCCGCAATCCGCCCGGCGACCATGCGGCGCGGCTGATCGAGTCCTGCGGGCTGAAAGGGCTCGCGCGCGGCGGCGCGCGCGTGTCGGAGAAGCACGCCAACTTCATCGTCAATCCGAAGGGCGCGGCGCGCGCCGCCGACATCGAGTGGCTGATCGAGGAAGTGCGCGCGCGTGTGCTCGAGCGGACCGCGGTGGCGCTGCAACCCGAAGTGCGCATCGTGGGGGAAGCCGCATGAATCATCGGCAAGGTCGCCGTGCTGATGGGCGGCAGCTCCGCCGAGCGCGAAGTCTCCCTCATGAGCGGCGCCGGCGTGCTCAAGGCGCTGCGCGCGAAGGGCGTCGACGCGCATGCCTTCGATCCGGCGCAGCGCGACCTGGCGGACCTCAAGGGCGAAGGCTTCGCGCGCTGCTTCATCGCGCTGCACGGCCGCGGCGGCGAGGACGGCACGATGCAGGGCGCGCTCGAAGTGCTCGGCATTCCCTACACCGGCAGCGGCGTGCTCGGCTCGGCCCTCGCCATGGACAAGTGGCGCACCAAGATGATCTGGCATGGCCAACGGCCTGCCGACGCCGCCGCTATCGCATTCTCGCGGCGGGCGACGACTGGAACGCGGTGGCGCGCGATCTCGGCCTGCCGCTGATCGTCAAGCCGGCGAACGAAGGCTCGACGCTCGGCCTGACCAAGGTCACGCGCGGTGTCGCAGCTGCCGGCGGCCTACGAGCTCGCGGCGCGTGAAGTACCGGACATCGCGCTCGCGGAGAGCTTCATCGACGGCCCCGAATACACCGCCAGCATCCTCGGCGACACCGCGCTGCCGCTGATCCGCATCGAGGCGCCGCGGGCTACTACGACTACCAGCACAAGTACTTCAGCGACGACACGCGCTACCTGTGCCCGTGCGGGCTGCCCGCCGAGAAGGAGGCGGCCCTGAAGGCGCTGTGCCTTGCAGGCCTTCGCGCTGCGCTCGGCTGCACGCGGCTGGGGACGCGTCGACCTGATGCTGGACCGGCGCGGGCAAGCCCTGGCTGCTCGAAGTCAACACCTCGCCCGGCATGACCGACCACAGCCTGGTGCCGATGGCGGCGCGCGCCGTCGGCATGTCCTACGAGGACCTGTGCCTGCGCATCCTGGAGGGCGCCCATGTGGGATAACCCGCGCCTGCTCAACGCGGCGGCCGGCGCGCTCACCGCGCTCGCGCTGCTGGTGTTCGCCATTGGCGCCGTGCAGCTGGTCGCTGCGCTCGCCGCTGTTCCCGCTGCGCGAAGTGCAGTTGCGCGGCGCGCTCGCGCACACCACCGCGCGCCGAGGTCGAGCAGGCGGTGCGCGGGCGCATCGACGGCAACTTCTTCGCCGTCGACCTGGCGCAGCCGCGCGCCGCGCTCGAGCAGCTGCCCTGGGTGCGGCGCGTCGCAGGTGCGCCGCGTCTGGCCCGACCGCCTCGAGGTGACGCTCGAGGAGCACGTCGCGCTGGCGCGCTGGGGCGACGCCGGCCTGGTCAACGTGCAGGGCGAGCGCTTCGCGGGAAAGAGCGACGCGGCGCTGCCGCTGCTTGCCGGCCCGGCGGGCAGCGAGGCCGAAGTGGCGCGACGCTACCGGCGCTTCGCGGAGTTGCTTGCGCCGCTCGGCGCGCCGCTCGAGGCGCTGATCCTGTCGCCGCGCCGCGCCTGGCAGCTGCGGCTCGCCGGCGGGCTGACCATCGATGCTCGGCCGCGATGCGCCGAACGAGCCCGTGGACGCGGCGGCTGGAGCGCTTCGTGGCCGTGCACCCGCAGACGCTTGGCGCGCATGCAGCGCAGGCACGAGTACGTCGACCTGCGCTACCCCAACGGCTTCGCCCTGCGCGTGCCGGAACTGAAAGGCGGCTGAGGCGATGGCCAAGGAAAACAAGAACCTCATCGTCGGCCTCGACATCGGCACCTCCAAGGTGGCGGCGCTGGTGGCGGAGCTGCGCGCCGACGGGGCGCTCGAGATCCTCGGCATGGGCGGCGCACGAGTCCAAGGGCCTGAAGAAGGGCGTGGTGGTGAACATCGAGGCCACCGTGAACGCGATCCAGCGCGCGCTCGAGGAGGCCGAGCTGATGGCCGACTGCAAGATCGCCTCGGCGTTCACCGGCATCGCCGGCAGCCACATCAAGAGCTTCAACTCCACCGGCATGGTGGCGATCAAGGACCGCGAGGTGAGCGCGCTCGACGTCGAGCGCGCCATCGAGACCGCGCGCGCGGTGAACATCCCGACCGACCAGCAGATCCTGCACGTGCTGCGGCAGGAATTCATCATCGACGGCCAGGAGGACGTGCGCGAGCCGATCGGCATGTCCGGCGTGCGCCTGGAAGTGAAGGTGCACATCGTCACCGGCGCGGTGTCGGCCGCGCAGAACATCGTCAAGTGCGTGCGCCGCTGCGGGCTGGAGGTGAACGACCTGATCCTGCAGCCGCTCGCCTCCTCGCGCGCCGTGCTGTCGGAGGACGAGAAGGACCTCGGCGTCTGCCTGGTCGACATCGGCGGCGGCACCACCGACATCGCCATCTTCACGCACGGCGCGATCCGCCACACCGCGGTGATCCCGATCGCCGGCGACCAGATCACCAACGACATCGCCATGGCGCTGCGCACGCCGACCGCCGAGGCCGAGACGATCAAGATGCGCCAGGGCGTGGCGCTGCGCCAGCTCGCCGACCCGAACGAGATGATCGAGGTGCCCGGCATCGGCGACCGCGGCGCCGCGCGTGATGTCGCGCCAGACGCTCGCCGAAGTGATCGAGCCGCGCGTCGAGGAGCTGTTCTCGCTGGTGCAGCAGGTGCTGCGCGAGTCGGGCTTCGAGGAGCTGCTGTCCTCCGGCGTGGTGCTCACCGGCGGCTCGCTCGGTGATGCACGGCATGGTCGAGCTGGGCGAGGAGATCTTCCACATGCCGGTGCGCGTGGGCATGCCGCGCTACGCGGGCGGGCTCGCCGACGTGGTGCGCAACCCGCGCTACGCCACCGCGGTGGGCCTGCTGCTGGAAGGCGTGCAGCAGGTGCAGGCAGGGACAGCTTTCGCGGCAGGACGGTTCGGTGCGGGCGGTGTTCTGGCGCGCATGCGCGAGTGGTTCCAGAGGAATTTTTGACGTTGTACTCAACTGGCAAGGAGGAAACACATGTTCGAAATCGTAGATAGTCAGGCGGCAGGGCCGGTCATCAAGGTGATCGGGGTGGGCGGCGCGGGCGGCAACGCCGTCAACCACATGATCGAGCAGGGCGTGCGAGGGCGTGGAGTTCATCGCCGTCAACACCGACGCGCAGGTGCTGTCGCGCAACAAGGCGCGCAACCAGATCCAGCTCGGCTCGAGCGGGCTGGGCGCGGGCGCCAAGCCCGAGGAGGCGCGCGCGGTGGCGCATCGCCGAGCGCGAGCGCATCGAGGAGGCGGTGGCGGGCGCGCACATGGTGTTCATCACCGCCGGCATGGGCGGCGGCACCGGCACCGGCGCGGCGCCGGTGATCGCGGAAGTCGCGCGCACGCTCGGCATCCTCACCGTGGCGGTGGTGACCAAGCCGTTCTCCTTCGAGGGCTCCAAGCGCATGAAGATCGCCGAGCAGGGCATCGAGCGAGCTGGCGCCGCACGTCGACTCGCTGATCGTGATCCTCAACGACAAGCTCGAGGAGGTGCTGGGCGAGGACGTGACGCAGGAAGAGGCGTTCAAGGCGGCCGACGACGTGCTGAACAACGCGGTCGCCGGCATCGCCGAGATCATCAACCAGCCCGGGCCTGGTCAACGTCGACTTCCAGGACGTGCGCACCGTGATGTCGCGAGCAGGGCATGGCGATGATGGGCTCGGCGGCGGCGAGCGGCATCGACCGCGCGCGCATCGCCGCCGAGCAGGCCATCGCCTGCCCGCTGCTCGAGGGCGTGAACCTGGCGGGCGCGCGCGGCGTGCTGGTCAACATCACGCGCCTCGCGCGCGAGCCTCAAGCTGCGCGAGACCAAGGAGGTGATGAACACCGTGCGCACCTTCGCCGCGGACGACGCCACCATCATCTACGGCGGCGTCTACGACGACGCGCTGGGCGACGAACTGCGCGTGACGGTGGTGGCCACCGGGCTCGGCGCGCCGGTCGCCGCGCGCCAGCCCAAGCCGCAGCTGGTGGTCTCGCAGAAGACCGGCACCGACAACCAGCCGCTGGTGGCGGGCGGCGCCGTGGACTACAACCAGCTCGACTCGGTGCCGGCGGTGATCCGGCGCAACCGCGCCTCCACGGTCGAGGCGCTGCAGCAGAGCGGCGTCGACAAGTACGACATCCCGGCGTTCCTGCGCAAGCAGGCCGACTAGCCCGGCGCGATCCAGGCGCGGCGCAGCGCTTCCCACCTCCTTGCCGGAGGCGCTGCGCCGTTCCTGTCTGCTAGAATTCGCCCTCAGCTCAAGAAGTTACGCATGCTCCGGCAACGAACCCTCAAATCCCTGATCCGCGCCGCGCGGCGTCGGCCTGCACACCGGGCAGCAGGTGAACATCGCCCTGCGGCCCGCGCAGCCCGACACCGGCATCGTGTTCCGCCGCGTGGACCTCGACTCCGCCGGTGGACATCCCGGCGCGCGCCGACCTGGTCGGCGAAACGCGGCTTTCCTCGTGCCTCGTGCACCAGGGCGCCAAGATCTACACCGTCGAGCACCTGATGTCGGCGCTCGCCGGCATGGGCGTGGACAACGCCTACATCGACATCGACGGTCCCGAAGTGCCGATCATGGACGGCAGCGCCGCGCCTTTCGTGCTGCTGGTGCAGCAGGCGGGCCTGGAAGAGCAGGCGGTGCCCAAGCGCTTCCTGCGCGTGAAGCGGCCGGTCGAAGTCCGCGAGGGCGACAAGTGGGCGCGGCTGGAGCCCTACGAGGGCCTGCGCCTGTCGTTCTCCATCGACTTCAATCATCCCGTGATCGAGAAGACCAGCCAGTCGGTGACGGTGGACTTCGCCGAGACCTCCTACCTGAAGGAAATCGCGCGCGCGCGCACGTTCGGCTTCATGCACGAGGTCGAGCAGCTGCGCGAGGATGGCCTCGCGCTCGGCGGCGGCCTGGACAACGCGCTGGTGCTCGACGAGTTCCGCCTGCTGAACGCCGATGGCCTGCGATTCGCCGACGAATTCATCCGCCACAAGGTGCTCGACGCGATCGGCGACCTGTACCTGCTCGGCCGGCCGCTGCTCGGGGCATTTACCGCGCACAAGTCCGGCCACGCGCTCAACAACAAGCTGCTGCGCGCGCTGTTGGCGGATCCGGCCGGCTGGGAAATGGCCAGCTTCGAGCGCGCCGAGGAAGCCCCCGCCGGCGTCGCCGGGCTCGTCAGACAGACTGCCTAAGTGCTGCTAGTCCGGGTACTCGGGCTGCTGGTTGCGGTGGCGCTGGGCGTCTGCGTGCTGACGTACATGCTCACCGGCGAGCGCAAGTACCTGCGCTTTGCCTGGCTGACGTTCAAGTACGCGCTTTTCCTCTTCGTGCTGGTGCTCTTGCTGCTTTTCGGGGAGCGATTGCTGGTGGCGGTCTGACGCCGTGGTGGTTCAGCAACCTCCCCAAGGCGCGCCGGGCAGGTGAATCGACGCCAAGATGGTCATAAAGCACTGATAATTCAGAGATTCCTCGTGCCGAGAGGGTCGCAGACTTGCCCTGTGCCGAAGGCGCGCAGTGTGCACTGCTTGGTTGCACCCTCACGGAAACTAAACTAACCTTCGAACCCTGCCGTAACAAGAACTTACGCAGGCTCTCGGCCATCATCTTGAGCTTGGCCGCGGCCGGCGGGTTGCTGGCAAGCAGGACGAGTTCGCCGTCCCTGAAGTTGGCCGTCCGCACCTGGCTGGCCAGCCCCGGAGGCAGGAACTCGGCGCAAAGCTTGGCCAGCGCATCGATCTGGCGCGCCCTGGCGACGATGGGCCGAAGGGTGTCGTCGGAGGCGAGATAGCGATCGATTTTCGGGGTTTGCACGGGGAATTGGGCAAAGGGAGCGCCGGTTGCAGATTATCGTAATCCCTGACCGCCTGGCGAAGGCCAGGACGCTGACCATCTCGACGCGCCACATGGTCGCGTCGATGATGCTCGCGCTTCTGCTGCTGCTCGGCATGACGGCTGGCCTTTACTGGCTCACCATCCGCTTCGCCACCGACATCAAGATTCCCGTGGTGCAGGAACTGTTGCTCGCCGCGCAGCAGGGCGAGGCCGAGCGCGCGCGCCAGTTCGTGCAGCAGAACCTGAACGCGATGGCGGTGAAGCTGGGCGAAATGCAGGCGCAGCTCGCGCGCCTGGACGCCCTGGGTGACCGCCTGTCCACGCTCGCCGGCATCCGCCCGCAGGAATTCCGCTTCAGCGAGGCGCCCGGCCTTGGCGGGGCGCAGCCCACCACGCTGCCGCCGCAGAACCTGTCGCTCGCCGAATTCGGCGAGAAGCTGAGCACCCTGTCGCGCAACGTCGAGAACCGCACCGACATGCTCGGCGTGCTCGAGGCGCAGTTGTTCGAGCAGGCGATCAAGAAGAAGCTGATGCCGACAATGATGCCGGTGAATGCGCCCTTCAACGCGTCGGGCTTCGGCATGCGCATCGACCCGTTCACCGGGCAGCAGGCGATGCACGAGGGCATCGATTTCCTGGCAGACCTCGGCTCGCCGATCGTCGCCGCAGCGGGCGGCGTGGTGATCTTCGCCGGTTTCCATCCGCAGTACGGCAATATGGTCGACGTGGACCACGGCAACGACCTGGTGACGCGCTATGCGCATGCCTCGAAGCTGTATGTGCAGGGAGGGCGACGTGGTGCAGCGCGGCCGCAGGATCGCCGACGTCGGTACCACCGGCCGCTCGACCGGCCCGCACCTGCACTTCGAAGTGCGTTTCAAGGGCTCGGCGCAGAATCCGGCGCGCTTCGTGCTCGCCTCGCAGGCCTCGCAGCAGTCCGCGCGCGCCGGCCGGTAGCGGCGCACCGGGGCTCGCCCCCGGCATGCTAAAATTTTGAGTTTTCAGGGTATTTCCGCGCGCCCGCAACGCGGGCGGCGCCCTCGATGATCACCAACGTCCTCACCAAGATCTTCGGCAGCCGCAACGACCGGCTGCTCAAGCAGTATTCCCGCGTCGTGGATCGCGTCAACGCGCTCGAACCGGCCATCGCCGCGCTGTCCGATGCGGCACTGAGCGCGAAGACCGCGCGAATTCAGGCAGCGCCTGGCGGCGCGCATGGCTGCCGCCCCCGCGGAGCAGAAGGAAGCGGCCGAGCAGGAAGGGCTGGAGGAACTTCTGCCGGAGGCCTTCGCCGTGGTGCGCGAGGCGGGCAAGCGCCGGCTGAAGATGCGGCACTTCGACGTGCAGTTGATCGGCGGCATGGCGCTGCACGACGGCAAGATCGCGGAGATGCGCACCGGCGAGGGCAAGACGCTGGTGGCCACGCTGCCCGCCTACCTGAACGCCCTTGCCGGGCGCGGCGTGCACATCGTCACGGTGAACGACTACCTCGCCAAGCGCGACGCGGAGTGGATGGGCAAGATCTACGGCTTCCTCGGCCTCAGCGTGGGCGTCAACATCCCGCAGCTGGAGCCCGACGCGAAGCGCGCCGCCTACGCGGCGGACATCACCTACGGCACCAACAACGAGTTCGGCTTCGACTACCTGCGCGACAACATGGCGATGCGCATCGAGGAGCGCTTCCAGCGCGGCCTGCGCTACGCCATCGTCGACGAGGTGGACTCGATCCTGATCGACGAGGCGCGCACCCCGCTCATCATCTCGGGGCAGGCCGAGGACCGCACCGAGGTCTACCATCGCATGGACCAGGTGCCGCCGCTGCTCTCGCGGCAAAAGGAAGAGAAGAAACAGGACCAGCCGGAGCCGCCGGGCGATTTCTTCGTCGACGAGAAGAACCACCAGATCGTGCTGTCCGAGGCCGGTCACCAGAAGGCCGAGGAGATTCTCGCGCGCATCGGAATGCTGCCGCAGGGCGCGAGCCTCTACGAGCCGGCCTACATCAACCTGTTCCACCACCTGAACGCTGCACTGCGCGCGCATCACCTGTTCCATCGCGACCAGCACTACGTGGTGCAGGACGGCGAGGTGATCATCGTCGACGAATTCACCGGCCGCATGATGCACGGCCGGCGCTGGTCCGACGGCCTGCACCAGGCGGTGGAGGCGAAGGAGAAGGTGCAGATCCAGAACGAGAACCAGACGCTCGCCTCGATCACTTTCCAGAACTACTTCCGCATGTACCGCAAGCTCGCGGGCATGACCGGCACGGCCGACACCGAGGCCTACGAATTCCAGCAAATCTACAGCCTGGAGACGATGGTGATCCCGACGCACATGCCGATGGTGCGCGACGACCGGCTCGACCTGGTGTACCGCACCGCCAAGGAAAAGCACAAGGCGATCATCGACGACATCAAGGACTGCCACGAGCGCGGGCAGCCGGTGCTGGTCGGCACCACCTCGATCGAGGCCTCCGAGCTGCTCTCGTCACTGCTCACCAAGGACAAGCTGCCGCACCAGGTGCTCAACGCCAAGCAGCACGCGCGCGAGGCCGAGATCGTCGCGCAGGCCGGCCGGCCGAAGATGGTCACCATCGCCACCAACATGGCCGGACGCGGCACCGACATCGTGCTTGGCGGCAATGTCGAGAAGCAGATCGAGCTGATCGAGGCGGACGGCCGAGATGCCCGGCGGAAGACCGCAAGGCCCGCATCGAGAAGCTGCGCAGCGAGTGGCAGCAGCTGCACGACCATGTGATCAGGGAAGGCGGCCTGCACATCGTTGGCACCGAGCGGCACGAGTCGCGCCGGGTGGACAACCAGCTGCGCGGCCGCTCAGGGCGCCAGGGCGACCCGGGCAGCTCGCGCTTTTACCTCTCGCTCGAGGATCCGCTGCTGCGCATCTTCGCCGGCGAGCGCATCAACAAGATCATGCTGATGCTGCGCATGCCCGAGGGCGAGGCCATCGAGCACGCCATGGTGACGCGCTCGATCGAGAGCGCGCAGCGCAAGGTCGAGGCGCGCAACTTCGACATCCGCAAGCAGCTGCTGGAGTACGACGACGTCGCCAACGACCAGCGCAAGACAATCTACGCGCTGCGCAACGAGATGCTCGAGTCGCAGGACGTGTCGGCGCGCATCGACCGACTTGCGCGCCGGGGTGATCACCGACACGTTCCGCACCTTCGTGCCGGAGGAAAGCGTCGAGGAGCAATGGGACGTGAAGGGGCTCGAAGGGGCGCTCAAGGCGGAAGCTCAGCCTGCCGCTGCCCATCGGCAAGTGGCTGGAGCAGGAGCCGGAGCTTGGCGACGCGGCCCTGCTCGAGCGCATCGTCGGGAAGTCGCACGAGGCCTACCAGGCCAAGATCCCGTCCGGCGCCGAGGACTCCTTCCACCAGTACGAGCGCTACATGATGCTGCAGATCCTCGACTCGCATTGGCGGGAGCACCTGGCGGCGCTCGACCACCTGCGCCAGGGCATCCACCTGCGCGGCTACGCGCAGAAGAATCCCAAGCAGGAGTACAAGCGCGAGGCCTTCGAGCTGTTCGGCGCCATGCTGGAGGGGCTGAAGCTCGAGGTGACGCGCACGCTGGTGGCGGTCGAGATCCGCGCCAGCGAAGAGGTGCCCAAGGCTGACGTGGCGCAGCACGTGGAGAACGTGCGCCTGCAGCATGCGGACTACGACACTGCGCTCGCCGAGGGCGCGGAGGAGAAGAAGCCGCAGCCGACAGTACGCCCGACGCAGAAGGTCGGCCGCAACGAACCCTGCCCCTGCGGCTCGGGGCGCAAGTACAAGCACTGTCACGGCAAGCTGAGTTGACGCAATGGCGGTGAACCTGCGGGCGCCGGACGCGGCGCAGCTCTACCCGGTCGCCGGCGTCGAGCTCGGCGTCGCCATGGCAGGGGTGCGCAAGGCAAATCGCAAGGACCTGCTCGTCGTGCGGCTTGCGCCCGGCACCACCGCGGCGGGCGTGTTCACGAAAAATCGCTTCTGCGCGGCACCGGTTCTGCTGGCGAGGAAGCACCTGCGCAATGCGGTGCGGGCCCTGGTGGTGAATACCGGGAATGCCAACGCGGGTACCGGTGCCGATGGGTGAGCGGCGCGCGCTGTCCGTGTGCAACGCACTTGCGTCTGCGCTCAGCTGCAAGGCCGGCCAGATTCTTCCCTTTTCGACCGGCGTCATCATGGAGCCGCTGCCGGTCGAGCGGATCATCGCCGGGCTGCCGCAGGCGGTGGCTGACTTGCGGGACGTCAACTGGCTATCGGCTGCCGAGGCGATCATGACCACCGACACGGTGGCGAAGGCGGCGTCGCTGCGAGTGAAACTGTCCGCGGGCGTGGCCACGGTGACCGGGATCGCCAAGGGCGCAGGCATGATCCGGCCCGACATGGCCACGATGCTCGGCTTCGTCGCGACCGACGCGAGAGTCGCGCACGGCGCTTTGCAGCGCATGACGCAGCGGGCGGCGGATGCTTCCTTCAATTCCATCACCGTGGATGGGGACACCTCGACGAATGATGCGTTCGTGTGTCTCGCGACCGGAAAAGGCCCGGTCGCGAGATCGGCGAAGGACCTGAAGGCGCTCGGCGACGCGGTGACGAAGGTGGCGCAGCGGCTCGCTCAAGCCATCGTGCGCGACGGCGAAGGCGCCACCAAGTTCGTCACCGTGCGCGTCGAGCGCGGCCGCAGCGCCGCCGAGTGCCGCAAGGTGGCCTACGCCATCGCGCATTCGCCGCTGGTGAAGACCGCGTTCTTTGCCTCCGACCCCAACCTGGGCCGTATCCTTGCCGCGATCGGCTATGCGGGCGTGGCGGGGCTCGATACCTCGAAGGTGGACCTCTATCTGGACGAGCGTGCTGGTGGCAAAGGGCGGCGGCCGGCATGCCGGCTACCGCGAGGAGCAGGGCGTGGCCGCGATGAAGAAGCCGGAGTTCACCGTGCGCGCGGTGCTGAACCGCGGCAAGGCGGCTGGCCACCGTCTGGACCTGCGACCTGTCCTTCGACTATGTGAAGATCAACGCGGAATACCGATCGTGAGCAAGGACATCAAGGAACTCCTCGAGCGCCTGGAGCAGCTGCTGCCGCCGCCGCCGCCGCCCACCGACTGGAACGCGAGCATCGCCTTCCGCTGGCGCAGAACCGCCGGCCTCAATGCGCGCGGCTGGCTGCAGCCGGTGCGCCACGTGCACCGCATGCGCCTGTCCGACCTGCAAGGCATCCAGGCGCAGATCGCGAAGGTCGAGCAGAACACGCGCCAGTTCATCGAGGGCAACCCGGCCAACAACGTGCTGCTCACCGGCGCGCGCGGCACCGGCAAGTCCTCCATCGTCAAGGGTCTGCTCAACAAGTACCACAAGCAGGGCCTGCGCCTGATCGAGGTCGAGAAGAACGATCTCGTCGACCTGCCGGAGATCACCGACCGCGTGGCCGGCCGCGCGGAGCGCTTCCTCGTATTCTGCGACGACCTCACCTTCCACGGCGCGGAGGACGGCTACATCGCGCTCAAGGTGGCGCTCGACGGCTCGATTTCCACCACTTCCGACAACCTGCTGATCTACGCCACCTCCAACCGGCGTCACCTGATGCCCGAGTACATGCAGGAGAACCTCGAGACCAAGTACGTCGGCGACGAGATCCACCCGGGCGAAACGGTGGAGGAGAAGATTTCCCTGTCGGAACGCTTCGGCCTGTGGGTGTCGTTCTATCCGTTCGACCAGGATGAGTACCTCGAGATCGTCACGCACTGGCTGAAGACCCTGGGCTGCGCGGCAAAGGAAGCGGAAGCCGCGCGCGAGGAGGCATTGCAGTGGTCGCTGCAGCGCGGCTCGCGCAGCGGCCGTGTGGCATACCAGTTCGCCAGGGACTGGGCGGGCAAGCACGCCAAGAAGAAGTAGATGGTGGTTGAAGTCGCCGCGGCGGTGATCCAGCGCGCCGACGGCGCCTTTCTGCTGGCGCGGCGTCCTGCCGGCAAGGTCTATGCGGGCTACTGGGAATTCCCCGGCGGCAAGGTGGAGGCGGGGGAAGCGGCGGAGCGTGCCCTGGCGCGCGAACTGCACGAGGAAATCGGCATCGACGCCTGCACCGCCTATCCATGGATCACCCGCGTCTACGCCTATCCGCACGCCACCGTGCGGCTCAATTTCTTCCGCGTCACGGCATGGAAGGGCGACCCCCATCCCAGGGAAGAGCAGGCGATCACCTGGCAGCGCTTCGGCGCGCCGCTGGTGGAGCCCATGCTGCCGGCAAATGCGCCGGTGCTGGCGGCGCTGGCGCTGCCGCACGAGTACGCGATCACGGACGCCGAGAACCGAGGCAGGGAACTGATGCTGGCGAAGATCCGCGAACGGCTCGGCGCCGGCCTGAAGCTGATCCAGGTGAGGGACAAGGAACTGCCGCGCCGCGAGGAGTTCGCTCGTTGCGTCCTGCGGCTCGCCCATCGCCACGGCGCGCGCGTGCTGCTCAATGGCGGTCCGGCGATCGGCGACGGCGTGCACTACACGGCGGCGCAGCTGATGCGCCTGCGCGAGCGGCCGCAGGGCATCCTCGGCGCGGCCTCGTGCCACGACGCTGCAGAACTGGAGCGCGCGATGGCTCTGGAGCTGGACTTCGCGGTGCTCGGGCCGGTCCGGCCGACCGCTTCGCACCCGGGTGCGCGCGTCGCTGGGGTGGGACGGGTTCGCGCGCCTCGCGCGGGGCGCGAGCATTCCGGTCTACGCCATCGGCGGCGTGCAGCGCGCCGACCTGGAAACGGCCTGGCGCGCGGGCGCGCACGGCCTGGCGATGATCAGCGGCGCCTGGACCTAGTCGCGCCCGCTCTCCGGCTTGGGCGGCGATTCAGGCACGCGGAACTTCTCTGCGGCCCAGTCCCCGAGGTCGATCAGCTTGCAGCGCTCGCTGCAAAACGGGCGCCACTTGTTCGACGCCGCGAACGGCGCGGGCGCCCCGCAGCGCGGGCAGGGAACCGTCGTTACAGGTTGCAAAACGTGAGCTCGAAGGCGACGTCCCAGTCCGCGGTGCGGGGCTTGGGATCCTCGCCGTTCTGCGTGAGGAAGCGGATGTTGAGCACGTACTTGTTGGCGCTGATCTCGGGCACGCAGTTCAGCGACGGGATCGAGGCGTACGCGCATCATCTGTGCGGTCTTGCCGCCGAGCATCTGCTGGAACGTTCCCTGCGGCGCCGACACGCGCTGCGGCTTGCCGGACTCGCGCAGGATGCGCAGGATGATCGCCGAGCCGTCGCGCAGCGGAAACAGCGGGCCGGTCCAGGCGGCGAGCTGGCCGATGCGTTCTTCCGCGGGGCGGTGCAGCCAGTAGTGGTAGGAGGGCAGGTCGAATTCGCAGGCGCCGCCCGGGATCCCGGTGCGCTGCTTGATCGACATCAGCCAGTCGTTCTCGCGCAGGTACTGGCCGATCTTGCCGGTCATGGAGAAAAGCGCGGCGGCGGCCTGCTCGATGTCGCGCAGCACGCTCGCTCAGCGCATCCTCCGAAATCTCCGGATTGTTGCGGAAGGACAGCAGCACCTGCTTCTGCCGCTCCAGTTCCTGCAGCAGATCCGATTTCAGGTCCGCACGGCTCGCCACCTCCAGGATCTCGAACAGCGTGAGCAGTGCCACGTGGTGATCGAGCGGATCGGTGCGCGCGATGAAGTGGCGCGAGCGCTCGAACAGGTCTTCCAGGCGCAGAAGCGTGCGGATGCGTTCGTTGAGCGGGTATTCGTACGTGATCACGGGCGCACGGCGAAAATTGGGCGGATTCTGAGTGATTTGCGCGGCGAAGACAAATTCAGCTCTGCGCGCGCGATAGCTCGAGGTACTTGGCATGCAGCTCGCGCACCTGCTTGTGCAGCGCGTCAAGCGAACCGGAATTGTCGATCACGTCGTCCGCGGCAGCGAGTCTTTCCTCCCGCTTGACCTGGCTGGCGATGATGCGCCTCACCTCGTCCTCCGGCGAGGCTGCTGCGTTGCCGCACCCGCTCGACCTGGAGGTCGTCCGGCGCAGTCCACCACCAGCACGCGCGTCACGCGCTGCCGGTAGCCCGGCGACTCGACCAGCAGCGGCACCACATGGATCACGTACGGCCCGCCTGCCGCGGCGATGCGGCGCTCGGATTCGGCGCGGATCATCGGGTGCAGCAGCAGCTCGAGATTCTTCTTCGCCGCCGGATCGCGGAACGCCAGTGCCCGCATCTTCGCGCGATCCATCGCGCCGTTCGCATCGACGAACTCGTCGCCGAACAGGCGCCGCACCTGCGGCGACAGCGGCCCCGTGCGCTTGCGTCAGCTCGTGCGCGATCGCATCGGTGTCCACCACCGTCGCGCCGAGCCGCCGGAACTCCGCGGCTGCGGCGCTCTTGCCGCTGCCGATCCCGCCGGTCAGGCCGACGACCAACCCCATCAGCCGAGGATCGGCAGCCAGCGCCGGGCGATCTCGTCGCCCCAGAAGAGCGCGATCACCCCGGCGGCAGCGAGGTAGGGCCCGAACGGGATGGGTTTTTCGCGGCCGTGACGCGCAAAGACGATCAGGCCGATGCCGATCACGGCGCCGACCACGGACGAGAGCAGGATCACCATGGGCAGCTTCTGCCAGCCGAGCCAGGCCCCGATGGCTGCGAGCAGCTTGAAGTCGCCGTAGCCCATGCCCTCCTTGCCGGTCGCCAGCTTGAAGCCCCAGTAGACCAGCCACAGCGCCAGGTATCCCGCGACCGCGCCGATCACCGCTGCGCGCAGCGGCACAAGAGTGCCGCCCAGGTTCAGCAGCAGGCCGACCCACAACAGGAGCAGCGTGATGTCGTCGGGCAGCAGCTGCGTATCGAGGTCGATCACCGTCAGCGCCAGCATGGACCAGCAGAAAAGCATGGCGCCGAGCGCGGCGAGCGACGGCCGTAGCGCCATGACGCGTACGCGGCGATCGCGCCTGCGGCGGCCTCGACGATCGGGTAGCGCGGGGAAATCTTGACGCCGCACGCCGAGCACTTGCCGCGCAGGACAAGCCAGCTGAGGAGCGGGACGTTCTCCAGGGCAGTGATGCGATGGCCGCAGCGCGGGCAGGCAGAGCGCGGGACCAGCAGGTTATAGCTGCCGGAGGGCGCGGCGGCCGGTTGCCGGCCTTCGAGCTCGGCGCACTGCTCGCGCCATTCGCGCTCCATCATCTTCGGCAGACGATGGATGACGACGTTCAGGAACGAGCCGATGCACAGGCCGAAGGCCAGGGCGACCCACGGCAGAACGGCAGGCTGGGCCAGCCAGCCGAAGACCTCCATCTAGACTACTTGGCCCATCTTGAAGATCGGCAGATACATGGCGATCACCATGCCCCCGATCAGGGTGCCGAGCACCACCATGATCATCGGTTCCATCAGGGAGGATAGCGCCTCCACCGCGTCGTCGACCTCGGCCTCGTAGAAGTCGGCCACCTTGCCGAGCATCGCGTCCAGTGCGCCGGTCTCCTCGCCGATCGAGCACATCTGCAGCACCATGTTCGGGAACACGCCGGAGTTCTGCATCGCCAGCGTCAGCGAGGTGCCCGTCGACACCTCCTTCTGGATCTGCTTGGTGGCCATGAGGTAGACGTAGTTGCCGGAGGCCCCGCCCACCGAGTCGAGCGCCTCGACCAGCGGCACGCCGGCGGCGAACATCGTGGCGAGCGTGCGCGTCCAGCGCGCGATCGTGGACTTGAGCACCAGGTCGCCGAATACCGGCAGCTTGAGCATCAGCCGGTCCATGAAGATCTGCACCGGCAGCGAGCGCTTCCAGGCCTCGAGGAAGCCGATCACCCCGCCGATGATCACGGGGAAGATGATGTACCAGTAAGAGACGAACCAGTCCGACACCGCCATCACCATCAGCGTCGGCGCGGGCAGGTCGGCGCCGAAGTTGGTGAAGACTTCCTTGAACGCCGGGATCACGAAGATCATGATCACCGCGGTGATGATGAACGCGACGACGATGATCGCGATCGGGTAGAACAGCGCCGACTTGATCTTCGACTTGATGGCGAGGATCTTTTCCTTGTAGGTCGCGAGGCGGTCGAGCAGGGTTTCCAGAATGCCCGCCTGCTCGCCGGCCGCCACCAGGTTGCAGAACAGGGCATCGAAGTACAGCGGATACTTGCGGAATGCCTGCGCCAGGGAGGAGCCGGTCTCCACTTCGGTCTTGATATCGAGCAGCAGCCTGGAGACCGCGGGGTTGGACGCGCCCTTGCTGACGATGTCGAAGCACTGCAGCAGCGGCACGCCGGCCTTCATCATGGTCGCCAGCTGGCGCGTGAACAGCGAGATGTCCTTGTCCGTGACCTTGCCGCCGCTGCCGAACTTCTGCTTCTTGACCTTCTGGACGATGATGCCCTGCCGGCGCAGGGTGGCGTTGACCGCCGCCTCGCTCACCGAGCGCAACTCGCCGCGGATGACCTTGCCGCCCTTGTCGCGTCCCTCCCAGAGGAAGTTGAATTCCTTGGGACCGGCGGCTTTTGCCGCTGCTGCCGTTGCCATAGCGCGCTCCCCGGTTCCGGTCCCGTCGCTGCAGGACTGACCGCCGATGATGCCCTGAGCGCAGTTTTTTGTAAAGCCTCAGGTTTCCTTCCTAAACCGCTGAAGCGGCATGATTTTGCGGTGTCGAAATCACCCCGAAAATACCCCCATCGCCGGGGTCGCGCTAACTGGTTTCCTGGCTGTACTGATTGGCCGGCACCGGCCGGAAGATGCGCACCGTTTTCACGGTCCGACCCTGCGCATGCACGATTTCCATCGGCACCTCGCCGATCTTGATCGACACATCGGCCTCCGGGATATCGCGCAGGTGCTCGAGGATCAGCCCGTTTAGCGTCTTGGGGCCCTCGGTCGGCAGCTCCAGCCCGAGGGCCCGATTCACCTCCCGCACCGGCGTGGCGCCGTCGGCAGTGGCACTGCCATCCTCGCCCCAGGCCAAGGTCTGCGTCGCCGAGGGAAGCGAAGTGGTGAACTTGCCGATGATCTCCTCGATGATGTCCTCGAGCGTCACCAGGCCCATCAGTTCGCCATACTCGTCCACCACCAGCGCGAGGCGTTCCTGGTTCTCCTGGAAGTATTGCATCTGCGCGAATACCGGCGTGGAGGCGGGCACGAAATAAGGCGCGGCCAGCAGCGATTCGATCTCCGCCTTGTTCAGCGTGCCGGCGTGCAGGGGCGCCAGCACCTTGCGCAGGTGGAGCACGCCGACCACCTCGCCGCGCGAGTCGCGGAACACCGGCAACCGCATGTGATAACTGGTGGCGAGGTGACGCGCAATGGCGTCCATCTCGTCATCGAGCTTGATCGATTCGATGCGCGCGCGCGGCAGCATGATGTCCTGCACCGTGATGGCGCCGAGGTCGAACAGGTTGAGCAGGATCGAGACGTGCTTCTTCGGCATGAAGTTCGACGACTCGAGGACGATGGTGCGGATCTCCTCCGGCGAAAGGGGTTGCGCGCCGGATTCCTGCGGGCGGATGCCGAGCAGCCGGAGCAGCGGGTTGAGGATGGCGTCAGTTGAGGCCGACAGCAGGTGCACGAACGGTGCGGACACCAGGGCCAGCGCGTGCATCGGCCAGGCCACCAGTCTGGCAATGCCTTCGGCGTTGAGCTGCCCGAGGCGCTTGGGCACCAGTTCGCCGACGACGATGGTGAAGTAGGTGATCGAGATCACCACGAGAAGCGTCGCAAGGAGGCCGCTTGCCTTCTGTTCCATGCCCAGGGTCTGCAACCAGGCCGACAGCGGCGCGGCCAGCACCGCCTCGCCGACGATGCCGTTGAGCAGGCCGATCGAGGTAATGCCGATCTGGACGGTGGACAGGAAGCGCGTTGGCTCTGCGCCCAGGCGCACGGCCGCCGCCGCCAGCGTGTCGCCGTTCGCCGCGAGCGTGCTCAGGCGCGCCTTGCGCGCGGTGAGCAGCGCCACCTCGGCCATCGCGAAGCTGCCGTTCAGCAGAATCAGGCAGGCCAGAATCAGGATTTCCATGGGTCCACCTTGCCGGGAAGTTGCAGGGGCCGCGCGCGGGGTCTCAGGAACGGCCGAGAACGACCTCGAGCGCGAACCGGCTGCCGATGTAGGCGAGCAGCAGCAACACGAAGCCGCTCAGTGTCCAGCGCAACGCCGTGCGGCCGCGCCAGCCGTAGAAATGCCGTCCCGCCAGCAGCGACGCGAACGTCGCCCAGGAAAGGACTGCAAACAGCGTCTTGTGATCGAAGCGCAGCGGTCGACCGAACAGCGTCTCGGAGAACGCGAGGCCCGTGGCGAGCGTGCAGGTGAGCAGCACGAAGGCGGCGGCGATCAGGCGGAACAGCAGCCGTTCCTGTGTCAACAGCGGCGGCAGCGCTCCAAGCGGCCCTGCCAGCATGGCGGCCCCGTCGGCGACTAGGGCGCCGCCGGCGCCGCGCGACGCTGCGGGCCTGGTGCAGGCGGCGTTCGACGAGCGCCATCAGCAGCGCATGCAGAATGGCGATGGTGAACAGGCTGTAGGCGAGCATCCCCAGCACCAGGTGCAGCTTGAACTCGAGCGATGCGGCATAGGCGCCGCTCGCTCGCCCGGGAAACAACGCCGGCAGCGGCACCGCCAGCGCGGCCAGCGCGAGCGCCGGCGGCTGCATGCCGTCCAGGTTGTAGAACAGGCTCTCGACCCAGTAGAAGAGAACCGCCAGCCAGAGCATGCTCGAGAGCGCATACGCAAATCCGAAGCGCAGCTCGGGCACGGCAAATAGCTCCGCATAGAGCACGGCGCCGTGCAGCGTGACCGGCACCAGGATGGCGGCGCGTTCCCATGGCCGCAGTCCGCCTGCGGCGGGCGCGGCCGGTTGCGCTCGCCAGCGCGTGTTCCAGAAGTGCCACGCCAGGCCCGCGTAGGCGGCCGCGGCGACCGCGTGAATTACAATGTCGGGCACCTATCCAGTTTAGCACCCGTGCTCGACAACCTCACCGCGCGCCTCGCGAAGATCGTCAAGACGATCCGCGGCGAGGCGCGTCTCACCGAAGCCAACATCCAGGACGCGCTGCGCGAAGTGCGCGTCGCGCTGCTCGAGGCGGACGTCGCGCTGCCGGTCGTGCGCGATTTCATCGCCAGGGTGAAGGAGAAGGCGCTCGGCGCCGAGGTGGTGGGCAGCCTGTCGCCGGGCCAGGCGCTCGTGGGCGTGGTGCATCGCGAGCTCGCGCACCTGATGGGCGAGGCGAACGTCGGGCTGGACCTTGCCGCGCAACCGCCGGCGGTGATCCTGATGGCGGGCCTGCAGGGCTCGGGCAAGACCACGACCGCGGGCAAGCTCGCGCGGCTTCTGCTGGGACAGAAGAAGAAGGTGCTGCTCGCCTCCTGCGACGTCTACCGGCCCGCCGCCATCGAGCAGCTGAAGACGGTTGCGGGGCAGGTGGGTGCGGATTTCTTTCCCTCGGCGGCGGGCGAGCAGCCTGTCGACATCGCGCGCCGCGCCCTCGAGCATGCGAAGACGCGCTACTACGACGTGCTGATCGTGGACACGGCAGGGCGCCTCGCCATCGACGAGCCGATGATGCAGGAGGTCGCCGCCCTGCACGGCGCGCTCAACCCGGTGGAGACGCTGTTCGTGGTGGATGCGATGCAGGGCCAGGACGCGGTCAACGTGGCGCGCGCGTTCGGCGAGCGCCTGCCATTGACCGGCGTGATCCTGACCAAGCTCGACGGCGATGCGCGCGGTGGCGCGGCGCTGTCGGTGCGCCAGGTGACCGGCAAGCCGATCAAGTTCGCCGGCGTCGGCGAGAAGCTCGACGCGCTGGAGCCGTTCCATCCCGAGCGCATGGCCTCGCGCGTGCTCGGCATGGGGGACATCCTGTCGCTGGTCGAGGATGCGCATCGGCAGATCGACCTGCAGGAGGCGCAGCGCGTCGCCGACAAGATCCGCAAGGGCAAGGGCTTCGACCTGGAGGATTTCAAGCAGCAGATCCAGCAGATGAAGAAGATGGGCGGCCTGTCGTCGATGCTCGACAAGCTGCCGGCCCAGCTGGTCGGCCAGATCAATCCGGCGCAGCTGCAGGACGATCGCCAGTTCCGGCGCATCGAAGGGATCATCAACGCCATGACGCCGCGGGAGCGCGCCGCGCCCGACCTGATCAAGGCGTCGCGCAAGCGGCGCATCGCCGCCGGGGCCGGCGTGCCGGTGCAGGAAGTGAACCGCCTGCTCAACCAGTTCGAGCAGATGCAGAAGATGATGAAGATGATGAAGGGCGGGAATCTGGCGCGCATGATGCGCGGCATGAAGGGCATGCTGCCGGGCATGCGCTGAACGCACGACCTGCGTCCTGGAAAAGAAAAGGCCCGCCGTGTGGCGGGCCTTTCTTACTGCTACTTCCGCTTCTTCGCAGCCTTGCTGGCTGGGCCTGCGCTTCGCGCTAGATTGGACCTTGCGGCCCGGTTTGGCGCTCAGGCGATCTTTTTTGCCTTGGCGAGCCCTTTCACGGTCTCGGTCGCGGCGGCGACGTTCGCTTCGGCGATCTCGGTCGCCTGCTTGGTCACCTTGGTGAAGTTGTCGTAAGCCGAGTTGGCCGCGGCGAGCATCGACTTGATGCCGGCAACCGCGACGTCGGAACCGGCCGGCGCGTTCTTCACTGCCTTGTCGAGCAGGGTGGTGAAGGTCTCGTTCCAGTCGGCGACGCGCTTCTCGGCGGCTTTCGACATTTCGGCGTTGGTTTCGGTCGCCACTTCATAGACGCTCTTCGAGTAGGCGATGGCCTTCTCGATCGCCGGCGTGGCGAAGGAGTTCTGCAGGTTGACGAATTCCTGCACGTCTTTCGCGCCAAACATCGCACGCGTGTTGCTGAGGCTGTCTTCGAACGCGGACTTCATGGCATTGGCGTTCAGGGTGGCAAGTTTCTCGAACGCGGCGAACTGGGTCGCGGCGAGCGAGAGGATCGCGTCCACGTTGGCCTTGCCGGCCGCCTGGATTTGCTCTGGGGTCACGTACATGGTCTGGCTCCTTGTCTAGATGAAAAAACGAAATCGGGTTCGGGTTCATCGGTGCCTTTTGTGCACCGCAACAATTCGTAGTTTAGGCTTCTCCCAATGAAAGTCAAACGGTTTTTGCAGTGCAACATAAGTGACTGATACAGCGCAGAATCTTAGACAGGTCGCGCGACAGAGCTGTTTCATACGCCCTGCCAGTCAGCCCCGGTCGAAACACCAAGGCACAACGCGGGGCCCCCGACGACAATTGCGGCTCATGAGCGAGAGCGCGGCCCGCGTCGATCCGGTGCAGAGAGCAACCTGGGTGTTTCCCGGTCTGTTCGTGTTGCTCTGGAGCACCGGATTCATCGGCGCCAAGCTTGGGCTGCCCTTTGCCGAGCCGGCGACGTTCCTCGAGATCCGCTTTCTCGCCGTGCTCGCCGTGTTGCTGCCCGTGTGCTGGCTGATGCGCGCGCCCTGGCCGCGGACGCGCGCCGAGTTCTGGCACATGGCGTTCGCCGGGGCGCTCATTCAGGGCGGCTATCTGGGCGGGGTGTTCCTGTCCCTGTCGCGCGGCATGCCGGCGGGCGTGTCTTCGCTCATCACTGCGCTGCAGCCGATCCTCGCCGCGGTGCTGAGCGGCTGGCTGCTGGGCGAGCGCACCAACTCGCGGCAGTGGCTGGGCCTTGTGCTCGGCATCGCGGGTGTGGCGCTGGTCGTGCGCGAGAAATGGGTGCTGGAGGGCGTGGGCCTCGCCGCCACCGCGCTCTCCGTTCTGGCGCTGGTCAGCATCAGCGTAGGCGCCATCTGGCAGAAGCGCCATTGCGCGCGCGTCGACCTGCGCACCGGCGCCGCGATCCAGTTCGGCGCCGCCATGCTCGTGCTCGCGCCTTACGCCTGGTTTTTCGAGACGCGCACCGTTACCTGGAGCACCGAGCTGATCGTCGCCATCACCTGGCTGGTGTTCGCGCTGTCGCTGGGGGCGGTGTTCCTGCTGTTCTGGCTTATCCGCCACGGCGCGGCGACCAAGGTGGCGAGCCTCATGTACCTGGTACCGCCCTGCACCGCGCTCGTCGCCTGGCCGCTGTTCGGCGAGACCTATACTGCGTTTTCGGCCGCCGGCATGGCGCTCGCCATGCTCGCCGTGTGGCTGGTGAGCAAGGGATGAGTCTCGACTACAGACCGGATCAGCCGGCGTACCTTGCCGACCCGTTCCCGATGTTCCGCCGCATGCAGGACGAAGACCCCTGCCACTGGAGCCCGCGGCTGAAAGCCTGGGTGCTGACACGCTACGAGGACGTGCGGCGCGTGTGCCTGGACAAGGACATGTCCTCCGACCGGCTGCGCCCGTACTTCGCCACGCTGCGGCCCGCCGAGGCGCAGCGCATTGCCGAGATCATGAAGTACCTGTCGTTGTGGATGGTATTCCGCGACCCACCCGAACACACGCGCCTGCGCCGCCTCACGAGCAAGGTATTCCACGTCAAGTCCATGCAGGCTATGCGGCCGCGCATCGAAGCGCTGATGCATTGGCTGTTCGAGCGCATCGGCGCGCGCTCGGAGTTCGACTTCATCGGCGAGTTCGCCGGTCCGCTGCCGGCGCTGGTGATCATGGACATGCTTGGCGTGCCGCGCGCAGAGCTCGGCAGGGTGAAGCGGCTCTCCGACGACATGGCGCTGTTCATCGGCAGTTCGCGCATGGCGCAGGAGAAATACGACGTCGCCGAGGCTGCCACGCGCGAGATGGCGCAATTCTTCCGCGCCATGATCGCCGATCGCCGCGTTGCGCCGCGGGCGGACCTCCTCTCGGAGCTGGTGCAACTCGAGGACGGCGGCGAGCGCTTGTCGGACGACGAGCTGGTGGCGAGTTGCATCTTGCTAATCTTCGCCGGGCACGAGACGACGACCAACCACATCGCCAACGGCCTGCTCGGACTGCTGCGCTTTCCCGGCGAGCGGGACAGGCTGCGCGCGGACCCCGGCCTCGCGCCCGCTGCCGTGGAGGAGCTGCTGCGCTACGACGGGCCGAACGGCGCGCAGGTGCGCATCGTGCAGCAGGAGCACGAGCTGCACGGCAAGCGGCTCAGGCCGGGCGAGCGCGTCTTCATCATGCTCAACGCGGCAAACCGCGACCCGCGCGCCTACGAGGATCCCGACCGCGTGAATCTTGCGCGCGACGGCCCGCCGCATCTCGCCTTCGGCTTCGGCCTGCACATCTGCCTCGGTTTCCCGCTCGCGCGCCTGGAAGGCCAGATCGCGCTGCCGGCGGTGCTCGCGCGCTGGCCCGGGATCGAGCTGGCGGGCGGGCACCTGGAGTGGCTCAACTCCATGGTGTTCCGCGGCATGAAGGCGCTGCCCGTGAAGGTGCGTCGTTGAGCGCCGGGCAGGGCGAGCACCTGCCCAGGAGCCTGTGGTGGGTGCTGATCGGCATTACCCTGGTCTGGGGATTCAACTGGACGGCGATGAAGGTGGCGATCTCGGAGGTAGCGCCGTTTACCTTCCGCACCTTTTGCCTTGCCGCCGGCTCGGGCGTGCTGTTCGCGGCCCTGCGCGCGAGCGGCCAGCCGCGCGCGATCCCGCGCGACCAGTGGCGGCGCCTCGCCCTGATCGCATTTTTTTCTATCACCTGCTGGAACGTGCTGGTGGTGTTCGGGCTGCGCCTGATCCCGTCGGGCCGCGCGGCGATCCTCGCCTATACCATGCCTGCGCTCGCCATTCCGCTCTCGGTGTGGTTCCTGGCAGAGCGCATGAGCGCGAGGAAGCTCCTCGGCCTCGCGCTTGGCATGGCCGGCATGGTGCTCCTGCTGGCGGAAGAGTTCACCAACCTCGCCGGCGCGCCGCTCGGCGCGTTGCTGGTGCTGGGCGCCGCGACAACCTGGGCGCTCGGCACCGTGCTGCAGAAGAAGTACCCGGTGCGCGCCCCGGTTGCGGCGTTGACGGCCTGGATGATGCTCGTCGGCGGCGTGCCGATCTACATCGCGGCGCTCGTCTTCGACAGCTTCGGCGCGCTCGGCGAAGTGAGCCTGTGGCCGGCGCTCGCCGTGGCCTACAACGTGCTCTTTTCCTTTGCGTGGGCGCACTGGGCCTGGATCAAGCTCGCCACCTCGGTCTCGGTGACCACCTTTTCCCTCGCCATGCTGATGACGCCGGTGGTCGGCGTTTTCTCCGGCATGCTGTTCCTCGGCGAGCGACCGGGCTGGCTCGAGTTCGGCGCGCTCGGGCTGGTGTTGGCTTCGCTCGCGACGGTGGTGATCCCGGTCAGGAAGTGACGATGGTGCGCACGCGCGGCACGCGCGCCAGGTCCCAGCCTTCCTCCTGCTGGCCCAGAAAGCGCCTCGCACGCGCCAGTTCGCGCTTCGGGTCGGACAGATCGAGCGGCGCCGCGCCGGTCTGCTTGGAGAGCTTCTCGCCGGCGTCGTTGACCGCCACCGGCACGTGCGCGTAGCGCGGTGTGCGCGCGCCGAGGATGCGTTGCAGGTGCATCTGCCGCGCCGTCGAGTCGATAAGGTCCGCCCCGCGCACCACGTCGGTCACCCCCTGGTCGGAATCGTCCACCACCACGGCCAGCTGATAGGCGTAGACGCCGTCGGCGCGCAGCAGCACGAAATCGCCCACCTCCTTCTCCACCCGCTGCTCGATCCTGCCCTGGATGCGGTCGTCAAAGCCGATGGGCGCGCCGTGCGTGCGCAGGCGCACTGCGCGCAGGCGCTTGCCCGCGGCTAGGCCGTGCCGGCAGGTTCCGGGGTAGACGCGGGCGCCGTCGATGGCGAGGACGGAATCCTCCAGCTCCTTGCGCGTGCAGCCGCAGCCGTAGGCGAAGCCGCGCCGCGACAGGTCATCGATGACCCCGCTGTAGCGCTCGGTGCGCGCGCTCTGCCACAGCACGGGACCGTCCCACTCGAAGCCAAGCCGCTCCAGCGCATGCAGGATCTGGTCGGCCGCACCCGGCGCCACGCGCGGGGGGTCCAGATCCTCCATGCGCACCAGCCACTTGCCTCCGGCGGCCTTCGCCTCCATGTAGCTGGCGAGCGCGGCGACCAGCGAACCGAAGTGCAAAGGCCCTGTCGGCGAGGGGGCAAAGCGGCCGACGTATTCGGGCATGGGGCTAGAGTACACTGCGCGTTTTTTCAAGAGGGGCCTGCATGGCGACGGTCGAATTGACCAAGGACAATTTCGAGCAGGTGATCACGGATAGCCCGATAGTCATAGTGGATTTCTGGGCTCCGTGGTGCGGCCCTTGCCGTGGCTTCGCGCCGATCTATGACAAGGCCGCGCAAGCCCACCAGGACGTGGTGTTCGGCAAGGTGAACACCGACGAGGAGCAGGAGCTCGCCGGTGCGTTCAATATCCGCTCGATCCCGACGCTGATGGTGTTCCGTGAAAAGGTGGTGCTGTTCCAGCAGGCGGGCTCGCTGCCGGCCTCTGCGCTGGAACAGGTGATTGCCCAGGCCAAGTCGCTCGACATGGCAAAGGTGCACCGGGAAATCGCAGCGCGCGGGCCGCAGGACGAACAACCCCAGGGCTGAGCGGCACTGCCGGCCCGGGGCGCGACCCCGGCGGAAACTTGTGCCCGCAACCGCGATCCAACCGGTTTTATCGAGGCAATGCACATGACCGAACTGCGCCTGGCGGGCGAGCGCGGCTACGCCGACCACGGTTGGCTGCAGTCGTACCACAGCTTTTCCTTCGCCGATTACCATGACCCGCGTCACATGGGCTTCGGGTCCCTGCGCGTGATCAACGAGGACCGCGTGGCGCCGGGCACCGGCTTCGGCACCCACGGTCACCGCGACATGGAGATCATCAGCTACGTGCTCGAGGGGGCGCTCGCCCACCAGGACTCGATGGGCAACGGCTCCACCATCGTGCCGGGGGACGTGCAGCGCATGAGCGCCGGCAACGGGGTGCGGCACAGCGAATACAACCACGACAAGGCCGGGACGACGCACTTCCTGCAGATCTGGATCGAGCCCAGCGAGACCGGCATCGCGCCCTCCTATGAGCAGAAGCATTTTGACGCCGCGTCCAGGCGCGGCCGGCTGCGCCTGATCGCCTCGCCGGACGGGGCCGAGGGCTCGGTCCGTATCCACCAGGACGCACGCGTCTACGCCGCTCTGTTGGACGGCGCGGAGCGCGCGGCGCACCACCTGGGCCCGGGCCGGCGCGCGTACGTCCACATGGCGCGCGGCAGGCTCAGCGTGAACGGCCAGGTCCTGGTGGCGGGCGACGCGCTCAAGCTGGCGGACCTGCAGGAGATCGTGCTGGAAAAAGGGGATAGCGCTGAGGTCCTGCTGTTCGACCTCAACTAGGAGACATGTCCATGACGGAGGCAGTGGCACTGCAGCGGGAAGTCACCCGCGTCATCGCCTCGCATTCCACCCCGATCACGCCGACGCTGCTGGTGCGCCGCGCGTTGCCCGACGCCGGGCTGCGCAACGTGGGTCCCTGGGTGTTCCTCGACCACTTCGGCCCGCTGGTGGTGCGCGCGGGCGACGGCGGCACGCCGCCCCATGCACATGCCGGCATAGAGACCGTGACCTACCTGCTCGAGGGCGGCATGCACCACCGCGATTCGCGCGGCAACGAAGGCGAAGTCGGCCGGCACGGGGTGCAGTGGATGACCGCGGGCAGCGGCATCGTGCACGCGGAGCGGCCGATCGGCGGCGAAGGCGGCCGCCTGCATGGCCTGCAGCTCTGGACAAAGTTGCCGCGCGCGCTGCAGTTCACCGCGCCTGCGTACCGGCATTTCGCCGCCGAATCGCTGCCCGCCTTCCGCGCCGGCGACGCGCTAGTGCGCCTGGTCGGTGGCGAGCTGATGGGCCGGCGCAGCCCGGTGCCCACGCTGTGGCCGCTCGTGCTCGCGCACGTGGCATTCACCGGGCGTGGACGGGCAGAGCTGGAGGTCCCGTCGGGTTTCGACCTGGCTGCCTATGTGGCTTCCGGCCACGCGCGTTTCGGCGAGGTCGAGGCCGACGCCGGCAAGCTGCTGCGCTTCTCCGGCGCGGGCGCGGGGATCGGCGTGTTCAGCGACCTGGATGAGCACGCCGACGTGATCCTGCTGGGCGGCGTGCCGCTCGGCGAGCCGCTTGTTTTCCAGGGCTCGTTCGTGATGGACAGCGTGGCCGCGATCCGCCGCGCGGAGCAGGACTACGGCGCGGGCAGGATGGGCGCGCTGGCGGGGTAGACTGGAATATTGCCGACGAAGGAAGCAGATCCATGGCCGCACCAATGATGGACACGGGCATCAGCGCGAAGGGCCGCGCCTGGATCGCGGGCGGCTTGTCTGCGCAGCGCCTCGACATCCACGAGAAGAATGCCTGGATGTTGAGGAGCCTGCTGAAGAAGTAGCCTTGCCGGGCGCGCGCCTCGAGAAGGACAGCTTCGGGCCGATCGAGGTTCCGGCGGACCGGCTGTGGGGCGCGCAGACCGAGCGCAGCCGGCGCTACTTCCGCATTTCGGGCGAGCGCATGCCGCTCGCCGTGATTCATGCGCTAGCGCTCGTCAAGCGCGCCGCCGCGCGCGTCAACCGGGTGCTCGGCCTGCTGGAGGAGAGGAAGGCGCAGGCTATCGAGCGCGCCGCCGACGAGGTCCTCGCCGGCCGCCACGATGAGGAATTCCCTCTGGTGGTGTGGCAGACCGGCTCGGGCACGCAGTCCAACATGAACGTCAACGAGGTGCTGGCGAACCGCGCTTCAGAGCTGCTCGGCGGCGAGCGCGGGCAGAAGCGGCTGGTGCACCCCAATGACGAGGTCAACCTCGGCCAGTCCTCGAACGACGTGTTCCCCACGGCGATGCACATCGCCGCCGCGCGTGCCGTCGAGCACGACCTGCTGCCGCGCCTCGAGCGGCTGGAAGAGACGCTCGCCGCCAAGGCGGAAGCGTTTGCCGCCATCGTCAAGATCGGCCGCACGCACCTGCAGGATGCGACGCCGCTCACTTTGGGCCAGGAGTTCTCCGGCTATGTCGAGCAACTGGCGCAGGCGCAGGCGGCTATCGAGCTCGCGCTGCCCGGGCTGTGCGAGCTGGCGATCGGTGGCACCGCGGTGGGCACCGGCCTGAACACCCACCCCGAGTTCGGCGCGCGAGTGGCGCAGGACCTGTCGCAGGCTACCGGCATGTCCTTCGAGTCCGCGCCCAACAAGTTCGCCGCGCTCGCGGGGCACGAGCCTCTGGTGTTCGCGCATGGCGCGTTGAAGACCCTGGCGACGGCGCTCACGAAGATCGCCAACGACATCCGCTGGCTCGCCTCCGGCCCGCGCTCGGGGCTGGGCGAGCTGCGCATCCCGGAGAATGAACCGGGCAGCTCGATCATGCCGGGCAAGGTCAACCCGACGCAGGCCGAGGCGCTGACCATGCTTTGCGCGCAGGTGTTCGGCAACGACACGGCGATCACGTTCGGCGCCGCCTCGGGCAGTTTCGAGCTGAACGTGTACAAGCCGATGCTGATCCACAATTTCCTGCAGAGCGTGCGGCTGCTCGCCGACGGCTGCGCTTCGTTCGAGGAGCACTGCGCGCGCGGCATCCAGGCCGACGAGGAGCGCATCCGCGAGCTGCTCGAGCGCTCGCTGATGCTGGTCACCGCGCTGGCGCCGCATGTCGGCTATGACCGCGCCGCCGAGATCGCGAAGAAGGCGCACAAGGAGGGCAGCACGCTGAAGGCGGCGGCGCTGGCGCTCGGTTACGTGAGCGCCGCCGACTACGAGCGCTGGGTGCGGCCCGAAGCGATGACCAAGCCGTCGGCGTGAGGCGGCCGGCTGCCGGGCGCAGCGGGTGTATTAGACTGCGCGCCTCATGTCGGTGGTCATCCTCATCTCCGGTCGTGGCAGCAACATGCAGGCAATCCTCGAAGCCGGGATACCGGTCGCGGCGGTCATCAGCAACGTGGCGGACGCTGCGGGGCTCGCCATCGCCGCACGCCACGGCGCGGCGACCGGCGTCGTCGAGCACCGGCGCTACGCGACGCGCGAAGCCTTCGATGCAGCTCTCGCCGCGGAAATCGACCGCCACGCGCCGCGCCTGGTGGCGCTGGCGGGATTCATGCGCGTGCTGACACCCGGCTTCGTGGCGCGCTACGCCGGTCGGCTGGTCAACATCCATCCGTCGCTGCTGCCGGAGTTCCCGGGGCTGGACACCCACGCGCGGGCGCTCGCAGCCGGTGTCGAGCGCCACGGCTGCACGGTACATTTCGTCACGGCGGAGCTGGACCACGGCCCGATCATCGCGCAGGCGTCGGTGCCGGTGCTGCCAGGGGACACTGCGGAGGAGCTGGCCGCGCGCGTGCTGCGCGAGGAGCACTTGCTGTACCCGCGCGCCATCCGCTGGTTTCTCGATGGCGATCTGGTCATCGAGGGCGACAGGGTGCGCGTTAAGGGAAACCATGCACAGATGGTCGTTCGCGATCGCGCTTAGTCTTTGCGCTGCGGTGCAGGCCGCACCGCCCGTTCGCGTCGAGATTGCCTCGGACGTGCTGTACAACGACGGGGTGATCGCCGAAGTGACTCATCTGCTTGAGCACGACGGCAAGGCCTATCGCCTGACGGAACGCTGGAAGGGCAGGGGCCTGTTCGCGCTCGCCGGCGAGGCGCAGCGCTCCAGCCGGGGTACGGTCGCCCCCGACGGGCTGCGCCCGCTCGAGTACGAGGACGTGCGCAGCAGGCGCGAGCCGGCGCGCGCGCGCTTCGAGTGGGAAACCAAGTCGCTGACGCTGCAATTCCGCCACGGCCCGCAGCCCCGGCCGATGCCGCCGCACGCGCAGGACCGCCTCAGCTTCCTGTTTGACTTCGCCTTCCATTCCCCCGGCAAACAGCCGATCGAGTTCAATGTCGTCGACGGCAAGGGCATTGCAAACTACGTCTTCGAGGTCGCGGGGCGCGAGCGCATCAAGGTGCCCGCCGGCGAGTTCGACGCCTTGCACCTCGTGCAGCGCAAGGAACATGCGGACGACCGTAGCAGCGAGGTCTGGCTCGACCCGTCGCGCTTCCATTTGCCGCTGCGCGTGCTGGTGGTGCAGAAGGACGGCACGCGCATCGATCAGGTCGCCACGCGCGTCACAGTGCCGTGATCGTCTACCGCGCACAGCTGGCGCGCGCGGAGACGCTGCTGACCGAGCTGCTCTCGTCTTCCGGGCCCGCCGACGCCGCCGTCTCGCGGTACTTCAGGGCGCATCGCAACCTTGGCCAGCAGGACCGCGCGTTCGTCGCGGAAACCGTGTACGCCGTTCTGCGTCGCCGGCGCTCGCTCGAAGCGGCCGCGCAGTCCGCGACACCCCGTGACCTTGGCGATCGCCGCGCTGGTGCGGGTGCGCGGGCTTGTCGGGCCGCGCGCTGGAGGGTGCGCTGCGCGAGGGCGAGGATGCAGTGGTTTCCCGGGTGCGCGCGGCAAAGACCGATCGCGTTCCCGCCGGCGGTGCGCGCCGACTTGCCGGACTGGCTGTGGGAGCGGCTCGCGGCACTGCACGGAGACGCGGAGGCCTTGCGCATCGCGCAGGGCCTGCTCAATCCGGCGCCGCTCGATCTGCGCGTCAACCTCGCCAAGCTCGGCCGCGACGAGGCGCTCGAGCGGCTGCGCGCGAGCGGCATCGCGGGCGAACCGACCCCGCATTCGCCGGCCGGCATACGGCTCGCGGAGAAGCCGGCGATCAATCGCCATCCCCTTTTCACCGCTGGCGCGATCGAAGTGCAGGACGAAGGCAGCCAGCTGCTCGCCTATCTGCTGGCGCCGCGGCGCGGCGAGATGGTCGCGGACTACTGCGCCGGCGCGGGCGGCAAGACGTTGGCACTGGCGATGATGATGCGCGGTACTGGACGCATCTATGCGATGGACGTGTCCGCGAGGCGCCTTGCAGAGCTCGCGCCGCGCGCCGCGCGCGCCGGCGTGACCAGCGTGCATCCGTTGGTGCTGTCCGGCGAGGGCGACGCGCGCGCCAAGCGCCTGGCGGGCAAGATCGACCGGGTGCTGGTGGATGCGCCCTGCAGCGGTTTCGGCACATTGCGCCGCAACCCGGATCTCAAGTGGCGGCACGGACCGCAGGCCGTTGCTGAGCTGGCGGCGAAGCAGGCGCGTATCCTGGAGGCGGCTGCGCGGCTGGTGAAGCCCGGCGGGCGCCTGGTGTACGCGACCTGCAGCATCCTGCCGGAGGAGAACGAGTCCATTGCCGATGCCTTCGGCGCATCGCACGCGAATTTCGCGCCACTCTCCTGCCGCGAGCTGCTTGGCGCACAGCGCATCGAGCTCGACTGCGGCGAGCGCCTGCGGCTCTGGCCCCACCGCCACGGCTGCGACGGATTCTTCGCCGCCGCCTTCGAGCGGCGATAGAAATTCCCTTTTCCCAGCGGGGGTTAGGTTGCTCGGGGAGGATTCCTGGCTGGGTAGGGGAAATCTATGGTTACGCGAGGGGTCCAATCGCGTATAATCGAAGCCGCTCTTCTCACATAACTATCAGAAAGCAATAATGATTTTCTCTGGATTGCTCGATCTGCCCTGGTGGGGCCTCGTGCTGGTGGCCCTTGGGCTGACGCACGTCACCATTGCCTCGGTGACCATCTTCCTGCACCGGCACCAGGCGCACCGCGCGCTGGACCTGCACCCGATCGCGTCGCACTTCTTCCGCTTCTGGCTGTGGCTGACCACCGGCATGGTGACCAAGGAGTGGGCTGCGATCCACCGCAAGCACCACGCCAAGTGCGAGACCGCCGAGGATCCGCACAGCCCGCAGGTCCTGGGCATCAACGCGGTGCTGTGGGGCGGCGTGTTCCTGTATGTGAAGGAGTCGCACAAGCCGCGAGACCATGGAACGCTACGGCCATGGCACGCCGGACGACTGGGTCGAGCGCAACGTCTATTCGCGCTACGCCATCCTCGGCCTGACCACCATGGGGTTGGTGAACGTGATCCTGTTCGGGCTGATACCGGGTCTCCTGATCCTGCTGACGCAGATCGTCTGGATTCCGTTCTGGGCAGCGGGCGTGATCAACGGCATCGGCCACTACTGGGGCTACCGCAGCTTCGACATCGACGACGCCAGCAAGAACATCGTGCCGTGGGGCATCCTGATCGGCGGCGAGGAGCTGCACAACAACCACCATGCCTACGCCACCTCGGCCAAGCTGTCGGCCAAGTGGTACGAGTTCGACATCGGCTGGATGTACATCCGCATCCTCGAGGCATTGGGCCTGGCCACGGTGAAGAAAGTGGCGCCGACCCCTCGTTTCGAGCCCGCGAAGACCATGTGCGACTACCAAACCCTGCATGCAGTAATTGCCAACCGCTACGACGTTCTGGCGCGCTACACGAAGGCGGTGAAGCGCACCTGGAGCGACGAAGTGGAGCGGCTGCAGCGCTGGTCGCCGCGGGATGCCGAGATGCTCAAGTCCCTCAAGCGCGCGCTGGTGCGCATCGGCTACGGCGCCGAGGCCGACCGCGCGCGAGTGGTCGAGGCTCTGAAGCCCTCCAAGCCGCTGCAGGTGGCGGTCAGCATGCGCGAGGAGCTCATCGCCCTTTGGGAGCGCTCCAACGCCTCGAAGGAGCAGCTGCTGCGTCAGTTGCAGGACTGGTGCCACCGCGCCGAGACGAGCGGCATCACCCCGCTGGTCGATTTTTCGCGGCGCCTGCGCAGCTACGCCTGACGCGCTAGCCGGCATCACATAACAAAAGGCCCGCGCAAGCGGGCCTTTTCGTTGGGACGCCGGAAACCGTTACTTGAGCTTGGTTTCCTTGTAGAGGACGTGCTTGCGCGCCTTGGGATCGTACTTCTTGATTTCCAGCTTGTCGGGCATGGTGCGCTTGTTCTTGGTCGTCGTGTAGAAATGGCCGGTGCCGGCGCTGGACTCGAGCTTGATCTTCTCGCGCATGTTCGTCTCCCTAGCCGCGCTTGGCTTCGGCTTTCGCCTTGGCGCGGATCTCGGCCAGCACGGCCTCGACCCCGAGTTTGTCGATCTTGCGCAGGCCGGCCGTGGACACGCGCAGCCGCACGAAGCGGTTCTGGCTCTCCAGCCAGAAGCGGCGGTAATGCAGATTCGGCTGGAACTGGCGCCGGGTCTTGTTGTTGGCGTGGGAAACGAGGTTTCCCTTCATCGGCTTTTTGCCGGTGACCTGGCAGACACGGGACATGACGGACTCCGGGATTCGCGAAAGGCGCGGATTATAACGAAAAATCGGGCTCCGACCCCGATTTTCGTCAGAGCAGCCCACGTTCGGCGAACGACAGGGTCTGGTTGCCCGCCACGATGAAATGGTCGAGCACCCTGACCTCCACCAGCGCCAGTGCCTCCTTCAACTGGCGTGTCAGCAACTCGTCCGCCTGGCTGGGCTGGGCCACGCCCGAGGGATGGTTGTGGGCGAAGATCACTGCCGCTGCGTTGGCTGCCAGCGCCGCCTTCACCACCTCGCGCGGGTAGACGCTGGTCTGGGTGAGCGTGCCGCGGAACAACTCGGCATCGCTCATTACGCGATGCTGGGCGTCCAGGAACAGCACGACGAACACCTCGTGGTCGCGGCCCGCCAGCGCGAGGCGCAGGTAGTCGCGCACGGCGCCAGGCGAGGTGAGCACGCTACCCGACTTGAGGTCTTCGCGCAGCGAACGCCGCGCCAGTTCGATGACCGCCGCAAGCTGGGCGGCCTTGGCTGCGCCCAGGCCTTTCACCTGCAAGAGCCTCGGCAGATCGGCGGCAAGCAGGCCCGCAAGACCGCCGAACGCGGCGATCAGTTCGCGCGCCAGGTCCACCGCGCTCTTGCCGCGGATCCCGGAACGCAGGCAGACTGCCACCAACTCCGCGTCAGACAGGCCTTCGGCGCCCTGCGCGAGCAACCGTTCGCGCGGTCGTCTCCTGCGGCGGCCAGTCGGCGATCCCCAAGCAGCACCCCCCCTCGAATTCCCCTAGAATCCCGCTTCCCCTTAACGCGTCAGCCCAACGCAGATGACCCTGAAGGGCAAGAGGCTGTTGCTCGGTATCACCGGCGGCGTCGCCGCCTACAAGGCTGCCGCGCTCGCGCGCCTGCTGGTGAAAGCCGGCGCCGACGTGCGCGTGGCGATGACCGAGGCGGCGACCCGCTTCGTCACCCCGGTCACGCTGCAGGCGCTGACCGGGCAAACCGTGTGGACCGACCTGTGGGATCCGCGCGTGCCCGACAACATGGGCCACATCGAGCTGTCGCGCGACCGCGAGCTGATCATGGTGGCGCCGGCGAGCGGCGATTTCCTCGGCAAGCTGGCGGCGGGCCTCGCCGGCGACCTGCTCGTCCACGCTGTGCCTGGCACGCCGCTGTCCCGCTGATGGTGGCGCCGGCGATGAACGTCGAGATGTGGGAAAACCCGGCCATGCAGCGCAACCTGCATACACTGCGCGGCGACGGCGTGTTCATCGCGGGTCCGGCCGCGGGCGACCAGGCCTGCGGCGAGGTGGGTATGGGCCGCATGCTGGAGCCCGAGGAGATCGTCGAGGAGATCGAGGCCTTCTTCCAGCCCAAGTTGCTCGCCGGCAAGCGCGTGCTGGTGACGGCGGGGCCGACCGAGGAGGCGATCGACCCGGTGCGCTCGATCACCAACGCCAGCTCGGGCAGGATGGGCTACGCGGTGGCCCGCGCCGCACGAGAAGCGGGAGCGAAGGTCACGCTGGTGAGCGGCCCCGTGGCGCTCGCCTCCCCCGCGGGCGTCGAGCGCGTCAGCGTGCGCAGCGCTGACCAGATGCTGGAAGCGGTGAAGAAGGCGGTTGGCGCCTGCGACGTGTTCATCGCCGTGGCGGCGGTCGCGGACTACAAGGTCAAGAACCGCGTCGCGCACAAGATCAAGAAGAGCGTGGGCGGCATGACGCTCGAGCTCACCGAGAATCCCGACATCCTCGCCCACGTGGCTGCGTTGAAGAACGCGCCTTTCTGCGTCGGCTTTGCTGCCGAGAGCGAACGGCTGACGGAAAACGCCCGCGCCAAGCGCGCGAAGAAGAAGATTCCGCTGCTGGCGGCAAACCTCGCGCAGAAGGCACTCGGCGCCGAAGACAACGAGATCACGCTGTTCGATGATGCAGGGGAACATCCCCTGGGCCGCGGCCCCAAGCTGGAGCTGGCGCGCAAGCTGGTGGTGCACATCGCCGGCATGCTGGCGGGAGAGAAGCGGGCGCGTGCGAAAGCTTGAAGTCCGGATCCTCGACGCGAGGATCCGCGACAGTCTGCCTCACTACGGCACGCCGGGCGCCGCCGGCCTGGACCTGCGCGCCTGCCTGGATGCGCCGCTCGTGCTGCAGCCGGGCGACAGCCAGCTGGTGCCGTCGGGACTCGCCATCCATCTCGGCGATGCCGGCTTGGCGGGCATCCTGCTGCCGCGCTCGGGTCTGGGCGCCAAGCACGGCATCGTGCTGGGCAACCTGGTCGGGCTGATCGACTCAGACTACCAGGGGCAGATTCTCGTTTCGGTCTGGAACCGCGGCAAGACGGCGTTCACCATCGAGCCGCTCGAGCGCATTGCGCAGCTGGTGGTGGTGCCGGTGGTGCAGGTCGAGTTCGAAGTGGTGGAGCAGTTCGCTGCCAGCGCGCGCGGCGCAGGGGGCTTCGGCAGCACCGGCCGATGATAGGGCTCATCGCTGTGCGCTGCTTGCTCGCCGCGCAGTCGCCGAATACCTGAGCGGCCTGGAATGAAAAGGCCCCGCCGCAGCGGGGCCTTTTCGGGCTCGCGGGCGATGCTAGCCGAGCGTGTCCTGCCAGACGTTCACCGCCCAGGCCCAGGCGTAACCGGCTTCCATCGCGTTGCGCGCCGACGAGACTCCGCCCGACGCCGGGCACCGTCTTCAGCGTCTTGTCCTTGTCGTCCCAGGTGTGCACCGAGGCGACGTGGATCGCCTCGCTGTCGGAGACGAAGCTGTAGCAGGTGTTGGCGATCTTCGGCTCCGGGTTCGGCGCCTGGCCGTTGATCATCGCCACCACGGCGGAGGCGCAGATCTTGGCGTGCTGGTTCGCCATGGCCCCCGACTTTGGCATCAGCGGGGCCGAGAGCGTCGCATCGCCGAGGACGTGCACGCCTTTTACGGCGGCGGATTCCATGGTGCGCCAGTCCACCCCGCACCAGCGGTTGTTGGCGGTGATCAGTCCTGCCTTGCCCGCGATATCGCCGGCGCGCTGCGGCGGCACCACGTTCAGCACGTCGCCGCGCACGTCCTCCACCTCGAGCTTGACCGTGCCGGTCTGTCCGTCGACGCCGACCGCCTTCGAATTGCCCCGGAACTCGATCATTCCCGGATAGAGCTCGGCCCAGGCTTTCTTGAACAACGGCCCCTTGGAGGTGACATCCGGGTTGGCATCGAGGATCAGCACCTTGGAGCGCGGCTTCGCCTTCTTGAAGTAGGTCGCCACCTGGCAGGCGCGCTCGTAGGGACCCGGCGGGCAGCGGTATGGAGCAAGCGGCACCGACAGCACGAACACGCCGCCATCCTTCATCGCGGCAAGCTGCTGTTGCAGCGCGATGGTCTGCGCGCCCGCCTTCCAGGCGTGCAGCACGCGGTTGGTCTTCATCGCGGCGTCGTAGCCCGCGATCTGGTCGAACATGAAGTCGATGCCCGGCGACACGATCAGCCGGTCGTATTTCAGGTCGCCGCCCCGCTCCAGCTTGACCAGCTTCTTCTCCGCGTCTACCGCGGTCGCCTCGTCGTTGACCACCTGGACGCCGTGCCTTCGCAGGCCGTCGTAGCTGTGGCGAATGTCCTCCATGGTCTTCGAGCCGCCCAGCACCAGGTTCGAGATCGGGCAGGAGGTGAAGATGTTCGCGCGTTCGACCATCACCACCTCGATGGCCGGATCCCACATGCGGATGTACTTGGCTGCGGTCGCACCGCCGAAGCCGCCGCCGATCACCACCACGCGCGCCTTGCCGGCGGTCGTCGCACAGCCGGCCGCGGCGAGCGCCGCGGCAGCGCCGCCGAGCTTGAGGAAGTCGCGTCGATCGAAAATTCTGCTCATGGCGGTCCCCTATCGCTTCTGTGCCGCGAAATAGGCGGCGATCTGCTCGATCTGCGGGTCGGTGTAACCCTTCGAGATCTGGTGCATGACGGTCGCGGGCTTCGCGCCGGAGCGGAATTCAGTAAATTTGCGCACCAGATCGGCCTTTGCCATCCCGGCAAGGGGCTCGTAGCCAACGGCGCCGCGGCCATCGGTGCCGTGGCACATGGCGCATGACGCGGCCAGGTCGCGACCGGGGTTGCGTTCCTGCGCGGATACGGCGGGCGGCGCAGCGGCGACAATCGCGGCTGCGCAAACAAGAGCGATTCGCATGTGGAGCCTCCTCCCGAGAATCGTTGATGGCGCGACAAAGTCTCCGCTTGACGCGAGACTGCTGTCAAGCCAAGCGACGCCGAAGTTGTTTATGGCGCGATAACGCGCGGCAGCGCCGCGCGCAGATCAGGTGACCGGTTCCTTGGCGGCCGGCGGGGATGCCGGCGCCTGCTCCTCGAACTGCAGCACGATCTTGTCCGCGGCATCCACGTCGATCGTGACCCTGCCGCCGTGTACCAGCTTGCCGAACAGCAGCTCGTCCGCAAGCGCGCGCCGGATGGTGTCCTGGATGAGGCGGGCCATCGGCCGCGCGCCCATCAGCGGATCGAAGCCCTTCTTCGCCAGGTGCTGCTTGAGCCGCTGCGTGAAGTGCGGCTCCACCTTCTTCTCCTGCAGCTGCTCCTCCAGCTGCATGAGGAACTTGTCCACCACGCGCAGGATGACGTCGTGGTCCAGGGCACGGAACGAAATGATCGCGTCCAGCCGGTTGCGGAACTCCGGCGTGAACATGCGCTTGATCGACTCCATTTCGTCGCCGGCCTGCTTCGTCTGGGTGAACCCCATCGAGGCCCTGGCGAGGGACTCGGCGCCCGCGTTGGTGGTCATGACGATCACCACATTGCGGAAATCCGCCTTCCTGCCGTTGTTGTCTGTGAGCGTGCCGTGATCCATCACCTGCAGCAGGATGTTGAAGATGTCCGAGTGCGCCTTCTCGATCTCGTCGAGCAGCAGCACCGCGTAGGGCTTCTTGGTGATCGCCTCCGTCAGCAGGCCGCCCTGCTCGAAGCCGACATACCCCGGGGGCGCGCCGATCAGGCGCGACACGGCATGGCGCTCCATGTACTCCGACATGTCGAAGCGGATCAGCTCGATGCCCATGCAATAGGCGAGCTGGCGCGCGACCTCGGTCTTGCCGACGCCGGTCGGGCCGCTGAACAGGAACGAGCCGATCGGCTTCTGCGGATTGCCCAGGCCGGAGCGCGCCATCTTGATGGCGGCGGCGAGCGCCTCGATGGCCTGATCCTGCCCGAACACCACCGCCTTCAGATCGCGGTGCAGGTTGGCGAGCGCGCTGCGGTCGTCGCTCGACACGCTGCGCGGCGGGATGCGCGCGATCTTGGCGACGATCTCCTCGATCTCGGTCTTGCCGATCACCTTCTTCTGCTTGCTCTTGGGCGCGATGCGCTGCGCCGCGCCGGCTTCGTCGATCACGTCGATCGCCTTGTCGGGCAGGTGGCGGTCGTTGATGTAGCGCGCCGACAGCTCCGCCGCCGAGCTGAGCGCGTTGGCGGTGTATTTGACGCTGTGGTGCGCTTCGAAGCGCGTCTTCAGGCCCTTGAGGATCTCGATGGTCTCGTCCACCGAGGGCTCGACGACGTCGATCTTCTGGAAGCGCCGCGACAGGGCGTGGTCCTTCTCGAACACGCCGCGGTACTCGTTGTAGGTGGTGGCGCCGATGCACTTCAGCTGCCCCGTGGAGAGCACGGGCTTGAGCAGGTTGGAGGCGTCCAGCGTGCCGCCCGAGGCGGCCCCCGCCCCGATGACGGTATGGATCTCGTCGATGAACAGGATCGCGTTCGGGTTGTCCACCAATTGCTTCAGCACGGCCTTCAGCCGCTGCTCGAAGTCGCCGCGGTACTTGGTGCCGGCGAGCAGCGCTCCCATGTCCAGCGCGTAGACCGTGGCCTTGGCGAGCAGGTCGGGCACGTTGGCCTCGACGATGCGGCGCGCGAGGCCCTCGGCGATCGCGGTCTTGCCCACGCCCGCTTCGCCGACCAGCAGCGGGTTGTTCTTGCGCCGGCGGCACAGCGTCTGGATCACGCGCTCGAGTTCCCGGTCGCGGCCGATCAGCGGGTCGATCTTGCCGGCGAGCGCGAGCGAGTTCAGGTTCTGCGTGTAATTGTCGAGCGGGCTGTTGGCCGGCTCGGCCTGCGCCTCGTCGCCCGCCTCCTGCTCGCCCTTGCCCTGGTGCTGCTGCGGCGTCTTGGTGATGCCGTGCGAGATGTAGTTGACCACGTCCAGGCGCGTCACGCCCTGCTGCTGCAGGAAGTAGACCGCGTGGGAATCCTTCTCGCCGAAGATCGCCACCAGGACGTTGGCGCCGGTGACTTCCTTCTTGCCCGAGGACTGCACGTGCAGGATGGCGCGCTGGATCACGCGCTGGAAGCCGAGCGTGGGCTGCGTGTCGACTTCGCGCTCGGCGGCGATGCGCGGCGTCTGCTCGGCGACGTGCTGGGTCAGGTTCTTGCGCAGCTCCTCGAGGTTGGCGCCGCAGGCGCGCAGCACCTCGGCCGCGGTCGGGTTGTCGAGCAGCGCGAGCAGCAGGTGCTCCACCGTGATGAACTCGTGCCGCTTCTGGCGCGCTTCCACGAACGCCATGTGCAGGCTGACTTCGAGTTCCTGAGCGATCATGCTACGTTTCCTCCATCACGCACTGCAACGGATGCTGGTGGCGCCGCGCGTAGGCGGCCACCTGCTGCACCTTGGTGGTGGCGATGTCCCGGGGATAGACGCCGCAAACGCCGATGCCTTCCCGGTGCACCTTCAGCATGACCTGCGTCGCGCGCTCGCGCGTCATGCCGAAGAACTTCTGCAGCACCAACACCACGAACTCCATCGGCGTGAAATCATCGTTCAGCAGCATGACCTTGAACATCGGCGGAGGCTTCAGCTTGCTCCGCTGAGCCTCGAGCAGAGTGTCGTCCTTGAACTGCGCCATGCCGCCTAGTTTTCGCCGTAGAGCTCAATCCGATCGGACATGCCTTTCCGTTTCCGGTTCCGCGCCTTTGCTGCCTGCGTGATTCTGAGGGCCGACTGCACCCGCTCATGGCTATCCTAATCAATGTGTTCCAGCAGCGCAACGCGGCTGGCGGGGGGTCTTGACAGGGGGTGCGGCGGGCGCGTAAAAGCCGCGAAGTATTTGGATTCAGGCTGTCTGTAACGCCACCGGGTGGGCGGCGGGGTCGTGAGTTTCAAGCACCGTCCGGGTGATGCGCCCGGCGTCAATCTACCTACAGAAGGGGAAGGGGCGATGGCGACAGGCACCGTGAAGTGGTTCAACGACGCGAAAGGTTACGGATTCATCACGCCGGACGACGGCAGCGAGGACCTGTTCGCGCACTTTTCCGCGATCCAGATGGCGGGCTTCAAGACCCTCAAGGAAGGCATGAAGGTCAGCTTCGACGTGGTGCAGGGGCCCAAGGGCAAGCAAGCCTCGAACATCAACAAAGTCTGACAGTTTCCGGCAACAAAAAAGCCGCCCGCGGGCGGCTTTTTTGTTGCCGGCGGAGGCCTACATGCGCTCGATCATCGCCTGGCCGAAGCCGGAGCAGGACACCTGCTTGGCGCCTTGCATCAGGCGCGCGAAGTCGTAGGTCACCACCTTGTCGGCGATCGCCTTCTCCATCGAGCGCACGATGACGTCGGCGGCCTGGACCCAGCCCATGTGGCGCAGCATCATTTCCGCCGACAGGATCTCCGAGCCCGGATTGACGTAGTCCTTGCCGGCGTACTTCGGCGCGGTGCCGTGCGTGGCCTCGAACATGGCGATCGAGTCGCTCATGTTGGCCCCCGGCGCGATGCCGATGCCGCCGATCTGCGCCGCCAGCGCATCCGAGATCAGGTCGCCGGTGAGGTTCAGGGTGGCGATCACGTCGTACTCTGCCGGCCGCAGCAGGATCTGCTGCAGGAAGGCGTCGGTGATCACGTCCTTCACCACGATCTCGCGGCCGGTCTTCGGGTTCTTATAGGTGCACCAAGGGCCGCCGTCCAGCAGCTTGGCGCCGAACTCCCGCTGCGCCAGCGCATAGCCCCAGTCGCGGAAGCCGCCCTCGGTGAACTTCTGGATGTTGCCCTTGTGCACCAGCGTCACCGACTTGCGGTCGTTGTCGATCGCGTACTGGTAGGCCTTGCGGATCAGCCGCTCCGAGCCCTGGATGGAAACCGGCTTGATGCCGATCGCCGAGCTCTCGGGGAAGCGGATCTTCTTCACCTTCATCTCGTCGATGAGGAACTTGACCACCTTCTGCGCCTCGGGCGTCTTTGCCGCCCACTCGATGCCGGCGTAGATGTCCTCCGCGTTCTCGCGGAAGATCACCATGTCGGTCTTCTCCGGCTCCTTGAGCGGGGAGGGCACGCCCTTGAAGTAGTGGATCGGGCGCAGGCAGACGTACAGGTCCAGTTCCTGGCGCAGCGCCACGTTGATGGAGCGGATGCCGCCGCCCACCGGCGTGGTGAGGGGCCCCTTGATCGAGACCACGTACTCCTTGGCCGCGGCGAGCGTCTCGTCCGGCAGCCAGACATTCTCGCCGTACACCTTGCAGGACTTCTCGCCGGCGTACATCTCCATCCAGACGATCTTCTTCTTGCCGCCGTAGGCCTTCTGCACCGCGGCGTCGACCACCTTGATCATCACAGGAGTGATGTCGATCCCCGTGCCGTCGCCCTCGATGTAGGGAATGATGGGATGGTCCGGCACCGCAAGCGAGTAATCCTTGTTCACGCGGATCTTCTCGCCGCTGGTGGGGACCTTGATGTGCTGGTACGGCATGACTGCTCCTCGCCTGACGTAGGGAAGCGCGGATTATAGGCGCTGGGGCCGTCGCTCCCGACCGTCAGGCCGGCACGCGACGGCGGCATGGAAAAGGGCGCGCAGCCCTTATAAACCTTTATGAAATCAAGCGGATGCGCGTGAGCCGGCCGAGGGGACCACAAGCCTCCCTACAATCCTCGCCGTGGACTACTTCGAAACGCCCTGGCGGACTCCCCCGGGAACCTTGTCAACCGCGACGCGCTCGCGGCGTTATGGGAAGCGGGATATTGGCAGGCCATGCGCCGCGCCGGCCCGTTTCGGACCATACCAACTAGGAGATCGAGATGAGCAAGCTGCTGTCCGTGATGTTCGCCGCGGTGTTTGCGGCGGTGAGTGCCTCCGCTTTCGTCGCGACGAGCGCCGTGGCGCAGGAGAAGAAGGCCGAGACCAAGCAGGCCGCGCCGAAGAAAGAAGCGAAGAAAGCCGCCCCGAAGAAAGAGGCGAAGAAAGCCGCCCCGAAGACCGAGGCGAAGAAAGCCGCCCCGGCGAAAGAACCGGCGAAGAAGTAAGTCGTCGCTTGCCGACGAAGGCAGGGCTCGCGCCCTGCCTTTTTCATTTATGCGACGGCTGATTCTTGCAATCGCCCTTACCGCCGCTGCGGCGGCCGCTGCCGCCCAGGCGCAGGCCCTGCGCACGATCCAGCTGGGCGCGGGCATGCACCTCATCCACGCCGAGGTCGCCGACCGCGACGCCACGCGCGCGCTCGGCCTCATGCACCGGACCTCGCTGCCGCCAAACGGCGGCATGCTGTTCGTATTCGACCAGGACGCGATTCACTGCATGTGGATGAAGAACACGCTGATCCCGCTCTCGGTGGCGTTCGTCGACGCCCAGGGCGCGATCCTCAACGTCGCGGACATGCAGCCTCACAGCGAGCAGTCGCACTGCGCCGCGCGCCCGGCGCGCTACGCGCTGGAAATGACGCAAGGCTGGTTCGCCCAGCGCGGCATCCGCGCCGGCGCGCGCCTGCGCGGCCTCGAAAAGCTGGCGCCGCCGCGCTAGCGGTCTACAGCCCGCCGTGCTGCTGTGCCACCATGAAGTACAGCAAGGGGATCGACAGCATGGTGTTGACGCGCGAGGTGAGCATTGCCAGGCGCGCCGCGGCGGCCTTCTCCTCGGGCGCCACGGTCACCATGCCGAGCGCTTTCTTCTGGTTCGGCCAGATGATGAACCACACGTTGAACGCCATCACCAGGCCGAGCCACATGCCGATGCCGATGGCGTGCACGCCCTTCTGCAGCGAGAGCGCGTGCACGATGTAGCCGTTCATCCAGCCGAGCAGCAGTCCTGTCACCACGGTGGCAAGCGCCGCCCAGCGGAACCAGAAGAGGGCCGTGGGCGCGATCACCTTGCCGATCGCCGGCTTCTGCTCGTCGGGGATCTTGGGCATCGAGGGGATCTGCACGAAGTTGAAGTACCACAGCAGGCCGATCCACATGACGCCGGAAAGCACGTGCAGCCATCGCATGCAGAACCTGGACCAGTTCATGTCGAGGCTGATCATCTGCCCGGTGCCTGCGCCGGCAATCAGGATGATGGCGACAAGCACCACGATGCCGGCGATCACGGTGCGGCCGAGGGATTGGAAGATGGCGCCCATGGTGTCTCCTTTCAATTCTCGTTATGGAGGGCGAAAAAAGTCTAGCACACGCCCGCCGCCAGCCGCTCGCCGAGGGCGCCGTAAGCCGCGTCATCGCTTGCGAACAGGTTGCCTTCGCCGATGCGCGCGATCAAGCCGGTGCGCTCCAGCACCGCGTGCACCTGGGGCTTGACCCCGCTGAAGATCAGGGTAATGCCTCGCTTGCCCAGCCCGTCGATCAGGGTGTTGAGCATTTCGACACCCGAGGCATCCAGGCTGTTGATGGCAAGCGCGGAGACGATCACGAAGCGCAGGCGGGGATAGCGCCGCTCCAGCTCGAGCACCGCGTCCTCGAAGTAGGACACGTTGACAAACACCAGCGAGGCGTCGAAGCGCACGACGCCGACGATCTCCTGCAATTGCTGCGGCGCCCACGGCGGCAGCTCGCTCGCCAGTTCCGCCGATGCGGGCTCCACGATCACAAGTCGTGGCCACATGCGCCGGTACACGAACAGCGCGAGCGAGGCCAGGATGCCGGTAAAGATGCCGTTCTGGATCTGGGGCGCGAACATGATGGTGGCGCCGAAAGTGAGCGCCGCCGCGATCGCGTCGTCGGGACTCGCACGCCAGGCGTTGCGCAGCGCGCGCAGGTTGATCAGATTCCACAGCGCCATGACGATGATGGCGGCCAGCACCGGCAGCGGCAGGTGCCTGAGCAACGGGGTCAGGAACAGCAGCGCCAGCAGGACGCACAGCGCGCTGATCAGCGACGCCATGCCGGTGGCCGCGTTGGCCGCGAGGTTGAGCGCCGAGCGCGAGAAGGAGCCGCTCACCGGCATCGTCTGGCTGAAGGAAGCCGCGATCTTGGCGAGCCCCTGGCCGATGAGTTCCTGGTTTTCGTCCCACTTGCTCGCGGTCTTCACCGCCGCGATCTTGGCGCTGGACATCGCTTCCATGAAGCTGATCACCGCGATCGCGAACGCGGCCGGCAGCAATTCAATGCAGGCATCCCAATGCAGGTCAGGCAACGCAAGATCCGGCAATCCGTGCGGGATATCGCCCACGATGCGGCCACCCCGACCGGCGTAGTCCAGCCAGTAGCTTGCCGCGGTGAGAACCGCGACCGTGACCAGCACCCCGGGCCAGCGCGGGGCGAAGCGCCGGAAGGCGAGCAGTATCGCGATCGCGGACGCACTGAAGCCGAGGCTCGGCACGTGGGCGCCGTCCATTGAGGCCAGCGTCTTCCAGGTGTCGGTGACCACGTGGCCGGTCGCGGGCGCCGGCAGCCCGAGCAGCGACGCCAGTTGCGACAGGCCGATCAGGATCGCGGCGGCGTTGACGAATCCCATCAGCACCGGGTGCGACAGGAGGTTCATCAGCACCCCCAGGCGCAGCACGCCGAAGGCGATCTGGAACAGGCCCGACAGCAGCGCCACCGCGACCGCATACTGCACGTACTGCGCGCTGCCGGAGGCGGCGAGCGGGGCGATGCTCGCCGCGGTGAGCAGCGACGTAAGCGCCACCGGCCCGGTCGAGAGCTGCGCGGAGGAGCCGAACAGCGCGCCCACCACGGTGGGCAGCAGCGCCGCGTACAACCCGTAGTACGGAGGCAGTCCGGCGAGCTGGGCGTAGGCGAGGGACTGCGGAATCGCCACCAGCGCGACCGTGATCCCGGCGACCAGGTCCAGGCGCAGCGTGTGTCCGTTGGCGCGGGGCAGCCACGCCATGAACGGCAGCAGGCGCTTCAACGCGGCAAGGGAGGGCAAGCTGGGCTCGGGATGCTCGTGCAGCCGCAATCTTAGCTAACATAGCCGCCCATGCCGCGGCTCGCCGCCAATATTTCGCTGCTGTTCCCGCAGCTGCCGTTCCTCGAGCGCTTCGCAGCGGCGGCGCGCGCCGGATTCCGATTTGTCGAGTACCAGTTCCCGTACGCCCTTGGCAGCGCGGCGCAGGTCGCCGAGCGTGCGCGCGACGCGGGCGTGCAGGTGGTGCTGCACAACCTGCCGGCGGGCGACGCGGCCAAAGGCGATCGCGGCATCGCGTGCCAGCCAGCGCGCGTCGGCGAATTCCGCGAAGGGGTGGAGCGGGCCATCGAATACGCGACCGCCGCGGGCTGTCCGCGCATGAACGCGCTCGCCGGTGTAGCGCCCGCGGATGTGCCGAGCGAGCAGTTGTTCGAGACCCTGGTCGGCAACCTGCGCCACGCGGCGGCCAGGCTGAAGCAGGCGGGCCTCACGCTGCTCACCGAGCCGGCCAATCCGCGCGCCATCCCGGGCTTCTTCCTGAACACCTCCACGCAGGCAATCGCGGTGATCGACGCCGTGGGCGCCGACAACCTCCTGCTGCAATACGACATCTTCCACATGCAGGTCGTCGAGGGCGACCTGGCGAAGACCATCGAGCGGCTGCTGCCGCGCATCGGCCACATGCAGCTCGCCGACGTGCCGGACCGGCACGAGCCTGGCAGCGGCGAGATCAACTTCGATTTCCTGCTGCCGCACATCGACCGCCTGGGCTACCAGGGCTGGATGGGCTGCGAATACATCCCGAAGGGCGACACGGTACGAGGGGCTGGCATGGGCGAAGCCTTACCTGCGGCAGGCGTAGACGCAGCGCGGCAGCGTGCGGTGGCGCAGGCGCTGCGCGCCTTCCTGCCCGAGCGTGCCGTGCTCTGGCAGGAAGAGGACACGCGGCCCTACGAGTGCGACGGGCTCACGGCCTACCGCAAAGTGCCGATGGTGGTCGCGCTGCCCGAGACCGACCGAGCAGGTGCAGCGCGTCCTGCGCACCTGCCATGCGCTGGGCGTGCCGGTCGTGCCGCGTGGCGCGGGCACCGGGCTCTCGGGCGGCGCGCTGCCGCCCGGCGACGGCGTGCTGCTGTCGATGGCGAAGTTCATGCGCGTCCTGCGTCTCGATCCGCTCGCGCGCGTCGCGGTGGTGCAGCCCGGCGTGAGGAACGCCGCCATCTCGGACGTGGCATCGCCCTTCGGCCTGTATTACGCGCCCGATCCCTCCAGCCAGATCGCCTGCACCATCGGCGGCAACGTGGCGGAGAATTCGGGCGGCGTGCACTGCCTCAAGTACGGCCTCACGGTGCACAACGTGCTGCGCGTGCGCGGCTTCGCCATGGACGGCGAGCCGGTGGATTTCGGCAGCGAGGCGCTCGATGCGCCGGGCTTCGACCTGCTCGCGCTGATGATCGGCTCCGAGGGCCTGCTCGCGGTGGCGACCGAGATCACCGTGAAGCTGCTGCCCAAGCCGCTTGCCGCGCGCGTGGTGATGGCCTCCTTCGACGACGTGGAGAAGGCGGGCGACGCGGTGGCCGCCGTGATCGCCGCCGGCATCATTCCCGCCGGGCTCGAGATGATGGACAAGCCGGCGACGCACGCGGTGGAGCAGTTCGTGGGCGCCGGCTACGACCTGGACGCCGCGGCGATCCTGCTGTGCGAGGTCGACGGCATGCCCGAAGAAGTCGAAGACGAGATCGGCAGGGTGAAGGAGGTATTCGCGCGCGCGGGCGCGACGCGCCTCACCGTATCGCGCGACGAAGCCGAGCGGCTGCAAGTTCTGGTCCGGGCGCAAGGCCGCGTTCCCGGCGATGGGCCGCATCTCGCCCGACTACTACTGCATGGACGGCACCATCCCGCGCAAGCGCCTGGGCGAAGTGCTCAACTTCATCGGCGCCATGGAAAAGAAGTACGGCCTGCGCTGCCCGAACGTGTTCCACGCCGGCGACGGCAACCTGCACCCGCTGATCCTGTTCGACGCCAACGACGCCGGCGAGCTGCGCCGCACCGAGGCGTTCGCCGCGGAAGTGCTGGAGAAGTGCATCGAGGTGGGCGGCACCATCACCGGCGAGCACGGCGTCGGGGTGGAGAAGATCGACCAGATGTGCGTGCAGTTCGGCGCCGGCGAGCTGGAGCTGTTCCACGCGGTGAAGCAGGTGTTCGATCCGCTGGGTCTGCTCAACCGCGGCAAGGCGGTGCCGACGCTCGCGCGCTGCGCCGAGTTCGGCCGTCGGCACGTGCACGGCGGCCAGCTGCCGCAGCCCGGGCTGCCGCGCTTCTGATGCTGGCCGCCTTCCAGGAGCGCATCCGCGAGGCCGCCGCGCGCGGGGCGCCGCTGCGGCTGCGCGGCGGCGGCAGCAAGGACTTCTACGGCGGTGCGCTCGACGGGCGAGGTGCTGGATACGCGCGGCCACGCCGGCGTGGTGAGCTACGAGCCGACCGAGCTGGTGGTGACGGCGCGCTGCGGCACGCCGCTCGCGGACCTGGAAGCGACGCTCGCCGCCAGCGGCCAGATGCTGGCGTTCGAGCCGCCGCACTTCGGCGCCGGCGCCACGCTGGGCGGCTGCGTCGCGGCCGGCCTCTCGGGCCCGCGCCGCGCCACGGCCGGCGCGGTGCGCGACTTCGTGCTCGGCGCGCGACTGCTCGACGGCCGCGCGCGCGATCTCGCCTTCGGCGGCCGCGTGATGAAGAACGTCGCCGGCTACGACGTTTCGCGCCTGCTCGCCGGCTCGCTCGGCACGCTCGGCCTGATCCTGGAAGTCTCGCTCAAGGTGCTGCCGCGCCCGCCGCAGGAGCTGACGCTCGCGCTCGAGCTGCCCGAGGACAAGGTGCTCGACGCGTTCAACCGGTGGGCGGGATCGCCGCTGCCGCTCTCGGCGAGCGCCTGGCGCGATGGCGATCTACGCTTGCGGCTGTCGGGCGCGCCGAGCGCGGTGCGCTCGGCGGCGAACAAGATCGGCGGCGAGATCATGCACGCGGCGCAGGCCGAGCGCTTCTGGTCGGGCGTTCGCGAGCACACCGACCCGTACTTCGCCGGCGCGGCGCCGCTGTGGCGCCTGTCGCTGCCCGCGCATGCCGCCCCGCTCGGGCTGCCTGGGGCGCAGCTGATCGAATGGGGCGGGGCGCTGCGCTGGCTGCGCACGCAGGCCGACGCGGCGACGGTGCGCGCGGCGGCCGCGCGCGCGGGCGGCCATGCGACGCTGTTTCGTGGCGGCGACAGGGCGGCGGGTGTGTTCGCGCCGCTCGCGCCCGCGATCCTCCGGCTGCACCGCGGGCTGAAGGCCGCTTTCGACCCGGCGGGCGTGTTCAACCCCGGCCGGCTGCACCCGGACTTCTAGCCCTTGGCGAGCTTCTTTTCCTCGGCCTTCATGTTGGCACGCACGAAATCGGCGTACTGCGACTGCGGGTACTTCGCGAGCAGCGTGCCGTACAGCTTGAGCGCATGTTGCGGCTGGCCGGCATCGCCGGCGCGCGCCGCCACTTCCACCAGGCGCTTCTGTGCGGCGACGAGGTCGCCGGCGAGCGCCGCGCCCGCGTGCAGCGTCCAGGCGGCTTCCAGGTATGCGCCTTGCGCGAGCAGCGCGCGCCCGAGCCCCTCCCACACCGGCGGCTCGAGCGTGAGCTTGGTGCGCTGCTCGACGACGGCGAGGAAGGCCTTCGCCGCATCCGCGCCGCGCCCGGCGGTGAGCGCCGCCCTGATCGATTCGGCGGCGGCGGCGAGCGGATCGGCGGGCGGCGCCTTCGGCGCTGCCGCGCAGGCGCCGGCGCGGCCGACGGGCGCCGGCTTGTTCTTCAGCATCTCGGCGACGAAGCTCGCCTCGCGCTCCTGCTCGAAAGCCTTGCGCTCCTTGTACTTGCGCAAGGCGATGAAGATCCAGGCGGCGCCGCCGGCGGCGATGGCCAGCACGATCAGGGCCATGACGATCTTCATGCGACGAGTATAGCGGCCCGCCCCGTGCAGACAGAACTGGCCGCGTTCATCCGCGACACGCCCGAGGGGCGCGAGGCCGACGCCATCCTGCGCAAGTGCGTGCACTGCGGCTTTTGCACCGCGACCTGCCCGACCTACCAGCTGCTGGGCGACGAGCTGGACAGCCCGCGCGGGCGCATCTACCTCATCAAGCAGGCGCTGGAAGGCGCGCCGGTCGACCGCGAGCACGCGCCTGCACCTGGACCGCTGCCTGACCTGCCGCGCTTGCGAAACCACCTGCCCGTCGGGCGTGCAGTACGGGCGCCTCGCCGACATCGGCCGCGCGGTCGTCGAGGCGCGGGTGCCGCGCGGCCCCTGGCAGCGGCTGCTGCGCGGCGCGCTCGCCTTCACGCTGCCGCGGCGCGCGCTGTTCGCAGGCCCTGCTGCGGCTGGGCCGCATGTTCCGCTTCCTGTTCCCGCGCCTGGTGCCCGCGCCCGCGCCGGCAGCGGGCGCCTGGCCCGCGCCGCGCCACGCGCGGCGCATGCTCGTGCTGGCGGGCTGCGTGCAGCCGGCGCTCGCGCCGCGCATCAACGCGGCCGCCGCGCGCGTGCTCGACCGCATGGGCGTCTCGCTCATCGAGGCGCCGGGCGCGGGCTGCTGCGGCGCGGTGCGCTTTCACCTCAACCACCAGGAGGACGGCCGCGACGACATGCGCGCGCTGATCGACGCCTGGTGGCCCTTCGTGGAGCGCGGCGAGGTCGAGGCCATCGTCATCACGGCGAGCGGCTGCGGCGCGACGGTGAAGGAATACGGCCACCTGCTCGCGCACGATCCCCTGCTACCGCGACAAGGCGGCGCGCATCTCGGCGATGACCAGGGACCTCAGCGAAGTCGTGCAGCCCGTCGCGGGCAGCCGGGAGGGGCAGGGTCGCGTTCCAGTCGCCCTGCTCGCTGCAGCACGGGCAGCAGATCCGCGGCAAGGTCGAGTCGCTGCTCGAGCAGGCCGGCTACGAGCTCACGCCGGTGCCCGACGCGCACCTGTGCTGCGGCTCGGCGGGCACCTACTCGATCCTGCAGCCCGCGCTCTCGGCGCAATTGCGCAGCCGCAAGCTTGCGGCGCTGCAAGGCGCCGGACCCGCCGCGATCGCCACCGCCAACATCGGTTGCCTGGCGCACCTCGCGGCCGGCGCCGAGGTCCCGGTGCGCCACTGGATCGAGTTCCTCGACCGGGATTAGCATAGGCGCATGAACGCCCCGCGAAACGGAAGCGCTGAAGGCCGACCCGGCGGTCAAGGTGGTGCGCACCGCCTGCCCGCACGACTGCCCGGACACCTGCGGCATGCTGGTCAGCGTGAAGGACGGCAAGGCGGTGGCGATCCAGGGCGACCCGACGATGCCGTTCACCGACGGCACGCTGTGCACCAAGGTCGCGCACTACCTGGAGCGCACGTACGCGCCGGATCGCCTGCTGCATCCGATGCGGCGCGTCGGCCCGAAGGGCAGCGCGCGCTTCGAGCGCATCACCTGGGACGCGGCGCTCGACGAGATCGCCGCGCGCCTGAAGGCGCTCGCCGCGGAGGATCCCGAGACCATCCTGCCGCTGAGCTACGCCGGCACCATGGGCATGGTGCAGTACAGCTCGATGGACCGGCGCTTCTTCCACCGGCTCGGCGCCTCGCTCCTGGATCGCACGCTGTGCTCCTCGGCCGGCAAGTTCGGCCTCAAGGCGACCCTCGGCGGCTCGGTCGGCATGGACCCTGAGCGCTTCGACGAGGCGAAGCTGATCCTGCTGTGGGGCGCCAACCCGGTGGTCTCCAACCTGCACCTGTGGTCGCGGGTGCAGGAGGCGAAGCGCCGCGGCGCCAAGGTGATCGCCATCGATCCCGTACCTGAGCCTGTCGGCGGAGAAATGCACGCAGCACGTCGCGCTCCTGCCCGGCACGGACGGGGCGCTGGCGCTCGGCATGATGCACGTGCTGATCGCCGAGAACCTGCTCGACCGCGACTACATCGCGCGCCACACGCTCGGCTTCGAGCAGCTCGCCGGAGCGCGTGCAGCCAGTACACGCCGGAGTGGGCCGCGCGCACCTGCGGCCTGCGCGTCGAGGAGGTGGTGCAGCTGGCGCGCGACTACGGCACCACCCGGCCCGCCGCGATCCGCCTCAACTACGGCATGCAGCGGCACGCCGGCGGCGGCATCGCCGCGCGCACCGTCGCCTGCCTGCCCGCGCTCACCGGCGCATGGCGCGATGCAGCGGGCGGCATCGTGCTCACCACGGCGGATTTCTACGGCTTCGACCATGCGGCGCTCGAGCGCCCCGACCTGCTCGGCGGCAGGAAGCCGCGCGTCATCAACCACGCGGCCATCGGCGATGCGCTCACCGCGGCGCGGCCGCCGGTGAAGGCGGTGATCGTCTACAACAACAACCCGGTCGCCGTGTGCCCGGACTCGGAGAAGGTGATCGCGGGCTTCCGGCGCGAGGACCTGTTCTGCGTGGTGATGGACTCGTTCCTCACCGACACCGCGGACTACGCGGACCTCGTGCTGCCGGCGACCACGCAGCTCGAGCACTACGACGTGCACAAGTCCTACGGCCACCTCTACGTGCTCGCCAACAACCCGGCGATCGCGCCGGTGGGCGAGTCGCTGGCGAACTCCGAGGTGTTCCGGCGCCTGGCCGCGCGCATGGGCTTCGCGGAGGCCTGCTTTCGCGATTCGGACGAGGACATCTGCCGCACGGCGCTCAAGTCCGCCAGCCCGCGCATGCGCGGCATCGGCTGGGAGGGCGTGAAGGAGGCGGGCTGGCAGCGCCTGAACGTCGCCGAGCGTTTCGCGCCGTTCGCCGAGGGCGGCTTCCCGACGCCGTCGGGCAAATGCGAGTTCTACAGCGCGGCGCTGGAAAAGCAGGGCATCGACCCGCTGCCGTTCTTCAATCCCCCCGCGGAGTCGGCCGGCAGCAACCCGGCGGTGGCGGCCGAGTATCCGCTCGCCTTCCTCTCGCCGCCGGCGCGCAATTTCCTCAACTCCAGCTTCGCGCACCTGAAGCGCTTTCGCGAGCTGGAAGGCGAACCGCGGCTCGAGATGCACGCCGCGGATGCGCACGTGCGCGGCATCCGCGACGGCGACCGCGTGCGCGTGTTCAACGCGCGAGGCAGCCTGTTGCTGCGCGCGCGGGTCAACGGCAAGCCGCGCCGCGGGGTGGTGGTGGCGCCCTCGGTGTGGTGGAAGAAGTACGCACCCGATCGGGGCAACGCGAACAACCTCACCGCGCAGCGCACCGCCGACCTCGGCGGCGGTGCGACCTTCTACGACTGCCTGGTGCAAGTTGAACGCGCCGACCTTCCAGCTCCCTAGCGCGACGGGCGAAGACCGGCTGCAGGCGGCGCGCGTCGGCGCGCTGTACGGCGTCGGGCGCTCGGTCTACCTGACCTCGCCGCTCGTCGCCGCCCTCCTGCTGGTGCTGCTGTGGGAGCTGCCGGGTCGCGGCGTGCTGCTCGCCTGGTTCGGGGCGCTGCTCGCCGTGACGCTCGGGCGGGTCGCGCTGCACCGCGCGTACCAGCGCGCCGTGAGCCGGCCAGTGGACGCGCTCGCCTGGGAGCGGCGCTTTGCGCTGGGCGCGCTCGCGGCCGGCGCGGCCTGGACCTTTCCGCTGGTGGTGATGTTTCCCGAGAGCGACCCGGCGCAGCACTTCGCGCTGCTGTTCGTGGCGACCGGCAGCCTGCTCGGGGCCGGCGGCGTGTACGCCTCCAGCGCGCTGACCTTTTACGCGTTCTGCTCGCTGCCGCTCGCGGCGATGGCCGCGCAGCTGCTGGTGCAGCCGCGACCGGACCTACCAGCTGATGGGCGGGGTGGTGCTCGTGTTCTCGATGGTGATGGTGCGCGTGTTCGGCGACATCCAGCGCAACATCGTCGGCGCGCTGCGCGCGCGCGTCGAGAAGGAAGAGCTGCTCGAGCGCGTGGCGCAGAGCGAAGAGCGCCTGCGCGACGCGATCGAGGGATTCCCCGAGGGCATCGCGGTGTTCGACGAGCGCGACCGCCTGGCGGTATGCAACGACGAGTACGCGCGCGTCTACGGGGCCGGACTGGGCGCCGAGCAGCTGGTCGGCGCGCCCTACCGCAGCATCGCCGAGGCGGCGTACGAAGCCGAGATCGTCGCGCCGGCGCCCGCCGGCGGGCGCGAGGCATGGATCGCGGAGCGCCTGGCGCGGCGCGAGGCACCGGCCACCGTGCGCCAGTACCAGACGCGCGACGGGCGCTGGAAGCAGGGGCATTTCGTCGGGCACGCGGCGCGGCGGCTCCGTGAGCGTGTTCATCGACATCTCGGCAACCAAGCAGGCGCAGGCCGCCTACCAGGCGGTGCTGGACGAGGAGCACCTGGTGCTCGAGGTGCTGCCGGTCGGCATCGCGTTCATCGAGAACCGCGTGATCGTGCGCTGCAATGCGCGGCTGGAACGCATGCTGGGCTACGCCCCGGGGGAGCTCGCGGGCCGCCCGGCGCGCGTGTTCTATCCCACGGAGGAGTCCTGGCGCAGCGCGGGCCGCACCTACGAGCAGCTGCGCGACGGCGGCATCTTCGAGGGCGACGGCCCGCTCGCGCGCAAGGACGGCTCGCGGCTCTGGTGCCGCGCGCTGGCACGCGCAGTCAACCCCGCAGCGCCGCAGGAGTCCGCCATCGTGGTGTTCTCGGACACCACGGAGCGTCACGCCGCGGAGCTGGCCCTGCGGCGCAGCGAGGCGTTGTACCGCAGCCTGGTGGAGACCTCGAACGACCTGGTCTGGTCGATCGACCTGGAGGGGCGCTGGACCTACCTCAATCCCGCGGCGGTGCGGCGCATCTATGGGTCCAAGGCGACGGATCTGGTCGGCACGTCCGTGCACGAGCTGCCAGTGCCGGAGCTGCGCGAGCGCGACGCGGCGGTGTTCGCGCGCGTGGTGGCGGGAGAGGCCGTGTTCCGGCACGAAACCCGGCACCGGCGGCGCGATGGCTCGCTGCTGGACCTGTCGTTCAACGCGGTGCCGCTGCGCGACGCGCGCGGGGAGATCGTCGGCGCCACCGGCACGGCGCGCGACATCACCGAGGAGCGCGCGGCGGCGATCGCGCTGCATGAAGGCATCGAGAAACTGCGCCTGGCGGTCGATGCGGCGGACCTGTTCTACTGGGAATGGGACGCCGCCAATGACCGCCTGCAATGGGGCCGCAATCCGGCCTCCCTGCTCGGCGTGCAGGACGGCCACGTGCTGCGCTGGAGCGACTACCTGCAGCTGGTGCATCCGGAGGACCGCGAGCGCTACGTCGCCGACACGCGCAAGGCCTGGGACGGGGCCGAGCCGTACTCGGCCGAGTACCGCGTCATCGGCCGCGAGGGGCAGGTGACCTGGATCGCGGCGCACGCCAAGACGGTGGTCGATGCCCAGGGCCGGGCCAAGCGCATGATCGGGGTGGCGCAGGACATCACCGGGAGGAAGCGCCGCGAGGACGAGGAGCGTTTCCTCGCCTACCACGATACGCTCACCGGCCTGCCCAACCGGCGCCTGCTGGACGACCGGCTGCGCCAGGCGGTGAACCTCGCGCAGCGGCGCGACGCGCGTGTCGCCGTGATGCTGGTCGACCTGGACGACTTCAAGCGCGTCAACGACCAGCTCGGTCACCGTGCCGGCGACGCGGTGCTGCGCGAAGTGGCGCAGCGCCTGGGCGGGTGCGTGCGCAAGGCGGACACCCTGGCGCGCCAGGGCGGCGACGAATTCGTGGTGGTGATCCCGGACCTGCCGCAGGCCGCCGACTGCCAGGTGGTGGCGGAAAAGATCCTGCGTGCCCTGGCGCCAGGCTTCCGCGTCGAGGGCACCGAGTTCCGCATCGGCGCGAGCATCGGCATCTCGATCTACCCGGCCGACGCAGGCGACGGCGACGCGCTGCTGCGCAACGCGGACGCGGCGATGTACCGCGCCAAGCAGCAGGGCCGCAACAACTACAGGTTCTACAGCCGCTAGCGCTGCGGTACAGTGCCCGCATGGCCTCCATGCTGCGGCTGGCGGGATTCCTCGCGCCGTACCGCTGGCGCGTCGCCGCGGCGCTCGCCGCGCTGCTGGTGGCCGCGGGCTGCGTGCTGGCGCTCGGGCAGGGCCTGAAGCTCGTGGTGGACGCGGGCTTCGGCAGCGGCGAGCCGCGCCTGCTCGACCAGGCGCTCGGCGCACTGGTGGCGGTGGCGGTCACGCTCTCCGTCGCCACCTATTTCCGCTTTCGCCTGATGATGAGCACCGGCGAGCGCGTGGTCACCGACCTGCGGCGCGCGGTGTTCGACCACCTCCTCGCCCTGTCGCCCGGGTTCTTCGAATCGACGCGCACCGGCGAGGTGATCTCGCGCCTCACCAGCGACACCACGGTGCTGCAGCAGGTGATCGGCTACGGTCTGTCGCTGTTCGTGCGCAACGTCCTGATGATGCTCGGCGCGGCAGGCGATGCTGTTCTTCACCAGCTGGAAGCTCGCGGCGCTGGTGCTGCTCGGCGTGCCGGCGACGCTGGTGCCGATCCTGCTGCTCGGGCGGCGCGTGCGGCGCCTGTCGCGCGCGAGCCAGGACCGCGTCGCCGACGTGTCGGCGCACGTCGACGAGGCGGTGCACGAGGTGCGCACGGTGCAGGCCTACGTGCACGAGGATCGCGACCGCGAGGACTTCGCGCGCCATGCCGAAGCCGCCTACGCCGCCGCTACCGCGCGCATCGGCCAGAAGGCCTTCCTCATCGCGGCGGTGATGCTGATCGCGTTCTGCGCCGTCGGGGTGATCCTGTGGGTGGGCGGGCACGACGTGCTCGCCGGGCGCATGAGCGCAGGCGAACTGTCGGCCTTCGTGTTCTACGCGGGCGTGGTGGCGACCGGGGCGGGCACGGTGTCCGAGGTGTGGGGCGAAATCCAGGGCGCTGCCGGCGCCAGCGAGCGCCTGTTCGAGCTGCTCGACGCGCGGCCGCAGATCGTCGCGCCGGCGGCGCCGCAGCCCGCGCCGCCGGCGCCGCGCGTCGTCGAATTCGACGCCGTGACCTTCGCCTATCCCGCCCGGCCCGCCGCGCCCGCGCTCGCCGGCTTCACGCTGCGCCTTGGCGCCGGCGAGCGCGTGGCGCTGGTGGGGCCCTCCGGCGCCGGCAAGAGCACCGTGCTTGCGCTCCTGCTGCGCTTCTACGACCCGCAGGCGGGCGCGGTCCGCGTCGACGGCGTGGACTTGCGCGCCATGGAGCCGCGCGCGCTGCGCCGGCTGATGGCGGTGGTGCCGCAGGATCCGGTGATCTTCGCCGCCAGCGTCTTCGACAACCTGCGCTACGGCCGCCCCGATGCGAGCCGCGCCGAGGTGGAACGCGCCTGCGAGCAGGCCTTCGCCGCCGAATTCGTGGCGCAGCTGCCGCAGGGACTGGACACACCGCTCGGCGAGCGCGGCGTGACGCTCTCGGGCGGGCAGCGCCAGCGCCTGTCGATCGCGCGCGCGCTGCTCGCCGACCGGCCGCTGCTGCTGCTGGACGAGGCCACCAGCTCGCTCGACGCGGAGAGCGAGCGCATGGTGCAGCAGGCGCTCGAGGCGCTCGAGCATGGGCGCACCACGCTGGTCATCGCGCACCGCCTCGCCACCGTGCAGCACGCCGACCGCATCGTGGTGCTGGACCGCGGCGCCATCGTCGCGCAGGGCACGCACGGCGAGCTGATGCGCCAGGGCGGCCTGTACGCGAGCCTCGCGCAGCTGCAGTTCCTCGATGCCGGGGGCAGGCAGCTCGAACGCGCCGCATGAAGTGGCTTGCGCTCCTGCTTTTCCTGTTCGTTCTTCCCGCGCAGGCGGAGACCGTGAAGGTCGGCTCCAAGCGGTTCACGGAGTCCTACATCCTCGGCGAAATCATCGCACGCACGGCGGGCGACGCGGTGCATCGGCCCGGCCTCGGCAATACCGGCATCCTGTACGCGGCGCTCAAGGCGGGCTCGATCGACCTGTACCCCGAGTACACCGGGACCCTCGCCAGGGAAATCCTCAGGCTGGAGGGCAATCCGCGGCTCGAGGAACTGAACCGCGCGCTCGCGCCGCTGGGTCTGGGCGTCGCGGTGCCCCTGGGCTTCAACAACGGCTACGCGCTGGCGATGCGCGCCGAGCGCGCGCAGGCGCTCGGCATCCGTACGCTCGGCGACCTGGCGAAGCACCCGGCGCTGAAGCTCGGCCTGTCGCAGGAGTTCATCGGGCGCGCGGACGGCTGGCCGGGACTGAAGGCCGCCTACGGACTGCCGTTCGCCACGCCCGCGGGCCTGGACCACGGCCTCGCTTACGAGGCGCTCGCCGCCGGCCGCATCGACGTGATGGACATCTACACCACCGACGCGAAGATCGAGCGCTACGGGCTGCGCGCGCTCGAGGACGAGCGCGGGTATTTTCCGCGCTACGACGCGGTGCTGTTCTACCGGCTGGACCTGCCGGGGCGCGCGCCGCAGGCCTGGGCGCGGCTGCAGAAGCTGGAGCGGCGCATCGACGAGCGCACGATGATCCGCCTGAATGCGGCCGCCGAGCTGCAGGGCAGGAGTTTCGCGGAAGCCGCCGCGCTGCTGGATGACGACTCCAGCCGGGAGACGGCAGGCCGGCGGACGTTCCTGGGCGCGCTTTTCGGTGCGGATTTCTGGCGCCTCACCCGGGAGCACCTGATCCTGGTCTTCGTTTCGCTCGCCGGCAGCATCGCGGTCGGCATGCCGCTGGGCATTGCCGCCGCGAAATGGCCCGGCGCGGCGCAGTTCATCCTTGGCGCCGTCGGCATCATTCAGACCATTCCGTCGCTGGCGCTGTTTGCGTTCCTGATCGCGTTGCTCGGCGTGATCGGCGTCCTGCCCGCGCTGATCGCGCTGTTTCTCTACGCGCTGCTGCCCATCGTGCGCAATACGCATGCCGGCCTCGAGGCAGTCGGCCGGGGCATGCGGCAGGCGGCGCTCGCGCTTGGCCTTTCGAGGCGGGACCGGTTGTGGAGCATCGAGATCCCGCTCGCCCTGCCTGCCATCCTCGCCGGCATCAAGACCTCCGCGGTGATCAACGTCGGCACCGCGACCATTGCCGCCTTCGTCGGCGCTGGAGGCTACGGCGAACGGATCGTTGCGGGCCTGGCACTGAACGACAATGCGACGCTGCTTGCCGGCGCGCTTCCCGCGGCGGCGCTCGCCCTTGCCGTGCAGGGCGCCTTCGAGCTCGGCGAGCGGCGGTTCGGATGGATGCGCAAGGCCCTGGCGCAGGCGAAGGTATGATGCAGATCAAATTCGCGGCAGGCGGCGAAAGTACAATCCGATCCGGCAAGCCATAGGGGAGATCCATGTCGCAGGTCATAGGAGTGCCACGGGAGACCGCGGCGGGCGAGAAAGCGCGTCGCGACAGTGCCCGAGGTGGTCGACAAAGCTCATCAAGCTCGGCTTCAAGGTTGCGGTGCAGTCCGGTGCCGGGGACGCGGCGAATTTCAGCGACGACGCCTACCGCGCCGCGGGCGCCGAGATCGTCGCCGACGCCGCGGGGCTCTGGCGGGCCGCCGACATCGTCTTCAAGGTGCGCGGGCCGAGCGCCGAGGAAATCGGCCTGATGCGCGAGGGCGGGACCCTCGTCTCCTTCATCTGGCCCGCGCAGAACCCCGAACTGCTCAAGCAGCTGGCGGCGAAGAAGGCCACCGTGCTGGCGATGGACAGCGTGCCGCGCATCTCGCGGGCGCAGAAGCTGGACGCGCTGTCCTCGATGGCCAACATTGCCGGCTACCGCGCCGTCATCGAGGCTGCGCATCACTTCGGCCGCTTCTTCACCGGCCAGATCACGGCCGCGGGCAAGGTGCCGCCGGCGAAGGTATTCGTCATCGGCGCAGGCGTCGCGGGTCTCGCTGCGATCGGCACTGCTTCGGGCCTGGGCGCCATCGTGCGCGCCAACGACACACGTCCCGAAGTGGGCGACCAGGTCAAATCCATGGGCGGCGAATTCGTCACCGTGGACTATCAGGAAGAGGGTTCAGGAGTCGGCGGCTATGCCAAGGTGATGAGCGAAGGCTTCCTCAAGGCGCAGGCCGAGGTGTTTGCCAAGCAGGCGAAGGAAGTGGACATCATCATCACCACCGCGCTCATCCCGGGCAAGCCGGCGCCGCGGCTGATCACCGCCGAAATGGTGAAGTCGATGAAACCCGGCAGCGTCATCGTCGACATGGCTGCGGAGCAGGGTGGCAACTGCGAGCTGACCGTGCCGCACCAGGTAACGGTGACGCACGGCGTGACCATCATCGGCTACAGCGATCTGCCGAGCCGGCTCGCCAAGCAGTCGAGCACGCTCTACGCGACCAACCTGTTCCGGCTGACCGAGGAGTTGTGCAAGGCGAAGGACGGGGTCATCAACGTCAACATGGAAGACGAGGTGATCCGCGGCACCACGGTGGTGAAGGAAGGCAGCATCACCTGGCCGCCGCCGGCGCCAAAGCTGTCCGCTGCGCCGCCGGTAGCGGCCAAGCCGGCGGCCGTGCCGCGCGAAGGCCTAGGGCGGGCCACGGCAAGAGCGGCGCGCCGGCCTCGAGCGATGAGCACCGCGATCGCGTTCGCGCGTCGCGGCGCTCGCTGTTCTGGTTCATCGGCGCCTACGCGCCGGCGGCCTTCCTCGGGCACTTCACCGTGTTCGTGCTGGCCTGCTTCGTGGGCTACATGGTGGTCTGGAACGTCACGCCCGCCCTGCACACGCCGCTGATGAGCGTCACCAACGCGATCAGCAGCATCATCGCCATCGGTGCGCTGGTGCAGGTCGCGCCGCCGATCGCGGGAGGGGGCGAACGGCCGGAGCTCTGGATCCTCTGCCTGGCAGTGGCGGGCATCGGGCTCACCGCGATCAACATGTTCGGCGGGTTCGCCGTCACCCAGCGCATGCTGGAAATGTTCCGCAAGTAGGGAGAGCGACCCATGTCCGCGACTCTGGCAACCGTCTCCTATATCGGAGCGACGATACTCTTCATCCTCAGCCTCGGCGGCCTTTCCAACCCGGAGACCTCGCGGCGCGGCAACCTGTACGGCGTCATCGGCATGACCATCGCCGTGCTGGCGACCGTCTTCGGACCGAACGTCACCGCGGCGGGAATTCCATGGATCGTCGGTGCGATGGTGGTCGGCGCCAGCATCGGCATCTACGCCTCGCGCGTCGTGAAGATGACGCAGATGCCCGAACTGGTGGCGCTGATGCACAGCCTGGTCGGTCTCGCGGCCATGCTGGTCGGCTTCGCCAACTACATCGATCCGGCGGCGGCGGGGACGTTCAAAGGCGCCGAGAAGACCATCCACGAAGTGGAGATCTACCTCGGCATCCTGATCGGTGCCGTGACCTTCTCGGGTTCGGTGATCGCTTTCGGCAAGCTCTCCGCCAAGATCAGCGGCAAGCCGATGCTGCTGCCGGGACGCCACTGGCTCAATCTCATCGGACTGCTCGTGGTGGTCTGGTTCGGCTGGCGCTTCATCAACAGCCATACATGGTCGAGGGCATGACGCCGCTCGTCGTGATGACGCGTGATCGCGCTGCTCTTCGGCATCCACATGGTGATGGCGATCGGCGGCGCCGACATGCCGGTGGTGATTTCGATGCTGAACAGCTATTCCGGCTGGGCGGCGGCGGCCACCGGCTTCATGCTGTCGAACGACCTGCTGATCGTGACCGGCGCGCTGGTCGGTTCGAGCGGCGCCATCCTCTCCTACATCATGTGCCGGGCGATGAACCGTCACTTCCTCGCCGTGATCGCGGGCGGTTTCGGCACCGAGGGCGGTGTGCCGGCGGCTGCCGGCGGTGCGCAGCCGGCGGGCGAGGTCGTGCCGATCCTTGCCGCGGAGACGGCGGAACTGTTGCGCGAGGCGAAGAACGTGATCATCGTGCCGGGCTACGGCATGGCCGTGGCGCAGGCACAGCACGCGGTGTACGAAATCACCAAGCACCTGCGCGAGAAGGGCGTCAACGTGCGCTTCGGCATCCACCCGGTTGCCGGCCGCATGCCGGGCCACATGAACGTGCTGCTGGCCGAGGCCAGGGTGCCCTACGACATCGTGCTGGAGATGGACGAACTCAACGTGGACTTTCCGCAGACCGATGTCGCCATGGTTATCGGCGCCAACGACATCGTCAATCCGTCCGCCCAGGAAGACCCGGCGAGCCCGATCGCCGGCATGCCGGTGCTGGAAGTCTGGAAGGCCAAGACCTCGATCGTGATGAAGCGCAGCATGGCCTCCGGCTACGCCGGCGTCGACAATCCGCTCTTCTACAAGGACAACAACCGCATGCTGTTCGGCGACGCGAAGAAGATGCTGGACGAGGTACTGGTCGCGCTGAAGGCCTGATTCGGCGGCGCGGGCGCCTGGGTCTCGCGCGGAACTTTCGGCCCGCGCCAGCGTCCGCTGGAGAGGAGGAGAGCGGATGCAGGATCTGCTATGGTTCCTGCCCGCCTGGCCGCCCGAGTTCGACGAACCGATGGCGTTCGGCGCGCTGCTGCTCGCCGGGCCTCGTCGGCGGCGAGATCGTCAACCGCGTGCTCGCGCTGCCGCGCATCACCGGCTACGTGCTGGCCGGCATCGCCTGCGGGCCGTTCGGCCTCGGCCTGGTGCGAAGGGCCGCTGTTCAACGAAGCGCGCCTGTTCGTCGACCTCGCGCTCGGCCTGATCATGTTCGAGCTCGGCGCGCGCCTGGATTTCGCCTGGCTCGCGCGCAACCGCTGGCTGTCGGTGGCGGCGGTCGGCGAGAGCCTGGGCGCGTTCTTCGCCATCTATGCCGCGCTGCTCTACGCCGGCTTCGCGCCGCTGCTCGCCGGCTGCGCCGCCGCCGTCGGCACCGCCACCTCGCCCGCGGTGGTGATGCTGGTCGCGCAGGAGCTGCGCGCCTCGGGCCAGATCACCGAGCGCATGCTGCTGTTCACCGCGGTCAACTGCGCGGTCGCCTTCGTCGCGCTGACGCTGCTGCTGCCGCTGGTGCACCTGGAGTACCGGGCCGGACTGGCGCTCGGCGCTGCTGCACCCGTTCTACGTCCTGTTCGGCGCCGCGCTGCTCGGCTTCGGCGCCTGCCAGCTGATGCTGTGGCTCGCGCGCTGGCTGGGCAAGCGCGAGGACCGGCAGTTCGTGCTGCAGGTCGGGCATGATCGTGCTGGTGGTGGGCCTCGCGCGCGCCGCCGGACGTGACGGTGGGCGTGGCGCTGCTCGCGCTGCGGCGTGTTCGCGCGCAACCGCGACTTCGAGCCATGCGCTCCTGCCGCTGCGTTTCGGCTACGCCGGGCAGCTGCTGTTCGTGGTGCTGTTCGTGCTCACCGGCGCGAGCCTCGACTTCGGCTTCCTGGCGCAGGCGGCGGGCGTCGCCGCGGCGTTCATCGTGGCGCGCTTCCTCGGCAAGGCGGCGGCGATCCTCGCCTTCGGCCGGCTCTCCGGCCTGCGCGCCGGCGGCGCCGGGCCTGCTGTCGCTCGTCGCTGCTGCCGATGTCCGGCCTCGCCGTGGTGATGGTGTGGGACACCGCCGCGCTGTTTCCCGCCTTCGGCACCGAGCTCGCCGCGGTGGTCCTGTCCGCGGTGGCGATCCTGGAGCTGGTCGGGCCGCTCGCCACGCAGTTCGCGCTGCGGCGCGCGGGCGAGGCGAGCGCCGAGGCGCGCGCGTGAGCGTGCTGCCGTTCGCGCCCTCGGCGCCGCTCAGCCTCGGCGTCGAGCTCGAGCTGCAGCTGGTGCGCGCGCACGACCACGACCTCGCGCACGAAGCCGGCGACCTGATCGCGCGGCTGGCGAAGAAGAAGGTGCCGGGCGCGGTGAAGCCCGAGGTGACGCTGTCGATGGTCGAGCTGAACAGCTCGATCCAGCAGGGCTACGCCGGCGCTGCTGGCGGAGCTCGAGGCGCAGCGCGCCGCGGTGCGCGAGGCCGCCGGCATGCTCAACCTGCGCGTCGCGGGCGGCGGCACGCACCCGTTCCACAAGTGGCCCGAACGGCGCGTGTTCCCGGCCGAGCGCTTCCAGAGCGTGGTCGAGCGCTACGGCTTCCTCGCCAAGCAGTTCACCGTGTTCGGCCAGCACATCCACATCGGCTGCGCGAGCGGCGACGACGCGATCTACCTGACGCACATGCTGACGCGCCACGTGCCGCAGTTCATCGCGCTGTCGGCCGCCTCGCCTTTCTACCAGGGCGAGGACACCTCGTTCCAGTCCTCGCGCCTCACCGCGGTCAGCGCGTTCCCGCTGTCGGGCCACATGCCCTTCGTGCGCGACTGGCGCGGAGTTCGTGGTGTATTTCGAGACCATGCGCGGCGTCGGCATCGTCGAGAGCATGAAGGACTTCTACTGGGACATCCGCCCCAAGCCGGAGTACGGCACGATCGAGATCCGCGTCTGCGACACGCCGCTCACCATTCGCCGCGCGGCGCTGCTCGCGGCCTACGCGCAGGCGCTCGCCTGCTACTACCTCGCGGAGCGTCCGCTCGAGCCCGCCGCCGCCGTCTACCAGATGAACGCCCACAACCGCTTCGAGGCCTGCCGCTACGGCTATGGCGGCTCGCTGGTGGAGCCGTTCGAGCGGCGGCGCAAGGCGATCGGCGAGGACATCCTCGATTCGATCGCGCATGCCATGCCGCACGCGGCGCGGCTGGGCAGCGCCCAGGGCCTCTCCGACCTGGCGGCGGAGGTGCGCGGCGGTTACTCGGATGCGGGCTGGCTGCGCGCGCAGCGCGGCGCCTCCGGCACGCTGGGCGACGTGGTGCGGAAGGCCGCGGAACGCTGGGCGTCGGGCTGAGCGCACTTATAATCGCTGCGCGGCACTACCTGGGGAGGGGGAATGGCACAGAACGCATGGCAGGGCCTCGCGCGCCTTGTTGCGAACGAGCGCGGGCTCTTCGTCGGGGCGTTGATCGTCGGCGGCGTGGCGCTTGAGCTCGGCGTGCCGATGGATTTCGTGCTGTTCGGGCTGACGCTCGCCGGCGTGGCGCTGTTCCACCGCCACGTGCTGTGGGTCGCGCTCATCGGCCTGGCGGTGATCGTGCTCTACAAGATCGGCTTCACCGGCTTCAAGACCGGCGCCGGGATCCCGGGCTTCGGCCGGCACCTGCTGCACGAGTGGGTGATCCTCACCAACCTGCTCGGCCTGCTGCTCGGCTTCGCGCTGCTGTCCAACCACTTCGAAGAAGTCGAAGATCCCGGCGGTACTGCCGCACTACCTGCCGGACGGCTGGAAGGGCGCGTTCGTGCTGCTGGTGATGATCTTCGTGCTGTCCTCGTTCCTCGACAACATCGCCGCCGCGATCATCGGCGGCACCATTGCCGCGCACGGTGTTCCGCGCGCAAGGTGCACATCGGCTACCTGGCCGCGATCGTCGCCGCGTCGAACGCCGGCGGCTCCGGCAGCGTGGTAGGCGACACCACGACCACCATGATGTGGATCGACGGCGTAAGCCCGCTCGTCGTGCTGGAGGCGTACATCGCCGCCGCGGTGGCGATGGTGATTTTCGGCATTCCTGCCGCACTGCAGCAGCACCGGCATTCGCCGATCATCAAGGACGCGAAAGTCGAGGGGCGCATCGATTGGGCGCGCGTCGCAATTGTCCTGGTCATTCTCGCGGCGGCGATCGTCACCAATGTCCTGATCAACATCCACATCCCCGACACGGCGGGGAGCTTCCCCTTCATCGGCGCCGCGGTGTGGGTGGCGATCCTCGCGTGCGTGCCATGGCGCAAGCCGGACTGGAAGCTGCTGCCCGAGGCGTTCAAGGGCTCGATCTTCCTGCTGTCGCTGATTCTGTGCGCCTCCATGATGCCGGTGGAGAAGCTGCCGCCCGCGTCCTGGCAGATCGGCGTTCGGCCTGGGCTTCGTGTCCGCCGTGTTCGACAACATCCCGCTCACGGCGCTCGCGCTCAAGCAGGGCGGCTACGACTGGGGGTTCCTCGCCTACGCCGTAGGCTTTGGCGGCTCGATGATCTGGTTCGGCTCCAGCGCCGGCGTGGCCCTCTCCAACCTGTATCCAGAGGCGAAGTCGGTAGGCTCCTGGCTACGCCACGGCTGGCACGTGGCAGTGGCCTACGTCATCGGTTTCTTCGTCCTGCTGGCGATCCTGGGCTGGCACGCAGACGAGGAGCACAATCCCCGCCGGAGCCCGAAGCCTGTCGCCGAGCTGAATGCAGCCCATTTCGCATCGTGAAGTGTCCTTGCGGCGGCGAGAGACCGGGAGTTAGAATGGCCCGGCAATTCACGAACGGGGCCCAAGCCCCGCGCTGGAACCACACCGAAAGAGGAGACCCAAAATGAGCAACGAACAAGTCAAGCCCGACGGCTTCGCGCCGCAAATTCCTGACGGGCGCGGCTGCCGCGACGGCTGGCGCGGCGACGCTCGGCTTCCCGATGATCGCGAAGTCGCAGGCGCCGATCGTGATCAAGATGCAGGGCGCCTGGGGCGCGAAGGACATCTTCAACGAGATGGCCGAGGAGTACGTCAAGCGCGTCAACGAGATGGCCGGCGGACGGCTGCGCATCGACTACCTGGTCGCCGGCGCGGTCGTGAAGCCCTTCGAGGTGATGGACGCGACCAGCAAGGGCGTGCTCGATGCCTGCCACAGCGTGCCGGTGTACTGGTACGGCAAGTCGAAGGTTGCGTCGCTGTTCGGCTCGGGCCCGATCAACGGCTGCGATGCGCCGCAAACGCTGGCGTGGATCTATCGCGGCGGCGGCCTCGCGCTCTACAACGAGCTGCTGGAGAAGATCCACCTCGATTGCGTCGGCTTCTTCGTCATGCCGATGCCGACGCAGCCGCTGGGCTGGTTCAAGAAGCCGATCAAGACCGCGGCGGAGTTGAAGGGCCTCAAGTACCGTACCGTGGGTCTCGCGGCCGACCTGTTCCAGGAGATGGGCGCCAAGGTGACGCAGCTGCCGGGCGGCGAGATCATCCCGGCGCTGGAAAAGGGCGTGATCGACGCGTTCGAGTTCAACAATCCGACCTCCGACATGCGCTTCGGCGCGCAGGACGTGATCAAGAACTACATGATGGGCAGCTACCACCAGGCGATGGAATTCTTCGAGATCGCCTTCAACAAGAAGAAGTGGGCCACCATCCCGAAGGACCTGCAGGCGATCCTGCAGTACGCCGCCGAGGCCGCCAGTTCGTCGAACTGGTGGACCGCGATGGACAACTACTCGCGCGACCTGCAGGACCTGAAGAACAAGCACAAGGTCAACGTGATCCGCACGCCGAAGTCGATCATGGCGGCGCAGCTCAAGGCCTGGGACACCCTCACCAAGAGGCTCTCGGACGAGGACCCGTTCTTCGCCAAGGTGGTCGAGTCGCAGCGCGCGTGGGCCAAGCGCGTCGCCTATTACATGTTCCTCAACGAAGCGGACTACCAACTCGGCTACGAGCACATCTTCAAGACCAAGATCCCGGTTTGAGCCGGGCGCACGGCAATCGTGACGGCTGGGGCGGCACCTGTGGGTGCCGCCCCATTTTCTTTCCGTCTCGGGACTGAGCCATGCTGCAGCGCCTGATCTACGCGATCGACCAGCTGAACAAGACCATCGGGCACGCGTTTGCCTGGTGCATCATCATCCTCACCTTCGGCACCTGCTACGAGGTGTTCGTGCGCTACGTGCTCGACAACCCCACCAGCTGGGCGTTCGACATGAGCTACCTGATGTACGGCGCGGTGTTCTTCATGGCCGGCGCCTACACGCTCTCGCGCGGCGGCCACGTGCGCGCCGACATGTTCTACCGGCGGTGGTCGGACCGCACCCAGGCGAGCGTCGAGCTGGTGCTGTACGTGCTCTTCTTCTTTCCCGGCATCCTTGCCCTCGTCGTCGCGGGATCGGGCTATGGCACCGAGTCGCTGCGGCTGCGCGAGGTGAGCGTCAACAGCCCGGCCGGCGTGCCGATCTGGCCGCTCAAGATGATGATTCCGATCGGCGCCAGCCTGATGGCGCTGCAGGGTATTGCCGAGGTCCTGCGCTGCGTGCAGTGCCTGCGCGACGGCCAGTGGACCGCCGCGCATGCACGACGTCGAGGAACTCGAGAAGCAGATTCTCGCCGAGGCGGCGCGCAAGCGGGCCGCGGAAGGAGCGGCGCCATGAGCGATCCCGGCGTCGCCCTGACGATGCTCGGGATCCTGGTCTTCGTGATCATGATCGGTTTTCCGGTCGCCTTCACCCTGATGGCGCTGGGCGTGGGGTTCGGCTACTACGCCTACTTCCAGCCGCACCAGGAGTTCTTCGACAACCGCGTGTTCTACCTGCTGACGCAGAACACGTTCACCGTGCTCAACAACGACGCGCTGGTGTCGATCCCGCTGTTCCTGCTGATGGGCTACCTGGTCGAGCGCGCAAACATTCTCGACAACCTGTTCAAGAGCCTGCAGCATCGCGCTCAAGGCGCGTCCCCGCCTCGCTCGCGGTGGCGACGCTGGCCACCTGCGCGCTGTTCGCGACCGCCACCGGCATCGTCGGCGCGGTGGTGACGCTGATGGGCATGCTCGCTTTCCCGCAAATGCTCAAGAACGGCTACGACGTGCGCCTCGCTTCCGGCGTGGTCTGCGCCGGCGGTTGCCTCGGCATCCTGATCCCGCCGTCGATCATGCTGATCGTCTACGGCGCCATGGCCAGCCTGTCGGTGGTCAAGCTGTACGCCGCGGCGATGGTTCCCGGTTTCCTGCTCGCCGGGATGTACATCGTTTACGTGATCGGCGTTGGAATCATCAAGCCGCACATGGCGCCGCCCCTGCCCAAGGGGGAGGGCGATATCAGCATGGGCGAGCTGATGTTGATGCTGGCGAAATCGTTCTTCCCGCTCGCGGTGCTGATCCTGTCGGTGCTCGGCATCGATCATGTTCGGGCTGGCAACGCCGACCGAAGCGGCCGCCGTGGGCGCGTTCGGCGCCATGCTGCTCGCGGCCGGCTACCGCTACGCTGACCTGGAAGGCTCTGCGGGAATCCGTGTACCTCACCGCGCGCACCACGGCGATGGTGTGCTGGCTGTTCGTCGGCTCGGCGACCTTCGCCTCGGTCTTCGCCTATCTCGGCGGCAACGTGCTGATCAGGGATTTCGTGCTCGGCATGAACCTCAGCCCGATCACCTTCATGCTGATGTCGCAGATCATCATCTTCATCCTCGGCTGGCCGCTCGAATGGACCGAGATCATCATCATCTTCGTGCCGATCTTCCTGCCGATGCTGCCGCACTTCGGCATCGATCCGATGATGTTCGGCATCCTGGTGGCGGTCAATCTGCAGACCGCGTTCCTGTCGCCGCCGATGGCGATGTCCGCTTCTACCTGAAGGGCGTCGCGCCCAAGCACGTGCTGCTGACGCAGATCTTCAGCGGCTGCATGCCGTTCGTCTACATCGTGCTGGTGACCATGGTGCTGATGTACGTGTTCCCGCAGATCACGCTCTGGCTGCCCTCGATCCTCTACAGCTCCTGAGCCATGGATGCCAGCCGCCTTGAATGGCTGAGCGCGACCGACGCCGCGCGCGCGATCGCCGAAGGAGCGATCAGCTCGGAGCAGCTGGTCGAGGCCTGCCTCGCGCGCATCCGTGCCGCCGAGCCCGAGGTGCAGGCCTGGCACTTCCTCGATCCGGAACACGCGCTCGCGCAGGCGCGCGCGCGCGACCTTGACCGGCGCGAGGGACGCGCCATGCGGGCCGCTGCACGGCGTGCCGGTCGGCATCAAGGACATCATCGACACCATCGACATGCCGACCGAGGACGGCACGGTGCTGCACGCGGGGCGCACGCCGGATCGGCGACGCGACCGTGGTCGCGATGCTGCGCGCCGCGGGCGCGGTGATCCTCGGCAAGACCGTCACCACCGAATGCGCGTATTTCCATCCCGGCAAGACGCGCAATCCGCACAATTCCGCGCACACTCCCGGGGGATCGTCATCGGGCTCGGCGGCCGCGGTCGCCGCGGGCATGGTGCCGCTCGCCCTGGGCAGCCAGACCAACGGCTCGGTGATCCGGCCGGCGGCATTCTGCGGCGTATACGGCTTCAAGCCGACCCACGGCCTGATTCCGCGGCACGGCATACTCAAGCTCTCGCGGACCCTCGATCACGTAGGTGTCTTCGCCCGCACGCTGGAAGACATCGCGCTGCTTGCCGAGCAACTGGTCGGGCATGACGAACGCGATCCCGACACGCGTCCGCGCGCGCGCATCCCGTTCGTGCGCACAGCGGCTGAAGAGCCGCCGCTTACCGCCGCAGCTGGCATTCGTGAAGACGCCGGTCTGGGACCGCGCCGCCGCGGAAACGCGGGACGCCTTCGCCGAGCTGGTCGGGGCGCTCGGCGCGCAATGCGAGGAGGTCGAGCTGCCCGAATCGTTGCGTGAGGCGTGGGACTGGCACCGCACCATCATGGATGCCGAGATGGCGGCGAACCTCGACCTCGAGTGGGAAAAGGGGCGAGACCGCCTCTCGCGAGCCATTGCGCACGCTGCTCGCGCGCGGGCGCGAAGTGAAGGCGATCGACTATCAGAAGGCGCTCGCCCGGTTGCCTGCTCCTCCACGAGGGATTCGAAGAGCTGTTCTCGCGCTTCGATGCGTTGCTGACGCCATCTGCTCCGGGAACGGCGCCCGCAGGGCTCGAGGCAACCGGGGATCCGGCCTTTTGCACGCTGTGGACGCTGTGCGGCATGCCCGCGCTCAATCTGCCGCTGATGCGGGGCGTGAACGGACTGCCCCTCGGCGCGCAACTGGTTGGGGCGCGCCATGGCGACGCGCGCCTGCTGCGCACCGCCCGCTGGCTGGTCGCGCAGGCCAAATAGAACGACAGAGGAGACACCGCATGCCGATCAAGTACTTTGCAGCCGTCGTCGCCGTGATCCTGGTGGTCGGCTTCCTCGCCCCGGTAGTGCTGAAGCTGAAGGACGTGCCGCTCGGCGTCGTCATCAGCATCGGCATCGCGATGATGCTGGTCGACCTGCTGCAGTCGCTCAAGTCGAAGGAAGACTGAAACCGGCGCTCAGACTCCGGTAGCCGCTGCGCGCAGCGCGTTCAGCTCGTCGCGCAGCTGCTCGAGCTCGGTGCGATCGGAGAACGCCAGCACCCAGTGCGTGACGCGGCCGTCGACGCCGCGCACGGCGCCGACGGCGACTTCGACGCGCGCCGGCGCGCCGTCCTTGCATCGCGCACGCAGCAGTAGCTGCGCCTCGGCTACCGTGTACAGCCGCGCGGCGGCCTCGGCGTCGGCAAACAGGAGCGTGCCGACGGACCGGCCGAGCGCCTCGGCGGCGCGATAGCCGAAAAAGCCCTCGAACGCCCGGTTCACGTAGCTGATCGCGTTGTCGGTCGCGGCATCCACAAGCACCAGCGGCACGCCGCAGGCATCCAGCGCCGCGCGCGACAGCGCGCTTTCGGCGAGCAGCCGGAAGAGCGCCGGGGCGACCTCGGGGCGCCCGACAGCGGGCCGGGACGGTTGAGGAACTGCCATGCCGGTCTTTTGCCACGCCCACGGCGCTCCGGCAAGCTCAGCAATGCCTCGGGGTGCGGGAAACGCGCGCAGAACGTGACAAACCCCACAGCCCGCCGCCGCTCAGGCGGCCGCAAGCGCGTGCGTGCGCACCGCGACGATCGCCTTCGCCTGGTTGAAGTCGTCGGTGTACCCGCCAGCGTACAGGCAGCACGCGAGCAGGTTGGACAGCGGCGGCGGCAGGGGAGTCTTGCCCGACAGCGCCTGCGCAATCCAGCGCGCCGCAGCCTTGGCGTCGGCCTCGGCATGGCCCGGCGCGGCCTGCGTCGTTGCGCTGGTCTCCGCGTCGAACAGCAGGCGCCGCCCGCCGGCGCCGAAATGCTCGATGGCAGGACGCTGCTGCGGGTCGGCGAAGGCTTCGCCTTCGGCGCCCAGGAACAGCAGCGCGTTGGCCCCCATGTCTTCCAGCACGGCGGCCAGCACCTCGCGCTCGTCATTGCCGCAGGCCGGCACCAGGCGCACGCAGGCTCCACCAAAGGGATCGAGCAGCCGCGCGACGAGTTGGGCGCAATTCGGGATGCCGAGGCGCCCGCGCAGCGCAATCACCTGTGCCATGGCAGGCGACAGCAGCGCGGTCGGCACGAATGCGATGCCCGCAGTGGCGAGCGCGAGCTGCACGTCGTGGGCGCCGGAGCAGGGCAGCACGCCCAGTTCACGCAATACCGCGGCCCCCGCGACCCGTCCCTGCGCTTCCAACGGGCCGTGCACAAGCACCGGCACGCCAAAGCGGACCAGCAGCAGGGCGAGCGCGGGCATCAGGTTCGCGTGCTCCCGGGTTCCGCTGTAGCTCGGGATGGACACCGGCGCCACTGCGCGGCCGGAGGACCCGGCAGGCGCGAAGTGCAGACGCGTGGTGCGCGACGCGCTGGCGAGGCAGAACCCCGCAAGCTCGCTCGCGCCGAGAGGCCGCATGGCGAGCGTGCCCAGGACGGCGCCCATCTCGAGCTCGTCCATGCCGCCGTCGAGCAGGCCGCCGAAGAGGGCGGCCGCGTCGCGCTCGTCGAGCAGGCCGCCGCCGCCGTCAACGCGTGCAATCGTTCGCAGGACTTGCGCGATGGACATGGCGGCCTTGCCTCAGGCAGAGCAACCAACGTGCCAAGCCTCTGCAAGGGGGAAAGCGCGGTCTGCGGCCAGCCGATGCACGCTGCCGGGGCGTGCGCTTCAGGCTGGTGCAGGCGCTAGGCGACCTGCGCTTCCTTCCGGGACAGCGAGTAGCAGAAGCGGCGCAGGCGCTTGAGATCCGCCTGCTCGATCGCTTCCTTGAGGAACTGCATGTTGCGGTCGATCTCGGCCTGGTAGAGGCTGGGGCCGTCGAAATGCGCCTCGGCGTAGCGGTCCGCCCCGCCCAGCTTCTTCTCCATGCGCTGGCGCGCGACGTACTCGTAGAAGCCGGGCGTCTTGAGCATCAGGTCCTCGGGCGAGGCATAGCGCACGATTTCCCGCCCGTCGGCGAGCGTCTCGCGCGCGATGCTGCCCCACACGAACTCCGGGTAGAGGAACTCGCGGCATTTCTCCAGGTACATGCGGTCCGACATCTGGCCGATCAGGTCCGCGGTGCCCACCAGGCAGCCGAGCAGCCGGTCCTTGGGGTCGTGCAGCATGATGTCGTCGATGTCCATCTCGTAGCCGGTGAAGTGCACCAGCTTCGATGCCGCGCCCGCTTCCTCGGCGAAACCGAGCTGCGGCAGGTAGCGCACGAGGAAGTCCCCGCTGCGGCTGACGTGGATCTTGGTGAAGACGGCGCCGTTCTCGATGTGGCCCTCGGAGGCGCGCTTGAGGTAGCCCGAATCGTGCAGCAGGGCGACCACCACGCCGAGCATGGCGCGCCGGGCGCCGATCTGGTCGGCCGGGGCGAGGGCGCGGTCGTGGCCGTCCAGCAGCCGCGCCATCGCCAGCGTCATGTCCAGCGTGTGGCGCAGGTCGTGGTACAGGGTGTCGCAGGGCAGATAGCCGGGAAACCGGCCGGTGAACAAGGCCTTCACGTCGCTGAATGCTCGCCGCAGCGGCGCCAGGTCGGCGCCGGGGTAGCGCGTGGCGAACAGGCTGAGAACCGCGTCGCGCACCGCGTCGGGATTCTCGACGTTGACGCGATTGGTGACGTCGTTTTGGTTGCGTCGGTTGATCACATGCAATCCGCGCGGGCCCTGCGGCCCATTGTTCTTCCCCATTCACGGAATCGAGTTGGCACATTATCGTGCCCTCCCGCAGCGGAACGCAAAAAAAATCTGCTGCCGCAGCGCAATAGTTGGCAAAAAAGGGAGACGGCCGATAAGCCGGGTTCTGTGCGAAGGGGCGAACCCCTCCCGGCAGCCATTCCTCTAGGCCCGGAGTTACCTCCGGGCTCAAGCCACCTACCCGCAAGCTTGGCCGAGCCGGCCTCAGGCGCTTGCCTATTTGGTGTTGCTCCGGATGGAGGTTGCCCGTTTCACCCCTCCCGTTGCCGGGAGGACTCGTCTCTGTGGCCCTGTTCGTCGCCTTCGCGCCGCTTGCGCGGCGGTTATGCGCGCCGGGGAGTTACCCCGCATCCCGCTCTGTGGAGCCCGGACTTTCCTCTGTGTCGCCACAGCGGCTGCCTGGCCATCTCCCAGGTCGCATTCTACGCCCCGGAAGCGGAGTTTCCGCGTTGCAGCGTCCTGAACCAGCGCTCGTCGTCGTAGAACGCGCGCGCTCGCCCTCTGCGCAGCCAGCCGGGATAGCCGAAGACGGGCAACGGCGCGAGCAGGCGCGGGGAGGCACCGGCGGGCAATTGCCCGAGCCATTGCGCCGCCTGGTCGTCCGCATCGCGCGCGGGGTCGATGAAGAGGGCCTTGCAGGTGATGCCGGGCCGCGGCTCCAGCGCCTGCTCGAGGACCGCGTGACCCAGCACCACGAAGCGCATCGCCGAGCGCACCCGGTCGCGCTGCTCCCAGTAGAGCTCCCGCCAGCGGAACTCGCGGATCATCGAGTTGAGTCGCGCATCGGCGCAGGCGACCAGCGCGCCGCCTTCATCGAAGATGGTCAGCAGGTCGCGCAGCCTGCCGCGCCTGCCGCCCTCGCGCGGGATCTCGGCGGCGTGCAAGGCGTTGATGCGCGCCTTGGTGCGCGGAAACGCCAGCCAGCACAAAGCGTTGAACAGGTCGTGGTGGCTTTCGGGTCGCGTATGCACTTCGCCCGATTCGAACAGGTGCACCTCGTAGTAGGGATCGCCGCCCGAGGGCGGGACGAAGCGCACCGGGATGCCGCTCTCGGTGCGCAGCGCCTGCGATTCCGCCTGCGCATTGAGCGCCGCCAGCGAGGGCGCCGGCCCCAGCCGCGCCAGCCACGGCCGCAGCGGATCGTAGATCGGGTGGGCTAGGCGATCTTCCAGGAAATCGTCTCTCCGGCGCGCAGCGGCACCAGCTCCCCGGTGGCAAAGGGCAGCGACGCGGGCACCGTCCACTCGCCGCGCTGCAGAGTGACGCTGCCGGTGTTCACCGGCAGCCGGTAGAACTGCGGCCCGAAGCGGCTGGCGAAGCCTTCCAGCCTGTCGAGCGCGTCCGCTTCCTCGAACGCCGCCGCGTAGAGCTCCAGTGCGCCGTGCGCGGTGTAGACGCCGGCGCAGCCGCAGGCAGTTTCCTTCGTGTCGCGCGCGTGCGGCGCGCTGTCGGTGCCGAGGAAGAATTTCGGATTGCCCGAGGTCGCGGCCGCGACCAGCGCTTCGCGGTGCTCCTCGCGCTTGAGCACCGGCAGGCAGTAATGGTGCGGGCGGATGCCGCCCTGGAACAGGGCATTGCGGTTGAGCAGGAGGTGGTGCGCGGTGATGGTCGCGGCAACGTTGGGTCCGGTCACTTCCACGAACTGCGCCGCCTGGCGCGTGGTGATGTGCTCCAGCACCAGCCTGAGGCCGGCAAAGCGCTCGAGCAGCGGGCCGAGCACCTCCTCGATGAACACCGCTTCGCGGTCGAACACGTCCACTTCGGGGTCCGTGACCTCGCCGTGCACCAGCAGCGGCATTCCCTGCTCCTCCATCTTCTCCAGCGTATTGAAGCAGCGCGAGATGCGCGTCACGCCCGCCGCGGAGTGCGTGGTGGCGCCCGCGGGGTAGAACTTCACCGCGTGCACGTGCCCGGAGCGCTTGGCGAGCGCGATTTCCTCCGGCGGCGTGTCCTCGGTCAGGTACAGCGTCATCAGCGGCTCGAAGTCGGCCTCCTCGGGGAGCGCTGCGAGGATCCGTGCGCGGTAGGCGAGCGCCTCCTGCGTGGTGCGCACGGGCGATCTCAGGTTCGGCATGACGATCGCGCGCGCGAAGCGCCGCGCGCTGTCGGGCAGCACCGCGGCCATCTGCGGCCCGTCCCGCAGGTGCAGGTGCCAGTCGTCCGGCCGGATCAGGGTGAGGCGGTCCATGGCACGCTCATTCTACTTGCGGCGACTTGGCGCGCCCGAGAGCCAGCTTGTACAGCGCATTGCGCGGCGCGCCGGTGATGCGCGCCGCGAGCTTCGCCGCCTCGCTCGCGGGCAGGGACTCGAGCAGGATGTCCAGCACGCGCTCGCCCTCGTCGAGGCCCGGCGCCGCCACGGCCCCGGCGCCCAGCACCAGCACGAACTCGCCCTGCTGCCGGTGGGTACCGGCCTGCAGCCATGCGGCGGCGTGCGCGAGCGGCATGCGCACGACTTCCTCGAACTTCTTGGTCAGCTCGCGTGCGATGACAATCTCGCGCTCGCCGCCGATGCGCGTAGCCAGGTCTTGCACCGTTTCCAGCACCCGGTGCGGCGCTTCATACAGGATCACAGGCCAAGGCAGGTCGAGCGCCTCGAGCGCCTTGCGCCGCGCGGCCGGCTTGGCCGGCAGAAAGCCGACGAAGAGGAACCTGTCTGCGGCGAAGCCAGCCGCGGAATACGCCGCGACGGCGGCGCTCGGGCCGGGCACGGGTAGCACGCGCAGGCCTTCGCGGTGCGCCGCCTCAACCAGCAGCGCGCCCGGATCCGAGATGCCCGGCGTGCCCGCGTCCGTCACCAGGGCGACGCTACTGCCCTGGCGCAGCGCCGCCAGCAGCTTGGCGGTGGCCGCGCGCTCGTTATGCGCGTGCAGGGCGAGCGTCGCGCGCTCGATGCCGTGCCGCGCGAGCAGGGTGCGCGTGGTGCGCGTGTCCTCGCACGCCACCAGGTCGGCCGCGCGCAGCACCTCCAGGGCACGCGGGCTCGCGTCGGCAAGGTTGCCGATCGGCGTGGCGACGACGTACAGGATTCCAGCGGGCACGGTCAACGCGGGTTTGGGCGGGAACGTTAAGAGTGCCATGAACCCGAGCGGCGAGCGAGCCGAGGACCTGTGCGCCGAGCTGTTGCGCAAGGCGGGGCTGAGGATCCTCGCGCGCAACTGGCGCTGCCGGCTGGGCGAGATCGACCTGGTGGCGGAGGAGGACGGCACGCTGGTGTTCGCCGAAGTCAGGCTGCGCCGCGACGCGCGCTTCGGCGGCGCCGCCGAGTCCGTCACCGCCGCCAAGCGCTCGCGCATCGTGGCGGCGGCGCGCCTGTATCTGGCGGGCCGCGCGGCCGTGCCCTGCCGCTTCGACGTACTGCTGCTCGACGGGCTCGCGCCGGTGCGGGTGCAGTGGATCCGCAATGCGTTCACTGAGTAGTCTTGCGGCCGCCGCGCTGCTTGCCGCCGCCCATGCGCAGGCCGAGGAGCGCCTCGCGAGCCTGCGCCTCCTGGTGCAGGAGTCGCCCCTTGCCGGCTACCGCTACGCGGCGGCGCCCGAGGTCTGGCCGCTCCTGCGCGTCGGCGACGAGCTGCAACTGTCGCGCGAACCCGACAATCCGCACGACGCCAACGCGGTGCGCGTGGAATGGCGCGGATGCAAGCTCGGCTACGTGCCCCGGCGCGAGAACGCCGCGCTGGCCTGGGGGCTGGCGCGCGGCGAGCCGCTGCGCGCGCGCATCACCCGGCTCGAGCCGCATCCCAATCCGGCGCGGCGCGTGCGCTTCGAGGTATACGTGGAGTAGGGCCGCCGCGTCGAGCGTGTAAAATCGCCGGCCATGGGACACGCCGATTCCGGCAGCGGGCTCGCCGAGCGCATCGCGGCGCACTTCGCCGACAGCGCGAAGCTGAAGCTAGCCGCGGCGCAGCCGCTTGCCGCGCCGATCGCGCAAGCCGTCGCGCTCATGTGCGGCACGCTGCGCGCGGGCGGCAAGATTCTCGCCTGCGGCAACGGCGGCTCGGCCGCCGATGCGCAGCATTTCGCTGCCGAGCTGGTCAACCGCTTCGAGCGCGAACGCCCGCCGCTCGCGGCGATCTCGCTCACCACCGACACCTCGAACCTCACCTCGATCGCCAACGACTACAGCTACGAGCAGGTGTTCGAGAAGCAGCTGCGCGCGCTCGGCCGCAAGGGCGACGTGCTGCTGGCAATTTCCACTTCCGGCAATTCGGCGAGCGTGCTCGGCGCGATGCGCGCGGCGCGCGAGCTCGGCGTGCGCTGCGTAGCGCTGACTGGCCGCGGGGGCGGCAAGATGGCGGCGCTGCTCGGGCCGGAGGACGTGCATGTCTGCGTGCCGCACGAGCGCACGATGCGTATCCAGGAGGTCCATCTGCTGACCTTGCACTGCCTGTGCGACGGCATCGACCACCTGCTTTTCGGAGCGAAACCATGAAAGCACTGCGTTTTCTGCTGCCGGCAGCGTTGCTGGCGGCGGCCCTGCTGCAAGGGTGCATGCCGATGGCGATGGTCGGCGCGGGTGCGGCGGTGGTCGCGTTCGAGGACCGGCGCACCTCGGGTGCCCAGGTCGAGGACACGAGTATCGAGCTGCGCACCGGCAACCGCATCGACGACCGCTACGGCGACAAGGCGCATGTCAACGTCACCTCCTACAACCGCTACGTGCTGCTCACGGGCGAGGTAACCGACGAAGCGGCGCGCGCGGAGATCGAGAAGATCGCGCGCGGCGTGCCCAATGTGCTCGGGGTGACCAACGACGTGCAGATTGCCGGCATATCCTCGATGGGCTCACGCTCCAACGACACTTACCTGACCTCCAAGGTGAAGACGCGCTTCCTCGACAGCGGCAAGTTCAACGCCATCCACGTCAAGGTGGTGACCGAGGCCGGCGTGGTCTACCTCCTCGGCATGGTGACGCCGAAGGAGGCGGAGGACGCGGTGGAGCTCGCGCGCACGACTGGCGGGGTGCGCAAGGTCGTGAAGATGTTCGAGTACTGCAAGCCGGAGGACGAGGCGTGCCGGCCGCGGCCCGAGCCCTCCGGGTCCAAGCCGGCTGCCAAGCCCTCGCCCTGAGTGGCCCTGGCGCCGCCCGAGTTCGAGCGCAAGATCCTCGCGCCGACGGAGGTCGCGCGCTGGGCGGCTCGCCTGCCACGGCCGCTCGTGTTCACCAATGGCGTGTTCGACATCCTGCACCGCGGCCACGCGACGTACCTGGCGCGGGCGCGCGCCCTCGGCGCCTGCCTGGTGGTGGCGCTGAACGGCGACGCTTCCGTGCGGCGACTGGGCAAGGGTCCCGGCCGCCCGGTCAATGCGCTCGAGGATCGCCTCGCCCTGGTCGCGGCACTGCAAGCGGTGGACGCCGTGACTTGGTTCGACGAGGACACGCCCTCGGCGCTGATCGAAGCGGTGCGCCCCGAGGTGCTGGTGAAGGGCGGCGACTGGCCGGTCGAGCGCATCGTCGGCGCGCGCGAGGTGCTCGCGCGCGGCGGCGCCGTGCATTCGATTCCGTTCGAGCACCAACGCTCGACCACGGCGCTGCTGCGGCGCGTGGGCGCCGTCGTCGGCGCTAGAGCCGCAGCTCGAAAAACACCGCGCCGGGGGTCGGGCTCGAGGCGTACGGGCCGCGCGGCACGAAGCCGAGCGCGCGGTAAAGGGCGATAGCGGACGCCATTTTCGGCAGCGTATCGAGCAGCAGCGTGTGGCTGCCGGCCGCGCGCGCGGCGTGGATCGCCGCCTGCGCCAGGCGCCTGCCCAGGCCTTGTCCCTGATAGGCCGGCCGCACGTACAGGCGCTTCATCTCGCTGCGGCCGGCATCGAAGTTGCGCAGCGCCACGCAGCCCGCCGGCGCGCCCTCAGCGAGCGCGAGCAGCAGGCGATCCGCCGGGCGGCGCGTATTCCCCGGGCAGCCCGGCCAGCTCCTGCTCGAAGCCGGCGAAAGCAGCACGGCTCGTCCACCCAGCGGCTGATACTCGCGGAACAACTCGCGCACCTGCTGCAGCTCGCGGCTCGCCGGTTGCGTCGGATCAGATCGCGCACGCCGCGATTCTCGCGTCGCGCCAGCCACCCGTCCAGTCATGGCGTTGCTATCATTTCAGCATGAAGCTGCATCAGCTGAAGGTGGACTACGACGCCGAGCAGGACCGGCTGCTGATGCTGATCGCGACCAGCGAAGGCGTGGAGCTGCGCATGTGGCTGACGCGGCGCTTCGTGAAGCTGCTGTGGCCCCTGCTGGTGAAGCTCGCCGAGGAGGCGAGCCCGCGCATCAGCACCCAGGCCAACCCGGAGGCGCGCAAGGCGCTGCTCGGCATCGAGCACCAGCAGGCGGTGCAGAAGGCCGATTTCAGCAAGGCCTACGAGCGCAAGCCGCGCAGCACGCCGCTCGGCGAGGAGCCGCTGCTGCTCGGGCGCATCCAGACCGGGCACGACCGCAAGGGCCAGCCGGTGCTGGCGTTGCACCCGGCCGAGGGGCAGGGGGTGACGCTGACCCTCGACTCGGTGCTGCTGCACTCGGTGTGCCGGCTGCTGCAGGCCGCGGTGAAGAAGAGCGGCTGGGACATGGACCTCAAGCTCCCCGGCAGCGAAGCCGTAGCCGGCGGAGGAGCGCTCCGGGCGCACCCTCAACTAGCCCTGCTCGGCTCGCCGCGCAGCGCCTCGAGCCGCGCGGAGGCGTGCAGCCAGTCTTCCTCGGCGCGCGCCAGTTCCTCGGCGAGCCTGGCCTGCGCCTTGCCCAGTTGCCGCCACCTTGTCCTGGTCCGGGTTCTCGTAGAGCGCGGGATCGGCGAGCGCCTCGCGCACCGCGCCGATCTCCCTTGCCAGCTGCGCCAGCCGCGCCTCGATCGCGGCGAGCTGTTTCTCCAGCGGCCGCAGCCGCTGTCTGACCTCGGCACGCGCTGCGGCGCCGGCGCGCCGTTCGTCCTTGCGGCTGGCGCGTGCGGGCGCCGCGCGGCTGCCACGCCCTTCCTTCAGCCGCATCTGCCGGTAGTCGTCGAGGTCGCCGTCGAACTCCTGCACGCGGCCGTCGGCGACCACCAGGATGCGGTCGGCGCAGGACGCGAGCAGGCTGCGGTCGTGCGACACGATCACCAGCGCCCCCGAGTAGCTCTGCAGCGCCATCGCGAGCGAGCGCCGCATCTCCAGGTCGAGGTGGTTGGTCGGTTCATCGAGCAGCAGCAGGTTGGGCCGGCGCTTGACCAGCGCGGCGAGCGCGAGGCGCGACTTCTCGCCGCCCGACAGCGGCCCGATCGGCCGCTCGGCGCGCTCGCCGGAGAAGCCGAAGCGGCCGAGGAAGTCGCGCAGGCCCTGCTCGCGCTCGCCGCGGTACAGGCGCTGCAGCATCGCCAGCGGCGTCTCCTCGGCACGCAGCATCTCCACCTGGTGCTGGGCGAAGTACCCGATGACGATGTCGCGCGCCGCGATGCGCTGCCCGGACAGCGCATCGAGCTCGCCGGCGAGCAGGCGCATCAGGGTGGTCTTGCCGTTGCCGTTGGCGCCGATCACCGCCACCCGGTCGGCGCTGGTGAGCGCGAGCTCGATGCCCGAGAGCACTGCGCGTCCGCCGTAACCGGCGGCGACTTCGTGCAGCGCGAGGATGCGCTCGGGCTGGCGCTCGGGCTCCTCGAATTCGAAGCGGTAGGTGTCGGCCGCGATCACCGGCGCGACGCGCTCCATGCGCTCCAGGCGCTTCAGCCGGCTCTGCGCCTGGCGCGCCTTGGTTGCCTTGGCGCGGAAGCGCTCGACGAAGGCGGTGATGCGGCGGATCTCGCGGTCCTGGCGCGCGGCGGCGGCGTACTGCTGCTCGAGTTCCACCGCGCGCGCGCTCTCGAACTGCGAATAGCCGCCGTCGTACAGGCGCACCTGGCCGCACGACGCGCCCGGCAGGATGGCGAGCGAATGGTCGCAGACGCGGTCGAGGAAATCGCGGTCGTGCGACACCACGATCATGGTGCCCTCGTAGGCGCGCAGCCAGCCCTCCAGCCACAGGATGGTGTCGAGGTCGAGGTGGTTGGTCGGCTCGTCCAGCAGCAGCAGGTCGGAGGGCGCGATCAGCGCGCGCGCGAGGTTCAGCCGCATGCGATAGCCGCCGGAGAACTCGCGCACCGCGCGCGCCTCGTCGCCCGGCGCGAAGCCCAGCCCGGCGAGCAGGACCAGGGCGCGCGAGCGCGCCGTGTAGCCGCCGGCATGCTCGAGGCGCTCGTGCGCATGCGCGATCGCGTCGCCGTCGCCGCCGGCCTCGGCGCCGGCAATTTCGTCTTCCGCTGCGCGCAGCTCCAGGTCCGCGTCGAGCAGGTAATCGAGCACGCTGCGCTCCAGCGCCGGGCGCCTCCTGCTCGACGCGCGCCATGCGCATGCCGGGCTGGATCTCGCAGTCGCCGGCGTCGGGCGCGAGTTCGCCCGGCCAGCAGCGCGAGCAGGCTCGACTTGCCGCTGCCGTTGGCGCCCACCAGGCCGACCCGCCAGCCGCGCTCGAGGGTCAGCGAGACGCCGGAGAACAGCAGGTGCGGCCCTCGGGACAGGGCGAGATTGCGCAGGAGGATCATGGGGGAACGGAGTATAATTCGCGCCCTGCGTGAGTTCTTCCTTCGATCAGCTCGGCCTCATCGCACCGCTGCTTCAGGCGGTGCGCGAACTCGGTTACGAGCAGCCCACCCCGGTGCAGGAGCAGGCTATCCCGCTGGTGCTGGCCGGCCGCGACCTGAAGGCGGGCGCGCAGACCGGCACCGGCAAGACCGCGGCCTTCGCGCTGCCGATCCTGCAGCGCCTCGCCCCGCAGGCCAGCAGCAGCGCCTCGCCGGCGCGGCACCCGGTGCGCGCGCTGATCCTGACGCCGACGCGCGAGCTGGCGATCCAGGTCGAGCAGAGCTTCCGCGACTACGGCAAGCACCTGCCGATCCGCAGCGCCGTGGTGTACGGCGGCGCCGACATGAACGCGCAGATCCTGCAGCTGCGGCAGCGGCGTCGAGGTCCTGGTGGCGACGCCGGGGCGCCTCCTCGACCACGTGCAGAGCAAGACCGTGATGCTCAACCAGGTCGGCATCCTGACGCTGGACGAAGCCGACCGCATGCTCGACATGGGCTTCCTGCCCGACATCCGCCGCATCATCGCCCTGCTGCCGGCGGAGCGGCAGAACCTGCTGTTCTCGGCGACTTTCCCGGACGAGATCCGCGGCCTGGTGAATTCGCTGCTGCACGATCCCGCCGAGGTGCAGGTGGCGGCGCGCAACGCGGTGGCCGAGCTGGTGACGCACGTCGTGCACCCGGTGGCGCGCGAGAAGAAGCGCGAGCTGCTGTCCTACCTGGTCCAGACGCGCAACCTGCAGCAGGTGCTGGTGTTCTGCGGCACGCGCATCGGCGCGAACCGCCTGGCGCACCAGCTGCGCAAGGACCGCATCCACGCCGACGCCATCCATGGCGACAAGTCGCAGGCCGAGCGCCTCGTGGCGCTGGAGAATTTCAAGGCCGGCAAGACCACCGTGCTGGTGGCGACCGACGTCGCCTCGCGCGGCCTGGACATCGAGGGGCTGCCGCAGGTGATCAATTTCGACATCCCGCATTCGCCCGAGGATTACGTTCACCGCATCGGCCGCACCGGGCGCGCCGGCGCAGCGGGCGAGGCGATCTCGCTGGTAGCGCCCACCGACCTCGAGGCGCTGGCGGCGATCGAGCGGCTGATCAAGCGGAAGCTCGAGCGCATGCTGGTGCCGGGCTTCCAGCCCGATGGCGGCACTGCCGCGACGCTGATGGGCAGGCAAGCCCGCACCCCGCCGCGCCGCGAGCCGGCGCGGCGCGAGGCTGCGCCCCGCGAGCAGGCGCCGCGCCCGATGGCGCCGAGGCCGCCGCAGCGGCCGCAGGGCGACCCGATCTTCTCCAAGCCCTACGAACCCTCCGAGTCCAACGGGTCCGGCGTGCCGCAGGCCGAGACGCCGCAGCAATCCAAGCGCCGCCAGCCGCAGGTGGCCGCGCTGCTCGGCGGCCTGAAGCGCGCCTAGACGCAGCGCGCGCCGTCCACCTCGATACAACTCCCCGAGATCATCGACGCCTCGTCCGAGGCGAAATACAGGCACGCGTTCGCGACGTCGAGCGGCGTGGAGAAGCGCCCCAGCGGAATCGTCGCGAGGAACGCCTTCTTTGCTTCCTCCGTCACTGCGCCGCCGGCGAACTCGGCCGACAGCGCCGTATCCGGGCTGAAGACCGGATTGACGCAGTTCACGCGCACCTTGTCGGGCCCGAACTCCGCGGCCATCGACTTCGACATCAGGATCACTGCCCCCTTGGAGCTGTTGTAGATCGTGAGGCCGGGGCGCGGGCGCAAGCCCGCGGTGGACGCGATGTTGACGAAGCAGCCGCCGCCCTGCTTGCGCATCACCGGCAGCGCGTGCAGCGCCGAGAGGTAGATGCTCTTCACGTTGATGGCGTAGACCTTGTCGAACTCGGCCTCGGTGACCTCGAGGTAGGGCTTGCGGCGGTGCGTCCATCCGGCGTTGTTGACGACCACGTCGAGCCTGCCGAACTTCGCCGTCGCCGCCGCCACCAGCTTGGCCCAATCCGCACCCTTGGCAACGTCCGCCAGCACGAACTCCCCGCCGATCTCCTTCGCGACGCGCGCGCCGCCCTCGGCATTGATGTCGTTGACCACGACCTTGGCGCCTTCTTCGGCGAAGCGCTTGGCGATGCCGGCGCCGAAGCCCGAGCCCGCGCCGGTGACGATGGCCACCTTGTTCCTGAGTCTCATGTCGCCTCCTTGAGCGGAAATCATACTTTGAACGGCGTGTGCTCGTTCAATTCGTTCACGTACTGCGCGATGCCCTGCGCTTCGCGCGCCAGGTAGTCCTCGATGGCGCGCGCGAAGCGCGGATGCGCCAGCCAGTGCGCGGACAGCGTCTCCACCGGCAGCAGGCCGCGGAACAGCTTGTGCTCGCCCTGCGCGCCGCCCTCGAAGAGCGCGAGGCCGCGCGCGATGGCGAACTCGATCGCCTGGTAGTAGCAGGCCTCGAAGTGCAGCAGCGGCACGTGCTCCAGCGCGCCCCAGTAGCGGCCGTAGAGCGTGTCCTGCGCCGATCACGTCGAGCGCGGCGGCGATCGGCGCGCCGTCGGCGCTCGGCGACGACCAGCAGCATGTTCTCGGGCATGGCTGCGCCGATGCGCAGGAAGAACTCCAGGTTGAGGTAGGGGCGCTGAGCCGTGCGCGGCGTAGGTGTTCGCGTAGCAGCGGTGGAAGAAGCTCCAGTCGCGCTCGCCGATCTGCGCACCCTGCAGCCAGCGCAACGTGACGCCGGCCTCGCGCACGCGGCGCCGCTCCTGGCGGATGTTCTTGCGCCGCTGGTGCGACAGGCGGGCCAGGAACTCGTCGAAGCTCGCGTAGCCCTCGTTGCGTCCAGTGGAACTGCACGGTGCGGCGCAGGAGCATGCCCCGTGCCTCGAGCAGCCGCGCTTCCTCCGCGGGCGCGAACAGCACGTGCAGCGAGGAGAACTCGCGTGCCGCCGCGAGCGCGCCGGCCGCGAGGGCGCCGCGCGCGGCCGCGTCGGCGGCCAGCAGCCGCGGGCCGGTGACCGGCGTGAACGGCACCGCGCCGAGCAGCTTCGGGTAGTACTCGAGGCCGTGGCGCTGCATAGGCGTCCGCCCACGCCCAGTCGAAGACGTACTCGCCGTGCGAATGGGACTTCACGAACAGCGGCATGGCGCCGGCGAGCCTGCCGTCGCGCTCGAGCAGCAGGAACTGCGGCTGCCAGCCCGTGCGCGCGCTGGCGCAGCCGGTGTCGATGCAGCGCGCCGAGGAACTCGTGCCGCAGGAAGGGATTGCCGCCGGCGAGCGCGGTTCCACTGCGCGGCGGGCACGCCGGCGAGCGAATCGGCGACGCGCAGCCGTTCGGTCGTCGGCATGCGGCCATTATAGAATCCCCTCGATGGCCGACCGCATCCTGATCGCCGCGGCCCAGATCAACTGCACCGTCGGCGACCTCGCCGGCAACGCAGCGCGGATCCTCGAGTTCACGGCGCGGGCGCGCGCCGCGGGCGCCGACCTGGTGCTGACGCCCGAGCTGTCGCTGTGCGGCTACCCGCCCGAGGACCTGCTGCTGCGCGACGGATTCCTCGCCGATTGCCGCCGCGAGCTCGAGCGTCTCGCGCCCAGGGTGCAGGGCACCGCGCTGGTGGTCGGCTTCCCCGAGCTCGCCCCCGACGGCCGGCGCTACAACGCCGCGGCGCTGATCCGCGACGGGCGCATCGCCGCGGTGGCGCGCAAGCACGACCTGCCCAACTACGAGGTGTTCGACGAGAAGCGCTACTTCGCGGCCGGCGAGCGAGCCCTGCGTCTTCGAGGTGAAGGGCGTGCGCTTCGGCCTGACCATCTGCGAGGACGTGTGGACCCCGCATGCCCCGGCGATGGCCAAGGCGGCGGGCGCGCAGGCCATCCTGTCGATCAACGCCTCGCCCTATCACAAGCGCAAGCAGGCCGGCGCGGCAGCAGGTGTTCCGCGAGTGGATCCGCGACACCGGCCTGCCGATGGTCTACGTGAACCTGGTCGGCGGCCAGGACGAGCTGGTGTTCGACGGCGCCTCCTGCGTGCTCGACGCGCGCGGCGAGCTGGTGCGCCAGGTGCCGTTCTTCGAGGAGGCGCTGGAGCTGTTCGAGTTCGACGGCGCGCAGCCCGTGGCCGGCGCCATCGCCGCCGAGTTGCCGCTGGAGGCAGAGATCTACCGCGCGCTCTGCCTGGGCGTGCGCGACTACCTGCAGCAAGAACGGTTTTCCCGGCGCGCTGCTCGGGCTCTCCGGCGGCGTCGACTCGGCGCTGACGCTCGCGATCGCCTGCGATGCGCTCGGGCCCGAGCGCGTGCGCGCGGTGATGATGCCCTCGCAGTACACCGCGCAGATGAGCCTGGACGATGCGCGCGAGATGGCGCGCCGCCTCGGCGTGCGCTACGACGAGATCCCGATCGGGCCGGTGTTCGACGCGTTCCGCGCGGCGCTGGCGCCGCAGTTCGCCGGCCGCGCGGCCGACGTGACCGAGGAGAACCTGCAGGCGCGCATCCGCGGCACGCTGCTGATGGCGCTGTCCAACAAGTTCGGCTCGATCGTGCTCACCACCGGCAACAAGAGCGAGATGGCGGTCGGCTACGCCACGCTCTACGGCGACATGGCGGGCGGCTTCGCGGTGATCAAGGACATCGCCAAGACGCTGGTCTACCGCCTCGCGCGACTACCGCAACACGCTCGGCGCCGGTGATCCCGGAGCGCATCATCACGCGCGCGCCCTCGGCGGAGCTGCGCCCGGACCAGACCGACCAGGACAGCCTGCCGCCCTACGAGGTGCTGGACGCCATCATGGAAGCCTACATGGAGCAGAACCGCTCGCCGCGCGAGATCGTGGCGCTCGGCCATGCGCCGGCCGACGTGAAGCGCGTGGTGCGACCTGATCCGGAGGAGCGAATACAAGCGCCGCCAGGCGCCGCCCGGGGTGCGCATCACCTTCGCGCGGCTTCGGCAAGGACTGGCGCTACCCGATCACCTCGAAGTACCGCGACGCGGGCGACCTGTAGCTATAATGCAGGGCGATTTCCGGGAGGACCAGGCATGAAGAAGATCGAAGCCATCGTGAAGCCGTTCAAGCTCGACGAGGTGCGCGAAGCGCTCTCCGAGGTCGGCGTGACCGGCCTGACCGTCACCGAGGTCAAGGGCTTCGGCCGCCAGAAGGGCCACACCGAGCTCTACCGCGGCGCCGAGTACGTGGTCGATTTCCTGCCCAAGGTGAAGATCGAGGTGGTGGTGCCGGACAAGCTGGTCGAGCCGGCGATCGAGGCGATCGTCAAGTCGGCGCGCACCGGCAAGATCGGCGACGGCAAGATCTTCGTCACCACGGTCGAGCAGGTGGTGCGCATCCGCACCGGCGAGACCAACGAGGCCGCGATCTAGCGGCTCTTGAGCAGCACCAGCAGCGCGCCGCTGCCGCCCTCGGCGGCGGGCGCCTGGCAGTAGGCCAGCACTTCGTCGCGCGGCGTGAGCCACGCCCGCAGCTTTCCCTTCAGCACCGGTTCGCGGTTCTTCGAGCCCAGCCCCTTGCCGTGCACGATGCGCACGCAGCGCAGGCCGCGCGCCGCCGCCGCGCGCACGAAATCCGCCACCTGCTGCGCGCGCCTCCACCCGGTTCATGCCGTGCAGGTCGAGGTCGTCCTGCACCACCCAGTGGCCGCGGCGCAGCTTGCGCAGCACCTGGCGCGACACGCCGTCGCGCAGGTAGGTGAGCTCGACGCCGGTGTCGAGCGCGTCGTCCACCGACAGCGGGCCCGTCGACGCTTTCGGCGAGCGCCGCGCGCTCGTCGCGCCGCGTCTGGGCCGGCACCGGCGGCGGGGCGGGCCGGCGCAGCGGCTGGCGGCGCGGCTTGGCGAGCGGCTTCGACGCCGGCCAGCGCCCGGCGCAGTGCCTCGCGGTCTTCCGGCGTCGGACACGCGTCGCCTCAGGCGGCGAGCGCGTCGAGGTATTTCTCGGCGTCGAGCGCCGCCATGCAGCCGGTGCCGGCGCTGGTCACCGCCTGGCGGTAGACGTGGTCCTGCACGTCGCCCGCGGCGAACACGCCCGGCACGCTGGTGGCGGTGGCGCCGCCCTCGCGCCCGGCGCGGGTGACGATGTAGCCGTTCTCCATCTCGAGCTGGCCGGCGAAGATCTGCGTGTTGGGCGTGTGGCCGATGGCGATGAACAGGCCCTTCACCGGCGAGCTCCTTGGCGGCGCCGGTCTTCACGTGCTTGATGCGCACCCCGGTGACGCCGCTCTTGTCGCCCAGCACTTCGTCGAGCGCCGAGTCGAGCTCGAGCACGATCTTGCCTTCCGCGACGCGCTTCATCAGCTTGTCGACCATGATCTTCTCGGCGCGGAACTTGTCGCGGCGATGCACGAGGGTGACCTTGCGGCAGATGTTGGCGAGATAGAGCGCTTCCTCGACCGCGGTGTTGCCGCCGCCGATCACCGCCACGTCCTGCCCCTTGTAGAAGAAGCCGTCGCAGGTGGCGCAGGCCGACACGCCCTTGCCCATGAAGTTCTGCTCCGAGGGCAGGCCGAGGTACTTGGCCGAGGCGCCGGTGGCGATGATCAGCGCGTCGCAGGTGTAGGTGCCGGAGTCGCCCTTCGAGCACGATCGGCCGCTCGCCGAGGCGCACCGTGTGGACCTGGTCGAAGACCATCTCGGTCTCGAAGCGCTCGGCGTGCTTCTGGAAGCGCTCCATCAGCTCGGGACCCTGCACGCCGGCCGCATCGGCGGGCCAGTTGTCGACGTCGGTGGTGGTCATCAGCTGGCCGCCCTGCGCGATGCCGGTGATCAGCACCGGCTTCAGGTTGGCGCGCGCGGCGTACACCGCGGCGGTGTAGCCGGCGGGGCCGGATCCCAGGATGAGGAGTCGGTGGTGGCGCGTGGGCATGGTGGGTGGAACGCCGGGCGTATACTGATTTTGGGGTTGGCATTATAGATAACAAGGCAGGCCGGTTGGACCGTCGCGGGCGCGAGCGCGGCCGGTTTGCTACCATAGGGGGAAGGGGATCATTGGACATGGCGGCCGCTGTCTCTTCGGCAATGCTGCGCACGGTGCCGCTCTTCGCGAGCTTCCCCGAGGAGCCCCTGCGGCTGCTCGCCACGGTGGTGACGCGGCGCAACGTGACGCGCGGCTCGATCATCATGGCCGCCGGCGACCCGACGGACTCGCTCTACATCGTGCTCTCGGGCCGGCTCAAGGTGATGATGAGCGACGCCGACGGCAAGGAAGTCATCCTCACCATCCTCGGGCCCGGCGAGTTCTTCGGCGAGATGGGCCTGATCGACGACAGCCCGCGCTCGGCGAGCGTGGTGGCGATCGAGGCCTGCGAGCTGCTGGCGATCACGCGGCGCGACTTCAAGAAGTGCCTGGCGGAGAATTTCGAGATGTCGATGGCGGTGATGCGCGGCCTGGTGCGGCGCCTGCGCGAGGCCGACCGCAAGATCGGCAGCCTGGCGCTGCTCGACGTCTACGGGCGCGTGGCGCGCCTGCTGCTCGACATGGCGGAAACGGTGGACGGGCAGAAGATGGTGACCAAGCGCCTGCCCAAGCAGGACATCGCCAAGATGATCGGCGCCTCGCGCGAGATGGTGAGCCGCGTGATGAAGGACCTGCAGATGGGCGGCTTCATCGAGATGCGCGGCTCGACCATCGTGCTGCGCGACACCATCCTGCTGCCCGACTGACGGGGCGCGCGCTGCGGGAGCTGGAGTAGAATCCGCGCACCCGAACGGGCCGCGATGGCAGCCGCGCAGAAAACCTCAGCAGCGCCCCTCCCCGCAAAGCTCGCCAACCTGCTGCGCGAAGCCCGATGGCTGGTGCTGGCGGCGCTCGCCGGCTACCTGCTGCTGATCTTCCTCACCTACGACAAGGGCGACCCGGGCTGGTCGCTCAGCGTCACCGCGGCCGCAACGCACAATGCGGGCGGCCGCGCCGGCGCCTGGTCTCCGACCTGCTGCTCTACCTGTTCGGCCTGTCCGCCTACTGGTGGGTCGCGCTGTGCCTGGTGGCGGTGGCCTGGGGCTACCGCCGGCTCGACCGCACGGTGCTGATCGACCGGCGGCCGCTCGCCATCGCGCTGGGCGGCTTCGTCCTGCTGCTGCTGTCGAGCGCGGCGCTGGAGTCGCTGCGCCTGCACACGCTCGGCGCGCAGCTGCCGCTCGCGCCCGGCGGCATGCTGGGCAGGATGATCGGCGACTTCGCTGCGGGCCTGCTCGGCTTCACCGGCGCGACGCTGCTGCTGCTCACGCTCGCGGCCGTGGGCTGGAGCCTGTTCACCGGCGTTTCCTGGCTGGCGGTGGCGGAGCTCACCGGGCGGCTGCTCGAGGGCGCGGCGCGCACCGTGCGCGGCGCCTGGGAGCAGCGCGCCGACCGCAAGGCGGGGGAGATCGCGCGCGAGGAGCGCGACGTGATGGTCGAGGCCGACAAGAAGCGCGAGGAGGAGCACCCGCCGCTCGTGATCGCGCCGCCGGTGGCGGAGATCAGGCGATCCGAGCGCGTGCAGAAGGAAAAGCAGGCGCCGCTGTTCGACCACCTGCCGGACACGCCGCTGCCGCCGGTGAAGCTGCTCGACGAGGCGGCGCACGACGGCGAGCAGGTGAGCACGGAGACGCTCGAGTTCACCTCGCGCCTGATCGAGAAGAAGCTCTCCGACTTCGGCGTCTCGGTGAAGGTGCTCGCGGCCTATCCCGGGCCCGGTGATCACGCGCTACGAGATCGAGCCGGCGGTCGGCGTCAAGGGCAGCCAGATCGTCAACCTGGTGAAGGACCTGGCGCGCGCGCTGTCGGTGGTGTCGATCCGCGTGGTCGAGACCATTCCCGGCAAGTCGTGCATGGGCCTGGAGATCCCCAACCCGCACCGGCAGACCGTGCGCCTGTCGGAAATCCTCGGCTCGCGAGCACTACGCCGACATGCACACGCCGCTCGCGCTCGCGCTGGGCAAGGACATCGCCGGCAACCCGGTGGTGGTGGACCTGCAGAAGATGCCCCACCTGCTGGTCGCCGGCACCACCGGCTCGGGCAAGTCGGTGGCGATCAACGCCATGATCCTGTCGCTGCTGTACAAGTCCGAGCCCAAGCAGGTGCGGCTGATCATGGTCGACCCGAAGATGCTCGAGCTGTCCATGTACCAGGACATCCCGCACCTGCTCGCGCCGGTGGTCACCGACATGAAGCAGGCCGCCAACGCGCTCACCTGGTGCGTGGCGGAGATGGAGCGCCGCTACAAGCTGATGTCCTGGGTCGGCGTGCGCAACCTCTCCGGCTTCAACCACAAGGTGGCCGACGCGGAGAAGACCGGCAGGCCGCTCGAGGACCCGGCGACGCTCGAGTCCGGCGACGCCGCAGCCGCTCACGCAGATGCCCTACATCGTGGTGGTGATCGACGAGCTCGCCGACCTGATGATGGTGGTGGGCAAGAAGGTCGAGGAGCTGATCGCGCGCCTGGCGCAGAAGGCGCGCGCCTCGGGCATCCACCTGATCCTCGCCACGCAGCGGCCCTCGGTGGACGTGATCACCGGCCTGATCAAGGCCAACATTCCCGACGCGCATCGCCTTCCAGGTGGCGAGCCGCATCGACTCGCGCACCATCCTCGACCAGCAGGGCGCGGAAGCGCTGCTCGGCGCAGGGCGACATGCTCTACCTGCCGGCCGGGCAGCGGGCTCGCCGCAGCGCGTGCACGGCGCCTTCGTCGCCGACCACGAGGTGCACAAGGTGGTCGAGCACCTGAAGTCGCTCGCGGCGCCGGAATACATCGAGGACGTGCTGGAGCCCGGCGTGGGCGACGAGGGCGGCGGGCCCCGGCGTCGACGGCGAGGCGACCGGCGAGAAGGATCCGCTCTACGACCAGGCGGTGGAGATCGTGCTGCGCACGCGCCGGCCGTCGATCTCCCTCGTGCAGCGCCACCTGCGCATCGGCTACAACCGCGCCGCGCGCCTGATCGAGGACATGGAGCGCGCGGGGCTCGTGTCGCCGATGCAGTCCAACGGCAACCGCGAAGTGCTGGTGCCCGCGAAGGCGGAGTAGGGTGCGCGGCGTCCTGCTGGGACTGCTGCTCGCGCCGGCGCTGGCGCTCGCCGCCGGCGGGGTGGAGCGTTTCCAGGCCTACCTGCGCGACACGCAGACGGCGCGCGCCGACTTCGAGCAGCGCGTGTACGACCGCGACAAGAAGCTCGTGCAGCAGTCCAAGGGCAGCTTCGCCTTCCTGCGCCCGGGGCGCTTCCGCTGGACCTACGCGCAGCCCTACCCGCAGCTCATCGTCGGCGACGGCAAGCGCGTGTGGATCTACGACGAGGACCTGAACCAGGTGACGGTGCGCGCGATGGCGCGCGCGCTCGGCTCGACGCCGGCGGCGCTGCTCGCCGGCGCGGCCGACGTCGAGCGCGCCTTCGAGCTCGTCGGACGCGGGCCAGCGCGACGGGCTGGAGTGGGTGGAAGCGAAGCCGCGCGAGCGCGAGGCCGGGTTCGAGCGCATCCGCCTGGGCTCGGCGCGGCCGGGGTGCAGGCGATGGAGCTCACCGACCAGTTCGGCCAGACCACCGTGCTGCGCTTCTCCAACATCGCGCGCAACCCGCCGCTCGATCCCGCGGCCTTCCGCTTCACGCCGCCGAAAGGCGCGGATGTCCTCGGCGAGTGACCTGTTCGCGGCGCCGGCGCCGGCGGCGCCGCTGGCGGAGCGCCTGCGGCCGCGCTCGATCGACGAGGTGCTCGGCCAGCGCCACCTGCTGGGGCCGGGCAGGCCGCTGCGCCTGGCGTTCGAATCGGGGAAGCCCCACTCGATGATCCTGTGGGGGCCGCCCGGCACCGGCAAGACCACGCTCGCGCGGCTCATGGCGCAGGCCTTCGACGCGGAGTTCATCGCGCTGTCGGCGGTGTTCTCCGGCGTGAAGGACATCCGCGAGGCGGTGCAGATGGCCGAGGCCACGCTCGCCGCGAGCGGCCGCCACACCATCCTGTTCGTCGACGAGGTGCACCGCTTCAACAAGGCGCAGCAGGATGCCTTCCTGCCGTACGTCGAGCGCGGCCTGGTCACCTTCATCGGCGCCACGACCGAGAACCCGTCGTTCGAAGTGAACTCGGCGCTGCTCTCGCGCGCCACCGTCTACGTGCTCGAGAGCCTGGGCGAGGAGGACCTGGCGCGGCTGCTCGAGCGCACGCGGCCTGCAGGCGCGACGCCGAGGCGCGCGCGCGCCTCATCGGCTTCGCCGACGGCGACGCGCGGCGGCTGCTCAACGCAGTGGAGATCCTGCAGAACGCGAAGCCGCAGGGCGCCGTCGACGCGGCGTTCGTCGAGTCCACGCTGGCGAAGAACCTGCGGCGCTTCGACAAGGGCGGCGAGCAGTTCTACGACCAGATCTCGGCGCTGCACAAGTCGGTGCGCGGCTCGGACGCCGGACGCCTCGCTCTACTGGCTGGTGCGCATGCTCGACGGCGGCGCCGATCCGCTGTACCTCGCGCGGCGCATCGTGCGCATGGCGGTGGAGGACATCGGCCTCGCCGATCCGCGCGCGCTGCAGATCGCGCTCGACGCCACCGCGACCTACGAGCGCCTCGGTTCGCCCGAGGGCGAGCTGGCGCTCGCCGAGGCGGTGATCTACATGGCCTGCGCGGCGAAATCGAACGCGGTGTACAACGCCTACAATGCGGCGCGCGCGTTCGTCTCGGCGGACGGCACGCGGCCGGTGCCGCTGCACATCCGCAACGCGCCCACCAGGCTGATGAAGAACCTGGGCTACGGCAAGGACTACCGCTACGCGCACGACGAGCCGGATGCGTTCGCGGCGGGCGAGAGCTATTTGCCGGAGGGCATGCCGGCGGTGGAGTGGTACAAGCCGACCGAGCGCGGGCTGGAGCTCAGGATCCGGGAGAAGCTCGCGGAGCTGCGCCGGCTGAACGAGGAGGCGCGCGGGAAGCGCACATGATCGACATCCAACTGCTCAGGACGGACATCGGTGGCGTCGCGCAGCGCCTGGCGACGCGCGGCTACCAGCTCGACGTCGCGGGGTTCAAGGGGCTCGAGGACGCGAGGAAGAGGATCCAGACCGCCACCGAGCAGCTGCAGTCGCAGCGCAACGCGCTGTCCAAGCAGGTCGGGCAGGCCAAGGCGCAAAAGGACGACAAGCTCGCGGCGCAGCTGCTGGCACAGGCGGCTGAGTCCGGCGACAAGCTCAAGCAGATGGAGACCGAGAATGCGGCGGTGCAGGCGAAGCTGCAGGAATTCGTCTCGCTGATCCCGAACCTGCCGCACGAGACGGTGCCGGTGGGGAGCTCCTCGGACCAGAACGAAGAGAAACGCCGCTGGGGCACGCCGCGCCAGTTCGCCTTCGCCGCCAAGGACCACGTCGACGTCGGCGCGCCGCCTCGGCCTGGATTTCGAGACCGGCGCCAAGCTCTCCGGCGCGCGCTTCGTGGTGATGCGCGGGCCGGTGGCGCGCCTGCACCGCGCCCTCGCCCAGTTCATGCTCGACGTGCACACGCTGGAGCACGGCTACACCGAGGTGTACGTCCCCTACATGGTGAGCGGGGCCTGCGCCGACGGCGTCACCAGCCTGGCGAAGTTCAGCGGCGACCTGTTCAAGATCGAGGCGCGCGACCTGTACCTCATTCCGACCGCCGAAGTGCCGGTGACCAACTTCGTGCGCGAGCAGATCGTTCCGCTGGAGCAACTGCCGCTCAAGTTCGTGTGCCACTCGCCGTGCTTTCGCTCGGAGGCGGGCGCCGCGGGCAAGGACACGCGCGGCATGATCCGCAACCACCAGTTCGACAAGGTCGAGATCCTCCAGGTGGTGCATCCCGCGACCTCGTACGCGGTGCACGAGGAGCTCACCGGGCACGCCGAGGCGATCCTGCAAGAGGCTGGAGCTCCCCTACCGGGTGATGACGCTGTGCACCGGCGACACCGGGTTTTCCTCGGCGAAGACCTACGACCTCGAAGTCTGGCTGCCCGGGCAGAACGCCTACCGCGAGATCAGTTCCTGCTCCAACTTCGAGGCCTTCCAGGCGCGGCGCATGCAGGCGCGCTTCAGGAACGACAAGGGCAAGACCGAGCCCGTGCACACGCTGAACGGCTCGGGCCTCGCGGTGGGCCGCACGCTGGTGGCGATCCTGGAGAACTACCAGAACGCAGACGGCTCGGTGACGATCCCAACGGCGCTGCGCGCCCTACATGGGCGGGGCGGAGAAGCTCGCCCGGCCCTGATAAAATCCCGCCTGCCGCGGAGAGATGGCAGAGTGGTCGATTGCGGCAGACTCGAAATCTGTTGGGCGGGTAACCGTCCCGGGGGTTCGAATCCCTCTCTCTCCGCCACCCATTCTCACCGGCTGCGATGATCGGCGTCTACCGCGAACTGGAAGGCTCGATGCGGCTCGCGGCGCACGTGCTGCGCCGCTTCTGGGTGCTGCAGGCTGCCGCCGGTGGCCGAGGAGCTGGCGCGCCAGATCTACTTCACCGGCGCGAGCGCCACGGCCACCATCGTGATGCGCGGCGCGCTGGTCGGCACGCTGATCATCGCCTACGTGATCGAGGTGCTCAACGCCGATGTCGCGCTGGCGGTGAAGATCCTGCTGTGGGTGGTGCTGCGCGAGATCGGCCCGCTCATCGCCGCCGTGCTGGTGATCCAGCGCAGCGGCACCGCGGTGGCCACCGAGCTCGCGCTGATGAAGATCTCCGGCGAGGTGGCGAGCCTGCGCCAGCATGCGCATCGACCCGCAGGACTACCTGGTGGTGCCGCGCGTGGTCGGCATCGCGCTGGCCAACACCGCGCTCACCGTGTACGTGCAGTTCATCGCGGTCGGCGGCGGCATGCTGCTCAGCGCGCTGGTCATCGACGCCTCGCTCGGCGAGATGGCGGGCAGCTTCTTCCTGCTCGCCAGCCCGCTCGACCTGGTGTACTCGATCGCCAAGAGCCTGCTGTTCGGCGCGGCGATCGGCGTGATCGCCTGCTACTACGGCCTCAACCCGCCGGGCAATTCGATCAACGCCGTGCCCAAGGCGGCGATCAGCGCGGTGACGCAGGCCACGCTGGCGGTGATGCTGCTGAACATCCTGTTCGCCTACCTGGTCTACGGCTCCGCGCTGTTCGGCCTGTTCACCGCCGCGCAATGAGCGCGACCGCGGGCGTGGCGCTGGGCTACGAGCCTCTTGCCGAGGAGGAGCGCGGCGCCGGCCGCCTGTGGATCGCGGCGGGCGGCAGCCACGTGGTGCCCGCGGTCGGCGCGGCGTTCAAGTCCGCGCTGCTGTCCGCGGTGCTCGATCTCAGGCCGCGCAAGGATGCGCGGGTGGTGGTGCTCGGCGTCGAGACCGATGCGCTCTCGCCCAGGGCGCGCGCCGCGCTGCGCGCGCAGATCGCGTTCCTGCCGGCGGGCGGCGGCCTGATCAGCCACCTCAACGGCTGGGAGAACATCGCCCTGCCGCTCGGGTTTCACGCGCCGGGCCGGCTGCGCGGCCTGGCGCCGGAGGTGTATGCGATGCTGGAGCAGTTCGGCGCGGACGCGCGCTCGCTGCTCGGCAGGCTGCCGGAGGAGATGACGCCCTACGAGAAGAAGCTCGCCGGCTATGTCAGGATGCGCCTCGGCAGGCCGCGGCTCGTGCTGGCCGAGGACCCGGGCGCGGGACTCGGTGCCGGCGAGCGCGGCGCGCGTGGGGGAGTTCGCCGCCGCCTATCTTGCGGATTGCCCGGACGGTACATTCGTCCAGCTGGCGGATGTGCCCGACGAGTCGGGGTAGATTGCCGTCAGCCAGAGCGAGGAGGAAGCCATGCAGGACGAACAGGTACTTCCCAGGCGTTTCCCGGGGATCAGGCGGCGGATCAGCCTGTTCCTCGTCGTCGCATTGTGCGGCCTGGTCGGCGCCGTGCTGCTGGTGGCCTACAAGCAGGGCGCGTTCGTGCGCCAGACGACGATCTACTTCTACGCGGACGACGTGATCGGCATCAACAAGGGCATGACGGTGCGCCTCTTCGGGCTCCCGGTGGGCAACGTGAAGAGCCTCGAGATCACCGGCCGCGGGGTGCAGGTCCAGCTGTCGATCATCAGCGATTACGTCCCGCGCCTCACCAAGGGCTCGCATGCCAGGCTGACGCGCGAGGGCTACATCGGCGCGGCGAGCATCCTGCTGGTCCCCGGCAGCGATCCCAAGGGCTCGCGCGAGCCGCTGGCGGAGGGCGACGTGATCGGCTACGTCGCCAACCGCGGCGTGGCCGAGCTGGTGGACGACATCAAGACCCAGCTCACGCCGGTGGTGAACGAGCTGCGCCGCATGATCGCGGAGCTCAACCGGCCCGACGGCGACCTGCGCAAGTCGCTGCAGGCGGCGAGCACCGTGCTGCAGGAGCTGCCGCAAACCAACCGCGAAATGCGCCAGCTGCTGCGCGACACGGACCGCACCGTGCTCGCCGTCGGCGGCAGGGCGGAGGCGGCGCTCGCCGCGACCGCGCGCGTGGGCACCCAGGTGGAGAAGGACCTGCCCGAGCTCTCGCGCAAGCTCGGCACGACGCTCGATTCGATCGCCGAGGCGGCCAGCGAAATCCGCGTCGCCACGCGCAAGAACGGCGAGGCGCTGCACGAAGCGCTGTCGCAGACCCCGGCGCTGATGCGCGACGGCGGGCAGCTGGTGCGCGACGGCCAGGACGTGGTCAGCGCGGCGAAGAACAGCTGGCTGCTGCGCGACTACGTCGAGCCGGCGGCCATGCGCACGCTGCGCGTGGACAGCTTCGAAGCCTTCGGCGGCAGCGCGAAGGCGCCCGCCGCCCCGGCGCAGCGCTGATGCGACTGCGTTGCCGCAGTACTGGCCTGCTGCTCTGCTCGCGGCCTGCGCGATGGCGCCCGCGCCCGCCGCGCCGGTGCCCTCGACGGCCGTGCAGCCGACTGCGGCGATGGAGGCGAACCGCCGCGGCGAGGCGAGCCTGCGGCGCGGCGAACTCGACGGCGCGGCGCTGCTACTACCGCGAGGCGCTGCGCCTGTCGCTCGCGGTGGAGGACGCGAACGGCATCGCCGCCAACGCCGTCAACCTGTCCATCGTCTACCAGCGGCAGGGCAAGTACGAGGAAGCGCGCGCGAGCCTCGCGCCGCTGCTCGAGCGCGCCACCGTCGCGCACGCGCCGGAGCGCCGGGCGCAGGCCGCCCTGCGCCGCGCCGTGCTCGACCTCGAGCGAGCGGCGCAGTCGCGAGCGCGGCCGAATGGGCCGAGCGCGCCGCCGCCTGGTGCGGCGAGCCCTGCCCGCTCGCCGCGGCGATCCGCAACGTGCAGGGCCAGCTGGCGCTGGAGGCGGGGCGCCTCGACGAGGCGGGCGCGGCGGCGCAGGAGCGCGCTCGCCGCGAGCCGCGCGGCGGCCGAGCCCGCGGAAATCGCCAACGCGCAGCGGCTCCTCGGCATGGCGGCGCTCGCCGCGGGCGACGGCGCCGCCGCGCGCGATGCCCTGGGCGAGGCGCTCGCCATCGACCGCGAACTCGGCATCTCGCGCCGCATCGCCCTCGACCTGATCGGCCTCGGACGCGCCAGCGTGCTGCGCGGCGAGCGCGAGGCGGCGCGCGCCTACTACGAGCGGGCGCTCGCGGTCAGCGAGGCCGACCGCGATGCCGCGGGGGCCGCCGAGGCGCGCGCGCTCGCCGCGGCGCTCGGCGGCGCTGCCGATTCGCGCTAGGCTGCGCGCGCCGGCGCGCGAGCCGCTCGAGGCGAGCGGGCCCGGATCGTATTGTCCGGGGCCGATGCGGAGGTATAGACTCAATCAAAGCAATGCAGACCTGCCCGAATTGCCAGACGCGCAACGCCGAGGGCCAGAAGTTCTGCGGCAACTGCGGCCTCGCCCTCGCGCCGGCGAGCACGATCGCCGGCGAGCGCAAGTTCGCCACGTTCCTGTTCGCCGACGTCGCGCACTCGACGGCGATCGCCGAGCGGCTCGACCCGGAGGACTGGACGGTCATCATGAACGGCGCGTTCGGCTTCATGAACGCCGCCGTGTCGAAGTACGGCGGCACCGTGTCGCGCCTGATGGGCGACGCCGTGCTCGCGCTGTTCGGCGCCCCCGTCGCCCACGAGGACGACGCCGAGCGCGCCGTGCGCGCCGGCCTGGAGATCCAGGAAGCCGCGAAGGCCTACGCGCGCGAGGTCAAGCAGCGCCACGGCTTCGACTTCGACCTGCGGGTGGGCATCAACACCGGGACCGCCGTCCTCGCCATGGTCGGCGATGCGATCCGCAGCGAGTACACCGCGATGGGCGACGCGGCCAACGTCGCGGCGCGGCTGCAATCGGCAGCCGATCCGGGAACCGTGCTGATCAGCGCGGACACGCACCGGCTCGTGGCGAGCCTGTTCGACTTCAAGCCGCGCGGCGCGATCGAGATGAAGGGCAAGCAGGTGCCCGTCGCGTCCTACGAGGTCCTCGGCGCGCGCGCGATCCCGGGCAAGTCGCGCGGCCTCGAGGGCCTCGCCTCGCCGCTGGTGGGGCGCGAGCGCGAGACGGCACTGCTGCGCGAGAAGCTCGCGGCGCTCGAGCAGGGCGTGGGCTCCGTGGTCGCCATCACCGGAGAGGCCGGGCTGGGCAAGTCCCGTCTCGTGGCCGAGCTGCGCGCGATCCGCGACGCACGGCCGCAAGGCCGTATCGAATGGTTCGAATCGCGCGCCATCTCCTACGGGCAGTCGATTCCGTACTACCCGTGGCGGCAGCTCGGGCGGCAGATGATCGGTGCTACCGACATGGACGCCGCGCCGGCGGTCCGCGAGAAGCTGCGCGACTTCGTCGCCCGGGTGGGCCTTCCCGCCGACAACCTGCCGTTACTACGAGACTATGCTGGCGGTCGACGACGAGAACAGCCGGACGGCGCTCGCGCGTCTTGCGGGCGACGCCGTGGTCAACGGCGTCGCCGGCGCCGTGATCGGGGCTGTCCGGGCCGTGATCCATTCCGGCGGCAAAGTGCTGCCGCAGGTGCTCGTCATGGACGATCTTCACTGGTCGGACAGCGCGACGCTGGAGCTGATCGCCCAGGTGGCGACGCTCGCCAGCGTCGAGCCGCTGCTGGTGTTGTGCCTGCTGCGCCCGGATCGCAGCGCCGCCAGTTGGCAGCTCGTCGATCGCCTCCAGGCCAGCCTCGGCGACGCCTTCGCGCGCATCGACCTCGAGCCGCTCGGCCCCGCCGATGCGGGCGCGCTGCTCGGCAAGCTGCTGCCGATCGAGGACCTTCCCGAGAGCGTCAGGGCGCGCATTCTCGAGCGATCGGACGGGCAACCCCTTCTATCTCGAGGAAGTGCTGCGCTCGCTCATCGATGGCGGGCAGGTGGTGCGTGAGAACGGACGCTGGCGTGCCACGCGCGCCATCGTCGACGCCAACATCCCGGAGACCCTGGCCGGCGTGCTCAGCGCGCGCATCGACCGGCTGCCCGAGACCACCAAGCGGGTTGCGCAGACCGCGGCGGTGATCGGCCGGGTGTTCATGCACCGGGTGCTCGAGATGGTCTGCCATGCCGCACCGCCCGCCGAGCGCGTCGAGCATGTCGAGCCGCACATCGGCGCCCTGTCGATGGAGCAGATCGTGCGCGAGCGCGCGCGCAACCCCGAGCGCGAGTACATCTTCAAGCACGCGCTGACCTGCGAAGCGGCGTACGGGCTGCTGCTGCGCGCGCGGCGGCGCGAGCTGCACGCGCGCGCCGGCACGGCGCTCGAGACCCTGTTCGCCGATCGCCGCGACGAGTTCGCGCCGATGCTCGCCCATCACTTCGCCGAGGCCGACGACACGAAGCGCGCGCTCGAATACTCGCGGCGCGCCGCGGACAATGCGCGCAAGCTCTACGCGCTGCGCGAGGAACTCGAGCATCGCGAGCGCATCCTCGCCTTGCTCGACCGGATGGCCGACGCGCCCGCGGCCGACGTGATCGACGCGATCATCGAGTGGGTCCTCGTCCGGCACCGGCTGAACGATTACGAGGGCGTGCTGGAGCGTTTGGCCGATGCGGTCGCGCGCGCGCGCGCCGCCGGCGACAAGCACCGGCTGGCGACGGCGCTGTCGTGGACCGGCAACATCCACATGGTCACCGGGCTTTCCCTCGCGCAGCTTCCCCTACATCGAGGAGAGCCGCCAGCTCGCTGCCGAAATCGGCGACGAGACACTCATGCTCCTGCCGCTGTTCATCGCGACCTGGTGGCTCGTCGATCGCGATCCGGCCGCTGCGGTCAAGGCATTGGAAGAGGTGATCGAGCTCGCCCGGAAGCAGCAGGCGACGGACGTCGAGGGACATGCGATGGTCTATCGCGCCGTCGCGCTGGCGCGGCTGGGCGATTTCGCCGCGGCGCGCGCCGAGATCGCGAAGGCGCTCGAGATCGCGCCGCGCGCCGGATCTCCGGTCAAGGAGGCCGACATCCATATCGGCGCCGGCGAAGCCTATTACGACATGGGCGAAATCGAGAAGGGCCTGGAGCACGCGCGCATCGGAGCCGAATTGGCCTACAACGCGAACGGCTTCGAGTGCGCCTGCGCCGGGCATTTTCGGCGTCGGCAAGGGGCAGTTCGAGAAGCGCCGAGTCGGCGAGGCGCTCTCGCAATATCGCCAAGTCGCTGGAGCTCGCCGGCAGGGTGGCTTCCCCGGGATTTTCCGGCTATATCAACCAGATCAAGGCCAGCGCCGCGCAGGCGGAGTTCGAGACGCGGCTCGCCGCTCGGCGATCGAATCGCTGCGCACTGCGCTGAACAACGCGCGCAACGGCCACGATGAATTCGGCGCCGCGAACGTCGCCAAGCATCTCGCCGGCGCGCTCATCAAGCTTGGGAAGTACGACGAAGCGGGACCGTTGCTCGATTCGGCGATCGAGTACTACCGCACGCGCGCAATGCGCCCGTATCTCGCAGGAGCGCTCGAGCTGGCCGGCACCTTGTACGAGCAGTCCCGCAAGCCGGACGCGGCCGAAAAGAGCCGCCGCGAGGCCGCGCAATTGCGCGACCTGCTCGGCCGGGCGAGCGCCGGCAGGCGCGGTACGCGGCCTGACCATGGACAAGCCGGTCATCTTCGCGGTCGACGACGAACCTCGGTCCTCGCAGCGGTGGCGCGCGACCTCAGGCATCGCTACGCAACGGACTACCGCGTGCTGCGCGCCGGCTCGGGCAGCGAGGCGCTGGAGGCGCTGCGCGAGCTCAAGCTGCGCAACGAAGCCGTTGCCCTGCTGCTCGTCGACCAGCGCATGCCCGGGATGACCGGGGTCGAGCTTCTGCACGAGGCGATGGCGCTGTTTCCGCAGGCCAAGCGCGTGCTGCTCACCGCCTACGCCGACACCGACGCCGCGATCCGCGCGATCAACGAGGTGCAAGCTCGATCACTACCTGATGAAGCCCTGGCATCCGCCGGAGGAGCTGCTCTATCCGGTCCTCGACGACCTGCTCGACGACTGGCGCGCGAATTTCCAGCCGGTGTTCGAAGGCGTGCGCGTCATCGGGCACCGCTGGTCGGCCGACGGTCATCGCGTGCGCGATTTCCTCGCGCGCAACCTCATCCCGTATCGCTGGCTCGACATCGAGACCGATGCCGAGGCCGCCGAGCTGCGCGCGCTCGCGGGGCCGGCGGACGCACCGCTGCCGCTCGTGGTCCTCGCCGACGGCACCCGCCTGTCGCGCCCGTCGATCGCCGAGCTGGCCGAACGCCTCGGGCTGCACACGCAAGCCGCGGCGAACGCCTATGACCTGGTGATCGTCGGCGCCGGGCCGGCGGGACTCGCTGCCGCCGTCTACGGGGCCTCGGAAGGCCTGCGGACGCTGCTGATCGAGCGCGAGGCCCCGGGGGGCCAGGCGGGAACGAGCTCGAGCATCGAGAACTACCTCGGTTTCCCCGCGGGACTGAGCGGCGGCGACCTGGCGCGACGCGCCGTCGCGCAGGCACGCCGCTTCGGCGCCGAGATCCTCGCGCCGATGGAGGCGGTCGGGTTCGCTACGCGCGACGGCTACCACATCGTGACGCTCGGCAACGGCTCGACCGTGACCACGCAGGCGCTGCTCGTCGCCACCGGCGTCTCCTACCGGCTGCTCGACGTCCCGGGCGCCGAGCGCCTCGCCGGGGCCGGGCTGTTCTACGGCGCCGCGATCACCGAGGCGCTCACCGTCAAGGAGCAGGACGTGTTCGTCGTCGGCGGCGGCAACTCCGCCGGACAAGGGGCCCTCTACCTCGCGCGCTTCGCCCGCTCGGTCACGCTGCTCGTGCGCGGGGCCTCGCTCGCGGAGACCATGTCGCAATACCTCGTCGAGCGCATCGGCGAGGCGGAGAACATCCAGGTGCGCACGCATGTGGCGGTCAGCGAGGTGCACGGCGAGTCGAGCCTCGAGGCCGTGTCGGTCCGCGACCTGGGCACCGGAAACGTCGAGCGGCTGCCGGCGCGCGCGGTCTTCGTGTTCATCGGCGCGGCCCCGCGCACCGCGTGGCTCAACGGCGCGCTGCAGGTCGACGCGGGTGGATTCGTCCTCTCGGGCGTGGACCTCGGGCGCGAGGCGGGCAAGCGCCCGCGCGGATGGCTCGCCGAGCGCGAGCCGTTCTGGCTGGAGACCAGCATCGCCGGCGTCTTCGTCGCCGGCGACCTGCGGCACCAGTCCACCAAGCGCATCGCCTCCGCAGTGGGCGAAGGGGCGATGGCCGTGCAGTTCGTGCACCAGCACCTGCGCGGCCCGGCTCCCGCGCAGCGCCCGCTCGCGCCCGCCGGGGCCTAGGCAGTGAGCGCGCCGTCCGCCGAGCTGCAGTCGCTGCAGGAGTTCGTCCGCAAGCTGCCGCTGTTCGCCGACCTGACGCTCGCCGACGTGGCGCAGCTGTGCCGCTCCTCGCGCCGCGTGCATGCGGCGCCGGGGGACCTGGTCATCGAAGAGGGCGCGCCCGGCGATTCGCTGTACGTCGTGCTTTCCGGCGCGCTCGAGATCACCAAGCGTGAAGGCGCGCGCGACGTGGTGCTGGCGACGCGCAGGGCCGGGGAGGTCGATCGGCGAAATGTCGCTCCTCGAGCGCACGCCGCGCAGCGCGTCGGCACGCGCGGTCGAGCCCAGCGAGCTGCTGGAAATCAGCCCTGCAGCGTTGCGCAGCGTCATCGAGAAGAACCCGGCCACGGCGATGGCGGTGCTGCGCACGGTGGCGGAGCGCCTGCGCAGCACCGAGGCTTCGCTGATGCAAAGCGACAAGCTCGCCTCGCTCGGCACGCTGGCGGCCGGGCTGGCGCACGAGCTGAACAACCCGGCGGCGGCGATCCAGCGCAGCACCGAGCACCTGCGCGAGGCGTTCGAGACGTGGCGGCGGCGCACCGTCGAGCTGCAGGCCTGCCGCTCGACGCGCAGCAACAGGCGCGGCTCGCCGAGCTCGAGGCCGGGATCGCCGACTGCGGTTCGCCGGGGCCCGAGGACGCCGCCTGCGCGCGGCACGAGGCGCAGCTGCTCGACGAGCTGGAAGCGCTCGGCGTGGAGGATGCCGCCGAGATCGCGTCGGCGCTCGCCGCCTTCGGCTGGACGGTCGCACGCTTGCGCCCGGTGGCGGCCGCGTTCGCCGCGGCGCACGTGCGGCCGGTGATGCAATGGCTCGGGGCGGGCCTGGCCGCGCAGCAGCTGGTGGCCGAGATCGGCCGCAGCGCGCAGGCGATCTCCGAGATCGTGCGCGCGGTGAAGTCCTACGCGTACCTCGATCAGGCGCCGGTGCAGGACGTCGACCTGCGCGCGAGCCTCGAGGACACGCTGGTCATCCTGCGCCACAAGCTCAAGGACGGCATCGAGGTGGTGCGCGACTTCGAGGCCGGGCTGCCGACGATCGAGGCCTACGCGAGCGAGCTGAACCAGGTGTGGACCAATCTCATCGACAACGCCATCCACGCGATGGATGGCCGCGGTGTGCTCGAGCTGCGGGCGCGCCGGGTCGGGGGCGACGTGGAGGTGAGGATCGCCGACAACGGGCCGGGCATCCCGGCCGCCATTGCCTCGCGCATCTTCGATCCCTTCTTCACGACCAAGCCGCAGGGGGTCGGCACGGGGCTGGGACTGCACATCGCGCACAACATCGTCGTCAATCGTCACCACGGCCGCATCGACGTCGAATCGAGGCCGGGACGCACCGAGTTCAGGGTGTGGCTGCCGATCCGGATGAGGCGCGCCGGGCGAAGCGAGCCGGCGCCGCGCGCCGAGCGCGACTCGCCGCCGCGCGAATAGCTCACAGGCTCCCTCACGCCGCGGGATTGGGCGTTGGGAGCGGGGGAAGATGCTGCGATGATGGAAGCTGCCCTGCTCGCCCTGCTCCTGCTGCAGCTGAAGCACTTCGTCGGCGATTTCGTCACCCAGACGCAGTATCACCTGCGCTACAAGAGGATCTACGGCCACCCCGCGGGCCTCATGCACGCCGCACACCATGCGATCGGCAGCGCGGCCGTCATGGCGCTGCTGGCAGCTTTCCTGCCGCTGCCGATCCCGCTGACGCTCATCGCGGCGGTGCTCGCGGCCGAGTTCGTGCTTCACTACCACATCGACTGGGCCAAGGAGCAGGTCATCAGGCCGTTCGTCGCGGCACAGGGGCTCGCCTACTGGGCGATCTTCGGGGTGGACCAATTCCTGCACCAGGCCACCTACGTTGCGATCGCCTACGTCCTCTTTCGCGCATAGGGAGCCTCTGGGATGAACAACGATACGACGCCGCAAGTCCAGTTCGACCCCGCATCCGCCCGCTTCGGCTCCTCGCGCTCGCAGAAGCGCCTGGAGGACGACCGCCTCCTCGTCGGCAAGGGCCTGTTCAGCGACGACCGGCGCTTCGAGGGCGAGGCGGCCATGGTGCTGGTGCGCTCGCCGCACGCGCACGCGCGCATCAGGTCGATGGACCTCGCCGCGGTGCGCGCCGCGCCGGGCGTGCTCGCCGCCTGGACCATGGCGGACCTGCGCGCCGACGGCGTCAGGCACATCCCGTTTCCGCCGCTGTTCAAGCGCGCCGACGGCCAGCCGATGTCGGCGCCGCTGCGCACGCCGCTCGCCGAGGAGCGCGTGTTCTACGTCGGCCACCCCGTGGTCGCGGTGGTGGCGCTCACGCGGGCGCAGGCGCAGGACGCCGCGGATCTCGCGGCGATCGACTACGAGGAGCTGCCGTGCGTGGTGGACGCGCGCCGCGCGGTGGAGCCCGGCGCGCCGCAGCTCTGGGCCGAGGCACCGAGCAACATCGCCGGCGAGACGCGCTACGGCAAGCCAGCCGAGGTGGAGGCCGCGTTCGCGCGCGCCGCGCACGTCACCGAGATCGAGCTGCACAACCAGCGCCTGATCGCCAATGCGATGGAGCCGCGCTGCGCCATCGGCGTGCACGAGCGGGGCCGCACCACGGTATACACGCAGAGCCAGCAGCCCACCGCTGCGCGCGACCTGCTGGCGGCGGCGTTCGGCGGCAAGCCCGCGGACTTCCGCATCGTCAACGGCGACATCGGCGGCGGCTTCGGCATGAAGACCGGCCTGCAGACGGAGGACGCGCTGGTGGCCTACGGCGCGAGGAAGCTCGGCCGCCCCGTGCGCTGGCGCGGCGAGAGGAGCGAGGAGTTCCTCGCCGCGCACATGGGGCGCGACATGCATTTCAAGGCCGCGCTCGCGCTCGACAAGGAAGGGCGCTTCCTCGCGCTGCGCCTGCACATGCTCGGCAACATGGGCGCGGTGCCGGTGGGCTCCTCGGCCATGGTGCCGCTGATGATGGTGGCCAAGGTGGTGACCTCGGTGTACCGCGTGCCGGCGGTGGACTATCACATGCAGGCGGTGCTCACCAACACCATGGCCACGGGCGCCTACCGCGGCGCCGGCCGGCCCGAGGGCAACTACGTGATGGAGCGGCTGGTGGAGAAGGCCGGGCGCGAGACTGGGCATCGACCCGGTGCAGATCCGCCGGCGCAACCTGCTGCAGACGAGCGACTTTCCCTACGCCACGCACGCGGGCGAAATCTACGACACGGGAGACTTCGCGCGCATGCTCGAGGCACTGCTGAAGCTGTCCGACTGGCAGCGGCTTCGCCGCGCGCGCCGCGCGGAATCGAGGCAGCGCGGCAAGCTGCGCGGCCGCGGCCTGTCGACGTATCTCGAATGGACCGGCGCGCTGCCCACCGAGACCGTGGACATCGAGGTGGACGCCGAGGGCAACGTGACGGTGTTCTCCGGCACGCAGGCCATGGGGCAGGGGCTGGAGACGAGCTACGTGCAGCTCATCACCGAAGTGCTGCAGATCCCCGCCAAGGGCGTGACCATCGTGCAGGGCGACACCGACCGCGCCAACGGCGTGGGCAGCGTGGGCTCGCGCTCGGCGTTCATCGGCGGCTCGGCGGTGGTGGCGGCCGGGCGCACGCTGATCGCGCGCGGCAAGGAGCTCGCCGCCGACGCGCTCGAGGCGGCGCCGGCGGACATCGAGTTCCGCGGCGGGCGCTTCTTCATCGCCGGCACCGACCGCTCGGTCGAGCCTTGTCCGAGCTGGCGGCACGGCAGGGCGGAGCGGCGCTTGCGCGTCTCCGCGACGCAGACCCCCTCCACGCCCTCCTGGCCGAACGGCGCGCAGGCGTGCGAAGTGGAGATCGATCCGGAGACCGGCGTGGTCGAGCTCGTGCGCATCTCCAGCGTCGACGACATCGGCCGCATCATCAACCACATGATCGTCGAGGGGCAGATCCAGGGCGGCATCGCGCAGGGCGTGGGCCAGGCGCTGTACGAGCAGGCGGTCTACGACGAGAGCGGCCAGCTGCTCACCGGCTCGCTGATGGACTACTGCGTGCCGCGCGCCGACCAGTTTCCGCCGATGGTGAACGCGTTCGACGAGAGCGTGCCCTGCCAGACCAACCTGCTCGGCGTGAAGGGCTGCGGCGAGATCGGCACCATCGGCGCGGTGCCGGCGGTGGTGCACGCGGTGCTCGATGCGCTCGCGGAGCACGGCGTGCGCGCACCTCGAGATGCCGCTCACCCCGGAGAAGGTGTGGCGCGCGCTGCGGCACCGCTGATCGCCATGCGCGACGGGGCGAACCGCGCTTTCGGTTACGCCGTCCTCGCGTCGATCCTGCTGCACGCGCTGCTGCTCGCTCGCGCTGCCGTCGCTGCGCGAGCTGGCCGCGCAGTTGCCGCCGCCGCCGTGCCGCTGGTCGCGCGCCTGGTGCCGATGCGTTGCCCAAGCCAGCGCCCGCCGTGCCGGCGGAGGAAGTGCGCAAGCCGCCAGCTGCGCAGCCGCGTCCGTGCGCGCAACGCCCCGTCGCCCGGCCGGTGCCCGTGCTGCAGGCGCCCGCGCCCGTGCCGGCGCAAGTGGAGCGTCCGGCGGTGAGCGAGCCGGCGCCCCGCGCCGCGGCGCCGCTCACGCTCGCCGCGCCCGGCCCGGTCGCGCGCATCGAGCCGCAGGCCGCGGTGGCGGCGCCCGCGGGTCCCGATCCGGGCGCGCTGGACCGCTACCGGCTGCAACTCGTGACCGCCGCGGCGCGCTTCAAGCGCTACCCGCGCGCGGCGATCGACAACAACTGGGAAGGCGAGGTGGTGGTGCGCATGACGATCGGCGCGGACGGCATGATCGCCGCGCTCGGCATCAAGTCGAGCTCCGGCTACGAGGTGCTGGACCGCCAGGCGCTCGACATGTTCAGGATCGCCAAGCCCTTCGTGCTGCTGCCGCCGGAGCTGGCGGGCAGGGAGTTCGAGCTGGAGCTGCGCGCGATCTACAGCCTGAAGGATCAGCGCTCGGGCTGAAACGCCACCACGTGGTCCACGTCGAGCCGGATGCCGATGCGCTCGCCGAGCGCGTGGTTGTGGTGGCTGGGAACCAGCGCGAGCACCTTGCGCCCGCTCGCCAGGCGCAGCGTGTAGAGGATCTCCGCGCCGCGAAACGCCTTGTGCACCACCTCGGCCTGCGTCGGCGCGTGGTCGTCGTGCATCACGTCGTCGGGCCGCAGCAGGATGTCGGTGCGGCAGCCCTTGCCGCAGGCGTCGCAGCCCATCTGGCAGGCGCTCGGGATGTTGCCTTCGAGCACGCCGAGCTCGATCTCCACCTGGCGCGAGTTGAGCACCTTGGCGGGCAGGAACACGCCCTGGCCGACGAAGTCCGCGACGAAGCGGTTGGCGGGGCGGTGGTAGAGGTTGTAGGCGCTGTCCCACTGCTGGATGCGCCCCTCGTGCATCACGCCGATCTCGTCGGCCATGGCGAAGGCCTCGTGCTGGTCGTGCGTCACCAGCACCGCGGTGGCGCCGCTCGCCTTGATGATCTCGCGCACCTCGAGCGAAAGCCGCTCGCGCAGGTCCACGTCGAGGTTGGAGAACGGCTCGTCGAGCAGCAGCAGCTCGGGGCGCGGCGCGAGCGCGCGCGCGAGCGCCACGCGCTGCTGCTGGCCGCCCGAGAGCTCGTGCGGGTACTGGCCGAGGACGTCGGTCGAGGCGCAGCCAGCTGCGCCATCTCGCGCACGCGCGCTGCGCGCTCGCCGTGCGCGCAGCGCGCCCAGGCCGAAGGCGATGTTCTGCTCGACCGTGAGATGCGGGAACAGGGCATAGTCCTGGAACACCATGCCGATGCGGCGTTTCTCCGGCGGCAGCATCACCCCGGGTCCCGACACCAGCACGCCGTTCAGGCGGATGCTGCCCGCGCGCAGGGCCTCGAAGCCGGCGATGCAGCGCAGGACGGTGGTCTTGCCGCAACCGCTCGGCCCGAGCAGGCAGCCGATGGCGCCGCGGGCGAGCGCGAAGTCCAGGCCGCGCACGACTTCGTGGCCGTTGTAGCCATGGTGCAGGCCTTCGACGTCGAGCAGGTTCATGGCTGGGATTATACGGCCAGATGAAACAAGAATCGTTCTTGTTAGAATGGCGAGTGCTTTTCCATCAGATAGTTAGGCGCCATGGGGCGGCCGCCCTGTCGCTGGGGATCGCCTTGCTGCTGGCGCTGCCGATCCTCGCGGTCGTGGCGAGCGTGCTGCAGCCCGACGGGCGAGGCGTGGCGCCATCTGGCGGCTACCGTGCTGCCGGATTACGTCGCGAACACGGCCTTGCTGCTGGCGCTCGTCGCCTGCGGCGTGATGTCCATCGGCGTGCTGGCGGCGTGGCTGATCGCCAGCTACCGCTTCCCGGGCGCGCGGGTGCTGGAATGGGCGCTGATGCTGCCGCTCGCGATGCCGGCCTACGTGATGGCCTACGCCTACACCGACTGGCTGGAGTTCGCCGGGCCCGTGCAGGGCGCGCTTGCGCGCGCTCACCGGCTGGCAGGCGCGCGAATACTGGTTTCCCGAGATCCGCTCGGTGGGCGGCGCGGCCTTCGTGCTCTCGCTCGGGCTCTACCCCTACGTGTACCTGATCGCGCGCACGGCGTTCCGCGACCTGTCGCGCAGCGCGATCGAGTCCGGGCGCCTGGCGGGCCTCACGGCCTGGGGCAGCTTCTGGCGCGTGGGGCTGCCGCTCGCGCGCCCGGCGCTCGCCGCCGGCACCGCGCTCGCGCTGATGGAAACGCTCGCCGACTTCGGCACCGTGTCCTACTTCGCGCTGGAAGTGTTCACCACCGGGATCTTCAAGGCCTGGATGTCGATGGGCGACACCACCGCCGCGGCGCAGCTCTCCAGCTGCCTGCTCGGTTTCGTGCTGCTGGTGCTGCTGCTCGAGCGCGCTTCGCGCGGCCGCGCCGCCTTCCACAGCAGCGCGCCGGGCAAGCGCTCGCCGCCGCAGCGCCTGCGCGGCGGCTGCGGCGGCGCTCGCCTCGCTCGCGTGCGCGGCGCCCGTGCTGCTCGGCTTCGTGCTGCCCGTCGCCATCCTCGCGCAGCTCGCGTTCGCCGACCCCGAGGCGCGCTGGGGCGCGCGCCTGCTCGCGCTGGTGGGCAACAGCTTCGCCATTTCCGGCGTGACGGCGGTGATCGCCGTGCTGCTCGCGCTGACCATGGCCTATGCCGCGCGCATCTCCAAGAGCGGCGCGGCGGCGGCGGCCAACCGCATCGCCGCCCTCGGCTATGCGATGCCGGGCGCGGTGATCGCCATCGGCGTGCTGGTGCCGATGGGGCGCTTCGACAACTGGCTGGCCGCGCTGCTGGAGGACGCGAGCGGCGTGAAGGTCGGCCTGCTCGTCACCGGCACGCTGGCGGCCCTGGTGTACGCCTGCCTGGTGCGCTTCCTCGCGGTCGCGCTGCAGACCATCGAAGCCGGCCTCGCGCGCGTGACGCCGAGCATGGAGGATGCCGCGCGCAGCCTGGGCGCCTCGCCTGCGCGCGCGCTCGTTCGCGTGCATGCGCCGCTCGTCGCGCCGAGCCTCGCCAGCGCGGCGCTGCTGGTGTTCGTCGACGTGATGAAGGAGCTGCCCGCCACCTTCGCGCTGCGGCCGTTCAATTTCGACACGCTGGCGATCGAGGCCTACCACCTGGCGCAGGACGAGCGGCTGGCCGAAGCCGCCGTGCCCTCGCTGGTGATCGTGCTGGTCGGCCTCGTGCCGCTGCTCGCGCTCTCGCGCCGCTACTTCCAGCCCACGCGGTCGTAGAGCTTCTGCGCGGCGGGCTGGTTGCGCCCCAGCACCGCCACGTTGAGCGGGTCGTACTTGAAGGCGCCGAAGTGCGGACAGCACGGGATTCACCACCTGCACGCTCGGCACCACCGGCCACTCGTTGTTGCCGTCGGCGAAGTAGCGCTGCGCCTCGTCGCTCGCCAGGTACTCGAGGAACTGGATCGCGGCCTCGCGGTGCGGCGCGTTCTTCATCACGCCCGCGCCGGAGATGTTGACGTGCGTGCCCCAGCTCGACTGGTTGGGAAACACGACCGCCGACCTTCTCCGCCACCGCGCGCTCGTCGGCTTTCTGCGAGCGCGCGAGGCGCGCGTAGTAGTACTGGTTGGAGATGGTCACGTCGCACTCGCCCGCGGCGACGCTCTTCAGCTGGTCGGTGTCGCCGCCCTTGGGCTCGCGCGCGAGGTTGTTCCTGCACCGACCTGGCCCAGGCCTCGGCCTTGGCCTCGCCCAGGTGGTCGATCAGGGCGCCCATCAGCGACAGGTTGTAGACGTTGCTCGAGGAGCGCATGCAGACGCGGCCCTTCCATTTCGGCGTCGGCCAGGTCCTCGTAGTTCTTCAGCTCGCCCGCCTGCACCTTCGCCTTGTTGTAGGCGATCACGCGCGCGCGCAGCGAGAAGCCGAACCACAGGCCGCCCGGCTCGCGGAAGCTCTGCGGGATGCGCGCCTCCAGCAGCGCCGACTTCACCGGCTGGAACAGGCCCAGCTGCTCCGCGCGCCACAGGCGACCGGCATCCACGGTCACCAGCACGTCCGCCGGGCTGCGCGCGCCCTCGTTGCGGATGCGCTCGATCAGCGCGTCTTCACCCGCCTCGATGCGGTTCACCTTGATGCCCGGTGGCCTTGGTGAAGCCCGAGTAGAGCGCTTCGTCGGTCTGGTAGTGGCGGGAGGAGTAGAGATTCAGGACCTTGTCCTGAGCGTGAGCGCGGAATCGCGACGCGCCAATGCAGAAACGATCAATAATCCTTTTACGACAGACATTTGCGCCTCAACTTGGATAGAGTGACGCCAAGATGATAATGACTCCCAATAGAGGAGTCAATACAAATGAGAATTATTGCTAAAGAGACGCCGCCTGGATCCTGCGGGCGCCGTCGAACCGCTTCATCCAATAGTTGCCTTGCGATCGGACTCGACGCGTACCTGGGCTCCTGTCTTGGGCGCATGGACGAACCTGCCATCCCCGAGATAGATCCCCACGTGCGAAAAGGGCCTGTTCAGCGTGTTGTAGAACACGAGATCGCCGGCGCGCAGTTCCGCTAGACTCACGCGCACCCCGTACTCGCTCTGTGCGCGCGCGTTTTGCGGCAGGCGGATGCCGTAGGCCTCGCGGAATACATGCGCCACCAGACCGCTGCAATCGAAGCCCGTTTCGGGCGAACTGCCCCCGTAGCGGTAGTCCAGCCCCAGGGACAGGAGCGCCTGCAGCAGGGCCTCGGCGCGGCGCTCGCCGACCGGTGCCGTTTCCGGTTTCGGCATTTCCGGGGGCACGGTGGAACACCCAGCCGAAAACGCCAAAGCCAATAAATACATGTACTTGCTTTGCATATCTAAAGTAATCTAGTCCAATAGACGAATGAGAGCAACCACTTACCTTTGGCTGCTGTTGTGGTGCGCATCAGCCTTCGGGCAGGCCAGCCTTGAGATCATCGACCTGCGGCACCGGACCGCGGAGCAGGTCCTGCCCGCCTTGCGGCCCCTGCTCGAGCCCGGCGGAGTGCTGACCGGCCAGCGCACCCAGTTGATCGTGCGCACCAGCGCGGCGAACCTGGCCGATATCCGCCGCGCGTTGGAGGCGCTGGATACACCCTCGCGCCGGCTGGTGATATCGGTGCGCTTTGACGACGCCGCGGTGGCGGGCGATTCCTCGTTCGAGGGCAGCGGCCGCATTTCCAACCGCGGTGCGCGCGTCGAAGCGCACGCCGCGGATTCCCGCTCGGCGAGCGACCAGCGCGTGGACCAGCGGCTGCAGGTGCTCGAAGGGTCGCGCGCCTACATCGCTGCCGGCAGCAGCCGCCCGCTGCCGCATCGCGACGGCGTGGAGATCCAGGACATCGCCACCGGGTTCGAGGTCGTGCCCCGAGTCGCGGGCGACACGGTATTCCTCGACATCGCGCCGCAGCGCGAATCGCCGGGCGCAATGCCGGGCACCGTCCAGGGGCAACGCGCCGCAATCCAGCGTGAGCGGACGGCTGGGCGAGTGGTTCGAGCTCGCGGGCACCAGCGGCATCAGCGCGCGCGACGACCGGGGTCTGCTGTCGAGCTCGCGCCAGCGCGGCAGCGAGAACCGCCGCATCTGGGTCAGGGTGGACGAGGTACGGCCCTGAGCGTCGGGGCCGCGCGCACGCTCGAGCGCCTGTTCGCCGACGGCGGGCCGCTCGCCGCGCAGATCCCTGGATACCGCCTGCGCGCGCAGCAGCTCGAGTTGGCGCAAGCCATCCTGCGGGCGATCGAGCATGACGCGGTGCTGGTGGCCGAAGCGGGCACCGGCACCGGCAAGACGCTGGCCTACCTCGTGCCGGCGCTGCTCGCCGGCGGCAAGGTGATCGTCACCACCGGCACCAAGACCCTGCAGGACCAGCTCTACGACCGCGACCTGCCGGCGGTGCGCGCCGCGCTCGCCAGCGGCGCGGTGCCGGCGCTGCTCAAGGGGCGCGCGAACTACGTGTGCCTGCACCGGCTCGAGCGCGCCGCCGGCGAAGCGCGCCTCGCCAGCCGCGAGGAGGCGCAGCAGCTGCGCCGCATCGAGCGTTTCGCCGCGGCCACCGCGAGCGGCGATCGCGCCGACCTGCCCGACGTGCCGGACGACGCGCCGGTCTGGCAGCACGCCACCTCGACGCGCGAGAACTGCCTCGGCCAGGAGTGCCCGCGCTACAAGGACTGCTTCGTGATGAAGGCGCGCCGCGGCGCGCTCGCCGCCGACGTGGTGGTGATCAACCATCACCTGTTCTTCGCCGACGTGGTGCTGCGCGACGAAGGCGTCGCCGAGCTGCTGCCGGCGTGCAACACGCTGATCTTCGACGAGGCGCACCAGTTGCCGGACACCGCGCGCCTGTTCTTCGGCGAGAGCGTGTCCACGGGCCGGCTGATCGACCTGTCGCGCGATGCGCGCCTCGAGCTGCGCGCGGCGGGCGGCGCGGCGCCGGAGTTCGACGTTGTGGCCGGCAAGCTGGAGAAGGCGTCGCGCGACCTGCGCCTGGCGTTCGACGCGGAGGGCGCGCGCCTTGCTTGGGCGCAGGCCGCAGCGCGAGCGCAGTTCGGCGATGCGCTCGGCGCGCTCGCGGCGGCGCTCGCCGCGTTCGCCGATGCGCTCGGCGCGCAGGCCGAGCGCTCCGAGGGGCTCGCCTCCTGCTCGCGACGCGCGCAGGAAGCGCAGGCGACGCTCGCGCGGCTTGTCAGCGCCGAGGGGGCGGGCGCGGTGCGCTGGGTCGAGGTCTTCGGCCACGCGCTGCAGCTGAACCTCACGCCGCTCTCCAGCGCGGAACTCTTCCGCCGGCAGGTGGAGGAGCAGCCGCGTGCCTGGATCTTCACCTCGGCCACGCTTTCGGTGGGCGGGGACTTCTCGCACTTCACGGCGGAGCTGGGCCTGGAGCGCGCCGAGGCGCACGCCTGGCCCAGTCCGTTCGACTTCGAGCACCAGGCGCTGCTCTACGTGCCGCGCGACATGCCCCCCGATCCCAACGACCCCGCGTTCACCGAGGCGGTGGTGGAGGCGGCGCTGCCGGTGCTGCAGGCGAGCCGCGGGCGGGCGTTCCTCCTGTTCACGACGCTGCGCGCCCTGCGCCGGGCGCGCGAGCTGCTGCGCGAGCGCATCGAGTACCCGCTGCTCGTGCAAGGCGAGGGATCACGCAGCGCGCTTCTTGCGCGCTTCCGCGAGCTTGGCAACGCGGTGCTGCTGGGCAGCGCCTCCTTCTGGGAGGGCGTGGACGTGCGCGGCGAGGCACTCTCGGTGGTGGTGATCGACAAGCTGCCGTTCGCGCCGCCCGACGACCCGGTGCTCGCGGCGCGCATCGAGGCGCTGCGCGCAAAAGGCGGCAACCCGTTCACCGAATTCCAGCTGCCGCAGGCGATCCTGCAGCTCAAGCAGGGCGCCGGAAGGCTCATCCGCGACGACACCGACCGCGGCGTGCTGATGCTGTGCGACCCGCGCCTGTACACCCGGCCCTACGGGCGCCTGGTGCGCGCGAGCCTGCCGCCGATGAAACAGACGCGCGAGCTCGCCGAGGTGCGCGAGTTCTTCGCTAGAATCGGCGCATGAAGATCCTCATCACCGGCGGCGGCGGCTTCCTCGGCTTCAAGCTCGCCAAAGCGCTGCTCGCGCGCGGCGCGCTCGGCGGCAAGCCCATCACGTCGCTGACGCTGCTCGACGGCGCGTTCCCGCCGGCCGCCGCGCAGGACAGCCGCCTCAAGACGGTGACCGGCGACGTTTCCGACGCGAAGACGCTGGCTGCCGTCTGCACGCCGGACACCGGCGCCGTGTTTCACCTCGCGGCGGTGGTGAGCGGGGCGGCCGAAGCCGATTTCGACCTCGGCATGCGCGTCAACCTCAAGGGCATGGAGCTGCTGCTCGAGCAGATGCGCACGCTGCGCGAAGCCGCCGCGGCTCGTCTACACCAGCTCGGTGGCCGCCTTCGGCGGGACGCTGCCGCCGGTGCTCGACGATTCCACCATCGCCAATCCGCAGACTTCCTACGGCGCGCAGAAGGTGATCGGCGAGTACCTGGTGACCGACTATTCGCGCAAGGGCTTCCTCGACGGGCGCTCGCTGCGCCTGCCGACCATCGTGGTGCGCGCGGGCAAGCCGAACGCCGCCGCGTCCTCGTTCGCGAGCGGCATCATCCGCGAGCCGCTCAACGGCGTCGTCTCGGAATGCCCGGTGCCGCCCGAGACGGGCGTGTGGCTGCTCTCGCCGCGGCGCGTGGTGGAGGCCTTCATTCATGCGTGGGAACTGCCGCCCGAGGCTTGGGGCACGCAGCGCTGGCTGAACCTGCCGGGCATCACCGCGAGCGTCGCGCAGATGGTCGAGGCGTTGCGCCGCGTAGGCGGCGACGCGGTGGCCAAGCGCGTGGTCTACAAGCCGGATGCGCGCATCCAGGCGATCGTGAAGACCTGGCCGGTGAATTTCCGCACGCCGCGCGCGCTGGCGATGGGCTTCAAGCCCGACGCGGATGTCGAGACGCTGATCCGCGATTACATCGCGGACGAGGGACATCAAGATTGTGCAGGGGAACGACTTACCAGTCGGGGTCCCAGAGTTTCCACCAGGACACGTCGCGCTTGAGCGGGCCCTTGTAGTAGGGGCTGGCGGGGAAGTTCTTGCGCATCACGCGGTCCGCGTCGTCGCGCAGGTCGGCGAGCTGCAGCTTGTCATAGGCGTGCACCATGATGAACAGCGCCTCTTCCGTGGCGGGCGTGCCCGGGATACGTCTGCCAGGGCGTGCTGCGCGCGGTTGACCGCCGCCAGGTAGGCGCCGCGGCGCATGTAGTAGCGCGCGACGTGCACGTCGTGCTGCGCGAGCGCGTTCACCAGGTAGCGCATGCGCGCGGCGGAGTCCGCCGCGTACTTCGAGTTCGGGAAGCGCGTCACCACCTCCTTGAACGCGGCGTAGGCTTCGCGCGCCGCCTTGGGATCGCGCTCGGCCATGTCCGTGTCGACGAGCGTCGTCATCATGCCCTCGCGGTCGGTGAAATTCACCAGCCCCTTCAGGTACCAGGCGTAATCGACGTTGGCGTGGTTCGGGTAGAGCTTGATGAAGCGTTCCGACGCGGCGAGCGAGGCGGCGCGCTCGCCCGCCTTCCACTGCGCATAGGCGATCTCGAGCTGCGCCTGCTGCGCGTAGCGGCCGTAGGGAAAGCGCGACTCGAGCTTCTCGAGGTACTTCACCGCCTTCGCCCAGTCCTTGGAGCCCTGCGCATCGTGCGCTTCTCCGTACAGGCGCTGCGCCGACCAGCCCGCGGTCTCGTCGGCCTGTTCGGTGCCGGCGCAGGCGGCGAGCAGCGCGCAGGCAGCGAGCAGACTCAGTACACTTGAACGCATGGGCCGCGATTATAGCGACGAGGAAAACGAAAACGCCGATTGGGACGCGAGCTTTGTCGCGCCGATGAGCGCGGAAGTGCCGCGCGCGCTCGGCGGCCTGCGCTTGGACCAGGCGCTGGCGCGCATGTTCCCGCAGTATTCGCGCAACCGCCTGCAGGTCTGGCTCGCCGCCGGCCACATCCGCCTCGACGGCGCGCGCGGCGAAGCCAGGCAGGCGGTGCGCGGCGGCGAGCGCGTGGAGCTCGCGCCGCCGGCGGCGCCGGACGCGGCGCCGCGCGCGCAGAAGATGCCGCTCGCCATCGTCTTCGAGGACGACGCGCTGATCGTCATCGACAAGCCGGCCGGCCTGGTCGTGCACCCGGGCGCGGGCGTGCCCGACCGCACGCTGATGAACGGCCTGCTCGCGCACTGCCCGGCGCTCGCGGGCGTGCCGCGCGCGGGCATCGTGCACCGGCTGGACAAGGACACCACCGGCCTGCTGGTGGTGGCGAAGACGGTCGAGGCGCAGGCGAGCCTCGTGCGCCAGCTCGAGAGCCGCAGCATGCGCCGCGTCTACCTCGCGGTGGTGCAGGGCGACCCGCCCACCAGCGGCCTGATCGACGCGCCGGTGGGCCGCGACACGCGCGCGCGCACGCGCATGGCGGTCACGCGGCGCGGCAAGGACGCGCTCACGCGCTACCGCGTGCTCGAGCGCTACGGCCATGCGGCGCTGGTGGAATGCCGGCTGGAGAGCGGCCGCACGCACCAGATCCGCGTGCATTTCCAGCACATCCGCCATCCGCTGGTCGGCGACAACGTGTATCGCCGAGGCACGCGCCACGGCATCGCCTTCGCCCGGCAGGCGCTGCACGCGGTGGAGCTCTCGCTCGAGCATCCGCGCAGCGGCAAGACCATGACCTGGCGCGCGGAGCCGCCGGCCGATTTCCAGCGCCTGCTGAAGAGCCTGCGCCGATGATCGTGCCCGACTGGCCGGCGCCGGCGCGCGTGCGCGCGCTGGTGACCACGCGCGGCGAGCAGGACCCGCCGCTGCCGGCGCCGCCGGCGTGGCTGCGCCAGGTGCACGGCACCGGCGTCGTCGATGCGGCGAGCGCGGGGCAGGAGCCGGAGGCCGACGCGTCGGTGGCGAGGGAGCCCGGCGCGGTCTGCGTGGTGAAGGCCGCCGACTGCCTGCCGGTGCTGCTCGCCGACGACGCGGGCAGCGTGGTCGGCGCGGCGCACGCGGGCTGGCGCGGTCTTGCCGCGGGCGTGCTCGAGGCAACGGTGGATGCCATGCGGGTTGCGCCGGGGACGCTGATGGCCTGGCTGGGCCCGGCCATCGGCCCCAAGGCCTACGAGGTGGGCGAGGAGGTGCGCGCGGCGTACCTCGAGCGCGACGCGCGCGCTGCGGCGGCGTTCACGGCCAACCGGCCGGGGCACTGGCTGCTCGACCTGTACGCGGTGGCGCGCCAGCGCCTCGCGGCGCGCGGCGTGACGCGCGTCTACGGCGGCGACTTGTGCACCTATTCGGACCCGCAGCGCTTTCCTTCGTGGCGGCGCGAGCGCACGCGCGAGCGCATCGCGGCGTTCGTCTGGTTAGAATCGCGCTCCCCATGACCCTGACCTGGATCGTGCTGGCGAGCATCGCCGGCGGCGCGCTTTCCGTGTGCGCGGCCGCATTCGCGCTGGTGCTGCGCGCCTCCTGGGTGCCGATGCTGGTGTCCTTCGCCATCGGCACGCTGCTCGGCGCGGCGTTCCTCGAGGTGATCCCGCACGCCTTCGAGGCAGGCGAGCCGCACCAGGCCGCCAGCGCCATCCTCGGCGGCATCCTCGGCTTCTTCCTGCTCGAGAAGCTGCTGCTGTGGCGCCACTCGCACGAGCACGGCGGCGACGAGGCGCCCCTGCACCACCACGAGCACGCGCGCGCGGGGCTGCTCATCGTGGTCGGCGACACCGTGCACAATTTCGTCGACGGCATCCTCATCGCGGCCGCGTTCCTGCAGAGCCCCGAGCTGGGCCTGATCACCGCGATCGCCATCGTGGCGCACGAGATCCCGCAGGAAGTGGGCGACTTCCTGGTGCTGCTGCATTCGGGCTACTCGAAGGCGCAGGGCCTTCGCGATGAACCTGCTGTCCTCGTGCGGCACCCTGGTCGGCGGCGTGCTGGGCTACTTCACGCTGGCGGGCTTCGAGGACTGGGAGCCGACGCTCCTCGGCATCGTCGCGGCGAGCATGATCTACGTGGCGGTGGCGGACCTGATTCCGGGCCTGCACAAGCGGCCGGAGCTGCGCGCGACCGCGGCGCAGGCCCTGCTGATCGCCGCTGGGCGTCGCGGTGATCGCCCTGGTCCGGGTGGTGGTCAGCGACGGCCATTAGCGGGCTATCTGGGGGGTTTGACCGGCCTGTTTGTGCGGTGCAAAATAGCCCGCCTTGAATTTCCAACAGTCCCCGGAAGCCTTCGTCGCCTCGATCGCGCAGGCCGGCAACGACATGGCGAAGAACTGGCTGCGCATGGCGGCCAGCGCGCCCGGCCAGCCGCGGCCGACGGACTATCTCGCGGAGCTGAACCTGGACCGCGACCGCGTCGGCGCGCTGCAGGCGACCTACCTCGAGCAAGCAGCTGCAGCTGTGGAACGCGCTCGCCGCCGGCAAGGCGCAGAGCGCGGCGCGCCCGGATGCGGGCGACCGGCGCTTCGGCGCGAAGGAGTGGCGCGACAACCCCTACTACAGCTACCTGAAGCAGTCCTACCTGCTCGGCGCAGAGTTCCTGGAGAAGCTGGTCGAGGGCGCCGCGCTGGAGGGACAGGCCAAGGAGCGCCTGCGCTTCACCGTGCGGCAGTGGGTGGACGCGATGAGCCCGGCGAACTTCGCCGCCACCAACCCCGAGATCCTGCGCCACGTGCAGGAGACGCGCGGCGACAGCCTCGCGCGCGGGCTCGCCAACCTGCTCGCCGACGTGGGCAGGGGCCGCATCAGCCAGACGGACGAAGCGGCCTTCGAAGTCGGCCGCAACCTCGCCGTCACACCGGGCCAGGTGGTGCACGAAAACGAGCTGATGCAGCTCATCCAGTACGCGCCGGCCACTACCGAGGTGGCCAAGCGCCCGCTGCTGATGGTGCCGCCGTGCATCAACAAGTTCTACATCCTCGACCTGCAGCCGGAGAACTCCTTCGTGCGCTACGCGGTGGGCGAGGGGCACACGGTGTTCATGGTGTCCTGGCGCAATGTCGGGCCGCAGCAGGGCTCGATCACCTGGGACGACTACCTGGAAATGGGCGTGCTGGAGGCATTGCACGCCGCCCGCGACATCACCGGCGCGGATCGCGTCAACGCGCTCGGCTTTTGCGTCGGCGGCACGCTGCTCGGCGCGGCGCTGGCGGTGCTGGCGGCGAGGGGCGAGGACCTGGTGGAGAGCGTCACCTACCTCACCACCATGCTCGATTTCAGCGAGACCGGCCAGATCGGCCTGTTCGTGGACGAGGCGAGCGTCGCGCAGCGCGAGGCGACGCTCGGCCGCGGCGGCATCCTGCCCGGCGTGGAGCTGGCCACCGTGTTCTCAGCGCTGCGCGCGAACGACCTGATCTGGCCCTACGTGGTGGGCAACTACCTGAAGGGCGAGAAGCCGGCGGCCTTCGACCTGCTGTACTGGAACGCCGACAGCACCAACCTTCCGGGTCCGATGTACTGCTGGTACCTGCGCAACACCTACCTCGAGAACAAGCTGCGCGTGCCCGGGGCGCTGAGCAACCTCGGCGTGCCGGTGGACCTGGGCAGCGTGGATCGCCCGAGCTTCATCGTCGCCACGCGCGAGGACCACATCGTGCCCTGGCGCTCCGCCTACCGCTCGATCGGGCTGCTCGGCGGCGAGAAGACGTTCGTGCTCGGCGCGAGCGGCCACGTCGCCGGCGTGATCAACCCGGCGTCGAAGAACCGCCGCAGCTACTGGGCGGGAGAACAGTATCCGCAGGACCCGGAGGCCTGGCTGGCAGGCGCGGCCGAGCGCCCGGGGAGCTGGTGGCCGCAGTGGGCCGCCTGGCTCGGACAATACGGCGGCGGCAAGCGCAAGGCGCCGAAGAAAGCGGGCAACGCCCGCTACCGGGCGATCGAGCCGGCGCCGGGCCGCTACGTCAAACAGAAGGCAAATTAGGCGAACCAGGAGAAAAGCATGGAAGACATCGTCATCGTAGGCGCCGCGCGCAGCGCCATCGGCAAGTTCGGCGGCAGCGCTGGCGCGCACGCCCGCGTCCGACCTCGGCGCGCACGTGATCAGGAAGCTGCTCGAGCGCTCGGGCGTGCGGCCGGAGCAGGTGTCCGAGGTGATCCTCGGCCAGGTGCTGGCGGCGGGCGTGGGCCAGAACCCGGCGCGCCAGGCGGCGATCAAGGCGGGCCTGCCCGACATGATCCCGGCCATGACCATCAACAAGGTCTGCGGCTCGGGCCTGAAGGCGGTGATGCTCGCCGCGCAGTCGGTGGCCAACGGCGATGCCGACGTGGTGATCGCGGGCGGCCAGGAGAACATGAGCATCGCGCCGCACCTGTTGAACGGCTCGCGCGACGGCTTTCGCATGGGCGACGCGAAGATGATCGACTCGATGATCGTCGACGGCCTGTGGGACGCATTCAACCAGTACCACATGGGCGTGACCGCGGAGAACGTGGCCAAGGAGTACGCGGTGACGCGCGAGGAGCAGGACGAGTTCGCGGTGAAGAGCCAGAACAAGGCGGAGGCCGCGCAGAAGTCGGGCCGTTTCAAGGACGAGATCATCCCCTTCGAGATCCCGTCGAAGAAAGGCCCGACGGTATTCGCCGCCGACGAGTACCCGCGCCACGGCGCGACGCTGGAGGCGATGAAGGGCCTGAAGCCCGCCTTCGACAAGAACGGCACGGTGACGGCGGCCAATGCCTCCGGCATCAACGACGGCGCCGCGGCGGTGATCGTGACCAGCGCGAAGAAGGCGAAGGAGCTGGGACTCAAGCCCATCGCGCGCATCAAGGCCTTCGCCTCCGCGGGCGTGGACCCGAAGTACATGGGCATGGGCCCGGTGCCGGCCTCCAAGCGCTGCCTCTCGCGCGCGGGCTGGGAGCCGAAGGACCTCGACCTGATGGAGATCAACGAGGCATTCGCCGCGCAGGCCATCGCGGTCAACCGGCAGATGGGCTGGGATGTTTCCAAAGTCAACGTCAACGGCGGAGCGATCGCACTGGGGCATCCGATCGGTGCGTCGGGCTGCAGGATCCTGGTGACCCTGCTGCACGAAATGGGCAAGCGCGATGCGAAGAAGGGCCTCGCGTCGCTGTGCATCGGCGGCGGCATGGGCGTGGCGCTGGCGGTGGAGCGATGAGCGCGGTGCTGGAACGTGTGAAGGGCGCGGGCGCATCGGCGCAGCCGGTGACGGCGCGCATCGCGTTCGTCTCGGGCGGCATGGGCGGCATCGGCACGGCGATCTGCCGGCGCCTCGGCGCCGCCGGCCACACGGTGGTGGCGGGCTGCCTGCCGGGCTACGAGCGCAAGGCCGAGTGGCTCGACACGATGCGCCGCGAGGGCTTTCGCGTGCACGCCGCCGAAGGCGACGTGGCGAAGTTCGAGAGCTGCGCCGAGATGTTCTACAACGTGCGCTCGGTGGTGGGGCCGGTGGACATCCTCGTCAACAACGCCGGCATCACGCGCGACTCGGTGTTCAAGCGCATGACCGAGCAGGACTGGATGGCGGTGATCAACACCAACCTGAACAGCGTGTTCAACGTCACGCGCCAGGTGATCGACGGCATGGTCGAGCGCGGCTGGGGCCGCATCGTCAACATCTCCTCGGTGAACGCCATCAAGGGCCAGTTCGGCCAGACCAACTATTCCGCGGCCAAGGCGGGCATGGCGGGCTTCTCCAAGGCGCTGGCGCAGGAAGTGGTGAGAAAGGGCGTCACCGTCAACACCGTGTCGCCGGGCTACGTCGAGACCGACCTGGTGATGGCGATCCGCGCGGACGTGCGCCAGCAGATCATCGACTCGATTCCGATGGGGCGGCTGGCGAAGCCGGAGGAGATCGCCGCGGTGGTCGCGTTCCTCGTGTCGGAGGAGGCCGGCTACATCACCGGCGCGAACATCTCCGTCAACGGCGGCATGCACATGATGTAGTAGACTGGATTTGGAGGAGGAATCAGCAATGGCGCAGCAGCGGATCGCCGTCGTCACCGGCGGCATGGGCGGTTTGGGCGAGTCCATTTCCACCAAGATGGCCGACGCCGGCTACAAGGTGGTGGTGACGTATTCGCCGTCGAACACCAAGTACAAGTCCTGGCTCGACGAGATGAAGTCGCAGGGCTACGCCTTCGGCGCCTACCCGGTGGACGTCGCCGACTTCGACGACTGCGCGGCGAAGACCGCGCGCATCGCCGCGGAGATCGGAGCCGATCGACATCCTGGTCAACAACGCCGGCATCACGCGCGACATGACGTTCAAGAAGATGACCAAGGCGGACTGGGACGCGGTGATGCGCACCAACCTCGACTCCTGCTTCAACATGACCAAGCAGGTGATGGACGGCATGGTGGAGCGCAACTGGGGCCGCGTGATCAACGTTTCCTCGGTGAACGGCCAGAAGGGCGCCTTCGGCCAGACCAACTACTCGGCGGCCAAGGCCGGCATCCACGGCTTCACCAAGGCGCTGGCGCTCGAGGTGGCGAAGAAGAACGTGACCATCAACACGATCTCGCCGGGCTACATCGGCACCAAGATGGTGACCGCGATCCCCAAGGAGATCCTCGATTCGAAGATCCTGCCGCAGATCCCCGTCGGGCGCCTGGGCAAGCCCGACGAAGTGGCGGGGCTGATCATCTACCTTTGCTCGGAAGAGGCCGCGTTCGTGACCGGGGCTAACATCTCGATCAACGGCGGCCAGCACATGTATTAAGAGGAGTAGACTTCCCCATGGCCGCAAACCCCGACGTCGAAGACGGAAAATCCGCTCCGCCTGATCAAGAAGTACCCCAACCGGCGCCTGTACGACACCAAGACCTCGAGCTACATCACGCTCGCGGACGTCAAGCAGATGGTGCTCAAGCAGGAGGAGTTCCAGGTGGTGGACGCGAAGAGCGGCGAAGAGCTCACGCGCCAGATCCTGCTGCAGATCATCCTGGAGGAGGAATCGGGCAGCGTGCCGATGTTCTCCTCCGACCTGCTGTCGCAGATGATCCGCTCCTACGGCGGCGCCATGCAGGGCTTCATGGGCTCCTACCTGGAGAAGAACGTCGAGGCCTTCCAGCAGATGCAGAAGTCGCTGCAGGACCAGTCGCAGCGCATCTACGGCGACAACTCGCGCGCCTCGCAGGAGCTGTGGTCGCAGTTCATGAACCTGCAGGGGCCCGGCGATGCAGAGCCTGATGCAGGCCTACATGGAGCAGAGCCAGAAGATGTTCGCGCAGTTCCAGGACCAGATGCAGAACCAGGCGCGCAACATGTTCACCGGCTTCTCCTTCCCCGGCTTCCCGCAGCCGCCGCAGCCCGCGCAGACCAAGCCCGACACCGAAAAGTAGTGGCGGGACCCAACACGGCACCGCGTGCCGTCCCGAAAGTCGGCTTCGTGTCCCTGGGCTGCCCCAAGGCCCTGGTGGACTCGGAGCGCATCCTCACGCAGCTGCGCGCCGAGGGCTACGCCACGGCGAAGGACTACGGCGGCGCCGACCTCGTGATCGTCAACACCTGCGGCTTCATCGACGCCGCGGTCGAGGAATCGCTCGACGCGATCGGCGAGGCGCTCGCCGAGAACGGCAAGGTGATCGTCACCGGATGCCTCGGCGCGAAGGACGGCGTGGTGAAGTCCGCGCACCCCAGCGTGCTCGCGGTCACCGGCCCGCACGACACCGAGGGCGTGATGCGCGCGGTGCACGCGCACTTGCCGAAGCCGCACGATCCGTACACCGACCTCGTGCCTCCGCAGGGCATCAGCTCACGCCGAAGCACTACGCGTACCTCAAGATCTCCGAGGGCTGCAACCACCGCTGCAGCTTCTGCATCATCCCCTCGATGCGCGGCGACCTCGTGTCGCGCCCGATCGGCGAAGTGATGCAGGAGGCCGAGAACCTGGTGCGCGCGGGCGTGAAGGAGCTGCTCGTCATCTCGCAGGACACCAGCGCCTACGGCGTGGACGTGAAGTACCGCACCGGCTTCTGGCAGGGGCGGCCGGTGAAGACGCGCATGAAGGAGCTTGTGCGAGTCGCTCGGCGACTGGGCGTCTGGGTGCGCCTGCACTACGTCTATCCCTATCCGCACGTGGACGACGTGATCCCGCTGATGGCCGAGGGAAAGATCCTGCCGTACCTCGACGTGCCGTTCCAGCACGCGAGCCCGCGGATCCTGAAACTGATGAAGCGGCCGGCGAGCGCGGAGAAGGTGCTCGAGCGCCTCGCGGCCTGGCGCGCGGATCTGCCCGGAGATCACCGTGCGCAGCACCTTCATCGTCGGTTTCCCGGGCGAGACCGAGGCCGAGTTCGAGGCGCTGCTTGGATTCCTCGAGGAGGCGCAGCTCGACCGCGTCGGCTGCTTCGCCTATTCGCCGGTGGAGGGCGCCGCGGCGAACGCGCTGCCGGATCACGTGCCGGACGCGGTGAAGGAGGAGCGCCGCGCGCGCTTCATGCAGGCGCAGCAGAAGATCAGCGCGGCGCAAGCTCAAGGCGAAGGTCGGCAAGACGCTGCGGGTGCTGGTCGACGCGCCGGGCGTCGGGCGCTCCAGCGCCGATGCGCCCGAGATCGACGGCACGGTGCGCTTCAAGGGCGGCAGGACGGGAGAATTCGCGCAAGTCACGATCGAGCGCGCGAGCGCGCACGATCTCTACGGGAGACTGGCATGAGCACAAGGCAAGTGGTGGTACTGGGCGGCGCGCGCACGGCGATCGGCGACTACGGCGGCGCATTGAAGGAATTCGCGCCGACGAAGCTGGGCGCCATCGCCATCAAGGAGGCGCTCGCGCGCGCCAAGGTGGACCCGGCCACGGTCGGCCACGTCGTGATGGGCAGCGTGATCCACGGCGAGGCGCGCGACATGTACCTGTCGCGCGTGGCGGCGCTCGATGCCGGCCTGCCGGTGGGCACGCCCTGCCTCACGGTGAACCGGCTGTGCGGCTCCGGCCTGCAGGCGATCGTCTCCGCCGCGCAGCACATCCTGCTCGGCGACACCGACACGGTGGTGGGCGGCGGCGCGGAGAGCATGAGCCGCGCGGCCTACTTCCTGCCCGCGGGCCGCTGGGGCCAGCGGATGGGCGACGGCGCGGTGGTGGACGCGATGACCGGCGCGCTGCACGATCCCTTCGGCCACGGCCACATGGGCGTCACGGCGGAAAACGTCGCCGCCAAGTACGGGATCACGCGCGAGCAGCAGGATGCGTTCTCGCTCGAATCGCACCGGCGCGCAGCGAACGCGCTCGACAAGGGCTACTTCAAGGACCAGATCGTCCCCATCGAGATCAAGTCGAAGAAGGGCGTGGAGCAGTACACGCTCGATGAGCACGTGCGCCCGGGCGCGAAGATCGAAGACTTCGCAGAAGCTGAAGGCCGTGTTCAAGAAGGACGGCACCGTCACCGCGGGCAACGCCTCGGGGCTGAACGACGCGGGCGCCGCCATCGTGATGATGGAGGCCGGCGCGGCGGCGAAGCAGGGACTCAAGCCGCGCGCGCGGCTGGTCGCCTACGCGCACGCGGGCGTTGAGCCGCAGTTGATGGGCCTCGGGCCGATCCCGGCGGTGAAGCGCGTGTTCGAGAAATCGGGCCTCAAGCCCGCCGACATGGACGTGATCGAGTCGAACGAGGCGTTCGCCGCGCAGGCGATGGCGGTGACGAAGGACCTCGGCCTCGATCCCGCGAAGGTGAACCCCAACGGCGGCGCGGTAGCGCTCGGCCACCCGATCGGCGCCACCGGTGCGGTCCTCACGGTGAAGGCGCTCTACGAGCTCGAGCGCACGCAAAAGCGCTACGCGCTGGTCACCATGTGCATCGGCGGCGGGCAGGGCATCGCGGCGATCTTCGAGCGAATGTAAGAATAATAGGGACAGACCCCATTTTTCGAAAATGGGGTCTGTCCCTATTTTCTGGCCATGCCTGAACTCCGCAAACCCAGGATCGGCCTCGCTCTCGGCGCGGGCGGCGCGCGCGGCTGGGCACACATCGGGGTGATCCGCGCGCTGCACGACGCCGGCATCAAGCCCGACATCGTCTGCGGCACATCGATGGGCGCGCTCGTCGGCGCAGCCTACGCGGCGGGAGAGCTGGAGCGGCTCGAGGGCTGGGCCAAGGCGCTGAGCTGGAAGGACGTGCTCGGCCTGATGGATTTCACCTGGCGTGGCGGCCTGATCCGCGGCACGAAGCTGTTTGACTTCTTCCGCGCGCGCGTCGCGGATCGCGAAGTCGCCGCGCTGCCGCTGCCCTTCGGCGCGGTGGCGACCGAGCTCACCACGGGACGTGAGGTGTGGCTGCGCGAGGGCAGCGTGTTCGACGTGGTGCGCGCCTCGATCGCCATCCCCGGCGTGTTCGCGCCGGTGCTGCGCGAGGGACAGTTGCTCGTGGACGGCGGCCTGGTGAACCCGGTGCCTGTGTCTTTGTGCCGCGCGCTCGGTGCCGACATCGTCATCGCCGTGGACCTGGGGTGGGCCAAGCTCGGCTACTACCGCGGGCGAGGCCAGCCGAAACCCGAGCGTACCGCGAGCGCAGACCTGGCGTGGTGGGAGCGCGTCCTGCGGCTGGCGGCGGTGGGCAAGGAGGAGCCGGCCGACAGCATGCCTTCGGTCCTCACCGTGTTCCTCACCAGCGTAGACGTCATGCAGGTGCGCATCGGCCGCAGCCGCCAGGCCGGCGATCCGGCGGACGCTCTGGTAACCCCCATCCTGCCCGGCATCGGCTTGATGGACTGGCACCGCGCGTCCGAGGCGATCGACGAGGGGCACGCGGCCACCGAGCGCATGCGGCCCATGCTCGAGCACCTGCTCGGGAAGTTCTAAATGGGGTCTGTCCCTATTTGATGGACATCTCTCTGCCGGTGACGCTGGCGGTGCTCGGCGCGGCGGCGCTGCACGCGGCCTGGAACGCGTTGCTCAAGTCCGGTGCCGACAAGCAGCTCGACACCGTGGCGGTCGCCGCCGGCAGTGGCGCGGTGGCGCTGGCCGCGCTGCCCTTCGTGCCGGCGCCCGCGGCCGCCTCCTGGCCCTGGATCGCGGCCTCCGCCGTCGTGCACATCGCTTACTTCTGGGCGCTCGCGGGCGCCTACCGCTGGGGCGACATGTCCTTCAGCTATCCGATCATGCGCGGCGGCGGCCCGCTCATCGTCACCGTGGCGGGCGGGGCGGTGTTCGGCGAGGTGCTGGGCGGCGGTCAGCTCGCCGGGGTCGTTCTCATCAGCGCGGGGATCCTCGCCTTCGCTTCGCATTCGGCGGCCGACCCCGCGGCGCAGCGCAAGTCGCTCGCCTTCGCGCTCGTCAACGCCTGCGTGATCGCCGGCTACACGCTGATCGACGCGATGGGCGCGCGCCTTTCCGGCGCGCCGGTCAGCTATGCGCTGTGGTTCTTCGTCGCCAACGGCGTGGTGATCCTCGCCGCGGGCTGGCTGCAGCGCGGCGCGGCGGCGCCGCGCCACCTCCTGCGCCAGTGGCGCATCGCGTTCCTCGGCGGCGCCTTCGCCGTCGGCGCCTACGGCGTGGCGCTCTGGGCGATGACCAAGGCGCCGGTGGCGCTGGTGGCGGTGCTGCGCGAGACCTCGGTGGTGTTCGCCGCCGTGCTCGGGGCGGTGTTTCCTCAAGGAACGTTTCACGGCGCGGCGCGCGGGGGCGACCGTGGCGGTGCTGGCGGGGTTAATGGCGATGCGGCTTTAAAAACGGGGGCCTGACCCCCAAAAACAAAAGCGGGGTCAGGCCCCTTACTCGGGCCGCATGTGGGGGAAGAGGATCACGTCGCGGATCGAGGCGCTGTCGGTGAGCAGCATCACCAGGCGGTCCACGCCGAGGCCCGCGCCGGCGGTGGGCGGCAGGCCGTACTCGAGGGCGCGGATGTAGTCGGCGTCGTAGTGCATCGCTTCCACATCGCCGGATTCCTTCTTCGCCGCCTGCTCGCGGAAGCGCGCGGCCTGGTCCTCGGGGTCGTTCAGCTCGGAAAAGCCGTTCGCCACTTCCTTCGTGTCGATGAACAGCTCGAAGCGGTCGGTGAGCTCGGGGTCGGCGTCCTTGCGCCGCGCGAGCGGCGAGACCTCCTCCGGGTAGTCGAGCACGAAGGTCGGCTCGATGAGGTGCTTCTCCGCCACCGCCTCGAACAGCATCAGCTGCAGCGCGCCCCAGCCCTGGTCGGCCTTGTGCTCCACGCCGAGCTCCGAGAGCGACTTCGCCAGGAACTTGCGGTCGCGCAGGTCGCCCGTCACGCCCTGCTGGCGGATCGCCTCGGGGATCGTCAGGCGCGCGAAGGGCTTGGCGAAGTCGAGGTTCCTGCCCTGGTAGGCGAGGGCCAGCCTGCCGCAGGCGGCCTGCGCGGCGTTCCTCACCAGCTTCTCGGTGAGCTCGACCATGTAGTCCATGTCCTCGTAGGCGCAGTACCACTCGAGCATGGTGAACTCGGGGTTGTGGCGCGTGGAGATGCCCTCGTTCCTGAAGTTGCGGTTGATCTCGAACACGCGCTCCAGGCCCCCCACCACCAGGCGCTTCAGGTACAGCTCCGGCGCGATGCGCAGGAAGAGCTCCATGTCGAGCGCGTTGTGGTGCGTCCTGAAGGGCCTTGCCGCGGCGCCGCCGGGGATCGGCTGCATCATCGGCGTCTCGACTTCCAGGTAACCCTCCGCCACCAGCGTCTCGCGCAGCGACTGCACCACCTTCGAGCGCGCGGCGAATACGCTGCGCGCCTCGGGGTTGACGATGAGGTCCACGTAGCGCTGGCGGTAGCGCTGCTCCTGGTCGGTGAGGCCGTGGAACTTCTCGGGGAGCGGCCGCAGCGACTTGACCAGCAGGCGCAATGACTTTGCGTTGCACGGTCAGCTCGCCCTTGTTGGTCTTGAACAGCGTGCCTTCCACGCCGAGGATGTCGCCGAGGTCCCAGTGCTTGAAGGCCTCGTGCGCCGCTTCGCCCGCCACGTCGTTGGCGACGTAGATCTGGATCCTGCCGCTGCCGTCCTGCAGCGTGGCGAAGCTCGCCTTGCCCATCACGCGCTTCAGCATCATGCGGCCGGCGAGCTTCACGCGTACCGCCTTGGCTTCGAGCGCCGCCTTGTCCAGGGCGCCGTACCGTTGCGCGAGGTCTCCCGCGCGGTGCGCGCAGCGCCAGTCGTTGGGGAAGGCCTCGCCCTGGGCGCGCAGCGCCTTCAGCTTCTCGCGGCGCTCCTCGACGAGCTTGTTTTCCTCTTCCATGCCCGCATCTTCCCTCATACGCCCTGTTTCAAGCTCGCCTCGATGAAATCGTCGAGGTCGCCGTCCAGCACCGCCTGCGTGGCGCCTTTTTCCACGCCGGTGCGCAGGTCCTTGATGCGCGACTGGTCGAGCACGTAGCTGCGGATCTGGTGGCCCCAGCCGATGTCGGTCTTGGAGTCCTCCAGCTTGTCGCGCTCGGCCTGGAGCTTCCTCAGCTCGAGCTCGTAGAGCTTCGACTTCAGCATCGCCAGGGCTTCGGCGCGGTTCCGGTGCTGCGAGCGGTCGCTCTGGCATTGAACCACGATGCCGCTGGGCATGTGGGTCATGCGGATCGCGGAGTCGGTCTTGTTGACGTGCTGGCCGCCGGCGCCGGAGGCGCGGTAGGTGTCCACGCGCACGTCCGCCGGGTTGATCTCCACCGCGATGGTCTCGTCCACTTCGGGGTAGACGAAGACGCTGGCGAACGAGGTGTGGCGGCGCGCGTTGGAGTCGAAGGGCGACTTCCGCACCAGGCGGTGCACCCCGTTCTCGGTGCGCAGCGTGCCGTAAGCGTAGGAGCCGTTGATCTTGAGGGAGGCGCTCTTGATTCCGGCCACTTCGCCCTCGGCCTGGTCGAGGATCTCGACCTTGTAGCCCTTCTTGTCGCAGTACTTGAGGTACATGCGCTCCAGCATCGAGGCCCAGTCCTGCGCTTCGGTGCCGCCCGACCCCGCCTGGATATCCATGAAGCAGCTGTTGGGGTCGAGCGGGTTGTTGAACATGCGCTGGAACTCGAGCTGCGCGACCTGCTTTTCCAGTGCTTGCACGTCGGCTTCGACGCCGAGGAGGGTGGCGTCGTCGTTCTCCGCCTTCGCCATGCCGAACAGCTCGCCGGAGTCGGCGAGTCCCGTGGCGATCGCGTTCAGCGTGGCGACGGTGGCTTCGAGGGACTTCTTCTCGCGCCCGAGTTCCTGGGCGCGCTTCTGGTCGGACCAGGCCTTCGGGTCCTCGAGGTGCTTGTTGACCTCTAGCAGGCGCTGCTGCTTGCCCTCGAAGTCAAAGGTACCTCCGCAGCGCCGCAGACCGTTTGTTCAGATCTTCGAGCTTCGAGGCGATTGCGTTGAGTCGTTCGGCTTCCATGAGGGGGCGGATTATACCGGGTGGCACCGCCTTAGCCGGCCTGCGCCTCCACGAGCAGTCCCTGCGCGTGGCCGCGGTAGGGATTGCCCCCTTTGCTCTCGAGCGCGGCGGCGACTTTCCCGATGACGAGATCGAGCGGGACGCCTCGTTTTTCGATGAGCACCGAGCGCGGCGTGCCGCGGATCTGGCCGGTGGCGATGTCGCGCGGATCCGCCCCTTCGAAGAGGATGCGCTTCGTCTCGATGCGCGCGTCGCGGAAGTTCGCGCCCGCGAGCAATTGCCGCAGCAGCGCGGGATCGTGCATCTCGTACGGGGTCCTGAAGCGCATCTCGGCGTCGCCCGGGAACATTGCCTCGATGACTTCGGCGCCCGCCATGGCGTGGGGATTCTCCTCGACGCGGTCCCATACGCTGAACAGGAGGATCCCGCCGTCCACCAGCACGCGCCTCGCCTCCCTGAGCATCGCCTGGCGGTCGGGCACGAACATGATGCCGAAGCCGCACACCAGGGCACCGAAGGCACCGTCCGGGAACGGGAGCTTCAGCGCGTCGGCTTCCCGCCATTCGATGCCGTCGTGCCGGCCCAGTTGCGCCTTCGCGTAGTCCAGCATCGTTGCGCTCAAGTCGGTGGCCGTGAGCCGCAGCGACGGGTCCAGGCGTTCACGAAGCCTCTTCGTCACCAGCCCGGTGCCGCAGGCGATCTCGAGAACGGCTCCCGGCGGGCGAGTGGGAAGGCGCCGCACGAGCTCGGCGGCGAAGGGATCGAACTGGATGGGGCCCAGGTGCTGGTCGTAGTACTGCGGGCCGGTAAAGGTGGCGGATGCAGAGACAGCGCTCATCTACTTGGGGCCCTGGCTGTCGATCTCGGCAATGCGTCGGCGAACCCGCTCCGCATCGATGAATGAGAGATCCGCGGCCTGGCGTCCGTTTTCCAACGCGCTGTTAGACGTCATCTCGGCTTCTCCTTCGGACAGGACATGCCCCATGGCGCATCGTTGGATAGCCGCCGCATGTTCTCTGTCACTTCTTCCGGGCTAAACGATCGCAGCAGGAACATTCTGCCGCCAGGCGACCCGTCCGAACGGGTTGTATCGCGAATGTCGAATCGCAGCTTCTCCTTGGTCGCCCATGCAACGAATGCTTGCTCTTCGCATGAATCCTTGAGCATGTCGGCCACTTCGTGAAAGGAAGTCGCGAGTTGAGCCTCAGCCGCGCGAAGCTCAGACGCACTTCGCCCGGATACGCAAACGACCTCACCGGAGACCCTGTAAGCCACGCCACGCTTGGCCAAGTGGTATCTGAGCCCCTCGTTGTAGTACTTCGCATCGGATCCGCTGCATGCATCCTCCGCACAGCCACCGAGAGCACCGAGTAATGCGGGTATGCCGACTATCGCGAGGACGTCCTTCATGACGGCTAACCTCCGCGATGGAGCACTATGCGGAGCGCCTAGGCGCGAACAGACTGTGTCGCTGTCGATCGCGTTGTTAGACCGCTCTACCATCGAAGATGAACCACGGAGTCTCAACGAGCTGGAGTGCACAAATAGCGCGCCAGGTAATCAAATGTCGAGGCGCGAACAATTGGAGCCGGCTTGCGTTCTGCCGGAGTAGAGGAGTATCGCCCCACGATATTTCCAGTGCCCGCTGGGCCTGAATGAGCGACTACATTGCCAATTGAGTAAGTACGGGCTCTACAGTCGATTACCGCTTCCATCTCGTTGGACCTCCAGCGACGAGTAGCCGCGGGTGCATCGAGTGCGATTGGGACGTTGAGGACATAGCGAAATGTCACTTCAGCTCCATTTCGATTGACGCTCGCACGGTCGAGGAAGAGCGGGTCGTGTTCAGGCGCAACAGCAACTGGGCTTAGTTCTCGCGAGTCAGCACATACTGCCCCGGACGCAATGACGAGACAGGCTAGGCCAATAGCAGCGCAATGGCGAATGCGTGTGGCACCCATTGGAGCGGTCTGTCGTCCTCGTTGAACGGCGCGAGCAAGCAAGCGAAGCGCCGCTGGTGAGCGTACGTATGCGAACGCGCGGTTACGCTTCCCCGCCTGGGCGCAGGTGCGCCAGCAAGTTGTAGAGCCAACCGAACACAGCGCCCGCGATTGCCCCGTCCACCAACCCGTAGAGCGTTCCCGTCACGACGGAACCTACGCCAGAGCCAGGACGGTAGCCCGGATAGATGGAGGCGGCGACGTCAAGGAAGGCGCGGCCGTAACCCGGCCAGATCAGGTTCGCCAAGGCAACTACAAGGATCGCTGCGGCCCAAAACAATCCGACCGTCAATGTTAGTGCGATGACGTTGCATCTCATGATGCCTCCTTTGCGACAAAGAGATTGGTTGAAATAATTCGCCCAGCCGATGCCGAGCAGCCTAACGTCCGCAGTGACACGCACGAGCCGGCGCCACAGGCGATTGCCAAGTGTCGCTGTCGACCGCGTTGTCAGGCGCCATCACGGCAAATCTAACCGAACGTCTCGTAAGAACACAGGCAGGTCCATTGTCGGAGGCCGAGCCGGCACCTGACATAACATGTCCGCGACATAGCCGCGATGATAGGTCTTGTGATTCACGACATGCAGCAGCATGTCGCCACGGGTCATCGAGCCAGCTCCGCCGTCCACGAACGTGAACCGCACAGTTTCATTATGGCTATCGTTAGATAGTCCATCTGCGTAGCGGATATACCACTCGTCTAGCTGCCCTTGCGCCGCGGCCAACTCAGGAAGCGGCGGGTGCGATTCAGTGTTTCGAGCCTTAAAGCCGTGAGGTCTCCCTTCCAGATGTGCTTTCCAGATTTGATCAACGACGTACGCGTGGTTCAACGTGTGGATCATGTTGCCGAATATAGTGGCCCGTTTTGCCGTGATTTCAGCTTCCGGAAGCTTCGACAGTGCCTCGAAAAGCCGGCCATTGGCCCACGCCGTATAGCGAGTCAGCATTCGAATATTACGGAGCGCGGACATCGAGGTGCCTAACAGTTCAATAGTCAGAAAGATTGCGGCCTATCATAGACGCGATCCCGCACGCTTAGCGCCAATCTCCTCATCATGCATCTGGCGACCGGGCACGGCTCGCTCACCTCGCCAGCCGGCACTCGCGCATCGAGCGGTACACCATGCCGTTCCTCCCGGAGACCGCCGCGACGACGTACTCGGAACCGCCTTGCGCCATGCCGCGCTTGCCGTAGCGCACGAGCACGCAGCGGTCTGTGCATCGTCGGCTCGATGAAGTAGTCGCCCTCCGGATCGGAGCGCGCGATCGTCGAGCCCCACGTTCGTCTCCGCCACGCGATGCAGGCTGAACTCGAGATCGCGCCCCACGACGTAGCGGCAGCTCAACGTGCCGTCCTTCTGCAGCGCGCACTGCGCGCCGCGGCTCGTCGCCGCATAGGGCGTCTCCTGCGCCGCGACCGCCGTTGCCCACAGCAGGGCAACAGCCATCGCGCGCCCTACACGCGCCGGCCGGTGTAATCCTCGGCAATCTTGTCGTCGTAGAACGAGGTCGGGTTGGGCGCCGCCATGAAGCGGCGATACACCTCGGGATAGACCTTCACGTACTGGTAGACCTGCCCGTTGGACAGCTCCACCTCCAGCACCTGGCTCTTCTCGTCGTAGCCGACGGAGCGGATCTTGGAGGAGTTGACGCGCTTGCGTTCCATCACTTCACCAGTTTCGCGCTCCAGGGGGCCTTCGCGCCGCCCGCATCCACCTCGCCCGCGATCGCATCGCCCTTCACCGTGCCGGTGAACACCGCCTTCTTCCCGGCGAGGCCGAAGCTGATCTGCTCGCCCTTCAGCTTCAGGTCTTCCAGCACCACTTCCTTGCCGTCCAGCCGTGCCGCTGCCCGAGACGCGCGTCACCTGCTGCTTGCAGGTTCAGGCTCAAGGCGCCCTTGCCGACCGACTCCGGCACCTTCGCGCTCCAGCGCCCCTCCACCTTGGCGGGCACCATGTAGAGGTAGATGAGCGTCGTGGTGACGCCGCTGATCTGCACCTTGTCCTCCAGGTCCCACTGCACGTACTTCTCGGGCAGCCAGCCGGCGAGCGGGTAGTCGTGCGACAGCACCTTGGTGCCGGGCTTCAACTCGGTGAGCAGCTTGTCCTTCAGCATGTTCACCGTGTTGGGCAGGAGATACATGGTGAGCACGGTGGCCCGCGAGATGTCGGTCTTGAACAGGTCGGCCTTGATGAACTTCACGCGGTCGGCGACGCCTTCCTTCTTCGCCGCCTCGTTGGAGAGCTTCACCAGCTCGTCCTTGATCTCCACGCCGAAGCCGCTCGCGCCGAACACCTTGGCCGCGGTGAGCACGATGCGGCCGTCGCCCGAGCCCAGGTCGATGACGAAGTCCTTCGGCCCGATGTCGGCGAGCTTGAGCATGTCGGCGACCACGCTCTGCGGCGAGGGCACGTAGGGGCCGGCGTCCACCGGCTTGTCCGCGGGCTGGTCCGCGGCAAGCGCCGCGAGCGGCAGGGCGAGGAGCAGGGCAAGCGTTCTCATGGGGTCTCTACGTGCTCCACGTTGATCTGTACGGACTGCAGCCCGTTGTATTCGTTCACGCTCAGCCGGTAGGCGGCGCGAAAGCGCGCGGGCAGGGGATCGAGCGAGTTGAAGCGCATGGCCTCCAGCCGCCTGCCGTCCTTCACCAGCCTCAGTTTCGAGTGCTTCTCGCCGACGACGCGCTGGCTTTCGAGCGCGAATGTATCGCAGAACAGCGGCTGCGGAAAGCCTTGGCCCCAGATGCGCGCCTCGAGCGCCTGCGCGAGCGACAAGCGAGAGCTGCGCGGGCTCGAGCGCGCCGTCGGTCTCCACCGTGCGCGTGAGCGCCTCGCGCGGCATGGTCTCCTCCGCCACCGCCGCGAGCAGCCTCGCGGAAGCGCTCGAGGTCGGCTTCGCGCAACGTCAGGCCCGCGGCCTGCGCGTGGCCGCCGAAGCGCAGGATGAGGCCCGGCGCGCGCTTGGCGACGAGGTCGAGGCAGTCGCGCAGGTGAAAGCCCGGAATCGAGCGCCCCGAGCCGCGCAGCTCCCCGTTGTTCGCGCGCGCGAAGCAGATCACCGGCCGGTGCAGGCGCTCCCGCAGGCGCGAGGCGAGGATGCCCACCACGCCCTGGTGCCAGGACGGGTCGAAGAACGCGGCCGCCGCGCCCGGCGCCTCGGCGACCGCGTCGGCGGCCGCGCGCGCCTGCTCCAGCATCTCGCCTTCGATCCGGCGCCGCTCGCGGTTCAGGCGATCCAGCTCCAGCGCGCAGTTGGCGGCGCGCGCCGCGTCGTCGGTGACCAGGCACTCGATGCCCAGGCTCATGTCGGCGAGCCGCCCCGCGGCATTGAGCCGCGGCCCGAGCACGAAGCCGAGGTCGAACGCGTTCGCCTGCGCGCTGTCGCGGCCCGCGGCGCGCAGCAGCGCCTCCAGCCCCGGCTGCGCCTGTGCCCGCGCGCAGGCGCTTCAGGCCCTGCGCGACGAGGATGCGGTTGTTGGCATCCAGCGGCACCACGTCGGCCACGGTGCCGAGCGCGACGAGGTCGGTGAGCGCGGCGAGGTTGGGCTCGGTTGCATCCTTGAACGCGCCGCGCTTTCGCAGCTCGGCGCGCAGCGCGAGCATCACGTAGAACATCACGCCCACGCCGGCGATCGCCTTGGAGGCGAAGCCGCAGCCGGGCTGGTTCGGGTTGACGATGCACTCGGCGCGCGGCAGCTCCGCGCCGGGCAGGTGGTGGTCGGTGATCAGCGTGGCGATGCCGAGAGAGCGCGCGCGCTCCACGCCCTCGACGCTCGCGATGCCGTTGTCCACCGTGATGAGCAGGTCCGGGCGCCGTTGCGCCGCGATGTCCACGAGCTCGGGCGTGAGGCCGTAGCCGAGCTCGAAGCGGTTGGGCACCAGGTACTCCACGTTCGCGCCCATCTGCGCAGCGCGCGCACGCCGACCGCGCAGGCGGTCGCCCCGTCGGCGTCGTAATCCGCGACGATGAGGAGCTTCTTTCCCGCGGCGATGGCGTCCGCCAGCAGGCCCGCCGCGCGCTCGCAGTGGGTGAGCGAAGCCGGCGGCAGCAGCCGCTTGAAGTCGTCGTCCAGCTCCGCCGCCGAGCGGATGCGGCGCGCGGCGTACACGCGCGCGAGCACCGGATGCAGGCCCGCGGCGATCAGCGCGCGGCCGGTCGCGCCTCCGCGTAGGGGCGCTCAACGAGGTGCATGGCTCGCCAGCGCGCGCGGCCGGCGCCAGAAGCGGCGCAGGTCGGCGCGCGCGGTCTCGAAGGCGAGGCCGGCCTCGGGCACGTGCACGCTCACCATGCCGACGCGGCCGCTCTCGCAGCGCCTCGAGCAGCGGCGCGAACCAGCCGGCCTCGAGCGCCTGCGGCGCCGCCTTCGAGCACCACGAGGTGGCGGCCGTCCTCCGGCATGTCCGCGAGCCATGCGGACGCCGTGCGCGGCAGGGCGCGCTGGCGCGATGCCGGCGGCGCGCGCCAGGCCGAGCGCCAGCGGCTCCGCCGCGCTTACCGAGCGCCAGGGGCTGGCAGCGGATCGCGGCAATTCCCCCGCGCCCCACAGCCAGACGCTGTTCACCGGGCAGCTCGCGCCCCTCGTTCACCGGGTGCTCGTGCAGCGCCATCTGGATCTCGTTCAGCAGCGCCGTCCACGGCGCGCCGGGCAGGTGCGTGTCGATGTCCTCGCCCGCGAGCTCCTGCGCCGGCTGCGTCGCGATGGCGGCGGGCGCGGTGCGCACCACCCAGTAATCCGGATGCGGGCAGCGGAACTCGTGCGTGCCCGCGAAGTGGCGGTTGAGCGTCGCCACCAGCTGCTCCGCCTCGGCGGGCTGCAGGCCCGCGACCGGGACGAGCACCATGCTGTCGCGCACCAGCCGCAGGTGCACCGGGTCGGCGCGCAGCCAGAATCCGTCGGCGCACGCGGTGAGCGCGCCGGCGGGCAGCGGCTCCACGCCGAAGGCTTCGCCCAGCCAGGACGCATAGCCCTGCGCATCGGCCGCGCTCGCGCGGCCGCGCGCGAGCAGGAGCTCCAGCGCGGGCAGCCGGGCCGCCTGCGGCGCGGCGAGCAGCCCGGGGACGATCAGCTCGACGTGCACGGCAGTTCGACACGCGCGTGCGCCTCGCGGTGAGGTGCCTGGCGAGGATCTTGTACTGGTCGAGGTCGAAGCGCAGCCGGCGCGCGCCTTCGAGCAGCTCCGGCACTTCGGCCTCCGATTTCGCGGTGCCGAGGTAGCACCACTGGTGCACGACGTGCAGCTCGGTCGTTTCGCGCTCCGGGTCCTCCTCGACGCACGCCCACCGGCCCGCGCCAGGGCCAGGCCAGCGTCTTCAGTGCGCCGAGCGCGGCGGCGAGGCGCGCGTGGTGCGCCTGGAAGGTCTCCTTGCCGGCGCACAGCGCCGGCGCAGCGCCGGATCTGGTGGCGGAAGCACGCGCCCTTGCGCGCGGTCTCGAAGCCCAGGGTCTGCAGGCACAGGCCGTGCTCGTCCGCGATGCCGCGCAGCGCCTCCAGCGCGGCGCGCCTGGAGCGGAACAGGCCGTGCACGTGCGCGAGGCTCTCGCGCGTCGAAGTCCCGCACCAGGCGCAGGCGCTTCGCGTCCAGGGCGAAGCCGCACAGCTCGCGCGGGCCGGCGCAGCTGCCGGTTGAAGACGGGCAGCAGCTCCTTCACCAGCGCCGCCTCGCGCAGCAGCGCGCCGAGCTCGCCGGCGGTGCGCTGCCATTCGATGCGGCGCACTTCGCGCGCGAGCTGCATCTCCTTCGAGGAGCGCACGTCGTCGCCGAAGTGCTGCAGCACGCGCGTGCGCATGGCGATGCTCTTGCCGACGTAGAGCGGCGCCGCGCCCTCGCCGTAGAAGAGGTACACGCCGGGCGCGTCCGGGATCGCGTCCACCATGGCGCGGTCGATGTGCGCGGGCAGCGTCGGCTGCTTCGCCACCTGGCGCGCGGCCACCGCGAGCACCTCCTCGCCGCGCTCGGCCGGCGCGACGCGCAGGAACTGCCACACCGCCTCGGCGTCGCCCATGGCGCGGTGGCGCGCGCGGCACTCGAGGCCGTGGCGCTCGATCAGGCTGTCCAGGTTGTGGCGCGCATGCTCGGGATACAGGCGCCGCGAGAGCTTCACCGTGCACAGCGTGCGCGCGCGGATAGCGCATGCCCGGCGCGCTCGAACTCGTGGCGCAGGAAGCCGTAGTCGAAGCGCGCGTTGTGCGCGACCAGCACGCGCCCGGCGAGCCGCGCGTCGAGCTCCGCGGCGAGCGCGTCGAACGCGCGGCGCGCCCGCGACCATGTCGTTGGTGATGCCGGTGAGCGCCTGGATCGCCGCGCGGGATGGTGGTCTCCGGGTTGACCAGCGTGGACCACTCGCCGGTCACCTCGCCGCCGTCCACCTCGATCACGGCGATCTCGGTGACGCGGTCGTGCGCCGGGTGCGCGCCGGTGGTCTCCAGGTCGACGATCGCCAGCGGCGCGTCGAGAAGCTGCATCACTGCACTTTGACGTTCGCCGCCTTGATCACTTCCGCCCACTTGGCCGCGTCGGACTTGATGCGCTCGATGAACTGCTCGGGCGTGCTGCCCACGGCTTCGGCGCCCGCGGCGGCGAAGCGCTCGAGCAGGTCCGGCGCCTTGAGTGCGGCGGCCACCTCGGCGTTGCACGCGCGCGACGATTTCCTTCGGCGTGCCGGCGGGCGCGAACATGCCGAACCAGGTGTAGCGGTCGAAGGCGGGCATGCCGGCCTCGGCCAGCGTCGGCACCTCGGGCAGCAGCGCCGAGCGCTTCGGCGCGTTCACCGCGAGCGGCCTGCACCCTGCCGGCCTTGATGTGCGGCTGCACGCTCGCCAGGCTGTCGAACAGCATCGCCACGCTGCCGTTGGCGACGTCCGGGATGGAGAGCGCGGTGCCCTTGTACGGGACGTGCACCAGGTCCACGCCGGCGAGCATCTTGAACAGCTCGCCGTTCAGATGCACGATGGTGCCGACGCCGCTGGAGGCGAAGTTGAGCTGCCCGGGGCGCGCCTTGGCGTAGGCGATCAGCTCCTGCACGCTCGCCACCGGCAGCTCCGGGCTCACCACCAGGACGTTGGGCACGTTGGCGACGTGCGTGATCGGCGCGAAGTCCCTGCAGCGGGTCGTAGGGCAGCTTCTGCAGCACCGGGCCGATGGAATGCGTGCTGGAGGTCGCCATCAGGAGCGTATAGCCGTCGGGCGCGCTCTTCGCCACGAGGTCCGAGCCGATCGAGCCGCCGGCGCCGGGCTTGTTCTCCACCACCACCGACTGGCCCATGCTGCTCGCCGAGCTTCTGCGCCACGATGCGCCCGACGATGTCGGTGGCGCCCGCGGGCGGGAAGGGCACGACAGCTTCATCGCGCGGTTCGGGTACTGGGCCTGGGCGGCGTGCAACGAAGACGGCGAGCACGACGGCGAGCGCAAACTTCATGACCATTCCTGTATATCCGTTCAGTGCCGGCACTCTACCGCAAAAGCAGCGCGAACTGCCAGGCGGCGAAGCCGAGAATCGAGACGCCGGAGACGATATTGATGGCGCGCAGCAGGCGCGGACCGAGCCGCTCGCGCAGCGCGCCGCGCCGACGCGGCGAGCAGCACCCACCACGAGGCCGAGCCGAGGAACACGCCGAGCGTCACCAGCGCGGCCGCCGTGTAGTCGGCGCTCGCGGCGAGGCCGAGTCCCGCGAAGATCGCCGCGAAGGCGAGGATGGTGGGCGGATTGGCGAGCGTCAGCGCCGAGCGTCGAGAGGAACGCCTGGGCGAGGCTCGCGGGCCTCGCGATTTCCCCGTCGGCGGCGGGCTTCGCGAGCAGCGTCTTCACCCCGAGATAGACGAGGAACACGCCGCCCACGAGGCCGATCCAGAAGCCGTGCGCGAGGAGAAAGCCCGAGATCGCCGTCAGGCCGAAGGCCGCCACCGCGCCGTACAGCCCGTCGGCGACCGCGATGCCCATGCCGGAGACGAAGCCGGTGAGCGCGCCGAAGGCGAGCGTGCGGCGCATGCACAGCACCCACATCGGGCCGACCGTGGCGGCGAGCACGAAGCCGAACGCCAGGCCCTTCAGGAAAAGTGCCGTCACCCGAGCGGAACGTGCTTCGGCTGCGCGCGCACGCGCCCGAGCCAGGCGCTCACCGCCGGATAGCGCGCGAGCTCGAAGCCGCCGTCGGCGGCGCAATGCGTGTAGGCGTAGAGCGCGATGTCGGCGACCGAATAGCTTCCGCCCGCGAAGTAAGGCGCGCCGGCCAGGTGCCGCTCCATGACAGCCAGCGCCTGGTGGCCGCGCTCCGCGAGGCGCGGCAGCTCCGCGCGGCGCGGCGAGTTCGTCCGGCAGGTAGCGCAGGATGAAGCGCGCCACCGCGATGTACGGCTCGTGGCTGTACTGCTCGAAGAACATCCATTGCAGGGCGCGCGCGCGCCCGAGCTTGTCCGCCGGCAGAAGCGGCGTGCCCTCGGCGAGGTAGTAGAGGATGGCATTCGACTCGGGCAGGAAGCCGCCGTCCTCCAGCTGCAGCGTCGGCACCTTGCCGTTCGGGTTCATGGCGAGGAACTCTGCGGTGCGCGTGCCGCCTTGCGTCGAATCCACCTCCACCCAGCGATAGGGCTTGCCGAGCTGCTCGAGCGCGAGCTTCACCTTGTAGCAGTTGCCCGAATCCGCCATGCCGTAGACCGTGAACATCGCTAGCTCCAGTTCTTGCGCAGCCATTTCGCCGCGGGGGTGATGTCGACCTTCTCGGCGAACTCGACCATCTCCGGGATGCGGTCCACGCAATCGAGGGGAAACGCCTCGCCGGGCGCGAAGGCGGGCGCGAGGCGGTGGTAGCGGCCGCCGAGCAGCTGGCGGCACTGGTAGTCCGCGATGCCGATGGTGCCGTCGAACATCACGCCGAGCAGCGCCTGCGCCCACTGCGCGTAGCCCCAGTCGTGCTTCGATCCCTGGACGTAGATGAGCGAGCTGCCCGTGCCGAGCGAGAACAGGGCGACATCCTCCAGCGCCGCGGTGCGCCCGATGCGCGCATCCTGCGTCTGCGCGAGCGCGCACATCGACGGGTTGTTGGCGAACACGCCGCCGTCCACGTAGCCGTCCACGCTGGGGAAGTAGGTGGGCGCGGCGCAGGTGTACAGGCCCACCTTCCAGGCGAGCATCGCGCCGTCGCTGTCCGTGCCCGGGAAATTGTGGAACAGCTTCGGCTTCCAGCGGCGCTTCTCGGGCCTGGGGTGCCCGTTGTCGAGGTCGAAGGCGGTGATCAGCACGCGCTTCCTCAGGTCGCGCAGGCGCGCCTTGCCCAGCATGCGCTGCAGCTGGCGCTTCAGGCCGTCAATGCGGTACTGCGCGCCGAGGAGCGTGCCCACGTCCTTCACGTTGTCCAGCCAGCTGTCGTCGAAGATGTCGCGCGAGGTGTCGTGGTAGAGGGCGCGGATTTCCTCCAGGCCGAGGCCTTTGGCGAGGCACAGCGCGATGAGCGCGCCGGTGGAAGTGCCGGCGAGCAGGTCCGCGCGTTCCAGCCATCCCTCGAGTCCCTTCGCGCGGTTGAGGCGAATGAGCAGCATGGCGCTGATCAGGCCGCGGATGCCGCCGCCGTCGAGCGAGACGATGTGAAAGCGCGCCATGGCGAAAGTCTAGCGCGCCGCCTGCACCAGCTCCGCGGCCGACAGGTTGTGGATGCGGCCGAAGCCGGCGACGAAGCGCGCGTCGCGCGGCGCGATGCGCCAGAAGGAGAAGTCGGCGCAGCTCGAAGTTGATCGCCTGCGCCGGGAAGCGCGCCAGCCAGCGCGCCTTCAGCTCGCCGCTCGTCCGCGACCTGCGGTCGCCTCGCCGCGGATCGGTGACGCGCATCAGGGTGAAGGGATCGGCGCGGCCGTCGTCGGTCTCGGCGATCGACAGCGCGACGTGCGCGTCCTGCGCCATGTCCTGCGTGTGCCAGGCGAGCCGGCTGACGTGCACGTGGAAGGCGCGCGAAGTCCTGCGTCGCGGCAGGTAGAGCGTCATCGAGGCCATCGGCGCGCGCCTGCGCAGCGTGGCGAGGTGCGCGATGCGCTCGCGCGCGCAGCAGGTGCGGCGAGGCAGCGGCGAAGTCTCCGGCGTCCATTCGAGGCGATTGTAGTATTCTCGGGCCCACCGTGCGATACGAACTCCTCGTCGGCCTGCGCTATACCCGCGCCAAGCGCCGCAACCATTTCATCAGCTTCATCTCGCTCACCTCGATGGCGGGCATCGCGCTCGGCGTCGCGGCGCTGATCGTGGTGCTGTCGGTGATGAACGGCTTCCAGAAGGAACTGCGCACGCGCATCCTCGGCGTCGCCTCGCACGTGCAGATCAGCGGCGCCGGACAACCGGCTCGCCGACTGGCAGCGCGGTGGCGAAGGTCGCGCGCGCAGGACCCGCGCGTGCGTCGCGGCGGCGCCGTTCGTCAACGCGCAGGGCATGCTCGCCGGCGGGCCAGGCGGTGCGCGGCAGCGTGGTGCGCGGCATCCTGCCGGAGCGCGGAGGACCAGGTCGCCGACATCGGCACGCACATGCGCGCCGGCAAGCTCGAGGCGCTCAGGCCGGGCGAGTTCGGCATCGTGCTCGGCGTCGGAGCTCGCGCGCGCGCTCGGCGTGCTGCCCGGCGACAAGGTGGCGCTGATCGCGCCGCAGGGCCAGGTGACGCCGGCGGGCGTGATCCCGCGCCTGAAGCAGTTCACCGTGGTCGGCATCTTCGAGGTCGGCATGTTCGAGTACGACTCGGGCCTCGCGCTGGTGCACCTGGAGGACGCGCAGAAGCTCTACCAGATGGGCGACGCGGTGTCCGGCGTGCGCCTGAAGCTGGACGACCTGTTCGCGGCGCGCAGCGTGGCGCGCGAGCTGATGGCAAGCCTGCGCGCCGCGACGTCTTCGCCACCGACTGGACGCGCAGCCACGCCAACTTCTTCCGCGCGGTGGAGATCGAGAAGCGCGTGATGTTCATCATCCTGACGCTGATCGTCGCGGTGGCGGCGTTCAACATCGTCTCGACGCTGGTGATGCTGGTCACCGACAAGCAGGCCGACATCGCCATCCTGCGCACGCTCGGCGCCGTCGCCGGGCTCGATCATGCAGATCTTCATGGTGCAGGGCGCGCTGATCGGCGTGATCGGCACGCTGGTCGGCGTGGTGGGCGGCGTGCTGCTCGGCCTCAACGTCGACACCGTGGTGCCGGTCGATCGAGAACGCTGCTCGGCTTCAAGTTCCTCGCCAAGGACGTCTACTACATCTCCGACCTGCCCTCCGACGTGCAGGCTGGGCGACGTGACTGACCATCGGCCTGGTGTCGCTCGTGCTGTCGTTCGTCGCCACGCTCTACCCGAGCTGGCGCGCCGCGCGCGTCAATCCGGCCGAGGCGCTGCGCTATGAGTGAAGTGATCCGTGAGCGGTCTCGCCTGCCGGGCCTGGCCAAGACCTACCACGGGCCCGCAGCCGGTGCGCGTGCTGCTCGGCGTGGACCTCGAGGTGCGCGCGCGGCGAGCGCGTCGCGATCATGGGCCGCTCGGGCTCGGGCAAGAGCACGCTGCTGCACCTGCTCGGCGGGCTGGATGCGCCGAGCGCCGGGCACGGTCGACGTGCAGGGCAGGCCCTTCAGCGCGATGGGCGAGGCCGAGCGCGGCCGCGTGCGCAACGCCACGCTCGGCTTCGTCTACCAGTTCCACCACCTGCTGCCCGAGTTCACCGCGGTGGAGAACGTCGCCATGCCGCTCTACATCCGGCGCATGGAGCAAGGCGCGCGCGCTCGAGCGGGCGCGCGCGGCGCTCGCCGAGATCGGCCTCGGCGACGCGGCTCGAGCACCTGCCGGGCGAGCTCTCCGGCGGCGAGCGCCAGCGCGCGCCTTCGCGCGCGCGCTGGTGACCGAGCCCGCCTGCGTGCTGGCCGACGAGCCCACCGGCAACCTCGACGCGCACACCGCGGACGAGGTGTTCGAGGCGATGGTGCGGCTCTCCGCCGCGCGCGGCACCGCGTTCGTCATCGTCACGCACGACAGCACGCTCGCCGCGCGCGCCGAGCGCGTGCTGGAGCTGCGCGACGGCGTGCTGCACCCGAAGCGTTAGGAGCAGCGATGGGCCTGCTGCAGGTGCTGCTGTTCCTGCTGCTGTGCGCCCTGGTGCTGGGGTGGCTGTCGCGGCGCGTCAACGTCGCCTACCCGATCGCGCTGGTGGTCGGCGGGAGCCTCCTCGGCTTCGTGCCGGGGCTGCCGCAGCTCGCGTTCGACCCGCAGTTCCTGCTCGTGCTGGTGCTGCCGCCGATCCTCTACCAGGCGGCGCTGCTCACCTCGTGGCGCGATTTCAAGGCGAACATCAGACCCGTCGGCCTGCTCGCCATCGGCCTGGTGATCGCCACCACGCTGGCGGTGGGCGCGGCGCTGAAGCTGCTGTTCCCCGAAATGCCCTGGGCGGTGGCCTTCGTGTTCGGCGCCATCGTCTCCCCGCCCGACGCGGTGGCGGCGACCGCGGTGCTGTCGCGCTACAACATCCCGCACCGCGTGGTGGTGGTGCTGGAGGGCGAGAGCCTGGTGAACGACGCCTCGGGCCTGGTGCTGTACAAGTTCGCCGTCGCCGCGGTGCTCACCGGCGCCTTCTCGCTCACGGAGGCGAGCGTGCAGTTCGTGCTCGTGGCGGCGGGCGGCACCGCCATCGGCATGCTGATCGCCTGGGTGTTCGTGCAGCTGCACCGGCACATCGGCGACCCGTTCATCGAGGTGCTGGTGTCGATGTCCATCCCGTTCACCGCCTACATCGCGGCGGAATCGGTGCATCTCTCGGGCGTGCTGGCGGTGGTGGCGGCGGGGCTGTTCCGCGGTCGCTACGCGCCGAAGATGGTGTCGGCGGAAATGCGCATCCTCGCGCGCTCGGCGTGGAACATCCTGGTGTTCCTCCTCAACAGCCTGATCTTCATCCTTATCGGCCTGCAGCTCTCGGGCATCACGGCGCGGCTGGGCAACTACGCGGCGGACCAGCTCGCGCTCGCCTCGCTCACCGTGAGCGCGGTGGCGATCCTGGTGCGCTTCCTGTGGGTCTATCCTGCCGCCCTGCTGCCGCGCCTGGTCGGCGGCGCGCCACCGCCGCAGGGGCAGATATTCATCGTCAGCTGGTGCGGCATGCGCGGCATCGTGTCGCTCGCCGCGGCGCTCGCGCTGCCGCTCGAGACCCACAGCGGCGAGGGCTTTCCCTACCGCGACCTGCTGATCTTCCTGACCTTCGTGGTGATCTTCGTCACGCTGGTGGGGCAGGGGCTGACGCTCGCGCCGCTCATCCGCCGGCTCGGCCTGGGATCCGAGGCGGGGCTGCGCGACGAACAGATGCGCGCGCGCTCCGACATGGGCCGCGCGGCGCTCGAGGCGATCGACCGTCATGTCGCGGAACACGGCGTGGACGCGGTCCTCGCTGCGCGCGTACGCGCCGAGTTCGCGGAGAAGATCGCGCGCGAGACGCCCGCCGGACCGACCCTGCCGGAGGAGGCGGAGGCCGCGCGGCAGATGCGCCTCGCCGCGCTGCGCGCCGAGCGCGCGGAACTTATCCGCGTCTGGCAGTCGAACCACATCAGCGACGACGTGCTGCACCACCTCGAGGAAGAGCTCGACTACCAGGAATCAAGGTTGTAAAAAATAGGGACAGACCCCATTTTTCGCATAGCGAAACGCTGGGCCTGCGTTCTCCTCGTGCCCGCCGCCAGCGGGCTGCAAGCGGCGCCGGTGCGCACCGGGCAGGTGGAGGCGGAGCTGGTGGCCGAGCGCGCGGCGGAACCCGGCAGGCCGCTTACCGTGGCCCTGCGCCTGAAGGCGATCCCGGGCTGGCATACCTACTGGCGCAATCCCGGCGACTCGGGCCAGCCCACCGCGATCGACTGGAAGCTGCCGGCGGGCTACCGCGCCGGGCCGATCCAGTGGCCGGTGCCGGAGAAGCTGCCGATCGGGCCGCTTGCCAACTACGGCTACGAGGGCGAGGTGCTGCTGCTCTCCGACATCGGCGTGCCGGCCGGCGCCGGGGCGCCGGCGCGCATCGCGGCGCACGCGAAGTGGCTGGTGTGCAATCCGGAACGTTGCATTCCGCAGGAGGCGGACCTTGAGCTGGACTCGGCGGCGCCATACTGGACGCGGCAGATCGGCTACGCGCGCGAGGCACTGCCCGAGCCCGCTGCGGGCTGGCGCCTGAAGGCAAGCCGCGCCGGCGACGGCGTCGGACTCGAGGTCGCGCCGCCCGCGGAGTTTCGCGTGAGGACTCTGCAGTTCTTTCCCTACGAGGAGGGCAAGGTGCAGCACGCCGCACGCCAATCGCTTGAGCGGCGCGACGGCGCGTTGCAACTTTTCATTCCCGCCGCGACGCAGCCGCTCGGCGCGTTCGACCGCGTGCGCGGCCTGCTCGTCGTCGACGCGGTGCGCGGCTTCGAGATCGACTTGCCGGTGGGCCGCGGCGCGCCGGCGCCCTCGCTCGGCCTCGTCGCCGCGCTCGCTTTCGCCTTCGGCGGCGGACTGATCCTGAACCTGATGCCCTGCGTGCTGCCGATTCTTTCCATCAAGGTGCTCGGCTTCGCTTCAGGCAAGAATGCGCGCGAGATGCGCGCGCACGGCCTGCTCTACGGCGCCGGCGTGCTGGCGACTTTCCTGGCGCTGGCAGGGCTGCTCATCGCATTGAAGGCGGCTGGGACGGCGGTCGGCTGGGGTTTCCAGCTGCAGTCGCCGGTGTTCGTCGCGCTCCTCGCCGCCCTGTTTCTCGCGCTCGCTCTCAACCTCTCCGGCGCCTTCGAGTTCCGCAGCCTCGTGCCCGCGCGGCTGGCGAACGCCAGCGCGTCCCATCCGCATGCCGACGCCTTCCTCACGGGCGTGCTCGCGGTGGTGGTGGCCTCACCCTGCACGGTGCCTTTCATGGGTGCGGCGCTCGGCTATGCCCTTACCGAGAGCGCGGGGGTGGCGCTCGCCGTATTCGCGGCGCTCGGCCTCGGAATGGCCGTGCCCTACGTGCTGTTAGCCTTCGAGCCCCGATGGCTGCGACGACTGCCCAAGCCCGGTCCCTGGATGGTGCGCCTCAAGCGCTGGCTCGCGCTGCCGCTTTATGCGACGGTGGCGTGGCTCGTGTGGGTGCTGAGCATCCAGGTGGGCATTGCAGGGACGCCGGCGGAGAAGGACACTTGGCAACCGTATTCGGAACCGCGCGTCGCCGAGCTGGTGGCGCAGGGCAAGCCCGTGTTCGTGGATTTCACCGCCGCGTGGTGCGTCACCTGCCAGGTAAACAAGCAGCTCGTGCTCTCGCGCCCGGAGACCGAGCGCGCGTTCGCCGAGCGCGGCGTGACAATGTTGCGCGCCGACTGGACGCGCCAGGACCCGGAGATCACGCGCGCGCTCGCCGCACTCGGGCGCAACGGCGTACCGGTGTACGTGCTCTATCTTCCGGGACGCGAGCCCCGGCTGCTGCCCGAGATCCTCACGCGCGAGGCGCTGCTCGCCGCGCTCGCCGGACTTTCCACCTGAAGGAGGCTCCATGAAAGCCCTTTTCGCTGCAATCCTCTTCGCCGCCGGCAGCGCCAGCGCCGGCACCGTAGGCCAGCCCGCACCCGACTTCACGCTGAGCGACCTCTCAGGCAAGCCGGTGAAGCTCTCCGACTACCGCGGCAGCTACGTGGTGCTGGAGTGGGTGAACCCCGAGTGCCCTTACGTGGAAAAGCACTACGGCAGCGCCAACATGCAGGCGCTGCAGAAGGAGTTCACGGCAAAGAAGGTGGTGTGGCTCAGCATCAACTCTACGCGCGAGGGCCACTACGAGTACTACCCACCGCAGAAAATGGCCGGCTGGACGAAGCAGGTAGACGCCGCACCTAGCGCCACGCTGCTCGATCCCACTGGCAAGGTCGGCCGCGCCTACCAGGCGCGCACCACGCCGCACATGTACATCGTCGATCCGAAAGGCGTGCTGGTGTACGCGGGTGGCATCGACGACAAGCGCTCTTCGCGCCAGGAAGACGTGAAGACGGCAAAGAACTACGTGCGCGCCGCAATGGGCGAGGCCCTCGCCGGCAAGCCCATCAGCGCCGCCAGCACCGCCCCCTACGGCTGCTCAATCAAGTACTAGGAAAATGGGGTCTGTCCCTATTTTCTCGACTGTTTACGACGGCGCCAGGCGAGCACCACGTGGCAGCGCCAGAACAGCTGCACCGCCCAGTAGCCGACGAAGGCGAGCGTGAGCCCGAGCGCGACGAGCCCGACGAAGAGCGGCTTGCCGAGTGTCAGCGTCCAATCGAGCAGCCGCACCATCGACTCGAGCAGGTTGCCCCAGTCCATTTCGAAATGCTGGATCTTCGGCGCGGCGTGGTTCAGTCCGAGCAGCAGGCTGCCGTAGCCGTAGGCGAGCACGTACAGCGGCACGATGGTGAAGGGGTTGGTGTAGAGCGTCGTCAGCAGCGCCACCGGCAGGTTGCGCCGCAGCGGGATGGCGAGAAGGAGCGCGGTCAGCATCTGCAGCGGCCCGGGCACCAGGCCCGCGAACAAGCCGATGGCCACCGCGCCCGCGACCGAGTCGCGGTTCAAGTGCCAAAGGTTCGGGTGATGCAGCAGCTTGCCGAACAGCGCCACCCAGCGGTTCTCGCGCACGCTCGCGGCGGAAGGCAGGTACTTGCGGAAGAGCTTGCGCGGCATCGGGTCATCCGGCGCGGGGCCGGCGCGTTGATTCTAGATGACTGGCGCGGCGCTCGCGTTCGCGGCGGCGTGCTCCTGCTGCAGCAGCAGGCGGCGCTGCCGCAGGCGCCGTGGCTGGTTCTCATTCCGGCATGCGCCGCGCTCGCCGCGTGGCGCCGGCTCCTGCTCGTTCCCGCGGCGTTCGCCGTAGGCTTCCTGTGGGCGGCGGGCGCGGCGCACCTTCGGCTCGCCGAGCGCCTCGCGCCGGAGCTCGAAGGCAGGGACCTCGAGGTCGCCGGCGTCGTCTCGAGCCTTCCCGCGGCGACCGAGCGCGGCGTGCGCTTCGAGTTCGACATCGAAGCCAGGTCGCCGGGACTGCCGCGCCGCGTGCTGCTGTCGTGGTACCGCACGCCGCTCGCCGATGAAGCGCCCGCGCTGCTCGCCGGCGCGGTGCATCCCGGCGAGCGCTGGCTGTTCACCGTGCGGCTGCGCCAGCCGCACGGCCAACTGAACCCGCACGGCTTCGACTACGAGGCCTGGCTCACCGAGCGCGGCATCGGCGCCACCGGCTACGTGCGCAGCCGCGGCGCGCAGCGCCTGCTCGGCCGGCGCGACAGCCTCGCCGACCGCATCGAGCAGCGCGCGCGAAGCGGTGCGCGACCGCTTCAAGCGCGTGCTGGGCGAAACGCCCTCGGCGGGCATCCTCGCCGCGCTCGCGGTGGGCGACCAGCGCGCCATCTCCAACGAGGAGTGGCGCCTGTTCAGCCGCACCGGCGTCACGCACCTGATGAGCATCTCCGGTCTGCACGTGACGCTCGTCTCGGGCCTGTGCGCGTGGCTCGTCTGCGGCGCTGTGGCGGCGCGTGCCGCGGCTCGCGCTTCGCACTGCCCGCGCGCAAGGCCGGCGCGCTGGCGGCGATCGCGGCGGCGCTCGCCTATACGCTGCTCGCCGGCTTCGCGGTGCCGGCGCAGCGCACCTTCTACATGGTCACGGTGGTGGCGCTCGCCCTTTGGTCGGGGCGCATCGCGTCGCCCGCGCGCACGCTCGCCCTGGCGCTCGCGGTGGTGACCGCGCTCGATCCCTGGGCGGTGCTGCAGGCGGGCTTCTGGCTGTCGTTCGGCGCGGTGGCGCTGATCTTCTACGTGTCGGCGGGCTGGACCGGACGCGAGCCGCGCGCCCTGCAGTGGCTGCGCGTGCAATGGGCGATCACGGTGGGACTCGCGCCCGCGGCGCTGTTCCTCTTCTCGCAGGTGTCGGTGGTGGGGCCGCTCGCCAACGCGGCCGCCATCCCGCTCGTGTCCGCGGTGATCACGCCGCTCGCTCTCGCCGCCGCGGTGCTGCCGGCGGACGCGCTTGCTGCACCTGGCGGAATGGCTCACGCAGTGGCTGCTCGAGTATCTCGACTGGTGCGCGCAACTGCCGGCTGGCGACCTGGCAGCAGCACGCGCCGCCGCTCTGGGCGACGCTGCTCGCGCTCGCGGGCGTCGCGTGGCTGCTCCTGCCGCGCGGCTTTCCCTGGCGTGCGCTCGGCGCCGCGCTGATGCTGCCGGCGCTCGCGCTTCCCGCGCCGGCGCCCGCGCCGGGCGAAGCCTGGGTCACCACGCTGGACGTGGGGCAGGGACTCGCGGTGCTGGTGCGCACCGCGAACCGCGCGCTGCTCTACGACGCGGGGCCCGCATTCGGCACCGAGGCCGACAGCGGCGAGCGCATCGTCGCGCCGTTCCTGCGCGCCACGGGCATTGCGCAGCTGGATGCGCTGGTGCTCACGCACAACGACGCCGACCACACGGGCGGCGCCGCGAGCGTGCTCGCCGCGCTGGAGGTGGAGCGCGTACTGCATGCGCTGCCGCCGGCGCACCCGCTGCTCGCGCTGGCAGCCGCGCCGCAGCGCTGCCGGCGCGGCATGGCCTGGGAGTGGGACGGCGTGCGATTCGAAGTGCTGCATCCGGCGTCCGGCGGCGCGGCGCGCCGGCGCAACGACGACAGTTGCGTGCTGCGGGTGACGCGCGGGCGGCGCCACGATGCTGCTGACCGGCGACATCGAACGCGGCGCGGAAGCCGAGTTGCTGGGACTGGGTGCATTGCGCGCGGATGTGCTGCTGGTTCCCCATCACGGCAGCCGCACGTCCTCTACGGCGGCGTTCCTCGCCGCGGTGCGGCCGCGCTTCGCGGTCGCCGCGGCCGGCTACCGCAGCCGCTTCGGCCACCCGCACGAGGAGGTGCTCGCCCGCTACGCCGCGCCGGCATCGGCGTCCTGCGCACCGACCGCGACGGCGCGGTGACGGTGCGGCTCGCGCCCGGCGCGACCGAGGTCGAGGCGCACAGGGCGCGCCGCGCGCGCTACTGGCACGTCCCGCCCCGCCCGGCGTAAACTCAGCGCGCGGGATTCTCCCGCTCACGCTCACGGAGGAGCACTCATGGCAAAAGGCAACGGTGCGGTCTATCGCGTTACCGACGTCATCGGCACCAGCGCGAATTCCTGGGAAGAAGCGGCGCGCAACGCCGTGAAGATGGCCTCCAAGTCGCTGCGCGACCTGCGCATCGCGGAAGTCACCAAGCTCGACGTGAAGATCGAGGACGGCAAGATCACGCAGTTCCGCACGCGGCTCTCGCTCTCCTTCAAGTACGACGCATAGCGGGACCAGTGGGCTTCACCGCCACCGTGCGCGTCACCGGCAGCGCGGGCCGCTTCGAGGATTTCCAGGAGCGCGTCCGCTGGCTGCTGGTGCGCGACGTCGACGCCGAGCCCTACACCGAGCACCACGCAGCCGGCCTGCTCGAGTACCGCTTCGCGCTGGAGAAGGGCCTGCCGTTCCCGGCCTTCGTCAGCGCGACCGCGGAGTTTCCCGGAGCTGCGCGTGGAAGTCGAGTGGGACAAGGACGGCGCGCGCGGTGGCGCCGCGATCGAGGGCGGGCGCCTGGTGGAGAAGTGGACCGGGGAGCGCGGCCCGAGTTGAGCCCGGTCCAGCGACACGTGCAGTGCGCCTCGAGCGCCGGGCTGCACCGCATCGCCTACCTGCGAATGGGGCAGCGGCGGACAATCCGCAGGTGCTCGTCTGCGTGCACGGCCTTGGGCGCTGCGCGCGCGACTTCGACAACCTGGCGCGCGCGATGAGCGACCGCTACCGCGTCGTCTGCCCGGACGTGGCCGGTCGCGGCGATTCCGACTGGCTCGCCGATCCGATCCTGTACGACGATCCCGCAGTACGTCGTCGGACATGGTGACGCTGATCGCGCGGCTGGACGTCGAGCAGGTGCACTGGGTCGGCACCTCGATGGGCGGGCTGATCGGCATGGCGCTCGCGGCGCAGAAGGACTCTCCCGTCGCGAAGCTGGTGCTGAACGAAGCGGGGCCGGTGATCGCCAGGGTTTCGCTCGAGCGCATCGCCGCCTACTTCGGCAAGGCGCCGCCGCTGCCGAGTTTCCAGGCCGCCGAGCAGTTGGTGCGCGCGGTGTCGGCGCCGTTCGGCCCGCACACCGACGCGGAGTGGCGCTTCCTCACCGAGGTGGTGGTGAGGCAGAACGCCGACGGCAGCTACCGGTTCCACTACGACCCGAGAATCGCCGAGCCCTTCCGTCAGCAGATCACCGACAAGGACCTGGAGTCATGGCCGACGTGGGACGCGGTGCGCTGCCCGACGCTCGTGATCCGCGGCGCGCTCTCTGACCTCTTGTCGAAGGACACGGCGCTGCAGATGACGCAGCGCGGGCCGAAGGCGAAGCTGGTGGAGCTGCCAGGCATCGGCCATGCGCCGACGCTGCTGCATGCCGATCAGATCGGCATCGTGCGCGACTTCCTGCTCGCCTGATCAGTCGCGGCGGTTCGCCGCGTCCCAGTGCTGCTCGAGATTGGCGATCAGCGCCGGGCTGAAGTGGCAGTGCGCCTGCTCGCGCGCGTACACCGCCATGTAGCGGCGGAACGTGTCGAGCGGCTCCTCGCCGGCGCGGAACGCGCGCCGGTTGCCCGCCGCGCTCACCACGCCCGAGCTGGTGAGGTGCTCGACGATGCGCTCGATCGCGGCGTCCATCTGCGTCGCCGGCACGATCTCGTCGCAGATCATCCGGCCCTCGGGCGAGGCGCAGTCGAGGCGCCGCTCGGCGAGGATCGCCTGGCGCGCGATGCGCGCGCCGACGAAGCGCGGCAGCCGCAGGTTCGCCGCGCCCGGGATGATGCCTTCCTTCCGCGCGGGCAGCGTCATGTAGGCGTCCTCGCGCCGCGAGCACGTAATCCATGGTCGAGCAGGATCTGGCAGTGGCCGCCGATGGCGAAGCCCTCCACCGCGGCGACCCAGAGCTTCTCGATGCAGTCCTCCTCCGGGCGGCACCTCCGGCAGCGCGAGGCCGCGGTAGAGCTTGTTGACCAGGCCGAGGTCGCGGATCAGGTACCAGAGGAAGCGGATCTTTCCCTGGTAGAGGTGCGTGAGGTTGATGCCCGCGCCGAACAGGCGCTGGCCCGCGTGCTTGGTGTGCGTGACCGTGTCGCCGCGCAGCACGCAGAGCTCGCTCTTGCGGTCGAGCAGCGCCACGTCGACCGCGATCTCCAGGCCGTCGATCGTGGTCTCGTCCTCGGCGTTGAGGTAGCGCGGGTTGCGCATCGTGACGACCGCCGCCTTGCCAAGGCGCTCGAGCTTCGCGCCGCCGCAGCTCCAGCTTGCCCTTGCGCCTCGAACTCGCGCGAGGTGCTCGCGCGAGTCCTCGCGCGGCAGCAGCATGGCGTGGCACAGGTGCCGGCCGGCCGCCGGGTCGTCGAGCACCGCGGCGAGGAAGGCGCCCTGCGCCTTCTCCAGCCCCTGCTTGTCCTTCTGCGCGAGGCGCGCCTCGGCCGCCAGCGCCTCCGCCCCCGGCACCAGGCCCGGGATAGCGCTCCGCCGCGAGGCGGCACAGCTCGTCCACGCGCACGAAGCGGCTGCGCCCCGCGGTCAGGGCGTCGTAGGCGGCGAGGGCGTCCCAGGCCATGGCGCGAGTCTACCGCGAAGGCCGCGGCGGCTGGACATTGACTGCCCAGGCAGGTACTTTGCTGCCTCGGCAGCTTGGGAGGCGGGCATGGGGCTGTACCGCGCGGACACCTACCGCGTCGAGGACAGCGTCGGCTACCTGGTGACGCGCGTGCGCGCGTCCATCTTCGCCGCGGTGGACGCGCGAGCTCGCGCCCTGGGGCATCTCGGCGGCGCAGGGCTCGATCCTGATCTACATCGCGCACGGCCGCGGCGACCGCGCCGCCGACATCGCGCGCGACTACGACTACGACACCGGCTCCATGACGCGCATGGTGGCGCGCCTCGCCGCCAAGCGCCTGCTGCGCCGCGTGCCCGACGAGAACGACCGGCGCGTGCAGCGCCTGGAGCTCACCGCCGCCGGGAAGAAGCTCACCGAGCAGATGGCGGCGATGGCGGCGAAGGTGCTCAACCAGCACCTGCGCGGCTTCACGCGCGCGGAGCTCGACCAGCTGAAGGCGCTCCTGCGCCGGATGCTCGACAACCGTGGCTAGCCGGCGCCGCGCGCTGTCCGTCCTGATCCTGCTGTTCGTCGTGGCGGGCGCGGCGTGGGCGGCGTGGTGGCACACGGTGGGGCGCTACTACGAGTCCACCGACAATGCCTACGTCGCCGGCAACCTGGTGGAAGTCACGCCGCAGGTGGCGGGCACCGTCATCGCCATCGGCGCCGACGACACCGACCGCGTGCAGGCGGGGCAGATGCTGGTGCGGCTGGACCCGGCCGACGCGCAGGTGGCGCTCGACCAGGCGGAAGCCGAGCTCGCGCGCGCGGTGCGCGAGGCGAGGACGCTCTACGCGAACAACCTGACGCTGGAGGCGAACGTGCGCGTGCGCGAGGCGGAGCTGCAACGCGCCGAGGAAGGGCTCGCGCGCCGCGCGTCGCTCGCCGAGAAAGGCATGGTGACGCGCGAGGATTTCGAGAATGCGCGCGCCACGGCCGCCGCAGCGCGCGCCTCGCTCGCCGCCGCGCGCGAGCAGCTGGCCGCCAACCGCACGCTCACCGACCGCGTAAAGGTGGAAGAGCACCCGAGCGTGATGCGCGCCGGGGCGCGCGTGCGCGAGGCGTTCCTGGCGTTGAAGCGCGTGGAAATCCCGGCGCCGGTGGGCGGCTACGTCGCGCGCCGCTCGGTGCAGGTGGGGCAGCGTGTCGCGCCGGGCACGCCGCTGATGGCCATCGTGCCGCTCGAAGACCTGTGGGTGGACGCCAACTTCAAGGAGGTGCAGCTGCGCGACATGCGCATCGGCCAGCCGGTGCGCCTGGTTGCCGACCTCTACGGCAGCCGCATCGAGTACCGCGGCAAGGTGGCCGGCCTCGCCGCCGGCACCGGCGGCGCCTTCGCATTGCTGCCGCCGCAGAACGCCACCGGGAACTGGATCAAGGTGGTGCAGCGCCTGCCTGTGCGCATCGCGCTGGACGCCGAGGACCTGCGCCGGCATCCCTTGCGCATCGGGCTGTCGATGAAGGCCGAGGTCGAGATCCGCGACGCGAGCGGGGCGCAGCTGGCCAGCGCCCCGCGCAGCGGCATCGGCTTACGCCACGCAGGCATTCGCGGCGCCTGCCACGGAAGCCGAGGCGCGTGTGCGCGCGATCATCGCCGCGCACCGGTGAGCGCCGTCCCCGCCCCGGCACCGCTCGCGGGTGCCGAGAGGATGCTCGGCGCGGTGATGCTCGCCGCGGCGACCTTCATGGTGGTGCTGGATATCACGGTGGCCAACGTCTCCGTCGCCACCATCTCGGGCAACCTCGGCGTGAGCACGACGCAGGGCACCTGGATCGTCACCTCTTACGCCGCGGCGCAGGCCATCGCCATGCCGCTCACCGGCTGGCTCACGCGGCGTTTCGGCCAGGTGCGCCTGATCGTCGCCTCGGTGCTGCTGTTCACCGCGGCGTCGTGGCTCTGCGGCCTGGCCGAGAGCCTCGAGATGCTGGTCGCCTTCCGCGTGCTGCAGGGGCTGGTGGCCGGTCCCATGGTGCCGGTGTCGCAGTCGATGCTCCTCGCCACCTTCGGGCCGGGCGGCGCCGGCACCGCGCTCGCCATCTGGGCGATGACCGCGACGGTGGCGCCGATCACCGGACCGATCATCGGCGGCTGGATCACCGAGCAAATCTCCTGGCCGTGGATCTTCTACATCAACGTGCCGGTGGGGCTGCTCGCGGGAGGCCTGATCTGGCTGCTGTACCGCGAGCGCGAGACGCCCACGCAGCGCGTGCCGGTCGACATGGTGGGGCTCGCGCTGCTCGTGGTCTGGGTCGCCGCCTTGCAAGTGATGCTCGACAAGGGCAAGGAACTCGACTGGTTCGCCTCCGGCGAGATCGTGGCGCTGGCCTGCGTCGCCGTGGTGGGATTCGTGCTGTTCCTCGTCTGGGAGCTGCTCGACAATGCGCACCCGATCGTGGACCTGCAGCTGCTGCGCGACCGCGATTTCTGGACCGGCACCGCGGCCCTCTCGGTGGGTTACGCCGTGTTCTTCGCCGCCATCGTGGTGCTGCCGCTGTGGCTGCAGACCTCCATGGGCTACACGCAGATCTGGGCGGGGCTGATGATGATGCCTTTCGGCATCCTCGCCCTCGTGCTCGCCCCCGTCATCGGCAGGACCCTGCACGTGGTGGACCCGCGGCTGGTCGCCTGCATCGGTTTCCTGATCTTCGCGCTGGTGTCATTCATGCGCGCGGAGTTCAACCTCGAGGCCGACTGGGTCAGCATCGCGCTGCCCATGTTCGTCCAGGGCGCGGGCAACGTGATGTTCTTCCTGCCTTTGACCGCGCTCGCCTTGCGCGGCATGTCGCCCGAGCGCATGCCGGGCGCCACCGGGCTGCAGAACTTCCTGCGCTACATGGGCGGGGCGGTGGGCGCGTCGCTCGCCATCACGCTGTGGGACGACCGTTCCAAGCTGCATCGCGCGCAGCTCGCCGAGCACGTCGTGCGCGGCGAGCCGAACACCGAGGGCGCGCTCGCCGCGCTGCGCTCGCAGGGCTTTTCCGCGGACCAGGCGCTGGCCTGGCTCGACCGCACGCTCGACGCGCAGGCCCGCATGCTGAGCACCATCGACCTGTTCTGGCTCTCGGGCGTGCTGTTCCTCGCGCTCGCCGTGCTGGTGTGGCTGGCGAATCCGCCGCGCGCCGCTGCTAAGATGGCGGCCACCACAGGGAGCCACGAGTGAAAGACTTCACCCCCACCGCGCGCACCAGGATCAAGCGTCTGCCCAAGCGCGCGCGCTACGACCGCGACACGGTGTATGCCATTCTCGATGCCGGCTTCGTCTGCCACATCGGCTATGTGATCGACAAGCATCCATTCGTCACGCCTACGGCTTACTGGCGCGAGGGCGATGCGGTGTACTGGCATGGGTCCTCCAAGAGCCGCATGCTGATGGCGCTGGAGAAGAGCCCGAGCGTGTGCTTCACGGTGATGCACCTTGACGGCCTGGTAGTCGCGCGCTCGGGGTTCCACAAGTCCATCAACTATCGCTCGGTGATGCTGTTCGGCAAGCCCTACAAGGTGACCGAGCCCGAGGAAAAGCTCGCCAAGATGGAGAAGTTCGTCGAGCGGCTCTACCCGGGGCGCTGGCCGGAGCTGCGGCCGGTGAACAAGCAGGAGCTCAAGGCGACGACGGTGCTCGGCATGCACATCGAGGAGGCGGTGGCCAAGGTGCGCACCGGAGGGCCGATCGACGAGGCGGAGGACTACGCGCTGCCGATCTGGGCCGGGGTCGTGCCCGTCCGGCAGGTGCTGGGCGAGCCGGTGGATGACGGGCGGGTGGCGAAGGGCGCGCCGGGGGCGCCGCGCATCACGCTGTAGGGTGGGCTACTAACCGCAAAGCAGCGGCGATGAATCAATATAGTGCAAGTTGTGTGTGCCCAGGTTGTTGCTCACGCAAGAGACGTATTTGCGTCAAAGCAAATCGAGCGAATGTACCGCCATTGAGCAGGCATCTCTAAGCGATCTGTAACCAAGGGTGAAGCGGTCTGTGGGCCCTCGCAGGGGATCATGGCCCTATCCGGATCCGGAATGCCTCCGGGCGGGAGGGAGCCCACATGAACGAACGGCAAGTTGATTCACCGATGTCGAGGACGTGGCCATTCGGCGCCTGTTCCATGCCAAGACTGCGTGTCTATGCCGTCACTCTGGCGCTGCTGCTTCCCGGGTCCTTTGTGACTCTTCCGTTGCTTTGGCTGTGGCGCCGTCGAAATGCCGGGTGGACTCGCTGATAGGCCGGCGCATATGACCGCTTGCGACCCAAAGCGGACATTGCTGACAGGAGCCTGGAGACCGGACGCGGATATTGGAGGATAGGAAATTCCTTCGCGTCCGCGCGGCGAAATGCGCGCGAGTGCGCGGTTCGGTTCGATGGCGTACATAGGATCTTCGCGTCCCGGCGTACATTCGTCGACCCGACTCTGCAAGCCGCAAAATGACCGGCCTTTCCAATGCAATGAGACGCGGGTTGCGGCTGCGGGCCGTCGGCCGCAAGACGAGAATCCTGCTGGGAGTCGGGCTCGCCGTCGCATTTGCGCTGGCTCTGTTCGACTGGAACTGGCTGCGCCCGTCGCTCGAGCGCCATCTAGCCGAAAAGTCCCAGCGCACGGTAAAGATCGCCGACTTGGCGGTGGAGCTGGGACTTTCCCTCGAGCCTACGGTGCGCCTGCGTGGCGTCTACATCGAGAATGCGCCATGGGCCGACACCAAGCGCCCCCTGGCGGTCGCGGGCGAAGCGTCTTTCACGTTGGCGCTGAAAACGCTGTGGGACGAACAGCTGGTGGTCTCCAGGATAGTCCTCAAGGATGCCGAAGTGGACCTGGAAAGGCTGGCCGACGGTCTCAGGAACTGGCGCCTGCGCGAGCCCGACTATCGCGGGCCGGGCAGATTCAAGGTGCTGGCCCTCGAAACGCACCGGTCGCGCATCCGCTTTGCCCACCGCGGCATCGATCTCGACGTCGTCGGGAACTCGACCCCGGCGAACCACGCGAAACCCGGCAGCGAGCCCGGTGCGCAGCCTGACCCGACCCTGTCGACCAAGATCGATTTCGACGGCAAGTTCCGGGGAACCGCGTTCGCAGGCGCAGTCCTCACCGGCGACCTGCTGACAATTCAGGAAACCGGCAGGTCCTTTGCGTTGCGGGGTCATGCGAGCTCCGGCAATACCAGGGTCTACGCCGACGGGACGTTCGCCGATCTGCTCAAGCTGTCCACGATCGACGCCAAACTGCGCATCACCGGTCCGTCGCTGGCGAAGCTGCAGCCGTTCGTCAACCTGGACCTCGCTTCGCGCCAGTTCGAGGCTGATGCGCGTCTGAAAAAGAACGACAACCACTACGCGGTCGAGCAATTGCGGGCGAGAATCGGCACCACCGACATTGCCGGCGAACTCACTTTCCACGGCGACGGGGACGGCGAAGAGCGCGGGCGACCGGTGCTGCGCGCCACCTTGCGCAGCGAATCGGCCGATCTGGCGGACTTCGACGCTGTTGCTTCGCCGGCTGCGGAGCAAGCCGGATCCGAACGCTTGTTTCCGCAGGGTGCGCTGGGCGCCGAGCGCCTTCAAGCGATCGATGCGCACGTCTCCATCATCGCGCGCAGGCTCAGATCAGCTGCGGTACCGGCGCTGGAGAGCCTCAAAATCACCGTCGACCTCGACGACGGGATCCTCAATGTGAAACCGATCGCCCTCGGCCTGGCGGGTGGTCACGCCATCGGCGCGATCACGCTCGATGCGAAGCGCGAACCGCCGTCTGCGCAGATGGCGCTGGACTTTCGCGGCATGCAGCTGGACCGGCTGCTGCCGACGCTTGCGTCGAAGCGGGTCAGCTCGGGATCGGTGAAGGCGAACGTCCAGTTGAGCGGCCGCGGCAATTCGCTCTCGGCGATCGCGGGCAGCGCGACGGGGTCGATGTCGCTGCAGATGGTCGGAGCGCGCATTTCGAACCTGCTCGATGCAAAGCTCGGCCAGGACTTCGGCAAGGTCCTGCGGCTGATCATCAGCGGCGACCACGCTATCGTCGTGCACTGTGCCGCGATCGCGTTAGATTTCGAGAACGGCCTCGGCAAGTCGCGCGCGATCCTGATCGACACCGAGCAGACGCGCATCGACGGAAGCGGCACGCTGAATCTGCGCGACGAAACGCTCGACCTGCTGCTCGACCCGACGCAGAAGAAACCGGGCGCTTTCTCGCTGCACTCGGCGATCCGCGTGCAGGGCGCATTGAAGCACCCGGTCTTCGCGCTCGACGCAAACGCCACGCCGCACATGGTAGCCCGGCAGGAGCAAATACAATGCCTGTGAACATGACAACCGTATCCCATGCCAAGGGGGTTGCCGGACGGCAGCCTGCCTGAAGCAATCGCTCAACACCTCGGGGAGGGCATAGCCAATGCGAGCGACCGCTTCTGGCCGGGAGCGGACGTTCAGCAATGCGTGCTTTCGGCCCACTCCGAAGTGTCACAGGTGCATCCCCTCGCATTTGCGTGACACCGGGCTGCGTGCATTCGTCGGCGATGGCATCGAATACTGCGTGACCGGCATACTCGAACTTCTCATCGCTGCATAATCGAAGCCTCACCAATTCCGAGGACCACCCCATGCCCCCGACCCTCGCCTCCCGCACTGCCCTCGTTACCGGCGCATCGCGCGGAATCGGGAAGGCTATCGCCCTCGCCCTCGCCGAAGCCGGCGCGAGCGTCGCGGTCAACTACCGCGAACGCAAGGGCGAAGCCGAAAAGACCGCCAAAGCCATCGAAGCTCTAGGCGGAAAGGCGACCACCTTCCAGGCAGACGTCTCGAACGCGAATGCCGTCGCTAATCTGGTGCAGCACGTCGAAACCGTGCTCGGTCCGATCGACATCCTCGTCAACAACGCAGGCGTTGCCTTGCGTCGCAGCCTTGAGGAGCTCACCGAGGAAGACTTCGATGGGACGATCGCGACCAACCTAAAGTCCGCCTTTCTCTGCATGCACGCGGTCTTCCCTGGCATGCGCGCACGCCACTGGGGGCGCATCATCAATATCTCCTCGGGTGCGGCGCGGGGCGCGGGCGTCGTTGGCGCCCACTACAACGCCTCAAAGGCCGGCATGGAGGGCCTCACGCGTGGCTATGCGGCGCGGCTTGCGAAGGACGGCGTCACGGTGAATGCGGTCGCACCCTCCCTGATTGAGACCGAAATGATCGCGTTGCACCGCTCGGAGAATATTGGAAGGATCCCCGTCGGCCGCCTCGGCACGGGCGAGGAAGTTGCCGTCGTGGTGGTGATGCTGGCAGCGAACGCCTATATGACTGGACAGACGGTACAGGTGAACGGGGGGATGCACTTCAACTGAGCGGATTGGAAGGTCAAACCGGCTTGGTTGGTCGCGAATGACCGGTTGAACCCGCCGCCGAAAGCAGACATTCCCTGGATGCAGACTTCGCTATGCCTGCACCAAGTTGAGCGTGACCAAGTGTCTACGTCGGCCTTGCCTTTCGGGCTCGGGAGGCATCGATGATCCGATGCGCCTCCCGTTGCACTTGTTCGTTTGAGATTGTGCCCTTGCGCTCCGACTCAGCATTTGATCCGGGGTGCGACCGGCTTGCCTGGCAAGTTTCAAGAGTCTGCGTTGGTGAATGGTTGTGAGCGCAATGGGCTTCATGCGGTGGTCTCCTGAACGCACTTAACTAGTCCACAAACTACAGTATGCCCGTCGCCAGGCCCGCGGCCATCGCGGCGCCGAGTTCCTCGCAGGCCGTCAGCTGTTCGGCCTTGAGTTCCTTCACCACGACGATCGGCTCCCCGATCTTCTTCAGGCGTAGCCCAGTGACAATGCGCTCTACCGATGTCACCGCACCTGTTCCGTCCTGGCCTGCACCTACGAAAAGCGCCCAGGGCCTTCCTTCGACCTTGCCTTCGCAGGCGTAGAACACGCGCTCGAGGAAGTCCTTCATCATCCCCGACATGTAGCCGAAGTTCTCCGGCGTGCCGAGGATCAGGCCATCCGCGCCGAGCACATCCTCGGGCCCGGCTTCGGCGCAGCGCTTCACCACCACGCGCACGCCTTCTTCGTTGCGCGCGCCCCGCTCGACGGCCTGGGCCATCTGCGCGGTCTTCACGCCGCCGGTGTGATACACGATGAGGAGGGTCTTCACGCAGTCAAGCGCTGGGCAGGGTCCTGCCGGTAGTACTGCCTCAGTTGCTCGTAGACGTCAGGATAGCGCCGCCGCGTCTCGTTCGGCGCCTCGAAGAACGCCTCGCTCACCACCGCGAAGAACTCTCCCGGCGCCTCGGCGGCGTACGGATCGAGCCAGGTATCCTTGCCGCGATCCACGGCGTCGCAAAGGCCCTCGTAGGCGACGCGAAACGCTTGCGTCCACGCGCGCCGGTCCATGCCCGAGTGCAGCGGCGGCATGCCGTCGGCCTCGCCGTTCGCCATGTCCAGCTTGTGCGCGAACTCGTGGATCACGACGTTCATGTCGGGCGCGTGCGCGGCGGCATCCCAGGACAGCACCACCGGACCGCCGGGCCAGGATTCGCCCGCGCGCTCGTCGTCGAATTCGTGCACCACGCCGTGGTCGTCGGTCTCCGCGATCTGCACCTTGAAGTCGCCCGGGTGCACCACGACCTCGCTCCACTCGTCGTAACGGTCCAGCCCCAGGTTCAGCACCGGCAGGCAAGCCTGCACTGCGATCGACAGGCGCATCGCGTCATCCGGCGCGAGGCCGTGCGTGCCCGAAAATTCCTTCTCCACCAGCAGCAGCAACGACAGGTCGCGCAGGCGCTGCATCTCCTCGCGCGACAGCCCGCGCAGGAACGGCAGGCCCTGCGTGACCGACTGCCACAGCGCATCGTCGATGCGGTGTCGTGCCAGCAGGCGCCGGCGACGCCAGTTCCTCAGCCAACCCATGGTGTGCCGATACAATACACACATGGTTTCGGTCGTCCAGCTTCATCCGCAGAACAGCGCTGCCGCGCTCCAACCGCTCGCCGAAGGGTTGGCGGCCGCCGAGCGCGCGCAGCTCGCGCGCGCGCTCGAGTTCGCCGAGCCGTTGTACGCCGGGCAGTCGCTGTCCACCGGTGAGCCGGTCTGGCCGCACGCGCTCGGCCTTGCCGCGAGCCTTGCCGCGATCGGCATGGACCCGGCCGCGCGCGCCGCGGGCGTGCTGTTCGCGGCGCCGAAGTACCTCGGCGGCACGGAGAAGCTGGCCGAGGCGTTCGGCGCGGAGGTGGCGGCGCTCGCCGGCGGCGTGGAGAAGCTCTACCAGCTGCGCGTGCTGACACGCGCCAACGCCGCGCAGCAGAGCGAGATCCTGCGCAAGATGGTGCTCGGCATGGTGGAGGACATCCGCGTGGTGCTCGTGCGCCTCGCGAGCCGCACGCAGACGCTGCGCTGGTTCGCCAAGCACGATAGCGCCGAGCGGCGCGCCTACGCGCAGGAAACGCTCGACATCTACGCGCCGCTCGCCAACCGCCTCGGCGTCTGGCAGCTGAAATGGGAGCTGGAGGACCTGTCCTTCCGGTTCCTCGAGCCCGAGGTCTACAAGAGCATCGCCAAGATGCTGGACGAGCGCCGCGTCGAGCGCGAGCAGTACATCGCGCAGGCGATGGCGGCGCTCGCGCGCGAGCTGGAGGCGGCCGGCGTCAAGGGCGAGATGAGCGGCCGGCCCAAGCACATCTATTCGATCTGGAACAAGATGCGGCAGAAGGGCCTGGACTTCGAGCAGGTGCACGACGTGCGCGCGCTGCGCGTCATCGTACCGAGCGTGAAGGACTGCTACGCCGCGCTCGGCGTGGTGCACAACCTGTGGCAGCCCATCGCGCGCGAGTTCGACGACTACATCTCGCGCCCGAAGGGCAACCTGTACCAGTCGCTGCACACCGCGGTGCTCGGTCCGGCCGGCAAGACGCTGGAAGTGCAGATCCGCACCGAGGAGATGCACCGGCACGCCGAGCTCGGCATCGCGGCGCACTGGCGCTACAAGGAGTCGGGCAAGGCCACGCGCGCCGACAGCGCCTTCGACGACAAGATCGCCTGGCTGCGGCAGCTGCTCGCCTGGCGCGACGAGGTCGCCGACCGCACGAGCTGGACCGAGCAGACGCGCCGCGCCGCGCTCGACGACACGATCTACGCGGTGACGCCGCAGGGCAGGGTGGTGGACCTGCCGGCCGGCGCGACCCCGATCGACTTCGCCTACGCCCTGCACACCGACCTTGGCCACCGCTGCCGCGGCGCCAAGGTGGACGGCCACATCGTGCCGCTCGACACGCCGCTGCGGAGCGGGCAGCGGGTGGAGATCACGGTGGCGAAGAGAGGTGGCCCCTCGCGCGACTGGCTGAGCGCCGAGCGCGGATTCGTGAAGAGCCCGCGCGCGCGGCAGAAGATCCGGCAGTGGTTCAACTCGCAGGCGCTCGCCGATACGGTGGCGGAGGGCCGCGCCGTGGTCGAGCGCGAGATGAAGCGCGAAGGCCGCGGCAGCGCGAACCTCGAGGCGCTGGCCGTGAAGCTCGGCTTCGCCAAGCCCGACGAGCTGTTCGCCGCGGTGGCGCGCGACGAGGTCAATCTGCGCCAGCTGCACGAGGCGCTGCGGGCGCTCGCCGGCGTGCAGCCCGCGGTGAGCGTGCCGGCCCCGGCCGCGGCGCCGCGCAAGCGCAAGGTGGCGGCCGACAGCGGCATCCTGGTGGTCGGCATGGACCGGCTCCTCACGCAACTGGCGAAATGCTGCAAGCCGGTGCCGCCCGACCCGATCCGCGGCTTCGTCACGCGCGGGCGCGGCGTGTCCATCCATCGCGAGGACTGCGCAAGCCTGAAGCGCCTGGCGGAGGCCGACCCCGCGCGCCTCATCGACGCCGCCTGGGGCAGCGCCGCCGGCGCCTATAGCGTGGACATGGTGGTCACGGCGAGCGACCGGCCGGGCCTGCTGCGCGACGTCGGCGATGCGCTGGCGCGCGAGCGCATCAACGTCACGGCGGTGCGCACGCAAAGCCGCGACGACCTGGCGTTCATGCGCTTTTCCTTCGAGGTGGCGGACGTGGCGCAACTGAAGCGCGCCTTCGCCGTGGTGCGCGACGTGACTGGCGTGATCCGGGTGGCGAGGGGCTGAGGGG
>CAWALA010000004.1:0-366319 GCA_963782655.1 uncultured beta proteobacterium | reverse complement strand
TTCAACAACGACGGCCACTCGGACATTTTCTGGCGCAACACAGCCACCGGGGAGAACTACCTTTTCCCGATGAACGGCACCGCAATCCTGGACACGGAAGGCTACGCGCGCACGGTGCCCGACCAGAATTGGACGATCGTGTGGATCGGCGACTTCAACGGCGACGGGCACGGCCGACCTCCTCTGGCGCAACGTGTCCACCGGCGAGAACTACATCTACCTGATGAGCGGCAAGGACTTCGCGGGCGAGGGCTACATCCGCACGGTGGCCGACCTGAACTGGAAGGTGGCCGGGGTAGGCGACTTCGACGGCGACGGCAAGAGCGACATCCTGTGGCGCAACTCCACGACAGGCGAGAACTACATCTACCCGATGGACGGACTGACGATCAAGCCGACGGAGGGCTACATCCGCGCCGTGGCGGACCAGGCCTGGCAGGTCGCGGGCATCGGCGATTTCAACAGCGACCTGAACGCCGACATCCTGTGGCGCAACTCCGTGACGGGCCAGAACTACATCTACCCCATGAACGGGCTCGAGATCCAGCCAGGCGAGGGCTACATCCGCACCGTGGCCGACCTCAACTGGCGTGTTGCCGGCACTGGCGACTTCAACGGCGACATGCACGCGGACATCCTCTGGCGCAACACCGCGACGGGCGAGAACTACCTCTACCCCATGGACGGGCTCGCGATCCTGCCGGGGGAAGGCTACCTGCGCACGGTCCTCGAGCAGGCCTGGATGGTGCAGGGAACGGGGGACTACGACGGCGACGGCAAGGCCGACATCCTGTGGCGCAACGCCACCACCGGCGAAAACTACATCTACCCGATGGACGGAACCACCATCAAGCCCATCGAAGGCTACGTCCGCACGATGGGCCCGACGTGGCGCGTCGCGGCAGGCAATACCCCGGTGGTCCCCATGCCGCCGACTGCGCTCGGCACCGATTTCCACCTGGCTTTCCCCGAGCATCGCTGCGTCAGCGATCCGGCGCTGTGTGCGGGCGTGCCAGTGGCGGTCACGCTGCGCATCACGAGTTCGACCAACAACGCGGGTGACGTCACTTTCCCGGGCGGCAGCGCCTCTTTCAGCCTGCTCGCGGGCGCCGAGCGTGTGATCGCGCTGCCGGCGAGTGTCGTACTGACCAGCAACGAGACCGTGGAAGCAAAAGGCGTCCGGGTGACCGCCGTCAACCCGGTTTCGGTGCACGCATTCGTCGAGGGTTTTCCTTTCTCCGAGGGTTTCCTCGCGTTTCCCACCGCTCGCCTCGGCACCGAGTATGTCGTCATGACGCGCGCCAACAAGGAAGCGCATCTTCCCGGATCGCTCTTCGTCATTGTCGGCACCCAGGACGGCACCACGGTGACCATCACCCCGGCGGCCGCGGGCGCGACCATCGCCGCCGGCCTGCCGTTCGACATCAAGCTGAACGCCGGCCAGACCTACCAGCTCGTCAACCCGGAAACCGGGGACATGACGGGCTCGAGAGTGAGCGCAACGCGTCCGGTGGCGGTCTTCGGCGGGCATCGCTGCGTCAACATCCCTTCCGGCGTGGGGTTCTGCGGCAACCTGGCCGAACAGATCCCCGACGTGACGCGCCTGGGCACCCTGTTTCACGCGGTGCCGTTCAACGCGCGGCCGGACTATTCGCTGCGCATCCTTGCCACACAGGAGGGCACCTCCCTCCGCTTCGATCCGCCCTCGGACGGCTGCGCCACCCTGAATGCCGGCGAGTCCTGCGACGTGGTGCTGGCCGGCGCAGTGCAAGTCTTCTCCAGCAAGCCCGCGCTGGTGGCCCAGTTCATGCACGGCGCCTTGAGCGGCGGCCCCAGCATCGGCGACCCCGCCATGGGCATGGTAACGCCGCAGGAGCAGGCACTGACCGAGATGCGCTTCTCCGTCCATCCGTCGCACACGCCGGCGGCGGGCCCGTACCTCAACATCGTCACCCCGACCAAGGCGCTCGGCGAGCTGAAACTGGATGGCACCGTGGTGGACCCAGGAAAGTTTGCCGCCATTGGCTCCTCGGGCTATTCCGGCGGCGCCGTGCCTGTTGCGGCGGGCGCGCACGTGCTGCGCGGCAGCGCGCGGTTCACTGCGTTGGTTTACGAAGCGGCGCGATTCACGTCGTACATCTACCCTGCGGCGACGGGGCTGGGCGTCACCAACCCCTAAACGGTAATCACTTCGCCGCGGCCGCTTTTGTTGACGCGGTTACGGGCGAAGCGTAGCGTCACTCTGCCTTGGGCTCGCCCCGGGCGTCCTTAGCAGCGATTGGCACAGGGGGCCAAGATGCCTGCGCAATTGTTCTGGCAAGCCCGCGGGCTTCGCATTGCTCGCAGTGGCCTTGCTCGCGCCCCCACTGGCGCACGCCGCCGCCTTTTCCGATTTCAACAACGACAGCCGCTCGGACGTCTTCTGGCTTCGCGGGATGCGAACGGCCATTTGATTGCGGGCTCCGTAGCGAAGGCGCTGCCGCAGCCCGCCGCGGGCCGCGCGGAAGGAGGGTGGGTGGTGCGCGCCTTGACGATCCTGTCGCTTTGGGCGGCGCCCTTCGCAGCGGCGATGGCATTCGCGCCCGGCCCGTACTTTCCCCTTCCCGACGGCGCGACGTGGAATTTTTCGTCTTCGCTCGGCGGAACGATAACCGAGACAGCATCCTCCGGCACGTTCAACGGCACACCGGTAATGATCCTGCGGGACAACTTCGGCGACGAGTCGTACTTCACCAACGACGCCCAGGGAGTGCGTCTGCACGGCCAGTATGTGGTCGATGCGGCCGGAAACGAGACTGATCAGTTCGTCCCGCCCGTGCCGTTCGCCGCAGCCGACGCGACCATCGGATCGGCCGTGCAGAGCTCCGGCACGCTCTACGTTACGACGGAAGGCACTACCTACCCCGTTTCTTATACGAGCACCTCGACCCCGGTCGCCTTCGAGACCGTGACCGTTCCCGCGGGGACGTTCCAGAACGTCGTGCACGTGAACGTCGTTCTTAACCTCTCCTTTTCGGGCTATTCCTGGTACCAGACGATCGACGCCTGGCTCGTGCAGGGCATCGGCACCGTCAAGCGCACGAATTACGACTCGGGGATCCCGGCTCTTGGAATCCCGCCGTCGTCGGAGACCTTCGAGCTCGTGTCGTACAGCGTTCCGGACATCGTGCCGGACCCGTTCACGTTCACCCCGAAAACCGTCCCGCCGTACGCTCTTACCACTTCCGACCCGATTGCGGTGACGGGCATTGTCGCACCCGCGCCCATCAGCGTGAGCGGAGGGCAATACAGCATTAACGGCGGCCCGAACACCTCCGTTCCGGGCTCGGTCAGCAACGGGGACCAGGTCACGGCGTCGCTTTATGCGCCCGGGCCGGGGCAATCCGCGACGGCAACGATCTATATCGGCGGTGTGGCGGGCGGCTTCACCGTAACGTCGATCGCCGATACGACCCCCGATCCTTTCCGCTTCGTGCCCGCGACCGGGGCACCGCCGGGCGTGACGCTCACTTCGAATCACATCCAGGTCTACGGCTTCGATGCGCAGGCGCCGATTTCGGTCGGAGGCGGCGAGTATTCAGCTAACGGCGGGCCCTTCACCAGCGAGGCCGGGACGGTCAACCCAGGGAGCTACTTGCGCGTACGCACCACTTCGTCGAGCATGCCGGGCGCGACCGTTTCCGCGACCGTCACGATAGGCGGTGCGAGCGGTGCTTTCACCGTAACGACGCGCGTTGCCGACCAGGCGCCGCGCACTCTGCTGTATTTCGAGAGCCAGCCGGGCGACCCGATCGGCCAGGGCGAGACGCGCCTTCTCGACGCTACGCAGACTCCGCCGCCCGGCATGGCCATAACGCTGACGCCCAGCGTCTGGATGCCTTCAGACTCCGTCACGGGCGCGAGCATTGGGATTCAAGCGACTGTCGATGGCGTGCCGGGCTTCGTGGATTTCTTCATCCTGAGACTCCAAGCGCCCTGGGGCGCGACGCTGGCGCCGGGCCACTACGAGGAGGCCACGCGGTTCCCGGGTACCGCGATTCCCGGCCTGGATTTTTCCGGCTACGGCGTGGGCTGCAACTCGCTAACCGGCCGGTTCGACGTGCTCGAGGCGGTGTACGACGCCGTCGGCGTGGTGATGCGCTTCGCCGCAAACTTCGAGCAGCACTGCGAGGGCGCGGCGCCGGCGCTACGGGGCCAGGTGCGCTACAACTCCAGGGTGCCCTTGGGAAGCGCAGCGCTATTCGGGCTCAAGGCCGACTTTGGCGCTGACGGTAAGAGCGACATTCTGTGGCGAAATGGCACCACGGGGGAGAACTACGTTTACCCGATGAACGGCACGACTATCCTCGGCACCGAAGGGTATCTGCGCACGGTGGCCGACCAGAACTGGAAGGTGGTGGGGCTCGGGGACTTTGATGGTGATGGCCAGGCCGACATCCTGTGGAGGAACGCGAGCAGCGGCCAGAACTACATCTACTTCATGGACGGCACGACCATCAAGCCGAGCGAGGGCTACATCCGCACGGTGGCGGACCAGAACTGGCAGGTGGCAGGCGTGGGGGACTTCGACGGCGACGGCAAGGCCGACATCCTGTGGCGCAATAGCACCACGGGCGAGAACTACCTCTACCCTATGGACGGGCTCACCATCCTGGGCACCGAGGGCTACCTGAGGACGGTAGCCGATACGACGTGGCAGATCGCTGGAGTGGGGGACTTCGACGGCGACGGCAAGGCAGATGTGCTCTGGAGAAACGCCAGCACCGGAGAGAACTATCTCTATCCGATGGACGGAACGACCATCAAACCCTCAGAAGGTTACCTGCGCACGGTGCCGGACCTGAACTGGAAGATCGCCGGCGTGGGTGACTTCAACGGCGACGGCAAGACCGACATCCTCTGGCGCAACGGCACCACGGGGGAGAACTATCTCTATCCGATGAACGGCAAGACAATCTTGGGCACGGAGGGTTACCTGAGGACCGTGCCCGACCAGAGTTGGCAGGTGAAGGGCACGGGGGACTACGACGGCGATGGCAAGGCGGACGTCCTGTGGCGGAACGCATCCACCGGCGAGAACTACCTCTACCCGATGGACGGCACCAGCATCAAGCCCACTGAAGGGTACCTGCGCACCGTGGCCGATCAGCACTGGCAGTTGCAATGAAACCGCAGGTGCCGCGGTCTTGACTTGTAATTGGTCCGGCCGGGCGTAAGCTAGCCAGTGGGTCGGATATCACTGACCCATTGGGGAGTGGCATGAACGGAGACCTCGAATGGGTCTCGGGTCACGCGGTACGAGGTGCTCGCGCACGCCCCCCGAAGTGTCATTGCGTGTCGAGTTTCGCCGTGCGCCGTTCCTGGTGCCGGCGCACGCGCATCACCCGCGCCGGGCAATCGTTTGCGCTGAAGTCGAGTCCATGAGCCAAGCGATGAGGTCGGTCTATATCCGAATGTTCTTCGCGCTCGTGCAAGCATGCGCCGCAGCGCTCTTGTGTTCCGAGAGCTGGGCTTGGCAGAGGAACATCAACGGGACGGCCGACGCTCTAGATGAGGCGCGTGCGGTGGCGGTGGACAGTGCTGGTAATGTGGTAGCTGCCGGCTTTACCACCAATGCCGGCACCGGCCAGGACTTCACCGTGATCAAGTTTTCCGGGCTCAATGGGACAGAACTGTGGCGCCGGAACATCAACGGCCCCACCAACGACGGAGATGCGGCCTCTGCGATCGCGGTGGATGCGGCGGGTGACGTTTTGGCCGCTGGCACCGTCGGCAGGACCGGTCTCGACCGTGACTTCTTTGTCGTCAAGCTCTCCGGTTCCGACGGCACAGAACGCTGGCGCAAAACCATCAACGGCAGCGCCAATAGCGATGACATGGCCCTAGCAGTCGCAGTTGATGCTGCGGGGAATGTCCTGGCTGCAGGCCTTGTCACGAACATTGGCACTGACGCTGACTTTACGGTCGTCAAATTTGACGGTTCCAGCGGGGTAGAGTTGTGGCGCAAATCCATTGACGGCAGCGCTCTTTTCTCCGCGGATGCAGCGTTTGCCGTCACAGTGGATGCTGCGGGCGACGTTTTGGCCGCAGGCCGTACCCAGAATGAAGGTGCTGGCTGGGACTTCACGGTCGTCAAGTTTTCCGCGCTCAATGGGACCGAGCTGTGGCGCCAGGTGATCGACGGCACCTCCAATGACCGAGATGAGGCCTTTGCGGTCGCGGTGGACAATGCGGGAGACGTCGTGGTTGCTGGCGGCATCGTGAATGACACCGGCTTCGTGGAATTCGCCGTGATCAAGTTCGCTGGCGCCGTCGGGACCGAGCAGTGGCGTCAGATGATTCCGGGTCCCTCCGACCATCCCGATTTCCCCGCCTTCCCCTCTGAGGCCCGTGCTGTCAAGGTCAATGGTGCAGGCGATGTGGTAGCCGCCGGAGTGACAGAGTTTGGCCTGCCGATCTACAAATTTTCCGGCGTGAACGGAACAGTGCTGTGGAGCAATTTGGTCTTCCTTACCTCTTCCAGCGCTCTCGCGTTGGATGCGGCGGGTGATGTGGTGTCCGCGGGTTCCAGCCTGGGCATCAGCAACTATGAGTTCAACGTGATCAAGTTTGCCGGGGCAGACGGGGCAGTGCTCTGGCGCCGGGATATTGATGGCGCTGCACACTTTAGAGATCTTGCCAGAGCGATTGCGGTAGACAGCACTGGAAATGTGGTGGTCGCCGGCGTTACCTCTAATGCCTTCGATGATTTTGCCGTGGTGAAGCTCAGAGGCACTGACGGTGCCGGGTCGCTGAGCGTCACTCGCGCCGACTTCAACGGCGACATCCGCTCCGACATCCTGTGGCGCAATGCTGCGAGCGGCGAGAACTACCTGTACCCGATGGATGGGAAGACGATCCTCGGCACGGAGGGGCTACCTGCGCACGGTGGCGGACCTGAACTGGAAGGTGGTGGGGATCGGCGACTTCGACGGCGACGGCAAGGCCGACGTGCTGTGGCGGAATTCCTCGACGGGGAGAACTACATCTACTTCATGGACGGACGAACATCAAGCCGACGAGGGCTACCTCGGACGGTGGCAGACCAGAACTGGCAGGTGGCGGGGATCGGGGACTTCAACGGCGACGGCAAGGACGACATCCTGTGGAGGAACACCGCCACCGGCGAGAACTACGTCTACCCGATGGACGGGCTCACCATCCTGGGCACCGAGGGCTACCTGAGGACGGTGGCGGACCTGAACTGGGAGATCGTGGGCGTCGGTGATTTCGACGGCGACGGCAAGGCCGACATTCTGTGGCGAAACAGCGCCACCGGCCAGAACTACCTCTACCCGATGAACGGCACCGCGATCTGCCGACCGAGGGCTATCTGAGGACCGTGGCCGAATCCGACCTGGCAGGTCGAGGGTGTCGGCGACTTCAACGGCGACGGCAAGAGCCGACATCCTGTGGCGCAACGCGACCACGGGGCAGAACTACCTCTACCCGATGGACGGCACGACGATCCTCGGCACGGAGGGCTACCTGCGCACGGTGCCGGACCAGAACTGGCAGGTGAAGGGCACGGGCGACTACGACGGCGACGGCAAGGCCGACATCCTGTGGCGCAACTCATCCACGGGAGAGAACTACCTCTACCCAATGGAGGGCACCACGATCAAGGCCACCGAAGGGTACCTGCGCACCGTGCCGCAACCCGACTGGCAGATGCAGAACCCGGCTCGGTAAGCAAAGGTTCCCAATGCCGGAGCGGCGAGGCTCAGGCGATTGAGGAAAAGACGACGGTTCGGGTCGTGGACTTCACGCTTGCCCATGGCGCCCCTCCCGTTCGCAGTTCGCGCAGAAAGTGTTGGCGCCGGATGAGGCGGGTTGTCTATCCCATGGCCATGTCAGCGCCCCCGTTGACGCGATTTCAGGCGCGGCGTAGCGTCTTCCCGTCCGGGGCCGCCATGGGAGATTGCCGATGAGATGGGGGAGAACGTGCGTATTGCCGCTGCTCCTCGCTTTTATCGAGGTCAGTCAAGCTCAGCCGATCAAGTTCTGGCCCTCGGAAGGCGTGGCTGTGACGACCGCGTCCGGGATTCAGGGTGCGCCGGTCGCCTTGGGCGACGGGGCCGGGGGTGCGATCTTCTTATGGGAAGACAGCCGCACCACGCACGGCAAGCCCGACTTGTTCGGCCAGCGGTTCAATGCCAATGGCGTAAGTCAGTGGCAGGTGAACGGCGCCCCCTTTACCACCGTTCAGGATTCTGCCGAGAGCGCGCCCAGCATCATCAGCGATGGCGCGGGGGGCGCCATATTCACGTGGCAGGACAATCGGACTCTGCAAAACGATATCTACGCCCAACGCATCGATTCGAATGGAGTCAGGCAATGGCAGGCCAACGGCGTTCCTGTTTCCACCGCGTGCTGGCCAGGCGGCAGTTGCGCCAATCAGAAGCAAAAGCCTCAAATCACCAGCGATGGAGCCGGTGGGGCGATCATTGCCTGGTACGAGATGCGGGATGGATTCCATTTTTCCGTATGGGCCCAGCGCGTGAGCGCCAACGGGACGCCGTTGTGGACTCTGGATGGCATGCCGGTCGTGACGGGAACCTTCAACGCGGACTTCCCGAAGATCATCAGCGATGGCAGTGGCGGGGCGATCGTCATCTGGCAAGACGCCAGGAACTCGAACTACCGCATTTACGCGCAGCGACTGAACGCGAGCGGCGCTCCGCAATGGACTGTGAACGGGATCGAAGTTTCCCCCGCCATCGCGCAAAGGGGCTTGAGCGGCCATGTCTTGATTGGCGACGGGGCCGGCGGGACGATCATCGCGTGGGTGGACGGTCGTGTATTCAATGATGCCAATATCTATGCCCAACGGCTGAACACGGCTGGCCAGATCCAGTGGCAGGCTGACGGGGTTCCCATCGTCACGCGCACCGGCCACCAGTATTCACCGGCCATGGCGACGGATGCGGCCGGCGGCGCCATCCTCACCTGGGAGGACCAGGGTGCCAGTCCTCCGGGATCCGGGCGGCAATGGATCCTCGCTCAGCGGGTGAGCGCCCTTGGCGTGCCCCTCTGGACTGCAGATGGCATGCCGATTTGCACGTCGTGCCATGCCTTTTCTCCAAGCATTGTCAGCGACGGCGCAGGTGGAGGCATCATCGTTTGGGATGATTTGGGACCCCGCATTCGCGCTCAACGCGTCAATGGAAACGGCGCAGCCCTGTGGATAGCCGACGGGTTCGAGGTCTATGTTCAGCCCGGGGGCAGCTACGGTTTCAGTCCCAAGGCGGTAAGCGATGGATCGGGCGGGGCAATCATCTACTGGTCCGACTATCGGTTCGACGCCGGAACCGGGACCATCTGGGACATTTTCGCCCAGCGTGTGAACGATCACGCAGCGCCTCCTCCGACTTTCGGCCTCACGGTGAGCACCGCGGGCCCCGGAAGTGCAACGGTGTCGAGCATTCCGGCAGGCATCAGCTGCGGCGCAAGCTGCTCGGCCTCCTTCAACGAGGGCATGGTGGTGACCTTGACCACGAGCCCGAACGCGGGCTCGAGCTTCGCCGGCTGGAGCGGCGGCGGCTGCAGCGGATTCGGCAATTGCCAGATAACGATGAGCGCGGCGAAGAGCGTGACGGCGACCTTCAATGTGGGGACCACCGCGATCAGGGTTCCTGCAGATCTTCCTACGATCCAGGCCGCGGTAAGCGCCGCCGTCAACGGCCACACGGTGCTGGTGGCGCCCGGGACTTACGTCGACAACATCAACTTCTCCGGCAAAACCATCACGGTCGTGAGCGAAAGCGGACCGGAAGTCACCATCATTGACGGCAACCAGACGGACTCCGTGGTCAAGTTCACTTCCGGGGAAGGGCCGCTCTCGGTGCTCAGCGGGTTCACTTTGAGGAACGGAAGAGCGAACGTCGATACCAGCACTGGGGAAGGCGGAGGGATCCTGGTCGATCATTCCTCGCCAACCATCGTGGGCAACATCATCGCGAACAACGAAGCATGTTTCGGCGGGGGCGGCATCGCCGTCGTCTTTGGTTCACCCTTCATCCAGGGAAACACCATCAGAAACAATGGCCGGGAGGTTGGTTGCAGCGGTGGCGGAGGCGGAGGAATCCTGGTCAGGGGCTACACGCCTGGATCTCCGGCCGCGAGGATTCTGGACAACGTCATTTCGGACAACGCGGCGTGGGATGGTTATCTTGCCGGGGACGGCGGTGGAATCTATATCAACGCAGGGGGGCCGCTGGTCATCAGGGGCAACGTGATAAGCCGGAATTCCGCGGGCGGGGGATATCCATGCGCTTTCGGAGGCGGAATCGCCACGGGCAACAGCTCGGATCCCTTGATCGTGCAGAACGTGATCACCGGCAACAGCGCCACCTGCGGGGGCGGACTGTTCTGGGCCGTGACCACCACCAACCCCGGCCCACTGCTCGTGAACAACACCATCGCCGCCAACGACAGCGCCCTGGGCTCGGCCATTTTTGCCGAAGGGTTCGATGCACAGACCCAGCTCATCAACAACATCATTGTCGGCAAGGCGGGGCAGACCGCCGTGTACTGCGGAAACACGTTCGACCAGAATCCGCCGGTCTTCAAGTCCAATAACGTGTTCACGCCTTCCGGATCGGCCTATGGGGGGATTTGCGCCAACCAGACCGGGATAAACGGCAACATTTCCTCGGACCCGTTGTTCGTGGATCAGGCAAGCGGCAACTATCGCCTGCAGCCGGGTTCGCTTTCCGTTGACGCCGGCGACAACACCGCGCCGCAGCTCACAGCCAACGACCTTGCCGGAAACGCCAGGATCACTGACGGAAACGCCGACGGCATCGTCGCTATCGACATCGGCGCGTATGAGCGGCCCGGTGCAACCGCCAAGCGCAGGCATGACTTCAATGGCGACGGCCGCTCGGACATCCTGTGGCGCAACTCGAGTACAGGGGAGAACTACCTCTATCCGATGAACGGGACTGCGATCCTTGGCACGGAAGGCTACTTGAGGACGGTGCCGGACCTGAATTGGAAGGTGGTGGGGCTCGGAGACTTTGATGGTGATGGCAAGGCCGACATCCTGTGGAGAAACGCGAGCAGCGGCCAGAACTACATCTACTTCATGGATGGATTGAGCATCAAGCCGACCGAGGGTTACTTGAGGACGGTAGCGGACCAGAACTGGCAGGTGGCGGGAGTCGGGGACTTCAACGGCGACGGCAAGGCCGACATCCTGTGGCGGAACTCGGTCAGCGGGGAGAACTACCTTTATCCGATGGACGGGCTGATCATCCTGGGTACCGAGGGCTACCTCAGGACGGTGGCTGATTTGAACTGGGGAATCGCCGGTGTCGGAGACTTCGACGGCGAGGGCAAGGCAGATGTGCTCTGGAGAAACGCCAGCACCGGAGAGAACTATCTCTATCCGATGGACGGAACCACGATCAAGCCGACTGAAGGTTACCTGAGGACGGTGGCTGACCTGAACTGGAAGATCGCCGGCGTGGGTGACTTCAACGGCGACGGCAAGGGGGACGTGCTCTGGAGGAACAGCGCCAGCGGAGAGAACTACCTTTACCCGATGGACGGCAGGACGATCCTGGGGACGGAAGGCTACCTGAGGACGGTGACGGACCAGAACTGGCAGGTGAAGGGCACGGGGGACTACGACGGCGACGGCAAGGCGGACGTGCTGTGGAGGAACGCCGCAACCGGCGAGAACTACCTCTACCCGATGGACGGCACCACGATCAAGCCCACCGAGGGCTACCTGCGCGCCGTGCCGCAACCCGACTGGCGGATCCAGAGCCCGACTCGATAAGAAACGGGTTCCCAACACTGAGGCGATGGTCGCCTTGGCGCCGGCCTCGGCGCCATGGTCACCTCGCCCGGCACGTACGCGAACTGCCAGTCGGAGTACTTCTCCTTCCCCTTAAAGCCGGCGTACTTGAGCCGGAACCCTGCCGTCTTGAACAGCTTGTCGTACGAGAGGCTAGTTGCTTTGCACCGTCCAGTTGCCGACGGGCACGGTGCGCAGGTAGCCCTCGGTGGGCTTGATCGTGGTGCCGATCATGGGATACAGGTAGTTCTCCCCCGTGGAGTCGTTGCGCCACAGGATGTCGGCCTTGCCGTCGCCGTCGTAGTCGCCCACCGCGACGATCTGCCAGGCGGTGTCCGCGACCGTGCGCAGATAGCCCTCGGTGGCTTTGATTGTCGTGCCATCCATCGGATAGAGGTAGTTCTGCCCGCTGCTTGAGTTTCTCCAGACGATGTCGGCCTTGCCGTCGCCGTCAAAGTCGCCGACGCCCATGACCTGCCAGGTGGTGTCGGCCACGGTCCTCAGGTAACCCTCGGTCGCCTTGATGGTGGTGCCATCCATCGGGTAGAGGTAGTTTTGACCGGTGGAGCTGTTTCGCCACAGGATGTCGGACTTGCCATCGCCATCGAAGTCTCCCACCCCCACGATCTGCCACGTCGTGTCGGCCACCGTCCTCAGGTAGCCCTCGGTCGCTTTTATCGCCAGCCCGTCCATCGGATAGAGATAGTTCTGCCCAGTGGCGGAGTTGCGCCACAGGATGTCGTCTCTTGCCGTCGCCATCGAAGTCCCCAACGCCTGCCACCTGCCAGTTCTGATCCGCCACCGTGCGGATATAGCCCTCGGTGGGTTTAATGGTGGTGCCATCCATCGGGTAGATGTAGTTCTCGCCGGAAATGGAGTTGCGCCACAGGACGTCCGACTTGCCGTCGCCGTCGAAGTCCCCGATTCCTGCCACCTGCCAATTCAAGTCCGCCACCGTCCTCAAGTATCCCTCTGTCGCCCAGGATCGCCGTGCCGTTCATCGGGTAGAGGTAGTTCTCGCCCGTGCCCCCGACTAGGTTGCGCCATAGCACATCGCTCCTGCCGTCGTCGTTGAAGTCGGCGCGCGCGAGAGCAAGAATGACCTTGCGAATTCGGTAGTCGCCATATTCCGCGATGTAGAGATTGCCTCTCGCATCAAACGCGACAGCGGCTGGGAAGGCGAGCTTCGCGCTTGTCGCGGCCCCGCCATCGCCCGCGAAGCCAAGGATTCCATTGCCCGCCACCGTCGTGATGATCCCCGTCGCCGCGGCGACCTTGCGAATTCGGTGGTTGCCAATGTCCGCGATGTAGAGATTGCCTCTCGCATCCAGAGCGACACCGGCTGGGCAGCTGAGGCTCGCGCTTGTCGCGGGTCCGCCATCGCCCGCGAAGTCACTGGCGCCATTGCCCGCCACGGTCCTGATGATCCCTGTCGCCGCAGCGACCATGCGAACTCGGCAGTTGTCGCGATCCGCGATGTAGAGATTGCCGCTCGCATCCAGCGCGACACCGACCGGGTAGTTGAGTTTCGCGCCCGTCGCTGCCCCGCCATCGCCCGCGAAGCCAAGGATTCCATTGCCCGCCACCGTCGTGATGATCCCCGTCGCGGCGGCGACCTTGCGAATGCGGTGGTTGCTATAGTCCGCGATGTAGAGATTGCCGCTCGCATCCAGGGCGATCCCGGCGGGGGAGGCGAGCCTCGCGCTTGTCGCCGCCCCGCCATCGCCCGCGAAGCCATAGACGCCGTTGCCCGCCACCGTCGTGATGATCCCTGTGGCCGCAGCGACCTTGCGAATTCGCTGGTCATACTGGTTTGCGATGTAGAGGTTCCCGCTTGCATCCAGCGCGACACCTACCGGGCCCCCGACGCCCGCGCTTGTCGCCGCTCCGCCATCGCCGGCGAAGGTGTCGCTGCCATTGCCCGCCACGGTACTGATGATCCCTGTTGCTGCAGCGACCCTGCGAACGCGCTGGTTGTCGTGCTCCGCGATGTAGAGATTGCCGCTCGCATCCAGCGCGACGCCGGCTGGGGAGTAGAGGCTCGCGCCCGTTGCCGCACCGCCATCGCCCGCGAAGCCAATGCTGCCATTGCCCGCCACCGTCGTGATGATTCCCGTCGCCGCAGCGACCTCGCGTATGCGGTAGTTATCGTGATCCGCGATGTAGAGGTTCCCGCCCGCATCCAGCGCGACGCCGCATGGTTCGCCAAGGCTCGCGCTGGTCGCCGCGCCGCCATCGCCCGCGAAGGCATTTGTGCCATTGCCTGCTACCGTGGTGATGATCCCCGTCGCCGCAGCGACCTTGCGAATTCGCTGGTGAGACTGGTCTGCGATGTAGAGATTCCCGCTCGCATCCAGCGCGACGCCTCTTGGGTAGTAAAGGCTCGCGCTGGTCGCCGGCCCGCCATCTTGCGCGAGGCCAATGCTGCCATTGCCCGCCACCGTCGTAATGATCCCCGTCGCTGCCGCGACCTTGCGAATGCGCTGGTTGTTGAAATCCACGATGTAGAGATTGCCGCTCGCATCCAGCGCGACGCCGGCTGGGGTGAGGCCCGCGCTCGTCGCTGCCCCGCCATCGCCCGCGTACGTGCCGCTGCCATTGCCCGCCACCGTCGTGATGATCCCCGTCGCGGCGGCGACCTTGCGAATGCGGGCGTTCCCGTCCGCGATGTAGAGATTTCCGCTTGCGTCCAGCGCGACACCCGCTGGGGAGGTGACGTTTGCGTCCGTCGCCGGACCGCCATCGCCCAAGGCGCTGAAGAGGCCATTGCCCGCCACGGTTGTGATGATCCCCGTCGCCGCTACGACCTTGCGAATGCGGTGGTTGCCCCCGTCCGCAATGTAGAGATTGCCGCTCGCATCCAGCGCGACGCCCGTTGGGAAGTGGAGGCTCGCGCTGGTCGCCGCCCCGTCGTCTCCCGCGAAGGCGGCCGCGCCATTGCCCGCCACGGTCGTGATGATCCGTGTTACCGCGTCGACCCTGCGAATGCGGTGGTTGTCGTGATCCACGATGTAGAGATTGCCGATCGCATCCAGCGCGACCCCGGCTGCGGAGTAGAGGTTCGCGCTGGTCGCCGCCCCGCCATCGCCCGTGCCTCCCGCCACCGTGATGATCGTGTGAGACAGCGCGGGGACGGGAAGCGCAAGGGCGGCAATCGTCAATCCGGCCGCGAGAACCCGGCCGAGCGTCGGCGCCGATTCTGAGCGCGATTTGATCCATACACCGATGTGCGGAGACGTCATGGTGCGTGCGTGTTGAGGGGCGAAGCGTAGCGTTTCTCTGCCCGGAGCGCGGCGCTGGGCGTCCATTAATTGCGACTGTCTCCGCCCGGCGACAGTACTGCGCTGTGGAAGAACGCACAGCTTCCTAGTGTTCGCGGCAGCGCAGTCGTTTGCGGACGACGGAAAAACTGCGCCGCTTCCGCCAGCGACCGGACCAAGTCGCTGATTCTCGAATCGGGCCGGCACAATCTCCTCGTATCGATTGTGCGGAATCGTTAGGTTTCGTTTCGCAGCAATCCGATTCGACGCATCCGTTCCTCCAAAGGAGCATGCGATGCATGCCACCTCTTGTTCCGTACCCATCGTTTCCCGCAGAACTCCGCGGCTCCTCGCGCGAGTCCGCAGTATCGCAGCCGCGTTGATTGTCGTGCTGACGCTCGACGTCGCGGCACAGACGCCTACGGTGTCGTGGGCGATTTCCGCCTATGGCCCCGGCGACGCCCCGGCCACCCTCGGCTGCGGCTCCTGCGCGAGCGACCAGCGCTCGATGGCCGTCGATGGCGCCGGCAACGTGATCGTGACCGGGTTCACGGACACGTCTACGCTGAGCGACATCATGACCGTCAAGTTCAGCGGCGCGACCGGTGCGGTGATCTGGAGCAAGACGTTCAACAGCGCTGGCAGCGGCTACGACCAGTCCTGGGCCATGGCGCTCGACGGAGCGGGCAATGCAATCGTCACCGGCTACACGTGGAGCGGCGCCGAGTACGACATCAAGACGATCAAGTACGCCGCGGCCGACGGCGCGATCCTGTGGCAGAAGAACTTCACCGGCCCGTCCAGCGGCACCGACTTCGGCATCGCCATCGCCGTGGATGGCGCAGGCAACGCCATCGTGGGAGGCAGCGTATGGAACGGCACCGACGACGACATGAAAACCGTCAAGTTCGCCGCTGCCGACGGAACGGTCCTCTGGGACAAGACATTCGCCGGCGCGGCGGGCGCCAACGACTACCTGTACGCAATGGCGGTGGACGGCGCCGGCAACGTGGTGGTGACGGGCGAAGCGACAAACACCGCCCTCTCCGGCCCCGACTGGAAGACCCTCAAGTATGCGGCGGCCGACGGCGCCGTGCTTTGGCAAGCGACGTTTGCCGGTGCGGGAAACGGGCTGGACATTCCCTACGGCATCGCGATCGATGGCGCGAACAACGTGTTCGTCGCGGGCAACAGCCACAACGGCGCCGATTTCGACGCGCAAATCGTCAAGTACGCGGCAGCGAATGGCGCGGTCCTCTGGCAGAAGACCTTCGTCGGCGACGGCGGCGGCGACGACATGTTCTATGCCCTGGCGCTCGATGGCGCGGGCAATGCGATCGCCACGGGATTCACGTTCAACGGCACGGCGAACAACGACTGGAATACCGTCAAGTTCCGCGGGTCCGACGGGGTGACCCTCTGGGCGAAGAATTTCGGCGGTTCGGGCGACCTGAGCGATGTAGCGGTGGCCATCGCGGTGGATGCGGCCGGAAACGCGATCGTCGGCGGGCGCGTCAACAACAGCACCGACCCCGATAACCGCGACATGCAGGCCGTAAGGTTCGCCACCTCGGATGGCGCTCTGCTCTGGTCGTACACCCACGCGGGCAGCGCGAACGGCTTCGATCGCGTGGCCACCGTGGCGGCGCGTGCCGGCTCGGTTTTTCTCGCGGGCGAATCGCTCGAGACCGGATTCCCCGCGGGCTGGCGCATCGTGAAGCTCTCTGGCGCGGGAGTCCTGAAGGCGCGCGGCGACTTCAATGGCGACGGCAGGTCGGACATCCTGTGGCGCAATGTCGCGACGGGCCAGAACTATCTCTACCCGATGGACGGGCTGGCGATCCTCGCCGGCGAAGGCTACCTGCGCACGGTGGCCGACCAGAACTGGAAGATGGCCGGCATCGGTGACTTCGATGGCGATGGCAAGGCCGACATGCTATGGCGCAACTCAGGCACCGGGGAGAACTACATCTACTTCATGAACGGCACGACGATCAAGCCGACCGAGGGCTACCTGAGGACGGTAGCGGACCAGAACTGGCAAGTGGCGGGCGTGGGAGATTTCGACGGCGACGGCAAGGACGACATCCTTTGGAGAAACGCCGTCACCGGACAGAACTATCTCTACCCGATGGACGGGCGGTCGATCAAATCCTCGGAAGGGTATCTGCGCACTGTCGCGGATACGACCTGGCAGATCGCGGGCGTGGGCGATTTCGACGGCGACGGCAAGGCCGATGTGCTCTGGAGAAACAACGTCTCAGGAGAGAACTACCTCTATCTCATGGACGGAACCGCGATCAAAGCGACGGAGGGCTACCTGCGGAAAGTGGCGGACCTGGGCTGGCAGGTGGTGGGGATCGGAGACTACAACGGCGACGGCAAGGCGGACATCCTGTGGAGGAACTCCACCACAGGGGAGAACTACCTCTACCCGATGCATGGCAAGACCATCCTGGGCGCGGAGGGCTACCTGCGGACCGTGCCGGACCAGAGCTGGCAGGTGAAGGGCACGGGGGACTACGATGGCGACGGTGTGGCGGACATCCTGTGGAGGAACGCCGCCACGGGAGAAAATTACCTCTATCTGATGGACGGCACCACCATCAAGCCCGCCGAAGGGTACCTGCGCACCGTGCCGCAGCCCAACTGGCAGGTCCAGAACCCGAGATGAAACCGGGGGTCGCCCTGCTGCTTGCGTTGTCGCTGGGGCTGGCATTGCCTGCCCTGGCGGCGCCCCCGGCGGTGACATTGCGCCCCGTGGCGAGCGGCCTCTCCCAGCCGGTCGAGCTCGCGCACGCGGGCGACGGCAGCGGGCGCCTGTTCATCGTAGAGCAGGCCGGGCGGATCAAGATACTCAAGAACGGCGCAGTGCTGGCGACGCCATTCCTGGACATCAGCTCGCTGACCGTCCTCGACGGGGAACGCGGGCTGCTGGGGCTCGCTTTCCATCCGCAGTACGCCGCGAACCGCAGGTTCTACGTCTTCTATACGCGCAAGGCCGACGGCGCGCTGCAGGTATCGGAGTTTCTCGCGAGCGCGGCGAACCCGGACGTGGCCGACGCCGGCACCGAGCGCTCCGTCATCACCATCCCGCACGCCTCGGCCGCCAATCACAACGGCGGGCGCATCGCGTTCGGGCCGGAGGGGTATCTCTACATTGCCACGGGCGACGGCGGCGGCGGCGGCGACCCGAGCGACAACGGGCAGAACAAAAACGCCCTGCTCGGCAAGCTGCTGCGCATCGACGTCAACACGAGTGCGGCATACCTGATCCCCCCGGCCAATCCCTTCGTCGGCAAGGACGGCGCCGACCAGGTGTGGGCCTACGGGTTGCGCAACCCCTGGAAGTTCTCGTTCGACCGCATGACCGGCGATCTTTTCATCGCGGATGTAGGGCAGGACAAGTGGGAGGAGATCAATTTCGAACCTGCAGGCGATCCCGGCGGGCGCAACTACGGCTGGGACGACAGGGAGGGCGCGCACTGCTTCGAGCCGATGACGAGTTGCCTTACTGCAGGAAGGATCGATCCGATCATCGAATTCAGCCACGCGAGCGGCGGCCGGGCGGTGATCGGCGGCTACGTCTATCGCGGCCGCAAGAGCAGCGCGCTGCGCGGCTTCTACGTGTACGGCGACTTGAACATTGCGAGCCTCTCGGCCGCGTTTCCGAACGGCGATGGCACCTGGTCCACTTTTCCGCTTGTGAATGGCCCCGGCAGCGTCACCGCCTTCGGCGAGGACGAGGCGGGCGAGCTGTACGTAGTCAGCTACAGCGGCAGCGTGCACGCCATCGACGGCCCCGGACCTGCGGTGACGGTCCCGGTGCGGCGCGATTTCAACGGCGACGGCAAGGCCGACATCCTGTGGCGCAATTGCGCCAACGGGCGAGAACTATCTCTACCCGATGAACGGCACGGCGATCCTCGGGGCTGAGGGGTACGTGCGGACGGTGGCGGACCAGAACTGGCAGGTGGCCGGCATCGGCGACTTCGACGGCGACGGCAAGGCGGACGTGCTGTGGCGGAACAGCGCGAGCGGGGAGAACTACATCTACTTCATGGATGGGTACCACGATCAAGCCGACTGAGGGCTACATCCGCACGGTGGCGGACCAGAACTGGCAGGTGGCGGGGGTGGGGGACTTCAACGGCGACGGCAAGGACGACATCCTCTGGCGCAACGCGGCGACCGGCGAGAACTACATCTACCCGATGGACGGCCTGGCGATTCTCGGCACGGAGGGCTACCTGCGCACGGTGGCCGACCTGAACTGGAACATCGCCGGCGTAGGCGACTTCGACGGCGACGGCAAGGCGGACATCCTGTGGAGGAACGCGAGCACGGGCGAGAACTATCTCTATCCGATGAACGGCACGGCCATCAAGCCGATGGAAGGCTATCTGCGCACGGTGGCGGACCTGAACTGGCAGGTGGCCGGGGTGGGGGACTTCGACGGCGACGGCAAGGCGCGACATCCTCTGGCGCAACTGCGAGCACCGGGGAGAACTACCTCTACCCGATGAACGGCAACGCGATCAAGCGGCACGCGAAGGCTACCTGCGCACGGTGGCCGACCAGAACTGGCAGGTGAAGGGCACAGGGGACTACGACGGCGACGGCAAGGCGGACGTGCTCTGGCGGCAACGCCGCTACCGGGGAGAACTACGTCTACCCGATGAACGGCACCACGATCGCCGGCGAGGGCTACCTGCGCACGGTGGCGGACCGAACTGGCAGGTAGCGGCGACTGTCGGCGGTGGTGGCGGCTCGACCAGCCCCAATACCGCCATCCTTGACTGGGATGCCGTAACAGTCCCAACACTTGGTGGGTACCGCATCTATTACGGCACCAGCCCGGGAACGTATCTTCAGCCCGTAGGGCAGGGCTGAACGTGGGGTTGGCCACCACCTTTACAGTGACGGGACTGACGCAGCCACGCGGTACTATTTCGTGGCGAGAGCCTATGATACGTCCAATAGTGAAAGTGGTAATTCGAACGAAGTCTTCAAGGACATTCCCTGATTGGTTCGACTGCCATGAGACTCAAGGGCACGCTGGGAATGCTGGCACTCGGGGCGGTCGCCGCGGTGGCGGCGCTCGAAGGCTGGCAGCAGTCGCGCCAGCGCGACGCGACGGTGGCGCAGCCGGCCGCGCGCGCAGTGCCGCCGCCAACGCTGGCGGGTGATGCGCCGTTGCCGTTGGCGGACCGGCTCAGACGGGAATGGCTATCCGGAGAGGCAATCGGGGAACCGTTCGGCGCGCGCAAGGCGCCCGGGCCCGGCGCGCACGAAGCGTCCAGGCCGTTGGTTGCGGCTGCGGCGCCGGTGTCCGCGCCGTTCCCGTATCTGTACGCCGGCCAACTCAGCGTGAAGGATGGCAAGCGGCACGTCTATCTCATGAAGGGGAACGATCTCGTTCCCATCAACGTAGGCGACGTGCTCGATGGCGTGTTCAAGGTGACCGCAATCGCGGCGGCGGAATTCGAGGTCGTGCACTTGCCGAGCGCGACGGCGCGCGTCATCCAGTACGCAAGTCTCGGTACCGGTTCGACGCTGGCGCAAGGTGAACCGGCGCCGTTGCCGACTCACGCGGGGGCGGCTGTTTCCAGTACCCCAGGCTCGCTGGCAGCGCGGCGGCGCCGCTCGCGCGGTCCGCAGCAGGGTCCAGCACCGGAGGCGCCGCGGTCTTCGGCGCTCCCGGTGTTCGCAGGGACCTCGCCGGCATCGCCCGCGCCACCCTCGACCTCGTCGTCGGAATCGGTGAGGATCGGCTCCGTACCCACGGGGCAGCTGGGTTCATCTGGCCCGGCCGCCGGCGCGCCTCGGCTCGGCGTCGCGCCTTCCGCTTCCGGTTCCATGCCAGTGTCGCCCGCGCCCTCGGGAATCATGCAGACGCTGCCGGCGCCGACGGGACGGCTGGGCGTTTGATGCTGCGGCGGTTCGCATTTCTTTGTTGCTCGGGCTCCTGGTTGGCGCCGCGCCTTGCGCGGCGCAGGAAAAGGGTCCGACGAATCCCGCCGGCAAGGAATCCTCGAAAAAGCCCGCCGCCGGAGGCGAGATGGATGTGAAGCCGGCGCCGACCACGGGCACGATGCCTGGCAGGCAGACGCCCGCCCCGAAGGGCCGCCTGGGCTCAGAGCCGGTGCGCAAGGATAAGCTCGGCACGCCCCCGCCGGAAAACTCCAAGGATCGCCCGCCGCGCCCGCAGTGAAGTCAGGCGTCCCGGTTCCTCCACCAGGCCCGGAGCGCGATGTGCCGCTTGAGAACCTGCCACCGGTCGGCTCTGAGAGGATCCTGGTTGCTTCTTGCCACCGCCTCCAGAGCAAAGACCCAGACGATGGCAAGCAGTAACGTCACCAATACGGACAGCAGCACGATTAACCAGCGCCTGGGCCTGGATTTGCGGTCGGGCTCGATCGCCTTGTCCATCACTTGAATGATGGCGGAGTCCTTGGCCTCGTCGATCTTGGCAATCTCGTACTGTTTGGCCAGCAGTTCATAGGTCACTTCGTTGTATTTCATTTCCCGCAGCAGCCGCAGGTTCTCGATGCCCTTCACGTTGGATTCCGCGCTTGAACTCGACCTGCTGCCGGCGGTGCCCTCGGTGCGGGCGAGTTCCCGCTTCAGCACTTCCACTTGTTGTTGCGTGCGCTGCAGCTCGGGGTTTTGTTCGGACGCAAAGGTGCGCATTGCGCCGATCTGTATCTCCTTGACGGTTATTTCTGCGCGCAGGCGAGCGCTCGTTTCCGCCATGACGCGGCCCTGTCCTTCAACCAGCACCAGCCCTCCCTTGTCCAACGCCAGCCGGGTGGATGCTTCCGCCCTGGCGAGGTTGTCCTTGGCCTGTTCCAACTGGCGCTCGAAGAACAGGCGGCGCTGCGAAGCTTCAGTGACGGCCAGTACTTTTGTCAGCTTGAACAGCTCATCCACGTAGCCGTTCGCCAACTCGGCTGCACGCTTGGGATCCTTGTCGTCCACTTCAATCGTGATGATGCCGTCCTTGCCGGCGAGAATCGTCGTCTCCCTGGCCAGGCGCCTGCGGGTCTCGGATTGGTATTTCTGCTCGTAGAGCTTGTTGAGGTCGAACCGCTGAATGAGATTGTCGGCCACGGTGCGACTCTTCAGCATCCCGACATAAAGGTCGTTGGGATTCTTCAGACCACCTGCCACCGCGCCACCCGCCAACCCTGCGAGGCTTCCGAGCTGCGCAAGCACGGCGGAAGTCGATTGGGTCTGCTGCGGCGGCAGGACCTTCGTAGTCCCCGTGTAGATGTTTGGAAGCAATATTGAAACGATGATCGACACCACCGCTGCTGCCGCCGGAAGGCCGAGAACCAGCGTCTTGTGCTTGGCGAGCACGATCAGCAGGTCGAGGAGGCTAATTTCATCCTCCTCGGGCTGCAGCTGACCAGTTTGCACTTGCTCAGTCATTATTCCGTCAACACCTTTATCGCGGCTGCCCCCAACCCGAACTGATAGAAGATCTGCGTCCAGTCCTTCAGGTCCTTGACCCAAGTCGTGTCGTGTCAAGTCCTCCGGAACGATGATCGCGTCGCCCGGCATCGGCCGCATGTCATCAAGCGAGCCGAAGAACATCCCGGTGCTGCGCTTGCTGATGACCGAGCCGTCTGCCCGAAGCACGTAGATGCTCTTCTTGTCCGCCTCCTTCCTGCGGGCCGCCGGCCTGGGCGAGGTAGTCCGAAACGGTCTTGTCGGCTTGTGTAGATGAACGCGGATTCGTTGTAGACGGTGCCGAATACCGCCACCATGGACGGCCGCTGCGGAATCACCAGTCGATCGCCATCTTCGAGCGGCATCTCCGGCAGATCCGCAATGGTCGGGTTCTCCGGCAAGCTCCAGCACGATGCGTCCCGTAGGCTGCAGAGTGCTGCAGGCGCGCGACCATCGCCTGCTGCGCTTCGGCCTCCGCCTTGAGCGAAGCGGCATCTTCCGCGCTGGTCACGTTGCGCGCGCGCGATGCCGCGGCGCGCTGCAGGTCCTGCTCGTACTGCGATGATCGCACGCGCGCAGGCGCTCTTCCTGCGTCCTGCGCGTGGACTCGCGCGTGAACTCGGCGCCGAAGAGGTAGGCCTCCGGCGTCAGGCCGCCGACACGCGACGATCAGCTGGCGCAGCGTTTCGCCCGGCTTCGCCTGGTACACCCCGGCGAAGTTGAACTCGCCTTCGAGGCTGACCACGACCGAGCGACGGGTGGCGGGCGCGCTGACGTCGGTCTTGGAGAAGACGGTGACGACGTCGCCGGCATGAGCGCCAGGTTGTTGCGCGGCGTCGCCCTCCAGCACCGCCTTGCCCAGGTTGAAGGGAATGAGCGTGGTGGTGAGATCGTCCTGATTCAGCCGCTCGATGACGGCGTAGTCCCAGTTGATCTCGTCGGAGAGCCGGCGCACGTCCGCCGCGAGGCGGCCCTGGGTGACGGTGTCGAATCGCACCGCGAGGTTCTGGCGCCGGTAGTACTCGGGCGTGATGCAGCGCTTCCTTGTCCGGGATCAGGTCGCGGATGCGCATGCCTTCGCGCCACGGGTAGCGCAGCGGCTCGGCGACGTTGCCGCGCAGCGTGACGGCGTTCTCGAAGCGCGGCGAGATGGCGAGCACGGAGACGAGGTCGCCGTCCTTCACGGTGCGCTTCAGGCCGTCGTAGTCGAGTGCGAACTGGTCGACGATGCGCGTCTTGCGCTCGTCGATGCGCTCGATGGTCGCGCGCCGCGTCTGCGCGGTGGTGGTGAGGCCGCCGGCGTAGCTCGAGGAGCGTGCCGACGTTGGCCTGGCCCTTCAGCTCGAAGATGGCCGCGTTGTTGACGCTGCCGATGACCGCGGCGAGCGGCCCGACCGGCGGGAAGTAGATCACGTCGCCGGGCAGCAGCGGCGCGTCCTTCGACTTGTCCCCGCGAGAGGAGCAGGTCGTAGAGGTCGATCTCGGTCACCACGCTGTTGCCGCGCTTGAGCTGGATCGCGCGCATCGAGCCGCGCGGGAGCGGGCCCGCCGGCGGCGAAGACCGCGTTGACCAGCGTGGAGAGCGAGCTCACGGTGTAGGTGCCGGGCCGGCGCGCGTGGCCGACGACGAAGATCTGCACCGCGCGCAGCTGGCCCATCGTGACCAGCAGCTCGAAATTGCGGAAGTTGCGCGAGACCGCGGTGCGCATGTGGCCGGTGAGGTCCTGGTACCTGCACGCCGGCCACCGGGATCGAGCCGACGCGCGGGATGTTGATCATGCCGTTGCGGTCCACCATGGCGCGGTAGTCGACGTCGATCTGGCCCCAGGCGCGGATCAGCAGCTCGTCGCCCGGGCCGATGACGTAGTCGGGCGTGACCGGGATGTTCTCGACCGGCGCGAAGGTGGTCGGCGCCTCGAACAGGTTCTGCCGAAGATCGGCAGCTTCTGGCCGGTGGAGGCGGTGATGAACTCCTGGAACTCGTTCTTTTCGGCGGGATCCGGAGTTTGGCGCGCTGCGATGGGTGGTTGCGCCGGCTGGCCCTGCACCTGGCGCAGCTCTTGCAGCGCTCGCGCCTGTACGGGATTGACGATGATGGGCGGCTGTCCAGCCGTATTGGGCAGCGCCTGAAGCTGCTGCACGGTCGTGCCCACTCCGGCCCCGCCAGCGCCCGTTGGCGTGGACATGGAGCCGAGATCGTCCTGCGGGCGTTGGGTGCCCTGGGCAACCGCCGCTTGGGTAGCAGCGAGAAGAACTGCGGCGAAGAAGCTGTGGAACAGGTGTTGTTTCATGGCGCGTTCACCCAGTTGAGCGAGAGCGAGGAATTGTAGCGCCGAGGGCGAGGGTAGGCCCCTGTTTTTACGCCGTATAACTGTCCGGTTGGCCCTGCTGCCAGCGCCAGGCATCGCGGCACATCTCCTCGATCCCATAGCGCGCCCGCCAGCCCAGCTCGCGCGCCGCGAGCGAGGGGTCGGCGTAATTTGAACGGATATCCCCCGGCCGCCGCGGATGGAATTCGAGCGGAATCTTCACTCCGTTCGCGCGCTCGAAGGCGCTCACCAATTCCAGCACCGAGTGCCCGCGCCCCGTGCCGAGGTTGGCCGTGATCGAGCGCTTCTTCCCTTCCAGGTACCGCAGCGCCGCAATGTGACCAGCGGCGAGGTCCACGACATGGAGGTAGTCACGCACGCCCGTACCGTCGGGCGTGTCGTAATCGTTCCCCCACACGCGCAGGGTGGGCCTCAGGCCCACAGCCACCTGGGCGACGTAAGGCAAAAGATTGTCAGGAACGCCTTTCGGATCCTCGCCGATGCGGCCCGAGGAGTGCGCGCCGATGGGGTTGAAGTAACGCAGGCAGGCATAGAGAAGGTGCGAATCGGCCGCGGCCTCCGCGGCCAACAAGCGCTCCACGGCAAGTTTGGTCTCGCCGTACGGGTTCGCCGGGCGCAGCGGATGGCCTTCGGTGCAGGGCAGGAATTCCGGCTCGCCGTACACCGTTGCGGAGGAGCTGAAGACAAACTGGCGCACGTCGTGCGCCCGCATCGCATCCAGCAGCGTCTTGCTGCCGCCAACGTTGACCTCCTGATAGAGCTTCGGCCTCGCGACCGACTTCCCCACCGACTTGAGGCCCGCGAAGTGAAGCACTGCGTCGAAGCGATTCGCCTTGAACAAGGCGTCCAGCGCTGCCGGATCGCGCACGTCGGCGCGAACGAATTTGATCTTCTTGCCGGTCAGCTCATGCAGCCTGTCGAGCACCGCCGGCTTGGAGTTGGCGAGGCTATCCAGGATCACCAGCTCGCAGCCGGCTTCGGCCAGCGCGACGCAAGTGTGCGAGCCGATATAGCCCAACCCGCCCGTCACCAGCAAACCTTGAGCTTCGTGCCTCATTCCTTCCAGAGCTCCCTCGTCAGGCCCTATTTTCCCGCCAGCTCCGAGAGCGGCACGGCTTCCACCTTCTCCGCGAGCGCATAGCGCCGCGTCCCGGGGTAGACGACGTACAAGGCCGCCGGCTTCAGGTCGTGCAGCGCGGTGCGCATCGAGGCCGTGAGGCGCGGTGCGTCCGCGCGCTTGAACTCAACCCCCACGCGCCGCCCGGCGAGCGGCTCGCCCGCCTCGATGTAGCCGAAGCCCGTATCGGGGCCGGTGGGGCGCAGCACCGTCTCCTGGATCATGGTGTGCGCCGAGACGAGCGGCAGGAACTTCTTGGGCAGGAGCTTTCGCGACAGCGGCCAGAGCCGCGTGCCGGCGCCGCCGGACAAGATGATCCGGGTAATCATGCGCTGGATTGAAAAAGGGGTCTGACCCTATTTTCCGAAAGGCCGGAAAATAGGGTCAGACCCCATTTTTCTCATCCGGCGCGAAGGCCTGGAGGTGCTTCAGCCGCGCGTACAGCGGGGTGAAGTCGGGCGCCGTGTCGCGCATGAGCTGCGCGAAGGACTCGATGACGAAGTAGGTGTCCTGGTAGCGGTCGATGCGGTACTCGGTGCGCAGGATGCGCTCCAGCTCGAAGGGCCGGCGCCGCGGCTTGGGGTCGTCCACGCAGTAGGCGAGCTCGCCGCCCGAGGAGAGCAGCCCCGCGCCGTAGGCGCGCACCCCGGCTGCAGTCCGCACGAGGCCGAACTCGATCGTGTACCAGTAGAGCCGCGCCAGCATCGTGATGGCATCCAGGCGCATCGCCTTCAGGCCGCCCTTGCCGTATTCGGACAAGTGCTCGGCGTACACCGGGTCGTATAGCAGCGGCACGTGCCCGAAGAAGTCGTGGAACACGTCGGGCTCGACGATGTAGTCGAACTCCTCGGGCTTGCGCAGCCACACCGTCACCGGGAAGCGCCGCTCGGCGAGGTGCTTGAAGAACGGCCCGTCGGGGATGAGCCCGGGCACCGCGACGATCTCCCAGCCGGTGGCCCTCGAGAGGCTCTTGTTGATATCAGAGAACTTCGGGATCTCGCGGCCGGCGTCCAGGCGCCCGATGGCCTCGATCCACTCTGGGCAGGCGTAGCGCGCGACGAGCTTCGCCTGGCGCTCGTAGAGGCGGCGGAAGAGCGCGTGGTCCTCGGGCGTGTAGGCGGCCCAGTCCTGCGCGACGGTGAAGTCGGCGGCGGCTTGGGAATAGTCGCCGCGGAATTGGGGGTCGGCGCTCAAGCGTCCGCCCGGCGGTTTGGGGGTTCCCCATGGTCTCCGGTTTTTTGGCTCGATGATTCTCCGAGCCAAAAAACCGGAGATCGATTTGAAATGCCAAACCCGCGAAAGGCCGCGATCACGGCGCGGGCCTTACAACTCCCGTAGCTTCCCCGAACCCGATCGCCACCGCCCCCTCGCGCTCGCAGCGCCCGCGCTGGATCACCTCGTCGCCATCCGCGATGAAGGTGCGCGTCTCGCCCGAGGGCAGGGTCAGCGGGCTCTTGCCGCCCTGGGTGAGCTCGATCATCGAGCCCGCGCCGTCGGGCGCGATGCCGGAGATGGTGCCGGAGCCGAGCAGGTCGCCCGGCTGCAGGTTGCAGCCGTTGGAGGTCTGGTGCGCGACCATCTGCGCCACGGTCCAGTAGGCGTCGCGAAAGCTGCAGCGCGAGAGGCGCGCCGGCGCCATCTTCTGCGCGCGCATCTGCGCCGAGCGCAGAGACATCTCCGTGCCGATGGCGTAGCCGCCCTCGCGCTGGTCGGCGGCGTCGAAGAGGTAGGGCAGCGGCTGCGGGTCGCCGTGCAGGCGCGGGAAGGCCGGGCAGCGGAAGGGCTCGAGCGCTTCCAGCGTCACGATCCACGGCGACACGGTGGAGGCGAAGCTCTTGGCGAGGAAGGGCCCGAGCGGCTGGTACTCCCAGGTCTGGATGTCGCGCGCCGACCAGTCGTTGAACAGGACCACGCCGAACACGTGATCGAGCGCGCGCGCGATAGGGATCGGTTTGCCGAGCGGATTTCCCGGGCCGATGACGAAGCCGAGCTCCACCTCGTAGTCCAGGCGCTTGCGAGGGGCCGAACTCCGGTGCGGCCTCCGGCGGGCTTGTCTGGCCACGGGTCTGCCCTCTCGGGCGCGTGACGGGCGTGCCGGAGACGACGATGGAGGAGGCGCGCCCGTGATAGCCGATCGGCACCCACTTGTAGTTCGGCAGCAGCGGGTTGTCCGGGCGGAACATCCTGCCCATGTTCGTCGCGTGGTGGATGCCGGTGAAGAAGTCGCTGTAGTCGCCGATCGAGACCGGCAGGAAGAGCTCGGCGGCTTTCATCGGCACGAGGTGCTTCGCGTTGCGTTTCGCGTAGCCCTGCACCGAAAGGATTTTCGAGAGCTGGCGCCTCAGCTTGCGCCACGCCGGGCGGCCCATCGCCGCGAGGCCGTTCAGCGTCGGCCCCGTCTTGAGGCCCACGACAGCGAGGTCAAGAATCTGGTCGCCGATCGCCACGCCGCCGCGCGGGCTCTCCTTGCGCCCTTTGCGCTTGAAGATGCCGTAGGGCAGGTTCTGGATCGGGAAATCCGTGCCCGGCTCGTACGCCGACTCGACCCAGCAGTCCGCGCTCACTTCGTGCGCACGGGCATGGGCAGCGGCGTCACGACGGGCTGCGGCTGCTGCACCGCCGGCACTGCCACCGGCTGCTGCACCGCCGGCAGCGCCGTCGTCGGCCGCTGGACCGCCGGCAGCGTCACCGGCTGCAACGTCTTCACCGGGGCATCGACCACCACGGGATAGGGGATCGGGAGCGGCGAGGGCGCCACGGGCGTCGTGCGCAGGATCGGCGCGAGCGGTGTGCCCAGCGGAGTCGGGGACATCGCGCCACCCGCTGGACCGCCGCCCTCGATCGGCGCGCGGCCGGAAACCGCCGCCCCGACGACCTGTCCGCCGGGTATGAACGGCGCAGCGAGGCCGGCAGCACCCGCGCCGCCTTGAGCGGGTGCGCCCGGTTTCTGCTCTACGGCCACGTCTGCGGCTTTGCTCACGCCCCGGCCGAGCACACTGCCAAAGTCTGTTTTCGGTGTTTGACGCTCGGTCGATTGAACGGAGCCAGCTCCGCCAGCGGTGTTCGTGTCGTCAGCCTGCGCCGCTGCTGCACCTGCAGCGCCACCAGCGGCACCAGCAGCAGCGCCCGCCGCGCCGCCGCCCGAGGCGGCGCCAGCAGCCCCTGCGGCTTGCGAAGCAGCGCCAGCAGCGGCGGCCCCGGATGCACCGGCGCCGGCGGCGGCGCCCGCCGCGCCTCCTGCGGCAGCGCCAGCAGCCCCTGCGGCCTGCGAAGCAGCGCCGGCCGCGCCAGCAGCGGCGGCCCCGGATGCACCGGCGCCGGCAGCAGCGCCCGCCGCGCCCCCTGCGGCAGCGCCAGCAGCCCCTGCGGCCTGCGAAGCAGCGCCGGCCGCGCCTCCCGAGGCGGTGCCCGCTGCACCGGCTCCAGAGGCGGCGCCGGCAGCAGCGCCTGCTGCGCTGCCTGCCGCTTGAGCTGCGCCTGCATCAGGGGCTATCGAGGACGCAACCTGCGCATGGAGGTTGGCGGCGAACGCCGCCGCGACGAGAGCCGCACCGAGATTCACGCTTGCATGCATGAACGCCTCCCCTGGATGTTCGCGGATGAGCGTAAGTCCAACGGCGGCGCGAAGCAATAGACCGGGGTCAGAGCCCGATTTCAAAAACCAACCCACACCTTGTCGTAGTTCTTCTGCAGCTGCGGGGCGCCGAGGGCGGCCTTGGTGGGGCGGAAGACGTAGCGCGACTCCCACATGAAGGCGAGGGTGTCCTGGATCTTGTGGGGCTTGAGCTCCGCGGTGGAAGCCTTCTCGTAGGTGGCGAGGTCCGGCCCGTGCGCGCTCATGCAGTTGTGGATCGAGATGCCGCCCGGGAGGAAGCCCTCGGCCTTGCCGTCGTAGACGCCGTGGATCAGGCCCATCAGCTCGCTCATGACGTTGCGGTGGAACCAGGGCGGGCGGAAGGTGTGCTCGGCCACCATCCAGCGCGGCGGGAAGATGACGAAGTCGCAGTTGGCGACGCCCGGCTGGCCCGAGGGCGAGGTGAGCACGGTGAAGATCGACGGGTCCGCGTGGTCGAAGGTGACCGTGTTCACCGCCATGAAGCGCGCGAGGTCGTACTTGTACGGCGTGTAGTCGCCGTGCCAGGCGACGACGTCGAGCGGCGAATGGCGGAACTCGGCCGTCCACAGCCCGCCCAGGAACTTCGCCACCACCTCGCACTTGCCGGACTTGTCCTCGAACGCCGCCACCGGCGCGAGGAAGTCGCGCACCTGCGCGAGGCCCTGCGCGCCGATCGGCCCGAGCTCGGGCAGCCGGAAGATCGCGCCGTAGTTCTCGCACACGTAGCCGCGCGCGGCGCCCTCCACGAGCACCTTGAACTTCACGCCGCGCGGCACCACCGCGATCTCGCCCGGCGCGACCTCAAGCCGTCCCAGCTCGGTGAACAGCTCGATCGCGCCCTGCTGCGGCACGAACATCAGCTCGCCGTCGGCGCAGTAGAAGTATCGGTCCTTCATCGGCGGTTGGCGCGGTAGACGTGCACCGCGATGCCCGATTGCGATGCGGCGTCGCCCGAGCCGGCGATGGTGACGAGGCCATCGAGGAAATCGGTCGGCTTGGAGGGAATCGGCAGCGGATCCCAGCGCAGCCGATTGGGCGGCGTCTCGGCCTCGTCGAACGGGCCCGAGCGCACGCAGGCCCTGCGCCATGCGCCGGTAGGGCGCGTGCATCGCCGAGGGGCGCAGCTTGTAGAGCCAGCTCGACTGGTTCTCCGCGCGCGGCGCGGTGAACGCGGTGCCCGAGATCACTTCGGGGTAGAGGCCCTTGGGCGTCTTCTGCGGCGAGTTCTGCCCCACGGGCAGCGCGCCCTTCACCGCCTCGGTGGAGAAGGTGTTGCCGAAGCCGGACTGGTAGCGGAGTTTCATGGGCCGGGAAAATAGGGACAGACCCTATTTTCAAAAAATAGGGTCTGTCCCTATTTTAGGACTCCGCGCTTGATCTGGTCGAGTTCGATCGACTCGAACAGCGCCTTGAAGTTGCCCTCGCCGAAGCCCTCGTCGCCCTTGCGCTGGATGAACTCGAAGAAGATCGGGCCGAGCTGGTTCTCCGAGAAGATCTGCAGGAGGAGCGCCCCGGCCTTGCCGTCGATGAGAATCCGGCGCTTCCTGAGCTCCGCCAGGTTCTCGCCGTGCCCGGGGATGCGCTTGTCCACGAGCTCGTAGTAGGTGTCGTTGGTGTCGAGCAGCTTCACCCCTTTGGCCTTGAGCGCGTCCACCGTGCGAAAGAGGTCGGTCGAGCCCATCGCCACGTGCTGGATGCCCTCGCCGTGGTACCTGTCGAGGTACTCCTGGATCTGGCCGGCCTTCTCGGTGCCTTCCTCGTTGATCGGGATGCGGATCTTGCCGCAGGGGCTGGTCATCGCCTTGCGACTTTACCCCGGTGACCTGGCCCTCGATGTCGAAGTAGCGGATCTCGCGGAAGTTGAACAGGCGCTCGTAGAAGTCGGCCCACTCCTTCATGCGCCCCTTGTGCACGTTGTGCGTGAGGTGGTCGATGTATGTGAGGCCGTGGCCGACGGGGTCGAGCGAGGCCGCAGCCGATCCCACTGTTTCGAGCGGCTCGAAGTCCACGTCGTAGAAGCCGATGTTGCCGATGTCGCCCGCCTGCTTGCCGCCCTTGCCGCGCCAGCGATCGATCAGGTAGATGAGCGAATCGCCGATGCCCTTGATCGCAGGGATGTTGAGTTCGCCCGGCCCGGCGTGGCCCGCGTAGCCCCAGGCGCCCAGCGCGACTGCGCGCTCGTAGGCGGCCTTGGCGTCGGCAACGCGAAAGGCGATGGCGCAGATGCTTGGCCCGTGCAGGCGGGCGAAACGCTGGGCGAACGAGTCGGGCTCGCCGTTGACGATGAAATTGATCCCGCCCTGGCGGTAGAGCAGCACGTCCTTGTGCCGGTGCCGCGCGATGGCCTTGAAGCCCAGGCGCTCGAAGAGTGCCCCCATCGCCCTGGGATCAGGCGCGGCGTATTCGATGAACTCGAATCCGTCCGTGCCCATCGGGTTTTCCCAGCGCGCGGCCATGGTGCCCTCCGAGGGGAACTATATAATCAATTCACAACGCAGACCGAGGGAGGAGACCCCATGAAGTTCGCGCGTTCGTGCATCGCCGCCGCATTGGCCCTGGGCCTGGCGCTCACCGCCCAGGCGCAGCAGAAGATCGAGATGAAGCTCGCCTACTTCGTCGTCGACCCGCACGCCATGTCGCAGTGGCTGATCCGCTGGTCCGACCAGCTGGAGAAAGGCTCGGGCGGGCGCATCAGCGTGAAGCGCTTTCCCGCCGCGCAGATGGGCCCGACGCCGCAGCACTACGATTTCGCGCGCACCGGGCAGGCCGATGCGGCGTGGTTCCTGCACGGCGGCACGCCGGGGCGCTTCCCGCTCACCGAGATCGTCAACCTGCCGTTCATGGTGGGCAGCGCGGAGATCGGCACCAAGGTGCTGAACGACGCCGAGCTGCGCGCGAAATACCTCGACGCCGAGCACAAGGGCGTCAAGCTCCTGATGCTCTTCACGCACCAGCCCGGCGGGCCGCACACCACCAAGAAGGCGATCCGCACGCTGGACGATTTCAAGGGCATGCGCCTGCGCTTCGCCTCGCCCACGGTGCGCGAGCTGGTCGCGGCGCTCGGCGCCACGCCGGTGGGCGTGCCGCCGACCGAGATCGCCGAGCAGCTGCAAAAGGGCACCATCGACGGCGCGTTCATCGACTACGGCGGCGCGGGCATCGCCTTCAAGCTCGGCGGCACGGTGAAGTATTCGACCGAGCTCTACGCCTACGTCACGAGCTTCGGCCTGGCGATGAACGAGGACTTCTGGAACAAGCTGCCGCCAGACCTGAAGAAGCTGGTGATCGACACCACCACCGGCAAGGAAGCGGAGATCGGCCGCGCCTGGGACGGGCTGGACGTGCCGGGCAAGAAGGCGCTGATGGACGCGGGCGGCGAGGCGATCAGCTTCTCCGCGGCCGACACGCGCAAGGGTGCGTGCCGTGGGCGCCGAGGTGGCCGAAAAGACCATCCAGGGCTACGAAGCGAAGGGCCTGCCCGCGCGCGCGGTGTACAACATGATGCGCTCGCTGTCGGAAAAGCACGCCAAGACCTCGAAGAGCTTCTGGAACTAGAAAATAGGGACAGACCCCATTTTCAAAAATAGGGTCTGTCCCTATTTTTCGGCGGTTTGCGGCTGGCTCGCCGGGCTCTCGCTCGCGGCGATGATGCTGATCACGGTCGCGGACGTGGTGCTGCGCGCGGTGTTCAACAAGCCGATCCGCGGCACGCTCGAGATCGTCGAGCTGCTGCTCGCCTGCACGTTCTTCCTCGCGCTGCCGGCGTCGTTCCTGCGCGACGAGCACATCGTGGTGGACATCGTGGACGGCGTGGCGCCGCGCTGGGTGCCGCTGCTCAAGCGCATCGCGCTCGCCATCGCGGTGGTGCTGCTCGCCGCGATGGCCTGGCAGGGCTGGATCGCCGCGCGCGACGCGGTGGCGTTCAACGACGTGACCTCCGACCTTGCCCTGCCGCGCCTCTGGTACTGGATTCCGGTGCTCGCCGGGATGATCGGCGCCTGCCTCGCAGCCGCGGCGATGCTCGTGAAGGGCGGCGGCGAGAAGTGAGCGTCGCCGCGATCGGCATCCTGGGGGTGCTCGGGCTGCTGCTCCTCATCTTCGCGCGCGTGCCGATCGCCATCGCGCTCGCGGTCAGCGGCCTGGCCGGCTACGCGGCGCTCGACGGCTGGGCCAAGGCGCTGAAGATGCTCGGCTCGGTGCCGTTCAACCTGGCGAGCGCGTATTCGCTGTCGGTGATCCCGCTCTTCATCCTGATGGGCGCGGTGGCCTCGCGCGCCAACATGGCGAAGGAGCTGTTCGAGGCCTCGAACGCGGTGTTCTCCGGCGTGCGCGGCGCGCTCGCCAGCGCGACCATCGGCGCCTGCGCCGCGTTCGGCTCGATCTGCGGCTCCTCCATCGCCACCGCCGCCACGTTCTCCAAGGTGTCGATCCCGGAGATGCGGCGCTACGGCTACGACGCGGGCTTCGCGGCGGGCTCGGTGGCCGCCGCGGGCACGCTCGGCATCCTGATCCCGCCCTCGGTGATGCTGGCGGTGTACTCGATCGTCGCCGAGCAGTCGCTGCCGAAGCTCTTCGCCGCGGCGATGGTGCCGGGCATCGTGCTCGCCGCGCTCTACGTGGTCACGGTCGCCGTGACGGCGCGCCTGCGCCCGGGGCTGATGCCCAAGGCGCCCTCGCTGCCGCTCGCGCAGCGCGTGCGCGCCATCGCGCAGGATGTGGAAGCTGGCGGTGCTCTTCTTCCTCGCCGTGGTGGGCATCTACCTCGGCTGGTTCTCGCCCACCGAGGCGGCGGCGGTGAGCGCCTTCGCCGCGATCGTCATCGCCTTTGCGACGCGCGCCATGGGCTGGCGCGGCCTGGCCGACGCGCTGCTCGAGTCGGCCTACGCCACGGCGATGATCTTCTTCATCGTGGTGGGCGCCTTCATCTTCGCGCGCTTCATCGTGCTGACGCAGTTCCCCAACATCCTCGCGCAGTGCGTGAAGGAGGCGGGCCTCGCGCCGGCGTGGATCCTGCTCGCGGTGACGGCGCTGTATTTCCTGCTCGGCACGTTCCTCGACGAGGTGAGCACGATCCTCATCACCGTGCCGGTGACGCTGCCGCTCATCACTGGCATCGGCTACGACGGCATCTGGTTCGGCATCTTCGTCACCGTCATGTGCACCATCGGACTGATCAGCCCGCCCACCGGCATGACCGTGTTCGTGATCCAGGCGCAGCACCCGGAGATCCCGGTGGCGCGCATCTACCTCGGCACGCTGCCCTACCTGGTGGCGGATTTCGTGCTGGTGCTGCTGCTCATCGCCGCGCCGGGCCTCGTGTCCTGGCTGCCGGCGCTGCTGAAGATATGAAGGAAATCCTCGTCGCCGGCGGCGGCATCGGCGGCCTTGCGGCCGCGCTGGCGCTCGCGCTGAAGGGCCGGCGCGTGCGCGTGCTGGAGAAGGCGCCGGAGTTCGGCGAGATCGGCTACGGCATCCAGATGGGGCCGAACGTGGCCAGGATGCTCGACCGGCTGGGCGTGCTGGAGGCGATCGAGGAGCACTCGTTCTTCCCGGACGCGCTCATCTTCGCGGATGCGCTCGACAACCGCGAGATCACGCGCATCGCGGTCGGCAAGTTCTTCCGCCAGCGCTACGGCTACCGCTACTTCGTCGTGCATCGTCGCGACCTGCACGGCGAGATCCTCAAGGCCTGCCGCGGCCGCGGCGAGATCGCGCTGGAGACCTCGCGCGGCATCACGGGGTTCGAGCAGCGCGGCGACACGGTGGTCGTGTGCTGCGAGAACGGGGCGCCGGTCGAGGGCGCCGCGCTCATCGGCGCCGACGGACTGCGCTCGCCGACGCGCCAGGCGGTGATCGGCGACGGCGCGCCGCGCGTGGCGGGTCATTTCGTCTACCGCGGCGTGGTGCCGATGGAGCAGATCACCGATCACAGCCGCGCGGAAGCCATGACTATCTGGGGCGGGCCGGACCTGCACCTCGTGCAGTACCGGCTGCGCGGCGGCACGGTGATGAACAACGTCGCCACGATCGTCAGCCGGCGCTTTCGGCAGGGCGAGCAGAACGCCGGCGCGCCCGACGAGCTGGAGGAGGTTTTCGCGCGCGCGCATCCGCACGTGCGCGACATGCTGCGCTACGTGTCGCGCGAGCGGAACTGGGTGCTGCACGACCGCGATCCGGCGACCAACTGGAGCAAGGGCCGCGTGACGCTGCTCGGCGACGCGGCGCACCCGACGCTGCAGTACCTGGCGCAGGGCGCGCAGATGGCGATCGAGGACGCGGTGGTGCTCGCCGACAAGGTGGCCGCGGCGGGGGAGCGCTTCGAGCCGGCGTTCCTGGCCTATCAGCGCGAGCGCATGAACCGCTCGGCGCGCGTGGTGCTCTCCTCGCGCTTCTTCGGCGAGGTGCTGCACGCGGACAGCGGCGCGCGCGAGCTGAGGAACGAGCTCCTCAGCCGCCGCGACCCGGAGAGCCACGCCGAATTCGACTGGCTCTACAAGGGAATCTGAAAAATAGGGACAGACCCTATTTTCGAAAAATAGGGTCTGTCCCTATTTTCCGTTCCAGACTTCGCGCGCGACTTCCACCACCAGCCGGAGCTTGTTCCACTGCTCGTCCTCGGAGAGGGCGTTGCCGTGGTGGGTGCTGGCGAAGCCGCACTGCGGCGACAGGCACAGGCTCTCGAGCGGCACGTACTTCGCCGCCTCCTCGATCTTGCGCATGAGCGCGTCCTTCGACTCGAGCGCCCCGCTTTTCGTCGTGACGAGCCCAAGCACCACCTTCTTGCCCTTGGGCAGCAGCCGCAGCGGCTCGAAGCCGCCCGCGCGCTCGGTGTCGTACTCCATGAAATAGCCGTCCACCGCCGTGGAGAACATCGCCTCGATCACCTCGTCGTTGTAGCCGCCGGAGGCGAACCAGGCGCTGCGGAAGTTGCCGCGGCAGGTGTGCATGGTGACGCGCATGCCCGCGGGCCGGTCCTTGAGTGCGCCGTTGATGGCTTGCGCGTAGGTGCGGTGCAGGGTCGCCGGGTCGTCGCCGTTGGCGCGGAAGTTCTCGCGCACCTTCGGATCGCACAGATAGGCGAAGCTCACGTCGTCCAGTTGCAGGTAGGTGCAGCCCGCCTTGGCGATTGCCGAGATCGCCTGGCGATAGGCCGCCGCCGCGTCCATCCAGAATTCACCGAGGTCCGGATATACCTCGCGCGAGATGGCGTTCCTGCCGCCGCGGAAATGCAGTGCCGCGGGCGCGGGGATGGTGAGCTTGGGCGTCTTCCTGGTCACCGACTTGAGGAAGGCGAAGTGCTCGGTGAAGATCGGCTTGCCGAGGCGCACCTTGCCGGTGATGGTCGCCATCGGCGGCACGTCCTCGGCCTGGAAGGTCATGCCCACGGCCTGCTTCAGAGTCACGCCCTCGAGCTGCTTCACGAAATCCAGGTGCCAGTAGTCGCGGCGCATTTCGCCGTCGGTGATCGCTTCCAGCCCCACGGACTCCTGCCTGGCCACCGCGGCGCGGATCGAGCGGTCCTCGACCTCCTTCAGCTGCGCGGCGCCGAGCGCTCCCGCCTTGAATTTCTTCCTTGCCTCGGCGAGCTCCGCGGGACGGAGCAGGCTGCCGACCTGGTCGGCGCGGAACGGCGCGTTCATGCGTGGGCTTCCTCCGTGGGTGAAAAAATAGGGTCTGTCCCTATTTTCCTGTTCGCTGGACGGCGATTATCGGCCAACCCGCCCCGGGGCGTCTCGCGAACCCCGTCCCGGGGCGCGAAGTTGTGAACTTTCGATAGGAGTCGCTCCGGCGTCATGGTTTCGCGCTAGCTTGCGGGCTTCATGGAATTGCCACGGCTCATCCGACTCCTGCTGGTCACCGGCGACCGGAATGTCGCCTGCTGGCTGCTGCGCGTGCTGGAGGGAGCGGAGCCCGGATCGATGGAGCTCGTGCGCGCCATCGCTCCCAACGACGACGCGAGCGGGCTCGCCGCGGGTATCCGCCCGGACGTGATCCTGCTCGACATCGAGGCGGGTGGCATGAGCGCCATCACGCGGTTGGCCGCCGAGTGCCCTGCGCCCATCCTGGTGCTCGCCACGGAATGCGATGGGGCGGCCCGCGTGCGCGCGGTGCGGGCGGGCGCGCGCGGCGTCGTGCTCAAGCGCGATGCGCCCGGGACGATCCGCAAGGCGGTGCGCAAGATGAAGGAGGGCGAGCTCTGGCTCGACCGCGTCACCACCGGGCAGCTCCTCAAGGAGCTGCTCGCCGGCGCGGCGCAGCCGGGCGAGCTGCCGGCGATCGGCAGGATCGCCAACCTCACCGAGCGCGAGAGCGACATCGTGCGCGCCCTGCTCGGCGAGCAAGGCGCAAGCAGCCGCGAGCTCGCGGCGCGCCTGCGCATCGGCGAGCAGACGCTGCGCAACCATTTCAGTTCGATCTACCGCAAGCTCGGCATCCCCAACCGCGTGGGGCTGGTCGCCTACGCCACCCGGCATCGGCTGAACGGCACGGGCTGATCAGGGGGCCGGCTGCGGCCCTGGCGGCAGGCCACCAGCACGGTGATCGAGCGGCCGATCGCCGCGACTTCCGTGTTCTCGAGCTTGCGCCCGCCGGCGCCGCTGGCAACGCGCGCCGCGTGCTGTTGCAGGAACGCCTGCGCGATCTCGCCCCGCACGCCAAAGCTGATGTTCTGCGGCAGGTCGCCGGTGCGCTTTTGCACCGCGAGCGCATCGAGCTTGGAGGTGACGATGCCGATCACCCGGCCGTCCTGGCTGAGGATCGGGCCGCCGCTGTTGCCCCTGTGGATCGGCGCGGAGATCTGGAAGCGCGAGGCGTCGCCGCGCAGGCCGCCGACCGCGCTCACGTAGCCGAAGGTCACGTTGGGCTCGAAGCCGAGAATGCCGGCGAGCGGGTAGCCGACGACCGTCACCGATTCGCCGGCCTGCAGCGGCGTGCCGCTGCGGAAGCTCGCCACCGCGGGGAATGTGCGATCCGCCTTGAGGAGCGCCAGGTCATTGGCGGCGTCGACGCCCAGCAGCACCGCGGCAGTGCGCTGCTTCTGCGGATCGAGCACGCTGATCGAGGCGCAGCCCTGCACCACGTGGTGGTTGGTGACGATCATGCCGTCCTCCGACACCACGATCCCGGCGCCGATGGTGGTCTTCACCGCGGCGCTCTGCGGCCGGGCGCGCTCGGGCTGCCACCCTTCGCCAGCGAGCAGGCGTGCAGCAGCAGCCGGGCCTGCAGTCCATCGGCGCCGACATCGGCGAGCTCCTGCCGCCAGCGTTCCGGCGTGCGCACGGTCTCGCTGAGGCGCTTGCCGTCGTCGTCGTAGAGGGCCACCGAGGTGAGCGCCACCTTGCGCTCCGCGCACTGCGCCGCCTGGTCGCTCACCGAGCTCCTGTAACGGTGCTTGCGATCGCGGCTGTCGCGCGGCTCGCCGTACTCGATGCGCACCCGGTAGTGGACGAAGCCCTCGGCCTCGCGCACCGAGGCGCGGTCGAAGTACACCTTGGCGGTCCTGGCCGTGGCAAAGAGCTGCCAGGTCTGCGCGGCGGCGGGCGCCGCGGCGAGGAGCAGGGCGCAGGCAAACAGGCGGGCGAAGGTCGGGCGGCGCATGGGTCCGTGAGCGCTAGCCGAGCCGCACGGGCAGTTTCCGGAACCCGCGGAAGCGGATGCGGCGGTCCCTTTCCGGTGCGCCGTCGAGCTCGATCTTCGGGAAGCGCGCGAGCAGCCGACCGAGCGCGATGCGGCCTTCCATGCGCGCGACGTTCATGCCCACGCAGACGTGGTCGCCCTGGCCGAAGGCGACGTGGCGGTTGGGCTTCCTGCCGACGTCGAAGCGCTCGGGATCGGGGAACTGCGCCGGGTCGTGGTTCGCCGCGCCGATGCCGATGGTGATCAGCGTGTCCGCGGGCAGCGTCTTCCCGCTCAGCGTCGAGCGGCGCGGTGAGGCGGCGGTTGTTCAGCTGGATCGGCCCGTCGTAGCGCAGCATCTCCTCGATCGCCGAGGGCACGAGCGCGGGATCGGCGCGCAGCCGCGCCAGCTCACGCGGGTTGTTCAGCAGCAGCCACATGCCGTTGCCGATGAGGTTGGTGGTGGTCTCGTGCCCCGCGTTGAGCAGGAAGATGCACTGGTGGTAGAGCTCCTTGTCGCTCAACTTCTCGCCGTCCTTCTCGCCCTGGATGAGCCGCGTGAGCACGTCGGACTCGAAGTCGCCGGGGTTCCGGCGCCGCGCCTCGATCAGCACCTTCAGGTACGCGATGAACTCCGTCACCGCGCGGTTGCCCGCCTCGAGCATCTGCGGCGTGAGCCTGGGCTCGAGGCCGGAGAGGATGGCGACCGACCAGCCGCGCAACGGCCCGCGCTCGGCGTGCGGGATGTCGAGCAGGTTGCCGATCACCTCGATCGGGATCTGCGCGGCGAACGTCGTCGATGAAGTTGACGCTGCCCTTGTCCGCCATCTCCCCGAGCAGCCTGTCCACCAGCCGCGCCACGTCGCCCTCCATGCGCGCGATGGCCTTCTGGTTGAGCGCGCCCATGAGGATGCGCCGCACGCGGGTGTGCAGCGGCGGGTCGTTGAACACGAGGCTCGTCGTGTGGTGCTCGTAGAGCGGCGAGTCGCCGAGCTTGGGCCGGAACTCCGCCTTCTTGTCGGAGCTCGCGTGCGGGTCGCGGTACACCGCGAGTGCGTCGTCGTAGCGCGAGAGGAACACGCCGCCGCCCTCCAGCGCGTGCACCGGGTCGTGGGCGCGCAGCGCGGCGTACCAGGGATAGGGATCGTCGAGGAACTCCGGCGGCACGCGCGTCAGCTGGAAGTCGCGCACCGCTGTCGGCGGAAATCATTCGGCTATTATGCCGCCATGCAACGCATTCCCAACGCCGTGTTCGAACCCGCCCTGAAGAAACGCCTCGAAGAGCTGTGGGGCCAGCCGCCCAACCTGTACCGCGCGCTCGGCAACCACGCGCCGCTCTGCGCCGCGTGGACCGAGTTCGCGCGCGCCATCCGCTACGACAGCCGCAGCCCGCGCGAGCTGAGGGAGCTCATGATCCTGCGCGGCGCGCAGCTGATGCGCTCGGAGTACGAGTGGGCGCAGCACCTGAAGATGGCGCGCAAGTGCGGCGTGCGCGAGGCGCAGATCGCGGCGCTCGCCGACTGGCGCAGCTCGGGCGAGTTCGACGAGCGCGAGAAGGCGGCGCTGCTGCTGGCGGAGGCGGTGACCAACGGCAGCGTCAGCGACGAGGTCTACGCCGCGGTGTCGAAGCATTTCGATCACGCGCAGTTCGTCGAGCTCGCCCTGGTGAGCGCGTTCTACGCCATGGTGGCGCGCATGCTCGACGCGATGCGCGTGCAGCTCGAGCCCGAGGCGCGCGAGTACTCGCCCAGGCTGCCGTGACGGTGCACGCGCCGCGCCAGTACCGCTACTACGAGTTCGTGATGGCGGCCTTCGTCACGGTGCTGATCTGCGCCAACCTGATCGGCCCGGCGAAGATCTCGCAGGTCGAGCTGCCGCTCATCGGCACGCTGATCTTCGGCGCGGGCGTGCTGTTCTTCCCGATCTCCTACGTGTTCGGCGACATCCTCACCGAGGTCTACGGCTACGCGCGCGCGCGGCGCGTGATCTGGGCGGGCTTCGCCGGGCTCGCGTTCGCCTCGTTCATGGCCTACGTGGTGGTGGCGCTGCCGCCGGCGCCGTTCTGGAAGAACCAGGCAGGCCTACGAGATCGCCTTCGGCACCGCCTGGCGCGTCGCGGGCGCCTCGATGATCGCCTACTTCTGCGGCGAGTTCGTCAATTCCTTCGTGCTCGCCAAGATGAAGATCGCGACCGCGGGCAAGTGGCTGTGGACGCGCACCATCGGCTCGACCATCGTCGGCGAGGCGGTGGACTCGGCGCTCTTCTACCCGCTCGCCTTCTACGGCACCGGCATCATCCCGGACGACAAGCTGATCGACGGTGATGCTGTTCCAGTTCGTCGCCAAGGTCGCGGTCGAGGTGGTGTTCACGCCGGTCACCTACAAGGTCGTGGCGGCGCTCAAGCGCGCCGAGCACGAGGACTACTACGACCGCAACACCGACTTCACGCCGTTCACCCTCAGGACCTAGCGATAAATCGCGCGCGTCCGCCCGCCTGCGCTGACGCAATCTGACCGTCCGGCGTGCTGCGGGACACGCTGCAATTGCGCAGAGCGTGACACCATACGGATTCTCCTGGTGTCACGGGGATATGTGTTCCAGAGATGACGGCCGACAAGCCCTTGGAAGCGATGCCCGGCCACACGACGCCGATGCGCGTCCTGCTGGTCGAGGACAACGCGGCGGACGCGATGGTCGCGCAGGCGGCGATCGAGCGGGCGTCGTTCGGGCCGGCCGTGGTTGCGCGCGCCAGCAGCCTGGCCGCGGCGCTGGCCATCGTCGACAGCACCGAGATCCACCTCGTCCTTCTCGACCTGAACGTGCCGGACAGCCGGGGGCTCGCCACGCTCGAGTCCATGCGCGCCGCCGCGCGCTGCCCGGTCATCGTCATCACGGCGGAAGAGCGCCCAGGCCTTGACGAAGAGGCGCTGGAGAAGGGCGCATTCGAGATCCTGCACAAGGGCAGCCTTACCGCCGATGCCATCGCGCGCGTGCTCAGGCTCGCCGAGGGCCAGCGCAAGGTGCAGGCCTCCCTCGAGAGCGCCGAGCATCGCTACCGGCAGCTGATCGAGGTCGCGCCCGACGCCATCTTCGTGCATGCGGACTGGCGCGTCGTCCTGGTCAACCCGGCGATGCTGAAGCTGTTCCGCGCCGATCGTCCGGGGCAGCTCCTCGGCCACGACGTGCTCGAGCTGACCGCGCCGCACTCGCGCGACCTGGTGCGCGAGCGCATCAAGCGCCTGTACGAAAGGCAGCAGACGGTTCCCCTGGCGGAGGTCGACTACCAGCGCGTGGACGGCACCCTGTTCCGCGCCGAAGTGACCGGAGCATCGTTCTCGTACGCGGGTCGCCCCGCCGCGCAGGTGGTGGCGCGCGACATCACCGAGCGAAAGAACGCCGAGCTCGCGCTGCTCGACAGCGAGGCGCGCTTCCGCAGCCTGACCGAGCTGTCCTCGGACTGGTACTGGGAGCAGGACGCGGACCTGCGCATGTCCTTCCATTCCAAGGGATTCGCGCAAAGCTCGGGCACCACCTCCGACCGGCTGCTCGGCAAGCGGCGCTGGGAGGAGCCCAACCGCTTCCCGCTCAGCGGCAGCTGGGACGAGCATCGCGCGACGCTCGAGGCGCGCAGGCCGTTCCGCGACTTCGAGTACGTGAGGATCGGGGAAGACGGGGTGCGCCACTACGTTTCGCTCAGCGGGGTGCCGATCTTCGACGCGGCGGGCGAGTTCCAGGGTTACCGCGGCGTGGGCCGCAACATCACCGAGCGCAAGGAAGCCGAGCAGCGCGCTGCGCAGCAGCGAGGCGCGCTTCCGCAGCCTGACCGAGCTGTCCTCGGACTGGTACTGGGAGCAGGACGCGGAATTGCGCTTCACCTACGTCTCGCCCGGCTTCGCCGAGCGCTCCAGCCGAGACGCGGCCGTCATCCTGGGCAAGCGGCGCTGGGACTTCGACAACGTCCTGCCCGTGTCAGGCACCTGGGAGGACCACCGGCGCGTGCTGGAGGCGCACGAGCCGTTCCGCGACTTCGAGCAGATCACCGTGCGCGCGGACGGCACGCGCCTCTTCATCTCGAGCAGCGGGCAGCCCGTGTTCGACGACGACGGCAACTTCAAGGGCTATCGCGGCGTGGGCAGCAACATCACCGTGCGCAAGAACGCCGAGGAGAAGCTCGCGCAGCTGGCGCAGTTCGACGCCGTGACGGGCCTGGCGAACCGCTACCTGCTGCAGGAGCGGCTCGAGCACGCCATCGCGCAGGCGCGACGCCGCGGCCGCGGCGCGGCAGTGCTGTTCGTGGACCTCGACCGCTTCAAGCTGGTGAACGACACGCACGGCCATCAGGTCGGCGACCAGCTGCTGGCGCAGGTGGGCCGCAGCCTCAAGGTCTGCGTGCGGCAGGACGACACCGTGGCGCGTCTGGGCGGCGACGAGTTCGCCATCGTGATCGCGGACCTGGCCCGGCCGGACGACGCCGCGATCGTCGCGCAGAAGATCCTCGATTCCTTCGCCGCGCCATTCGAGCTCGGCGGGCAGGAGGCCTTCATCACCGCCAGCATCGGCGTGGCGACCTTCCCGAACGACGGGGATGGCGCCGACACCCTGCTCAAGTGCGCCGACGTGGCGATGTACCGCGCCAAGGAATCCTCGCGCAACGCGTTCTGCTTCTACACCGCCGAGATGAACGCGCGCGCCGCCTCCAAGCTGCAGCTCAACACCGACCTGCGGCGCGCGCTCGAGCGCCGCGAGTTCAGGCTGCACTACCAGCCCAAGGTGAACCTCGCCACCGGCGAGATGATCGGCATGGAGGCGCTGCTGCGCTGGCAGCATGCGGAGCGGGGCCTGGTGCCGCCGCTGGAGTTCATCCCGGCGCTCGAGGACAGCGGCCTGATCGTCGCGGTGGGCGACTGGGTGGTCGAGGAGGCCTGCCGGCAGCTGCGCGAGTGGTCGCGCGCCGGGCTGGCGCTCGCGCCGGTGGCGGTCAACCTCTCCGCGCGCCAGTTCCGCCGCCGCGATCTCGACCAGGTGATCCGCCGCCATGCTGGCCGAGCACGGCCTGTCAGCGGCGCTGCTCGAGCTGGAGATCACCGAGAGCAGCCTGATGGAGGACCCCAAGGACGCCATCCGCCAGCTGCAGGTGCTGCGCGAGGCGGGCCTGAGAATCTCGGTGGACGACTTCGGCACGGGGTACTCGAGCCTCGCCTACCTGACCCGCCTGCCGCTGTCCACGCTGAAGATCGACCGCACCTTCGTCAACGCGGCGATCACCGAGTCGAACTCGGCGGCGATCGTGAAGATGGTGATCGACATGGCGCAGCGGCTCAGCTTCGACGTCGTCGCCGAGGGCATCGAGACCGACCGAGCACGTGGCTTTCCTGCGCCAGCACGGCTGCGGCCAGGGGCAGGGCTACCACTTCGGCAGGCCGATTCCCGCCGAGGCCATGGCGCCGCGCATGCGCAAGCGCCTGAAAATCGGGGTCAGACCCCATTTTCCGCAGAGCCCCGGAAAATGGGGTCTGACCCCGATTTTCACGCCGCCGCCCGACCGGCGCGGCCTGGTAGCGCTGCAGCAGCTCGGCCTGCTTCGCGCGCGCGGCGTCCACGCTTTTCGCCTTGATGTGGCCGTAGCCGCGGATCGACTCCGGCAGCGAGGCGATCTTCGACCGCGAGGCCGTGGTTGTCGCGCGTCAGTCCCGCCAGCAGCGCCTCGACCGTCTTCTCGTACTCGCCGATCAGCGCGCGCTCCATGCGCCGCTCCTCGGTGCGGCCGAAGATGTCGAGCGCGCGTGCCGCGCAGGCCCTTCAGCTTCGCCAGCACCCCGAACGCGCGCATCATCCACGGGCCGAACTGCATCTTGCTGCGGCTCGCCGGTCCGCGGGTCGGGCTTGGCGAGCAGCGGCGGCGCGAGGTGGAAGTTGACCTTGTAGTCGCCTTCGAACATGCCCTCGATCTTCTTCAGGAAGGCGCCGTCGGTGTACAGCCGCGCCACCTCGTACTCGTCCTTGTAGGCGAGGAGCTTGGCGTAGTAGCGCGCGACCGCCTCCGTGAGCTTCGTGCCGCCGACCTTGTCCTGCTCCGCCGCGCGCACGCGCTCGACCAGCGCCTTGTAGCGCGCCGCGTAGGCCGCGTCCTGGTAGCCGGTGAGGAACTTCACGCGCCGCTCGACCAGTTCCTCGAGGTTGCGCGAGAAGTGCTCGCCGATGGCGACCACTTCGGCCGGGATGGCGATGCGCCGCACGCGCTCGAGGTCCACCGCCGCGCGCCGGCCCCAGACGAAGCTCTGCTGGTTGAACTCCACCGCCACGCCGTTCAGCTCGATGGAGCGCTCGATCGCCTCGCGCCCGAGCGGCACCCAGCCCTTCTGCCAGGCGTAGCCGAGCATGAACATGTTGGTGGCGATCGAATCGCCCATCAGCGCGGTGGCGAGCTCGGCCGCCGGCACGAACTCGGCGTTGCTGCCGCCGCAGGCCTCCGCGATGTCGTGCTGCAGGTTCGAGCCCGGCAGCTGCCAGTCCGGGTTCTTCACGAACGCGGCGGTGGGCGAGGTGGTGCCGTTCACCAGCGGCGCGCGTCTTGCCGGCGTCCATCTTGTCGAGCGCATCGCCGCTCGCGGTCACCACCAGGTCGCAGCCGATGACCAGGCGCGCGTCGCCCGTGCCGAGGCGTGCGACGTGCACGTCCGCCGCGCTCGCGGCGATCTTCACGTGCGACATCACCGCGCCGTACTTCTGCGCGAGGCCCGACATGTCGAGCACCGACACGCCCTTGCCTTCGAGGTGCGCCGCCATGCCGAGGATCTGGCCGATGGTGATCACGCCGGTGCCGCCGATGCCGGTGACCAGCACGCCGCAGGGCTGGTCGAGCGAGCGCGGGCGCCGCTTCGGGCAAGCGCGGGGAAATCGTCGCCCGACGCGCGCGCGCCGGACTTGCCCTTCTTCAGCTGCCCGCCCTCCACCGTGACGAAGCTCGGGCAGAAGCCCTTCACGCAGGAGATAGTCCTTGTTGCAGGTGGACTGGTTGATGGTGCGCTTCCTGCCGAACTCGGTCTCCAGCGGCTCGACCGACAGGCAATTCGACTTCGCGCTGCAATCGCCGCAGCCCTCGCACACCATCTCGTTGATCACCGCGCGCTTGGCGGGATCGGGGAAGGCGCCGCGCTTGCGCCGGCGGCGTTTCTCCGAGGCGCAGGTCTGGTCGTAGATCAGCGCCGACACGCCGGGCATGCTCGCGCAGCTCGCGCTGCACGGCATCCAGCTCGTCGCGGTGGCGGATGGTGACGCCCGGCGCCCAGTCGGTGCCCGCCGGATATTTCTCCGGCTCGTCGGTCACGATGACGATCGGCTTCACGCCCTCGGCCGCGATCTGGCGCGAGATCATCGCCGGGTCGAGCGGCCCGTCGTGGTGCTGGCCGCCGGTCATCGCCACCGCGTCGTTGTAGAGGATCTTGTAGGTCATGGTGACCTTGGCGGCCACCGCGGCGCGGATCGCGAGCAGCCCCGAATGGAAGTAGGTGCCGTCGCCGAGGTTGGCGAAGATGTGCTTTTCGTCGGTGAACGGCGCCTGCCCGATCCAGGGCGCGCCCTCGGCGCCCATGTGCGTGAAGGTCGAGGTGCTGCGGTCCATCCACACCGCCATGAAGTGGCAGCCGATGCCGGCGGTGGCGCGGCTGCCCTCGGGCACGCGCGTGGACGTGTTGTGCGGGCAGCCGGAGCAGAAATACGGCTGGCGGATGGTGGTGACGCGCGGCTTGGCGAGCGCCTTGTCCTTGAAATCGAGGAAGGCGAGCCGCTCCTTGAACTGCGCGCCGAGCTGCGCCGCGAGGCCGAGCTTCTCCAGCCGCGTGGCGATGGCGCGCGCGACGATCGCCGGGTTGTGCTCGTAATGCGCGGGCAGCAGCCAGGTGCCCGCGGGCTGGCCCTCGGCGCGGCTCCATTCGCCGTTGTCGTCGAACTTGCCGACCACGCGCGGCGCGCGCTTGCCGGCTTCCCAGGTGTAGAGCTCTTCCTTGATCTGGTACTCGATCAGCTGGCGCTTTTCCTCGATGACGAGGATCTCCTCCAGCCCCTGCGCGAAGCGCCGCGCGCCCTGCGGCTCGAGCGGCCAGGTCATCGCCACCTTGTAGACGCGCAGGCCGATGTCGCGCGCCACGCGCTCGTCGATGCCCAGGTCGGCGAGCGCCTGCATGGTGTCGCCGAAGCTCTTGCCGGTGGTGATGATGCCCAGGCGCGCGGCGGGTAACCTGCAGGCGAATCCCACACGATGCGATCGAGGCCGTTGGCGCGCACGTAGGCGAGCGCCGCGTACACCTTCCAGTACGAGCAGCCGCGTCTCCTGCTCGAGGAATCCGTCCGGCCAGCGGATGTTGAGGCCGCCCTGCGGCATGGCGAAGTCGGTAGGCAGCTTCACCTGCACGCGCTCGGGATCCACGATCACCGAGGCGCCGGACTCGACCACGTCGGTGACGCACTTGAAGCCGATCCAGCAGCCCGAGTAGCGGCTCATGGCGTAGCCGTGCAGGCCGAAGTCGAGGTAGTCCTGCACGCTGGCCGGGTTGAGCACCGGGATGCAGCAGGCCTTGAGGATGTGCTCGCTCTGGTGCGCGAGCGTGGAGGACTTCGCCGCGTGGTCGTCGCCCGCGAGCACCAGCACGCCGCCGTGCTTCGAGGTGCCCGCGGAGTTGGCATGCTTGAACACGTCGCCGCAGCGGTCCACGCCCGGGCCCTTGCCGTACCACATGCCGTAGACGCCGTCGTATCTTCGCGCCGGGGAACATGCCGACCTGCTGCGTGCCCCAGATGGCGGTGGCGGCGAGATCCTCGTTGACGCCCGGGCTGGAACTTCACGTGGTGCGCGTCGAGGTGCTTCTGCGCGCGCCACAGCGCCTGGTCGAGGCCGCCGAGCGGCGAGCCGCGGTAGCCCGAGACGTAGCCCGCGGTGTTCAGGCCCGCGCGCAGGTCGCGCTCGCGCTGCAGCAACAGCAGGCGGATCAGCGCCTGGGTGCCGGTGAGGAACACGCGGCCCTTGTCGAGCGTGTACTTGTCGTCGAGCGAAACCTCGGCGAGCTTGGCGGGATCGACCGGTGCGTTCATCGGCTTGCCTCCGTTAACGCCGTTCTAGCACATCCTCAGACAGCTGCGCTCGCTGGTCGATTGCGCGCGGCCGGGGCTTGTCCCAGTACGGCTCGGGCCCGAAGGACTCGGCGAGGAAGTCGATGAACACGCGCGTCTTCGCCGGCAGGTGGCGCCGATGCGGGTACACCGCGTAGATGCCGACGTCGGTGCCGAAGTCGTAGCCGGGCAGCAGCGGCACGAGCGAGCCGTCCTCGAGGTGCTTGCGCACGTCCCAGGTGGACTTGAGCGCCACGCCGAGGCCCGCCACCGCCCATTCGCGCAGCACTTCCCAATTGTCGCAGGCATAGCGACCGGTGACGCGCACCGAACTGCGCTTGCCGACCGGGCTCTTGTATTCCCAGGTCATGGCGAAGCCCTGCTCCCAGGTGGTGACCAGGCAGTTGTGCTTGGCGAGGTCCTGCGGCGTCTTCGGCTCGCCGTGCTGGCGCAGGTAGGCCGGGCTCGCGCACACCACGCGGCGGTTGGGGGCGAGCTTGCGCGCGGCCAGCGAGGAGTCCTTCAGCTCGGCGATGCGGATCGCCAGGTCGAAGCCTTCCTCGATCAGGTTGATCGAGCGGTCCGAGAGCGACAGCGCCAGCTCGATCTTCGGGTAGCGCTCGGCAAAGCGCGGCACGAGCGGCGCGATGTGCTTGTGGCCGAAGGAGGCCGGCAGCGCGACTTTGAGTACCCCTTGCGGCTCGACGCGGCGCGAGCTGACCGCGGCATCGGCCTCGTCGATCTCGGCGAGGATGCGCGTGCAGGTCTCGTAGTAGCTCGCGCCCTCGTCGGTCAGGTGCAGGCTCCTCGTGGTGCGGTTGACCAGGCGCACGCCGAGGCGCGCTTCGAGCCCGGCGAGCGTGCGGCTCACCACCGCGGGCGACACGCCCAGCTCGCGCGCCGCCGCCGACAGGCTGCCAGCCTGGACCACCTTGGAGAACACCAACATGCCGTGAACTACGTCACGCATATGGGCGGTTTGGGCTTTGCGTTATACGCAAAAGAGTTTTGTGATTCTCCGCTATTCTAAACCTGACAGGCAAAGCCGTATATTTGCTGCACCGCACTAGAGGCGGCCAAGGAATGACGATGAACGCATATGAAATCGAGCAGATCGAGAAGCAGATGAGAAGCGAATTCCGGCTGCCGCTGGCCTACATCACGTGGGCAGATATCGAGCGTCAGGCGCGCCAGGAACGTGCCGCATGGCAGTAGGCATGGCGTTGGCCGGGTTCTTTTCCGGCGTGCTGGCGGAAGTCACGGGCTTCGCCCGGCCAGATCCGCAGCACCGCCGCGGAGTGCACCGGCGCTCGGCTGCGCCACGATCACTAAAGGTTAGGCAGGCCCCGCCGCGGTTTCCTCCTCCCTCCTCCTCCGCGGCGGGGCTGCGCCTATCCGGCCTGACTGGCCAACCCAAGCCAGGCCGATAGCGCGCGATTCACTTCGAGGGGTTTTTCCAGCGTAGACAGGTGGCCGCATCCGGGGAGCACGACAAGCGTTGCGCCCCGGATTGCCGCCGCGATCTCCTCGTGCCGGTCGCGTGGCGTAAGCAGGTCGTGTTCGCCGCACAGCACCAGCGTCGGGCAGCGGATCTTCCACAGCGTATCGCGCGAGTCTGCGCGGCCCATGATCGCCTTCTGTTCGCGCAGGAACGCCTCCTTGCCGACGTGCCGCGCCATGTCCTTGATCAGTTCCACGAGCGGCGCGTCGGAGAGGCGCGAGCTGTGCACCAGCAGCGGCAGCAGGCGGTCGGTGACGCCCATGAAATCGCCTTTCTCGGCGAGCGCCATCAACGCCAGGCGTCGCTCCCTCGCCTCGGGGGATTCGGGGCGCGCCTGCGTGTCCAGGAGCGCCAGGCGTTCCACGCGCTCGGGGGCCTGGCGCATCACCTCCATCGCCACGTAACCGCCCATCGATAGTCCGGCGAGCGCGAACCTGGGAAAGGGCGCCTCGGCGAGCACGCGTTTCGCCATCCCGGCGATCGAATCATCGCGTGTCAGGTCCGCTACCCAGGACTCGATGCCCTGCCCGAGCCCTGCGATCTGCGGCTGCCAGAGCCGTGCGTCGCACAGCAGCCCCGGGAGGAAAACCACCGGGATCTTCACGCGATCGACTTCCACATCTCGATGTCGCGCCGCGCCGTCCAGATGCGCGGGTGCTTGATGCCGCGCGCCTCGTCGTAGGCGCGCGACACGTCGAAGGGCATGCAGTGCTCGTAGATCGGGAAGCGGCCGTACACCGGATCCATCTTCTGCTTGGTCGCCAGGTACACCTGCTTGAGCGACTGCCTGCGCGGCGGCGCCGCGCCGCGCTGCCGCGTACAGGCCGCGCACGAAGTCCTGCGTGTAGCGGATCGCCTTCTCGCACTGCGCGGGCGTGGTGAGCGCCGGGCCGCGCCCGGGTACCAGCGCGCGCGGCTTCAGGCGCGCAGCTTGTCCAGCGTGTCGGGCCATTCCTCGAGGTGCGCGTCGCCCGTGTAGATGCCGGCGTTGTACTCGACCAGGTCGCCGGAGAAAAGCACGCGCTCGCGCGGCAGCCAGACGATGCTGTCGCCGCCCGTGTGCCCCGGGCCGACGTGCAGGATGCGCACCTCCAGCTTGCCCATCATCACCGTGAGCGAGTCCTCGAACACCAGCGTGGGCCAGGTGAGGCCGGGAATCGATCTTGCGCCGCGGAACAGGCGCGGAAAGCGCCCGATCTCGCTCGCCATGTCCTGGCGTGCCGCGCTCGCGGATCAGGCCGAGCGTCCTGCGGCTGGCGATGACCTGCTCGGCCTTGTAGGCCGAGGCGCCGAGCACGCGCACCGCGTGGTAGTGCGACAGCACCACGTACTTGACCGGCTTCGCGGTGACGCGCCGGATGCGCCGGATGACCTCGCGCGCCATCAGCGGCGTGGCCTGGGTGTCGATCACCATCACGCCGTCGTCGCCGACGATGACCCCGGTGTTCGGGTCGCCCTCGGCGGTGAAGGCGTAGGCGCTCTGGCGAGAGGCGCTGGAAGGAGATCTTCTTCGGCTTGAGATCGGCCTGGGAGGCGAAGGCTTTCATCTGCTCGCTTTCTTGCAATGTGCGGGTGAGGCAGCGCGCATGATAGTCGCTGCGCCGCGGGGCGCAAAAGCGCGGCGCAGCGGATTGGCGGATAATGCCCGCCGCCGCTCTCACGGGGGAATTTGGCAATGGGACGCCCGGAAAAGATCCGCCTCGGCGACGTCCTCGTCGCGCAGAAGGCGATCTCGCAGGACCAGCTGAGGATCGCGCTCGAGCAGCAGAAGAAGAGCGGCCGCAAGCTCGGCCGCGTGCTCATCGAGCAGGGCTTCGTCAACGACGAGCAGATCTGCGAGGCGATCTCGCGGCAGCTCAACATCCCGTACGTCAACCTGAAGTTCTACAACTTCAACCAGGACCTGGTGCGGCGCCTGCCCGAGGCGCAGGCGCGGCGCTTCCGCGCCGTGGTGCTGGAGGACCGGCGCGCGAACATGCTGGTGGGCATGGCGGACCCGACGGACCTGTTCGCCTACGACGAGCTCGGGCGCATCCTGCAGCGCGAGATCGAGATCGCGGTGGTGAGCGAGGCGCTGCTGCTGCAGACCATCGACCGGATCTACCGCCGCACCGAGGAGATCAGCGGCCTCGCCAAGGAGCTCGAGCGCGACATCGGCGAGACCTACGTGGATTTCGGCGCGCTCGGCGCGGGCGTGGGCGCGGAAGAGGCGCCGGTGGTGAAGCTGCTGCAATCGGTGTTCGAGGACGCGGTGCAGGTGAACGCCTCCGACGTGCACATCGAGCCGCAGGAAAACAAGGTGCAGATCCGCTTTCGCATCGACGGCGCGCTCAACCCGCAGACCGACGCCGACAGCCGCATCGGCCCGGCGCTGGTGCTGCGCCTGAAGCTGATGGCGGGCCTGGACATCTCCGAGAAGCGCCTGCCGCAGGACGGGCGCCTGAACGTGATCGTGCGCGACCAGAAGATCGACGTGCGCATGTCCTCCATGCCGACGCAGTACGGCGAGTCGGTGGTGCTGCGCCTGCTGAACCGCAAGGCGACGCTGCAGACCCTGGACCGCCTCGGCATGCCGGGCGACATGCTCGAGCGCTTCCGCGAGCTGCTGCAGCGCACCGCCGGCATGATCCTGGTGACCGGGCCGACCGGCAGCGGCAAGACCACGACGCTGTACGCGGCGCTCGCCGAGCTCAACACGGTGGACCGCAAGATCCTCACGGTGGAGGACCCGGTGGAATACCGCCTGGCCGGCATCAACCAGGTGCAGGTGAACGAGAAGATCGACCTCACCTTCGCGCGCGTGCTGCGCTCGGCCCTGCGCCAGGACCCCGACGTGGTGCTGATCGGCGAGATCCGCGACGAGGAAACGGCGCAGATCGGCCTGCGCGCGGCGCTCACCGGCCACCTGGTGTTCTCCACGCTGCACACCAAGGACGCGGCGAGCACGCCGATCCGCCTGGTGGACATGGGCGCGCCGGGCTACATGGTGGCCACCTCCGTGCACGCGGTCATCGCGCAGCGCCTGGTGCGCCTGATCTGCGAGAGCTGCACCGAAGAGCACGCGCCCGACGGCCACGAGGGACGCTGGCTGGAGGCGGTGATGGGCGCCGAGTGGACGAAGCACAAGTTCCGCCACGGACGCGGCTGCTCGCACTGCAACGGCACCGGCTACGCCGGGCGCACGGGCGTCTACGAGATGCTCGAGATGACCCCCGACCTGGTGCGCGCGGCGAACCGGGCCGACCCCAACCTGTTCATCGACGTCGGCGCACCGGCACCTCAAGGGCCGCACCCTCACCGACCACGCGCTCGCGCTGGTCGCTCGCCGGCCGCACCACGGTGGCGGAGGCCATCAAGGTCGCGGTGCAGGTGGAGGACTGATGCCGGCGTTCGCCTACCGCGGGCGCGACGCGCGCGGCGGCCTGGTCACCGGCAGGCTGGAAGGCGCGAACTCCGGCGCCGTCGCCGACCAGTTGCTGGCGATCGGCGTCACCCCGGTGGAGATTTCGCCCGCGGGCGAGAGCGCGGGTGCGGCGGTGCCGGAGTGGTGGCGCAGGCTCACCGCGCCGGCGATCACCGACGTCGACGTGATGCTGTTCTCGCGCCAGATGTATGCCCTGCTCAAGGCGGGGGTGCCGATCCTGCGCGCGCTCGCCGGGCTGCAGCAATCCGCCAACAACCGCGTCGCTCGCCGAGGTGATCGGCGATCTGCGCGCGAGCCTGGACGCCGGGCGCGAGCTGTCGGCGGCGATGCGCAGCCACCCGCGCGTGTTCAGCCCGTTCTACATCAGCGTGATCCGCATCGGCGAGACCACCGGCGAGCTCGACCAGTCGTTCAACCGCATGTTCGAGTACATGGAGTTCGACAAGGACATCCGCGACCGCATCAAGGCCGCGGTGCGCTACCCGATCATCGTGCTGGTGGTGATCGCGGCTGCGGTGGTGATCGTGAACTTCGCGGTGATCCCCGCCTTCGCCAAGATCTTCGAGGCGCAGAAGGTGCCGCTGCCGCTGCTGACGCGCCTGCTCATCGGCATGTCGAATTTCTTCCTCGCCTACTGGCCGCTGATGCTGGCGGCGCTCGCGGTCGTCGGTCTTCGGGCGCGCAGATGTACCTGGCCACCGAGCAGGGACGCTACTGGTGGGACCGCGTCAAGCTGCGCCTGCCGCTCGCCGGCCCGATCATCCTGCGCGCGACGCTGGCGCGCTTCGCGCGCAGCATGGCGCTCGCCGTGCGCGCCGGCGTGCCGATCGTGCAGGCGATGTCGGTGGTGGCCGAGGTCGTGTCGAACGCCTACATGGCGCTGCGCATCCGCAGCATGCGCGACGGCATCGAGCGCGGCGAGACGCGTGCTGCGCACCGCTACGGCGAGCGGCATCTTCACGCCGGTGGTGCTGGAGATGGTCTCGGTGGGCGAGGAGACCGGCGAGCTGGACGACCTGATGACCGAGGTCGCCGACATGTACGAGCGCGAAGTGGACTACGACATCAAGAACCTCGCCGCCAACATCGAGCCGATCCTCACCGTGGCCCTCGGCGTGATGGTGCTGATCCTCGCGCTCGGCGTGTTCCTGCCGATCTGGGGCCTCGGCAACGTGATGCTGAAGAAGTGATCCCTGCCAACCGGCAGCGCAACTACCTCCAGTCCGCGGTGTATGTGGCGATCGCCGCGGTGCTCGCTGCGGTACTGCTGGAGCGACTGCTCACTTATGCGGAAGCTGCCGAGAAGGCGGGAATGGAGGCAACCGTTGCCCGCCTGAATTCGGCCCTGTATGTTCGTCTGGCCTACCACACGTTGCGCGGCGAGTACCAGGTGATCGAGGCGATGCCGCGCCAGAGCCCGTTCGCGGTTACTCGCGCACAGGCGGTCGACTACCTTGGGGAGTTCGATGGCATCCCGGCGGATGCCCGGGGCAGCGGCAAGTGGCTCTATCGACCGACAGCGCTCGGAGCTGGTCTACCTGCCCAACCTGACGCGCCATTTCTCCATGCCGGCCGAAGCGCGGGAGGCGGACGCGATCCGCTTCCGGGTGGAGCTCGCGCAGGGCGTCCCGCGTCACCTACACCGGGGTCGCGATCAAACCCGCGACCCCGTTCTACTGGGAGCCGTTTCCGTGATCTGTTTCACATGACTTCTAATGTTCGTGTCCGAACCTATTGACTTCAATTGACATTGGCCGGTTGCAGCCTGTCCGGGTCGCAGGTAGTATGGGATGCAGAGATATGCCTGCCAGACCCGCGGAACCCGCAGTCCGGTGCGGGCCGAACGCAACTCAACTACAGAGGGATGGAGTAGTCATGCGCAAAGTCTTACAAGCGGGCTTTACCTTGATTGAGCTGGTGGTGGTGATCGTGATACTGGGCATCCTGGCGGCGATCGCGGTGCCGCAGTTCACCGACATCTCGACGCAGGCGAGAACCGCGGTCGCGCAAGGCGCGTGCGGATCGCTGCAATCCTCGGCGGTGCTGCTCTATGCCTCGAACAAGACGATCTCGACTTGGGCAACCATCAGCTCGAACGTCACCTTGAGTCCGACCCTCAATTACACCGGTAATTGCGGTGCTTCCTTCGCCAACGAGACGTCGGCCGCCTCGCCTGTGGTCTCGGTAGCTTGCGGGACGATTCCGTCGGGACTCTGCGGCCCGTAATGCGTCAGACGCGTTGCTGCCCGGGGGCGACGTTGAGGCGCGTATAGCGCCGGTTGTCGACAGCACGATGAACGTGAAGGGGAGCCTTGCCGCTCCCCTTTTTTTTGTCTCGCTCGCCCTTGCCTGCGCAGGCTCGCGCCTGGGCACCGTGATGCCTTGGGCCTTGTCGGCCCTGGCGCTCGCGGCGGCAGGCTGGGCAGGCGCCTCTCAAGCGCACGCGAGGTTCGCGGCTTGCCGCCGCGGTTTTCGGGTTCTCCCTGCTGGTCGCCTTCAACACGCTGGTCATCAGCCCAGCGTATACGCCGGCGGGCCTCTACCACCCGTTGCTTCTCGTGCTGGCGTTCGCTGCGTTCCGCCGGTTCGATGACCTGACCGAGCGGCGCGCGGCATGCGCAGCGCTCGGGCTCGGTGCGATCCTCTCCGCCTGGGGACTCGCGCAGGTCGGTTTCCTGGGCGTGGCGCGGGCGAGCGCGCTGTTCGAAACCCCGGCGACCTACGCGGCGGTCATCAACCTCCTGCTGGTCCCGGCGCTGGCGTTGTTGCTTTGCGGAGTGCGCCGCGTGCCGCTTCTCGGACTTGGAGCGCTGCTTGCGGCGGCACTGTTTGCCGCCGACAGCCGAGGCGGCCTGCTCGGCCTGGCAGCCGGTCTCGGCGCGGCGGCCATTCTCGCGCTGCGGGCAAAGGCGCTGCACCGGCGCGGCATGCTGCTGGTGCTCGGCGTGCTCGCCGCAGGGTGGATCCTTGCGGCAGGCTTGCGCGCGTTGCCGCATGGGGCACCCGGCGCTTCGGGTCCGGAGACTCCGCCCACGTCAGAAGCGCGTGCGGCATCCTCGGTGTCGCGCCTCGAGCTCTATGACCTGTCGTGGCGCGCATGGCTGGAACGTCCGCTCGCCGGCACCGGCTACCTGACATTCCGCTATGTGCTGGAGCAGGGCCGGTCCCGTGTGCCCAGCTACGGCGACTCGGGCGAAACCTGGTTTGCGCACAACGACTACTTGCAGACGCTGCAAGAACTGGGGCTGCTGGGCCTTGCGGCGCTGATCGCGCTGGCCTGGCTGCCCGCGCTGCTGGCCTATCGCAGGGTGCCGGGGATGCCGCTGGAACGGCGTCCAGTCGCGCTCGCTTCCGCGTCCGCGCTGACGGCAATGGCATGCCACGCGCTGGTGGATTTTCCCTTCTATATCCCCGCGTGCCTGGTGCTTTGCGGCGCGTTGCTCGGCATCCTGGATCGGCGGCTTGGGGAAGGGCGCGAGCCCACGGCGCGAACCGCCGCCACGCCGTCCTGGTACCGCGCAGCACGCGCTGCGCTCGCCGTGCTCGCGACGGTCCTATTGGTGCGGCCGCTGGCCGCCGAGGCGGCAGGCGATTGGGGTTTGCGCCGTTCGGCTGCGGGGCAGTCGCAGAGCGCCGCATTCTGGCTGGAAGCGGCCCGGCGCCTGGATGGCTCGGACTGGCGCTACCATTGGTACGCGGGACAGTTCTGGGACGGCCAGGCCGCGGACTCCGGCAGGCGGGACGCCGCACGATTTGCAGCCGAGGCATTTGCGGCCGGCGTCGAAGCCAACCCGCTGGAGGTCAAGAACCTGCTGGGGAAGATCTCGGTACACCGCCGCCACCGCAAACTGCTCGCAGCGCCGGCCGACTGCCGCCACGCTGGCGGCGTGGATGGCGCAGGCGGAAGCGCTCGCGCCCCTCAACAGTGCCGTGCGCCGCGAGCGAGACCTGCTTGGAGCAGCGAAGTGAACAGGCGCTCGGTCCGCGGCTACTCGCTCGCCGAGCTGGTGATCGTGATCGTGATCGCGGCGATCATGGCCGCCCTCGCGATCCCGCTGTTCAATCAGCCCCAGATCGACGCCACCTGGTACCACGAGCAAGTGCGCGCCGGCGTGCGCTATGCGCAACGCACCGCGGTTGCGCAACGCCGGCAGGTGTTCGTCCTGGTGGAGGCAGGTCCCCGCCTTGCGCTGTGCTACGCGGATCCCTGCGGAGCGCGCGTGACCGAGCTCGCGACGGGGAACGACTTTCGTGCTGAATGCGCCCTCGGGCGTGGCGCTCAGCATCTCGGCCAGTCCGTTGTCCTTCAACGGCCTCGGCCAGCCGAGCAGCGGCGCGACGGTCAACGTCGGCGGCAAGCTCGTCACCGTCAACGCGGAAACGGGCTATGTCCAGTAGCCGCCAGCGCGGCCTGTCCCTGCTGGAGGTGGTGATCTTCATCGTGGTGCTGGGCATCGGCATCGCAGGCATGGCGATCCTCTACAACCAGCTCACGCTGGCGAGCGTGGATCCGCTGGTGCGCAAGCAGGCGGTGGCGATCGCCAATTCGCTGATGGAGGAAATCCAGCTGCGGCCGTTCACCTACTGCGATCCGGACGACCCGCTCGTCCTCACCGCCGGCAGCCCGGCTGCGTGCGCCACGCCGGAAGGCATCGGGGCCGAAGGCGGCGAGACGCGCTATGCCGATCCACGCTTCGACAATGTCAGCGATTACGCCGCCTTCCCGGCGATGGCGGGAAGCATCCAGGACATCAACAACAACACGATCGCAGGCCTGGCCGGCTATTCGGCGACAGTCGCCGTCGCCGAAGCCAGCGCCGATTTTGCGGTCCCGGGCGGCGTGCCCCTCGACGAGGCGCTGCGCATCACGGTCACCGTCAGCGGTCCCGGCAACGTCAACGTGGTCCTGCAAGGCTACCGGCTTCGCTATGCGCCCAACTGCGCCCTGAACGCGGCGTCGACGCTGATCGAGCTGGTGGTGGCGATGGTGGTCGTCGCCATCATCGTCGCCGCGGTCTCGTTCTTCCTCACGCCCCTGCGGCAGAGCACCGACCTGGCGTTGCGCGCCGAGCTGAGCGACATCGCCGACAACGCGCTGCAGCGCATCGGGCGCGACGTGAAGCTGGCGCTGCCGAACAGTGTTCGGCTCACGTCGAGCGGAAGCGCCTCCTTCGTCGAATTTCTCGCCTTGCGCGACGCCGGCCGCTACCGGGCCGACACGGGAAGCATCGCGGGCGGCACCGCGTGCGAACAGGACGATGCCACCCTCAGCGTCGCGGACAACGACCAGTTGTCCTTCGACCTCGCGCCGGGAGACCGCTGCTTCAAGACGATCGGCCTCATTGCCAGCCCCGGGACGGTGGTGGCCAACAGCGATTTCCTGGTGCTGAACAACTACGGCCCGGGGTTCGCGAGCCAGGATGCCTACGAGGCCGGCGCGGCCAATCGCGCGCAGATCGATGCGGCGATCAGCAGCGAAGCGAGCCGCAACCGGGTGCACTTCGCGCAAACCGCGTTCTCGCGCGCGCTGCACGATTCGCCCGGCAAGCGCTTCTTCATCATCTCGGGACCGGTCAGCTACGCCTGCGACACGGCGGCTGGAACGATTCGCCGGCACTGGAACTACGGCGGAGGCACGGGCAGCACGCCGGTGGCGAGCCAACCCACCAGCTTTGCCTCGGGAAGTTCCGCGCTGATCGCCGAGAACGTCACCGGCTGCACGTTCAGCTACAGCAACGTGGGACCCCAGCTCGGGCTTGCTGACGATGCAGATCACCCTTCGCCGGCAGCTGTTCGACGGCACCGCCGAAACAGTGAGCCTCTATCACGCGGTCCACGTGAACAATTCGCCATGAGGCCCCCGATGCGGCGCACGCGTGGCTTCGCGTTGATCCTGGCCCTGTTCCTGATCGTCTCGCTGGCGGCGATCGGCACCTACCTGCTCACGGTATCCAACGTCCAGGTCGAGACCGGCGTCATGGATGAGCAGGGCGCGCGGGCCTACCAGGCCGCGCGGACGGGGATCGAGTGGGGCGCCTACCAGGTCCTGAGGAACTCGAGTTGCCCCACGACCGGCTTCGCTCTTGCCGGGAACCTGGCCGGCTTCCGGGTGAACGTCGCCTGCACGTCCTACGGCCCGGAAACCGAGGGGGCTGGAGCCGTCACCGCGTATCGCATCACTGCGACAGGCTGCAACGACGCGGCAACTTGTCCGGGCACTGTCACACCCGACTTACGTGGAGCGCCAACTGCAGCTGACTGTGACCAACTGAAGAACGTGGTGAAATTGGATAAATTGCATATGTGGGAACTGACCGAATTTCCATTGACAACAAGCCTTTATTGATCTATTTTCAAGTTAAATCAGGAAGTTGGAGTGAGGGGTGGGAATGAAATGGCCATTTGCGCGCGGCGTGCGCGAGCCGGGTTGGCTCGCGGTTAGCCTGCAGCCGGGGGAACTGAGCTACGTGCACGGCCAGTACGCGCCGGGCGGCGGGTCCGTCGTCGAGCGCTGCGGCACGCACGCACTGGAGGGCGAGTTCGCGGGCCTCGATCGCCTGGCGAAGGAACTCGGCTTCGACCGCTACCAGTGCGCGACGCTGCTTGGGCCCGGCGACTACAAGATGCTGCTGGTGGAAGCGCCCAACGTGCCGCGCACCGAATTGAAGACGGCGATCCGCTGGCGCATCAAGGACATGCTCGAGTACCACGTCGACGACGCCACGGTGGACGTGCTCGAGGTGCCGCGCAACCCGGCGGGCGGCGAGCGCGGCCATTCGATGTACGCGATCGCGGCGCGCAACGAAGTCATCAGGTCCTGCATCGACCGCTTCGAGTCGGCGCGCATCCCCTTGTCGGTGATCGACATCCAGGAGACGGCGCAGCGCAACATTGCCGCGCTGTTCGAGCGCGACGAGCGCGGCCTGGCGATGCTGCACCTGGGCAGCGACCAGGGCCTGCTCACCATCAATTTCCGCGGCGAGCTGGTGTTCGCGCGGCGCATCGACGTGAGCATGCCGGAACTCGTCTCGGCCTCCGGCGCGGCGCGCGACGAGCAGTTCCAGCGCATCCTGCTCGAACTGCAGCGCACCTTCGATCATTTCGACCGGCAGTACACCTACGTACCGGTCGCCAAGCTGATGCTGGCCCCGGATCCCGAGGAGACCGGCCTGCTGGAGTACCTCGCAGCGAACCTGGACGTGCCGGTGGAGCGGGTGCGCCTGTCGGGCGCGATCTCCTTCGGCGCGCGCGCCGAGCTGGAGCCGCGCGAGGAATGGCAGCTGTTCCACCTGATCGGCGCCGCGCTGCGTTACGAGGCGAAGGCGCTGTGAGGCGCGCGGCATGAGCCAGCAGATCAACCTCTACAACCCGCTGTTCCTGCGCAAGCAGAAGTATTTCTCCGCCCGCACCATGCTGCAGAGCCTGGGGCTGATCGCGGCTGGGCTGCTGGTGTTCTACGCCTACGCGCTGGTCCAGACGCGCGGCCTGGAGCGGCTGGCGAAGGACTACGCCGGCCAGCTCTCGGAGCAGCGCGCGCAGCTCCTCGCGCTCAGTGGACAGGGGCGCGGCAAGCTCCTGGAGGCCGAGGTGGCGCGCCTCGAGGGCGAGCTGCGCGATCGTCGCGCCACGCTGGACATCGTGAAGGGAGGCGAACACGGCAATACCGAGGGTTTCTCGCGCTATTTCGCCGCTTTCGGTCGCCATGCGATGCGCGGCGTGTGGCTGACCGGTTTCAGCGTCGGCGACGGCGGCAACGACCTCAGGATCCGCGGGCGCGTCCTGCACGCGGATCTGCTGCCGGCCTACCTCAAGGCGCTGAACGACGAGGAAGTGATGCGCGGCCGCCTGGTCACCGAACTGAAGCTGCTCGCCAGGGACGAATCGGCCACGCGCCGCGGCTCCGCTGCGGCTGCGCTGGAGCCCGAGCGATTCGTGGAGTTCGACCTCACCGCCCCGATACGCGCCGCCGACGTCGCGCGGCCGGCGGGAAAGGCGGGCAAGCCGTGAAGGAACAGCTCAAACGCTACGTGGAGCGCGTAGACAACGCGACGCTGCGCGAGCGCGTGCTGCTGTTCGGCGCCGCGGCGCTCGTGCTGCTGTACGTGGTGAACGCGCTGCTGATCCAGCCGCTGCGCGACACGCAGCGCAGGCTCGGGCTCGAGGTCGCAGAAGAGCGCGCAGGAGCTGCGCACCGTGCAGACGGAGTTGCAGCGCCTGGCGCGCGAACGTCAGGCCGATCCTGAGGCGCAGCATCGCAAGCGGGCGGTCGATCTGCGCTCGGAGATCGCCGCGCTCGACGCCAGAATTCAGCAGGAGCAGCGCCGCTTCACCACTCCGCAGCGCATGCGCGAGGTGCTCAGGGAGATGTTCGAGCGGGACAAGCGTCTGCGGCTCGTCGACCTGAAGACGCTGCCGGTCACGGACCTCGCCGCCGGACAGTCCGGGCGCCGCGTCTTCCGCCACGGCATCGAACTGACGGTCGCAGGCAGCTATCTCGATCTGTACGCGTACCTCGCGGCGCTGGAGCAAATTCCCACGCAGCTGTACTGGGGCCGGGTCGAGATGTCCGTCGCCGCCTACCCGGTGGCGACGCTCAAGATGACCGTCTACACGCTCAGCTTCGACCAGGCGTGGCTGGTGGTATGAGCCGCGTCCTCGCCTCCGTCCTGGCAATGCTGCTCGTTTCTTCGGCGTCCGCGCAGCGCTCCGCGCCGCTGGCGGACCCGACCCGCCCGCCCGCCGTGGGGCCGACAGCCGAGGTCGTGGTGCCCGAAGGCCCGCGGCTGCAATCGGTGCTGATCTCGCCCACGCGGCGCACGGCGGTGATCAGCGGCAAGACCGTCGCACTTGGTGCAAGATTCGGCGATGCGACGGTCGAATCGATCAATGAGGGCACAGTCGTGCTGAAGTACGCGGACCGCAGGGAAACGCTGCAACTGATTCCGGGCATGGACAAGCGCGAGCGGCGTGTCGCCGCCGCGGAGCGTTCAAGCCCGCCGGCCTGGCAAAAGGGAAATCCCCGATGAATCGACCGATCGCAACGCTTTGCCTGCTGTTGCTTACCACGGCCTGCAACACGCCGCCGCGACCCGTGGACGTGGACCCGGCCATCCGCGGGGAAGTGCGCGATGCGCTTGCCGGCCGACAGGATGGTGCCCCCGCGCAGGCGCCCGACCTGACGCTGCTGCCGCCGCTGCGCATGGAAATGCCGCAAGTCGAAGGCCGTCCCATCGATCCGCGTTTCGACCTGTCGGTGAACAATGCGCCAGCGCCGCAGGTGTTCATGTCGATCGTCTCGGGCACGCGCTACTCCATGCTGCTCAATCCCGAGGTGACTGGAACCATCTCGGTCAACCTGAAGGACGTCACGGTCCTCGAGGCGCTCGATTCCCTGCGCGAGCTGTACGGCTACGAGTACCGCATGGACGGCACGCGCATCTTCGTGCAGCCGGCCGGCCTGCAGACCAGGATCTTCCGGGTCAACTACCTGGTGGGCCAGCGCAAAGGCACCAGCGAGCTGCGCGTGCAGTCGGGCTCGTTGGCGGATTCCTCGAGCCCCGTCGGGGCGCCGCCGCAGGCAACGGCGTCCGCGCCACAGCCTCCGGTCCCCGGGACGCAGACCTACGGGGGCGGGACGACGCGCTCGCTCGACAGCACGCGCGTATCCACCAATACGCTGAGCGATTTCTGGAGCGACCTGCGCGCCGCGCTGACTTCGATCATCGGCACCAGCGGGGGGCGCAACGTGATCGTCACGCCGCATTCCGGCGTCGTGCTGGTGCGCGCATTCCCGCAGGAACTGCGCGCGGTGGAGCAGTACCTGCGCGAGACGCGCCTGTCGGTCGAGCGGCAGGTGATGCTCGAGGCAAAAGTGATCGAAGTGACCCTGTCGGACGATTTCCAGTCGGGCATCAACTGGGCGCTGTTTCGCACCAACGCCAGTCCGCGCGGCTCCATCGGCCAGTTCGGCAACAACACGACGCTGGGTGTCAGCGGCGCCGCACCTTCCATCAGCAGCGGCCCCATCACGGCGAATCCGGGGCTGGGCACGATCGCCGCGGCCTCGACGCAGGCAGCTTCTGCCGGGACCATCGGTGCCGGGGCGGTGTTCGGACTTGCAGTGCAGTCCTCCAATTTCGCCGCGCTGCTGGCTTTCCTGGATTCACAGGGCTCGACGCAGGTGCTGTCCAGCCCGCGCATTGCCACGCTCAACAACCAGAAGGCGGTGCTCAAGGTCGGCACGGACGAGTTCTTCGTCACCAACGTCGCGACGGTCACCACCACCACCGGCACCACGACTCAGCAAACGCCGACTGTGACCGTGGCTCCCTTCTTCTCCGGCATCATGCTCGATGTCACGCCGCAGATCGACGATGGCACCACCATCACGCTGCACGTGCATCCCTCGATCAGCAGCGTGACGGAGAATCCCACGGTGGTCGACCTGGGCGGCACGATTCCGCCGATCACGCTGCCGCTGCCGAAATCGGCGGTCAACGAGACAGACACCGTGGTGCGGGTAACCGATGGCAACATCGTGGCGATCGGCGGCCTGATGAGCATGGGCAGGAGCGACAGCCGCACGGGCATTCCTGGCATAGCGGACGCCAATCCGCTGCTGCGCAACACCAACAACCAGCTGCGCAAGCGCGAGATCGTGATCCTGCTCAAGCCGACCATCATCCAGGGCGACTCGTACCTGGAACCAGGACTTGCGCGACACTCAGCTGCGGCTGGAGCGATTCATCCCCTTGCGCCCGGCGCAGGAGGCGAAGCCGCAGTGAATTACCTGCAGCACTTCGGGCTGCGCGAGGCGCCTTTCGGCATCACGCCGGACACGAGCTTCTTCTACGCCTGCCGCAGCACGCAGGAGGCGCTCAATACGCTGCTGGTCGCGGTCGCGAACGGCGAGGGATTCATCAAGATCACCGGCGAAGTCGGCACCGGCAAGACGCTGCTCTGCCGCAAGTTCCTCGCCACGCTCGATGCCGGCTGGGCCAGCGCCTACCTGCCGAATCCCGAATCTGGAACCCCGGGGGCTGGTGCTTGCGGTCGCCGAAGAGCTGGGCGTGCACGCCGAGCCCGGCGCGGACCAGCACCACCTGATGCGGGGAATCACCCGTGCGCTGCTCGACCACGCGCGCCATGGCCGCCGCGTGGTGCTTTGCATGGACGAGAGCCAGGGCATGCCGCTCGACACCCTCGAGACGATGCGACTGCTCACCAATCTGGAAACCGAGAAGCGCAAACTCCTGCAGGTCGTGCTGTTCGGCCAGCCCGAGCTCGACCGCAAGCTCGCCTCCGAATCGATCCGCCAGCTGCGCCAGCGCATCACGTTCCATTACGACCTCAAGGGGCTGGACCGCGAGGAGATCGGCGCCTATGTGGAGCATCGGCTCGCCATCGCTGGCCATGCGGGCGAACCGCTGTTCGACGGCGGCGCTTTGCGCGCACTGCATCGCGCGAGCCGTGGGGTGCCGCGCCTGGTCAACATTCTCGCGCACAAGGCGCTCCTGCTCGTGTACGGCGAAGGAGGTCGCGGCGCGGCGCGCCGTCATGTACGCGCTGCGGCTGCGGATACCCCGGCGGCTGGACCACAGCGCAGCTGGTGGTGGCCGCGCCTGCGGGCCGACAGGGCAACGGAGTAGGAGTCCCGGTGAGCATCATCAACAAGATGCTGCAGGAGCTGGATCGGCGGCACGCGGGCGCGCGACCGCAGGGGCAGGCGCGGCATCCCGACGTACGTGCTGTCGCAACGGAGCGATCCAAGCATGAATGGTTCTGGCGCGCGGTAGCAGCGTTGATGCTCGTTGCCGCGACGTGGACACTATGGGTGGTTTACCAGTTGCAGCCGCGATCGCTCGCGACGGAAATTGCCTACCGGGCAGCGGAGAACGCGCGGCGTCGCCCACCAGCGGCACCTGCGCCAGCTCCCGCGGCCGAGACCGTCCCGGTTGTCGCGCAGGCGGCTGCGGCTGTACCCGCTGCCGGCGACAGTGCCACTACGCCTGTCGCCAGCACGCTCGGGGCAGCACCGCTTCCAGCCGAGCCAGTTGCGCCTCCAACCGTGCCGAAGCCCGCGCCGGAAAAACTGGCCGCGCCGATCGAGACGTTGCGACTCGCGTTGACCATCGACACGCCGCTTGCACCCCGGCCGAGGACGGCGGCGAAGCCGGCGGCGGCGAGCGCCGTTCCCGACCCCGTGTCGATTGCTCCGCGGGCAAGAGCCGCGCAGCCGGCCGACGCCGGTCAGGCGCGGGTCGAAAAGCGCGATCGAACGCAGGCGCCTGCCGAGCGTGCCGAGGCGGCTTACCGCCGGGCTGCCGCACTGTTGAACTCGGGGCGAGTCGCGGAAGCCGAAGAAGCCCTTCTCGCGGCGCTCGATGCGGACCCTGCTCACCAGGGCGCGCGCCAGACCCTGATCGCGCTCTATATCGAACAGCGGCGCATCGAGGAAGCGCGCCGCCACCTGCAGGAAGGGCTGGCGGTGAATCCCTCCTATGCGCCATTCGCAGTTGCGCTGGCGCGCATCCACGTCGACCGGCGCGACTACGGGGGCGCGCTCGACATACTGGACCAGGCGGGACCCGCTGCGGGCGCAAGTGCAGATTTCCACGCGCTGCGCGGCGCCGTGCTGCAGCGCCTTTCGCGTCATGGCGAAGCGGTGGATGCCTACCGGCGGGCACTGTCGACCGGAGCGCAGTCCGGTGCCGCCTGGGTGGGCCTGGGCATTTCACTGGAAGCGCTGGATCGCCGCCCGGAAGCGGCGGAAGCGTATCGGCGCGGCATTGCCACCGGTTCACTGACCGCGGACTTGCTGGCCTACGCGGAGCAGCGCGCGCAGCAACTGCGCTGACTCAGGCGGCGCTCGACGCGTCTTCGCTGATCCGCTCCAGGCGGTAGCCGTAGTTGTAGATGGGCACCACGCGGTAGCCCGTTTCCACCCGCAAATCGAGCTTCTTGCGCACCTGGCTGACGTGCGTGTCCACGGTGCGCGTGATCAGGTCGCCGCTGCGGCCCCACACCGCCTCCTGCAGGTGGCCGCGCGAGAGCAGCCGTCCGACGTTGCGGAACAGGACCACCGTCAGCTCGAACTCCTTGGGCGTCAATTCGATCTTCTCGCCGTTGCGCCGAATCTCCCCGCGGGAGATGTCGATTTCGAACGGCGGGAACGAGAGGTGCTTCTCTTCCTCGCGCGGGTACGCCCGGCGCAGCAGCGCATGCACGCGTGCCAGCAATTCCTGCCGGCGCGCAGGCTTGACCATGTAGTCGTCGGCGCCGTTCTCCAGCGCGAATACGATGTCCTGCTCGGAGTCGCGCACCGTGACGAACAGCACCGGTACCGTCCGCGACACGTTGGTACGGAGCCACATCAGGACGTCGGCGCCGGACACGTCGGGCACCTGCCAGTCGAGGATGAACAGGTCGAAGCTCTCCCGACCCGCGTGCTTCATCGCCTCGCGGCCGGCGACATAGCCGTGCACGTCGTGCCCATCTTCCACCAGCCAGCGCTTGAGGAGCGCCAGCTGGTCCGGATCGTCTTCCAGTATGGAAATGCGCAAGTGAAGGTCCCTCTTCGCGCAATCATACTGCCTCATCCCGGCTTGCCAAAGTGGGGCTGTGGCAGAATTGCTCCTCCCCGAGGACCCATGCGCATAGCCCTGCTGGGCGGTGGCACCATTGCCCGCCTCGTCCTACAGCACCTCCGGCACGGGGACCTTCCCGGTTTCGAAGTTACCGCCGTCACCGGGCGCAGCGCCACCTCGCGGGGCGCGGCGCTTGCCCGGGAGCACGGAGTCCCCTTCGTCGTAGGGCTTGACGCCTTGCTCGCGACCCGCCCGCAGGCGGTGGTGGAGGCTGCTTCGCACGATGCCGTGCGCCAGCACCTGGTCGCTCTGCTAGGGTCGGGCGTCAGCGTGGTAGTGCTGTCCGCGGGGGCGCTCGCGGACGACCACCTGCGCGAGGCGGCTGAGCACGCCTCCCGCGCCAGCGGCGCGATGCTCTACGTACCCTCGGGCGGCATCGGCGGGTTGGACGCACTCAAGTCCGCGTGCGTGGCCGGCGCCGACGCGGTGAGTATCCGCGTGGCGAAGCCGCCCGCTGCCTGGAAGAGCATCCCCTATGTGGAAGCGATCGGCATCGACCTCGATCGCCTGGAGCGGGCACGCACGCTGTTCGAGGGCCCGGCGCGCGAAGGCGTGCCGCACTTTCCTCAGAACGTCAACATTGCCGCGGTGCTCTCGATGGCGGGAATCGGGTTTGACCGGACCCGCCTCGAGGTGGTGGCCGACCCGGCGCTGACGCACAACACGCACACCATTCGCATAGTGGCGAAGACCGGCAACATTACCGTCGTGCTCGAGAATGTGCCCTCGCCGGACAATCCGAAGACGGCGTGGCTCGCCTGCTACAGCGCAATTGCGGCGCTCAAGGCGCTCGGGTCGAGCATCCGCTACGGCACCTAGGCCTTTGAGGCGCTTGACGACGGCCTTTTTGCGCGCACTTGGCGGGGTATTTGCGTTCGCGACGCGGGTGCGGCCTGCGAATCCTTGACTAAGCGGCGGAATTCTCACATAATTTCCGGTTCCGCCGGAGGGGTGCCCGAGCGGCTAAAGGGGGCAGACTGTAAATCTGTTGGCCTTGCGCCTACGTTGGTTCGAATCCAACCCCCTCCACCAGCAGTCCGGGCGGTCACGGCGGGTAAGGCGGCAAGCGAGGCGAGGTGACGAGGCGGGTGTAGCTCAATGGTAGAGCAGAAGCCTTCCAAGCTTATGACGAGGGTTCGATTCCCTTCACCCGCTCCAACAAAGGAATTCGGCCCATGTAGCTCAGTGGTAGAGCACTCCCTTGGTAAGGGAGAGGTCACGCGTTCAATCCGCGTCATGGGCACCAGGGAAGACGGCAAAACCTAGAGGCAGTACGAAACCGGGAAGACAGTCATGGCCAAGGGCAAATTTGAGAGAACCAAGCCGCACGTGAACGTGGGGACGATTGGGCACGTGGATCACGGCAAGACGACGCTGACGGCGGCGATGACGCACGTGCTGGCGAAGAAGTATGGCGGGGAGGCGAAGAACTACGATCAGATTGATGCGGCGCCGGAGGAAAAGGCGCGCGGCATCACGATCAACACGGCGCACGTGGAGTACGAGACCGCCAAGCGCCACTACGCGCACGTGGACTGCCCGGGGCACGCCGACTACATCAAGAACATGATCACCGGTGCGGCGCAGATGGATGGGGCCATTCTGGTGGTGTCGGCGGCCGATGGGCCGATGCCGCAGACGCGCGAACATATCCTGCTGGCGCGCCAAGTGGGGGTGCCCTACATCGTGGTGTACCTGAACAAGGCCGACATGGTCGATGACAAGGAGCTCTTGGAGCTGGTGGAGGTGGAGGTGCGCGAGTTGCTCTCCAAGTACGAGTTCCCGGGGGAGAAGACCCCGATCGTGATCGGCAGTGCGCTCAAGGCCCTGGAGGGCGAGGACTCCGAGCTTGGGGTGAAGTCGATCATGAAGCTGGCCGATGCGCTGGATTCCTACATCCCGCAGCCCAAGCGCGCGATCGACGGGCCGTTCCTGATGCCGGTGGAGGACGTGTTCTCCATCTCGGGCCGTGGCACGGTGGTGACCGGCCGCGTGGAGCGCGGCATGGTGAAGGTGGGCGAGGAGATCGAGATCGTGGGCCTGCGGCCCACGCAAAAGACGGTGTGCACGGGCGTGGAGATGTTCAGGAAGCTCCTGGACGAGGGCCAGGCCGGGGACAACGTGGGGATTTTGCTGCGCGGCACCAAGCGCGAGGAGGTCGAGCGCGGCCAGGTGCTCGCCAAGCCCGGCTCGATCACCCCGCACGCGAAGTTCGAGTGCGAGGTGTACGTGCTCTCCAAGGAGGAGGGCGGGCGGCACACGCCGTTCTTCAACAACTACCGGCCGCAGTTTTACTTCCGCACCACGGACGTGACCGGCGCGGTGGAGCTCCCCAAGGGCACCGAGATGGTGATGCCGGGGGACAACATCAAGATGGTGGTGACGCTGATCACGCCCATCGCCATGGAGCAGGGGCTGCGCTTTGCCATCCGCGAGGGCGGCAAGACGGTGGGCGCAGGCGTCGTCGCCAAGGTGATCGAGTAAGCGGGGCACAGGGGCATAGCTCAATTGGCAGAGCGTCGGTCTCCAAAACCGAAGGTTGGGGGTTCGATGCCCTCTGCCCCTGCCATACACCAACATGAACGCCACTGACATCGCCAAGCTCGCCGTCGCCGTCGCCCTGGTGGCGGCCGGCATCGCGGGCTACTACTGGCTGGGCGATAGCGCGCTGGTGCTGCGCGTCCTCGCTGTGATCGCCGGCATCGCGGCGGGCGCTGCGCTGGCCGCATTCACGGCGCCGGGGCGCGAGTTCACCGTCGTTCGCGCGCGAGGCGGTGGTCGAGGTGAAGAAGGTGGTGTGGCCGACGCGCAAGGAAACGATACAGACCACCGCCGCGGTATTCGCCTTCGTCCTGGTGATGGCGGTGTTCCTTTGGGTGAGCGACAAGACACTGGAGTGGGTTCTCTACGACCTGGTCCTCGGATGGAGAAAGACCTGAAACACGCAGAGACGGGAAAGCGCTGGTACGTGGTGCACGCGTACTCCGGCTTCGAGAAGTCCGTGCAGCGCGCGCTGGAGGACCGCATTTCGCGCGCCGGCATGCAGGACAAGTTCGGCAAGATCCTGGTGCCGGTGGAAGAGGTCGTCGAGATGAAGGGCGGCCAGAAGCACATGTCGGAGCGCAAGTTCTTCCCCGGCTACGTGCTGGTGGAAATGGAAATGGACGACGACACCTGGCACCTGGTGAAGAACACCAACAAGGTGACCGGCTTCGTCGGCGGCACCGCGATGAAGCCCACGCCGATCTCCGAGAAGGAGGTCAACGCCATCATGCAGCAGATGCGCGAGGGCGTGGAGAAGCCGAAGCCGAAGGTGCTGTTCGAGAACGGCGAAATGGTGCGGGTGAAGGACGGTCCGTTCACCGATTTCCAGGGCACGGTGGAAGACGTGAACTACGAGAAGAGCCGCCTGCGCGTGGCGGTGACGATTTTTGGGCGCTCGACCCCGGTCGAGCTGGAGTTCGGTCAGGTCGAGAAGGCCTAGGGGTCAGATCCCATTTTGGGGTCTGACCCCGTTTTTAGCGGGGAGAGCGCTCAGGCGTTCGTCTGCACCCGACAGGAGAGCACAGCATGGCGAAGAAGATCGTCGGCTTCATCAAGCTGCAAGTGCCGGCGGGCAAGGCGAATCCCTCGCCGCCCATCGGCCCCGCGCTCGGCCAGCGCGGCCTCAACATCATGGAATTCTGCAAGGCGTTCAACGCCCAGACGCAGAAGGTGGAGCCCGGCCTGCCGCTGCCCGTGGTGATCACGGCGTATGCGGACAAGAGCTTCAGCTTCATCATCAAGACGCCGCCCACCACGGTGCTGATCAAGAAGGCGGCCGGCATCGAGTCCGGCAGCCCGCGCCCGCACACCGACAAGGTGGGCAAGATCACGCGCAAGCAGGTCGAGGAGATCGCCAAGGCGAAGATGCCCGACCTCACCGCCGCCGACCTCGAGGCCGCCATGCGCACCGTTGCCGGCAGCGCGCGCTCGATGGGCATTCTCGTGGAGGGCATGTAAATGCCGCACATCTCCAAGCGCAGGAAGGTGATGGCCGGCAAGGTCGACCACGCCAAGGCCTACCCGGTGATGGACGCGATGAAGCTGATCAAGGAGACCGCCACTGCCAAGTTCGACGAGGCAGTCGACGTCGCCGTCAATCTCGGCATCGACACCTCCAAGTCCGACCAGACGGTGCGCGGCGCGGTCGTGCTGCCCGCCGGCACCGGCAAGAAAGTGCGCGTGGCGGTGTTTGCGCAGGGCGACAAGGCGGCGGCCGCGAAGGCGGCGGGCGCAGAGATCGTCGGCATGGAAGACCTCGCGGAACAGGTGAAGGCCGGCAAGCTCGACTTCGACGTGGTCATCGCGGAGCCTGCGGCGATGCGCGTGGTCGGCGCGCTGGGCCAGATCCTCGGCCCGCGCGGCCTGATGCCGAACCCGAAGGTCGGCACGGTGACCCCGGATGTCGCCGCGGCGGTGAAGAACGCCAAGGCAGGCCAGGTGCAGTTCCGCGCGGACAAGACCGGCATCGTGCAATGCACGATCGGCCGTGCCTCCTTCACGCCGGAGCAGTTGCGCGACAACCTCGCGGCGCTGGTGGAAGCGCTCAACAAATCGAAGCCGCAGCACACCAAGGGCATCTTCCTGAAGAAGCTCTCGGTGTCGAGCACGATGGGAGTCGGGGTCAAGGTCGATCCCGCCTCGCTGCAGGCGCAGTAAGCAGTGAAAGGACTTTGGGCTGCCGTTCGCGAGAACGGTTGCTGTCAAAGACCGCAGGGGCCGGCAGCGGATTTTTCCGGGCTGGCTTAAACGAGCAGCACCCTGCGCAGACGGCGCACCCGAAGCAGGAATGCAGTGGGGTTCCTGATTCAAGGTCGCCAGGGTGGATTGCCGGAAACGGCGGTCCGTTTGACTAACGCAAGGAGGTAGACCTTGAGTCTCAGTCTGGAGCAGAAGCAAGCGGTCGTTTCCGAGATCGCGGCGCAGCTGGCGAAGGCCCAGGCGGTGATCGTCGCGGAGAATCGCGGCCTTCCCGTCGAGGCGGTCACCAACCTGCGCGCGAAAGCGCGGAAATCCGGGCTCTACCTGCGCGTGCTGAAGAACACGCTCGCGCGGCGCGCCGTCAAGGGCACGCCGTTCGAGAAGCTGACCGACCAGATGGCCGGCCCGCTGATGTACGGCATCGCGCAGGACCCGGTGGCCGGCGCCAAGGTGCTGTCCGAGTTCGCCAAGGAAAACGAACTCTTCGTCATCAAGGGCGGGGCGATGCCCAACGCGCTGATGTCCACCAAGGACGTCAAGGCGCTGGCGACCATGCCCAGCCGCGAAGAACTGCTCGCGAAGCTCGCCGGCACGCTGCAGGCGCCGATCGTCAAGCTGGTGCGCACCATGAACGAGGTTCCGGGCAAGTTCGTCCGGACGCTCGCCGCGGTGCAGGCCGCCAAGGAAAAAGCCGCTTAACACAGGAACCCATTCAGGAGAACACCATGGAACGCACACAGATTCTGGAAGCTGTTTCGAAAATGACCGTCCTCGAGCTGTCGCAGCTCATCAAGGACATGGAAGAGAAGTTCGGCGTGTCGGCTGCCGCTGCGGTAGCGGTCGCCGGCCCGGCCGCCGCCGCTGCCGCGGCGCCCGCCGAGGAGAAGACCGAGTTCACCGTCATGCTGAACGCAGCTGGCGACAACAAAGTCAACGTGATCAAGGCGGTACGCGAAGTGACGAGCCTTGGCCTCAAGGAGGCGAAGGACCTCGTCGACGGCGCGCCCAAGCCGGTGAAGGAAGGCGTCTCGAAGGCCGACGCGGACGCGGTGCTGAAGAAGCTCCTCGACGCCGGCGCGAAGGCGGAAATCAAGTAAGGAACTTCGGCATCCCGGGAGGGTCAGATTGACCCTCCCGTGGATTCCGGACAGATAAAGGACCTTGCCTTGGCAGGGTCTTTTCTCTGTCCCGCAGCGTTTTTGGAGCCTTCATGACCTATTCGTTGACCGAGCGTAAACGCATCCGCAAGAGCTTTGCCAAGCGGGCCACGGTGCAGGCGGTGCCGTTCCTGATCGCGACCCAGCTCGAGTCCTACACCGCGTTCCTGCAGGCGCATGTGGCGCCGGAAGGCCGCAGGAACGAGGGGCTGCAGGCGGCGTTCACCTCGATCTTCCCGATCACCAGCCACTCCGGCAACGCGCGGCTGGAGTTCGTCAGCTACCAGCTCGGCGAGCCGCCGTTCGACGTCAAGGAGTGCCAGCAGCGCGGCCTGACCTACGCCAGCCCGCTGCGCGCCAAGGTGCGCCTGGTGATCCTGGACAAGGAGGCGCCCAAGCCGACCACCAAGGAAGTCAAGGAGCAGGAGGTGTACATGGGCGAGATTCCGCTCATGACCACCACCGGCTCGTTCATCATCAACGGCACCGAGCGCGTCATCGTCTCGCAGCTGCACCGCTCGCCGGGCGTGTTCTTCGAGCACGACCGCGGCAAGACCCACAGCTCGGGCAAGCTGCTGTTCTCGGCGCGCGTGATTCCCTACCGCGGCTCCTGGCTCGACTTCGAGTTCGATCCCAAGGACATCGTCTACTTCCGCGTCGACCGCCGGCGCAAGATGCCGGTGACGATCCTGCTCAAGGCGCTCGGCCTCACGCCGGAGATGATCCTGAAGGAGTTCTTCGATTTCGACGGCTTCCACATCGAGAAGGACCACGTGCTGTTCGAGGTGGTGCCCGAGCGCCTGCGCGGCGAGGTGGCGCGCTTCGACATCAACGACAAGTCCGGCAAGACCATCGTCGCCAAGGACAAGCGCGTCACGGTGAAGCACATCCGCGACATGGAGGCCGCGGGCATCAAGAAGATCGTGGCGCCGGACGATTTCCTCGTCGGCCGCACGCTCGCGCACAACGTCGTCAACACGGACACCGGCGAGATCCTCGCCAGCGCCAACGACGAGGTGACGGAGACGCTGCTCGCCAAGCTGCGCGAGGCCGGCATCGGCAAGATCCAGACGCTGTTCACCAACGACCTCGACCAGGGCCCGTACGTGTCGCAGACGCTGCGCACCGACGAGACGACGGACGTCAACGCGGCGCGCGTCGCCATCTACCGCATGATGCGGCCCGGCGAGCCGCCGACGGAAGACGCGGTGGAGTCGCTGTTCAACGGCCTGTTCTTCGCCGAGGAGCGCTACGACCTGTCGGCGGTCGGCCGCATGAAGTTCAACCGGCGCATCGGCGTGGCCTGCGAGAGCGCCTGGCAGATCCGCCTGAAGAGCATGGCGCTGGCCAAGGAGGCCGAAGAAGAGGTGCGGGCGTATTTCAAGCACGCGCCCGAGCTTTCGCTCGGCAAGGTGTCGGTCGAAGGCGTGATCACCGAGGAGGCTGCGCAGCACGCCCTCGACAAGATGTTCCAGGACCTCAAGTCGAAGGGCATCGACCGCCAGAAGCTCGAGGCGAAGCTCGAGCCGCGCTACACGCTGAGCCCGCGCGACATCGTCGAGGTGATCCGCATCCTCGTCGAGCTGCGCAACGGCCGCGGCGACATCGACGACATCGACCATCTCGGCAACCGGCGCGTGCGCTCGGTGGGCGAGCTGGCGGAGAACCAGTTCCGCGCGGGCCTGGTGCGCGTGGAGCGCGCCGTCAAGGAGCGTCTGTCGCAGGCCGAGAGCGACAACCTGATGCCGCACGACCTGATCAACGCCAAGCCGATCTCGGCGGCGATCAAGGAGTTCTTCGGCTCGAGCCAGCTGTCGCAGTTCATGGACCAGACCAATCCGCTCTCCGAGATCACGCACAAGCGCCGCGTGTCGGCGCTCGGGCCGGGCGGCCTGACGCGCGAGCGCGCCGGCTTCGAGGTGCGCGACGTGCACCCGACGCACTACGGCCGCGTTTGCCCGATCGAGACCCCGGAAGGCCCGAACATCGGCCTGATCAACTCGCTCGCGCTGTATGCGCGCACCAACAAGTACGGCTTCCTCGAGACGCCGTACCGCAAGGTGTCGCACAGCAAGGTGACCAACGACATCGTCTACCTGTCGGCGATCGAGGAAGGCAATCACGTCATCGCGCAGGCCAACGCCGCCATCGACAAGTCGGGCAAGCTGATCGACGCGCTGGTGTCCTGCCGCAACAAGAACGAATTCATGCTGTCCACGCCGGACCGCGTCGAGTACATGGACGTGGCGCCGAGCCAGATCGTGTCGGTGGCGGCCTCGCTGATCCCGTTCCTCGAGCACGACGACGCCAACCGCGCGCTGATGGGCTCCAACATGCAGCGCCAGGCGGTGCCCTGCCTGCGCCCGGAGAAGCCGCTGGTCGGCACCGGCGTCGAGCGCACCGCGGCCATCGACTCGGGCACCTGCGTGGTTGCGCTGCGCGGCGGCCTGGTGGACTACGTCGATGCCAACCGCGTGGTGGTGCGGGTGAACGACGACGAGACCGTGCCGGGCGACGTGGGCGTGGACATCTACAAGCTCACCAAGTACACGCGCTCCAACCAGAACACCAACATCAACCAGCGCCCGATCGTGAAGCAGGGCGAGCGCCTCGCCAAGGGCGACGTGGTGGCCGACGGCGCCTCGACCGACCTGGGCGAGCTCGCGCTCGGCCAGAACATGCTGGTCGCGTTCATGCCGTGGAACGGCTACAACTTCGAGGACTCGATCCTCATTTCTGAGCGCGTGGTGTCGGACGACCGCTTCACGTCGATCCACATCGAGGAGCTGACGGTGGTGGCGCGCGACACCAAGCTCGGGCCCGAGGAAATCACGCGCGACATCTCCAACCTGTCCGAGGCGCAGCTGTCGCGCCTGGACGAGTCGGGCATCGTCTACATCGGCGCCGAGGTCGAAGCGGGCGACGTGCTGGTGGGCAAGGTCACGCCCAAGGGCGAGACCCAGCTCACGCCGGAAGAAAAGCTGCTGCGCGCGATCTTCGGCGAGAAGGCGTCGGACGTGAAGGACACGTCGCTGCGGGTGCCCTCGGGCATCTCCGGCTGCGTCATCGACGTCCAGGTGTTCACGCGCGAAGGCATCGAGCGCGACAAGCGCAGCCAGCAGATCATCGAAGACGAGCTGCGGCGCTACAAGACCGACCTTGCCGACCAGATGCGCATCGTCGAGTCGGACACCTTCGAGCGCCTGGAGCGCCTGCTGACGGGCAAGACCGCCAACGGCGGGCCGAAGAAACTCGCCAAGGGCACCAAGATCGCCAAGAGCTACCTCGAGACCATCGAGCGCTTCGACTGGTTCGACATCCGGCTGGCCAACGAGGAGGCGGCGGGCCAGCTGGAGAGCCTGAAGGAATCGCTGGCGCAGAAGCGGCGCGAGTTCGACGCGATGTTCGAGGCGAAGAGGAAGAAGCTCACCCAGGGCGACGAGCTGCCGCCGGGCGTGCTGAAGATGGTCAAGGTGTACGTCGCGGTGAAGCGGCGCCTGCAGCCGGGCGACAAGATGGCCGGCCGCCACGGCAACAAGGGCGTGATCTCCAAGATCGTGCCGGTGGAGGACATGCCGCACATGGCCGACGGCACCACGCTGGACATCGTGCTCAATCCGCTCGGCGTGCCCTCGCGCATGAACGTCGGCCAGATCCTGGAGACGCACCTGGGCTGGGCGGCGAAGGGCCTCGGCTTGAAGCTCGGCGAGATGATCAAGGCGCAGGCCAAGATCGCGGATCTGCGCAAGAACGTCGAGAGGATCTACAACGCGAGCGGCAAGGACGAGGACCTGAGCAGGCTTTCCGACGAGGATGTGCTGCAGCTGGCGCAGAACCTTGCGGAAGGCGTGCCCTTCGCCACGCCGGTGTTCGACGGCGCTTCCGAGGCGGAAATCAACGCCATGCTGGAGCTGGCGGGCCTGCCGGTCTCGGGCCAGGTGACGCTGATCGACGGGCGCACCGGCGAGGCGTTCGACCGCCCGATCACGGTGGGCTACATGCACGTGCTGAAGCTCCACCACCTGGTGGACGACAAGATGCACGCGCGCTCGACGGGGCCGTACTCGCTCGTCACGCAGCAGCCGCTCGGCGGCAAGGCGCAGTTCGGCGGCCAGCGCTTCGGCGAGATGGAAGTCTGGGCGCTGGAAGCCTACGGCGCGGCGTACACCCTGCAGGAGATGCTCACGGTCAAGTCCGACGACATCACCGGCCGCACCAAGGTGTACGAGAACATCGTCAAGGGCGACCACAAGATCGACGCCGGCATGCCGGAATCCTTCAACGTGCTGGTGAAGGAGATCCGTTCGCTCGGCATCGATATCGATCTGGAAAAGTACTGAGACTGGAGCCGCAATGAAAGCGCTACTGGAGCTATTCAAGCAGGTCCAGCAGGACGAGGACTTCGAAGCCATCAAGATCGGGCTCGCCTCGCCCGAGAAGATCCGTTCGTGGTCCTACGGCGAGGTGAAGAAGCCCGAGACCATCAACTACCGCACCTTCAAGCCGGAGCGCGATGGCCTGTTCTGCGCCAAGATCTTCGGGCCGATCAAGGACTACGAGTGCCTGTGCGGCAAGTACAAGCGCCTCAAGCACCGCGGCGTGATCTGCGAGAAGTGCGGCGTCGAGGTGACGCTGGCCAAGGTGCGCCGCGAGCGCATGGGCCACATCGAGCTCGCCAGCCCGGTGGCGCACATCTGGTTCCTCAAGTCCCTGCCCTCGCGCCTGGGCCTGGTGCTCGACATGACGCTGCGCGACATCGAGCGCGTGCTGTACTTCGAGGCCTACGTGGTGACCGACCCGGGCCTCACGCCGCTCAAGCGCTGCCAGCTGCTCACCGAGGACGACTACCTCGCCAAGGTGGAGGAGTTCGGCGACGACTTCTCCGCCGCGATGGGCGCCGAGGGCATCCGCGCGCTGCTGCGCGCGATCGACATCAACCGCGACATCGAGCAGCTGAAGAAGGACCTCGGGGCGACGTCCTCCGACGCCAAGATCAAGAAGCTCGCCAAGCGGCTGAAGGTGCTCGAGGGCTTCAAGTCCTCCAACATCAAGCCCGACTGGATGATCATGGAGGTGCTGCCGGTGCTGCCGCCGGAGCTGCGCCCGCTGGTGCCGCTGGACGGCGGGCGCTTCGCCACCTCGGACCTGAACGACCTGTACCGGCGCGTGATCAACCGCAACAACCGCCTGAAGCGCCTGCTGGAGCTCAAGGCGCCCGAGATCATCGTGCGCAACGAGAAGCGCATGCTGCAGGAGGCGGTGGACTCGCTGCTCGACAACGGCCGCCGCGGCAAGGCGATGACCGGGGCCAACAAGCGCCCGCTCAAGTCGCTCGCCGACATGATCAAGGGCAAGGGCGGGCGCTTCCGCCAGAACCTGCTCGGCAAGCGCGTCGACTACTCGGGCCGCTCGGTGATCGTCGTCGGCCCGCAGCTGAAGCTGCACCAGTGCGGCCTGCCGAAGAAGATGGCGCTCGAACTGTTCAAGCCGTTCATCTTCAACAAGCTGGAGCTGCTGGGACTCGCCACCACCATCAAGGCCGCCAAGCGCCTGGTGGAGCAGGAAGTGCCCGAGGTGTGGGACATCCTGGAAGAGGTGATCCGCGAGCACCCGGTGATGCTGAACCGCGCGCCGACCCTGCACCGCCTCGGCATCCAGGCTTTCGAGCCGGTGCTGATCGAAGGCAAGGCGATCCAGCTGCACCCGCTGGTGTGCGCGGCGTTCAACGCCGACTTCGACGGCGACCAGATGGCGGTGCACGTGCCGCTGTCGCTGGAAGCGCAGATGGAGGCGCGCACGCTGATGCTCGCCTCGAACAACGTGCTCTCGCCCGCCAACGGCGAGCCGATCATCGTGCCCTCGCAGGACATCGTGCTGGGCCTGTACTACGCCACGCGCGAGCGCATCGGCGCCAAGGGCGAGGGCATGAGCTTCGCCGACCTGGCGGAAGTGTCGCGTGCCTACGAGTCGCGCAACGTCGACCTGAACGCCAAGGTGTGGGTGCGCATCCGGGAACAGGACCTGACGCCGGAAGGCGGCAAGGTCGACCGCATCAAGCGCTACGAAACCACCATCGGCCGCGCGCTGCTCTCCGAAATCCTGCCCGCCGGGCTGTCCTTCGAGCTGCTGAACAAGCCGCTGAAGAAGAAGGAAATCTCCAAGCTGATCAACATCGGCTTTCGCCGCTGCGGACTGCGCGAGACGGTGATCTTCGCCGACAAGCTGATGCAGGCCGGCTTCACCATGGCCACGCGCGGCGGCATCTCGTTCGGCGTCAACGACATGCGCATCCCGACCGCCAAGCAGGAGCTGATCGCGGCGGCCGAGACCGAGGTGAAGGAGATCGAGTCGCAGTACACCTCGGGCCTGGTCACCGTCGGCGAGCGCTACAACAAGGTGGTGGACATCTGGTCGCGCTGCGGCGAGCAGGTCGGCAAGGTGATGATGGAGCAGCTCGGCACCGAGGAAACGATCGACCGCGCACGGCAAGAAGGTGCGCCAGGAGGCGTTCAACTCCATCTACATGATGGCCGACTCGGGCGCGCGCGGCTCCGCCGCGCAGATCCGCCAGCTAGCCGGCATGCGCGGCCTGATGGCCAAGCCCGACGGCTCGATCATCGAGACGCCGATCACCGCCAACTTCCGCGAAGGCCTCAACGTGCTGCAGTACTTCATCTCGACCCACGGCGCGCGCAAGGGCCTGGCCGACACGGCGCTGAAGACCGCCAACTCGGGCTACCTGACGCGGCGCCTGGTCGACGTGACGCAGGACCTGGTGGTAACGGAAGACGACTGCGGCACGCAGAACGGCATCGTCATGCGCGCCCTGGTCGAAGGCGGCGAAGTGGTCGAGGCCCTGCGCGAGCGCATCCTGGGCCGCGTGCTGGCCGTGGACCTGATCAACCCGGAGACCCAGGACGTGCTCTCCACGGCGGGTTCGCTGGTGGACGAGGACGCGGTGGACGCCATCGACAACGTCGGCATCGACGAGGTCAAGGTGCGCACGCCGCTCACCTGCGACACGCGCTGGGGCGTGTGCGCCAAGTGCTACGGGCGCGACCTCGGCCGCGGCTCGATCGTCAACGTCGGCGAGGCGATTGGCGTGATCGCCGCGCAGTCGATCGGCGAGCCGGGCACGCAGCTGACGATGCGCACGTTCCACATCGGCGGCGCGGCGAGCCGTACCGCGGTGCAGAGCCACGTCGAGGCGAAGTCCGCCGGCACGGTGCGCTTCACCCCGACCATGCGCTACGTCACCAACGCCAAGGGCGACAAGGTGGTGATATCGCGCTCGGGCGAAGTGACCATCGTGGACGACAACCACCGCGAGCGCGAGCGCCACAAGGTGCCGTACGGCGCGACGCTGCAGGTGGCCGACGGCGACACCATCCGCGCGGGCAAGACGCGTCGCCGCCTGGGATCCGCACCACCGGCCGATCATCACCGAGTACGCCGGCACCATCAAGTTCGAGCACGTCGAGGAAGGCGTGACGGTGGCCAAGCAGATCGACGACGTCACCGGCCTCTCGACGCTGGTGGTGATCGACCCGAAGCGCCGCGGCAGCGCGGCGGCCAAGGGCGTGCGGCCCTCGGTCAAGCTGATCAACGAGAAGGGCGAGGAGGTGCGCATCGCGGGCACCGACCACGCCGTGAACATCAGCTTCCCGGTGGGCGCGGTGATCGCGGTGCGCGACGGCCAGCAGATGCAGGTTGGCGAAGTGCTGGCGCGCATCCCGCAGGAGACCTCCAAGACGCGCGACATCACGGGCGGCCTGCCGCGCGTGGCCGAGCTGTTCGAGGCGCGCGCGCCCAAGGACAAGGCGATCCTCGCCGAGTACACGGGTACCGTCTCCTTCGGCAAGGACACCAAGGGCAAGCAGCGCCTGGTGATCACCGACCTGGACGGCACGCAGCACGAGGAGCTGATCCCGAAGGACAAGCACGTGCTGGTGCACGACGGCCAGGTGGTGAACAAGGGCGAGATGATCGTCGACGGCTCGGTGGACCCGCACGATCTCCTGCGGCTGCTCGGGCGTGGAGGCGCTCGCGCGCTACATCATCGACGAGGTGCAGGACGTGTACCGCCTGCAGGGCGTGAAGATCAACGACAAGCACATCGAGGTGATCGTGCGCCAGATGCTGCGGCGCGTGCAGATCGAGGATCCGGGCGAGACCTCCTTCATCCAGGGCGAGCAGGTGGAGCGCGCCGAGCTGCTGGAGGAGAACGAGAAGGCCGTCAAGGAAGGCAAGAAGGAGGCGGTGTTCTCCTACATGCTGCTCGGCATCACCAAGGCGTCGCTGTCCACGGACTCGTTCATCTCCGCGGCCTCCTTCCAGGAGACCACGCGCGTGCTGACCGAGGCCGCCATCATGGGCAAGCGCGACGGCCTGCGCGGCCTGAAGGAGAACGTGATCGTCGGGCGCCTGATCCCGGCGGGCACCGGCATGGCGTACCACAAGATCCGCAAGGACCAGGCCGCCGAGCCGCCGGTGATCGACCTGCCGGCGACCGTCGAGGAAGCACCGGCGGTGACGGAGACGGCGGCCGCCGCCAGCGGCAGCTGAGCCCTGTAGTTCAAGCATGACGGAAAGGCCGCCGCCAGGCGGCCTTTTTTTGTCGTGCACATGCGACGCCGGCGCGCGAACGCCGCGCACATTGCCTCTGCGTGACACGCGCGTGACACGCGCAGGCGATTCTCATGAGCCGTTCGTGAGCCGGAAAACGGGCGCCCGCCGCCCTTTTGTTCGGCAGCGTACAGATGGACGGCGCGCACCAGCGAAGACTGGAGTCCGTGAAAACCGCGTTTGTCGTTTCGATGTCGAGCCTGCCGGAGCCTACGGCTGCGTGTGCACCGCGCCGCAGTAAGGCCCCGTGGAGCCCATCGAGGACACGGCAATCACATCAACGCTAATGCGGGCTCCCTTCATCACAGATAGAGGAAATCAAATGAATGCATTTCAGATCAACTACAGACGACCGGCGTGGCTACTCGCCTTCGCACTGTCCGCTTTCGTGGTCGGTTGCGGTGGCGGCGGCGATGACGCAGCAACACCCGGCCCACGGGTCGACACACCGGTGGTCGTAGACCCTGTCGGTGGCGTCTGCGCGGGGGCGGACTGCGTGGCCCTTGGTACGGCTGGCAATTACACCATCCTTGCGCTGTCCGGCGTCACCAACGTACCAACCTCCAAAGTGACCGGCCATATCGGTTTGAACGCCGCCGCGGTCGGCATTACGGGATTCGCACAAACAATGGACGCCACTGGTACGTTTGCGACAGCCGCAGAAGTCACCGGCAAGATCTACGCGTCCGACTACGCGGCGCCTACGCCTGCTGCGCTGACGACGGCGGTAACCGACACCGGAGCCGCGTTCACCGAAGCCGACAATAAGGTTCTCAGCATTGGCGATTTCGACCAATGTGGGTGCCGGGGATCTTACCGGGTTGACTCTCCCCGCTGGCGTCTACGAGTGGAATACTGGGGTTTCAGTAGCTGGCGGAGGTACTGTCACACTCACGGGCACCGCAACGGATGTCTGGGTCTTCAAGATCGCGGGAGGTCTCACGATGAACCCGGGTGCGACCGTGACACTGGCAGGCGGCGCACTTTCCAAGAACATCTTCTGGCGGACTGCCGGCGTTGCGGCCCTTGATACGACCGCGCGCCTGGAGGGAATCGTGCTGTCCGGTTCGTCGGTCACCCTGGCGAACGGCGCAACGTTGAACGGCAGAATGTATGCAACGTCCGCTGTTACGCTCATTTCCAATACGGTGACACGCCCTGCCCCGTAAGGCATGCGGCAGGAAATAGGGGCGCGTATCGCCCCTCGCAACAACGGAAAAGGACCCGCAGGCCGGGTCCTTTTCCTTTTTTGGGTACGACAACGCACAGAATGGCCGGGCGTGCAGGCGGAAGATCCCAACTCCAAGCGGTCGCGGCCCGGATCCGGCAAGCCGGTGGCCGGGACCCGGTTCGACAACGCATCAGTAACGGGGTGATGACGAAAATGGAAGCGGCAATGAACGCCACAGTCCCACATTTGAGCCTGGTGCCCCGGGCACGTCCTGTCGCGAGCCCATCCGTTGACGTGGGGGGCAACCTGGCCGAACGCTATTGGCGCACCCTCCAGCAGCACCTCGCCGACGCCAGCGAAGCGTCGCTGGGCCGTGGCTACGAGCTGGCGCGACAAGCCCAGCTGGAGGGACATGGCGTGCTGGAGCTGGCTGAGGCCCACGCCGCAGCGCTGCAACGCCTCTGGGCGATGCCGCGGTCCGACGACCGGCAGTTGAGGGCGGCAGGGATTTTCTTTGCGCAGTGCCTGTCGCCATACGAGATGAGAGACCGTGGCGCGCACGACGGCGCGCGGGCGCTACGGCACCTGAACGAGGTGCTGGAAGGCGAGTTGCGGCGCGTCGCGCAGGTGCTCCACGATGAGGCCGGCCAGCTGCTTGCGCTGGTGCATATCGCCGTCGCTGACATCGCTGTCGCGTTGCCGCCGAAAGCGCGCGGCAGTTGCGCCAAAGTGGAGGGGCTGCTGGCGCAGGTCGAGGCCGAGCTGCGTGATCTGGCCCATGAATGGCGCCCGTCGGTGCTCGCCCACCTGGGGCTGCTTCCCGCCCTGGAGTCCCTCGCCGAGAAAGTGGCCAAGCGCACCGGGATCAGCGTCTGCCGTTGCCGGCGACGCCGACATGCGGCTGCCGCCCGGCGTCGAGACCGCGCTGTACAGGATCGTGCAGGAAGCGCTCAACAACGCAGTCAAGCACGCGGCTGCGCGCTCGGTCCGGATCGGGCTGCAATGCGGGCTGCACAAGGTGACGTGCAGCGTCCGCGACGACGGCAGAGGGTTCGACGCGATGCACTGGCCCCAAGCCCAGGGGCTGGGCCTGACCGGAATCCGGGAGCGCATCAGTGCCCTGGGCGGATCGATGTGCCTCACCACTGCGCCATCAAAAGGAACGACGATTCAGGCTGATATCCCCCTCGGCGGCGAGCATGCGGGTACTGCTGGCTGACGACCACACCCTGTTTCGAGAGGGGTTGCGATTGATCCTGGAGCGAGCGGGCCACGAAGTGGCCGGCGAGGCCGCCGACGGCCACGAGGCGCGCAAGCTGGCGCGCACGCTGCAGCCTGACATCGCGGTGCTCGACCTGTCCATGCCGCTGCTGAACGGCATCGATGTCGCCCGCGAGCTGCGCAGCCTCGCGCCCGACATCAAGACCATCATGCTGACCATGTATCCCGACAAGAGGTACGTGCTGCAGGCCCTGAAGGTCGGCGTCAAGGGCTACGTGCTGAAGACCCAGGTGGCCGAAGACCTGCTGCGTGCCATTCGCGAGGTATCCCGCGGCGAGGTCTATCTCAGTGCTGGCGTCGCCGCTGTCGGTCGTCGATGCCTATCTGGACAAGAAGGGCGAGACCGAGGAGCCGCTCACCTCGCGCGAGCGGCAGGTGCTGCAACTGGTCGTCGAGGGCCACACCACCAAGGAGGCCGCAAAGCTTCTGGGCATCGCCTTCAAGACCGCCGAGTCCCATCGCAATCACATCATGAAGAAGCTGGGTATCCATGATGTCGTCGCGCTCATGCGCTATGCCATCGAAGCGGGGCTGGTGCGAATCTGAGTCGGCCCGGGCTGCGCCTATCCGGCCAGCCATATGCCCGCGATCGACACCAGCTGCTCCACGTCGACCGGCTTGGTGACATAGTCGGAGGCGCCCGCTTCGATGCATTTTTCGCGATCGCCCTTCATCGCCATGGCAGTGACGGCGATGATCGGCACATCCCGGAAGCGCTCCAGTCTGCGCACGTCGCGCATCGTCTGATACCCGTCCCGGCCCGGCATCATCATGTCCATGAGGATGATGTCGATATCCGGATTGCGCTCGAGCAGCGCGAGCGCCGCAGGGCCGCTTTCCGCGCATAGCACCTGCATGCTCTGTCGCTCCAGTGCGCCGGCGAGGGCGAACGCACTGCGCTGGTCGTCGTCCACGATCAGCGCTTTCCTGCCCGCCAGCGCCGGTACCTCCTGCCGGATGCCGCTGCGCAGCCGGTGCTGTCCGGGTGGCATGTCGCGCATCGCCTCGTGCAGGCACCGCGTGATCTCTTCCAGGACCGCATCGGCGGAGGGCAAGCGCTTCAGCAGCAGAATTTCGGCAAGTCCGTCGAACTCGCTTGGCTTCGCGGCACCACCCGGGCCGGCGAGCGTGCAGATGACCAGCGGCGCCGGTTCGATGCGCTGCGTGAGGAAGATCTTGCGCACCAGCTCGAGCGGCGCCATGTCGGTGAGGCCCTGGCCGATCACCGCGCATTCGGTCCCGTCCCGCTGCAGCAACTGGAGCGCCTGCTTGCCGGTGGCTGCGCTGACAATGCGCCGTCCGGAGTCCGCGATGGCGGCACGCATCGCCGCGCGCTGGGTCTTGCTGGCCGCCGCCACCAGCACGCTGACAGGCTCACGCTGCATGAAGCGAGCCAGCCTGCGCAAGGCCTCGCGCAAGGTCTCCTCCCTGGAGGACCGGTTCACGATGCCGAGCGAACCCATGCAGATCCGGGTCTGCGCCTGGTCGTCGATGCAGATCACGTTCATCGGAATGCTGCGGGTCACCGGATCCTTCTTCAGCAGGGTGAAGCTGGCCCAGCCAGCCAGGTCCTGGCCCTTGACGCCGACGGTGACGACATTCGGCATGTACTGGTTCGCGAGCACGAGGGCCGAATGCGTATTGCGGGCGCTCAAGGCCTTGAACCCCAGCGCGCGAACCTGATTCAGGAGCCTCGCAGCGTACTGGGGATTGTCCACCACATTGAGCACCACGCGGTCTCCGGGGCGGATGCTGTGGCGGTCGTCCGGGGCACCCGCCACGTGGCCCGCGGCCAGCTTGGGCGTCGCGTGGCCGGCGGGGGATGTCCCCGCAGCATCGGTGACGTCAGTGTCCGGCTCGCAGGTGAGAGGGAGGTAGAGCGTAAAGGTGCTGCCGTCGCCAGGGTTGCTGACGACCCGGATCTCGCCGCCGAGCAGGCCGGACAGTTCGGAACTGATCGACAGCCCCAGCCCGGTGCCTTCGAATCTGCGGCTGGCGGCTCCTTCAGCCTTCCCGAAAGCCTCGAAAATGACCTTCTGCTTGTCGTACGGGACACCGATACCGGAATCGACAACCGAGAATGCCACGACTTTTTCCGCATGGTCCAGGCTGTTGCGCCCTCTTGTCCAGCCGCCTGCGGCCAGCGCGATCTGGAGCGACACCGTGCCCACGGAGGTGAACTTGCAGGCATTGGCGAGCAGGTTCTGCAGAATCTGCTGCAGGCGTTTCCTGTCAGTGAGGATCGCGGCCGGCAACCCCTTGTCCATCGAGATGCTGAACGCGAGGCCCCTGTCGCGGGCGACTTCCCGGAATATGTGCTCCAGGTAATTGCCCAGATCGGGCAGGCTGACCCAGTCGATGCTCAAGGTGGCGGCACCGGATTCGACCTTGGACAGATCGAGAATGTCGTCGATCAACGCCAGCAGATCGTTGCCCGAGACGCGAATGGTCTGGGCGTACTCGACCTGCTTCGGCGTGAGATTGCCGGCGGCATTCTCCGCCAGCAACTGCGCCAGGATGAGCAGGCTGTTCAACGGCGTGCGCAGTTCGTGGGACATGTTGGCGAGGAACACCGACTTGTACTTCGACTGCAGCGCCAATTGCCGGGCCTGGTGCTCGAGCGCCGCCATCGCCGCCTTCACCTGGTTGCGCTCGCGCGCGAGCGATTCCATCTGCTCGGCAACCTCGTTGAACAGCGCCGCGACTGCGGCTTGCGGCGCACCATGCGCGACCTTCATGCGGCGGGCAAGGTCCCCTGCCTTGAGCGCGCGCAGCGCCTCCAGGATGGCATCGTCGCCGAGGGCGTCCTGCACAGTAGGGAGGGGTGTCATTGGTCTTGGCCGCGGATACTAGAGGCTAGCCCAGTGCGCGACGGTCTGCCGTCCGCGAGCACTGATCTTGCGGCCGGCAAACACTGAGCCTGCAGTAGCGGAAACGCTACAGCCTCGCGCTATTCCACCAAACCGTGCTTGACGGCGTAGCGCACCAGGTCCGCGTTGTTCTCGAGCTTGAGCTTCTTCAGTATCCGGTTGCGGTAGGTGCTGACCGTGTTCGGGCTCAGGGCGAGTTCCTTGGCGATGTGCGTGATCGCCTTGCCTGAGGCCATCAGCCACATGACGCGGTACTCGCGATCGGACAACGACTCGTGCGCAAGACCCCGCGGGTCTTGCCCAAGCTCGAGCGCCAGCTTTTCCACGAGCGACGCGCTGACGTACTTCTTGCCGCTGACGGCCTTGCGGATCGCCACCGTCAGCTCCTCCGAGGCGGACTCCTTGCTGACGTAGCCGGCGGCCCCCGCCCGCAACGCCGATACCGCGATCACGTCCTCCGGGTGCATGCTCAAGATGAGCACGGGGCGCAGCGGGTAGGCGTGCTTGATCTTCTTCAGGACCTGCAGTCCGTTTCCTCCGGGCATGGAGTAGTCGAGGATCAGCACGTCCCATGCAAGCCTGCGCGTGACCTCCAGCGTTTCCTCGAAGTTCCTTGCTTCGCCGACCAGCCGCATGTCCGGTTCCGCACCAAGAATCTGCTTCACCCCCTGGCGCACCACCGCGTGATCGTCGGCAATGATGATCTTGATCACGCTACGACGACCTGAGCCGAATTTCGCATTGCCCCACCCCCGCCACCGGGAATAACGACCTCTCGTACATCACAAGCAAGAGAAAAAGTTCCGCCTGCGGCCGCGACGCAGGCACTTGTCGCCGCATGGCGACAACGTTAGTCGAGTAATACCGCGCCAGTCAACGAATGTTGTGGTAGGGTGCGTGCCTTCCACTACATGGCTATAGTTGTTCAACTACAGCTCGCACGCTAAAGCGTGCACCGATTGGCGCGTGTCGTAGACCACCCGGTTCGTAACGGACGCGCTGACCCAGCTCCTGCACCTCGTTCGGAGGCTCAAGAGATGACAGTAGATCTCGCGTCACCAGCAGTCACCCTGCAGCAACTTGATTCTCGCTTCCCCGCCGCGCGGTTGGCCGGCGCCGTTCGTCTGCTTGCCCTTGCGCTGCTCCTGGGCGCAATCTGCCTGACCGCCGCGTGCGGAGGTGGCAGTGATAGTGCGAGCACCGGCGGGGCCACGGGGGCTACGACGTCTTCTGGCGGGACGGCGACCCCGGCCACGCCGGGCTCTTCGTCCGGCGGGGCTGCGCCGGCTCCCGGCATTCCGTCCGGCGTCGCATATTCCTGCGACTTCGTGGGCTCATGGCAGGACTGCCTGTTCGGGGAACAGGCGAAGGTGGCGGGCCGCGCATCGCTCGTGACGGTTGCCGGCGTGAGTGCCGTTCGCCTGCATACCGAACCCGGGGACAACAACGTCGCGGGAAGCGGCTCCAACGAGCGCAACGATCTCACCCTCAATCAGTCGACAACCGACGCCTACGAGGGCATGGAGCACTGGTGGGCACATTCCATCCTGTTTCCCGATGATTACGTCGACCCGCCCGAGAGCACTGCGGCGTCGTGGAATTTCGGCATTGTCGCTGATTTCCACAACACCACGCCCGGCGCCGGGCAGGCCAATTTCCAGGTGAACGCGATGCCCGCCACCGCGATCTGCATCCGGACCGCCCCACTGGTCTGAGCTTTCAGATCGCCTACGGCGACCAGACCAGCCCGACCCTCTACAACTCGCCCATCGGCCCGGTCGTCAGGAACGTGTGGTACAACTTCGTCTACCACGTGAAGTGGTCGTCGGGCTCGGACGGGTACTTTGATGCGTGGGTCAACGGCGTGCAGAAGATGGCCTATCGCGGTCCTACGCTGTACCCGGGCCAGGGCGTCTACCTCAAGCTGGCCAACTATCACACGCCGTTCGGCCAAGCCGTCTTCCGTCATCCACGCCCGCGTGATGCGCAGCATCGCGCCTCTTTCAGTGACCGCCGGACTGTAGTCGATCGGTTCGCCGGGAGAGTAGGCGGGCTCCTGCCCGTCGCATGGTCCGAACGGACTACGCGCCCCGGTTTGAACATCGATTGCCGGTGTTGGATAGTGCCCGCGGGCGTAGTACACGCACTACGCCGCTGTAGGGGCAGGCGGCCAAACCGCTGCTAACAGCCTGAGCCTGGGGCCAAGCAACGTGTAGTCACTTGTCTGTTCGCGTGCTGCTGGAGCAAGCAGGGGGCACACCAGCCGTTCGTGCCCTTCCTTTTTTCCTGGCCGCACCGCCCGGCGCGGCGCGCTGCCGGCACCGCCTGATCCAAGTGGACCATGAACAGGGCCTCTGCGCCCGGCAATGCCCGCCGCCTGCGGCCGGTAGATTGGTATCCGCGCGATTCCGCAAGCCGTTCAGACGACGACCCGGGGATCTCGGATAACCAATTCAAGGCTGCCGTCGAATGGTGAAAATCTCCGCATCAGCTCTGCCGGACGGCGCGGTCGAGATCGTGGTGGCGCGCCTGGACCTGGATCCGGACGCGTTCGGCGCGCTGGCCGGATTGCTCCGCGCACCGGAGCGGCAGCGGGCCTGCCGCTTTCGCTTCGAGCGCGACCGCCGGCGCTACGTGGTTGCGCGGGCACGCCTGCGGCAACTGCTCGCGGCGCGCCTGGGTACGCAGCCCGGGTCAGTGCGGCTTGCCCGCGGCATCCACGGCAAGCCCGTGCTCGCGCGCAGCAGCGCCGCCGACTGGCGGTTCAGCGTTTCGCATTCCCGGGACATCGCGCTGTACGCGTTCTGCCGCGGCCGCGAGGTCGGCGTCGATGTCGAAGCGGTCCATGCCGTGCTGGATGCCGACGCCATTGCGGCGTGGTACTTCCCGCCCAGGGAGCTCGCGGCCTTCCTTTCGCTCGCGCCGCGCGACAAGGCGCTCGGCTTCTTCGGCGGCTGGACGCGCACCGAGGCGCTCGGCAAGGCGCTCGGCGTCGGCCTGCAGCGTGCGAGCGCGCGCGACGACGATTCCGGCTGGCGCGTGCACAGCTTTTCCCCGGCGCCGGGCTACGTCGCCGCGCTTGCCGTGGAGCGTTCGTGATGCTCCAGGCCACGCAGCGCTCGGCACCGGGCAGCGACGACGTGCGCATGTTCCGCAGAACCGCCAGCCAGTTCATCCAGAGAGAGTTCGCGCCGCATCATGCGCGCTGGTGCCTGCAGCGCGGCCCCGATGCCGCGGCCTGGACGAAGGCGGGCGCCGCCGGCCTGCTGCTCCCCGACATCCCGCAGGAGTACGGCGGCGGCGGCGGCACCTTCGCCCACGAAGCCGTGGTCCTCGAGGAACTGGCGCGGGCCGGCGTGCAGTTCGGCGCCGCCGTGCAGAGCATCGTGGCCCACTACCTCCTCGCCTACGGCAGCGAGGAGCAGAAGCGCGGCTGGCTGCCGCGCATGGCGCGCGGCGAACTGGTGGGCGCCATCGCCATGAGCGAGCCCGGCGCCGGCTCCGATCTGCAGGGCATCAAGACGACCGCCCGCCGCGACGGCGATCACTACGTGATCAACGGCTCGAAGACCTTCGTCACCAACGGCGCGCACGCCGGCATCCTGTGCCTCGCCGTGAAGACCGACACCAAGGTCGGCCGGCTGGAAAGGCATCTCCCTGGTGATCGTCGAGACGCACGGCCTGCGCCGGCTACCAGGTCGGCCGCGCGCTGGAGAAGGTCGGCATGCACGCGCAGGACACCTGCGAGCTCTTCTTCGACGACATGCGCGTCCCGGTCGCCAACCTCCTCGGGCCCGCCGAAGGCAAGGGCTTCTCGCAGATGATGGAGCAGCTGCCCTACGAGCGCCTCACGGTCGGCGTCAGCGCCGTCGCCGCGACCGAGCGGGCGGTGGCCCTGACCACGCGCTACGTGAAGGAGCGCACCGCGTTCGGCAAGCCGCTCATCGACCTGCAGAACACGCGCTTCAAGCTGGCCGCAGTGCACGACCGAGGCGCGCGTCGGCCGCGTCTTCCTCGATCACTGCATCGAGCGCTTCATTGCCGGCGAGCTCGACGACGTCACCACCGCCATGGCGAAGTACTGGCTCACCGAGAGCGAGTGCCGCGTCGTCGACGAATGCGTGCAGCTGCACGGCGGCTACGGCTACATGATGGAGTACCCGATCGCGCGCATGTGGGCCGATGGCCGCGTGCAGCGCATCTACGCCGGCTCCAACGAGATCATGAAGGAGCTGATCGCGTGGTCGCTATGAGCGCCAGCGCCGCACCGCAACCCGGCGTGCATCCCTGCCTGCATGAGCTGTTCGAACAGCAGGCCGTGCGCACGCCCGATGCCGTCGCCCTGGTCTACGAGCAGCAACGGCTGACCTACCGCGAACTGGCGCGGCGCAGCGGCGTGCTCGCGCATCGCCTGCGCGCCATGCGGGCCGGAGTCGGACGATGCACCCATCGGGCTGCTGGTGGAGCGCTCGCTGGAGACCGTGGTGGGAATCCTGGGCATCCTCAAGGCCGGCGCCGCCTACCTGCCCATCGATCCCGCATTGCCGCGCGGGTCGGTCGCGTTCCTGTGCGCCGACGCCGGCCTGCGGCTGGTCCTCACGCAGACCAGCCTGCTGTCCGCGCTTCCTGCCGCGTCCTTGCAGGCCGTCTGCCTGGACACGTTCGACTGGGCCGGGCCGCCGGGGCCGCTGCAGGACGCGGTGCGCTGCCGCCCGGAAGACCTGGCGTACGTGATCTACACGAGCGGTTCGACGGGCCGCCCCAAGGGCGTCTGCGTCGAGCACCGCAACATCGTCAACTACGTGCTGGGAGTGTCGCAGCGGCTGCAGCTGGAGCCCGGCATGACCTATGCGACGGTATCGACGATCGCCGCCGATCTTGGCAACACGGTGCTGTTCCCGGCGCTGGTCACCGGCGGCAGCCTGCACGTCATTTCCCGGGAGCGCGCCGAGAACCAGGCCCTGCTCGCCGAGTACTTCATGCGCGAGCGGATCGATGTCCTGAAGATCGTTCCCTCGCATCTCGCGGCGCTGCAGGCCGGCCGCAATCCCGGGGGCGTCCTGCCCAGAAGGCGCCTGGTACTTGGCGGCGAGGCCTCGCGCCTCGAGTGGATCGAGCAGTTGCGCGCACTGGCGCCGGATTGCGAAATCTACAACCACTACGGTCCCACCGAGGGCACCGTCGGCGTGCTGACCTACCATGTCGGCCCGCGGCCTCCAGGCACGCAGGCCGGCACGCAGTCGGGCACGCTGCCGCTGGGCCAGGCGCTGCCGAACTGCGGCGTCTACATCCTGGATGCGGCCGGCAAGCCCGTGGCCGCCGGCGAGCGCGGCGAGATCTGCATCGGGGGCAGCGGCGTCGCGCGCGGGTACCTGAACCGACCGGAACTGACCGCGGAGAAGTTCATCGCCGATCCGTTCATCGGGGTTCCGGGTGCCCGAATGTATCGCACCGGCGACCTGGGTCGCTGCGCGGCGGACGGCAACATCGAGTTCTTCGGCCGCAGCGATGACCAGATCAAGCTGCACGGCTACCGCATCGAGCTCGGCGAGATCGAGAGCGCGCTGCGCGAGCAGGGCGGCGTGCGCGATGCCGTGGTGCTGGCGCGCGAGGACGCGTCGGGCGCGAAGCGCTTGACGGCCTACGTGGTGCCCAAGCGCGCCCGCCAGGCGCTGTGGGCATTCGGCCAGGTCCACCTGCTGCCCGACGGCGCGCCGGTCGCGCACCTGAACCGCAACGAGACCGAGTACATCTACAACGAAGTCTTCGTGCTGCAGGCCTACCTGCGGCACGGCATCTCGATCGGCGACGGCGATTGCGTCGTCGACGCGGGCGCCAACATCGGATTGTTCACGGTGTTCGCCAACCGGCTGGCGTGTGGCCTGCGCATGATTGCGCTGGAGCCGAATCCCGCCGCGTTTGCCTGCCTGTCGGCCAATGCCGAAGCGTGGGGCGAGGCGGTGAAGTGCCTGCCCTACGGATTGTCGCGCGAGAACGGCACGGCGCAGCTCACCTGCTTCCAGGGGCTGTCGCTGCTGTCCGGGTTCCACGCCGATGCCGCGACCGAACGCGAGGTGGTGAAAAGCTACGTGCTGAACCAGGAGCCAGCGCCTGCGCACGACGAGCGCCACGCGGCGGATCTGGGCACGCTGCTCGATACCCGGCTCCAGACCGCAACCGTGACGGCGCAGTTGCGAACGCTGTCCAGCGTCATCGCGGAGGAGGGCATCGAGCGCATCGACCTGCTGAAGGTGAACGTCGAGAAGAGCGAGCTGGACGTTCTGCTCGGCATCGACTCCGCGGACTGGCCCAGGATCCGCCAGCTCGTCGTCGAGGTGGATCTGCGAGAAAACCTGCGAGCCCATCGTGGACCTGCTGGAACGGCAGGGTTTCGAGTTTCTCGTCGAGCAGGACCCCCTGCTGAAGAACACGGAGCTGTGCTACGTGTACGCGGTCCGGCCGTCGGCACAGGGCGGCCTCGAGCGGCAGCAGGCGCCGGATGCCCATCTGCGCCCGGTGCCTGCGGCGGACGCGGCCATCCTGGCGCCGGCGGTCCTGCGCGGATACCTCAAGGAGCGGCTGCCGCAATACATGATGCCGTCGGCGTTCGTCCTGCTGGAGAAGCTTCCGCTGACGCCGAACGGCAAGGTCGATCGCCAGGCGCTTGCTGCCTTCTCCGGCGGTGAGGCGGCTCCCGCCGCACTTTCCGCCGAACCGGAATCGGATACCGAGAAGGCGCTCGCGGCGCTCTGGGCCGAGCTGCTGGAGCTGGAGCGCGTCGGGATCGATGACGACTTCTTCGACCTTGGCGGGCATTCCCTGCTGGCGATTCGCGCCGTGGCCCGCATGCGCGACAGCTTCGAGGTGAACCTGTCGCTGCGCAACCTGCTGGAAGCGCCCACGGTGCGAGGCCTCGCCGCGGTCATTGACGGCCTGCTGTTGCTGAAACGGTCGCGGGCGACCGCGCACGCGCCGGGCGAGCGCGAGGAGATCGAACTGTGAGCCTGCAGCCTTTCCTCGCCGAGCTGCACCGCCGCGATGTCCAGCTCACGGCCGACGGCGATCGCCTGCGCTGCAAGGCGCCGGCCGGCGTGCTCACTGCCGGGCTGCGCGACCAGCTGCTGGAGCGCAAGAGCGAGATCCTGGCGCTGCTGCGCTCGGCCCAGGCCATTGCGCTGCAGCCGCGGGCCGTCGTTCCATTGCAGCCGCGCGGCAGGCGCACCCCGGTGTTCGCGGTCCCCGGCCACTACGGCGATGTCTTTGGCTACCGCGCCCTTGCGCTGCGCCTCGGCGAAGACCAGCCGTTCTTCGGCCTGCAGCCGCCCGGGCTCGACGGCGCCAGCGCGCCCATGGCGCGGGTGGAGGATCTCGCCGCGTACTTTGCGGCGCAGATCCAGGCCATGCAGCCCGCGGGCCCGCTCATCATCGCCGGCCACTGCGCCGGCGGCGCGATCGCATTTGAGCTGGCGCAGCAACTTCAGCGGCGTGGCTCCTCCATCCGCTTGCTGGCCATGTTCGCCTGCCCCTATCCGACCTTTTACCGCTTTGCGCCTCAACTGAAGCAGGCCATCGTGCAGCAAACGCAACGCATCGGCAGGCATGCTGGCGCGCTGACGAAGCTCTCGTTCGCGCAGGCGCGCCAGTACATCGCCGCGAAACTCCGCCGGTTGCAGGGCGAGCGCGACGCGACGCGTGCCGCGCTGGTTGATCCGGTTCTGGTCCGGCGCGCTGCGGTATCTCGCGCCACGGTGGCGGCGATTCGCCGCTACACGCCCATCGTCTATGCGGGACCTGTGAGCCTGATCCTCCCCAACCGGGCGTGGCTGCGTTCGGGCGCCGACCCCCTGCGGTGGCGCTCGGTGGCGCCGCAGGCGGAGCATTGCTTCGGTCCGGATGACTGCGACCCCGACCTCCTGCTCATGGAGCCCGACGCGAGCGCCATCGCGGAGCTGTTCAGGCAGTGCGCGGAGCGATGAGGCCATGAAGATCTGCTTCGTCGGCCTGCAGAACCTGTCGGTCCTCGCGCCCGCGTACAAGGATCCACGGTGGCGGGAGAACCGGTCCAGCAGACGCTGCTGGCAAAGGCGCTCGCGCGCCGCGGCCATGAGGTGAGCATGGTCGTCGCGGACCACGGGCAGGCCGACGGCATGGTGTGCGGCGGCATCCAGGTCTTCAAGGCCTACCGTCCCGACGCCGGCATGCCGGTGCTGCGCTTCGTTCATCCCCGCTGGACCGGCCTGTGGTCGGCGCTGATGCGGGCCGATGCCGATCTCTACTACACCAGTTGCGCGGGCATGGAAGCCGGCCTGCTGGCGCTCTTCTGCCGGCATTTCGGCAAGCGCTTCGTATTCCGCAGCGCGAGCGACTCGGACTGCGACAAGTCCCGCCTCCTCGTGCGGCACGCGCGCGATCGCTGGCTCTACGCCTACGGCCTGCGGCGGGCGGACGCGATCCTGGTGCAAAGCGCCTCCCAGGCGCAGACGCTGCTGCGCAGCTACGGACTGGCGAGCCGGGTCGCCGGCATGCTGGTCGAGCCGCCGCTGACGGCGCCGACGCACGAACTCGACGTGCTGTGGGTGGGCAACATCCGGCGCGTGAAGCGGCCGGACCGCGTGCTCTGGCTTGCTGCGCGGCTGCCGCAGGCCGCCATTCCACATGGTGGGCGGCGCATTGCCGGGCGAGGAGGCGCTGTTTGCAGGCGTGCGCGCCGGCGCGGCGGCATACGCCAATCTGACATTTCACGGCCCCCTGTCGTACCTCGGACGCCACCGACCTGTACGGCCGCGCGAAGCTGCTGCTCAACACATCCGACGTGGAAGGCTTCCCGAACTCCTACCTGCAGGCCTGGATCCGGGGCGTGCCCGTGGTCACGCTGATCGATCCCGATCGCGTCATCGAACGCGAGGGGCTCGGCGTCGCCGTGCGCTCGCCGGCCGAACTCGTCGGCGCCATCGCCTCGCTGCTCGGCTCGCCGCAAGACCTGGCAGGCGGCCAGCGACCGCTGCCGGCGCTTCATGGCGCGCGAGTTCGGCGACGACAGGATCCTGCCGGCCTACCTCGACACCTTCGCCAGGGTCATGGACGCGGGCAGGCGCGGCCTCCTCGCCATGCCCTCGAGCGAAGCACCCCATGTCTGAGACCCCGTTCATCGTCACGGTCGACACCGAGGGCGACAACCTCTGGGAGAAGCCGCACGCCATCACCACCCGCAATGCGGCGCACCTGCCGCGCTTCCAGCGGCTGTGCGAGAAGTTCCGCTTCAAGCCGGTCTACCTGACGAACTACGAGATGGCGATGTCCGACGTGTTCGTGGATTTCGCGCGCGACGTCGTGTCGCGCGGCGCGGGCGAAGTCGGCATGCACCTGCACGCCTGGAACTCGCCTCCGCTCGAGGCGCTGACCGGCGACGATTTCCACCACCAGCCCTACCTCGTCGAGTACCCGGAACGGCTGATGCGGGACAAGATCCGTGCCGTCACCGCCTTGCTGGAGGACAGGTTCGGCCGGAAGATGGTCAGCCACCGTGCCGGGCGCTGGGCGTTCGATGCGCGTTATGCCGGCATGCTGCTCGACGAGGGATACCTGGTGGACTGCTCCGTGACGCCGGGCGTCGACTGGCGCGCGAATCCGGGCGCCCCGGGCGGCAAGGGCGGTTCGGATTACTCTTCGTTCGATCCCAACCCCCATTTCCTCGGCGGCCGCGACCCGGCGGCGGTGCCGGCAAAGGCGCTGCTGGAAGTCCCGATGACGGTGATGCCCGGGACGCTGTACCGCTGGTCGCCCTGGCTGTACCGGATACCCGGACTGCGCCGGGTCTGCCCGCAGGATGTCGCCGGCGCATCGCTGGCTCTGCCCGGTGCCGCTGCTGGAAAAGCGCAACGTCGAGGATTTGGCGGCGCTGGCGCGCCGGGCGCGCCACGCGAGCCCGACCCACCTGGAGTTCATGCTGCACTCCTGCGACCTGATGCCGGGCGGCAGCCCGAGTTCCGGCAGCGCGCAGGATGTCGAACGCCTGTACGCGAACCTGGAGATGCTGTTCGAGGAGCTCTCGACCTGGTGCCGCGGCATGACGCTCGGCGAGTTCCGGGAGCATTGGCTGCGTTCGCCGCGCGCGGCGTTGAACGTGGAACGGCTGGCGCACGCATGATCCGGCTCAAGGGCACCGCAGCAACTTATGGCGACCTCTGGTTCGGCGAGGAGCCGCCACGGCATCCCGGCGTGGACATCCTCCGCTACCGCTGCCGGGCTGCGCCGATCGCGCGAGCGAGTTGCGTTCCGTTCATGTCCCTGGTCACGGATCTCGCCGTTGGCGAGGACGAGATCGCCGGCCAGTTCAACCGGGACTGCCGGTACAAGGTGAGACGGGCCGATGCGAAGGACGAACTGCATTGGGAGTTCATCGCCGATCCGCAAAGCCGGCTGGACGAGTTCCGCGCATTCTTCGACACGTTTGCGCGGCAGAAGGCGCACGAGCAGTGCGACGTGCAGTGGCTGCGCGCCGCCTGCGACGCCGGCCAGCTCGTCCTCACCACGGCTTCCCGGCAGGGCGAGGCGCTGGTGTGGCACGCCTACGCGACCGCCGGCAACGCCGCGTGGCTGCAGTACACGGGCTCCTGCTTCCGCGACCGGGAGAACGACTATCGTGCGCTCGTTGGCCGGGCCAATCGCTGGCTGCACTGGAAGGACATGCTGCAGTTTCGGAAGCTGGGCTTCGTGCGCTACGACTGGGGCGGGCTGTTCGAGGATGAATCCGCGACGGGGCACGCCGGCGTGAATGATTTCAAGAAAAGCTTCGGCGGCCGCGTCGAGCGAACCTACGATTGCACCGTCCCGGTCACCTTGAGGGGCCGGATCTACCTTCCGTTGCGCGACGCCTGGCGCAAGCGAAAGGCGTTGCTGCCGGGCAGGAAGGCAGATCAAGCCGGGGCCAGCCGGCAAGACGTTGTTCGGGGAACGGGCAATGCGGTGTGATGAGTTTATCGGGTGAATTCATTGCTCTTCGCTCTGCGCGCCGATATCCGGCGCACCTACGACTACCTCGAAGGCAGTCAGGCAATGAAGGCCCTCCACTGCGCCCGCTCCCCCGGCGTGCACACCATGGTCGTATACCGGTTCGGCCAATGGTTCGGCGGACAGTCACTTCTGGTACGCCTGTTCCTTGAGCCCGTCTTCCTTTTGCTGCAACTGGCCATTCACGTTTGCTGGGGAATTGAGCTGCCGCGGGCAGCACGCATCGGCCCCGGCTTGTATATCGGTCATTTCGGGGGCATCACCATTTCTCGTGATGCCGTGATCGGGAGCAACTGCAACATTTCCCAGAACGTCACCATTGGCGTTGCCGGGACCGGGGCGGGACGCGGGGTGCCGACAATCGGCGACAACGTCTACATCGGACCCGGCGCTCGAATCTTCGGCAAGATTCGAGTGGGCAGCAATGTGCAGATTGGCGCCAACGCCGTCGTTCATGCGGATATCCCCGACGACGCGGACGTCGTGCTCGATCCGGGGTTTCACATCCTTTCCTTCAGCGGCAAGGGCGCGGGCTTGCGCTTCAAGTAGGCACAGGCGCTTTCAGGGAAGGACCCCTTCCAACGGCTCCGCGGAAACGGCGCGCGGCGAGTCCCCGCGGATCACGCGGGCGTGAATCACCGAGGTGGGCTTTCCGAATGCGCGTGTGATAGTTGGCGAGCTTGAAATAGCAGCCCTGGCCCGGATACAGCGTGGGCCCGCGGTAAGCCATCTTGCGCACGCCGTTGACCCATGCGTCGAAGAAGCCGTCGGCGCCGGATGGACCACTTCACGTGGTAGACGAAGTGTACCACAGCGTTCTTCACCACCGGGCCGATGGGTGCGTCGTAACGGCTCGGGCTGCTGCTGGTCGCCGTAGGCGATCTGGAAATTAAGGCCGGTGGGACGGTCCGGCGGTGATGGCGGTGGCGGGCATCGCGGTCACCTGGAAATTGGCCTGTCCCGCACCGGGCGCGGTGTTGTGGAAATCGGCGACCGCGCCGAAGTTCCACGTCGTCGCCGTGCTTTCGGGCGGCGCGACATAGTCGTCGGGAAACAGGACCGAGTGCGCCCACCAGTGCTCCCGGCCCTCGAAGCAATCGCTCGCCTGCTGCGATAGCTGCAAGTCGCTGCGCTCTGCCGTGCGGCTGCCATGCACGTGGCTGTCGCCGGGCCTGGTGTGCAGGCGCACGCCGTTCATGCCGGCGACATGCACCAGCGAGACGCGTCCCGCTCCCTTGGATTGCTCGGCGAAGCCGCAGGTTTGCGGCAGGCCCGTGAACAAGCAGGAGAACTCAGGCGCGCCGTCGGATCCGGCGTCGGCGTGCGCCACGGCGATGGCGCACGCCAGGGACAGGCAGAGGATCGCAGGCAGTGGTTTGCGCATGACGAATCCGCTGGCGTGAGGCCTCCTCCGCTACCTGAGTATGCCCACGCCGATCCTCATGGCCTGCCCGCTGGTCGATGTCAGGACGAACGTGCTGCCGCCGGCGAGCACATTGCCGGCGAGCCGACCGTCCGTCGTCAGCGCCCCGTCAGCGGCGACGGCGTAGGTGCCGTTGCCCGACACCGGGCTCGAAACGCCGCCCCGATTGCGAATTCCGGACCAGGTGTAGGTGCCCGCGCCATTGAAGGTCACGGTGCGCAATTCGGTGCTGAACGCGGCGAGAGGGAACGGCACAGCGAAAGCGCCGCTGAAGGGGAGCGTGCGGGGAATGCTGATGCCGATCGTGCCGGCCGGCGCAGCTCCCGGGTCGGCGGAGTACAGCGTGACTGAATAGGTGCCGCCCAGGCTGGCGGCGCTGAAGCTCCCGCCCCTGCGCAGGCCCACGCCGATCCCTACCGGTTGCCCGCTCGCCGCCGTCAGGACGAAGGCGCCGCCGCCGGACTGCAGATGCCCCGTGAGTCCGCTATCCAGCGTCAGAGTCCCGTCCCCGGCGACGGCGTACGTGCCGCCTCCCGACACCGCGCTTACGGTGCCGCCCCGGTTGCGGGTTCCCGACCAGCTGTAGTTGCCGGCGCCGTCGAAAGTCGCCGCGCGCAGTTCGGTATTGAACGCATACGCGGGGAAGGGCACATCGACGGTGTCGCTGTACGGCGTTCTGGGAATATCAAGGGCGATCGTGCTCAGCGGCCCGGCGCCCGCATCCGAATAATGGTGCGCGACGCCGTAGCTGCCGCTGAGGCTGGCATTGCCGTACCCGCCGCCGAGCTTCACGCCCACGCCCATCTCCACCACAGGGCCGCTGTTCGACGAGAGAACGAAAGTGCCGCCGCCGGCGAGCACGTTGCCGGCGGGGCCGATGTCCAGCGCCAGCGTGCCGTCGGCGTCGACGCTGTAGGTTCCGCCGCCCGAGACCGCGGACGGCGTTCCGCCATTATTGCGGGTACCAGACCACGAATAGTTGCCGGCGCCGTCGAACGCGATCGTCCCCACCTCGGCGGCGAACGCATAGCCGGGAAACGGCACAGTGACCGTGCCCTTGAACGGCGTGACGGGAACGTCGATCTCGATCGCGCCCGGCGACCCGAAGCGCGCGTCCATGATGGTGAAGTTGAACCCGTAGGTTCCCGACAAGGTGGCATTCGAGTAGCCCAGCACGGCGAAGCGGCCTGCGCGCGTGGCCTGCGCGCTTACCGTACCCTGCGACGCGTCCTGCGACACCGTGCGCAGCGTATCGCCGGCCGCGCCAGCGGTCAGGGCGACGACTTTCAACGTCGCCGGATCGCTGATACCGCGGTTGGCGAGGTACTGCGGCAAGTACTTGATGGTCACGCTCACGGGTTGCGAGAACACCGCCCCCGCCGGGCCCAGCTCGACCACCAGGACATCGCCGGGAACGCCGGCTGCGCCGGTGATTTGGCTGAGGGTGATCGTGGTCGCCCCGGACAGCGCGCCCGCCGGGAACGCGGCTTGCGTTCCGGCGATCTGCGACGACCCGGTCACCGCGATGGTGCCGCCGCTTGCATCGATGACCTGGCTCGCCGCGAGGGTCGACTCCCCTGGCGAGGGGGACCTGGCACCGGCCTTGGAATCTTCACCGCGCGCCACCGCATCCAGCCAGCACCGAGAAGGCGACGCACGCCGCAAGGATCCGCAACGGACTACAGCCGGAGCGACGGCAGGCCGGGGCGCTCACGCGCTTGCCGTTCCGACGTGCTGCCGCTCCACAGTGCTGTCGTAGGCCGACAGCAGTCTTGGGGCTTCATGGCGCCACTCCAATTCGTTCTCCACACGCCGGCGTCCGTACTCTCCCATGGCGGCGCGGCGCGCCGGGTCGTCGATCAGCTCGACGAGTTTCGCGGCCAGGTCGGCGCTGTCGTCGGGCCTTGCGTAGAGCGATGCCGCCTGCGCCGAGAAGCGCCCCTCCGCCAGGTCGAACTGGACGATGGGCTTGGCGAGCGCCATGTACTCCATGATCTTGTTCATGGTCGACTTGTCGTTCATCTCGCTGGCGATGTCGGGATTGACGCAGACGTCGGCGGTATTGAGCATCGCCAGCATTTCGTCGTCGGGAACGCGCCCCGTGAAGGTCACGAACCCGCCCACGCCCAGTTCCGCGGCCAGCGCCTGCATCGCCGCGAGCGACGTGCCGCCGCCCACCAGCCCGAAGTGGATGTCGGTGCGCCCCAGGTCGAATACGAGGTGGCGCACGGCGCGCAGCAGGTAGTCGATGCCTTCCTGCCGGCCCATCACGCCGACGTAGCCGACGAGGTGGCGCCGCCCCATCTTCAGACGGTCCTCGGGCGGCTGGATCTTCATGCGCTCCAGGCTGGGTCCGCTGCGCACCACGATCACGCGGTCCGGCGCCATGCCGCCGCGCTCGATGGCAATGCGCCGGTAGGATTCGTTGGTGGCGATCGAGACATCGGCGGCGCGGAAGGTCCAGCGCTCCAGCCTGAGCATCAGGCGGTAGAAGAAATCCCGCCGCCCGAACTTGGCTTCGTACAGCTCGGGACCGAGGTCGTGGTGGTCGAACACGAACTTCTTGCCGAACAGCTTGAAGAAGCGGCCGATGAGGAAGAAGAGGTCGGGCGGATTGCAGGCGTGAATGACATCGAAGCCGCGCGTCAGCAGCACCCGCCAGCACAGGACGAAGGTCTGCAGCAATGCCGCTGCGTACTCGATCGCGTAGCCGCTGGCGCCCGCGCCCTCGAGCGGCAGCGCATAGCGCCAGATGGCGATGCCCTCGAGGGTCTCGAACTTCTTCTCGTAGCCCTTGCCGGTCGGGCAGATGATCGAGACGACGTAGCCGGCGTCGCGCAGCGTTGTGGCCTCCTGCCAGACGCGGCGGTCGAACGGGCTGGGCAGGTTCTCCACCAGCATCAGGACCCGTTTCGGGGCGCCCGTCACCAGCACAGTCCCTCGTAGACGCCGGCCACGCTGCGCGAGTCGTTGATGCGCACCAGGTCGACGACGCTCTGGCTGGCGCGCAGGCGCCCGGGGACATCGGCGAACTCCGGCGCCGCATTGCCGATCACGATCGTGTCGGCGTGGCTCATCACCTCGCCGATGCTCGACACCATCAGGCGCGAGATGTGCGGCATGTGGTTCAGGATGTAGTCGCGGTTCGCGCCGTGGATGCGCGCCATGCTCACGTTGCCGTCGTAGATCCTGAGGTCGTAGCCCTTGCCGAGCAGCCGCTCGGTCAGCTCCACCACCGGGCTCTCGCGCAGATCGTCGGTGCCGGCCTTGAAGGAGAAGCCGAGCATGCCGACTTTCTTGCTGCCCCGCTCGACCACCGCGCGCACGCCGCGCTCGATCTGCTGCTCGTTGCTCGGCAGGATCGCCGCCAGGATCGGCACCGAGACGTCCAGCATCTTCGCCTTGTACAGCAGCGCGCGCAGGTCCTTGGGCAGGCAGGAGCCGCCGAAGGCGAAACCGGGCTTGAGGTAGTACGGCGAGAGGTTCAGCTTCGTGTCCTTGCAGAAGATGTCCATCACCTTGTGGCCGTCGACGTCGAGCCCCTTGCACACGTTGCCGATCTCGTTGGCGAAGCCGACCTTCAATGCGTGCCACGCGTTGTCGGCGTACTTCACCATCTCCGCGGTCTCGATGTCGGTGCGCACCAGCGGCGCATCGAGGTGGGCGTAGAGACTCGCCAGCAGGTTGCCGCTCGCCTCGTTCAGTTCGCCGATCACCGTCTTGGGCGGGTGGAAGTAGTCGTGCACCGCGCTGCCTTCGCGCAGGAACTCCGGGTTGATGCACACGCCGAACTCCGCGCCGGCCTTGCGCCCCGAAGCCGCTTCGAGCGTCGGGATGACCACGTCGCGCATGGTGCCGGGCAGCATCGTGCTGCGGATCACGACTGCTGGCGCGCCGGGGTGGCAGCGCATGGCCTCGCCGATCTGCTCGGCGACGCGGCGTATGTACTTGAGGTCGATGTCGCCGTTGCCGCGGCTCGGCGTGCCCACGCAGACCATGACCAGGTCGGTGCGCTGCACTGCGTCGATCGCCTCGATGCTGGCGGCGAGCCTGCCCGCCGCCACCTGCTGCTCGATGATCCTGCCGATGTCCTTCTCGATGATCGGCGACTTGCCGGCGTTGATCAGGTCCACCTTGCGCGGCTCCGGGTCGACGCCGATCACATCGTGGCCTTGCTGCGCCAGGCAGCCGGCCGTCACGGTGCCGACGTACCCGAGACCCAGTACGCTGATCTTCATGGCTTTCCTTGTTTTCCCTGCGGTTTTCTCAATGACAGTATGGGTGGGGTGTTTGACTCCCCGGACTGGCGCGACTAGTCCGGTCGGCTCAGCAGTCGATCTCCGTGCGCAGGACGACGTCGCCGTGCAGCCGGCACCGCCAGACGATGGTGGGCGCCGGCTGCTTGTCGTCGAACCGCCGCGACACCCAGCCGAAGATCGGCGCGACGCAGCCGACGTAGATGCGGGAACTCGCAGCTTCGGCCTGCGGCAGGCTGAGGTGAAGCGTCTTGCCGCCCTGGCGCAGGTCGTAGCCGCCGCCCGCTGCCTCGGCCAGGCATTGCTCGCTGCAATGGAACAGCAGCTCGATGTCGTGCTCGCCCGTCATGTCGCAGCGTAGTCCTCGATGGTCACCCGTCTCGAGTCCTTGTCGCAGCACGATCCGCCGGTGATGCATCACCGGGTCGGCCAGCGCGCCGGTAGCCGTCGTGCCAGCCCTCGAAGCGGTCCTGCTCGGGCGCGACTGTCCCAAAGATTGCAGCCCGCGCGCGCCTTGCGCAGCCACATGAAGTTGCCGCCGGACTCCGACTGGTCCTGCCCATCGACGCGCACGGTGTTGTGCGCGGCAGTGCCGCGGAAGTACTGGCGCCACGCGCCCTGCGTGTGATAGGCGTAGGTGCCGGGGTCGACGAGGAACTCCAGGCCGCCGACCGAAAGAGTGAACGACAGCGCGTCCGCATGGCCGTGCGCGGCGATGGACCGGTAACCCAGCGGCCCGGCGTCGACGACCAGGCGGATCTCGTGCGTCCGTGTCGAAGTCGCTGCCGAGGACGTAGTAGCCGCCGTCGGGGAAGCTCTGGCGCGGCAGCGACCTGGCGGCTGGCGTGCCCAGCGCATCGTATAGCGCGTCGGCCTTCGCGCCCAGCAGCCAGCGCGTCTTGTCGTCGAGCGGCCCGGCCTTGCGCTTGAACTCGCCGCGGCGGAAGACGATGGCCCCCGTCGCGAGCAGGGACCGGTAGGACGAGAAGCCCGCGGCCTGCGCGAGGCCCACCACGCGGCCGTCGTCGGCATCGCCGAACATCGGCACGTTGCCGCCCGCGTCCATGACCGAGGCGAGGTACTCGAGCATCGCCTCGACGCGCGATTCGTAGGCGGCCGAGAACCAAACGCCGTTCGCCTTGCCGGCCAGCAGGCAGATCAGCAGGAAGTCGAGCACGAACTGCTGGTAGGACATCGCCTGCTCGCGGTTCACGCCGTCGGGCGCGTTCTGCCGCCAGCGCCTCGCGCTCGAGGATCGCCTTGCGCTGTCGCGAGCCAGCGCGCGGCTGCGGCCAGTGCGGCCAGGTCAGAGCGGCGATGAACAGCCCGGCCGCCTCGCCGATGAGGTGGTTGTTGGCCGAGGAGTGGCAGCGAGAAGTAGCCGCGCACGAAGCGCGCGTGCTGGTACACCGACCGAGCCAGCGCGCGCGCAGGCGAGCGCCGCGCTCGCCGTCGAACAGCGGCGAGTGCACGCCGCCGAGCGAGCTGCCAGGCGGCCGACCAGTTGATGAGGCGCATCGCCGCCTCGAGCGCGCTCGACCAGTTCGGGCCCATGCGGTAGGGACAGGCGACGAACCAGCTGTCCAGGTGCTGCCGCATCACCTCCAGGTAGCGCGGCGTCGCCGCTGAGCGCATAGGCCTGCGCCAGCGTCACGAGATGCAGGTGCCGGTTGGGTTCCCAGAGGTACTTGATGTCGCCGACCAGCGCGCGCGTCGCGGTAGTCGAGGTGCTTGCCGAAGCCGAGCGGCGCCTCGATGCCGCGTCTTCGGATCGCGGTTCCAGCGCGGCGGCGAGCCGAGGTCGACGTCGCGCAGCGCGAACACGTCGCAGGCGGCCGGCGGCGACGCGCTCGGCGGCGGCCATGTACAGGCGCGGCATCCACGCTTGCGTCGCGCGTGGATCCAGGGACGCGAAGCTGCGCGCCAGATCGGCGGCCGGCACGTCGCGGCGGCCCGAACAGCAGCGCCGTGCTCTCCGCGCCGGCCGACACGGCGCGCATCAGGCGATGCGGCGATCTCCGCCGGCGACATGCAGCGCAGGCGATTGATGCGCCACCTGAGCCAATCCATGGCGCCCGTGCCCTCGGCGGCGGTTTCCATGCCGCCACCGACATCCGCGAATTCATGCCTGGACATAGTGGCGGTGCCAGATCTCGAGGTTGAGTAGCGCCCACAGGAGCTTTTCGTTGTTCTGCCTGCCGCTCCAGTGGTCGGCGAGGATGCCGTCGAGGACCCTGGGTTCGTAGTAGGCGCGGGTCATGCGAGGCAGCGCCTTGCAGGTGGCTGCGCGAGAAAGTCGCGCATCGGGCCGCGAAACCACTCGCCCACCGGCACGCGAAAGCCCACCTTCGGCCGCGAGAGGATGCGCTCGGGCAGGAGGTTGCGCGCGCTGCGCGCAGGATCCACTTGGTCGGTCCGTCCCCGTCACGCGGTAGCGGTCCGGCAGCGACGAGACGAACGCAGCCAGCTCGTGGTCGAGGAACGGCACGCGCGCCTCGATCGAGGCCGCCATGGTCATGCGGTCGCGCGCGCTCGAGCAGGTTGTCGGGCAGCCAGCTCGTCTGGTCGAAGTAGAGCATGCGCCGCAGCGAGCTGCAGCGCGGATCGGCGTCGAACGGCGCCGTGTCGATTGGCGCAACGCGGGCAGATCGCAGCACCGCCAGCCGGTCGCGCTCGGCGGCGCTCAGGCGCCGAACCAGCGCACGTAGCGCTCGCGCCAGTCCTCGATGTTCAGATTGGTGACCGCCGTCTTGATGCGGTGGAACCCGTAGGGCAGCGCTCGCGCCAGCGGCGCGAACAGGCCGCGGCGCACAGCGCCGGCAGGCGCTGGTAATGCGGGGCCAAGCGCTCGGCCACGTGCTTCGGATAGCCGCCGAGAATCTCGTCGCTGCCCTCGCCGGTCAGCACCATCTTCACGCTGCGCGAGGCTTCGCAGGCGAGCAGGTAGATCGGAATGTCGGAAGGCTCCGACACCGGGGCATCGCGAAACGCCACCAGCGCCGGGAGCCGTTCGATGAGATCGCGATCGCTGACCGTGATCTCGTGGTGCGTCGGTGCCGAAGTGCCGCGCCACCTGTCGAGCGTAGTCCAGTTCGCTGTAGCCTGCCTCGCCGAAGCCGACCGAGAAGGTGTTGACCTTCGAATTGTGGCGGCTCATGAGGGCGACGATCGTCGAGGAGTCGAGGCCGCCCGAGAGGAACGCGCCGAAGGGCACGTCGCTCACCATCTGCAGCCTGACCGCCTCGTCCAGCCGCGACAGGAAGGTGCCGGCGACTTCGGCCGGCGCATTCGCGCTGCCGCCCGTGCTGCGATCCGGCGGCGACCAGTAGCGCGACTCGGTGAGCTTGCCGCGCTCCCAGACGGCCGTCGTCCCGGGCTGCAGTTTGCGGATGCCGCTGAACAGGGTTTGCGGTCCCGGCACGTAGCGATAGGCGAGGTAATCCCAGACCGCCGCCGGATCCACGGCGCGCTTCACGCCGGGAACGCGCAGCAGCGCCTTGATCTCCGAGGCGAAGCAAAGCCCGTGCGCGCTCTCGTGCAGGAAGAGCGGCTTCTCGCCGAAGCGGTCGCGCGCGAGCAACAGGCGTTCCTTGCCGGCATCCCAGATCGCGAATGCGAACATGCCGCGCAGGTGATCGACCACTTCGCATTGCCCAGTGCTGGTAGGCGCGCAGCAGCACTTCGGTATCGGAATCGCGCGTGAAGCGGTAACCGAGCCCGCTCAGCTCCTCGCGCAGCTGGCGAAAGTTGTAGATCTCCCCGTTGAAGGTCAGCGCCAGGCCGGCGGCGGCGTCGCACATCGGCTGACGCGCGCCATCGGGGTCGATGATCGCCAGGCGCCGGTGCCCGAGAAACACGTCGTGTCCCGTGGCATGGCTGCGAAACTGCGCGATGCCCGAGTCGTCCGGCCCGCGATGGGCGATGGCGAGCAGCATGGACTCGAGCGTGCCCCGGCTGAGCGCTCCCTCCGGTCTTGCGATCCATCCAGCAATGCCGCACATGGTCAGTGCAGCGCGTCGGCATGCTTGCCGGCGAACATGTCCGCATACAGGCGGCGCACGTCGCCCGCCAGCCGTTCCACGCTGTAGCTCGCGGCGATCCGCTTGCGGCATGCGGCACCCATCTGCGCCAGCAGCTCCCTGTCCGCGTCCAGCCTGGCAATGGCGAGCGCGATCGCCTCCGGGTCCTGCAAGGGAACGAACAGGCCGTGAATGCCCTCGAGGACGACGTCGGGGATGGCGCCGACCCTGGTGACGATCGCCGGGACTCCTGCCGCCATGCTTTCCAGCAGCGCGTACGGCAAGCCCTCTGCGTGGCTGGTCAGGACAAACAGGTCGGATGCCGCCAGCAGCTCGCACTTGCCCGCGCCGCTCAGCGGGCCTGCGAAGGAGACGGCGTGACCCATCTCCGCTGCGGCGACGAAGAGGCGAAGTTTCTCTCCCTCCGGGCCGGCGCCGGCAATGACCAGACGGGCACTTGCGCCCGCGGCAAGCGCGAGCTTCAGGCCCGCGAGCAGCTCGTAAAGTCCCTTGTGCCTCGCCAACCGGCCCACGTACACCAGGCGCAGCGCACCCGGTGGATCCGGCCGCACGCGCAGGAGGCTGGCGTAGGGCAGGCAATCGATGGCGTTGGGAAGCGCCAGGATCTGCTCGCGGCGGACAAAGCGCCGGTAGGCCTCGAGTTCGACGCTGGCGAGGACGACGATCGCGTCCGGCAACAGAAGCGTGCGGCGCAGCAGTGCCGCCAGCAGGCGGCTGTTCCCGCAGAACTCCTGCGGCAGCTTGCCGCCGTGCACCTGGAACAGGACCCGCGCCCCGCAGGCCTTCGCCACCAGCAGGTGCACGAGATCGCGCCAATAGGCGCGTGCGTTGAGCGAACTGTTGATGTGTACGATCGCGGCGCCGCGGGTGAGGATCGCGGCCGCCAGGCGAAACGGGCTCGCCGCCAGCCGCGCGCATTTCCCGGCCCGGCTCTCCTGGCGGCCTTCGCCGCCCACCTGGAAGTGGACCAGCGAGAAATCGTCCGCCAGGCCCGAAGCGAGCAGCGTGTTCACGTGCGTGCTCACGCCGCTCACCGCCGCGCGGTGCGGGCCGAGGACGAGAACGGCGGGACGGTTCACGCCACGTGGCGCGCCGGCGAGCGCTGCACGAGCGCGCCGGCCGCATACCATTCGATCGCCTGCGCCAGGCCCTCCCGCAGCCGCCACTGCGGCCGGTAGCCGAGCAGGCGCATCGCCTTGCCGATATCGGCTTGCGACAGCGGCACATCGCCCGCACGGAAGTCCCGGTGCTCGGGCAGGCTGTGGCGCAAGTGCGGATAGCGCGGCGCCAGCAGCTCGCGCAGCGTGGTGTGGAGTTGGGTCAGCGTGGTCATCTCGCCCAACGCGATGTTGTAGACCTGGTCGATCGCCGCCGGATCATCGGCGATCGCCGCCCGCAGGTTCGCCTGCACGACGTTGGCGACGTAGCAGAAATCGCGCGCCGTGTGGCCGTCGCCGTTGATGTGCACGGCCTCGCCGCGGATCATGTGCGCCACCCACTGCGGAATCACGGCCGCATACGCGCCTAGGGGGTCCTGCCGCGCGCCGAACACGTTGAAGTAGCGCAGGCCGATCGAGCTCGTGCCGTAGCAGCGCGCGAAGAGTTCGGCGTACAGCTCGTCGACGTACTTGGTCAGGCCATAGGGGGACAGGGGCCGGCCGATGTAGGGCTCCTGCTGGGGCAATCCGGGGTGGTCGCCGTAGGTCGCGCTCGAGCTGGCGTAGACGAATCGCGACACGCCGGCGTCGCGCGCCGCCAGGCGCAAGTTGAGGAATCCGGTGACGTTGCTGGCGTGGAAGGCGAGCGGGTCCTCGAGCGACTGCGGCACGCTGCCGAGCGCCGCCTGGTGCAGCACGTAGCGCACCGATTGGCAGGCCTCGCGGCAGTCGCCCAGCGAGCGAATGTCGCCTTCGATGAAGCGGAACAGGCCCCACCTCGCGCGGCCGACGGCGCGCTCGACCTCGGCGAGATTCTCCCGCTTGCCGGTGGCGAAGTTATCGAGCCCGATGACCGGCTGATCGAGCTCGAGCAGGGCTTGCAGCAGGTTCGAGCCGATGAATCCCGCCGCACCCGTCACCAGCCAGGTGCCCGGCTTCGCACGGATGCGCGCGCGCAGCGCTTCGTCGGTGGGCATGCCCGTAGTCTGCGGGAGCGCCGTGTAGGGCTTGCCAGTGCGCCATGGTCCGTATGGACCGTCAGCCGGTCACCGCCTCGCCCGGTCGAGCCGGCTCGCCGCACAGTTCCAGGAGCAGCTTCTCGTACCGGTCCACCATGGTTCTTTCCGAGAACAGCGCTTCCACCACCCGGCGCGCGTTCCTGCCCATGCTCTTGCTGCTGCCGCGGTCCGCCAGGGCCTCCAGGGCACTGACGAAGGCCGCGGTATCGCCGGCCGGAAACAGGGCGCCGTTGTGGCCCGCGGAGATCATCTCGGCGGCGCCACCCACGGCGGAGTGCACCACCGGCTTGCCCATCGCCATCGCCTCGAGCGCCGCCAGGGAGAAGGCCTCGGTGAGGCTGCACAGGGCCATCACGTCGCAGGCGGCGACGTGGGGCCGGACATCGTGTTCATAACCCGTGATCACCACGTCGTCGGCGACCATGCGCTCGCGGGCGCGGGCCTCGAGCGCGGACCGCATGGGGCCGTCGCCGATGAGCAGCGCCTTTGCCGGGATGCCGCGGGCGCGCAGCAGCGCGATCGCATCCACCAGCTGCAGGGGATTCTTCTCCGGGCGCAGCACCGCCGCCAGGCCGATCACGTAGTCGGTATCGCGAAAGCCGAGCGCGGCACGCATCCTGCCGCCCGCCCCTGCATCGCGCGCGCTGCTGAACGCCTCCGTATCCACGCCGTTGTAGATCACCTCGTTGCGCCGGGAGAACACGCCGCGCGCCCTCCAATACCCCCGCTGACTCTCGCAGACGAAGACCGTGCAGTCCGCGCTCCAGAAAAGCAGGCGGTAGGCGGCCATCTGCAGCTGCTCCTTCCAGCCGAGGAGCCGGTTCGAATGGAAGGTGACGATCGTGGGCACGCGCCGACGCGCCAGGCGCATCGCCAGCGCGGCGTACAGCAACGCATAGGGATTCGCCGCCACGATCGCGGCAGGTTCGATGCGGCCGAGGTGAGCGGCAAAGCGCTGCAATGCCGCCCAGTCAAAGTAGCGCGCCGCGTCGAGCGAGCGCACGGTGGCGCCGCCGCGCAGACGGATGCGCGGCAACTGGTCGGCCCCGCTCTTGACGTGGACCGCATGGCACTCGTGCCGGCGCTGCGCCAGGCGGTTCATGAGCGCGATGGAGTGGCGCTCGGCGCCGCCGTGGCACAGCGAGCCGGTGACGAACAGCACGCGCGCCATGGCGCCGCCTCAGGTCCCGTGCAGCCGGCCACGCAGGGTGGCGAGCCAGCCCCGGCCCGTGCCTGAACTCGCGACCAGCGCGGAGTAGGCCACCGCCATGACGGCCGTGCCGGCAAGCACGCGAGCTAGCGGCCCGCTGTCGGCGAAAAAGCGGGCGACCGTGCCCCATGCCAGCAGCGCGGCCGAGGTTGCGAACAAGAGGAGGAGGGCGAGCGTCGTCCAGTCCTGCAGCCGCCGGATCGGGATTCCGGCGATGCGCGAGATGCGCCACAGGGTGGCGAAGCGATCGAGGTAGATCACCGCCACGGTGCCCAGCGCCGCTCCAGCGAGTCCGATGTTTGCCGCCGCAACCCAGTTGAGCGACACGGCGAGTACCAGCGCCATGACGTTGACCAGCATCACGAACACCGACTGCCGCAGCAGCAGCGTGACGCCCGAGAGCTCGATGGCGAGGGCGGCGATGCCTATGATGTATACGCGGATCACGGGGGCGGCATCCAGGTAGGCGGCGGTGTAGACCAGCGTGACCAGATCCTCCGCCAGGACGAAGGCGAGGGCGAACAGCGGGAACACGAGCGCGCCGACCATGATGTTGCCGCGGCTGTTGAGCGCGAGCATGCCTGCGATGTCGCCGGCGGCATGCCGGCGGCTCATCACCGGCAGGAACGCGTAGTTGACCGACTGGCGAAACAGGTTCATCAGCGGCCCCAGCACCGCGGCGATGGAGAACGCCGCGAACATGCCCAGGGGGAACAGCGCCGCCGCCACCCACTGATCCGATTGCGTGCGCAGGACATACAGGGCTCCCGCCGCCCCGAAAGGCGCCGAGTAGCGCAACTGGTCCGCGATTGCGCCAATCCGCAGGACCGGCCCGCGCAGCCCGTGGAACCTGGCGACGTAGGCGAGCAGCAGCACGACCTTGAAAGCCACGAAGGCGAGCAGCACCACGAGCACGGGGCCCAGCTCGCGCGTCAGCAGGGCGGCCAGGGACAGCGTTACGGCACGCAGCACGGCGAGGCTGACGGTCGCCTTCGCCTGCCACCGCACGCGCTCTTCCGCCGTGGGCAGCATGTCCAGCAGCGATGCCACGACCCAGAGCACGATGAACGCTGGCAGGATGAATTCATGGCGCGCCAGGTGACGCAATTTGTCGGGCAACAGCGGGTTCCAGGAACTGACTGCCCATGCCGCCGCCAGCCCGGCGATGGCGAGGAAGGCGAGCGTCTGGTTGACGTACAGGCGCTTGGCAGCGGCGTCCGAGCGCGGCAGGTAGTAGTACAGGCTTTGCGGCATCGCCAGCGTCGCGATGCCGAGGACCGTTCCCGCCACCAGCCACAGCAGCCGGTACTCGCCGAAGGCGTCGGCGTCGAGGCATCGCACCAGCACCACCGGCAGCAGAAACTGCACTGCCACGTCGAATGCATTGGCGCCGCCGAGCAGCAGGGCGCGTTGACCGAGCCGCGGCGCGGCCGGCGCCGCGTGTTCCGGGCCGGCCCCGCCGTCGGCTACCCACGCGGCACCGGAGAGGTTCAACGCGCCAGCCGCTTGTTGAGCTGACCGTACAGCATGCCGATCGCCAGCCACAGCAGTGCCTGTTCGGGGCGCGGCAGCAGGCTGCCGTCCGTGAAGCTTGAGGCGAGAAAGCCGAGCAGGCCGGCCGCCGCTCCATGAAAGAGACCGCGCATGGCGGGGTCCACGGCAGGATCGGCGCCCAGCTTCCAGAATTTCCAGCAGACGTGCGCGAGATAGGCACAAAGCAGGATCAGCCCGAGCGCACCCATGTCCAGGAGCGCCTGCAGGTAGGCGTTGTGCGGGTGCGTGGTAAGCAGCACGTTCGCCCCGCCGCCGACCCTCATCGGCTGCGACCACAGGATAGAGCCCAGGCCGCTGCCGTAGACCGGGCTGCGCATGACCTCGGGCAGCAGCGGCAGCCAGAGCCAATCGATGCGGCCGGCGCTGATGGCGTCGAGCCCCTCGCCTTCGCCACTGGACAGGCGCTCGAAGACCGCGGCGGGCAGCGCGAACAGCGCGATCGAGGCCGCGAGCCCGAACAGGACCAGGGTCTTCACGCTGCGGCGCCACAACAGGAACAGCAGGTTGACGAGGAGGAAGGCACCGAAGGCGCCGCGCGAGAACGTCAGCACCAGCGCCGTGACCATCAGCGCCATCGACGCGAGGAGCGCCGCCCGCAATCCGGGCTCCTTCGCCTCGGCCCAGGTGAACAACAGCAAGGCGTAGGCGAACGCAAACAGCCGGCCCTGGTCGTTGGCGTGCATGCCCAGTGTCGACAGGAAGGCGCGCGAATCGCTGCCGGCCAGCTGGTGCAGCGCGATGCCGGACTGGGCGACGTACGCGAGCACGCTCAGGCCCACGGCGCAGATCGAGATCAGCATCGGCAGGAGGAACTTCTCCGGCCGCGCCGACCGCGACACGGCCGCGCCGACCAGCAGCGCGAAGATCACCATGGACAGGGGCTTGACCACCATCTCGCGGGCGTATCCGGCAACGTCCTGGAATTCCACCAGGCCGTAGGCATGGAATGCGGGCACGATCTCGCCGATGTGCTGCGCGCCCAGCGCCCCGGCGGCCAGGATCGGCACGATGTACAGCCAGAGCAGCGGCCGCGGCAGGAAGCCGCGCAGGCTGCCGTCGGACAGCCCGCGCAGCACGCAGGAGCCGAGCGTGCCGAGGAGCAGCAAGTTCAGCGGATTGAGGCCCGCGATGCCGAGCATGGCGCGCGGCATCAGGGGGCTGGTCGAGAGCGGCATCAGCAGGATGAGCAGCACGACGCCGATGCGAAAGTCGTACAGGATGAATGCGCAGCCGATCAGCGAAACGCACAGCAGCAGGGCGTTGAAATCCGCCACCGCGACCGCGGCTCCCCAGAACGCGCCGAGCAGGGCGATGCCCGCCAGCCCGGTGAATGCGTGTCGCGCCTGGGCGGCGGCCATTGCGCTCAGCCTGATCCGGTCAGATGGAGTTGAACACCGTGCCGACGACCGTGGTGCCCGTATCGCTCAGCACCCGGATGGTGCTGGCGGTGGCGGCGATGCCGGTGTGGTCCTTGCGCGCCAGCACGATCGCGCTGCCGGCGCGGAACGCCAGGCTCTGCGCGTCGGCGTACAGGCTCGCCGGCGGTGTGTCGAACAGCACGACGTCGAACTCATTGCGCAGTTCGTCCAGCAACGTGGTCAGCACCGGCCGCAGCAGAAGCTCTTGCGGGTTGGGCGGGCAGGCGCCAGCCGGCAGCAGCGACAGCGTGCCGAACTGCGGCAGCGACACCACCGCGCTGCTGTCCGCGCGGCCCGACAGGACCGACGACAGGCCGACGCGGTCGGGAACGTCGAAGATGAGGTGCTGCCGCGGCTTGCGCAGGTCGGCGTCGATCAGGATCGTGCGCTGGCCGAGCTGGGAGAAGACCACCGCAAGGTTGGCGGCCACGTAGCTGCGCCCTTCGCCGGCGCCCGGGCTGACGATGGCCAGCATCCGGTGCCGGACCCTGGCGTTGGCCCAGCGGATCAGCAGCTGCGTGCGCAGGGCGCGCAGTTCCTCGGCGCGCTGGTGAAACGGCTCGTAGGCGGCGACCAGCTCGCGGCTGATGCTGCCGCTGCCAGGCAGCAGGTGCAACAGCCCATATTGCCTTGCGATGGCGTCGCGCAGATCGTCCCGGGTGATGAGCCGCAGGCGCAGCGCCGCCTCGCCGAAGCGGATGCCGCGGGCGCGCTGGATGTCGAGTATCGGCTCGATGTCGCGGGCGCTGATCTTGCCATCCGCGACCAGGATGTTGCCGAGCCTGCCGTCCTGGCGCGCCACCAGGCGGCCGAAGCCTTCGATCGGCAGGACGTTGTCGGTATTGCTCATTGGCCGTCCTCAGCCGGGATTGGGTAACGCACGGGTGTCCTTCGCCGATTGGCCGAGAAGCCGGCTGGCGGGCTTCCAGGGCTTGAGCTCGCCGAGCAACGGCACATCCCACGCGTTCTCGAGGTCGCCCTGCGAACGCACGCGCCGGTCTGTCATCTCCAGCAGCAGGACGATGCCGATACCGAGCATCACGCCGACCACGGCCGACAGGGCGAGATTCAGGTCCATGCGCGGGCTGGCCGGCTTGTCCGGCACGACCGCGGGGCTGAGCACGGTGACGCTGGTCTGGTTGACGCGGCTGTCCACCTGGCTGGTCACGGAGCGCTGCAACGCGGCGTCGTAGGCGCGTTCCGCCGATTCCACATTGCGCCTGAGCACCGTGAGCTCGTTGCGGCTCTGCTTGAGGCCGAGCATCCGCGTGCGCTGCGCCGCCATCGCCTGCGTCAGCGCCGCCTCGCGGTCGCGGCTCTGGCGCGCCGAGCTGCCGACGCCGGCCACCACTTTCGCCATCTCGGCGTCGAGTCTCTCGCGCAGGCTCTGGTTCTCGGAAACCTGCCGCTGGTATTGCGGGTGATTCTGCCCGTACTGGGTCGCCAGCTGCTTCAACCTGGATTCGCCGAGCAGCAGGTCGCCCTTGAGCCGCTGGATGAACGGATTCTCGAGCACGTCCGGCAGCCGGTCGGGCGAGGCGCCCCGGCGCACGGCGTTGCGCGCCTGCTGCTCCCGACTGTCCCACTGAAAACTGCGCTCCTGCGCCCTGACCGATTCGTCCGACAAGGCCTGCAGGCGCGTATTCTCGACATCCAGGCGCTCGTCGCCGGAGACGATGTCGCGCTGCTGGTAGTTCTCGGTGAGCTTGGCCTGGGCCTGCTCGAGGCTGGTGCGCAGGCGCGTGAGCTGTTCGTCGAACCACGCCGCCGCTTCGCGGGCCGGCTCCACGTGCAACTGCAGCAGCGTGCCGATATAGGCCCCGGCGAAGGCATTGGCGATCAGCGCCGCGGTTGCTGCATCGGGCGACGCGTAGCTCACCCGGATGACGTTGCTCTGCGAGGTCTCCACCTTCAGCTTCTTCAGCACGGCGTCGACCACGCGATCCTCGAGCGGCGCCGCGCTGTGCGGCTCGTCTCCCAGGATCTCGCGCACCGCCGGCTCCTCGGCCAGCTTCAGGTCCTGCACCACCTTGCGCGCCACTTTCTTGCTGGTGAGGATGTCCTTCTGCGTCTCGAGGAAGGCCAGCCTCTCCTGGGGGAGGATGAGCGGGCGCTGGGCGTTGCTCAGCGATTGCTCGTTCCTCGCGTCCATCAGCAGCGTCACCGTCGCCTTGTAGGACTTGGGCAGCACCAGGCTCGCGGCCGCGGCGGCCAGCATGGTGGCGGCCAGGACCAGCACGAACACTCCGAAGCGTGCGCGCAGTGCGCGCAGGAATTGCTGCAGGTTCACGATGGGCGCCGGCTAGAACAGGCTCTCGCGGACGAAGACGACGTCCTCCGCATGAACCGGATCCGTGAGCTTGGCCTCGAGTTTCGTGAACTTGCCGTCGGGCATGCGCCGGTGAAGGCCGATGCCGCGTTCGGTGGCGCGCAGCGTGAGCCCGCCGCCCAGCGCCAGCGCCTGCATCACGATCATGTTCGGCTCCAGCCGGTAGGCGCCGGCGCGCTGCACTTCGCCGTAGATGTAGAACACCGGGGCGCGCTCGACGAAGATGGTGTCGCCGTTCTCGATCTGGATGTTGGTCGTCGTGTCGCCGCCGCGGAAGATCGCCGGCAGGTTGATCGCCCGCGTTACTGCCTTGCCGTCGCGGTGCGTCAGCACCGTCACCGTGTCGGCGCCGGTGGCGCTGATGCCGCCGGCCAGCGTCAGGATGTCGGTCAGGCGCGCACCGGTGTCCTCCAGCACGTAATCGCCGGGGCGCTGCAGCTGCCCGAGCACGTGCACCTGCCTGCTGCGCACCTGCTGGATGGACACGGCGACCTGCGGCTTGACCATGAAGCCGCCGCGGCGCAGCTGATCGGCGATGCGGTTTCCCGCCTGCGCCGGCGTCAACCCGCCCAGTTCGATCTCCCCGACCAGCGGGAACACGATGGTGCCCCTGGGGGAGATGCGGGCGTCGGTCGTCAGGTCCGGATTCTGGAACACCGTGACGCGCACGCTGTCGCCCGCGCCGAGCGCTTCGTTCGAGCGGGAGGCATCGCGCGTCTGGGAAAGCGCCGGCGTCGCGGCGATCAGTGCTGAGAACAGGAGCCACGCCAGGTGGCGCACTGCTTGGGCTGGCGTGAAGCGGTACTGCGGCATGGTTTGCATAGCGCACCTCGTTGGCCTACAGCTTAGGCGCGCAACGTTCAGCAGGAAGTTGCGGACTTGGTCCGGTCGGACTACGGACTGCGCGGCGGCGCCGCCTAGAACGCCAATCGGGCGCTGATGCTGGCCACCTTCACCTCGTAGTCGCCGAGGGCGGCCGTCGAACTGCGCGTTTCGCGCCGCAGCGCCAATTCCAGCCTGAGGACGCGCACGGGCTGGTAGGCGAGGGCCAGCAAGGCGTTGCGCACACGGTCGGTGCGCGGCGGCACCGTGCCGAGCGTCTGTCCCGGATCGCCCAGGTATTCCCAGTCACTCAGGCTGAGGACGCCCGACAGGCTGAACTTCTCCGTCACCCGGTAGACCGGGCGCAGCGCGATGCTTTGATCAAGCACGAAGCTGACGTTGACGCCGGCGTTGACCTCGTCAGGCGCGGCGATGTCCCGTCGCGCCATGGCGAATAGCGTGAACTTTCCGGTGGGCGTCCACTCGTACGCGGCGTGGAAGATGCCGGTCTCGAAGTCGCGCTCCGGCAACTGCACGTAGCGCCGGCTGACCCTGCCGGCGCTTGCGATCAGATGCGAGTGGCCGGACAGCGTCCAGTCGGTGACCAGCCTGACACGGGACTGCCGGTAGGAGTTGTCGATCAGGCTGGCGCCGACCGGCTGCAGGTTGGGCAGGCTGGCGTCCTGCGCCTGCAGTGAAAGTCCGATCTGATTGCCGGCCGGCGAGATCCGGCTCAATTCCAGACCGACGCCGTCGCTCGTCATGTCGTTGACCGTAAGTGCCGCAACCGCGTTCGCCTGGTCCAGCCGGTTCACCTCGCCGCGCAGCCGCCATTGCGGCGTCAGCAGGTAGGCGGCATCCAGGAATGCCTTGCGCGTGTGCAGGGCGTTGGGCGTGCCGAGCTGCACGCCGCCCTGGACGTTGGCGAGCGACGCCAGGGCGCGGTCGGTGGTCGCTCCGACCCGGCCGCTGAAGCTGTCGCCTGCCTGCCAAAGCCAGGCGGCACGCCCGTGGACCTCCGTGAAATCGAGGACGGTGAACTGGTCGTAGCTGTTGTCGTTGACCCACACGCCGCCCTCGAAGCGCTGCCTGCCCGCCGGAACGTCGAAGTTCAGCCCGGCCGAGGCAGTGCGGAAAGTATCGGCCGTCGAAGGCGTCCCCAGCACGCTTGCCGGATCGCTTTCCGAGGAAAGCCGGAAAACGTTGTCATCCCTGGTGACGGTGTAAGACGCGAACGGCTCGAACTGGCCATCGGCCAGAGCGTGCGCGTCGCCCGCCCACACCAGGATTGCGGCCGCCATGGCCAGGCCGCGAAGGTACAGGCGGCCGCATCCGCCGCAGATGTCCGTATGCGCGAGCATGATCCAGTTCCCCCGATGCATCCCCCTGGAGCCGCCCGGCGGAACGGGCAACGCTCAGGACGAAAGATTTCGTCGCCTCGCCATGGCCCACATGCCGAGGAACCCCGCGACCAGAAGTACCAAGATACCGGGTTCCGCGACCGGATTGTCGATGCGCCGTATCCATTGCGCTTGCTGCACCACGGCACCCGACGCGACGCGGCGCTCCGTGCTCTCCGGCCTCGCGGCCGTACCGCTGGCAGCGACCAGCAATGTACCGTTGGCAGCGCCCAGCCCGGGATTGAAATCTTTTGTCTCGGCAACCGCGACCAGGTCCATGTCGGCGCCGCAGGAGCTGTCCGCAACGCCGTCGCCGGGTGCCACGGCCTGGGCCGGCGTGGCGTGCAGCGACGCAGCGAGCAGCAGCGACAAACCGCAGGCGGCGATTCTGTTCACGGGCAGGCGCCTTTCATCCGCGGTCAGTTCTTGAGCATGCGCAATTCCAGGGCCTTGCCGACGGCCTGGGCGCGATTGACGACGTTCAGCTTGCGCAGGATCTTCTGCACGTGGTTCTTCACGGTCAGCGGGCTGATGGCGAGGATGGAGCCGATCTCGAAATTGCTTTTGCCGAGCGATACCCAGCGCAGGATCTCTTCCTCGCGCGTGGTGATCCTCCTGGCTTCCTCGATGCGCGCCGGGTCGCTGCCCTTGGCGCGGCCGTTGACTTCGGTGCGCACCCAGGCGGCGTGCAGGAACGGCGTCACCAGGCGCGCCACGTAGGCTTGCCGGGGGCCGAGCGTTCCCGGCGCGCAGATGAACGCGTAGAAGCCGCACGCCTGCCCACGCGCATCGTGCGTGCCGTGCGCCAGGATCTGCGTGGCGCTGACGCGCCCGAGCTCCTGCGCGAACAGGCCGCGGGAGAACGGGCTGTCGGTGGCGTCACAGATCAGCGGCCGGAAACCGCGGTCTTCCCAGACCTTGATCAGGCCCAGCGCCGCCGACGGTGTCGCGCAGGAACAGCTCGCCGAAGATCGCCTGCTCCGCGGCGATCATCGAGAAGCTGTCGGCGCGAAGCGTCGGCGGTTCGCCGCTGCGCAAGGCGCAGACGATGACTTCATGCTTGATCAGGCTTTGCAGCAGCCCCTGCGTCCAGCTGAAGAAATGCTCGCGCTGGTACACCCTCAAGGATGCGTCCAGGTTGAGCATCAGGGTTTCGACGTCGAGGTCGCTCAGCGATTGCGCATTGCCGTTGGCGGCGACTGCCTCCCCGGCAAGGCTCGCGTAGTCCGCGACGGCATCCGCGAACCCGGACGGCGGGAGATTCAGGCGATGCGGCGTCTGCGCTTGGCTGAGTTGCACGGCAATCCTGTCATTGGAAGGCGGTCACGAAATCAACAAACGGCCTCGGAACTCGAAACAGAGCGTAGCGTGTGCGCAAGCCGCGGTATGTACGCTGTCGCACGAAGGTGTCGCCGGCGCGCAACGCGGGACGGCGCGATCCCCCGCTAGTCCGATGGAGCTATCTTCAAGTGCACGCGCCCGCGTCATCGTCGACCCCGGCCTGCGCTAGTGTGACCTGCCGTGACCCTGCGGTCGCGCAACGCATTCATGACCTTGCTCCAATTCCCGCACACCCAGCCACGTTTGCTGCCGAGCCAGCCCAGTCCGGCGGTATTGGTGCGGGCCGCGGTCGACCCGGCGGTCGCGATCGGCTCGCTGCTGGCCTGCGCTTTCTGGTTCGACGGGCGCTTCGGCGGCTCGCATCTGATCCTTGTGCTGCTCGTGTTCTCGATGACGTTTCCGGGCAACCTCGCGCGCGATACGGCGAGTGCCGCTGCGCTGGCCCTGGGCATCGCCATCGAATGGCTGGCGATGGTCGCGCTGCTGCTGCTGCTTGGCTGGGCGTCGGGGACGCTGGCGAACTTCGATGCCCGCGGCATCCTCGCCTGGGTGATCGCGACGCCGCTGGCGCTGTTCGCCGCTCACCGGATGGTGCCAATGCTGCTGCCCTGGGTGCTGGCTGCGGAGGGCCTGCAGAGGACCGCGGTCATCGCCGGCGCGAACGGGCTGGGCCGCGACCTCGGCGCGCATCTGCGCGCGCGACCGTTGACGGGCATCCGCTTCGCCGGCTACTTCGATGACCGCGGCGCGCCGCGGGACGGCGGGCCGGATATGGGGAGGAACCTCGGCAACCTCGGCCAGCTCGCGGAGTACGTGCGCGCGCAGCACATCGACATGATCTACATCACGCTGCCGATGACCGCGCAGCCGCGCATCCTTGCGCTGCTGGAGGCGCTGCACGACACCACGGCATCCATCTACTTCGCGCCGGATATCTTCCTGTGCGACCTGATCCAGGCGCGCGTGCAGACCATCGGCGGGTTGCCGGTGGTCGCGGTTTGCGAATCGCCCTTCTACGGGATGGACGGGCTGCTGAAGCGCGCGAGCGACATCGTGCTCGCATCGGCGATCCTGGTCCTGATCGCGCCGCTGATGCTGGCCATCGCGTTCGCAGTGAAGGCGGGCTCGCCCGGGCCGGTGCTGTTCAAGCAGCGCCGCTACGGGCTGGACGGCAGGGAGATCTTCGTCTACAAGTTCCGCTCCATGTCCACGCTGGAGGACGGCGGCGTGGTGACGCAGGCCACGCGCGGCGACCCGCGCGTGACGCGGCTGGGCGCCGTGCTGCGCAAGTACTCCCTCGACGAGCTGCCGCAGTTCGTCAACGTCCTGCAGGGCCGCATGAGCGTGGTCGGGCCCAGGCCCCACGCCGTCGTCCACAACGAGATGTACCGCAAGCTGATCCCCAGCTACATGGTGCGGCACAAGGTGCGGCCCGGAATCACCGGCCTGGCGCAGGTCAACGGGCTGCGCGGCGAGACCGATACGCTCGACAAGATGCGCGCGCGCGTCGAGTACGACCTGGCCTACCTGCGCAACTGGTCGCTGCTGCTCGACCTGAAGATCGTGTTCATGACCGTGGTGGTGGTGCTGGGAAAGCAGAACGCTTACTAGTTAGAGGGGCTCGGCGCGGAAACGATAGCCGAGTCCGCGCACGGTCTCGATCGACGCGTCGCAGCCGGCCGGCGCCAGCCCCTGGCGCAGGCGGCGGATGTGGACGTCGACGGTGCGCTCCTCGACGCAGGCGTCGTGGCCCCAGACCTCGTCAAGCAGCCTGGTGCGGCTGAAGATGCGGCCGGGATGCGTCATGAAGAAATGCAGCAGCCGGAACTCGGTGGTCCACAGCTCGATCTCGTGATCCCCGGCGCTGACGCGCCGCGCGGCGGGATCCAGCTGCAGCCCGGCGACCTCGATCACGTTGTCGGCGAGCTGCGGCGTGCGCCGGCGCATCACCGCCTTGATGCGCGCAAGCAGCTCGCGCCCGGAATAGGGCTTGGTCACGTAGTCGTCCGCGCCGCCTTCCAGCGCGGCGACTTTGTCCTGCTCCTCCGCGCGGTCGCTGATCAGCACGATCGAGATATCCTTGGTGCGCCGGTCGCCGCGCAGGCGACGCGCGAACGGCAGCCCGGGTGTCCCCGGCAGAATCCAGTTGAGCACCACCAGGTCGGGCCGCATCTTGCGCATCATCGCTTCGGCCTGCGCCACATCGCCCGCGCAGTGCACCTGGTAACCGGCGTTCTGCAGATTGCCGGCAAGCAGCTGCCGCACCGGTTCTTCGTCTTCGACCACCAACACTGAGCCTGCCATGTCTCTTACCCCTTTGTAGGCAGCAGAGTGCACCTTGGCCAGCGGCGCATCTGTACGCTGACGAACACTTAGGGGCGGGCGCGGGCGCGACGCTCGACGAAGCGGGCGGGCTGCCGCGCAAGCGGCAGCGGAATGGAAAGCACCACGGTGGTGCCGCGGCCAGGGCTACCGCGGATGCTGACCTCGCCGCCGAACAGCTGCGCCCGTTCCTGCATGCCCAGCAGCCCGAGGGACTCGCGCGCGCGCACTGCGCTCTCGGCAATGCCGCTGCCGTCGTCGACGACTTCGAGCGTGAGGCGCTCGGCCGAGATCTGCAGCTGCACGCCGACGCTGCTGGCTTTGGCATGGCGCGCGATGTTGGTGAGGATCTCCTGGAAAATGCGGAACACCGCCGTCGACAGCGCGCTGCCCAGGTCGGGTTGCGCCGCCGGCAGCTCGACACGGCAACGGATGCCCATGCGCTTCTGGAATTCCTTCGCCTGCCAGCCGATCGCCGCCACCAGGCCCATGTCGTCGAGAATTTCCGGCCGCATGCCGGTCGCGATCCTGCGCACCACCTGCAGGGTGGAGTCGATCAGCCGGCGGATGGTGTCGGTCTTGTCGAGCAGCGGCGCCTGGTCCTTGCGGAGGCGCTTGCGCAGCCAGGTCACGTCCATCTTCAGGCCGGTCAGGAACTGCCCCAGCTCATCGTGGATCTCGCGCGCGATGCGGGCGCGCTCCTCCTCGCGGATGGAGATCAGGCGCGCCGCGAGCGCGCGCAGCTGCGTCTGCGATTCCTGCAGCCGCTGCTCGGCGAGCTGCCGCTCGCCGATCTCCCGGGCGAGCGCCGCGTTCTTGCGGTGCAGCTCGACGAGCACGGACACCTTGGAGCGCAGCACTTCCGGCACCACGGGCTTCATCAGGTAGTCCACGGCGCCGAGTTCGTAGCCGCGAAACGCCGATGCCGTCTCCGTGGACACGCCGGTGAGGAAGATGATCGGGATGTGCCTGGAGCGCTCGCGAGCGCGGATCCGCCGCGCGGTTTCGAAGCCATCCATGCCCGGCATGTGCACGTCGAGCACGATCACCGAGGGGTCGTGAGCGAGCAGCAACCGCAGCGCCTCCTCGCCCGAGCGCGCGCGCAGCACCTGCTGTCCCAGCGGTTCGAGCAGCGCTTCCAGGGCAAGCAGATTCCCCGCGTCATCGTCCACCAGGAGAATTTCGCCCTGCCACTCTTTCATGCCGGCTAGCGTACCAGTTCGTCCCGCCATGCGCGCCAGCACACAGACCGCTGGGCGCGCCAGGGCGAGCATCGCCGCTGCGAAGGGGCACGCCGCAAACGGACGCTGCCGCCGTGTCGCGCCGCCGGCGCTTGCGCCGGTTCCGAGTCAATCCACCATGAGGAAACCGCAATGAACTGGGATCGCATTGAAGGCAACTGGAAGCAGTTCAAGGGCAACGTCAAGCAGCAGTGGGGCAAGCTCACCGACGATCAGCTCGACGTGATCGCCGGCAAGCGCGAGCAGCTCTCGGGCAAGATCCAGGAATCGTACGGCGTCTCGAAGGACGAGGCGGAAAAGCAGGTCGCCGCCTGGCAGGACCGGCAAAAGGAATTGAATCGCCCGCTGTAGCGGCAACACCAGCACCACCTGTGACACGACCAACAGCATCACCACAACCAAAGGACAGTTGATGAAGAATCTCAGGTTCAGTGCAGTCACCCTGGCGCTCGGCCTTGCGTTCAGCGCCGGCACGATGGCGCAGGTGCAGCCGAAGGAAGCACCGGCCGACTTGAAGATGATGAAGGAAGGACCGGCCGACGTGCGCAAGGACGCCGCGACGGAAAAGCGCGATGCCGACTACAAGGTGGCGAAGGAGAAGTGCGACGCTTTCGCGGGCGACGCCAAGGCCAGCTGCATGACCGACGCGAAGACGCGGTACGGCAAGTCCTGAGCCGCGGTCCTTTATAGTGTAGGCCGCCCAGGGCAGTTCACGGCCGTCCGGCACTGCCGGACGGCTCCCTGGCGCGGGTCATCTCCCGGCCGCAGACGCGTCGCAGGCCGCCCACCGTTCCATGCTGGATCGCACCGATCGCTCGATCGCGATCCCCGTGGTGAGCGTGCCGAACGCGCCTTTGCGCACGACGATTCCCGTATAGCCCTTGCTGCGGTCCCAGAACGGATAGGAGCCCAGCGCCCCAGGGCTCGATACCCTGGTGCCGGGGACGCAGTTGAACGTCGCGCTCCGGCATTCGTGCCACAGGCCGAAGCCGTAGTGCCAGTCCTCGCCGAGGCCCGCGCCGCCCCCGATGCCCGCGAATATCGGCGAGTAGACGATGGTGGCGGACGCCGTATGGTCGGTCAGCAGCTGGCCCATCGAGGTCCGCGTCCAGGAGCTGGCCGTCCCTGAGCGCCTTGAGGAACGCCATGTATTCCTCGCCGGTGAGGTGCATGCCGCCGGCGATGCGCGGATTGGCCACGGACGGCAGATCGAAGGTCGATGTCGGGAACAATCCGGTTTGCGACTGGAATTCCGCGAATACTTGCTGCCAGCTCGCCGCGCCGCGCGCCCTGACCGCCATCAGGCCCGCCACGTGCATGTGCGTGCTGGCGTAGAGGAATTGCGACCCCGGGATGATGCCGTTGCCGGCGTAGGTATTGGCGATGCTGATGACGCAGGTGTGCAGGTCGGAATTCGGGTCGTTGAGGCAGGCCGGCTCCACTTCAGGCTGGACGGCCAGGCCGGAGGTGAAACTGAGCAGCTGTGCCAGGTTCATGGCGTACAGCGAATCGCCGCTGAGGATCGGCCAGTCCAAGATGTAGCGCTGCGGCTGATCGGCCAGGCTCAGATGGCCCTGTTCCACCAGCCGCAGGATGATCACTGCCGAGACCAGCTTCGAAGTGGACGCGGACTCATAGGACGTCTGCAGGGTGGAGCTGCCGCGGTTGAAGGTGTACTGGCGGCCATCCTGCCGCTGCACCGCGTAGGAAAAATCCACCTCCGAGACGGCCTGGGAAAGCGTTGCGTCCATCTGCGCCTCGAGCTGCACGATCGAGCAGGCACCGGCCGATGGCTCCTCCGAGCCGCCGCCGCATCCTGCTGCCAACGCGCCCAGGAGCGTTGCCAGGGCGAGCTTGTGGAAGGGCAACGAGACTCGCATGCGAGCGAAGCTTGTGCGATCGCCCGCTCGGGGTCTGTACGCTATAGAACTAACGATGACTGACTGGCTGCTCAGCCCTCGTTGAGCGCTGCCACGAGGAACTGCCGCAGTCGCGCCTTTTCCGCCAGCACCTTGCCCGCATAGCGGGCGGTGGGCTCATCCGGGGCGCCGTTGTACATCTGCAGGGCGGCTTCCATCTCGCCGGCGCGCGCCATGTACTCGCGCAGGATCCGCGCGCCGACCTGGATGTTGACCTCGGGATCGAGCAGGGCGTACTCGCCGCCGTGCTCCAGCAGTTTTTCCTGGTGCCACCTGGGGATGATCTGCATCAGCCCCCTGGCGCCCACCGAGCTCTCGGCCACCGGGTTGTAGCGCGACTCGACCGCCATGACCGCGAGGATGAGCAGCGGGTCGACCGAGAACTCGAGACCCGAGCGGTAGGCGCTCGACACGTAGGCGATGCTGGCCGCCTCGGCCACGCGGTAGCGCCTCGCGATGTAATCAGCCACGGCGCGCTCCTCGCGCTCCTGCGCCGACTCCTCCGGCCTGGCCACGACCGGCACGATCGGCCCGCTGGCCGACAAGGTACCCGCCATTCCGCTTCCGACCAGCGTAACCACGGCCGACTGCGGCAGGGGGAACGCGACGGCGAGGACCGTAGTCAGCCCGAACAGGGCGAGCGCGCCGCGCACCAGGCGGAACAGCCGCGCCAGTTCCCTCATCGAAATCCGGAGCACGGCCCCCATGCACATAGCTTCTGTCGTTGCCCGGAGCCGGTCGGTACGCTACCGCACAAAGGCGTCCCGGCCCTGATTCGGATGCGCCTATAATCGCCGCCATGGGCAAACTGGAGAAGCTAGGCGTCGCTTCGGCCGCCGACCGCCAGGCGCGCGTCCTCGACCGCGAAGACCCCGGCTACGCCCGCTGAGGTGGAAGTCCGCGCCGCCGCGCAGGGCGATCTCGCTGCGATCCATGCCATCTACGCGCACCACGTGCTGCGCGGGCTCGCCACCTTCGAGGAGGTGCCGCCCGACGTGGAGGAGATGCGCCGCCGCCACCAGGAAGTGAGTGCGTGCGGCCTGCCCTACCTGGTCGCCGTGGAACGCGGCGAAGTGCTCGGCTACGGCTACTGCGCGCCCTACCGCGCGCGCTCGGCGTACCGCTATGCGCTGGAGGACTCGATCTACATCAAGGACGGGCATCTGGGCAAAGGCATCGGCACGCTGCTCCTCACGGAGCTCCTGCGCATCTGCGCAGGCCTCGGCTACCGCCAGGTGATCGCCGTGATCGGCGACAGCGCCAACGCGGGCTCGGTCGGGCTGCACGCGCGCCTCGGCTTCCTGCGCGTGGGCACACTGCGCTCCACCGGCTACAAGTTCGGCCGCTGGGTGGACAGCGTGCTGATGCAGCGCCCGCTGGGGCCGGGCGACGGATCGCCGCCCGCTACTTGAGCAGCAGCGCGACGCCGCTGCCCGCGAGGAGCAGCGCGACGACGCGCTCGAACTTCGCCTGCTCGAGGCGCGCGTGCCAGCGATCGCCGGCGAACATGGCGAGCGCCATCACCGGCGCGCACAGTGCGAGCACCGCGACCGCCCTGCGGTCATAGAAGCCCAGCCCGCCGTAGCCGCCGGCGCGCACGAGGCCCAGGCACAGCAGCACCGACGACATGCTGGCGCGGAAATGCCGCTTGTCCAGGTTGAGCGCGCGCAGGTAGATGGCGTAGAAGGGCCCCGCCATGCCGCCGAACAGCGTCGCCACCAGTCCGCCCGCGCTGCCCGCGGCCGCAGCGAGCGCGCGCGGCGGCACGCGCGCGGCGGGCGCGCGCGGCACGAGGGACCACAGCCCATAGACGATGATGAAGGCCGCGAAGGCCCGGAGCAGCAGCGCCTGGTCGAGCGACGCGAACAGCCAGAGCCCGAGCGCGAGGCCGAGCGCGGACGGCAGCGCCAGTCCGCGCAGCGCGCGCCAGTCCACGTAGCGGAACTCCTGCAGCGACTGCCCGAGCGAGGCGACGATGCCGAGCGTCGTGATCACCGGGATCACGACGTTGAGCGGCATCACCAGGGCCAGCATCGGGATGGCGACGACGCCCGCGCCGAAGCCGGTGGCGCCGCGCAGCGTATAGCCGGCGAACACCACTGCGAGGCAGAAGGCGAGCGCCCACGGGCTGGCCAGCCCGGCGAGCGTCTCTGCGAACGCCTCAATCACCGATGCGGATGACGACCTTGCCTTTCGCCTGGCGCGAGGCGAGCAGGTTCATGGCCTCGGCCGCCCGGGCGAGCGGAAACGTCGTGGATACATGGGGCTTCAACTTGCCCTCGCGGTACCAGCGCGCGAGCTGCCGCGCGCTCTCGCCGAAGACCTGCGGCTCGCGCCGGGTGAAGTCGCCCCAGAACACGCCGACCACGGAGGCCCCCTTGAGCAGCGGCAGGTTGAGCGGCAGCTTCGGAATATCGCCCGCGGCAAAGCCGATGACCAGGTGCCTGCCGCGCCAGGCGATGCAGCGGAATGCCGGCTCCGTGTACGGGCCGCCGACGGCGTCGTAGATCACGTCGACGCCGTGGCTCCCGGTGAGGGCCTTGATGCGCTCGCGCAGGTCCTCGGTCGCGTAATTGATGACCTCGTCCGCGCCGTGCTGCCGGCACACCGCCAGCTTCTCGTCGCTCGACGCGCAGGCGATGATGCGCGCGCCGAGCGCCTTGCCGATCTCGATCGCGGCGACGCCGACGCCACCCGCGGCGCCGAGCACGAGGAGCGTTTCGCCCGCCTGCAATGCCCCGCGATCGCGCAGCGCGTGGTCGGTGGTGCCGTAGGTGAGGATGAAGGAAGCGCCTTCCTCGAAACTCATGCCCTCGGGCAGCGGCAGCAGGCGCACGGCCTCCGTCTTTACTTCCTCGGCGAACGCGCCGAAGGCGGTGAAAGCAATCACCTTGTCGCCCGGCTTCGCGTTGGTAACGCCCGCGCCGACCGCCTTCACCACGCCGGCGAGCTCGCTCCCCGGTGAAAAGGGCAGCGGCGGCTTGAATTGGTACTTGTTCTGGATGATCAGCACATCGGGAAAATTCACGCTCGCCGCCTTGATGCTGATGACGACTTCGCCGGCGCCGGGCGTGGGCGAGGCTACCTCCTCCAGCACCAGCGACTCGGGCGGGCCGAACTGCTTGCAGAGCAATGCCTTCAAGAAATCCTCCTTGAGTAGAATGTTCCCATGAACCCGCCGATCCTGCATCACTATCCCGTCTCGCCTTTCGCGGAGAAGGTCCGCACCATGCTCGCCTACAAGAAGATCGCGTGGCAGTCGGTGCAGATCCCGATGGTGATGCCCAAGCCCGACCTCGTCGCGCTCACCGGCGGCTACCGGCGCACGCCCGTGCTGCAGACCGGCGCCGACGTCTGGTGCGACACCGCGCTGATCGCGCGCGTGCTGGAGCGCATGGCGCCGACGCCCTCGCTCTATCCCTTCGGCGACAGCTTCGCGATGCAGGCGGCGGCGTACTTCGCCGACAACGTGATGTTCAACGTCACTGTGCCGATCGGCTTCCAGCCGGGCGGTGGCATGATCAAGCTGTTCCTGCCCGAGGCCGGTCCCGAGTTTCTCGCCAGCTTCGGCAAGGATCGCGCGGCGATGCGCCAGGGCGGCACCGTGCGCCGCGGCTCGCTGGCCGAATGCAAGGCCAACATGCGGGGCCTGCTGCAGATGATCGAGGCGCAGCTGCAGCATCCCTATCTCTTCGGCGCGCAGCCCTGCGTCGCCGATTTCGCGCTCTACCACGTGCTTTGGCCGGTGTGGAAGGTGGCCGACACGCGCGCGATGCTGGCGCCTTTCCCGAAGACCGAGGCCTTCGTCGCGCGCATGGCCGCAATCGGCAACGGGCGCAGCACCGAGATCAGTGCCGCGCGGGCGCTGGAGATCGCGCAGAGCGCCAAGCCCGAGGCAATCGCCAGGCCCGAGGCCATCGAGACCGACGGCATCGCGCTGGGGGAGACCGTGGCCGTGATGCCGGTGGACTACGCGCTCGATCCCGTGAAGGGCGAGTTGCTCACCTGCAGCGCCACCGAGATCGCCGTGCGCCGCTCCGATCCGCGCGCGGGCACGGTGGTGGTGCACTTTCCGCGCTTCGGCTATCAGCTCGCGCGGGCTACGTAGAGCGCGAGGCCAGACCGCCGTCGATCGAGAGGATGCACCCGGTCGTGTAGGCCGAGCGCTCGGAGGCGAGAAACGCCACTGCCCAGGCGATCTCCTCGGGCGTGGCCGGACGGCCGAAGGACATGCCTGCGAACAGCTCCGGGTAGCGCTCCGGGTCGCCGAACTTCGTTTCGGCGCGCTGCCGGAACAGGCTTTTCAGCCGGTCGGTCGCCACCGGACCCGGGTTGATGCCGAGCACGCGGACGCCGTCCGCGTGAGAAGCGCCACCGAGCGTGCGGGTGAAGGCCATGAGGCCCGCGTTGGCGGTGCTGCCCGCGATGTAGCTCGCGTCAAGCTTCTCGCCCGCGTTGCCCAGGATGTTGACGATGACCCCGGCCTTCTTCGCCTTCATGCGCGCGTAGACCTGGCGCGTGAGGTTGATGTAGCCGAACATCTTCAGGTCCCAGGCGCGGCGCCAGGTTTCTTCGTCCACGCGCAAAAGGTCGCCGCCCGGGATGGCGCCCGCATTGTTGACCAGAATGTCGAGGTGGCCCGCCCACTCGGCCAGCGCTTCCGCGGCGCCGCGCTGCGAGAGGTCGATGGCCTTCGCGTTCGGACCCGGCGCGGGGTTGCGCGCCGCCACCAGCACGGTGCAGCCCTCGGCGGCGAGCACCTCGGCGCAGGCGCGGCCGATGCCTTTCGAACCGCCGGTCACGAGCGCCCGCTTTCCTTTAAGCTGCAGATCCATCTTCTTCCAGTCTACCAACATGCCCCACATCACCACCGACGACGGCGTGAAACTGCACTACGAGGAGGCGGGCGAGGGCTCGGCCATCGTGTTCGTGCACGAGTTCGCCGGCGACTTGCGCAGCTGGGATGCGCAGCTCTCCCACTTTTCGCGCCGCTACCGCTGCATCGCGTACAACGCGCGCGGCTATCCTCCCTCGGACGTGCCCGAGAGCATGGAGCGCTACTCGCAGGAGCGCGCGCGCGACGACGTCCTCGCGGTGCTGGACGCGCTGAAGATCCAGCGCGCCTACGTCGTCGGCCTTTCCATGGGCGGCTTCGCCACGCTGCATTTCGGCATCAAGTACAGCGCGCGCGCCTTGGGCCTGGTTGTCTCCGGCTGCGGCTATGGTGCGGTGCCGGCACAGCGGGAGGAGTTCCAGCGGTCCTCGCGCGCAAACGCCAAGGTGATGCTGGAGGAAGGCATGGCGAAGTTCGCCGCCACCTACGGCCACAATGCGTCGCGCCTGCAGTTGCGCTCCAAGGACCCGCGCGGGTTCGACCGATACATCCGCTACCTGAGCGAGCATTCGGCGCTCGGCTCGGCCAACACCATGCTCGGCTACCAGGCGCGCCGGCCGTCGCTCTACGACCTGAAAAAGGAGATGGCGGGCATCACGGCGCCTACCCTGGTCGTGGCGGGCGACGAGGACGACGCCACGCTCGAGCCGGGGTTGCTGATGAAGCGCACCATCCCGCACGCCGGTCTGGTAGTGCTGCCAAGAAGCGGCCATGCGCTCAATCTCGAGGATCCGGCAATGTTCAACCGCATCGTCGAGGAATTCTTCCACCAGGTCGAGACAGGGCGCTGGGCATGAGCGCAGGGCGGCTGCGGGTCGACAGGCGCGGCGCCGTGGGGTGGATCGTATTCGACCAGCCGGCGAAGATGAACGCCATCAACGACGCGATGTGGCGCGCGATCCCCGAGGCGATCGCGCGCTTCGAGGCGGATCGCGAGGTGCGCTGCGTGGCATTCCGCGGCGAGGGCACGCAGGCCTTCGCCGCCGGCGCCGACATCTCGCAGTTCGAGGAAATCCGCGACGGCCAGGCGGCGGTCGGCGAATACGACGGCCTGCTCGACCGGGTTCTGCACTCCATCCAGGACTCGCGCAAGCCCTCGGTCGCCCTGATCCACGGCTTTTGCATGGGCGGCGGGCTGGAAGTGGCGCTCGCCTGCGACCTGCGCTACTGCGGCGAGTCGGCGCATTTCGCCATTCCCGCGGCGAAGCTGGGGCTCGCCTACAACGTCGAGGGGCACAAGCGCCTGATGGAAACGGTGGGACATGCGCGCGCGAGGGAGATCATGTTTCTGGGCCGGCGCTACGGGGCGCAGGAAGCTGTGGCGATGGGGCTGGTGCATCGCGTGCTGCCCGACGCCGAGCTCGGCGCCTTTGTCGACGGGGTCCTCGCCACGCTGCTGGAGAACGCGCCGCTTGCCATCGCCAACTCCAAGACCATCCTCGAGGAATTCGTGAAATCGGCGGGCGCGCCGGACGAGAAGGCGATGCGCGCCGCGATGCGCCGCTGCGCGGTGAGCGAGGACTACAAGGAAGGGCGGCTTGCGTTCATGGAAAAGCGCAAGCCGCGTTTCACAGGGAACTAGGGCACGCGGATCTGGACCGAGGCAATCACCGGCTCGACCTGTGGCAGGTACCGGTCGTAGTAGTAGATCGACGGCGCGGTGAAGGCGACCAGGTAGAGCTTGCCCTTGACCACCGCGCCCTGGCCGACGCCCTTGAGCAGCACGTTGTCGCTCTTGCGGGTGATGGTGTGCTCGAAGCGGAATCCCGGCTGGTCGCCGAAGCGGCCCGGCGCGATGCGCTTCAGCGCGAAGGTGGAGTCGTCCTGCGTCACCATCTGCTCGTAGAGCTCCACGATCTCGCCGGGCGTCATCGCGCTGCGGAACTGGGGCAGCTTCTTGCCGGCGATGGCGCGCCCGAGGGTCTCTCCCTGCGCGACACCGACGAAGAACGCGAGCGCGTCGAGCGTGACGCCATCCTGCGTCCAGACCTCGGCCGCGCCCGGTGCGACGCTCAAGTACTGCTGCCCGAGCTCGAAGCGGTTCCAGGCAATCGCCGTGTTCAGGCTCAGCGCTTCCTTGACCGTCACCTTTCCCGGTTCCACCTTGACCATCTGGGCGCAGCCGGCCAGCGCGCAGAGCGCGGCGGCGGCAAGCCACGGCGTCAGTCTCATGATTGGCTCCCCGTCAGATAGCTGCGAATGAGTTCCGCATCCTCGGCCTGCGGCTTCAGCTCCAGGTAACGCTTGAAGGCGCGCGTCGCCTCGACGTCTTCGCCTGTCTGCCGCAGCACGGTGCCGAGCGCGCGGTGCACTTCCGGCGGCGTGTTGTCCATCTCGAGCGCGGCGCGGTAGGCTTCCAGCGCGAGTTTCGTGTCGCCCTCGAGCCCGCGCTGCCGGTACGCCTCGCCCTTGAAGTACTGAACCTGGCCATCGCGCGGCGACGATTTCAGCAGGCGCTCGAACAGCACCAGCGACTCGCCGAAGCGCCGGCGGCGGACTTCGTCGTACAGGAAGCCCATGCGGTGCGGCGCAAGCGCGGCGCGGTACTCCTCCGTGCCTGCGCGTGTCGCCCCCGGCCAATCGCGCTTGGCCGCCGTCGCGAGGACCTCGCGGCGCTCTTCCTGCGGCGGATGGCTCGCGAACAGGATGTTTGGCGTCGAAACATCCTCCCCAGCCGCCTTCGCGCCTTCGGATTCTTCCAGCAGCTGGCCCCAGACGCGCCCGGCCTCGGCGGGCGCATAGCCGCTGCGCGCCATCAGCGCGATGCCGATCCTGTCCGCTTCGCGCTCCTGGTCGCGGCCGTAAGCCATGCCGCTGGCGAGAATGCCCGCCTGCGCGAGCATGCCCAGATTGCCGCCGCCCGCCACGCCGAGCGCGATTCCCAGGATCTGCGCGAACGAAGAGCGGCTCTTCGCGTCGCGCAGTCCCTCGACGCTGTGGCGCTGGAGGTAGTGGCCGATCTCGTGGCCGAGCACCGCGGAAAGCTGCGCCTCGTTCTGCATGCGCACGAGAAGCCCCGACCAGACCTGCATCATGCCGTTGGGCGCCATCGAGGCATTGAAATACGGCGTGCGCACCAGGTACACGCGCATCTCCGGACAGTGTTCCCCCGCCAGGCGGCAGGCGATGTCGCCCACGTACTTGTTCAGCGCCGGGTCGCGGATGAGGAAGCTGCTGCGCTTGAGCTGCTGCTCCTGGCGGTCCATGTATGCCCACAGGCCGCCCTCGTCGCTGGACGGATCGGGCCGTGAAAAACGCGGCGGCGCCTGGTAGTCGTACTCGTCCGCACGCACGCCTGCGGCGGCCGCGAGCGCGAGGCAACCGCAGCCGAGCAGGAACGGCCGGCGCTGCATGGCCTCAGAGCGGAAAGCCGGTGAGCAGCGCGTTGAGCGTCTCCGCCGCCGGTTCGGCTTCACGCAGGTCCCCGGTGCCGCGCACCATGCGGTTGAACCATACGATTTGACCAGTGCGCAGATCGACCAGCGAGGCGTAGGCCTGCTGCACGCCGCCACCCATACCCACGCCGAGCAGCGCGCCGACCACCATCATCGCCTTGCGTTCCGCGGACGCGTAGCTGTCGCGTACCCAGGTGAACAGCGCGTAGTCGGCGCCGGACTTCTCGCGCAGCTTCGCGGCGTCCGGGCCGAGCGTCCAGTCGAGCTTGCTGTCCTTGGTCGGCAGCTTCAGCGGGCCGAAGTGGTGGATCACGATGGCGCGGCTGACCGCGCCGTGGAGGTTGTTGAGCGCCTCGACCGCCTCGTCCTGCTCGCCGGCGATCTCGGTGGCGCGCGCGCCGAGCTTCGCCTTGCGCGCCCTGAGGTCGGTCATGATGTTCTTGCCGGCGGTTGCGGTCCAATCCGCTCGCGGCTCGATGATGCCCCCGGCGCTGATCTCGAACAACTCTACGTCCACCGGCATCAGGGCGATCGTCGAGTTCGGCGGCAGCTTGGTGAAGCCAGGCGCAAGGTTGGACTGGGCCAGCGCGACGCCGGCCCCGACCCACAGGAGAAGCACGCTGAGCAGCGCGCGCCGCATGGCCGCTATCATGGCATAGTTGCATCCATTGTGAAGACCCCGCTCCACCTGCGCGCGCTCGCCGTGCGCGCCGTCGCCGCGCCGATGAAACGGCCCCTTGCCACCAGCACCGGCGCGCTGACCGTCGCCCCCTTGCTGCTCATCGACCTGCATACCGACGCCGGGATCACGGGCAGGTCGTATCTGTTCGGCATCGGCCCGCACAACCTCAAGCCGATCGCCGCGCTGGTCGAGGCGATGGCCGAGATGCTGAAGGGCGATGCCGTCGTGCCCTTCGACATCGAGGCGAAGCTGCGCAAGCGCCATACCCTGCTCGGGGTGCACAACATCGTGCTGTTCGCCATGTCCGGCATCGACATGGCGGCCTGGGACGCGCTTGCGCAGGCCCAGGGCGTGCCCCTCGTGCGCCTGCTCGGCGGCGCGCCGCGCCCGGTGCTCGCCTATAACTCCAAGGGCCTGGGCATCATGCCGGTGAAATCCCTGATGAAGGAGGCGGGCGAGCTCGTCGCGGAGGGCTTCAGTGCCGTCAAGCTGCGCCTCGGACGCCCGGACGCCAGGGACGACCTCGCCGCGCTGCGCGCGGTGAAGAAGGTTATCGGCCCGGACATCACGCTGATGGTGGACTTCAACCAGGGGCTCACGGTGGCCGAGGCGATCAGGCGCGGCCGCATGATCGACACGGAGGGCGGCGTCCACTGGATCGAGGAGCCGGTGCGCGCGGACGATTTCGCGGGCAACGCGCGCATCGCGCGCGAGCTGGCGACGCCGGTGCAGATCGGCGAGAACTTCATGGGACCCGAGCAGATGGCGCAGGCGCTCGCCGCCGGCGCCTGCGATTTCGTGATGCCCGACGCGCAGAGGATCGGCGGCGTCACCGGCTGGATGCGCGCCGCGGCCCTGGCGCAAGGCGCCGGCATGGAGATGTCGAGCCACCTGTTTCCCGAGGTGAGCAGTCATCTCCTCGCCGTGACGCCGACCTGCCACTGGCTCGAGTACGTGGACTGGGCGGATGCGGTGCTGGAGGAGCCAGCGCGGCTGAAGGACGGCCACGTGCTGATCCCGGAGCGCCCGGGCATCGGCATGCGCTGGGACGAGAAAGCGGTGAAGCGCTTCCAGCTTTGATGTTCACGCGCCACTACGCCCACTGGCCGCCGGGAGTGCCGAAATCGCTGTCGGTGCCGCGCACCAGCCTGTATTACAACCTCGAAGTGAGCGCGCGCCGCTATCCGGACAAGGGCGCGATCTACTACTACGGCACGACGCTCACCTATGCCGAGCTGCTGCGCTCGGCCGAGGCGCTCGCCGGCCACCTGCAGCACGTCTGCGGCGTGCGCCGCGGCGACCGCGTGCTGCTCTACACGCAGAACAGCCCGCAGTTCGTCATCGGCTACTACGCCATCCTGCGCGCCGACGCGGTGGTGGTGCCGGTCAACCCGATGAACCGCCGCGACGAGCTCGCGTACTACGTCGCCGACTCCGACGCCCGCGTGATCGTGAGCACGCAGGACCTGGACGGCGAGATCGAGCCGCACCTGGGCAAGGGGCTCGCGCATTGCGTGCTGGGGGCCTACTCGGACTACCTGCGCGAGGCGACGGACCTCAACGTGCCGGACTTCGTGCGCGCGCCGCGCGCCGCCGCGGCATCATGGAACCAGGCGCTGGCCGCCGGGCACGCGCCGGGTGCCGCACGCCGCCGGCCCGGACGATCTCGCGGTGCTGCCCTATACCTCGGGCACCACCGGCCATCCCAAGGGCACCATGCTGACGCACTCGAACCTGCTCTCCACCAGCACCGGCGCTTGCGCCTGGATCCAGTCCTCGAGCGAGGCGGTGGTGCTCGGCGTGCTGCCGCTGTTTCACCTCACCGGCATGCAGGCGAACATGAACGTGCCGATCCAGCTCGGCGGCACCTCGGTGCTGATGTCGCGCTGGGACCGCGATGCGGCGGCCGAGCTGATCCAGCGCTGCCGCGTCACCGGCGTGACGGGCATCACCACCATGATCGTGGACTTCCTCGCCAACCCGAACCTGGGCAAGTACGACCTGTCGTCGCTGGTTCGCATCGGCGGCGGTGGCGCGTCGATGCCGGAGGCGGTGGCGGCCAAGCTGCAGGAGCGTATCGGCCTGCCGTTCCTCGAGGGCTACGGGCTCACCGAGACGTCCGCGCCCTCGCACGCCAATCCGCCGCAGCGGCCCAAGCGCCAGTGCGCCGGCATTCCGTACTTCGACACCGATTCGCGCGTCATCGACCCGGCGACGTTCAAGGAACTGGGGCCGAAGGAGGTGGGCGAGATCATCACGCACGGCCCGCAGGTGTTCCAGGGCTACTGGAAGCAGCCCAAGGCCACCGCCGACGCGTTCATCGAGCACGACGGCAAGAAGTTCTTCCGCACCGGCGACCTCGGCTACTACGACGAGGAAGGCTACTTCTTCATCACCGACCGCCTGAAGCGCATGATCAACGCCTCGGGCTTCAAGGTGTGGCCGGCGGAAGTGGAGGCGATGCTCTACGCGCACCCCGACATCCAGGAGGCCTGCGTCATCGGCACGCGCGATGCGCATCGCGGGGAAACCGTCAAGGCGATGGTGGTGCTGAAGGCCGCCTCGCGCGGGCGAGTGCGCGAGGAGGACGTCGTGGCCTGGGCGAAGGAGCACATGGCCGCGTTCAAGTACCCGCGCGTCGTGCGAGTTCGTCGAGCAGCTGCCCAAGACCGCGACCGGGAAGGTATTCTGGAGAAAACTGCAGGAAGAGGAGAACAAGCGATGCGGTACTGGTTGATTGCGGTTGCGTTCGTGGCGCTGCCCGCGTGGGCGCAGGTGAGCGCCGAGACGGCCCTGGACGCGTGCGACGCCGCCGGGGGCCAAGGTGGGCGGAGGATTCATGCAGTTGCGCAGCAGCGGCGCCGCCGACCGTGTCGTCGGCGCGTCCTCGCCGGTCGCGGGACGGGTGGAAATGCACGTCACCGTGCGCGAGGGCGACGTGATGAAGATGCGCGAGGTGAAGGCCTTCGAGGTGCCGGCGGGCGGGACGCTTCGAACTGAAGCCCGGCGGCGCGCACCTGATGCTGATGGACCTCAAGCGCCCCCTGAAGAAGGGCGAGAAGGTCCCGCTCACGCTGAAGCTCGAGAAGGGCGGCGAGCTGAAGCTGGAAATGACGGTGGAGGAGATGGGCGCGCGCCAGCCGGCGCACCCGCGGCACTAGAAGAGTTGCCGCCCCAGCCACCAGGCGATGGCGGCGATGAAAGCCGAGCAGGGAATGGTGAGCACCCAGGCCCAGACGATGTTGCCGGCCACGCCCCAGCGCACGGCCGAAACCGACTGCGCCGAGCCCACGCCGACGATGGCGCCGGTGATGGTGTGCGTGGTGGACACCGGGATGCCGAGCGCCGTGGCGATGAACAGCATCGCCGCGCCGCCGCTCTCGGCGCAGAAGCCGCCCACGGGCTTCAGCTTGGTGATGCGCTGCCCCATGGTCTTCACGATGCGCCAGCCGCCGAACGCGGTGCCGAGCGCGATGGTCACGTAGCAGGCGATCACCACCCACATCGGGATCGGGTCCTTCGCGCCGAGATACCCCGCGGCGATGAGCAGCATCCAGATGATGCCGGCGGTCTTCTGCGCATCGTTGCCGCCGTGGCCGAGGCTGTAGAGCGAAGCCGAAACCAGCTGCAGCCGCCGGAACCAGCGGTCCACGCGCGAGGGCGTCGTGCGCACGAAGAGCCAGCTGACGGTCAGCATGAGGAGCGCGCCGAACAGCATGCCCATCAGCGGCGAGATCAGGATGAAGGCGCAGGTCTTGAGGATGCCGGCGGGCACCAGCGCCCAGGTGCCCGCCTTGGCCACCGCCGCGCCGACCAGGCCGCCGATCAGCGCGTGCGACGAGGAGGAGGGGATGCCGTAGTACCAGGTGATCAGGTTCCAGGCGATGGCGCCGATCAGCGCGCCGAACACCAGGTAGTGGTCGACGATGCCCTGGTCGACGATGCCCCTGCCGACGGTGGTGGCGACGCTGAGGTGGAACACGAACAGCGCGGCGAAATTGAAGAACGCCGCCATGATCACCGCCTGGTAGGGCTTGAGCACGCGCGTGGACACCACGGTGGCGATCGAGTTGGCCGCGTCGTGGAAGCCGTTCATGAAATCGAAGGCCAGCGCCACGAACACGAGCGCGATCACCACCCCCAGCCCGAGCTGGCCGGCGACGCCGCCGTCCATCAGGAGTTTTCCAGGACGATGCCCTCGACCACGTTGGCCACGTCCTCGCAGCGGTCGGTGATCGTCTCCAGCAGGTCGTAGATGACGCGCAGCTTCATCACCTGCTTGAGGTCGTTCTCCTCGCGGAACAGCTTCGACAGCGCCGCGCGCATGACGCGGTCGGCGTCGGATTCCAGCCGGTCGATTTCCTCGCACAGCTTCAGGATGGCGTCCGGGCGCTTGACGTTGGTGAGCAGGCCGACCACGGTCTTCACCCGGTCGCAGCACATCTGGCAGATCTCCGCCAGCTGCTTCGCCTCCGGCGTCACGCGGCGCAGGTCGTAGAGCGCCACCGACTCGGCCACGTCCTGGATCAGGTCCAGGATGTCGTCCATCGAGGTGATCAGGTCGTGGATCTGCTCGCGATCGAACGGCGTGATGAAGGTCTTGTGCAGCAGCGTGATGCATCTCGTGCGTGATCTTGTCCGCGGCGCGCTCGGCGGTGTCGATGCGCTGCGCGTGCGCCTCCAGCTCGCTGAAATTGCCGATCATCGCGGCAAGCTCGCGGCTGCCCTCCACGATGCGCTCGGCGTGGGCGTTGAACAGGTCGAAGAACTTGCCCTCGCGGGGCATCAGGCGTCCGAGCATCGGCGCTCCCTAGTCGGCGGTTCCCAGCCCGGCTTTCTTCAGCCGCTCGATGTCGGCGGGCGAAAAACCCCAGTCCGTGAGCGCTGCGCGCCCGAGCGCGCCGCGCTCCGGCGGCACGCGGCTCACCTCCGCCGGCGTGGCCGAGAAACGCGGCGCCGGCGCCGGCTGCTCGAGCCGCGCCACGCTGACGTGGCCGTGGCGCGCCAGGTTGTGCGGATGGCGCCGCGCCTCGGAGAAGCTCAGCACCGGCGCGAAGCACGCGTCGGAGCCCTCGAACACCTTCACCCACTCGTCGCGCGTCTTCTGCCTGAAGGTCCTGGCGAAGGCCTCGCGCATCTCGGGCCAGCGCGCGCGCTCGTTCTGCGGCGGCAGCCCCGAAAGGCCCAGCCGCTGCACGAGCTCCTCGAAGAACTTTGCCTCGATGGCGCCGATGGCGACGTACTTGCCGTCGCTGGTCTCGTAGCAGTCGTACCAGGGCGCGCCGGTGTCGAGAATGTTGGCGCCGCGCTCCTCCGTCCAGCGGCCCGCGGCGAGGAAGCCGGAGAACATCGCGGCAAGCAGCGACGCGCCCTCCACCATCGCCGCATCCACCACCTGCCCCTGGCCGGTCTTTTGCGCATGCAGCAGCCCGCAGGCGATGCCGAAGCCGAGCAGCATGCCGCCGCCGCCGAAGTCGCCGACGAGGTTGAGCGGCGGCACCGGCGCCTGGCCCTTGCGGCCGAAGGCGTTGAGCACGCCGGCGAGCGCGATGTAGTTGATGTCGTGCCCGGCGCGCGGGGCGAGCGGCCCGTCCTGGCCCCAGCCGGTCATGCGGCCGTAGACCAGCTTCGGGTTGCGCCTTGAGGCAGGCGTCAGGCCCCAGGCCGAGGCGCTCCATCACGCCGGGACGGAAGCCTTCGATCAGCGCGTCGGTGCGCGCGACCAGTTCCAGCGCTGCGGCGGCCCCGTCCTTGCTCTTGAGATCGAGCGTCACCGAACGCCGCCCGCGCAGCATCACGTCCATCCAGCGCTCGCGCGTGAGGCCGAGGTCGGAGGACGCGGGACGGTCCACCAGCAGCACGTCCGCGCCCATGTCGGCGAGCAGCATTCCGGCGAACGGCCCGGGGCCGATCGCTTCGAACTCGAGAACCTTGATTCCTGAGAGCGGGCCCGGCATGCGTGCGGGGCCTATCCTAGCAGCCCGGCGCCGGGCTCAGTGCATCCCGAGCGAGGCCTCGATGTTGCGCACCATCGCCACCAGGCGCGGCCCGATGTCGTCCTCGAGCTGGCCCTTCTTCAGGATGAACGCCGGCACCGTGCAGTTGAAGGCCACCACCTCGCCGTCCACCGTGCGCCGCATCGGCACCCCGACCGCGTGCACCTCGCGCCGGATCTCGCCCAGCGACACGCAGAAGCCGCGGCCGCGGATGTCCTCCAGCGCCTTGTCGATCTGCGGCCGGTACTTGCGATGCGCTTCCGGGTCCTTGACCTTGAGCTGGTTGAGCACCGCCTCGCGCTCCGGCGGCGTGCAGGAGGCGACGTAGGCGCGGCCGATCACCGACTGCGCGATCGGCACCGCGGTGCCGATGTCGGGCAGCGTGGCGATGCCGTTGCCGCTGCGGCAGGATTCCACGTACACCATGCTCAGGCGGTCGCGCATGCCCATCGACACCGAGCCGTTGCAGTAGTCGGCGAGCTCCTTCATCAGCGGCCGCGCGATCTGGCGCACGCTCATCGAGGCGAGCAGCGGGTAGCCGATGGACAGCACCGCCGAGCCGAGCTGGTACTTGCCGAGGCGCATGTTGTGGCGCAGGTAGCCGAGCTTGGTGAGCGTGTAGGTGAGCCGCGACACCGTCGGCTTGGGCAGCCCCGTGCGCACCGAGATCTCCTTGTTGCCGAGCATCGGCTCGAGCGGCGTGAAGCAGCGCAGGACTTCCAGACCGCGCGCCAGCGTGGTGGCAAACTGGCGGTCCCCCTCGTGCTCGTAGCTGAACTGCGGTTCGGCGGGGGAAAGCGGTGCGTTGGACTCGGGCGCGCCCATGGCGTCTCCTCTGGTTGTTGTCGCTGCGGCGGGGTGCAGCAGAATGTTTCGCGTTTCGATATTCGGTCGGCGGCACTCGCCTGTCAACTTAGTCGTATCATATTTCGCATAGCGAAAATCCGAAAGGAATCATGGCCCTCATGGCATCCAAGTCCCCCTTCGACCTGACCGGCAAGGTCGCCCTGGTCACCGGCTCCACGCGCGGCATCGGCAAGTCGATCGCCGAGGAAATGGCGCGTGCCGGCGCCAAGGTGGTGGTCTCCAGCCGCAAGGCGGACGCCTGCGAGCAGGTGCGCGCGGAGTTCGAGAAGCAGGGCTACGAGGTCCTGGCGCAGGCCTGCAACGTGTCGCGCGAAGGAGGAGCTGCAGGCCCTGGTGGACGCTACACTGAAGCGCTGGGGCCGCATCGACATCGCCGTTTCAAACGCGGCCGTCCAATCCCTACTACGGGCCGCTCGCCGCCATTCCGGACGAGGCTTTCGACAAGATTTTCAACAACAACGTGAAGAGCGTGCTGTGGCTCGCGGCGATGACGCTGCCCGGCATGGCCGAGCGCGGCGGCGGCAGCTACATCACCGTGGGCTCGATCGGCGGCATCATCGCCAACACCGTGATCGGCGCCTACGGCATGTCCAAGGCCGCCGACCACATGCTGGTGAAGAACCTGGCCGCCGAATGGGGGCCGAAGAACGTGCGCGTCAACGCCATCGCGCCGGGGCTGATCAAGACCGACTTCGCCAAGGCGCTGTGGGAAGACCCGAAGCGGCGCAAGGAGCGCGAGGCGGCCACCCCCCTGCGGCGCCTGGGCGAGCCCAGGGACATCGGCGGCATCGCCGCGTTCCTCGCCTCCGACGCGGCGGCTTTCATCACCGGGCAGTGCATCGTCGCCGACGGCGGCGTGACGATCCTCTGACCTACGCCGCGTCGCGCAGCGCCGGATTGGAGAATTGCAGCACGCCGTCCTCGAGCGCCGCCTCGCGGATCATCTTCCTGTCGCGGACGTAGTTCTGCGGATTGATCCAGGGCTCGCGGTCGCCCTGCCGGGGGAAGAGGTGCATCGCCCGGCGCATGTAGCCCGAGGAAAAATCCTCGATCCACGGCCGCTCTGGCATGGCTGCGTCCCCGGGGCGCAGGCGCGGCGTGGCCTGCCGCGCGCCGCACTGGTCCATGTGGTTGAGCACCCGGCAGACGTACTCCGCCGTCAGGTCGGCCCTCAGCGTCCAGGAAGCGTTGATGTAGCCGAAGGTCGAGACCAGGTTCGGCACGTCGGACACCATCAGCCCCTTGTAAGTCCAGGTCTTCGCGAAATCGACCGGCTTGCCGTCCACGCTGAACTGCATCTCGCCAAGCAGCACCAGATTCAATCCCGTGGCCGTGACGATGATGTCGGCCTCGAGCTCCCTGCCGGATCGAAGCAGGACGCCCTTCTCCGTGAACGTATCCACCTGGTCGGTCACGACCGATGCTTTCCCGGAGCGGATCGCCTCGAACAGGTCGCTGTTCGGGATCAGGCACAGGCGCTGGTCCCAGGGGTTGTAGCGCGGCGTGAAATGCGTCGCCACGTCGAAATCGGGCCCGAGCTCCTTGCGCACCATGTCGAGGAGCTCTCTTCTTCACGAAGAGCGGATCGGTCCGCGTGCGCCGGTACACGCGCTGCTGGAACGCGACGTTCTTCCAGCGCGTGATCGCGTAGGCCCAGCGCTCGGGCAGGACCCTGCGCAGGAGATTCGCGATCGCGTCCCGGTCCGGCCGGGAGACGACGTAGGTCGGCGAGCGCTGCAGCATCGTCACATGGCCGGCGGTCTTCGCCATGGCGGGCACCAGGGTCATTGCCGTGGCGCCCGAGCCGATCACGAGGACGCGCTTGCCCGCGTAGTCGAGGTCCTCCGGCCATTGCTGCGGGTGGACGATCCGCCCCTTGAACCGCTCGCGGCCCGCGAACTCGGGCGTGTGGCCCTGCCGGTAGCTGTAATAGCCCGCGCACAGGTAGAGGAAGTTGCAGGTGATGCGGACTTTCTCGCGCGACTCCCCGCGCTCGGCCTCCACATGCCACGCCGCATCCGTGCTCGACCACGCGGCCTTGGTGACCCTGTGCCGGTACCGGATGCGGCGCTCCACGTCGTGCTCGCGCGCCGCGTCCTTCACGTATTCGAGGATCGACGGCCCGTCGGCGATCGCCTTGGCCTCGCGCCAGGGCTTGAAGCTGTAGCCCAGCGTGTGCATGTCGCTGTCGGAGCGCACGCCCGGATAGCGGAACAGGTCCCAGGTGCCGCCGATGGCGTCCCGACCCTCGAGGATGACCCAGGTCTTGCGCGGACACTCCCGGCGCAGGTGCACGCCGGCCCCGATTCCGGACAGGCCGGCGCCGACGATCAACACGTCGAAGTGTTCGGTTCGCACTCTGGCAGCCGTTCCGCGCGGACCCTACAATAGCGCCATCCACCGGAGGGCGACCATGGACCTCAACTATTCGCAGGAAGAACTGGCGTTCCGCGACCAGGTGCGCGGCTGGCTGAAGGCCAACCTGCCCGCCGACCTGCGCGAGAAGATCGCCAACTACGCGGAACTGACGCGCGACGACCTGCTGCGCTGGCACAAGATCCTCGCCAAGCAGGGCTGGGTGGCGCCCTCCTGGCCCAAGGAGTGGGGCGGCACCGGCTGGAGCGTCGTGCAGCGCTACATCTTCGAGGAGGAGTGCGGCTACGCCGGCACGCCGCCGCTGATCCCCTTCGGCCTGTCCATGTGCGGCCCGGTGCTGCATGCGCTTCGGCAGCGACGAGCAGAAGAAGCGCTTCCTGCCGCGCATCTACAACGGCGAGGATTTCTGGTGCCAGGGCTATTCCGAGCCGGGCTCGGGCTCCGACCTCGCTTCGCTGAAGACCAAGGCCGTGCGCGAACGGCGACCACTACGTGGTCAACGGCCAGAAGATCTGGACCACGCTGGGCCACTACGCCGACTGGATCTTCTGCCTGGTGCGCACCGACTCCAGCACCGCCAAGCGCCAGGAGGGCATCTCGTTCCTGCTCATCGACATGAAGACGCCCGGCATCACCGTGCGCCCGCTGATCCTGATGGACGGCGGGCACGAGGTGAACGAGGTGTTCTTCGACGACGTGAAGGTGCCGGTGGAGAACCTCGTGCACAAGGAAGGCGAGGGCTGGACGGTGGCCAAGTACCTGCTCGGCCACGAGCGCATGAACACCGGCCGCATCGGCGCGCTCCAAGCGCGAGCTGCGCCAAGCTGAAGGAGTTCGCCGCGCAGCAGACGGCGAACGGCGAGCTCGCTGATGGACGACCCGCGCTTTCGCGACAAGCTCTCGCGCCTGGAAGTGGAGCTGATGGCGCTGGAGATCACCAACCTGAGGTTCCTCGACCGCATGCGCCGCACCGGCCAGCCGCCGGGGGCCGACGTGTCGATGCTCAAGATCAAGGGCACCGAGATCCAGCAGGGGCTCACCGAGCTCATGATGCAGGCGGTCGGTCCGCTCGCGCAGCCCTTCACGGCCGTCAACGGCGACGCGGGCTTCGACGAGTTCACCGCGGCCATCGCGCCGCGCTACTGCAATTTCCGCAAGACGACGATCTACGCCGGGTCCAACGAGATCCAGCGCAACATCATCGCCAAGATGACCCTGGGACTCTAGCCATGAACTTCGACTACAACGAAGAGCAGCAGCTCCTCGCCGACTCCGTCCGGCGCTTCATCCAGAAGGACTACGAGTTCGAGGGCCGCAGGAAGATCGTCGCCTCGGCCGAGGGCTACAGCGAGTCCGTGTGGGGCACGTTCGCCGAGATGGGCCTCACCGGCATCCCGTTCTCGCCGGACTACGGCGGCTTCGGCGGCGGCGCCATCGACCTGCTGAGCGTGATGGAAGCCTTCGGCGAAGGGCTGGTGGTGGAGCCGTTCCTCGCGACGCTGATGGGCGCGCAATGCGTGGCGCGCGCCGGCAGCGATGCGCAGAAGAAGGCGATCCTTCCGCGCGGTGGTCGAAGGCAAGCTCAAGATGGCCTTCGCCTTCTCCGAGAAGGGCGCGCGCTACGACCTCGCGCACGTGAAGACCACGGCGAAGAAGGCGGGCAGCGGCTGGACGCTGGACGGCGAGAAGGTCGTGGTGCTCGGCGCGCCGTCGGCGGGGAAGATCGTGGTGTCGGCGAAGACGCCGGCGGGCCTGTGCCTGTTCCTCGTGGACGCGAAGGCGGCGAAGCTGAAGCCCTACCGCACGCTCGACGAGATGCGCGCGGCGGACGTGGTGCTGTCGAACACGCCGGGCGAACTGCTCGGCGCCGAGGGCAAGGCGCTGCCGGTGATCGAGGCGGTGGTGGATTTCGCCACTGCGCTCGTCTGCGCGGAAGCCGTGGGCGCGATGAAGTTCTCCTGCGACACCACGCTCGAGTACCTGAAGACGCGCAAGCAGTTCGGCGTGCCGATCGGCACCTTCCAGGCGCTGCAGCACCGCATCGTGGACATGTACGTCGCCTACGAGCAGGCGAAATCGATGGCGTTCCTCGCCTGCAGCCAGGCGGACTCGTCAACGGATGCGAAAGAGCGCGCGCGCGCCATCTCCGCGGCGAAGATCAAGATCGCGGACAACGCGCGCCTGATCAGCCAGGAGGCGATCCAGCTGCACGGCGGCATGGGCATGAGCGAGGAGCTGAAGGTGAGCCACGCTTCCGGCGCCTCACGATGATCGCGCAGCAGTTCGGCGACGCCGACCACCACCTCGAGCGCTTCGCTAGCCGCTGAGCAGGAAGCGCGCCGCTTCCTCGGCGATCTCGTCGAGCGACTTCCTCCCGCCGGCGTGGTACCAGCGCGCCGTCCAGTTGAGCACGCCGAAGGTGAACAGGCGCGCGAGCTGCGCGTCGCCCTGCATCAGCCCCGCCGCCTGCAGCTCGTCGGTCACCTTCTGCCACAGCGCGTCGTAGCGGTCCTTCAGCGCGATCACGCGCCGGCGGTTGGCCGGCGTGAGCGAGCGCCAGTCGTAGAGCATCACCGGGATGAAGTCGCGGCCGTCCTCGCAGATGGTGCCGAGGTGCACGCGCACCAGTTGCCTGAACTTCTCCGCCGGCGAGAGTTTCAGCGCGGCCACCGCCTCGAGGTGGCGCAGGCCTTCGGTCAGGCCCTGCTCCATCACCGCGACCAGCATCTCCTGCTTGGACTTGAAGTGGTAGAAGGGGCTGCCGGAGTGCATGCCGGCGGCCTGCGAGATGTCGCGGATCGAGGTGCCGTCGAAGCCCTTCTCGCGGAACAGGCGCGCGCACACGCGCAGCAGGTCCTCGCGCCGGTTGCCTTCGTGCTGGCGTTTCTTCCTGGCTTTTCTCAAGGGGAGCGCAGCCGGGGCAGGTCGGCGGGCGCCTCGATCTCCATGCGCAGCAGCTGCGCGGCGACCACCTTGCCGAGGTTGTCCATGCGCAGCGACCGCGCCGCGCCGCCCTGCAGCGCGCGGTTGAGCACGATCTTGAGCGCGAGCAGGTTGTCCAGCGGCCAGAGCTCGACCGGCCCCTCGCACAGGTCGCGGAAGTGCGCCGCCACGCGCTCGGGCGTCACCTCGCGCTTGAGCACTTCGTAGGTCGGCGCATCCCAGGCGAACAGGCCGATGTCGGCGCGGTCGGCCTTGTCGCCGGAGCGCGCGTGCGCGATCTTCCACAGCGGCACGCGCATCAGACTTTCTCCACCGCGATCTCCGACTCTTCGACTCCGACCAGTTCGCGCTTCACCAGCGTCGGCCAGATGCCGAGCAGTTCTTTCGCGCCCTGCACGCCTTTCATGCTCCCCACGTAGGGCGGGCCCGACAGGCCCAGCCACGGAAACAGCCGCCCGTAGGCGTCGGCCACCTTGCGGTCCTGCGTGCGGATGGTCATGCGCAGGAAACATTCATTCAACTGGTCGCGGTAGGTCGGATCCGCCTGCGCGCCGAGCAGCGAGTTGTAGCCGATGTACTCGACGTTGATGTCCTCGACCGGCCAGCCGCGCTCGGCCACCAGGGTCTTGATGGTCTCGGCGGCCTTCTCGCACTTGGCGTAGGCCTGCGGCCAGGAAAAGCCGATGATGCCCGCGCCCATCCAGCCGTCGTGGTAGCCGCCCACGATCTTGAGCTTGGCCGGGCGCGCGGCGCCGCTCGCGCCCGTGACCCGCACGCGGTCGCCGCCCTGGTCGTCGAACTTGAGCGTGCCCATGTCGAGCACCACGTCGGGCGAGAAGTAGGCGTGCGGGTTGTGCACTTCGTAGAGCAGCTGCTGGCGCAGCGTGTCGAAGGAGATGCGCCCGCCGGTGCCGGGCGCCTTGGTGAACAGCGCACTGGCCATCCTCGCTCACCTCGGCGATCGGGTAGCCGAGGTGCGCGTAGTCCGGGATCTCGGCCCACTCCGCCGCCGAGCCGAAATTGCCGCCCGAGCCCTGGCCCGAGCACTCCAGCAGGTGCCCCACGGTGAGACCTTGCGCGAGCTTGTCCCAGTCGTCCCATTGCCAGCCCAGCTCGTGCACCAGCGGCGCGAGCGACAGCGCCGCGTCCGCCACGCGCCCGGTGAGCACGATGTCCGCGCCTTGCTCGAGGGCGCGCACGATCGGCTGCGCGCCGAGGTAGGCGTTGGCGAACAGCATGCGGCTGCGCACGGTGTCGAGGCCGGCGCCCGTATCCAGGTGCGCGAGCGGCTCGCCCGCGGCGCGCAGCTCGTCCAGGCGCTCCATCACCGAGTCGCCGCTCACCGTGGCGATGGTGGCCTTCCAGCCCTTGTCGCGGAACGTGCGCGCGATCGCCTCGCGCGCGCCCTGCGGATTGAGGCCGCCGGCGTTGAGGATGAACTTCACGCCGTGCTTCGCCGCGAGCGGCCACAGCTCGGCGAGCATCGGCAGGCCGTCGCGCGCGTAGCCGGCGGACGCGATCCTTCTGCCGGTCCTTCTGCAGGATGGCGAGCGTCAGCTCGGAGAGGTGGTCCGAGGCGATGTAGCTGCACGCCGCCGCGCTCGATGGAGGCGCGCACCGGGCGCCAGGAATCGCCGTAGAAGCCGAGGCCGGCGCCGATCCGGACCGACTTCATCTCTCTACGGGCATCGCGCGCTCGATCAGCGCGTCGAACGGCAGATTGGGCGGCAGGGTGCCGAAGGCGCCCGTCCAGTCCGCGCCCAGGCGCGCCCTGACGAAGGCGTCGAATACCTCCTGCGGGGCGTGGCGCGCGAGCAGGCTCGCCTGCAGCGCGAGCGCGAGGTCCTGGGTCAGGCGCCGCGCGGAAGATTCGTGCTCCGAGGCATCCTGCAGCCGGTCCTTGAGCGCGGCGCAGAACGCGTCGTACGCGCGGTGCCTGCCGGCGGCGGCGTCCAGTTCCGCGGCCACGGTTTCGATGACGTCGGGCGCCTTCCGCAGCGCGCGCAGCACGTCCAGGCACATGACGTTGCCGGCGCCTTCCCAGATGGAATTGAGCGGCATCTCGCGGTAGATGCGCGCCAGCACCCGTTCCTCCACGTAGCCGTTGCCGCCGATCGCTTCCATCGCCTCCTGCGCGAAGTGCGAGCCGCGCTTGCACACCCAGAACTTGGCCGCCGGCGTGAGCACGCGCCGCAGCAGCAGCTCGCGGCCGTCGTCCTGCGCGTCGTAGGCGCGCGACAGGCGCAGCACCAGCGCCGTGGCCGCTTCGGACTCGAGCGCCAGGTCGGCGAGCACGTTCTTCATCAGCGGCTGGTCCTTGAGCAGCTTGCCGAACGCCTGGCGCTGCGCGGCGTTCCACAGCGCCTGCGACAGCGCCTGGCGCATGAGTCCCGCCGTGCCGATGGCGCAATCCAGGCGCGTGTACACGCCCATCTCGAGGATCATCGGCACGCCGCGGCCTTCCTCGCCCAGCAGCGTGGCCTGCGCCTCCTCGAACTCCACCTCCGAGGACGCGTTGGAGCGGTTGCCGAGCTTGTCCTTCAGGCGCTGGATGCGGATGGCGTTGCGGCTGCCGTCGGGCAGCAGGCGCGGCATGAAGAAGCACGCGAGCCCGCCCGGCGCCTGCGCGAGCACGAGGAACGCGTCGCACATCGGCGCGGAGAGGAACCACTTGTGGCCGGTGATCGAGTATCTTGCCGCCGCCGAGCGGCACCGCCCGCGTCGTGTTGCTGCGCACGTCCGAGCCGCCCTGCTTCTCCGTGAGGCCCATGCCGATGAGCGCCGCGTCCGCGCCGCGCGAGTAGATGCGCGGCAGCCACTGGGCCGCGAGCTTCGCGTCCGCCTTGATCGCCGGCACCGAGCCGTAGGTCATGGTGACCGGGCACTGCGTGCCGTTCTCCACCTCGGAATAGAGCAGGTAAGCGGCGGCGCGCTCGACGTGCGCCCCCGGCCCCGGCGCGGACCAGGGCGCCGAGTGCAGGCCGTGGCGGAAGGCGAGCGCCATCAGCTGGTGCCAGGCCGGGTGGAACTCCACCTCGTCGCGCCGGCGGCCCTGCGCGTCGTGCGTCTTCAGCACGGGCGGGTTGCGGTTGGCCGCGTCGGCGGCGGCAAGCGTGCCGCGCGCGCCGAGCTCCGCGCCGAGCGCGTCGAGGCGCTGGCGCGCGGCCGCCAGGCGCTCGCGCGGCAGGTTGTGCGCCAGCGCGTCGCGCAGCGCGGCGTTGGTGCGGTGCAGGTTGTAGTCCTCGAGCGGAGCGCTCTGGTTGAGGACTTCGTGCGTCGCGGGCATGGCTCGGGCCAGTCTAGACGCGCACCCTTTGAAAAGCAATTGCTTGGTGAATTCTCCCTGTAAAATCCCGCGCCGGAGGAGGAGCTTCCGATTACCCAATTGCTGCAGCTGCTGCTGGCGGGCGTCGCGCAAGGCTGCGTCTACGCGCTGGTCGCGCTCGGCTTCGTGCTGATCTACAAGGCGACCGAGACGGTGAACTTCGCGCAGGGCGACCTGATGATGCTGGGCGCGTTCTTCGCGCTCACCGGCGCCACCGTGCTCGGCCTGCCGTACTGGCTGACCATCGTGTTCGCGCTCGCCGTGATGGCGGTGGTCGGCATGCTGATCGAGCGCATCGTGCTGCGCCCGGTGCTCGGCCACCCGGCCTTCACCGTGGTGATGATCACCATCGGCGCGGGCTACGTGATGCGCGGCGTGGTCACCATGATCCCGGGCTGGGGCACCGAGACCTACGCGCTCGCCACGCCCTTCGCCGACAAGGTGATGCGCGTGGGCGGCGTGGTGGTGGCCGAGCAGCAGCTCGCGGTGATCGGCCACACGGCGCTGCTGTGCCTCGCGCTGTATCTCTTCTTCCGCTTCACGCGCGTGGGCATCGCCATGCAGGCGAGCTCGCAGAACCAGCTCGCCGCCTACTACATGGGCATCCCGGTGCGGCGCATCAACATGCTCATCTGGGGCCTGTCGGCGGGCATCGCCACCATCGGCGGCATCCTGCTCGCGCCGACCACCTTCGTGCACTCGAACATGGGCTTCATCGGCCTCAAGGCGTTTCCCGCGGCGGTGGTGGGCGGCTTCGGCAGCGTGCCCGGCGCCATCGTCGGCGGGCTGATCATCGGGGTGGTGGAGGCGCTGGCGGGCTTTTACATGGCCGAGGGCTTCAAGGACGTGGCCGCCTACGTGGTGGTGCTGCTGGTGCTGATGGTGAAGCCTTCGGGCATCTTCGGCGAGACGGTAACCAAGAAGGTCTGATGCGCTTCATCTTCAAGACCGCGTACGACCAGGACCTGCGCCTGTTCAGGCACGGCGGGCAGGTGTTCTGGTACGGCCTGCTCGCCGTGGTGCTGCTCGCCGCGCCCTGGTGGGCGAGCGAGTACATGATGTCGCAGCTGCACTTCATCGGCATCTACTCGATCGTCGGCCTTGGCCTGATGCTGCTGGTCGGCTTCACCGGGCAGATCTCGCTCGGCCACGCCGCCTTCCTCGCGGTAGGCGCCTACACCGAGGCGCTGATGCAGGCGGCGGGCTGGCCGTTCTGGCTGTCGCTGCCCTGCGCGGCGCTGCTCTCCGCGGCGGTGGGCATCGTGGTCGGCCTGCCGGCGCTGCGCCTGAAGGGCATCTACCTCGCCATCGCCACGCTCGCCTTCGGCGTGATCGTCGAGGAAATCATCACGCGCTGGGACAGCCTCACCGGCGGCAACTCCGGCAAGCACCTGAAGCCGGTCGAGCTGTTCGGCATGAAGCTGGATGGCGACGCCGATTTCTACTACCTGGTCCTCGCGCTCACGGCGCTCGCCTGCATCGCGCTGGCGAACCTGCTGCGCTCCTCCACCGGGCGCGCCTTCGTCGCCATCCGCGATTCCGAGATCTCGGCCTCGTGCCTGGGCGTCAACCTCGCCAAGTACAAGACCATGTCCTTCGCGCTGTCGGCCGCCCTCACCGGCGTCGGCGGCGCGCTCTACGCGCACAAGGTGACCTTCATCTCGCCGGAGCAGTTCACGCTGCTCGTCTCCATCGAGCTGGTCACCATCGTGATCCTGGGCGGCGTGGGCTCGCTGCACGGCGCGGTGTTCGGCGCGGCGTTCATCATCGTGCTGCCGCAGCTCATCTCGCTCGCCAAGGACTACCTGCCCGCGGGCGTGGCGGGAGCCGCCGGCCTGCAGGCCACCGTGTTCGGGCTGGTGCTGATCGGCTTCATCATCTTCGAGCCGCTTGGGCCTGTACGGGCGCTGGCTCAAGGTTCGCACCTGGTTCGAACTGTTTCCCGTTCTACCGCAAGGGCATGTTCCGGCGGCAGAAGACCTACATGAAGTCGGAGCGCCTGCGGTGAAGTTCTTCCGCGTGGAGAACCTGGGCATCCGCTTCGGCGGCGTGGTCGCCGTGGACAACGTGTCCTTCGACGTGCAGCGCGGCGAGGTGTACACCATCATCGGCCCGAACGGCGCCGGCAAGACCACCATCTTCAACCTGATCGGCCTCATCTACCCGGCGAGCGCCGGGCGCATCCTGTACCAGGGCCGCGACCTGACCGGCCGCAAGCCGCACCAGGTGGCGGAGCTCGGCATCGCGCGCACTTTCCAGAACATCGAGCTGTTCGAGCACGCCACCGTGCTGCAGAACCTGCTCATCGGGCGCCATCGCCACCGCTCCACCGCGCTGTGGCAGGAGCTCGCCTTCACCCCGGCGGTGCGCCACGCCGAGCGCGCGCAGCGCGAGGCGGTGGAGAAGGTGATCGACTTCCTCGAGCTGCAGCACTACCGCGACACCATGGTGGCGGGCCTGCCCTACGGCGTGCGCAAGGTCATCGAGCTCGGCCGCGCGCTCGCCACCGAGCCGAAGCTCCTGCTGCTGGACGAGCCCTCCTCGGGGCTGAACCCCGAGGAGACCAACGACATGGCGTTCTGGATCGAGGACATCCAGAAGGGCCTGGGCATCACCGTGCTGATGGTCGAGCACGACATGAGCCTGGTGCAGCGCGTGTCCGACCGGGTGCTGGCGTTGAACGAAGGGCGCGCGATCGCGGAAGGCACGCCGGCCGAGGTGCAGGCGCACCCGGCGGTGATCGAGGCCTACCTGGGTTCGAAGGAGCCGGCGTGAGCGGACCGATCCTCGAGCTGCTGAACGTGGAATCGAGCTACGGCCCGGTGCAGGCGCTGCGCGGGGTGACCCTGTCGGTCCCCGAAGGCAAGATCGTCACCGTGCTCGGCGCCAACGGCGCGGGCAAGAGCACGATCCTGAAGACCATCTCCGGCATCATCGACCCCTCCAAGGGCCAGGTGAAGCTGCGCGGGCAGGAGATCCAGGGCTGGTCGCCCGACCGCATCGTGCGCGCGGGCGTGGTGCACGTGCCCGAAGGGCGCGAGGTGTTCCCGCTGCTCTCGGTCGAGGACAACCTGAAGATGGGCGCCTACACCCGCTCGGACAAGGACGGCGTGGCGAAGGACCTGGAGACCGTGTTCGGCTACTTCCCGATCCTCGCCGCGCGCGCGAAGCAGGAGGCGGGGCAGCTCTCCGGCGGGCAGCAGCAGATGCTGGCCATCGCGCGGGCGCTGCTGTCGCGGCCGCAGGTGATGCTGCTGGACGAGCCGAGCCTGGGCCTGTCGCCCTTGCTCACGCAGGAAATCTTCCGCATCATCACGCGCATCAACCGCGAGCGCGGCACCACGATCCTGCTGGTGGAGCAGAACGCGCACATGGCGCTCGCGGTGGCCGAGTTCGGCTACGTGCTGGAGGTGGGGCGCATCGTGATGGAAGACACCTGCGCCAACCTGGCGATGAAGGAAGACATCCAGGAGTTCTACCTCGGCGTGCAGGCCGCCGGGGTGCGCGGGCACCGGCGCTGGAAGCGGAAGAAGCAGTGGAGATAGGCGGATGAGAGCGATCGAGCACGGCACCGTGGCGCGCATGTTCTGGCACGGCGTGATGGAGCGCGGGCCGCAGGTGATCCTGCGGCAGAAGGACCTCGGCATCTGGCGCGCGATGACCTGGTCGCAGCTCGGCGCCGCGGCGCGCGAAGTCGGCATGGGGCTCGTGGCGCTCGGCTTCGAGCCGGGCGAAGTCGCCTCGATCCAGTCCAACACCAACCGCGAGTGGCTGTTCGCCGATCTCGGCATCCTCGGCGCGGGCGGCGTCTCCAACGGCATCTATCCCACCGACGCGGCCGCGCAGGCCGAGTACCTGCTCGCCGATTCGTCCTCGGTGGTCGTGTTCGTGGAGGACGAGGAGCAGCTCGACAAGATCCTGGAAGTGCGCGAGCGCCTGCCGAAGCTGCGCAAGATCATCGTCTTCGACATGGAAGGCCTGCGCGACTTCGACGACAGGCAGGTGATGTCGCTCGAGGCGCTGCGCGCGCTGGGCGCCGACTACGACGAGAAGCACGAGGGCGTGTGGGACAAGCGCCTCGCCTCGCGCCAGGCCGGTGACCTCGCGATCCTCGTCTACACCTCCGGCACCACCGGCAAGCCCAAGGGCGCGATGATTTCGCACCGGAACATCCTCGCCACGCTGGACGGCTACCAGGACGCGTTCCCGCAGGGGCCGGCAGGACGAACGCATGGCGTTCCTGCCGCTCTGCCACATCGCCGAGCGGCTCGGCGGCCAGTACCACTCGCTCTACTCCGGCGCGGTGCTGAACTTCGTGGAGAACCCGGAGACGGTCCCGGAGAACGTGCGCGAGATCGCGCCCACCATCTTCACCGCCGTGCCGCGCGTGTGGGAGAAGTTCTACTCGGGCGTGCAGATCCGGCTCAAGGAGGCGGGGCGCCTGCAGCAGTGGGCCTACGGCATCGCCATCGGCATCGGCTACCAAGGTCGCGGCGCTGAAGGAGGCAAGAAAGCCGGTGCCCGCGGGCCTGCGGCTGCGCGTTCTGGCTGGCGCGCCTTCTGGTGCTGAACAACGTGCGCAAGGTGATCGGCGTGCACCGCACCAAGGTCTGCGTCACCGGCGCGGCGCCGATCTCGCCCGACCTGATCCGCTGGTACATGGCGCTCGGCGTGGAGATGTACGAGGTGTGGGGGCAGACCGAGTCCTGCGGCGCCATCACCTCGAACCCCGCGGGCAAGGTGAAGCCGGGCTCGATCGGGCCGCAGATGATGCACGCCGAAGTGAAGCTCTCGCCCGAAGGCGAGCTGCTCGCGCGCGGCCCCGGCGTGTTCATGGGCTACCTCAACCAGCCGGAGAAGACCGCCGAGACGCTGAAGGACGGCTGGCTGCACACCGGGGACGTCGGCAAGGTGGACGAGGAGGGGTTCTTCTACATCACCGACCGCATGAAGGACATCATCATCACCGCGGGCGGCAAGAACATCACCCCTTCGGAGCTCGAGAACCAGCTCAAGTTCTCGCCCTACATCACCGACGCGGTGGTGATCGGCGACCGGCGCCCCTACCTGGTGGCCCTGGTGATGGTGGACCACGAGAACGTGGAGAACTACGCGCAGGAGCACGCCATCCCTTTCACCAACTACGCGAGCCTGTGCCGGCGGCCGGAGATCATCGGCCTGATCCAGGGCGAGGTCGACAAGGTGAACAAGGCCTTCGCGCGCGTCGAGCAGGTGAAGAAGTTCCGGCTGCTGGAGACCAAGCTCACCGCCGAGGACGAGGAACTGACCCCGACCATGAAATTGAAGCGCAAGCTCGTCAACGAGAAATACAAGGGCCTCATCGAGGCCATGTATTCCGAGCGGGCGGCGGCGTGATATAAATCCGGCTACGAGGAGGAACAACACATGAAGCGCATCATCGGCATCGCCGCGGCCCTGTTCGCCGGCGCCGCGTTCGCCCAGGGCCAGGGCGTGAGCAAGAACGAGATCGTGATCGGCTCGATGCAGGACCTGTCCGGCCCGATCGTCGCGTTCTCCAAGCAGCTGAAGAACGGCATGGAGATGCGCGTCGAGGAAATCAACGCGCAGGGCGGCATCCACGGCCGCAAGCTGAAGCTCGTCATCGAGGACCACGGCTACGACCCGAAGAAGGCCGTGCTGGCGACGCAGAAGCTGGTGCAGAAGGACAAGATCTTCGCCATGGTCGGCACCATCGGCACGCCGACGGCGCTGCCCTCGATGCCGATCCTGTTCGAGAAGAACATCCCGCACCTGTTCCCGCTCACCGCGGCGCGCGAGATGTACGAGCCGCTGCACCGGCTGAAGTACTCCTTCGCCGCCACCTACTTCGACCAGATGCGCGCGGGCGTGAAGTACATGGTGAAGAACAAGGGCTACAAGAAGGTCTGCACCCTGTACCAGGACGACGATTTCGGCCTGGAGGTGATGCGCGGGGCGGAAGCCGGGCCTGAAGGAGGTCAACATGGCGCTCGGCCGAGAGGACCACCTACAAGCGCGGCGCCACCGACTTTTCCTCGCAGATCGCGCGCATGAAGGACGCCGGCTGCGACCTGGTGGTGCTCGGCACCATCATCCGCGAGACGCTCGGCGCCATCGGCACGGCGCGCAAGCTCGGCTGGGGCGTGGAGTTCATGGGCTCGTCGGCCGCCTACACCGACCTGATCCACAAGCTGGGCGGGCCGGCGATGAACGGCTTCTACGCGACCAACACGGTGAACAATCCGTACCTCGACGACGCCTCGCGCAACGTGCGCGAGTGGGCGAGCAAGCTACAAGCAGAAGTACAACGAGGACCCGGCGGTGTTCTCGGTGTACGGCTACCAGGTGATCGACCTGTTCATCCAGATCGCCGACAAGACCGGGCCGAAGCTCACCACCGACAGCTTCGTCAACACGCTGGAGAACTTCTCCTCCACGCGCGACATGTTCGGCGCGGACGCGATGAGCTTCTCGCAAGACCAAGCACCTGGGCTCCAACCGCGCGCGGCTGTCGCAGATCATCAACGGCAAGTGGACGCCGATCACGGACTACATCACCGAGTGACCGGATTTCGAGCGTTCGCCGGAACGGCGCCTGCGGGCGCCGTTCCCGTTTATGGCATGTTCTTCCTGTCGGGCGTCGGCGCGCTCGTCTTCGAGAACGTCTGGTTCAGCCAGATCGGGCTGATCCTGGGCAACAGCGTCTGGTCCGCGGCGCTGGTGGTGGGTGCGTTCATGGCCGGGCTCGCGCTGGGCAACGGCCTCGCGGTGCGGCTCGCGCGCCGCTGGGGCAACCTCGTGCGCGGCTACGGCGCGCTCGAGGTGGTGGCGGCGTTCTCGGGCGTGGCGGCAGTGCTGGTGTTTCCTCACTTGCCGGCGCTGTTCCGGCCGCTGCTCTCCCCGTTCCTCGACGAGCCGGTCACGCTCAACCTGCTGCGCGTCGCCATCGCCTTCGGGCTGATGGTGATCCCCGCCACCGCGCTGGGCACCACCCTTCCGCTGCTCTCGAAGCCGCTCGAGTCCGCCACCGGCAACTACGGGTTCTCGCTGGGACGCCTGTACGGCGTGAACACGCTGGGCGCGGTCGCCGGGACCTTGCTCGCGGAACTGGCGCTGGTCCCCGCGCTGGGCCTGCAGAGCAGCGGTGTACTCGCTGCGGGCTGCAATCTCACCGCGGCGTTCATCGCGTTTCGCGTCGCCAGGCTTCCTGTGTTCGATGGCACGCGTTCGCTGGCTGCGGCCGCTCCAGCCAGGCTGGCGCCGGAGGCGGCGCGCGTCCTGCTGGCCGCGTTCCTCGCCGGCGGCGCGCTACTCGGTCTGGAAGTGATCTGGTTCCGTTTCCTGCTCCTGTTCCAGGTCGGCACCACGCTGATGTTCGCGCTCATGCTGACCGTGGTGCTCGCGGGCATCGGCCTGGGCGGCATGCTCGCGTCCCGCTGGTCGCAGCGCGGATGGCAACCCGCTACCGCGGCGCGCCTCGCGGCAGCGATCGCGGGCATCAGCGTGGTGGCGAGCTACGCGGCGTTCCACGGCTTCTTCGGCATGCTGGTCGCGCGGCAATTCGAGCCGACCGCGCGCCTGCTGACGCTTTCGCTGTTCCTGATGGCGCCGGTCTGCCTCGCCTCGGGGGTGCTGTTCACCGCGCTGGGCAGCCGGATGCGCGCGGGCATGCCGGACGCCGCCACCACCACCGGGCTGCTCACGCTCGCCAACACGCTGGGCGCGGTCGCGGGCTCGCTCATTGCAGCGTTCCTGCTGCTGCCGGGGCTGGGGCTGGAGCGATCCTTCCTCGTGCTGGCCGCGCTGTATGTCGTCGTTGCGATCGCGGTGCCTGGGTCGGGACAGCCGTGGCTTGCGCGCCTCGCGCCGATCGTGGCGGCGGCGGCCGCTCTGGCGCTGTTCCCGCACGGCAGGATGACGCACACGCACTACCGCCACGTCGAGCAGCATTTCGACGCGCGCATCGTGGCGGCGCGGGAGGGAATCGTCGAGACCGCGTTCTACCTGCGCAACGATTTTCTCGGCGAGCCGTGGTTCTACCGCCTGGCCACCAACTCGTACTCGATGTCCGCCACGTCGGCAGACGCACAGCGCTACATGCGGCTGTTCGCCTATCTTCCGGCGGCGTTGCATCCGCGCATCGAGAGCGCGCTGGTGATCTGTTTCGGCGTGGGGTCCACCGCCAGCGCGGTAACCGATCTGCCCGACGTCCGCCGCATCGACGTGGTCGACGTGTCGCGCGACATCCTGGAACTGTCCGACATCGCGTTTCCCGACGCGCAGCGCCATCCGCTGCGCGACAGCCGGGTCACGGTCCACGTGGAGGACGGCAGGTTCTACCTGCAGCAGACCGCGCGGCGCTACGACCTGATCACCGGGGAGCCGCCGCCGCCGAAGGTCGCGGGGGTCGCCTCGCTTTATTCGCTGGAGTACTTCCGGCTGCTGCGCGAGCGGCTCAACCCGGGCGGGCTGGCGACCTACTGGCTGCCGGTGCACCAGCTGCAGCAGGGGGACACGCTGGCGATCATCCGGGCGTTCTGCGACGCCTTCGAGGACTGCACGCTCTGGTCCGGGGTCGGCCTGGAGTGGATCCTGGTGGGCAGCCGCGACGGTATTGCGCCGGTGTCGCGCGAGGCTTTCTCCCGGCCGTGGCGGTCTGCCGCGCATGGGGCCGGAACTGCAGCGCATCGCAGTGGACAGTCCGGAGCAGATGGTCGCATTGTTCATGGCCGATGCGCGCGTGCTGCGTGAGATCACGGCGGTTGCGTTGCCGCTGACGGACAACTTTCCGCGCCGCCTGTCCTCGGCGCCGTCCACCTTCCGGGCCGAGCCCCTGTACGCTTGGTTGATGGGCGCCGAGCGCAGCCGCGCGAGCCTGGAGGAAGGTGGCTGGGCGACGGCGGTCCTGCCGCGCGCGCTCATCGTCGGCAGCCGGGAACGATTCCGCAGGCGCGCAATGCTGGACGAGGAGTGGCACCCCGAATTGCGGCGGCCCGGTTACAACGTGTGGCGCAATGTTGCGCAGCTGCTGCGCGACACGGACCTGGTCGCGTTGCCGCAGTGGCTGCTGGCGAGCGAGGCGAGGGCCGCGGAGATCGCCAGGCTGAAGGGCCCGGCCGACCCGAATGCCGCAGAGCACCTGGCCATCGATGCGCTGGTGCACCGGCGCAAGCCGGCGAGGGTCGCGTCGCAGTCGCAGTTCCAGGCGGCAACTGCGCGCGCTCAGGTCATCGCCATCTTCCATCACTGCCTTGCCGGCGAGACGCGCCACGCGCGCGAGCTGATGGGGTGGCTCCCGCCACTGCGCGACCGCGAACCCTACAGCTCCTTCCTCGCCTGGGCAGCGCAGGGTTGCCCGGGGGCGGGGCGATGAGCATTTGCGTCGCAGACGAAGTATTGAACGTTGCAAAGGGACGATCATGAAACTCACCCGGATCTTCGCATTGGCGGCCATCTGCGTTTTCGCCGCCGGCTGCGCCCACTGGCCCGCTACGCCGCAGCTGGAGCGGGTCGGCGTGCCCGGCTACCGTCTCGTCGAGGCGACCCGCCCCGGCCAGTCCGACGAGCTGCTGGTGGTTCTCGCCATCTCCGGCGGCGGCACGCGCGCCGCGGCGCTGGGCTACGGCGTCCTGGAAGAGCTGCGCCGCACCGAGGTCACGGTAAACGGCGTGAAGCGCCGGCTGCTGGACGAGGTGGACGTGATCTCGGGGGTGTCGGGAGGCACGCTGCCTGCCACCTATTACGGCCTGCGCGGTGAGAAAATGTTCGAGGAGTTCGAGTCGCGCGTGCTGTACCGCAACCTCGAGCGCGACCTGGTGATGCGCATCCTGACCCCGACCAACTGGTTCCGGCTGCCCTCCGGGACCTTCGGCAAGTCCGATCTCTTCGCCGAAATCTACGACGAGACGGTGTTCGACCATGCCACCTTCGCCGACCTGCAGCGGGCCAAGGGGCCTTTCGTGATCATCAACGGCACCGATGTCACCTCCGGCGCCCGGTTCAGCTATACGCAGGACCAGTTCGACGCGATCTGCGGCGATCTCTCGCGGATGACGCTGGGACGAGCCGTTGCCACCTCGACGGCGCTGCCGCCGCTGCTCACGCCCATCACCCTGGAGAACCGCGGCGGCACCTGCGGCAGGAAGACACCGGCCTGGCAGGCCGCTGCAGAGGCCAAGATCGGCGAGTCTGAGACGCCGGGCCGCGCGCTGCTGCGCGCCCGCGCGCTCCAGGCCTACGAGAACCCGGCCCGTCCTTACATTCACCTCTTCGATGGCGGACTCTCGGAAAATCTCGGCCTGGCCGAGGTGCTCAGGGCCTTCGAGCTCCTGAAGGTCGACCCGGACGAGACGGTGCTGCCGGCGCTGCGCCGGGCCCGCAAGGTGGTGGTCATTGCCGTGAACGCGCTGCGCTTCCCCGAAGTGGACTGGGACCGCTCGCCAGAGCCGCCGGGCACCGGCACGCTGACGGACCAGATGTGGGGGATCCCGGTCGACCGGATCTCTCTCGACGCGGTGGAGCAGGTGCATGACACGCTGGCCGCCTGGCAGGCTGCCGCTCCGTCCGGTGGCCCGCAGCGGCGCGGGTACATGGCGCAGGTCACCTTCGATAACCTGAAGGACCCGGCCGAGCGCGCCTATTTCAAGCAGGTGAAGACCAGGTTGACGCTGCCCAAGGAACAGGTGGACCGGCTGCGCGAGGTTGGCGGCCGCCTCCTGCGCGAGGCTCCGGCCTTCCAGAGGCTGCTCGCTGACCTGAAATAGAGGTGCTGTCGTGATTCGGGTCGTACGCCTAGGCACCAGCCGAGCCCCCTCCGAAGGTCTGCGCATCGGCACCGTACGGCGCCCGCCGCGCGGTGTGCCGAAGAGCGCGTTCTCGAAGCAGAACTGGTACGACGTCTGGCTGCCTGACCTCGCACCCAGCGAGGCGCTGGTGAAGCTGGGGCAGCGCGCGCGGGACGAGAAGGACTGGACCCACTTCGCGCGGCAATACCGCAAGGAGATGGCCTCGCCCGCCAAGGCGCGCGTGCTCGACCTCCTCGCCGCGCTTTCCCACCACGCCAGCTTCTCGGTCGGCTGCTACTGCGAGGACGAATCGCGCTGCCATCGCTCGGTGCTGCGCAAGCTGCTCGCCGAGCGCGGGGCCCTGCTTGCGGCGTGACACGGCGCCCCTGGTATCGGCCGCCGAGCGCGATGCCTACGAGCGCGACGGTGTCGTCTGCCTGAAGCGGCCTGTTCTCGAAGGACTGGCTCGCCTTCCTCGCCGATGCGATCGACGAAGCCATGGCCCATCCAGGCCCGCACGCGGAGGAGTACACGCGCAAGGGCGGCGCAGGGCGCTTCTTCGGCGACCTGGAGCTCTTCCATCGCCTGCCGAAGTTCCGCCGCTTCGCCCTCGAATCGCCCGCGGCGCGCATCGCTGGCGAGGCGATGGGCGCTTCGCGCGTCAATTTCTTCTACGACCAGCTGCTGGTGAAGGAGCCCGGCACCGCGGAGCGCACGCCCTGGCACCAGGACCAGCCCTACTGGGCGGTGAGCGGCATATCAGGTGTGTTCGGTGTGGCTGACGCTCGACCCGGTGCCGGAGGACGTCGGCGTGGAGTACGTCTGCGGCAGCCACCGCTGGCCGGAATACAGCCCCTACCACTTCGCCGACGGCACGCCCTACGCCGATACCGGCCTGCCGCCGTTGCCGGACATCGAGGCGAACCGCGGCAAGTACCGCATTGCGCGTTTCGCCCTGCAGCCGGGCGATTGCCTGGTATTCCAGGCGATGATCGTGCACGGTGCGCCGGGGAACAGCGGCCGGCAGCGCCGGCGCGCCATCTCTACGCGCTGGGCGGGGGACGACGCGCGCTACTGCGTGCGCAAGGGCGAGGTGGCGATCCCCACGCAGAACCCGGGCCTCGCTCACGGCGCGCGGCTTGACTCGGAGCGATTCCCGCTCGCCTGGAAGGCCTGAAGCAGGAAGTCCGGCACGGCATTGAGGTTCTCGGGTGCGACGCCCAGCTCGTCCGGCAGGCGCAATGCGCGCGACCGCAGCCGCCAGGAGTTCGAGCGCAGCGCGCATGGCAGAATCGTGGTGAAAGGATCGTAGACATGAATCTCGCCGCCCAGATCCAGGAACGCCTGAAGGGCATCCTGCCCGAACTCCTCGGCATCAAGCTGGTCGAGGTGACGCCGGACAAGGTCGTTGCGCAGCTCACGGTGCGCCCGGACCTCTGCACCACGGGGAAGATCCTGCACGGTGGCTCGATCATGGCGTTCGCCGATACGCTCGGCGCGATCGGCACCGTGGTCAACATGCCGCAGGGCCATGGCACGGCGACCATCGAATCGAAGACCAATTTCCTCGGCGGCGCGGCCGAGGGCTCGGTGGTCACCGGCGAAGTGCACGCCGGTGCACAAGGGCAGGACCACGCAGGTCTGGCAGACGCGCATCACCAGTGCCGAGGGCAAGCTCGTCGCGCTGGTGACGCAGACGCAGATCGTGATGCCGCCGCGCGGCTAGCCGCACTCTGCTGGCTATAATGGTGCGCGCAACCCAGGGGGAACAGTGCGCGATCTGGTCGGCCGCTTGCAGCGCTACTTCGCCTACGCCGGGCTGTTCAGCCTGGCGATCAACCTTTGCTGCTGGTGCCCGCGCTGTACATGCTGCAGGTGTTCGACCGGGTGCTCTCCAGCCGCAGCGAGGAAACGCTGGTCATGCTCTCGGTCGGCGCGCTCCTCGCGCTCGCCATGATGGCGGCGCTCGACGTGCTGCGCGCGCGGCTGCTGGCGGCCTGCGGCGTCGCGCTGGACCGCTGGCTCGGCCCGGGCGTGCTGCAGGGCCTGCTCGAGCAGACGGCGCGCCTCGGCGGGGCCGAGCACTTGAACGGCCTGCGCGACGTCGGCACGCTGCGCGGCTTCCTGGTCGGCGCCGGCGTCATCGCGCTGTTCGACGCGCCCTGGCTGCCGCTGTTCCTGCTGCTCATCTACCTGTTCCATCCGCTGCTCGGCGCGGTCGCGCTGGCGGGCGCCGTGCTGATGCTGCTGCTCGCGGTGCTGAACGAGCGCGTGACGCGCGCGCCGCTCGAGCAGGTGCTGGCCGCGGGGCGCCGCGCCGGCCGCTTCATCGATGCGTCCACCGCGAACGCGGAGACCGTGAGCGCGCTCGGCATGCAGCGCGCCGTGACGCGGCGCTGGCAGGCGCTGAACGAGGCGGCGCTGCGCGAGCAGTCGCGAGGCGCAGCGGCCTGGGCGCGACCTTCTCCGGGCTCACCAAGTTCACGCGCCAGTTCATCCAGATGGCGATGCTCGGCGCCGGCGCCTACCTGGTGATCGCGCAGCACCTGTCGGCCGGCGTGATGATCGCCTGCACCATCATCCTCGGGCGCGCGCTGGCGCCGGTGGAGATGCTGGTGGCCGGATGGCGCAACCTGGTCGAGGTGCGCGGCGCCTGGCGGCGGCTCGAGAAGCTGTTCGCGGCCAATCCGCCGGCGGCGGCCGGCACCGCAGCTGCCGGCGCCGCGGGGCGAGCTCGCGGTGGAGCGGCGTGGTGTATGCGTTTCCCGGCGCCGCAGCGCCCGACCCTGCGCGGCGTCTCCTTCAGCCTGCCGGCAGGCGAGTCGCTCGGCATCATCGGCCCGACCGCGGCCGGCAAGTCCACGCTCGCGCGCCTGCATCGTCGGCGTCTGGAAGCCGCGTGTCGGGCGCGGTGCGCCTGGACGGCGCCGACGTCGCGGCCTGGCCGCGCGAGCAGCTCGGCGCGCATGTCGGCTACGTGCCGCAGGTGGTGGGGCTGTTCGCCGGCACGGTGGCCGACAACATCGCGCGCCTCGGCGAGCCCGATGGCGCGGCGGTGATCCGCGCCGCGCAGCGCGCCCACGCGCACGACATGATCCTGCGCCTGCCGCGCGGCTACGACACCGAGATCGGCGAAGGCGGCGCGGCGCTCTCGCCGGGCCAGCGCCAGCGCGTCGCGCTCGCGCGCGCGCTCTACGGCGAGCCGCGCCTGGTGGTGCTCGACGAGCCGAACGCGAACCTGGACGCGGAGGGCGACGAGGCCCTGGTGCTGGCGATGCGCGACCTGAAGCAGGCCGGCGTCACGGTGGTGGCCATCGCGCACCGGCCCTCGCTGCTCGGCGGCATGGACAAGCTGCTGGTGCTGAAGGACGGCGTGGCGGAGATGTTCGGGCCGCGCGCGGAGATCATGGCGCGCGTGACGCGCGGCGTGGCCCAGGTGCGCGGGGCGGCATGAGCGCCGCAGGCAGCGCCGAGCCGCCGAGCTCACGCGCATCTCGCGCGCCGGCTTCGCGCGTCCTGGCGCTCGGCGTCCTGGTGATGGGCGCCTGGGTGGTGCTCGCGCCGCTCTCGGGCGCGATCATCGCGCCGGCGTTCGTCAAGGTGGACATGAACCGCAAGGTGGTGCAGCACCAGGAGGGCGGCATCGTCAAGCAGATCCTGGTGCGCGACGGCGAGCGCGTGCAGATGGGCCAGACGCTGGTGGTGATCGACGACGTGAAGCTCGACGCCACGCTGGACCTGCTGCGCACGCAGCACGACGGCGAGCGCGCCAAGGCGGCGCGCCTGGAGGCCGAGCGCGCGATGCTGCCGGAGGTGAAGTTTCCCGCCGGACATGCTGGCGCGCGCGAGCGAGCCCAAGGTGGTCGAGTTCCTGCAGCGCGAGACCGCGCTGTTCCGCGCGCGGCGCGAGGCGCTGGACAGCCAGATCGCGGTGCTGCGCAAGCAGATCCGCCAGACCGAGGACGAGGCGCAAGGCGCTCGCCGGCCAGATCGCCGCCGAGGGGCGCGCGCTCAAGTCGCAGAAGGAGGAGCTGGCGCTGAACGAGAAGCTGCTTCAAGCAGAACTTCGTGCAGAAGACGCGGCTGATGACGCTGGAGCGCGCGGTGGCGGACTACGAGGCGCGCTGGGAGGAGCACCGCGCCGAGCTCGCCAAGACGCGCCAGCGCAGCTCGGAGCTCGAGCTGCGCGTGCTGGCGCAGCGGAACGCCTACGTGCAGAGCGCGACCGACGAGCTGAAGGAGATCAGCACGCGCCTGTTCGACCTCGAGGAGCGGCTGCGCCCGTCGAAGGACGCCGCCGACCGCCAGCGCATCGCGGCGCCGATCGCGGGCGTGGTGGTGGGCCTGCGCGTGTTCAGCGCGGGCGCGGTGGTCGGGCCGCGCGAGGTGCTGATGGAGATCGTGCCCGAGGACAAGACGCCTGATCGTCGAGGCGCGCATCCGGCCCGAGGACATCAACCACGTGCGCAAGGGGTCGGACGCGGAAGTGCGGCTGACCGCCTACAAGCAGCGCACCACGCCGCTGGTGGCGGGCACGCGTGAACTACGTGTCGGCCGACCGCATGGTGGACGCCCAGACCGGCGCGCCGTACTACGTGGTGCACGTCGACGTGCCGGCGCGCGCGCTGGAGGAGGCCGGCAACCTGCGCATGCAGGCGGGCATGCCGGCGGAGGTCTACATCCGCACCGACAGCCGCAGCGCGTTCGACTACCTGCTCGCGCCGGTGACGGCGTACCTCGGCGCGGCATGCGCGAGCCGCTGTAGGGGCCTAAAGGAGCGGGTCGGCGAGGTCGGCGCGCCCGGCGACCGTGAGGCTCACCATGCCGATGTCCGCGCCGCCGTGGCCGTCGACGACGGTGTAGTCGAAGCTGTCGGTCACGACCTGGCCGGGCTGCAGGTACTGCAGCTCCGCGCCTCGGTGGGGTCGTAGACGATGTTGCCGTCTGCGCCGATCGAGACTGTCGGCGCCGCAGGGCGCTCGTCGCCGAGACTGCGCCGATGGCCAGGGCGTCGTTTTCGATGTCCGCGTCGTTTGCCAGCAGCGCTGGCGGCATCGATGGCGAGCGGCGTGTCCTCGTCGGTGGCGGCGAAGACATCCCGCGCGCCTGCCGCCCAGGCGACGACCCGCTCGAAGATCTGGTCTACCGTGCCGCCGGCGACGCGGTCGGGCGAGTACGGCCGCGCTCGCCATCTGCAGCGAGCCGAAATAGGCGGTGCGTCCCTAGCCAACGTCGTCCACCACGAGGGCGGGTGCCGTTGCGACGCTGCCATTGACGACGCCGCGGGCGACGATCGGGGGGCGCCGGACCATGGCGCTACGGCGTCGATGCCGCCCGCGAGTTCGTGCACCCTGGCGTTGACCATGTAGCTGCTAGCGATGCCGTCCGTGATCGGATGGGTAGTGTCGATGACCGTGATCGTCGAGCCGTTCGTGGCGACTCGTAAGGCTGCGGCGCAATCGGCGTGATGTAGTCGGCGTTCCGCGCGCCGTCGCGGACAGCGTCGGAAGTATGAAGGCGAACCATCCGGTCGTGACCACGCCGCCGCCCGCATCGACGAAGCTCGCGCAGCGCCGGAAAAGGCGCGTCGCCGCGCTGTAGTCCAGCCCAGAGCCGCTGTCGCCGAGCACGACGACGTCGTAGTTGTCGAGTCAGCTCCGCCCACTGCTCCTGGGTGGTGAACGCCCTGGCGGAGATGGCGATCCGCGTCGATGCTGAAAGCGTCGCTGCTGTCGTCGAGCTGCGCCGCGGCGGCGACGTAGCTGCTCGCGCTGCCGCCGATCACGGCGACGCGGATCGCTCCGAGCGAGATGGCGTGCTCGGGAATGACGTCGTCGTTCGCTACCGGCGCGTCGTTCACCGCGGCGACGGGCAGGTGTCACGGTGGCGACATTGGAATCGAGCCTGCCATCGTTGACCTGGTAGGTGAAGCTGTCCGCGCCGAAGAAGTCGGCGGCGGGCGTGTAGGTGAAGGAGCCGTCGGCGGCGAAGTCGAGGGTGCCATGGCTCGGCCCGTCGAGGAGCGTCGCGGTCAGCGCATCGTCTTCGGCGTCCGTATCGTTGTCGGTCACGTTGCCGCTGACCGACGCGTCCTCGTCGATGGCGATCGTCGTCGTCGGCTGCGACAGGTGCGTCGTTGACCGGGGCGACGAGCAGGTTCACGGTGGCGACGTTGGAATCGAGGCTGCCATCGCTGACCTGGTAGGTGAAGCTGTCCGTGCCGATGAAGTCGGCGGCCGGGGTGTAGGTGAAGGAGCCGTCGGCGGCGAAGTCGAGGGTGCCATTGCTCGGCCCGCCGAGGAGCGCTGCGGTCAGCGCATCGCCGTCGGTGTCCGCAGCATTGTCGATCACGTTGCCGCTGACAGGAGCATCCTCGTCGGTGGCGAGCTCGTCGTCCGCAGCGACCGGCACGTCGTTCACTGCTGCGACCTGCAGTGTCACCGTGGCGACGTTGGAAGATGCCTGACCGTCGCTGACCTGGTAGGTGAAGCTGTCCGCACCGAAGAAGTTGGCGGCGGGGGTGTAGGTGAAGGAACCGTCGGCGGCGAAGACGAGGGTGCCATTGCTCGGCCCGCCAAGGAGCGCTGCGGTCAGCGCATCGTCCTCGGCGTCCGCGGCGTAGTTGATCACGTTGCCGGTGACCGGCGCGTCCTCGTCGGTGGCGATCTCACCGTCCGCAGCGACCGGCACGTCGTTCACCGCTGCGACCTGCAGTGTCACCGTGGCGACATTGGAAGATGCCTGACCGTCGCTGACCTGGTAGGTGAATGAATCGTCGCCGCTGAAGTTGGCCGCCGGGGTGTAGCTGAAGGAGCCGTCGGCGGCGAAGTCCAGGGTGCCATGGCTCGGCCCGCCAAGGAGCGTCGCGGTCAGCGCGTCGCCGTCGGCGTCCGCAGCGTTGTCGATCACATTGCCGTTGACAGGCGCATCCTCGTCGATGGAGATCTCGTCGTCCCCAGCGACCGGGGCGTCGTTCACTGCTGCGACTTGCAGTGTCACCGTGGCGACATTGGAAGATGCCTGACCGTCGCTGACCTGGTAGGTGAAGCTGTCCGTGCCGAAGAAGTCGGCGGCGGGGGTGTAGGTGAAGGAGCCGTCGGCGGCGAAGACGAGGGCGCCGTGGCTCGGCTCGCCGATGAGCGTCGCGGTCAGCGCATCGTCTTCGGCATCCGTAGCGTTGTCGATCACGTTGCCGCTGACAGGCGCGTCCTCGCCGGTGACGACCTCGTCGTCTGCAGCGACCGGCGCGTCGTTCACCGCTGCGACCTGCAGTGTCACCGTGGCGACATTGGAATCCAGGCTGCCATCGTTGACCTGGTAGGTGAAGTTGTCCGCGCCGAAGAAGTCGGTGGCGGGGGTGTAGGTGTAGGAACCGTCGGCGGCGAAGACGAGGGCGCCGTGGTTCGGCCCGCCGAGCAGCGCTGCGGTCAGCGCATCGCCATCGGTGTCTGCGGCGTAGTTGATCACGTTTCCGGTGACCGGCGCGTCCTCGTCGGTGGCGATCTCACCGTCCGCAGCGACCGGAGCGTCGTTCACTGGAGCAACGACCAAGGTCACGGTGGCGACGTTGGAAGATGCCTGACCGTCGCTGACCTGGTAAGTGAAGCTGTCCGTTCCAAAGAAATTGGCGGCCGGCGCGTAGGTGTAGGAACCGTTGGCGGCGAAGTCGAGGGTCCCATTGCTCGGCCCGCCGAGGAGCGCTGCGGTCAGCGCATCGCCGTCAGAATCCGTAGCGTTGTCGATCACGTTGCCGCTGACAGGCGCGTCCTCGTCGGTGACGACCTCGTCGTCCGCAGCGACCGGCACGTCGTTCACTGCTGCGACCTGCAGTGTCACCGTGGCGACGTTGGAATCCAGGCTGCCATCGTTGACCTGGTAGGTGAATGAATCGTCGCCGCTGAAGTTGGCCGCCGGGGTGTAGCTGAAGGAGCCGCTGGCGTTCAGCGCCAGCGCGCCGTGCGCGGGACCTGCGACCAGCGTCACGCTGAGCGCCGAGCCCTCGGCATCGGTGTCGTTGCCCGCCACGCCGGGCCCGGGCACGAGCAGCACCGTGTCTTCGTCCAGGCTGTAGCTGTCGTCCCGAGCCACCGGTGCGGCGTTACCGCCGACGAGCCGGATCTCCAGCGCCTCGAAATCGCGCACGTCGAGGTCGAAGGTCTGGAAGTGGAAGGTCCTCCCGCTGTCGCCGTACGGGTTCGCCTTGCACGCGAGAAACGCCTCCAACGCGGCGATGTCCTGCTGTACGGAGTCAAGCTGCCACTCGGCCTGGGTGAGGGTGAGCCGCAGCGTATCGAACGCCCTTGCCGCCGTCGTAGATGTCGTGCGACTGGAGGTTTTCGGAAAAGGTGTAGTTGGCGACGTCGTTGCCGCGCCCCGCGAGGAGGAGGTCGCTGCCCGCGCCTCCGTCCAGGTAGTCGTCGTGGCTGCCCGTGGACTTCCCCCAATAGCAGCGGTTCCAGCTCCAGTGAACGTCGTCGCCGACCAGGATGTCGTTGCCTGCGCCGCCTTCGAGGACGTCGGCGCCGTTGCGGCCCAGGATCACGTCTCTGCCGGCAGTTCCCATCAGGTCGTCGTCGCCACTGCTGCCGACGATGAATCTGATCCATTCCGCGCGATTCGTCATGGCTCCCCCAGAAAAGCCTTCGTCAGAATTCGCAATGATTCTGCGCAGGCAGGGAGGGCGGCGGCAATCGCACCACGTGTGAAAAGTCGCGCCGTGCAGAACAATATGCGACGCGCGGCGTGGCAAACTGCTCGTCGCGTTTTCATTCGTGATTTAGTAGCGTGGCGCGCGTTGCGGCGCGCGGTCTTGCGCGTTATTCCGCGTGTCTTATCGCTGCGTACTGTCGCGGATTAGACCGCGACGCCGAGCATTTTCAGGAACGGTAGGAAGTCGGTGAAGAAGAACTGCGCGCGGTCTTTCACGTAAGCCTCGATGTCCGCGGCGGATTCGAGGTTCTTGTCGGCTTTGCGCAGCTTGAGTCCGCTCGCGGCGATGGCGGCGCTCGCCTTGGCGATAGCCTGCGCTTCGTCGCGCGGCGCGCCGAGGAACAGTCGGTCGATCAGGTTGACGTGCACGCCCGCACCCAGGACCGGAGAGGCGAGAGCAAGATCCGCCGTGCCCGCAATAGGCGTGCGCAGGACGGCCTGGTTGAAGCGCTCGGTGCCTTCCCGGCGCGCGTCTTCGCCGGCAGCGGGCAGGGCCGGGCAGGATATTGCCGAGCGCGGCCATGCCGAACACCGCCTGGCGCAGCTTTACGCGGTCGAGTTTCGCGCATTCCGGAGCACGGGAGAGCTCGTCGAAGGTCATCGGCGCGCGGGCGAGGGCATCCAGCACCGGCGCATAGGATTCCTCCTGCAGCGTGACTTCGCCGGCTGGCGTCGTGCGCTGCAAGCGGCAATTCTGGCGCGGCCGTGCCAATGCGAAGCGCGTGCGACCGAGCAGTGTTTCGAGTTCGGGGGTGCCGGCGCGAGGGGCGCCACGCGTGTACACGTCGCGGCGGAACACCTGGTTGCGCGCGAAATCCTTGATCGTCTCCGCCAGCGCGCGGTCGCTCACGCTGGCGACGAGCTTGGCCAGCTCGGTCTTGAGGACGAACTGATCGAAATTGTCCAGGATCTCGGCTGAGCCCGCGTAACTGAGCTTGGCGCCGGCGAGCTCCCGCGCGACGTCGACGTGGTACGACGGCTCCCAGTTCGCGTTGAAGTACTCGTGCAGGAGGTAGCGTGGATCCTGGCCGCCGATGCGCGCCAGGCGCGCCTTTGCCAAAGGATTGACGCGGAAGTACTCGGCTCCCGCTTCGTCCAGCCGGTTGGCGAACTCGATGGCGCGCCGCACCCCTTCCGGCAACGCGCCGCTGCCCACGGCGGCATGCTCGCGTAGCAGCCGCTGCAAGGGCGCGATCGCGCCCAGGCCCGGCAGGCAGTTGTAGCTGACGTAGGCAATGCCGGCGGGTTTCAGCCGCTGGCGGATGAACTCGACGATGTGGCGGCGATTCTCCGCGCTCACCCAGGAATGGACGCCGTGGAGGGCAATGATCTCCGCCTCCGGCAGTTCCGCTGCGATCAGTTCCGCAAAGCTCTTCTCGAGGAACTGGACGTTGCCGACCCCGGCCTCCTGCGCCAGCCTCCGGGCATTGTGGACGTGGGTAGGATTGAAATCCACGCCGAGGAATCGCCCCTGCGGGTTGGCGGCCGCGTGCAGCACGGTCGAGTGGCCGTTGCCGCAGCCGAGCTCGTAGTACGTGAAAGGCTGGTCGGTGTCGGCCGCCTGCGCGCCCCCCAGGATGGTGACGAAGCCGAGCGCGGCCGGCGCGAGCTCGCGGTAGTAGCCGTGCGTGTAGCCGACATCGACGACGTAGCCTTCGGCCCAGGTGGGTTCCGACATGTGCGCCCGAAAAAGAATTGGCGAGGTCGGGCAAGTATGCCCGGCCTGGCCGACTGCATCTCAGTGCCTGCTAGAAGAAACCGATGTCCGCGTCAGGCGCCGGTCCGTCGAAGGCCTTGGCCGTCGTGAAGTCGTAGCCCTCGGCTACGAAGCTGCCGGCAGTCCCGTCTTCTTTGTAGAGCTGGTGCCCGTAGCTGAACTTGGCGAAGTCGAAGCTCAGCGAGTTGTGGGAGGCATTGCTGGTCTGCAACGAAGTCACCAGCACGTCGTTGAAGATGTACTCGTCGATCAGCGCGTTGCCTTTGTCCCCGCCGGGGGCATAGGCCTCGATCTCGACCTTGGTCAGGTGCTTGCCCGTGTTCAGGGCTTCGTTCAGGTCGACCAGCGCGTTGCTCGAGCCCAGCGTCACGAACACATCCTGGGCCGTGGTCTTGCCCGCGCCCGCGCCGCCACCGCCGCTCCCGATGCTGCCGGAATTGGACAGCCCCAGGCTGAAGGACCCGAGCTTGAGCCATGTGCTGGCCCCCCCCACGCCCTCGAAGTGCGCGTAGTAGTCCAGCTCCTGCGGCGAGCCCACGTCATCCTGCTTCGCTTTTAGCGCATCGGCGCCCCCCGAAGGGCCGCTGGCAATTTTGTTTAGGCTGAAGTCAAAGCCCGTGTCGTTCTTGGTGCCCGTGCCGCCCTCTAGGCTCTGCTCGACATGGGTGTGGCCGAACTTGGCGTAATCGAAGCTCAGATTGTTGCCGCCGCTGCTGGTCTGCAGCGAGCTCACCAGCACATCGGTGAACAGGAACTCATCGACCAGCGCGCCGCCTTTGTCCCCGCCGGGGGGGGTATAGGCCTCGATCTCGACCTTGGTCAGGTGCTTGCCCGTGCTCACATACTCGACCAGCTTCGCCGCCGCCTGGGTCGAGCCCAGCGCCACGAACACATCCTGGGCCGTGGTCCTGCCCGCGCCCGCGCCCCCGCCGGTCCCGACGCTGCCGGGATTGGACATCCCCAGGCTGAACGCATCCAGCTCCACCCAGTCCTTCGTTACCCCCTCCACGCGCATGAAGTACTGCAGCGTCGTGCCGGGCGAAACCTCCGCCGCCACCTTGCCGCCGCTGAGGTTATCGGCAGGATCCGGTCCGTCGAAGGCCTTGGCCGTCGTGAAGTCGTAGCCCTCGGCTACGAAGCTGCCGGCAGTCCCGTCTTCTTTGTAGAGCTGGTGCCCGTAGCTGAACTTGGCGAAGTCGAAGCTCAGCGAGTTGTGGGAGGCATTGCTGGTCTGCAACGAAGTCACCAGCACGTCGTTGAAGATGTACTCGTCGATCAGCGCGTTGCCTTTGTCCCCGCCGGGGGCATAGGCCTCGATCTCGACCTTGGTCAGGTGCTTGCCCGTGTTCAGGGCTTCGTTCAGGTCGACCAGCGCGTTGCTCGAGCCCAGCGTCACGAACACATCCTGGGCCGTGGTCTTGCCCGCGCCCGCGCCGCCACCGCCGCTCCCGATGCTGCCGGAATTGGACAGCCCCAGGCTGAAGGACCCGAGCTTGAGCCATGTGCTGGCCCCCCCCACGCCCTCGAAGTGCGCGTAGTAGTCCAGCTCCTGCGGCGAGCCCACGTCATCCTGCTTCGCTTTTAGCGCATCGGCGCCCCCCGAAGGGCCGCTGGCAATTTTGTTTAGGCTGAAGTCAAAGCCCGTGTCGTTCTTGGTGCCCGTGCCGCCCTCTAGGCTCTGCTCGACATGGGTGTGGCCGAACTTGGCGTAATCGAAGCTCAGATTGTTGCCGCCGCTGCTGGTCTGCAGCGAGCTCACCAGCACATCGGTGAACAGGAACTCATCGACCAGCGCGCCGCCTTTGTCCCCGCCGGGGGGGGTATAGGCCTCGATCTCGACCTTGGTCAGGTGCTTGCCCGTGCTCACATACTCGACCAGCTTCGCCGCCGCCTGGGTCGAGCCCAGCGCCACGAACACATCCTGGGCCGTGGTCCTGCCCGCGCCCGCGCCCCCGCCGGTCCCGACGCTGCCGGGATTGGACATCCCCAGGCTGAACGCATCCAGCTCCACCCAGTCCTTCGTTACCCCCTCCACGCGCATGAAGTACTGCAGCGTCGTGCCGGGCGAAACCTCCGCCGCCACCTTGCCGCCGCTGAGGTTATCGGCAGGATCCGGTCCGTCGAAGGCCTTGGCCGTCGTGAAGTCGTAGCCCTCGGCTACGAAGCTGCCGGCAGTCCCGTCTTCTTTGTAGAGCTGGTGCCCGTAGCTGAACTTGGCGAAGTCGAAGCTCAGCGAGTTGTGGGAGGCATTGCTGGTCTGCAACGAAGTCACCAGCACGTCGTTGAAGATGTACTCGTCGATCAGCGCGTTGCCTTTGTCCCCGCCGGGGGCATAGGCCTCGATCTCGACCTTGGTCAGGTGCTTGCCCGTGTTCAGGGCTTCGTTCAGGTCGACCAGCGCGTTGCTCGAGCCCAGCGTCACGAACACATCCTGGGCCGTGGTCTTGCCCGCGCCCGCGCCGCCACCGCCGCTCCCGATGCTGCCGGAATTGGACAGCCCCAGGCTGAAGGACCCGAGCTTGAGCCATGTGCTGGCCCCCCCCACGCCCTCGAAGTGCGCGTAGTAGTCCAGCTCCTGCGGCGAGCCCACGTCATCCTGCTTCGCTTTTAGCGCATCGGCGCCCCCCGAAGGGCCGCTGGCAATTTTGTTTAGGCTGAAGTCAAAGCCCGTGTCGTTCTTGGTGCCCGTGCCGCCCTCTAGGCTCTGCTCGACATGGGTGTGGCCGAACTTGGCGTAATCGAAGCTCAGATTGTTGCCGCCGCTGCTGGTCTGCAGCGAGCTCACCAGCACATCGGTGAACAGGAACTCATCGACCAGCGCGCCGCCTTTGTCCCCGCCGGGGGGGGTATAGGCCTCGATCTCGACCTTGGTCAGGTGCTTGCCCGTGCTCACATACTCGACCAGCTTCGCCGCCGCCTGGGTCGAGCCCAGCGCCACGAACACATCCTGGGCCGTGGTCCTGCCCGCGCCCGCGCCCCCGCCGGTCCCGACGCTGCCGGGATTGGACATCCCCAGGCTGAACGCATCCAGCTCCACCCAGTCCTTCGTTACCCCCTCCACGCGCATGAAGTACTGCAGCGTCGTGCCGGGCGAAACCTCCGCCGCCACCTTGCCGCTGCCGTTCGACTCGGCGACGTTGGCGATGGTGATACCGACAGTTGCGGCCTTGGAATCGGCGATCCCATCATTGGCCTTATAGCTGAAGCTGTCGGAGCCGAAGAAGTTGGCATTCGGCGTGTAGCTGAATGCTCCGTCGGCACCCAGGGCCAGGGCGCCGTGCGCCGGGCCGCTCACGAGAACAGCGCTCAGCGCGTCGCCATCCGCGTCGGTATCGTTGGTAAGCACGCCGGCCGCCGTGGCGACCGTCAGCGTGGTGTCTTCGTTCATGGAGTACGAATTGTTGTTCGCCACCGGCGCGTGGTTGACCGCCGAGCCGGTAAGCGACACCGTCGCGGTGTTGGATTCCAGCGCGCCATCGCTCGCCCGGTAGGTGAAACTGTCGCTGCCGTCGAAGCTGGCTTCGGACGTGTAGCTGAACGAGCCATCCGCGTTGAGCGTCAGCGTGCCATGCGCGGGACCTTCGACCAGCACCGCGCCAAGAACGGCGCTGTCGACGTCCTCGTCGTTCGCGAGCACTCCATCCGAGCCAGGCACCGTCAGCACGCCGCCTTCGCCGAGCTGATACGTTTCGCCGGCCGCCACCGGCGCGTCGTTGACGCCGGTGAGCTCGACGACGACCGTGCCCTCGCCAACCCCGCCGTGTCCGTCCGAGACCGCATACGAAAATGTATCCGTCGCCGCCTCGCCTTCGGCAAGCGCCTGGATCACGGCCGCCATGGTCGGGTCATACTTCAGCGTGCCATCGGCGTTTAGGCTGATCGCCGCGCCCATCGCGCTCTGCGCACTGAATTCCGATACCGCCGGCACTTGCCCGGCATCCAAGTCGAAATCGTTTTGCAGCACGTTGATACTGACTGCCGTATCCTCATCCGTGCTCGCTGCGTCGTCCGCGGCGACCGGAGCGTCGTCGACGCCGACGATCTGGATGCTGACGGTGGCGCTGTCTGCGCCGCCGTGGCCGTCGCTGACGGTGTACGTAAACGTGTCGGTCGCAGTCTGGCCCGTAGTCAGTGCCTGGACCTCCGCCAAGTCGGTCGGGTCGTAATGCAGCGTGCCATTCGCGTTCAGGCTGATCGCCGCGCCCAGCGCGCTCATGCTGAAAGCCGATACCTCCAGCGCATCGCTCGCGTCCGGGTCTGTGTCGTTGGCCAGCACATCGATGTCGATCGGCGTGTCTTCGCTGCCGGCCGTGCCGAGCAACAGGTGCACGTTGTCGATGAACGTGTAGTCGAAGACTTCGTCTGCATAGAAGCGCACCTGGTCGATGCCGCCCCAGCTCGCATCGAAGCTGAGCGACGTGTAGCCCGTGGCCCCATTCGAGGGACCCGCAACGCCGAGTTCGATAGTCAGGCTCGCCACCTGCACGCCGTCGTCGTAGCCTGCAATGGTGACCGCATGCGGAACGAAGAAAGCCGCGACATCCAGCGACAATAGGCCGAAGTCCTCGCCGTCCAGGCGCTGCAGGGCGCCATCGGCCCCGTCCTCGAAGAAATCGTTGCCGGTGTAGGCGTAGGCCATCGACGAACCACCCACCCCGTAGATCGGGAAGATGTCGAAGCCCGCGAACAACGAGCTGTCCACATTGCCTGCATTCGCACCCTCGAAGCCGTGCGTTGCCAGGATCAGGTTGGAATCGTCCAATGCGACCGGCGCGTCGTTGTTGCCTTCCACGGTCAGCGTCACCGTCGCCGTGTCCAAGCCGCCGTTGCCGTCGCTTACCGTGTACTCGAAGCTGTCGAATGCGGTCTCGCCTGCCGACAGGTACTGCAGCGCTGCCGTGGGGTCGTAGACCACGTTGCCGCCTGCATCGAGCGAGACGGAGGCGCCGAGCAAACTGGTTGCCTGGACCGAGTCGATGAACAGGATGTCGCCGGGGTCTACGTCGGTGTCATTGGCGAGCAGCAGGGCGTCGTCGATGGTGAGCGCGCTGTCCTCATCAGTCGCTGCGGTGCTTGTGTCCTGCGGGCCGGCGGCCCAGTTCACCGCCTGCTCGAAGATCTGGTCGGCTGCGCCAGTGCGGATCAATTCAGGGGAATAACCCGCATTGGCGAAGTGCAGGGACCCCAGGTACACGGTCAGCCCCGCGCTCACCTCGTCGTACGCGATCGCGGTCAGCGTGTCGCCGGAAGTGGCGGTCCCCGTCGCGAGTTGCGTTACGCTGCCGTCGATCGCCGGCGCGAGCTCGTGCAAAAGCGCCGCGACCGTATAGCTGGAGCCGGGGATGCCGGCCGTGATCGGGTGCGCCGGATCGAGGATGGTGATGGTCGAAAGGTTGTTGGCCCAGGCGTATGTGTCGCCCGTGATGGGCGTGATGTAGTCGGCGTCGTTCAGCGTCACGCCCGACATGCTCGCCATGGCCTGCGCGAACCAGCCGGTGGTGACCACGCCGCCGCCCGCGTTGACGAAATCGCCCAGCGCCGCGAATAGAGACGAGTCGCCATAATCGTTTCCGCCACCGCTGCCGCCTAGCACGACGACGTCGTAGCCGGCGAGTGCAGCCGCCCAATCGCTTTCCGTGGCGAACGCCGTTGCGACGATCGGGGTCGCGTCGAGGTCGAACGCGTCGTTCGTCTCGTCATTGAGCTGCCCCGCCGCCGCAACGTAGGTGCTGGCTCCCCCTCCCACTACCGCGACACGGATCGGCCCGCCCCCACCGCCGGAGCCGGTGATCTCGTCGTCTCTTGCCACCGGATCGTCGTTCACCGGCGTCACGGTGACCGCGACTAGCCCCTCATCCGAGCGCGGGTCTGGGAGGCCGTTGGTGGTGCCGTTGTCGGTGACCGTGTAGCTGATCGTGTCGGCGCCGAAGTAGTCAGCGCCTGGGGTGTAGCTCAGTGTGCCGTCCGCATTGATGAGGACCGATCCGTGCAGCGCGGAGGCCGCACTGACGCTGAGGCTCTGGCCGGATTCGTTCGCCGGTCCCGTGTTGTCGTTGACAAGCACGGCGATGACATTGTCAGGGCTGTCTTCAGCCACAGTTGCGGCATCGTCGGCCGCGACCGGCGCGTCGTTCACTTCGGTGACGGTGACAGCGACCTGTCCCTCATCCGAGCGCGGGTCTGGGAGGCCGTTGGTGGTGCCGTTGTCGGTGACCGTGTAGCTGATCGTGTCGGCGCCGAAGTAGTCAGCGCCTGGGGTGTAGCTCAGTGTGCCGTCTGCATTGATGAGGACCGATCCGTGCAGCGCGGAGGCCGCACTGACGCTGAGGCTCTGGCCGGATTCGTTCGCCGGTCCCGTGTTGTCGTTGACAAGCACGGCGATGACATTGTCAGGGCTGTCCTCGGCCACTGTCACGGCATCGTCGGCCGCGACCGGTGCGTCGTTCACTTCCGTGACCTTGATGCCAGCGGTCTGCACTTCGGACCCAGCCAGGCCGTCGCTCGCGAGGTAGGTGAAGCTGTCGTCGCCGTAGTAGTCGGCGCCCGGCAGATAGCTCAACGAGCCGTCGGCGTTAAGCGTCAGCACTCCGTGTGCCGGCCCGCTCACAAGGATGGCGCTCAACGCGGCGCTGTCGACGTCGCTGTCGTTGCCGAGCACGCCGGGCGCTGCGACGGCAAGCGCCGCGTCTTCGCTCACCTGGAACGCATCGGGCGCGGCCACCGGTGCATCGTTCACGCCGGTCACAACGATTTGGACGGTTGCCGTGGACGTGGCCCCGGCCAGATCCGCGATGGTGTAGCTGAAGCTGTCGGTGGCTGTCGCGCCTTGGGAAAGCTGCTGCAGGGCGCGTGCCCCAGTCGGGTTGTAGCTGTAGCCCCCATTCGCGCTCAGCACCACTACGGCGCCCATGGCGCTGGTGGCGTTGCCGGCGAGGACGGAAAGGACGTCGAGGTGATCCGGATCGGTGTCGTTCGCGAGCACGCCGGGCGCGGCGACCACCAGCAGCGTGTCCTCGTTGGTCGAACCGGAATCGGCGTGCGCCGTCGGTCCGGTGTTCAGCTTCTGGATCAGCAGCGCTTCGAAGTTCTTCGCGTAGAGGTCGAAACTCTTGAATTCGAACGTCTTGCCGTTGTCGCTGTGCGGATTCGCGTTGCGCTCGAGGAAGGCCTGGAACGCCGCGATGTCCTGCTGCACGGAGGCGAGCTGCAGTTCGCCGTAGGTCAGCGCAAGTTGCAGCGTGTCGAAGCCGGTGCCGCCGTCGTAGCTGTCGCGCGTGCAGATGTCGGCGAAGCCCGCGCCGAGGTTGCCGGACATGCTGTAGAGCGCGACGTCGTCGCCGCGCCCCGCGAACACGCGGTCGTTGCCCGCCCCGCCATCCAGGAAATCGTCGTACTCGGACTTCGGCTTCCACCAGAAGCAGTCGTCCCAGCCCCAGGAGTGGCCCCTGCCGCCCTTGTCCCCGTAGAGAACGTCGTCGCCAGCCCCGCCAAACAGCTGGTCGTTGCCCTTGCCGCCGATGAGAAGATCGTTGCTCGCGCCGCCGTCGAGGAAATCGTTGCCCTTGCCGCCGTCGAGGCGATCATTGCCGTCACCGCCGAGCAGGCGGTCATCGCCCTTGCCACCCTTCAGCTTGTCGTTGCCGCCAAGGCCAACCAGCAGGTCGTTGCCCTTGCCGCCGGAGAGGTCGTCGTCGCGCTCGGTGCCGGTGAGTGCGTTGTCACCGTTCGTTCCCTTCAGCTTGACGCCCTTGTTGCCCGCGCCGTGATCGTCATGGTCATTGCGACCAGGATTGCCGCCGTGATTCTTGTTCTTGGACATAACCCCCCCGGGATGCCAAAAAAAAAGGCAGAAGCGCTGGGGAATTATGCACGTTCGAACAAGGTGCCAGCAACGAATTTGCGGTTGTCAGGAAACGTCATGAACGGCTCGGCCGACCACGTCGGCCCTCCTGCCAGCAGCGGGTTACATTTGTACCAACACCCGCGCCGCGTTCGATTTGCCTGGCTGCGCCGCTAGATCAGCGCGTCGGCGTCGGGAGAACCGTAGCTCGCGGGCTGGACCGGCTGGTAGTCCGTCTCGACGGAAGCGACCAGGTCGCCGCCGGCGGCGGGTTCGCTCTGGTTGGAGCCCTCGTTGCTGAAGGCGAAGCTCAGCTCGTCGTCGCCCGGAAGCGGCTCGTTGCTGCCGCTCGCATCTTTTGCCGGCGCCACGTCGTCGAAGTAGAACTGGTCAGCCGGTTGGGACTCGACCGGCAATGCATCGCTCGCGAGGCTCATCGGGCTCGCACCCGGAACCGTCGCGCCGCTGCCGCCGGCCGCCCAGGTGATTGCCTGTTCGAAGACTTGGTCGGACACGCCTTCGCGGACGCCGCCGGGGTTCTCGGTGCCGAATAGGCTGTTCGCAAGGTATGTCCCGCCCAGGTAGGCGGTTCGGCCAAGTCCCACCTGTGCGTCATAGGCAATCGCCGTAAATTCGGTTCCGCCCGCTACGGCGGTCGCCAGCGTGACCGCGCCCGATGCGGTCCCGTCGATCGCAAGCGCGAGCTCGTGGTACTGGGCGTTGGACTGATACGGGTTTGCGGGCAGGCCGCTCACGATCGGGTGCGCCGGGTCGGACACCGCAATCTGCGCATTGAGCCCAACATAGCTGTACCCAGCCGACGAAATCGGCGTGATGTAGTCGGCATGGCCCAGCGTCAGGGAATCCCAAGTAACCGAATTGGATGACAACGTTTGGGCAAACCATCCTGTGGTGACGACGCCGCCGCCGCCGTCGACGAATTGCTCCAATGCTGCGAAAAGCGAGGTTTGGGTGTAGTCGGTGCCGGGGTAGATGCCATTTCCGCCCAGTACGACCACATCGTACTTGGCGAGCTCAACACCCCACGCGCCCGCGTCGGTATACGTTCCTGACAGTATAGCGACGGCGTCGAATACCTTGGAGTCCAGCTGTCCGGCCGCCTGGACATAGGAGCTCGCGTCTCCGCCTATCACTGCGACGCTAATCTTGGCCGGTGCGTCGTCGGCGCCGGTCACCAGGACGTTGACGACGGAAGAGGCCTTGGCGCCCTGTTCATCGGCGATGGTGTAGTCGATCACCACGTTCGCGGACTCGCCTGCCTTCAGGTGCTGGTAGTCGCTGCCCGGGTTGTAGACAAGCTGTTTGCCAACGATCGTCGTCGTGCCCAGGCCGCCCGTCACACTTGCCGAGACCAGCGAGAGCTTGGCGCCCGCGTCGACATCGGTGTCATTGGTGAGCACATCGATCTTGACGTCGTGATCCTCGTCGACAGTCGCACTGTCCGGCTTCGCTACGGGCGCGTCGTTCACCGGATCGATGGTCAGGCTCACCGTGACGAAGTCAGACTTGTCGGTGCCGTCGCTGGCCTGGTAAGTGAAGAAATCGTCGCCGGAGAAATCAACATTCGGCGTGTAGATGAACGTGCCGTCGCTGTTGAATTCGAGAAGACCGTTCTCCGGCCCGCTGCCGAGCGTCGCCGTCAGCTTGTCGCCATCGGCGTCGGAATCGTTGTCGAGCACATTGCCGCTGACCGGAACGTCTTCGTCGGTGGCGAACGCTTCGCCCAGTGGCACCGGCGCGACATTGCCGCCGACGACGTTGACCACGAGCGCCTCGAAGCTGCGCACCGTGAGGTCGAAGCTTTGAAACTGGAATATGTAGCCGCCGCTATGCAGGAAGGCATTGAACGCGGCGATGTCCTCCTGCGCGAGCTTCAGCTCCGCGCTGGTGAGTGTGAGTTGCAGCGTGTCGAAGCCTTTGCCGCCGTCGTAGTAGTTTGTCGAGTCGGTGTTTTCCGACCATGTGTAGTTGGCATCGTCGTTGCCGCTGCCGGCGAGGATGATGTCGCTACCGGAGCCGCCGTCGAGGCTGTCGTTGCCATTGCCGCCGTCGAGCAGGTCGTTGCCGGCACCGCCGTCGAGACTGTCGCTGCCATTGCCGCCCGAGAGAAGGTCGTTACCGTCGCCCCCGTAGAGCGTGTCCTCGCCATTGCCACCCGAGAGGAGGTCGCTGCCGCCGCCGCCGCTGAGCACGTCGTCGCCATTGCCGCCCAAAAGGACGTCAGTGCCGGCAGTACCGGTAAGGATGTCATCCTTATTCGTGCCGGAGATCAGAGTGATGCTGTCCATTTGGCCTTTCCCGTGTGATAGCTCGTCGATAGGACGTCGCGGGAGTATGGAGAGGGGCAATCGTGGCGTGTGTCAAAGACCTTGTGCTACGTGCCAAATTCCCTGCGCTCGCCCGGGCCGACCAGCAGGGCGTTGCGGGTGTCAGAAAGCGTCAGGGAAGACTCAGCCGACGACGTAAGCCGCGCCGCCGGTGGCGATCAGCTCGCCCTCGTCGTTCTCGAGCTCCATGTGCGTGACGGCAATGCGGTTCCCCAGGCGCACCACGCGGCCGGTGGCCACGAAGTGTTTGCCGCGCCCCGGACGCAGGTAATCCACGCGCAGGTCGATGGTGCCGATGTTGGGAAATTCCAGCTTCTCGCCCGGCTGCGGCTGCTTGTGCAGCGCGAGCATGAGAGCGAAGCCGGCGGTGACATCCAGCACTGCCGAGATCACGCCGCCGTGCAGGATGCCGCGGCGCGTGTTGCCGATCAGTTCGGGCCGCATGGCGAAACGCAGCTTGGGCGCCGCGGGGTCCGCCGATGCCACCTCCAGGCCGAGCACCTTGTTGAACGGTACGTGCTCGGCGATGATTTTCGACACCAGCGCCTGATAGTCGCTCTTCGATTTCATGCCCTAATGGTGGCAGGAACAGCGACGCTGGACTAGACTGGATTTGCCACATGACGAACGTGTCCGACATCGGCAAGCTCGTCGCAGGAGAGTCCCTTGACGCCGATCCGGCCGAGACGCGGGAGTGGCTCGACGCGCTCGACGCCCTGGTCGCGAGCGCGGGCAAGGAGCGCGCCCGCTACGTGATGGCGCGGCTGGCGGAACTCGCCGGCGCGCTCGATGTGCAGACGCGCGCGCGGTTCAACACGCCGTACTGCAACACCATCGCGCCGCATGAGCAGCCGCCATTCCCGGGCGACTTCACCATCGAGCAGCGGCTCGCCTCGATCATCCGCTGGAACGCGCTCGCCATGGTGGTGCGCGCCAACCGCGCGCACGCCGAGCTCGGCGGTCACATCGCGAGCTTCGCTTCCGCCGCCGACCTGTTCGAGGTGGGCTTCAACCACTTCTTCCGCGGCCACGCGGCGGAGGGCGGTGCCGACCTGGTGTATTTCCAGCCGCACTCGGCGCCGGGTGTGTACGCGCGCGCCTTCCTCGAGGGGCGGCTCTCCGACGCGCAGCTCGACAGCTATCGCCGCGAGACCGGCGGCCAGGGGCTGTCCTCGTACCCGCATCCCTGGCTGATGCCGCAGTTCTGGCAGTTCCCGACCGGCTCCATGGGCCTGGGACCCCTGAACGCCATCTACCAGGCGCGCTTCATGCGCTATCTCGAGAGCCGCGGCATCCTCGCCACCGCGGGCCGCAAGGTGTGGGCGTTCCCGGGCGACGGCGAGATGGACGAGCCCGAGTCGCTCGCCGGGCTGTCGATCGCCGCGCGCGAGGGCCTCGACAACCTGATCTTCGTCGTCAACTGCAACCTGCAGCGCCTGGACGGCCCGGTGCGCGGCAACGGCTCGATCATCCAGGAGCTGGAGGGTCTGTTCGCCGGCGCGGGCTGGAACGTGGTCAAGCTGATCTGGGGCAGCGACTGGGATCCGCTCTTCGCGCGCGACCGCGAGGGCGTGATCCTGCGGCGCCTGCACGAGACGGTGGACGGCGAGTTCCAGACCTACGCCGCCACCGACGGCCGCTTCAACCGCGAGCACTTCTTCAACAAGTACCCGGAGCTGAAGGCGCTGGTGGCGGAGCTCTCCGACGACGACATCGACCGCCTGAAACGCGGCGGCCACGACCCGATCAAGATCTATTCCGCCTATCACGCCGCCGTGCACCACAAGGGCCAGCCCACGGTGATCCTCGCCCAGACCAAGAAGGGCTACGGCATGGGCACCTGGGGCCAGGGCAAGATGGGCACGCACCAGCAGAAGAAGCTCGACGACGAGGCGCTGAAAGCGTTCCGCGACCGCTTCGCGCTGCCGCTTTCGGACGAGGACGTGACGGGCTTGAGGTTCTACCGCCCCGCGGAGGATGCGCCGGAGATGCGCTACCTGCGCTCGCGGCGCGAGCGGCTCGGCGGCTATCTCCCGGAGCGCAGGACCAAAGCCGCACGGCTGCCGGTGCCAGCTGCCTCGGCGTTCGCGAAGGTGCTGGAAGGCTCGGGTGGCCGCGAGCAGTCCACCACCATGCAGTATGTGCAGCTGCTCTCGCAACTGCTCAGGGATCCCGGCGCTGGGCAAGCACATCGTGCCCATCGTCGCGGACGAGGCGCGCACCTTCGGCATGCAGTCGCTGTTCCGCCAGGTCGCCATCTACTCGCCCTTCGGCCAGCTCTACGAGCCCGAGGACCGCGAGGAGCTGCTCTACTACAAGGAAGCGAAGGACGGCCAGATCCTGGAAGAGGGCATCACCGAGGCGGGGGCGCTCGCCTCCTGGATCGCGGCGGCCACCAGCTACAGCACGCACGGCGTGCCGATGCTGCCCTTCTACACCTTCTATTCGATGTTCGGCTTCCAGCGCGTGGGCGACCTGATCTGGGCGGCGGCCGACTCGCGCTCGCGCGGCTTCCTCGTAGGGGCCACCGCGGGGCGCACCACGCTGGCGGGCGAAGGGCTGCAGCACCAGGACGGCTCGAGCCACCTCGTCGCCGCGACCATTCCCAACTGCGTCGCCTACGACCCGTGCTTCGGCTACGAGCTCGCCGTGATCCTGCAGGACGGGGCGCGGCGCATGCTCGAAGCGGAGGAAGACGTCTTCTACTACGTCACGGTGATGAACGAGAACTACGCGCACCCGGCGATGCCGCAGGGCGCGCCGGAGGGCATCCTCAAGGGCATGCACCGCGTGCGCGCGGCCGGCAAGGGGAGGAAAAGCGTCCGGTTGCTCGGCGCCGGGGCGATCCTGCGCGAGGCGCTTGCGGCGGCAGAAGTGCTGGAAGCTGAACACGGCGTGGCCGCCGAAGTCTGGTCGGTGACGAGCTTCACCGAGCTGCGTCGCGACGGCCGCGCGGCGAAGAAGAGCTGGGTGGCGCAGTGCCTGGAGGGCGGCAAGGGACCGGTGATCGCGGCGAGCGACTACGTGAGCGCGCTTGCCGACCTGATCCGCGAATGGGTGCCGGGCGATACGTGACGCTGGGCACCGACGGTTTCGGCCGCAGCGACACGCGCGCGAAGCTGCGCGCCCACTTCGGCGTGGACCGCGACGGCATCGTGCGTGCGGCGCTCGGCGCGCTCGGCTAGACCGACTCGTACTCCATCAGCAGCTTGCCCGGCGCCACCTGCGCGCCCTTGGCGACGTGCACCGCAGTCACGCGCACCGCGGCCGGCGCGGCAAGCGTGTGCTCCATCTTCATCGCCTCCAGCACCACCAGCGCGCCTCCGGCCTCGATCCTCTCGCCGGCCTTGGCGTGCACCGCGACCACGCGACCGTTCATCGGCGCGGCAAGGCGCCCGTCGGCGAATCCGGCGGCCGCGCGCTCGGGCGGGTCCATGGTGCTGTCGCGCCAGCTGTAGGCGTGGCCACCGGCCGCGAAATGCAGCGTCGCACCGTCGAGCGCGTACGGCGCGGCGGGCAGTCTCGCGCGCCCCATGTTGCTCCAGCCGGACCACTCGCCGTAGCCCGCGGCTTGCGCACTGGCCGCCGCGTAGAGCCCGCGCGCGAGCGACTCGTCCAGCGGCGGCGACTTCCATCCTGCAAAGCGTTCTTCGAGAAAGGCCGTGGTCGCGCCGCGGCCGGCAAACACCGGGTCGCGCAGCACCGCGGCGAGGAAGGACTTGTTGGTGGTCACGCCGAGCGCGACGGTGGCATCGAGCGCGGCGGCGAGCTTCTCGCATGCCTCGGCGCGCGTGCGGCCGTGCCCGATCAGCTTGGCGATGAGCGAATCGTAGTAAGGCGGGATTTCCATGCCGCTTTCGAGCGCGTGGTCCACGCGCACGCCCGCCGCGGGCTGCCACAGCGCGAGCCGCCCCGCCTGCGGCAGGAAATTGCGCGCCGGATCCTCGGCGCACAGGCGCGCCTCGATGGCATGTCCGTCGAAGCGGACGTCTTCCTGCCTGAGCGGCAGCGGCTCGCCGGCGGCCACGCGCAGCTGCCACTCGACGAGGTCGAGGCCGGTGAGCATCTCCGTCACCGGGTGCTCGACCTGCAGGCGCGCGTTCACTTCGATGAACCAGAAGCCGCCCTGCGCATCGAGCAGGAACTCGACGGTGCCCGCGCCGACGTAGCCCGCGGCGCGCGCCACGGCGATCGCCGCGGCGCCGAGCTTCGCGCGCAGCTTCGCGTCCACGGCGGGCGAGGGCGACTCCTCGATGAGCTTCTGGTGGCGGCGCTGCACCGAGCAGTCGCGCTCGCCGAGGTGGATGCAGTGGCCGTGCGCGTCGGCGAACACCTGCACCTCCACGTGGCGCGGCGCGAGCGAGCGCCTTCTCCAGCAGCACGCGGCCGTCGCCGAAGGCGTGCTCGGCTTCGGATTTCGCCGAGGCGAGTGCGGCGTCGAGTTCCTGTCGCCGAGCGCACGAGGCGCATGCCGCGGCCGCCGCCGCCGGCGACCGCCTTGATGACGAGCGGGAACTCGGGCTTGCCGTCGTAGGTCGGGCAGGACCGGCACGCCGGCCTTCGCGGCGAGCTTCTTCGCGTTCGCCTTGTCGCCGAGCGCGCGCATCGCCGCGGGCGGCGGGCCGACCCAGACGCGGCCCGGCCTGCAGCACGCGCTTCGGCGAACACCGGGTTCTCCGAGAGAAAGCCGTAGCCCGGGTGCACCGCGTCGGCCTCGGCGCTGAGGATCGCGTCGATGTCGAGATAGGACTCGCCGATGGCGCAACGGCCTCGTCCGCCGAGCGCACGTGCGGCGCGTCGCGGTCGGCATCGGAGTACACCGCGACCGTGCGCAAGCCCATGCGCCGCGCCGTGCGCGCGACGCGCAGCGCGATCTCGCCGCGGTTGGCGATGAGCAGGCTCTTGAACACTCAGTCCTTCTTGAGGTGCTTGGAGGGCAGGATGCCCATGTACTTGCAGATGATGCCGAGCATCACCTCGTCGGCGCCGCCGCCGATCGAGCCCAGGCGCCCGTCGCGGTAGGCGCGCGACACCGGGTTGTCCCAGGTGTAGCCCATGCCGCCCCAGTACTGCAGGCAGGCGTCCGACACTTCGCGCCGCAGGCGCCCGGACTTGAGCTTGGCCATCGAGGCGAGCTCGGTGACGTCCTCGCCCGCGACGTACATCTCGCAGGCGCGGTAGGTGAGCGCGCGCAGCGCCTCGACCTCGGTCTTCAGCTCCGCGAGGCGGTAGTGCACGTACTGGAAGTCGAGCACCGTCTGGCCGAACATCTTGCGCTCGCGGATGTACTCGATCGTGTCGCCGATGGTGCGCGTGAGCCCCTGCACGGTGCTCGCCGCCGCCCACAGGCGCTCTTCCTGGAACTGCTGCATCTGGTAGGTGAAGCCGAAGCCTTCCTCGCCGATGCGGTAGCGCTGCGGCACGCGCACGTCGTCGAAGTGGATGAGTCCCGTGTCGGAGGACATCATGCCGATCTTGCGGATCTTCTTCGCCTTGACCACGCCCTTGGTATCCATCGGCACGCAGATCAGGGTCTTGTTCTTGTGCGGCGCGCCTTCCGAGGTGTTGGCGAGCAGGCACATCCAGTCGGCCTGCAGGCTGTTGGTGATCCACATCTTCGCGCCGTTGATGACGTAGTCGCCGCCGTCCTTCTTCGCGTGCGTCTTGATCGAGGCGACGTCCGACCCGGCGCCGGGCTCGGAGACGCCGATGCAGGCCACGTAGTCGCCGGCGATCGAGGGCGCGAGGAACTGCTTGCGCAGCTCGTCCGAGCCGAAGCGCGCGAGCGCCGGCGTCGCCATGTCGGTCTGCACGCCGATCGCCATCGGCACGCCGCCGCAGCGGATGTGGCCGAGCGTCTCGGCCATCACCATCGCGTAGCTGTAGTCGAGCGCCGCGCCGCCGTAGGCCTCGGGCTTGGTGAGGCCCGAGCAGGCCGAGGTCGCCCAGCTTCTTGAACACCTCGTGCGCCGGGAACTGCTCCGCCGCCTCCCACTCGTCGACGTGCGGATTGATCTCGTTGTCGATGAAGCGCTTCAGGTTGCGCCGGATCTCTTCGTGTTCCTGGGTGAACTTCATGGGCGCGCTTCCTTCAGCTCAGGAGGACGCAGCAGGCTGCCGACGTGGTCGGCGCGAAAAGGAGGCCTCACTTCCCTGTTGAAGCCTTTCTAGAGCTCTTCGCTGCCGGAAACGGACGGTAGCCGGCGGTCGGGGTGGCTCTGCCGGCGTTCCTCCGCGATGGGCACAGACTGCTCGCGGCGGTCGATGATGGGGGCCGCGCGGCGCTCGACCTCCGGGCGCCAGCCGAAATAGATCGCTACCCCGGCCGTAATGGCATGCAGCCAGACGTCGTGCCCATGGAGCGGGAGTATTCCGTAGAGCGTGTTCATTCCGGGAATGAGTCCCATCACGGCGAGCGCGGCGTAGAAAATGGCGAGCGAGCGTGCGAACAGCAGTGAGGTCGCGACGTGGCGCCACGCCACGAGTCCCCAGGCGCCGATCGCGATGTGCACGGCGCTGTGCGGGAGGTTCACCGGAAACAGCCCGAACAGGTAGCCATAGAGAAGGGTGACCTTGGTCGGCGGCGCATCGACTGGCGGCGGCATCAGCGCGGCCGGGATCAGGCCGAGCAGCCCGGCGCTGAGGTAGACCATGCCGACGAACAGCGCGAATATTTCGGTTCTCATCATTCCTCCCCCAGTTGGCCAAAAGTCTAACGCTTTTTCCCGTGCCGGAGTCGCTCATGCCAATCCGGGTCAAGGCCTGGCGACGCCGAATTGAACGGGCCGCACGGTACGCGCGTCGCCGTCCTTGCAGATCGACAGCGTGTAGCCGAGCACGTTGCGCGTGTCGCGCGGGTCGATGATGCCGTCGTCGAGCAGCAGCGCGCGAGGTCACGAGGGCGCTCTGCTGGCGCTCGAAGTTCTCGACGATCTTCGCCTTCATGGCGTCGATCTGGTGGTGGTCCACGTCCTGGCCTTTCCTCTTCATGCCGCCTTCCATCACGATCGCCATGGTGAGCGCGGCCTGCTCGGCGCCCATCACCGCGGTCTGCGCGTTCGGCCAGGAGAAGAGGAACCGCGGGTTGTAGCCGCGCCCGCACATGCCGTAGTTGCCCGCGCCGAAGGAGGCGCCGCACATCAGCGTGATCTGCGGCACGTTGGCGTTCGACACCGCCTGGATCATCTTCGAGCCGTGCTTGATCATGCCGGCCTCTTCCGAAGCCTTGCCGACGATGTAGCCGGTGGTGTTCTGCAGGTAGAGGATCGGCAGCCCGGCCTGGCAGCAGGACTGGATGAAGTGCGTGGCCTTGTTCGCGCCCGCCGGGTCGAGCGGCCCGTTGTTGGTGACGATGCCGACGCGGAATCCCTGCACCGCGGCGTGGCCGCACACGGTCGCCGGCGCCGTAGTCGGCCTTGAAGTCGAGGAAGTCCGAGTCGTCCACGAAGCGCGCGATGGCCTCGCGCATGTCCACGGGCTTCCTGTAGTCCTCCGGGATCACGCCGAGCAACTCTTCGGCTGCGTAGCGCGGCGGCTTGCCGGAAGGCGTGAACGCGGACTTCCAGTCCAGGCGCGCGAGCACCTCGCGCGCGTAGCGAATGCCGTCCGCGTCGTTCTCGGCGAGGTACTCGCCAAGGCCCGAGACGTGCGTGTGCATCACCGCGCCGCCCAGCTCCTCGTCGGTCGCGATCTCGCCGGTGGCGGCCTTCAGCAGCGGCGGCCCGGCGAGGAAGGCCTTGGCGCGGCCGCGCACCATGATCACGTAGTCGGAAAGCCCCGGCATGTAGGCGCCGCCCGCGGTGGAGGAGCCGTGCACCACGGTCACCACCGGCAGGCCGGCCGCCGACAGCTTCGCGAGGTTGTAGAAGATCGCGCCGCCGTGGACGAAGCCCTCGACGCGGTACTTGAGCAGGTTCGCGCCCGCCGATTCGACGAGGTGCACGAAGGGCAGCCTGTTCTCCAGCGCGAGGCCCTGCGCGCGCAGCAGTTTCTCGCGCCCCATGTGCTGGATCGCGCCGGCGTCGATGCCCGAGTCGCTCGCCACCACCATCGCAGCGCACGCCGGAGACGTAGCCGATGCCGCGCGATCATGCCGCCGCCGGGGATGGTCTTCTCCGGGTCGGGATTGTCGAGGCAGTAGCCGGCCATGGAGGAGAGCTCGAGCCACGGCGCGCCGGCATCGAGCAGCCGCGCGATGCGCTCGCGCGGCAGCAGCTGGCCGCGCTTGTCGAACAGGGGCTTGGCTTCGGCCGATGCGTCGCGCGTTCGCTTCTCGAGCGCGCGCAGGCGCTCGATCAGCGTCAGCATGCTGCGCGCGGTTGCGCTGGAACGCCTCGCCCGCGACGTCGATCCTGGACTGGATCGCCGGCATTACCCGAGCACCTTCGGCTTCTTCGCGAGGTGAAAGCCGTCGAATGCCGGCGGTGGCCTTCCCGCTGCCGATCCTGTCCGGCGACGCGCTTGGCGTTCGGCACCGCGCCGTCCACGCGCAGGCAGGAGCCCGAGATGAAGGCCGCCGCCGGCGAGAGCAGGAACACGATCGCCGCCGAGACCTCGGACTCGGTGCCCAGGCGCCCGAGCGGCACGCGCTTCGGCAGCGCGCGGATGTGCTCCGCCATCTCCGGCGGGATAGTGGTCGAGCCCGCTCGAAGCGATCCAGCCCGGCGCGACGGCGTTCACGCGCATCGGCGCCCACTCGAGCGCCGCGGTCTCGGTGAAGTTGAGCATGCCGGCGCGCGCCGCGCCCGAGTGCCCCATGCCCGGCATGCCGTTCCACATGTCGGCGATCATGTTGACGATCGCGCCCGCGCCAGCGCGCTTTCATCCACTGCGTGTAGCACTCGCGCGCGACGAGGAATCCGCCGGTCAGATTGGTGCGCACCACCGTGTCCCAGCCCTTGGCGGAAATCTTCTCCAGGGGCGAGCCGAACTGGCCGCCCGCGTTGTTGACGAGGCAGTCGATGCGGCCGAAGTCGGCGAGCACGCTGGCTACGGTCTTCGCCACTGCGTCCTCCTCGCGGATGTCGCAGCGCGTAAGTCCTTGCGTTCCGGCCGATTTCCGCGGCGACCGCCTTGAGCTTCTCCTCCTTGCGCCCGAGGAGCGCGACGCGCGCGCCGAGCGCCGCGAGCTCGTGCGCCGTACAGCGGCCGATGCCCGAGCCCGCCCCGGTGACGATGCGCCACCTGGCCCGCGAACAGGCCTTCCCGGAACACCGACGCGTAGGAAGAAAGCATTTGCTTGGTGAGTGTCCGCCATTGGCATATCATTCGTCAATGATCCCCCGCACCCTCTTCACCCCCGAGCACGAGACCTTCCGCGACAGCGTGCGCCGCTTCATGCAGGAGGAGGTCGTGCCGCACGACGAGCGCTGGCAGGAGCAGGGCTACGTCGACAAGGAGGTCTGGAAGAAGGCGGGCGCGAACGGATTCCTGTGCGCCTCGATGCCCGAGGAGTACGGCGGCGCGGGCGCGGACCGCCTCTACAGCGTGGTGCTGATGGAAGAGCAGGCGCGCGCCAACAATTCGTCGCTCGGCTGGGGCCTGCACTCCGAGATCGTCGCGCCGTACCTGCTGCGCTACGGCAGCGAGGCGCTGAAGAAGAAGTACCTGCCGAAGATGGCCTCCGGCGAGATGATCGGCGCGATCGCGATGAGCGAGCCGGGCGCGGGTTCGGACCTGCAGGCGGTGAAGACGTCGGCGCTCAGGAAGGGCGACAAGTACCTCGTCAACGGCTCCAAGACCTTCATCACCAACGGCTGGAACTGCGACCTGGTGATCGTGGTGGCGAAGACCGACCCGGCGAAGGGCGCCAAGGGCACGAGCCTCGTCATCGTCGATACCTCGATGAAGGGCTTCACCAAGGGCAAGCGCCTGAAGAAGCTGGGCCTCAAGGGCCAGGACACCGCGGAGCTTTTCTTCGACAACGTCGAAGTGCCGGCCGAGAACCTGCTCGGCCAGGAGAACAACGGCTTCATCTACCTGATGCAGGAGCTGCCCTGGGAGCGCATGCAGATCGCGATCGGCGCCATCGCCAAGGCCGAAGCGGCGATCGAGTGGACCAAGACCTACGTGACCGAGCGCAAGGTCTTCGGCAAGCCGGTGGCGAGCTTCCAGAACACGCGCTTCAAGCTCGCCGAGCTCGCGACCGAAGCGCAGATCGCGCGCGTGTTCGTCGACCGCTGCCTGGAGCTGCTGCTCGCAGAGCAAGCTCGACACCGCCACCGCCTCGATGGCGAAGTACTGGGTGTCCGACCTCGAGTGCAAGGTGATCGACGAATGCCTGCAGCTGCACGGCGGCTACGGCTTCATGTGGGAGTTCCCGATCGCGCGCGCCTACGTGGACGCGCGCGTGCAGCGCATCTACGGCGGCACCAACGAAATCATGAAGGAAGTCATCTCCCGCTCCATGGGGCTCGGTGGCAAGATGAAAATAGGGACAGACCCTATTTTTCGCATGGTGAAAAATCGGGCTCTGATCCCTATTTTTCCGGAGGCAAGATGCCTGAAGCAATGGTTTTCGACGCGATCCGCACGCCGCGCGGCAAGGGCAAGCGCGACGGCTCCCTGCACGAAGTGAAGCCGGTGACGCTGCTCGCCGGGCGTGCTGAGGGAACTCCAGCGCCGCCACGACCTCGACACCGCCGAGGTGGAGGACGTGGTGATGGGCTGCGTGACGCCCTCGGGCGAGCAGGGCTCGTGCATCGCCAAGACCGCGGCGCTGGTCGCCGGCTGGGACTGGAAGGTGCCCGGCGTGCAGCTGAACCGCTTCTGCGCCTCAGGCCTCGAGGCGGTGAACCTCGCCGCGCAGAAGGTGCGCTCGGGCTGGGAGGACCTGGTGGTGGCGGGCGGCGTCGAATCCATGTCGCGCGTGCCGATGGGCTCGGACCGCGGCGCCTGGGCGACTGCGATCCGCAGACGAGCCTCGACACCGCCTTCATCCCGCAGGGCATCAGCGCCGACCTCATCGCGACGCTGGAGGAGTTCTCGCGCGAGGAGATCGACGAGTTCGCGCTCGGCTCGCAGAAGAAGGCCGCCGCCGCGCGCGAGGCGGGCCGCTTCAAGAAATCGCTCGTCCCGGTGAAGGACGCGGTCGGCGACCTGATCCTCGACTTCGACGAATTCATCAAGGCGCACACCACGCTCGAAGGCCTCGCCGCGCTCAAGACCTCCTTCGACAAGCTGGGCGAGATGGGCTACGACGCCGTGGCGATCCGCCGCTACCCGCAGGTGGAGCGCATCCGCCACGTGCACACGGCGGGCAACTCCTCCGGCATCGTGGACGGCTCGGCGGCCGTCCTGATCGGCACCGAGAAGAAGGGCAAGGCGCTGGGCCTGAAGCCGCGCGCGCGCATCGTCGCCGCCGCGCTCTCCGGCGCGGATCCCACGATCATGCTCACCGGCCCGATGCCCGCGGCGAGGAAGGCCCTCGCCAAGGCGAAGCTGAAGATCGGCCAGATCGACCTGTTCGAGATCAACGAGGCCTTCGCCGTGGTGCCGATGAAGTTCATGAAGGAGATGGGCGTGCCGGCGGAGAAGGTGAACGTGAACGGCGGCTCGATCGCCATGGGCCATCCCGCTCGGCGCCACCGGCGCGATGATCCTCGGCACGCTGATCGACGAGCTCGAGCGCAGGAAGCTGCGCTACGGCCTCGCCACGCTGTGCGTCGGCGGCGGCATGGGCATCGCCACGATCGTCGAGCGCCTCTGATGCCGGTGCGCTATGAAAAGGGTGACGATCGCATCGTCACCCTGACCCTCGACGCGCCCGGCGCGCCGGTCAACACCATGACCGAGGAGTGGAAGCAAGGCCTTCGCCGCCGCGGTCGAGCGCCTGCAGAAGGAAAAGGACTCCATCGCGGGCGTGATCCTGTGCTCGGCGAAGAAGACCTTCTTCGCCGGCGCGGAGCTGAAGGACGTCCTCAAGCTCACCGAGAAGGACGCGCCACGCTTCTTCGCCGAGATCGAGGACATCAAGCGCGCATTTCCGCGCGCTCGACAAGCTCGGCAAGCCGGTGGTCGCGGCGCTCGAGGGCGCGGCGCTCGGCGGCGGCTGGGAGCTTGCGCTCGCCGCGCACTGCCGCATCTGCCTGAACGACGAGAGGATCGAGCTCGGCCTGCCCGAGGCGACGCTCGGCCTGCTGCCCGGCGCGACCGGCGTCACCAAGACCGTGCGCCTGCTCGGACTGCAGGCCGCGCTGCCGCTGCTGATGGAAGGCAAGACCATGCGGCCCGCAGGAGGCCGCGAAGCTCGGCTTGCTGCAGGGCCTCGCGGCGAACCGCGAAGACCTCTTTCGCATGGCGCGCGAGTGGATCGCGAAGAACCCCGCGCCGAGGCAGCCCTGGGACGAGGAGAACTACCGCATCCCCGGCGGCACGCCCGCGAGCCCGCAGATCGCGCAGATGCTCACCATCGCGCCGGCGATGCTGATCGAGAAGACGCGCGGCCTGTATCCCGCGCCCGAGGCGATCATGGCCGCGGCGGTGGAGGGCGCGAGCGTGGACTTCGACACCGCGCTGCGGATCGAGTCGCGCTATCTCGCCAAGCTCGCCGTGGGCCAGGTGGCGAAGAACCTGATCAGCCTCTTCTTCAACCGCACGGCGATCCGCTCGGGCGCCTCGCGGCCCAAGGACGTGCCGAAATGGAAGGCGCAGAAGGTCGGCATCCTCGGCGCGGGCATGATGGGCGGCGGCATCGCCTGGGCGAACGCGAGCCGCGGCGTGCCCTGCATCCTGAAGGACGTGACGCCTCGAGCAGGCGCAGAAGGGCAAGGCCTACAGCGAGAAGCTGGCCGAGAAGCGCAACCGCCCGCAGGTTCCCGGCTTCATCAAGCCGACCGCGAACGTCGCAGGACCTCCAGGGCTGCGACCTCATCATCGAGGCGGTGTTCGAGAAGCGCGAGCTGAAGGCGCAGGTGACCAAGGAAGCCGAGCCGATGCTCGCGCCGGGCGGCATCTTCGCCTCCAACACCTCCACGCTGCCGATCACCGGCCTCGCGCAGGCATCGCGCAAGCCCGAGAACTTCATCGGCCTGCATTTCTTCTCGCCGGTGGACAAGATGCAGCTGGTCGAGATCATCAAGGGCAAGAAGACCTCGCCCGAGACGCTGGCGCGCGCCTACGACTACGTGCTGCAGATCGGCAAGATCCCGATCGTGGTGAACGACTCGCGCGGCTTCTACACCAGCCGCACCTTCGGCACCTTCGTCGCCGAGGGCTGCAGCATGCTCGCCGAGGGCATTCCCGCCGCGGTGATCGAGAACGCCGGGCGCCTCGCGGGCATGCCGGTGGGGCCGCTCGCGGTGATCGACGAGACCTCGATGTCGCTCTCGGTGCACGTGATGGAGCAGACCAGGGCCGACCTCGAGGCCGAGGGCAAGAAGTACACGCCGCAGCCGGGCCAGGAAGTGATCGTGCGCATGGTGAAGGAGTTCAAGCGCCCGGGCCGCGCGGCGGGCGGCGGCTTCTACGAGTATCCGAAGGACGGCAAGAAGTTCCTCTGGCCGGAGCTGGCGAAGATCTTCGGCAAGAAGAACGCGAACTGGGACTTCGAGGAGCTGAAGGAGCGCATCCTCTACCGCCAGGCGATCGAGACCGCGCGCTGCCTGGAGGAGGGCGTGCTCGAGCACGTGCACGACGGCAACATCGGCTCGATCTTCGGCATCGGCTTTCCGGCCTGGACCGGCGGCGCGCTGCAGTACGTGAACCACGTCGGCGCGAAGAAGTTCGTCAAGCGCGCGGAGGAGCTGGCGAAGAAGCTCGGCCCGCGCTTCGCGCCGCCGAAGCTGCTGCGCGACCTCGCGGCGAAGAACAAGACCGCTCGCCTGATGTCGCTGCCCCCCATCCTGCAGCGCCTCAGGCTGCCGGTGATCGCCGCGCCGATGTTCATCGCCGGCAACCCGAAGCTCGTCATCGAGCAGTGCAAGGCCGGCATCGTCGGCTCCTTCCCGGCGCTCAACGCGCGGCCGAAGGAGGCGCTCGACGGCTGGCTCACCGAGATCGAAACCGCGCTCGCCGGCATCCCCGACGCCGCGCCCTACGCGGTGAACCAGATCGTGCACAAGTCGAACGACCGGCTCGAGCACGACCTCGAGGTCTGCATCCGGCACAAGGTGCCGATCACCATCACCAGCCTGCAGGGCGCCGAACGAGGTGGTGGCGAGGATCCACGCCTACGGCGGCATCGTGCTGCACGACGTGATCAGCGTGCGCCACGCGGAGAAGGCGCTGGAAGCGGGCGTGGATGGGCTGATCCTGGTGTGCGCGGGCGCCGGCGGCCACGCGGGAACGCTGTCGCCCTTCGCGCTGATCGGCGAGGTGCGGCGCTTCTTCGACGGACCGATCGTGCTCTCCGGCGCGATCGCCTCGGGCTACGCGATCCTCGCGGCGCTCGCGGCGGGCGCGGACCTCGCCTACATCGGCACGCGCTTCCTCGCCACGCCGGAGGCGAGCGTGCCCGAGCGCTACAAGGAGGAGATCCTCAAGGCGGCGGCCTCCGACATCGTCTACACGGACCTCTTCTCCGGCGTGCACGGCAACTACCTCAAGCACAGCGTGATCGCCGCCGGCTTCGACCCGCTCAACCTGCCGAAGTCCGATCCGAACAAGATGAACTTCGGCACCGGCGGCGGCGCCGAGAAGAAGGTCTGGCGCGACATCTGGAGCGCGGGGCAGGGCGTCGGCCAGATCGACAAGGTGATGCCGGTGCGCGAGGTGGTGCAGCAGCTCGCCGACGAGTACGCCGCCGCGCGCCGCCGCCTCGCGCTGTCGTGATCCTCGACATCCAGCGCAAGGGACGCGGCGGCCTGGCTGTGGCTGTCCCGGCCGGAAGTGCGCAACGCGCTCAACGACGAGCTGATCACGGCGCTCGAGACCGCGCTCGACGTGCTGGAGAAGGACGCCGCAGCGCGCGTGCTCGTGCTCGCCGGGCGCGGGCCGGCGTTCTGCGCGGGCGGCGACCTCGCGCGCATGGAGAAGGCGGCGAAGATGACCAAGGCGCGCTCGCGCGCGCGAGGCTGCGCGCTTCGCGAAGCTCCTGTATCGCCTGCACAGCTATCCGAAACCGGTCGTGGCGCGCGTGCATGGGCCGGCGTTCGCGGGCGGCATGGGGCTTGTCGCGGCTGCCGACCTCGTGATCGCTGCCGAGGAGGCCGAGTTCGCGCTGCCCGAGACGCGGATCGGCCTGGTGCCGGCGATGATCAGCCCCTACCTGGTGAAGGCCATGGGCGCGCAGCAGGCGCGGCGCTACATCCTCACCGGCGAGCGGCTTCGGTGCGCGAGAAGCCCATCGCATCGGCTTCGTGCACGAGTGCGTGCCGCTGGCCGAGCTGGACGCGGCCGTGGCGAAGGCTTGCGCGAGGCTCGCGCTGGCCGGTCCCGAGGCGCTGGCGCGCTCGAAGAAGCTCCTGCTGCGCGTGCAGGGTGCGGCGATCACCCCGCAACTGGGCAACGAGACCGCCGCGGCGCTGGCCGAGACGCGCGCCGGCGGCGGAGGCGCGCGAAGGCATCCGTTCGTTCCTGGAGAAGCGCAAGCCGAACCTGGCAGTAGCCGCGGCGGTTTCGACGCGCGTTTACTGCAGATTTTTCGGCACGGCGAGCAGGAACAGCTGTCCGTCCTTCACCAGCTCCGGGTCGCAAAGCGAACGTAGTGCGCCTGCATCACGCCCAGGTAGTAGCGGTAGCCGCGTTTCACCCACTAGTTGGCGGAGTCGAGAGTCGTCGTCGTCATCGTCGTGCCGGTCGAAGAAGTCATGCAGCCGATCGAGGGGTTTCTTCCCCAGCAGGTGCGTGATCTCGATGATGCCCGAGGACTCTCGTCGTTGCTGAGGGTGGCGTGGACGGGTAATCGTCGCGGCGTGCCGAACCGCGCCGGGTCGTGTTTCGCCACTTCCACCAGCTTGCGCGTCTTCGGATAGAACTTCCAGATGCGCGCGAGGTGCGCCTGGCCGCCCGGGTCCTCCTGCATCAGGACGTTGCCGTCGGCGTCGACAGTCATGTTGTCGAGCATCTGCTGCGGCCCGGTGCCGTCGAGCATCGTATCGATGCGTCCGCCGAACCCGGGGTTGCGGATGTCGTCGAAAGTCAGGCGATAGAGGCGCGAACGCGCCCTGGTTGGCGCCGCCGCTGCCGTCCTTCGTGGTGTCGAAGCGGTCGGTGGTGACGAAGTAGAAGACGCTCGGGTCGCGGGTGTCCCAGGCACCGTCCTCGGGACGCAGGAACTGGGTGACGTCGTTCGCCACGCTGTCGGCTTGCAGCTGCGCGCCGCTCGCGTTGGTCACGTCGCCGAAGTCATGCAGCGAAAAGCGGGTGCCGTTCGGGATGCCCGCCGCGCGGTCCTCAAGCGCAACGCCCTGGACCTTGATGCCGTGGAGCGAGCCGCCGTGCAGTCCGGCCTTCTCGATTTCCGTGCCTTCGCTCTGCTTGCTGCCGACGTAGACGTAGAGCTGCCCCGGGGTGGTGTCGTCCAAGCCGATGACCACGGTGCGGTCCTGCTCGTAGGGGCTCGCCACCGAGTTCTCCCAGGAGAACTTGCCGAGCGAAGGAAGCTCGTAGCTGATCCCGGCGCCGGGGCCGGTGACGACGTGGGCGAAAGCGCGTCCCTCGTTGCCGACTTCCTCGCCGTTCATGAAGATCCGCCCGCTGTAGCCCTTGCCGGTCCTGGAGTTATAGAACGCCGAGCGCGCCGGCAGGTCGGCCGAGCAGAGCCGGCCCATGGCGCGCGTCGCGGGCTGGTAGCCGCCGCTCGCCGCATTCCACTCGTACAGCTTCTTCACGACGTCGCCCCCGTGCAGGACCGCGAGGTCGCCCTTGCGGATGATCCATTGCGAGACGAACGCACCGCCAAAGCCATGCTCGCGCGCGAGGCCGACGGTGGCCCCGATCTCGTGATTCATCAAAAGGGTGAACGTGCCGTCGTGATTGTCGTACGTGCCCATGCCATCGGGAATGCCGACCATGCGGTAGGGCACGGTGGAACCCGGCTTCGCATTGACCGAGTCTCCGACGGTGAAGATCGAGATGACGTCCACGCTTGGGGGCACGTTGATGACGTACGGCGAGGCCGAGCTGCTCGGCCCGGTGCTTGTGCCTGCCCACGAGGGCAAGGCCGGAACAGCGAGCGCCAGTGCGACCGAGGCGGCCGCGAATGTCTTTGTCGGATTCATGCAGGGTCTCCGGTGTCGTGGATTTGATCGTTGGTTGTGCCGCGGGTGGCGGCCGGCGAATGATCGTTCAATCGCATTACAGTTTTGCGGCGGCCGGCCGCCCGCTGCGCTAACATCAAGTTCCTTTCTTGAGGAAATCCCTGCATGAACAAGCGCATCGTCCTCGCCAGCTATCCCGAAGGCTGGGTCACAGAGAGCAACTTTCGCGTGGAGACCGCCCCGGTCCCGAAACCCGGCGACGGCGAGGTGCTGGTGAAGAACCTGTGGCTCTCGCTCGATCCCTACATGCGCGGCCGCATCAGCCAGCAGAAGAGCTACGTGAAGGGCGTCGAGATCGGCGAAGTGATGTCAGGCGAGACCGCGGGCGAGGTCATCGAGTCGAAGCACCCGAAGTTCAAGCCCGGCGACAAGGTCACGGCGCCTTCGGGCTGGCAGCTTTACTGGGCCGGCAAGGGCGAGATGCTGACCAAGGTGGACGCGTCCAAGGTGCCGCTGTCGTATTTCCTCGGCTGCCTCGGCATGCCCGGGCGCACCGCCTATTTCGGCATGAAAGACATCTGCATGCCCAAGCCGGGCGAGACGGTCGTCGTGTCCGCCGCCTCCGGCGCGGTGGGCAGCGTCGTGGGGCAGCTTGCCAAAGCCTGGGGCTGCCGCGCAGTCGGCATCGCGGGCGGCAAGCCGAAGTGCGACTACGTGGTGAAGGATCTGGGTTTCGACGCCTGCATCGACTACAAGGCGGGCGACCTGTACGAGAACCTCAAGTCCGCGTGCCCGAAGGGCGTGGATGCCTGCTTCGAGAACGTGGGCGGCGAGATCCTCGACACGGTGTTGAGGCTCATGAACCTGCGCGGGCGCATCACGATCTGCGGCCTGATCTCTGACTACAACGCGAAGGATCCGTACGGCGTGAAGATGTTCCGCTCGATCCTCGTCAACCGCCTCAAAGTGCAGGGCATGATCGTGTTCGACTGGCTGGAGCGCTACCCGGAAGCGAACCAGGCCTTGCTCCAGCTGGTTACGAGCGGCAAGCTCAAGACCCGCGAGTCGGTGGTGGAAGGCATCGAGAACGCGCCCAAGGGGCTGATCGGCCTGCTCAAGGGCGAGAATTTCGGCAAACAACTGGTGAGGCTCGCATGATCGACCTGTATACCTGGCCCACGCCCAACGGGCACAAGATCCACATCATGCTGGAGGAGACCGGATTGCCTTACCGGGTGATCCCGGTCGACATCGGCGCCGGCGACCAGTTCAAGCCCGAGTTCCTCAAGATCTCGCCCAACAACAAGATGCCGGCGATGGTGGACACCGACGGTCCCGGGCGGCAAGCCCATGGCGCTCGCCGAGTCGGGCGCGATGCTCTTCTACCTCGCCTCGAAGACCGGCAAGTTCCTGCCCGAGGACATCCGCAAGCGCTGGCAGGTGATGCAGTGGGTGATGTTCCAGATGGGCCACATCGGCCCGATGCTAGGACAGGCGCACCACTTCCTCGGCTATGCGCCGGAGAAGATCGAGTACGCCATGAACCGCTACAAGAACGAGGCGAATCGCCTTTACGGCGTGGTCGAGCGGCGCCTGAAGGAGTCGAAGTTCCTCGCCTGCAACGAGTACACCATCGCCGACATGGCGGCGATGCCCTGGATGCGCTTTCCCGAGCGCCAGGGCGTGAACATCGAGGAATACCCGAACGTCAGGCGCTGGCGCGACGGCATCGCCGCGCGGCCCGCGGTCGAGCGCGCGCTCAAGGTGCTCGCCGACCGGCGCCGGCCGGAGATGAGCAAGGAGCAGAAGGAAGTCCTGTTCGGGGCGACGCAATATGCCAAGCGCTGAGCTGAAGGGGAAGGTCGCCTGGATCACGGGCGGGGGCTCGGGCATCGGCCTGGCGGGCGCGAAGGAGCTCGCCGCGGCCGGCGCGCACGTCGTCATCTCCGGGCCGCACGGCGCGCACCAACGACAGCGCGCTCGCGGAACTGAAGAGAGATCGGCAGCGCCGAGGCGCTGCTGCTCGACGTCGCCGACCAGAGAGCGGTGGTGCGCACCGCGGCCGACATCGAGAAGCGCCACGGCCGCATCGACATCCTGGTCACCAGCGCCGGCACCAACATCGGCGGCGGCAAGCGCAATTTCGCCACCATGTCGCTCGAGGGCTGGGACGACGTGGTGAAGCATCAACCTCAACGGCCTGTTCTACTGCTGCCACGCCGTGATCCCGGGCATGCGCGCGAGGAAGAATGGCGTGATCATCAACATCTCGTCGTGGGCCGGGCGCTACGCGAGCGTGCTCACCGGGCCGGCCTACAACGCCACCAAGCGCGCGGTGATCGCGGTGAGCGAGTCGATCAACATGGAGGAGTGCATGCACGGCATCCGCGCCACCTCCATCCTGCCCGGCGAGGTGGCCACGCCGATCCTGGAGAAGCGCCCGGTGCCGCCCTCGGCGGAGGAGCGCGCGCGCATGGCGCAGGCGGAGGACTTCGGCAAGGCGATCCTGTTCGTCGCCACCATGCCGGCGCGCACCTGCGTCAACGAAATGGTGATCGCGCCGACCTGGAACCGCTTCTACCTCGGCGGCCTGGAAAAAAAATAGGGACAGACCCTATTTTTCTTTTCTTCCGCGTCACCCTGCCGTTCCTGGCGGGGTATTTCGTTTCCTACATCTACCGCTCGGTCAACGCGATCATCGGCCCGGAGATCGCGCGCGAGCTGGGCCTCTCGGCCGCCGGCCTGGGGCTGCTCTCCGGCATCTACTTCTTCAGCTTCGCGCTGTTCCAGCTGCCGCTCGGCGTGCTGCTCGACCGCTATGGGCCGCGGCGCGTCAATGCCACGCTGCTGCTCGTCGCCGCAGCGGGCGGCGCCTGGTTCGCCGTGGGGCAGATCTGCCGCGGAGCTCACGGCGGCGCGCGCGCTGATGGGCCTGGGCGTTTCGGGCTGCCTGATGGCGGCCTTTTCCGCCTTCACGCTGTGGTATCCGCCCGAGCGCATCGCCACCATGAACGGCATCGCCTTCGCGAGCGGCATGCTCGGCGCGCTGACGGCCACCGTGCCACTGGAAATGCTGCTGCGGGTGCTGCATTGGCGCGAGGTCTTTGGCGGCATCGTCGCGCTCACCGTGCTGGTGAGCCTGCTCATCTTCCTGGCGGTGCCGGAGCGCGCAGCGCACCGCAATGAAGCCTTGGCGGACCAGTGGCGCGGCTTCGCGCGCATTGCGCGCGACCCCGGCTTCTGGCGCGTCGCGCTGTGCATCGGCGCCAGCCAGCTGGTGGCGGTCTCGCTCGCTACCCTCTGGGTGGCGACCTGGCTGCGCGACGTCGCCGGCTACAGCCAGGCGCAGGTGGCGCGCGCACTGCTCGTCTTCGCGGTCGCCATGTTCGTGGGCTATCTCGGGTTTCGGCCGCGCAGCCGACGTGCTGGCACGTCGCGGGCGCAGCACCCTGCCGCTGCTGGCGGGCGGCGTGGCGGTGGCCTCCGTCTGCCTGGGATTGATCGCGCTCGGCGTGCGCACGGGCGCCCTCGCGCTATGGAGCGTGTTCTTCGGCTGCGCCACCGCGGTGGTGCTCGCCTACTCGCTGTTTTCGCGCCGCTACCCGAAGGAGATGGCGGGCCGCGTGAACACGGCGCTCAACACCTTCGTTTTCGTAGGCATGTTCAGCGGCCAGTGGGCGGTCGGCCTGATTCTCAACCTCTGGCCGCAGACCGCCACCGGCTACGCGCCGCAGGCCTACACCTGGGCGCTCGGCGCGCTGTGGCTCACGCAGCTTGCGGGCCTCGCCTGGCTGTGGTCGGGCAGGAGGCTGCTCGCCGCCGCTCAGGGCTCGATGTAGATGTCCCGGTAGGATGTGTACACCGACGCGGCGAACACCGGGCCCAGCGCCAGCCAACCGAGCATGATCGGAATGCTGGCAAGGATCGCCAGCACGAGACCGATGACGCCGTAGACCAGGAACGGCATCATGTTCCTGCAGGCACCCGGAGAAGCTCTCCTTCATCGATTCGATGGCGCCGCGGTCGTGGAACACGACCAGCGGCGCCGCGAACCACACCGCCATCATGAGCGGCAGCAGCAGCGCCATCATCACCAGCACGGCGAGCACCGCCGCCATGGCGGCAGCGGGCGTGGCGCCCGACCCGCCGCCGCTGAACATCGTGGCCATGCCGACGCCGCTCACGACGCCCACCACGAGCCCGACCACCAGCGAGACGCCCAGGGAGATGGCGCCTACCGCGGCAAGCGTGCCGAAGCGCTCGCGGAATCCAGCGAAGAGATGCGCGAACTCCAGCTCACCGCCCTCGTCGATGGTGCGGCAGCCGATCACCAGCCCGGCGCTCAGCACCGGCCACAGGATGGCGGTCGCGAGCGGCCCGAGCAGCGGGATGAAGCCGATCACGAACAGCAGCACGAACAGCGTGATCACGATCGCGATCCACATGCCCGCGGCCCGCTTGAACAAGCTCCAGCCTTCGGCGATCCAGTCCCAGCCGCGTCCCGCTGCGACCGTGCGGCCGCCCGGAATGAATTTGCCCTGCACCGCGGCGGCGGGATCGGAGACGTTGGCGGTGGGCGCGGAATACGGATTGGTGGTCATTTCTTGTTCTCCCCTTGGAGTTCCTTCTTGCGCACGCGCACGGTGCCGATGGCCTTCGCCACCAGCGAGCCGTCCGCGTTCTTCGCCTCCGCTTCCACGAACGTCAGATTGCGAGAGTCCTTCAGCACGCGCGCCTCGGCGATCAGCGTGGCGCCGCTGCCGCCGCCGATGAACGAGGTGCTCATGTCGATGGTGACGACGCCGGTGGATTCCGGGTGCAGCGTGCGCGCCGCGGTGCACAGCGCCACGTCGAGCAGCGACAGGATCACGCCGCCGTGCGCCGTGCCCAGGCTGTTGGTGAAGTGCCCGGGCAGCGGCATCGACAGGCGCGCCGTGCCCTCGCCGAGCGCCTCGGTGGTGAGGCCGAGGTGCGCGACGAAGGGAATCTTGTTCTGGTAGTCGCGCGTGAAATGCAGCTTGGCCTCGGCGCTCATATGATCGCCGCGCCCCCGTCCACCACGATGGCCTGGCCGTTGATGTGGCGCGCGGCTTCCGAGGCGAGCAGCGCGGTGATCCCCTTCAAGTCCTCGTCGTTGCCCACGCGACGCGTCGGCGTCCCGTCGATGATGAACTGCAGGTCGGCGCCGAGGGTGGACTTGGTCATCTTCGACGGGAAGAACCCGGGGCAGATCGCATTCACCGTGATGCCGTGCACGCCCCATTCGGCGGCGAGCTGGCGGGTGAGGCCCACCACGCCGTGCTTGGTCGCCACGTAGGCCGCGGTGCGCACCAGGCGCGGGTCGTTCGCCTGGATGCCGTTGACCGAGGCGATGTTGATGATGCGGCCCCATTTGCCCGGGATCATCACCTTCCTGGCGAGGAGCTGGCTGAGGATGAAGGTTCCGGTCAGGTTAAGGTTGACCAGCTTGTCCCAGGCCTCCAGCGGATGATCCTCGGCCGGGGCGCCCCAGGTGGCGCCGGCGTTGTTCACCAGGATGTCCACGCGGCCGAGCTTGGCGAGCATGCTGTCGACCGTCGGCGCGATCTGCTCGCGCTTGCCGAGGTCGCAGACCCAGGGCGTGGCCTCGATGCCCTGCGCTTTGAGGTGCGCCACCGCCTCCTCCAGCTCGTCCTTCTTCCTCGCGGTGAGCGCGAGGCGCGCGCCCATCTCGCCCAACGCCTCGGCCATCTGCAGGCCGAGGCCGCGCGAACCGCCGGTGACGAGCGCCACGCGCCCCTGCAGGTCGAACAGCTGCTTGACGTTCATGGGGTCGGATGTTGTTATCGTGGCGGCTATGCTAGCACCGGATTCCCGCGCAGCGTATACGCGCGCCGAGCTCGCGCGCCTCATCGCGCCGCGCTCGGTCGCCGTCGTCGGCGCCTCGCCGCGCGCCGGCTCCTTCGGCATGCGCACGCTCGAGAACCTCGCGCGCTACCAGGGAGCGGTGTACCCGGTGAACGCGAAGTACGAGCGCATCGGCGAGCGCGCCTGCTATGCGTCGCTCGCCGCGCTGCCGCAGCCGCCCGATTGCGTGGTGCTGGTGGTGCCGCGCGAGGGCGTGGTGGCGGCGCTGGAGGAAGCGGCGGCGGCGCGCGCGGGCTCCGTCATCGTCTATGCCTCCGGCTACGGCGAGATGGCGCGCGAGGAGGCGGCGCATGCACAGCGGCGCCTGGCCGAGATCGCGCGCGCGGCGAAGATGCCGATGCTGGGGCCCAATTGCATGGGCCTCGTCAACCACGCGCTCGGCTTGGGCCTGTCCTTCATCCCCGAGTACGCGCGTGCGCCGCGCCAGCCGGGCGGCATCGCCGTGGTGAGCCAGTCGGGCGCGCTTGGCTATTCGCTCGCGCAGGCCTGGGACCGCGGGCTGGGCGTGCGGTACTTCTTCTCCGCGGGAAATTCCGCGGACATCGATGTCGCTGACCTCGTCGCGGTGATGGCTGAGGATGCGGACTGCAAGGCGATCGCCTGCCTGTTCGAGGGCGCGGCGAGCGCCGCCCGCATGCTCGAGGCAGGCGCGCGCGCACGCCGCGCGGGCAAGCCGGTGATCGTCTACAAGCTCGGCACGAGCGAGGACGGCGCGGCGGCGGCGCGCTCGCACACCGGCTCGCTCGCCGGCTCGGCAGTCGCCTGGCGCGCGCTCTTCGAGCGGGCGGGGTTCATTGCGGTCGAGGACTACGAGTCCCTCATGGAGTACGCGCGCTTTTTCGCCGCGGCGGGCAAGCCGCTCGCGCGGGGGGTGGCGGTGATCTCGGGCTCGGGCGGCGCGGGCGTGATGGCCGCGGACATGGCGACGCGGCACGGCGTGCTGATGCCGCAGCCGCTGGAGGCCACCGGCGCGGCGCTACGCGCGCTGGTGCCGGAGTTCGGCGCGGCGCGCAATCCCTGCGATCCGACCGGCCAGGTGCTCAACAACCCGGATTCGTTCGGCGCCTGCTGCCGCGCGCTGCTCGCCGATCCGCAATACGGCGTGCTCGTCGTGCCAGGCACGGTGGCGGTGATGGAGACCGCGAAGGATCGCGTGCCGAAGATGGCGGCGCTCGTGCGCGAGCAGCCCAAGCCCGTGGCGCTGGTGTGGCTCTCGGAGTGGCTGCAGGGGCCGGGCTCGGGCGACTACGAGGCCGACGAGAAGATTCCGCTCTTTCGCTCGATGGATCGCTGCTTTGCCGCGATCGCCGCGTGGCAGGCGTTTGCGGACAGGCAGGACGAGCCCGCGCCGCGGCGCTCGCCGCAGGGCGCGGCGCAGGCGGCAAGGGCCCTGCTCGCGGCGGCAGGCGAGACTCTATCCGAGCGCGAAGCGAAGCGCGTGCTGGCGGCGTACGGCGTGCCCGTGGTCGAGGAGCGGCTCGCGCGCAGCGCGGACGAGGCCGCGGCCGCGGCGCGCGAGCTCGGCTACCCGGTCGTGATGAAGGCGGAAGCGCCAACCATCCTGCACAAGACGGAGCTCGACGTGGTGCGCCTTGGCATCGCGAACGAGGCGGAATTGCGGCCCGCGTACGCGGAGATCGTCGCCGCGGCGCGCGGCCATGAGCTGCACGGCGTACTGGTGCAACCGATGGTTCCCGGTGTGGAGGTGATCGCGGGCGCGCGCGTCGACCCGGCGGTCGGGCCGGTGGTGGTGGTGGGCTCCGGGGGCGTGCTGGTGGAGTTGATCCACGACACAGTGGCGGCGCTCGCTCCGGTGACGCCGGCAGAGGCGCGTGCGATGCTGCGGCGCCTGCGAGGCTACCGGCTGCTCACGGGGTTCCGCGGCGGCGACGCAGCCGATTTGGACGCGCTCGCGGACGCGATCGCGCGCGTCTCCGAGCTGGCGGCGGACCTGGCCGACGTGATAGAGGAGCTGGACGTGAACCCGCTGCGCTGCGGGCCGCGGCGCGCCGTGGCGGTGGACGCGCTGATCACGAAGCGGAAGCAGGCATGAACGACGCGAGGGGTTTGGCGATGTCGGGGGCGGGCGCGAAGAGCCTCGAGGTTTACGAGCGCGCGCTGCGCGCGCTCAATGTCTACCGCGGCGACGCGGTGGCGATCATAGACGAGGCGCTTGCGGCGCAGCCCGAGTTCGCCATGGGGCACGTGCTGCGCGCGCAGGTTCAGGTCACCATGTGGGAGCGCAGCGTGCTGCCAGGCATCCGCGAAGGCATCGTGCGGCTGGAGGGGCTGCAGGGTGCAATGAACGATCGAGAGCGGCGCCACGCTGGCGCGCTCAAAGCCTGGGCGGCGGGGGACTGGCAAAGACACCGCGATGAGCTCGGCAGCCTGCTCGCCGAGTATCCGCGCGATCTGCTCGCGCTGCAGGTCGCGCACGTCGCCGATTTCTTTCATGGCGACCGCGAGAGCCTGCGCGACCGGGTCGCGCGCGCGCTTCCCGGCTGGAGCCGTGAAGACGAGGGCTACGGGCTGCTCCTCGGCATGCACGCCTTCGGCCTGGAGGAGTGCGGCAGCTACGGCAAGGCCGAAGAGACCGGCCACACGGCATTGCACTACGACACCGACGACTGCTGGGCGCAGCACGCGGTGGCGCACGTGCTCGAGATGCAGTCGCGCCAGTCCGAGGGTATCCAGTTCATGGAGCTGCGCACGAAGCACTGGGCGCAGGAAGACAACGGCTTCGCCTTCCACAACTGGTGGCACACCGCGCTCTACCACCTCGACCAGGGCAGAGCGCGGCGCGCCCTCGAGATCTACGACCAGGGCGTGCGGCCGCAGCCGAACGAGATCCGCTTGATGATGCTCGATGCGGCGGCGCTGCTCTGGCGCATGCACCTGCGCGGCCTCGAGGTGGGCAAGCGCTGGGAGGACCTCGCCGACGCCTACGGCAGGGGCGGGGAGAACGGTTTCTACGCCTTCAACGACATGCACGCCATGATGGCGTTCGTCGCCACCGGCCGCGGCAAGGAGGCCGCGGCGCTGCTCAAGGCGGCAGAGGCCTCGGCGCAGGAGCGCAACACCAATGGCCACATGGCGTGCGTGGCGGGTCTGGCAATCGTGCGCGCCATCGAGGCCTTCGGGCGCGGGAAGTACGCGGAAGTGGTGAGTCTGCTTGCGCCGGTGCGCGAGACCGCCCGCGTCTTCGGCGGCAGCAACGCGCAGCGCGACGTGGTGAGCCGCACGCTGCTGGAGGCGGCACTGCGCGCGGGCAACAAGGCGCTCGCGCGCTCACTCGCCGAGGAGCGCGTGGCGCAGAAGCCCCGTTGCCCGTTCAGCCAGGAGTTGCGCAGCCGCGCTATGCAGTGACCAGCTTCAGTCCGACGATGCCGGTGACGATCAGGCCGACGAAGAACAGGCGCGCGAGCGTGGCCGGCTCGTGGAACAGCACGATGCCGAGCAGCACCGCGCCCGCGGTGCCGATCCCGGTCCACACCGCGTAGGCGGTGCCCAGCGGCAGGGTGCGCACGGCGAGGGCGAGCAGCACCACGCTGCCGATCATCGCCACGAGAGTCGCCGCGGTGGGCCAGGGACGCGTGAAGCCGTCGGTGTACTTGAGGCCAACCGCCCACGCGACTTCGAGAAGCCCCGCGAGGAAAAGCAGCGCCCAGGCCATGGCTCAGCCCTTCAACTGCAGGCTCTTGAACTCGAGGAATTCCTCGAGCCCGTAGACGCCGGCCTCGCGGCCGTGGCCGGATTGCTTGAAGCCGCCGAAGGGCGCGTTCATGTTGAAGGCCCCGCCGTTCACGTCCACTTGCCCCGCGCGGATGCGGCGCGCGACGCTCTGCGCGTGCGCGTCGTCCTTTGACCACACCGCGCCGGCAAGCCCATAGGGCGTGTCGTTGGCGATCTCACCGCTTCCTCTTCGTCCTGGTAGGCAATGATCGAGAGCACCGGTCCGAAGATCTCCTCCTGCGCGATGCTCATCGAGTTCTTCACATTGCCGAATACCGTGGGTTTCACGAAATAACCGCCCGGCACGCCCTCGGGCTTTTCGGCGCCGCCGGTGAGGAGCTCGGCGCCTTCCTCGACCCCTTTCCTGATGTAGCCGCGCACGCGCTCGAGCTGCATCTGCGAGGAGAGCGGCCCAAGGCGCGTCGTCTCGGCGAGCGGGTCGCCGAGCGTGAAGGCCTTCGCGGCCTCCACCGCGAGCTTCGCCGCCTCCGCGTACTTCGAGGCCGGCACGAGCATGCGCGTGAGCGCGGTGCAGGTCTGCCCCGAGTTGAGGAAGCAGCCGTTCACCGTCCCCTTCACCGCGGCCGCGAGGTCGGCATCTTCCAGGATCACCGATGGGCTCTTGCCGCCGAGCTCCAGGGCGATGCGCTTGACGGTCTGCGCGCCGACCTCCGAGATGCGCTTGCCCGCGCGCGTGGAGCCGGTGAAGGAAATCATGTCCACCTGCGGGTGCTTCACCAGCGCCTCGCCCACCGCGGGCCCGTAGCCGGTCACGAGGTTGAAGACGCCCCTGGGCAGGCCGGCGGCTTCGATCACCTCGGCGAGGAGGAAAGCGTTGAACGGCGCGACCTCCGAGGGCTTGAGCACCACGGTGCAGCCCGCGGCGAGCGCCGGGGCGACCTTGAGCGCAATCTGGTGCAGGGGATAGTTCCAGGGCGTGATGGCGCCGACCACTCCCACCGGCTCGCGCACCACCACCGAGTTGCCCACGCGCGTCTCGAACTGGAAGGCGGGTGCGAGCTTCGCGTAGTTGGCGAAATTGGCGATCGGCAGGCCGGCCTGGATGCGCCCGGCGAGCTTGATCGGCATGCCGACTTCCTGCGCGATGGTCTTCGCGAGCTCATCGCTGCGCGCCTTCAAGCCGTCGGAGATCTTCTGCAGGAACCGCGCGCGCTCTTCCACCGGCGTGCGGCTCCAGCCGTCGAAGGCGGCGCGCGCCGCGGCGACCGCGGCGTCGATGTCCTTCTCGGTGCCCGCGGGCACCTTGCCCATCACCTCGCCGGTGCCTGCGTTGTGCACGTCGATCGTGTCTCGGGAGGAGGGGGCGACCCACTGGCCGCCGATGAACAGCTTGTCGCGATTCAGCATGGGATAATCCTCAGGAAGAAGGGCGCTACTTTAACGCCCCGCAGCGACCTGCCGCAACGAGGGAGACCATGCAGGGATCGAGCCAGTTCCGCCTGCTCGCCGAGCGCCGCTTCGGCCCCTTCTTCGGCGTGCAGTTCCTGGGCGCCTTCAACGACAACGTGTTCAAGCAGGCGCTGGTGATCCTGCTCGCCTACCAGACGGCCAGCTTCACCGCGATGTCCTCGGACACCCTGCAGAACCTGGCGCAGGCGCTGTTCATCCTGCCGTTCTTCCTGTTTTCCGCGACTGCCGGGCAGATCGCCGACAAGTTCGAGAAGTCGGCGCTCATCACGATCACGGTGGCCATTGAGCTCGCGGTGATGGCGCTTGGCGCGGTCGGCTTGTTCACCCAGAGCCTGGCGCTGCTGCTCGGGGCTCTTTTCCTGGGCGGCGTGCAGTCGGCGCTGTTTGGGCCGGTGAAGTACGCGATCCTGCCGCAGCACCTGAACGAAACCGAGATCGTCGGTGGCAACGGCATGGTGGAGATGGGGACCTCGATCGCCATCCTGCTCGGCATGGTCTACGGCGGATGGATGATCACGCAGCCCGGCTGGGGCGTCGCCGGGGTCGCGGTGTCGGCCATGGCGATCTCCGCCGCGGGCATCGTGCTGTCGCGCTTCATCCCGCGCTCGCCGGCGCCATCGCCAGACCTGAGAATCAACTGGAATCCGCTGCACCGAGACCTGGCGCAACCTCAAGTTCACGTCGCAGAACCGCACCGTTTGGCTCTCCATCCTCGGCATCTCCTGGTTCTGGTTCTACGGCGCAATGTTCATCACCCAGTTCCCGAACCTGTCGAGAAACGTGCTCGCCGCGAGCGAGCACGTGGTGACGCTGCTGCTGGTCGTGTTCTCGGTGGGCATCGGCGTGGGTTCGCTGCTGTGCGAGCGACTCTCGGGCAAGAAGGTGGAGATCGGCCTGGTGCCCTTCGGCTCGATCGGCCTCACGCTCTTCGGCGTGGACCTGTGGCTCGCCGTCGAGATGCACGCCCCGCATGGACCGCAGACGCTCGCCGAGTTCGCGCGCGACGCCTCGCACTGGCGGATGCTTGATCGATCTGTTCCTGATCGGCCTGTTCGGCGGCTTCTACATCGTGCCGCTCTATGCCCTGGTGCAGACGCGCAGCGACCCGGCGCACCGCTCGCGCATCATCGCCGGCAACAACATCCTCAACGCCGCGTTCATCGTCGCCGCCGCGGGGCTCGCCATCGGCCTGTTCGCCGCCGGCCTCACCATCCCGCAGCTGATCCTGGTCACCGCGCTGCTCAATGCGGCGATCGCGCTCTACATCTACCTGCTGGTCCCCGAGTTCCTGATGCGCTTCATCGTGTGGCTGCTGATCCACTCGGTGTACCGGCTGGAGAAGGCGGGGCTGGAGCGCGTGCCGGACGAGGGCGCGGCGCTCATCGTCGCGAACCACGTCAGCTTCGTCGATGCGTTGATCATCGCCGCCGCGTGCCGGCGGCCGGTGCGCTTCGTGATGGACTATCACATCTTCAAGCTGCCGGTTGCTCAGTTTCGTATTCCGCACCGGCAAGGCGATCCCCATCGCCTCGGCGAAGGAGGATCCCGCGATGATGGAGCGCGCATTTGCGGAGGTCGCACGGGCGCTGCGCGCAGGCGACATGGTGTGCATCTTCCCGGAGGGCAAGCTCACCGACTCGGGCGAGATCAACCCGTTCCGGCCGGGCCTGAAGCGCATCCTCGAGGAGACGCCGGTGCCGGTGGTGCCGATGGCGCTGCGCGGCCTGTGGGGTTCTTTCTTCTCGCGCAAGGACGGCGCAGCGATGAGCAAGCCCTGGCGCCTGCGGCCGTTCGCGAAGATCGGACTGGCGGTGGGGGATCTGGTGCCGGCGGTGCAGGCGACGCCGGAAGTGCTGCAGGCGCGGGTGTCCGAACTGCGCGGCGAGTGGCGTTAGAGTGCCGCTATACTGCTGCACTTCCATGGCCCGGAGAAATTGATGTCGCGTACCGGCAAGGCGGCCGTCTGCCGCGAACTGAACAAGCCCGTGGTGGTCGAGGAAATCACCGTCGATTCGCCCAAGCGCGGCGAGGTGATGGTGAAGCTCGCCGCCTGCGGCGTGTGCCACTCGGACCTCTCGGCCACCAACGGCACCATCGCGCTGCCGCCGCCGCTGGTGCTCGGCCACGAAGGCGCGGGCGAAGTCGTGGAGGTCGGCGAGGGGGTCAGCGGCTTGCCGTGGGCGACCACGTCGTCGCTTCGTTCATCTACATGTGCGGCAAGTGCCGCTTCTGCGCGGGCGGGCGCCCGGTGCTGTGCGTGGAGCAGGGCAAAGCCCTCACCACGCCGCCCGAGGGCACGCCGCGCGTGCACGACAAGGCGGGCAAGCCGCTCGGCATCTTCTCCGGCTGCGGCGTGATGGCGGAGTACGCCACGCTCTCCGTGGACAACCTCGTGAAGATCGACCCGAAGATCCCGCTCGACCGCGCGGCGCTGGTGGGCTGCGCCGTGACCACCGGCGTCGGCGCGGTGTTCAACACAGCGAAAGTCGAGCCCGGCTCGAGCGTCGCGGTGTTCGGCTGCGGCGGCGTGGGCCTCAACGTGGTGCAAGGCGCGGCGATCGCCGGCGCCGAGCGCATCATCGCCATCGACACCATGGAGGCGAAGCTCGACATGGCGAAGCAGTTCGGCGCCACCGACGTGATCTTGAGCAAACCCGGCGAGGACGTGGCCAAGCAGCTCAAGAAGATGACCGGCGGCGGCCCGGACTACGCCTTCGAATGCGTGGGCGTGGGCGCGCTCGCCGAGACCGCCTATCGGGCGATCCGCCGCGGCGGCAAGGCGGTGGTGGTGGGCGTGGCGCGGCCGACCGACTCGGTGGCATTCAAGCCGATGACCATGGTGTTCGAGGAAAAGAGCCTGCAGGGCAGCTACTTCGGCTCCTGCGTGCCGCGCATCGATTTTCCCCGCATGCTGCACCTGTACATGGCGGGCAAGCTCAAGCTCGACGAGCTGATCACGCACCGCTACCGGATCGAGGAAGCCCCGCAGGCCTTTGCCGACCTCGAGTCCGGGCGCAACGCGCGGGGCGTGATCGTCTTCTGATGGCTGCCCCGGGCGCCGGTCGCCGCGGCCGCATCCTGGTGGTCGACGACCAGCGCGCCAACGTCGAGATGCTCACCGAGCTGCTGCGCTCGCGCGGCTACCTGGTGGATGGCGTCTATGACGGGGAGGCCGCCCTGCGCAAGGTGGCGGAGATGCAGCCCGACCTCGTGATCTCGGACATCCGCATGCCGGGCATGGACGGCTACGAGCTCACCCAGCGTCTGCGCGGCGATCCCGCCACCGAGCTGCTGCCCGTCGTGCTGGTGACCTCGCTCGAGGATCGCGACGGACACGACGAGCGCGTCAGGGGCATCGAGTCCGGGGCGGACGATTTCCTCACCAAGCCGGTGCGCTACGCGGAGCTGTTCGCGCGCGTGCGCTCGCTCCTGCGCGTGAAGGTGCTGCAGGACGAGGTGCGCCGCCAGGCCGAGCAGCTGCGCCAGTGGAACGAGCGGCTGGAGGAGCGCGTGCGCGAGCAGGTGGCGGCGATCGACCGCCTGGCGCAGATGAAGCGCTTCTTCTCGCCGCCGGTGGCCGAGGCGATCATCGCGGGCGGCGCCGAGGTGCTCGAGCCGCACCGCCGGGAGATCACCGCGGTGTTCCTCGACCTGCGTGGCTTCACCGCCTTCACCGACCGCGCCGCGCCCGAGGAGGTGATGGACCTGCTCGGCGCCTACCACGAGGCCCTGGGGCATATCGTCGACCGCTATGCCGGCACGCTCGAGCACTTCGCCGGGGACGGCGTGATGATCTTCTTCAATGATCCGCTGCCCGTGGACCAGCCGGCGACGCGGGCGGTGCGCATGGCCTTCGAGCTGCAGCAGGCGTTCGTGCCGATCGCGCGGGCCTGGCAGCAGCGCGGGCACAGCGTGGCGCTCGGCGTCGGCATCGCGCAGGGCGAGGCGACGCTCGGCGTGATCGGCTTCGAGCAGCGCTGGGAGTACGCGGCGATCGGCGCGATTCCCAACCTTGCCGCGCGCCTGTGCGGCCAGGCGCGCGGCGGCGAGATCCTGATCGACGCGGTGACCTACGCCGACGTGAGCGAGGTGGCCGAAGCCGAGCCGGCGGGGCCGCTGCAGCTGCGCGGCATCACCCAGCCGATGCCGGCGTTCCGCCTGCTGCGGCTGAAAAAATAGGGACAGACCCCATTTTTCGCTATGCGAAAAATGGGGTCTGTCCCTATTTTCTAGGCGCAGCCGAGCCGGGTTTCCTTCGCCTTCACCAGGGCGGTGACGGTTTCGTTTACCGGCGCGGCGACGCCCAGGGTCTTGCCCACCCGCGGGATCGAGCCGTTGATGACGTCGATCTCGGACTTCCGCTTCGCCATCAGGTCGAGCAGCACCGACGGGCGCGCCTTGGGGATCTTGGAGCCGAAGTCGCGCACGTAGGCGACCGGGTCGGTGAAGCCGAGCTTCACCCCCTTTGCCTTCGCCACCGCATAGGCCTCGCTCGCGCAGGCCGCCGACACCTTCGACAGGTCGGGATCTTCCATCACCTCGCCCGTGGTCGAATCCGAGATGGCGCAGGGCCCCGAGTAGGCGCAGTTGCAGATGAGCTTTTCCCACACCAGCTGGTCGATGTCGTCGAACACCTTCACGCGAAAGCCCGCGCCGCTCCAGGTCTCCTCGACCTTCTTCAGCCGCGGCGTGATGGGGCCGCCGAATTCGCCCAGGCGCACCAGCTCCATGCCGTTGTGGTGCGCATGCCCGGGTGCCTTCATCGAGGCGCCGAAGCCGCCCACCACGCCCACCATCACGCGCTCGCGGCCGAGGATGTCCGCCGCCGTGTCCGGGCCGCCGAGGCCGTTCTGGATGGAAAGCACCGGCGTGTCCTTGCCGAGGAGCGCCTTGGCCGACTCGGCGGCCGGCGCGACATGCATCGCCTTGGTGGCGAGGATCACGAGGTCGCAGGGGCCGGCCTCCTTCGCATCCGTCGTGGCGTTGACCTTGACGGTGCGGTCGCCCGACTTGCCTTCGAGCCGCAGGCCGCTCTTCTTAATGGCCTCAACGTGCTCGCGCCAGCGGTCGATCGCCCAGACTTCGTGTCCCGCCGAGGCGAACAGGCCCGCGTACACCGAGCCCATCGCCCCGCAACCGACGATGGCGATCTTCACACGACTTCGAACAGCCCCGCTGCCCCCATGCCGCCGCCGATGCACATGGTCACCACCACGCGCTTGGCGCCGCGGCGCTTGCCCTCGATGAGGGCGTGGCCGAGGAGCCGCGATCCGGTGACGCCGTAGGGGTGGCCGACGGCGATGGCGCCGCCGTTCACGTTCAGGCGGTCATCGGGAATGCCGAGCTTGTCGCGGCAGTAGATCACCTGCACGGCGAACGCCTCGTTCAGTTCCCACAGGTCGATGTCGGAGACCTTGAGGCCCGCGCGCTGCAGGAGCTTGGGCACCGCGTACACCGGGCCGATGCCCATTTCGTTGGGCTCGCAGCCCGCCACGGCGAAGCCGCGGAAGATGCCCAGCGGCTTCAGGCCCCGCTTCGCCGCCGCCTTGTCGCTCATCACCACCTGGGCGGAGGCGCCGTCGGAGAACTGGCTGGCGTTGCCCGCCGCGATCACGCCGCCCTCGATGGCGGGCTTGATCTGCGACACGCCTTCATAGGTGGTGTCGGGGCGGATGCCCTCGTCGTGCTCCGCCGTGACCTCCTTCAGGGTCTCGGCGCTGGTGACCTTGTCGATCACCTTCATCTTGGTGGTGATCGGCACGATCTCGTCCCTGAACTTGCCCTCTTCGCGCGCCTTGGCCGCGCGCTGCTGGCTGCGCGCGCCGTAGCGGTCCTGCAGCTCGCGCGAGATGCCGTACTTCTTCGACACGTACTCCGCGGTCTGCAGCATCGGCCAGTAGATCTCCGGCTTGTGCCGGTGCAGCCACTCGTCCTGCGCCGTGGAACTTGTTGGCCTCGTTCTGCACCAGCGAGATGGACTCCACGCCGCCGGCGATGAACACCTCGCCCTCGCCCGCGAGCACGCGCTGCGCGGCGAGCGCGATGGTCTGCAGGCCGGAGGAGCAGAAGCGGTTCACCGTCATGCCGGACACCGTCACGGGCAGGCCCGGCGCGCACGCGCGATCTGGCGCGCGATGTTGCCGCCGGTCGCGCCCTCGGGCGTGGCGCAGCCCATGATCACGTCCTCGACCTCCTGCGGCTCGAGCTTGGCGCGCTCGAGGGCCGCGTGCACCACGTGCCCGCCCATCTTCGCGCCGTGGGTCATGTTGAGGGCGCCGCGCCAGCTCTTGCACAGCGGCGTGCGGGCGGTGGAAACGATGACAGCTTCGGTCATGGCACGTTCTCCTATCCGTTGAACCGTTTGCCCTCTTGGGCGAGCTTGACGAGCAGCGGCGCGGGCTTCCACTGGTTGCCGTTGTAGCCCTTCTGGAATCCCTCGATCGCCGCCACCACCTTGGCGAGGCCCACCGTGTCGGCGTAGAACATCGGCCCGCCGCGGTGCGCGGGGAAGCCGTAGCCGGTGAGGTACACCATGTCGACGTCCGAGGCCCTCAGCGCGATGCCTTCCTCGATGATCCTCGCGCCCTCGTTGGCAAGCGCGAAGATGCAGCGCTCGACGATCTCCTCGTCGGAGATCTGCCGCGGCATCGAGGCCGTGCTCCTTGCGGTAATTCTCGAGCAGCTGCGTCGACCTCGGGATCGGGCATGCGGCTTGCGGTTGCCCGGCTCGTACCGGTAGAAGCCCTTGCCGGTCTTCTGCCCGTAGCGCCCGAGCTCGCACACCTTGTCGGCGAACTTCGAGTACACCATGTCGGGCTTCTCGTAGTAGCGGCGCTTGCGCACGTCCCAGCCGATGTCGTTGCCGGCCATGTCGGACATGGTGAACGGCCCCATCGCCATGCCCCATTTCTGCAGCGCCGCGTCCACCTGCAGCGGGCTCGCGCCCTCGTCGAGCAGGAACCCCGCCTGCTGCGTATAGCGCTCGAGCATGCGGTTGCCGATGAAGCCGTCGCACACGCCGGAGACGATCGGCACCTTCTTCAGCTTCTTGCCGAGCTTCATGGTGGTGGCGAGCACGTCCTTGCCGGTCTTCGCGCCGCGCACCACCTCCAGCAGCCGCATCACGTTGGCGGGCGAGAAGAAGTGCGTGCCGATCACGTCCTGCGGGCGCTTGGTCACGTCGGCGATCTTGTTGACGTCGAGCGTCGAAGTGTTGGTGGCGAGGATCGCGCCCGGCTTCATCACCGCGTCGAGCTTCTTGAAGATGTCCTGCTTGACTTCCATCCTCTCGAACACCGCCTCGATGACGATGTCGGCGTCGCGCGCCGCGCCGAGGTCGGTGATGCCCTGGATCAGCGCCACGCGCTTGTCCATGTCCTCCTGCTTCAGGCGCCCGCGCTGCACGGTGACGGCGTAGTTGTCCTTGATGCGCTGCAAGCCCTTGTCGAGCGCCTCCTGCGACATGTCGGCGAGCAGTCACCGGGATGCCGGCGTTGGCGAAGCTCATGGCGATGCCGCCGCCCATGGTGCCCGAGCCGACGATCGCCGCCTTCCTGATCTCGCGCGTCGGCGTGTCCTCGGGCACGTCGGGGATCTTGGAGGTCTGGCGCTCGGCGAAGAACATGTGGCGCAGCGCCTTGGACTCGATCGGTGTTCACCAGGTACTGCGAAGCGCTCGCGCTCGACCTTGCGGCCCTCGTCGAAGGGCAGCGTGACCGCCGCCTGGATGCACTTGGCGATCTCCGCGGGCGCCGGATTGCCGCCCGGCGCTCTTCGCCGCCTGCGCCGGTACCGCGTCGAGCAGCGCCTTCTGGTCGCCTTCCACCCTGGGCGGCATGTCGCGCACGCGGCGCGGCCCCTTGCCCTCGGCGACGAGCTTCTTCGCGTAGGCGATGCCGTCTTCCAGCAGGTCGCCGGCGGCGATCTCGTCCACCAGGCCGAACTCCTTCGCCTTTTCCGCCGGGATCGGGTCGCCCAGGATCATCATGCGCGCGGCCTCGTGCACCGGGATCACGCGCGGCAGGCGCTGTGTGCCGCCCGAGCCGGGCAGGATGCCCGAGCTTCACCTCGGGCAGTCCGAGCAGGCTCTTGGGTGCCGCGATGCGGTAGTGGCAGCCGAGCGCGAGCTCGAGTCCGCCGCCCAGCGCGAAGCCGCCGATCGCCGCCACCAGCGGCTTTTGCATCGCGTCCTGCATGTCGTTCACTTCCGGCAGGTCCGGCGGCGTGCGCGGCAGGCCGAACTCGCGGATGTCGGCGCCTCCCGAGAACACCTTGCTCGAGCCGATGAACAGCACCGCCTTCACCTCGGGATCGGCGGCTGCCTGCTTCAGGCCCTCGGCGATGCCGGCGCGCAGGGCGTTGCCCAGGCCGTTGACCGGCGGATTCTTCATCGTGATGACGGCGATGCCGTCGCGGACCGAATAGGCTGCCACGTCGCTCATTTCGCGCACTCTCCAGGGGGGATGGTCAAAATTCTACACTTCAGATCCTGCGGCCGGAACCTTCCCAGTAGGGCTGTTTCAGGCGCCGCTTGAAGATCTTGCCGCTGTCCTCGCGCGGCAGGGCGTCCATGAAGCTCACCACGCGCGGCACCTTGTAGCCGGCGATGCGGTCCCGCAGCCAGGCCTGCACCGCGGCGGCGTCCAGGCGCGCGCCGGGCTGCGGCTGCACCGCCGCGGCCACCGCCTCGCCGAACTCCGCGTCCGGGATGCCGAACACGGCGCAATCGGCGACTCCCGGCATCGCCATCAGCGCCGCCTCGATTTCCGCCGGGTAGATGTTCACCCCGCCCGAGATCACCATGTCGGTGGCGCGGTCGCAGACGTAGAGGTAGCCGTCCGCGTCCAGGTAGCCCATGTCGCCGAGCGTGCACAAGCCGTCGCGGTCGATCGCGCGGCGCGCGGCATCGTTGTGCGCGTAAGTGAAGTCCGGGTAGGCGTCGTTCCTCGCGTAGATCAGGCCGATTTCCCCGGGCGGCAGCTCGCGCCCGGCGTGATCGAGGATCCTGAGCTGTGCAGCGGGCAGCGCCCTGCCGGCGGAGCCCGGACGCTCGAGCGCTTCGGCGGCGGTGATGAAGGTCACCAGGCCGAACTCGCTCGCCGCGTAGCTCTCGTGGATCACCGGGCCCCACCAGTCGATCATGGCGCGCTTGACTTCCGGTGCGCAGGGCGAGCCCATGCAGATGACGAAGCGCATCGACGACACGTCGTAGCGCGCGCGCACGGCCGCGGGGAGCTTCAGCATGCGCGCGAACATGGTCGGCACCAGGTAGGCGTGCGTGAGGCGCTCGCGCGCGATCAGCGCGAGAGTCGCCTCCGCGTCGAACTTCGGCTCGAGGTACAGCGTCATATCGTGCAGGATCGCCTGCAGCCCGTAGCTGTTCGGCGCGCTGTGGTAGAGCGGCGCCGAAAGCAGCGTGCGTCCGTGCGGCTCGAAGCCGAGCGCCGTGCGCCAGTTCTGCGCCGTGCGCTGCGCGTGCTCGGCGGCCGCGGGCTCGCGCCGCACGCCCTTTGGCCGCCCGGTGGTCCCCGAGGTGTAGAACATGCCCGCGCGCGGCGCGCGCTCGGGGCCGTCCCAGGGGGCGTGGCGGTCGCGCCAGGCGGCCCAGTCGCCGATGGTGAGCTCGCCGTCGTGCAGTCCGGGCTCGGCCACCAGCACCTTGGCGCCGCTGTCGGCGAGGATGTGGCGCACCTCGTCGGCCTTGTAGTGCCAGTTGACCGGGCACCAGTAGGCGCCCAGGCGCCGGCAGGCGAGCATCAGCTCGATCCACTCCGGCCGGTTGTAGAGCATCACCGCGACCACGTCGCCTTCGCCCACGCCGCGCGCCGCAAGCGCCGCCGCGCCGCGCGCCGCGCGTGTCTCCAGCTCCGCGCGCGGCACGAATTCCCCGCCGTAGCTCAGACCTCCAGCCATTCCTTGCGCATCGCCGTGTTCTCGCGCACGTCGCGCGGGGTGCCCTCGAACACGATGCTGCCGTGCCCCATCACGTACAGGCGCTCGGAGATGTCGAGCGCGATGGCGAGCTTCTGCTCCACCAGCAGGATCGAGATGCCGCGCTTCCTGATCTCCTCGAAGAGGAGCGCCACCTGCTCGACGATCTTCGGCGCGAGGCCCTCGGTGGGCTCGTCGATCATCACCAGCTCGGGGTCGCCCATCAGCGTGCGGCACAGCGTGAGCATCTGCTGCTCGCCGCCGGAGAGGAACCCGGCCTGCGTGTCGGCGCGCTCCTTGAGGCGCGGGAACAGCTGGTACATGTCCTCCATGCCCCAGCGCGTCGAGGCCAGTTGCTTCTTCTGCCCGAGCAGCAGGTTCTGCCGCACGGTGAGAGTGGGGAAGATGTCGCGGTTCTCCGGCACGTAGCCCAGGCCCTTGTGCGCGATCTCGTAGGCCTTCAGGCCCACCATCTCCTCGTCCCGGAAGCGCACCGAGCCCGTGCAGTCCACCAGCCCCATGATGGAGCGGATGGTGGTCGAGCGGCCGACGCCGTTCCTGCCGAGCAGCGAGACGATCTCGCCCTTGCCGATGGAAAGGTGCACGCCGTGCAGGATGTGGCTCTTGCCGTAGTAGGCGTGCAGGTCGCGTACCTCAAGCATGGGCCGTTTCCTTGTGCAGGGAACCAAGGTAGGCTTCCTGCACCGCGGGATTGCCGCGGATCTCCTCGGGCGTCCCGGTGGCGAGCACCTCGCCGTAGACGAGCACGCTGATGCGGTCGGCGAGGCCGAACACCACGCCCATGTCGTGCTCCACCATCACCAGGGTCTTGCCTTCCGTGACGCTGCGCACGAGCTCCACCACGTGCGCGGTTTCGGTGCGGCTCATGCCCGAGGTGGGCTCGTCGAGCAGGATCACGTTTGCGCCGCCGGCGATGGTGACGCCGATCTCCAGCGCGCGCTGCTCGGCGTAAGTGAGAGTGCCGGCGGGGAGGTTGCGGCGCCTGGCCAGTCCGATGCGCTCCATCACTTCCTCGGCACGCTGCTTGACTTCCTTCAGCGCGCCGACGCGGTGCCAGAAGGAGTAGCGGTAGCCCGCCGACCACAGCACGCCGCAGCGGATGTTCTCGTACACGGTCATGTGGTGGAAGATGTTGGTGACCTGGAAGCTGCGCGACAGGCCCTGGCGGTTGATCTCGAAGGGGCGCAGGTTGGTGACGTCGGCGCCGTGCAGCAGGATGCGGCCGGCGGACAGCTCGTAGCGTCCGGAGATCAGGTTGAACAGCGTGGACTTGCCCGCGCCGTTCGGGCCGATGATGGCGTGGCGCTCGCCGTCGCGGATCGCGAGCGACACGCCGTGGATGATCTTCGTCGTGCCGAAACTCTTGTGCACTTCCTGCAGCTCGATCGCATTCTTCATGGCGCTGCCTTCGCCTGCAGATCGAGCTGGATCGTGCCCCAACGCTCGCCGACCAGCCGCATCGCGGCGCGCAGCGCCGCCAGCCCGGCGGCGAGCACGCCGCCGAACGCGATCCAGGGCGAGCGTGCTGTGCGCGTCGAACGACAGGCCGAGCACCGTCAGCACCGTGCTCGCACCCTGCTCGGAGAGCCGGTAAACCATCTCCACCAGCCCGATCAGGCCGGCAAGCGCGACCAGCCCCGCGAGCGTGGCCAGCGCATAGGGCACGAGGAGTTCGCGCCAGCGCCCGGCGCGGATCACCGGAAACTGCATGAGGATCAGCGAGGCGATGCCGCCGGGGGCGTACACCACCATCAGCACGAAGAACAGGCCTAGGTACAGCAGCCAGGCCTTGGTGAAGCCGGAGAGCGCGACGACGAAGAACACGAACACGATCGCGCCGAGGACCGGCCCGAAGAAGAACGGCACGCCGCCGATGAAGGTGGCGAGCAGCACGCCGCCGGAGCGGATCGCCGACACGTTCTCCTCCGACACGATCTCGAAATTGATGCACGACAGCGCGCCCGAGACGCCGGCGAAGAAGGAGGACAGCACCAGTTGCAGGAAGCGCACGTGCTGCGTGTTGTAGCCGACGAACTCGGCGCGCTCGGGGTTGTCGCGCACCGCGTTGGCCATGCGCCCGAGCGGCGTCTGCGTCAGCGCGAACATCGCCGCCATGCCGAGGAAGCACCACACCGCGACCAGGTAATAGACCTGGATCGCCGGACCGAAGGTCAGGCCGAGGAACGGCTGGCCGACCACGCGGTTGGTCGAGACGCCGGCCTCGCCGCCGAAGAAGCCCGGGAACATCCGCACACAGGCGAACACCATTTCGCCGATGCCGAGCGAGATGAGCGCAAAGGTGGTGCCGGCGCGCTTGGTGGTGACGTAGCCGAACAGCACGCCGAAGAAAAGGCCGGCAAGGCCGCCCACCAGCGGCAGCAGCGGCAGCGGCATGGTGAACGAACCTTTGCCCATCAGGTTGAGCACGTGCACGGTGACGTAGGCGCCCAGCCCCGAGTACACCGCGTGGCCGAAGGACAGCATGCCCCCCTGGCCGAGCAGCATGTTGTAGCTGAGCGCAAAGAGGATCAGCGTGCCCATCTGCGTGAGCATGGTGAGCGCGAAGCCCCCGGAAAACAGGTGCGGGGCAATGAGAAACACCAGCGCGGCGCCGCTCCACAGGATCCAGCGCCCGAGGTTGAGCGGGGCGTACTTCATCCTTCGCGGGTCCCCATCAGGCCCTTCGGCCGGAAGATCAGCAGCAGCACCATCAGCAGGTAAGGCAGCATCGGCGCCGCCTGCGCGATGCCGATGCCGCCCAGCGACCAGTCGAGCGAAACCGCGAAGGTCTGCATGCAGCCGATCAGCAGCGAGGCGATGAAGGCGCCGGCGAGCGAGCCCATGCCGCCCACCACCACGATGACGAAGATGATCGGGCCGACCGAGGCGGCCATGCCGGGATCGGTGACGAAGGCGTTGCCGCCGATCACGCCTGCCAGCCCCGCGAGCGCCGCGCCGCCGCCGAACACCAGCATGAACACGCGTGGCACGTTGTGGCCGAGCGCCTCGACCGTCTGCGGGTGGCTCAGCGCCGCCTGGATCACCAGGCCGATGCGCGTGCGCGTCAGCGCGAGCCAGATCGACACCAGCATCGCCACCGACACCAGCATCATGAAGCCGCGGTAGATCGGGTACTGCGAACCCATGATCTGGAACAGCGGGCCGTCGAGTTCGGCGGGCACCCGGTAGTCCAGCGCGGAGCGGCCCCACACCAGGTGCACCGCTTCCTCGATCAGGTAGGCCAGGCCGAAAGTGAACAGCAGCTCGGCGACGTGGCCGTGCTTGTGCACCTTTCGCAGGCCCCAGCGCTCCACCAGCATGCCGATCGCGCCGACCAGCAGCGGGGCGAACACCAGGGCGGGCCAGAAGCCGATCTTGGTGCTCACCTGGAAGGCGAGGTAGGCCCCCAGCATGTAGAAGCTGGCGTGCGCGAAGTTGAGCACGCCCATCAGCGAGAAGACCAGCGTCAGGCCCGAGGACAGCATGAACAGCAGCAGCCCGTAGCTGATGCCGTTCAGGGTCTGGACGAGGAAGAATTCCATGGCAGAAACAAAAACGGGGAGCTTGGCGGCTCCCCGTTGGCTTCGCTGCCGGCCGCTACGGCCGCTTCATCTGGCAGGAGGTCGGCGTCGCCGACGTGTAGCCTTCCAGCCGCGCGTTCGTGATCGGCGCGAGGCCGCTGCCCTCCATGTCGATCTTCGCGTTCTTGGGCCCGCCCTTGGCCGCGGACTTCACGATCGTCAGCACGTAGAGCGGCTGGATGAGCTGGTGGTCGGCCTTGCGCATCTCGACCTCGCCCAGCTCGCCGTCGTGGCGCATGCCTTCCAGCGCGAGCGCCACCGCCTTGGGCTCGACCGATTTCGCCTGTACGATGGCCTTGGCGAACATGTCCCACATGATCTTGCCGCGCAGGAAATAGAAGTCCGGGTTGCCCTTGGGCGCCTGCTTGCGGTAGTCCGCGTCCCACTTCGCCGCCTTGTTGTTCTCCACGTTGGAGTGGTACTCGGCGATGATCTTCACCTTGCCGGCGGCGGCCTCGCCCATCGCGGTGGGCGTGCCCAGGCCGCCTGCGTAGTAGGTGAGCCAGTTCACGTCGAGCCCCGCGTCGCTGCCCGGCCTTCACCAGCAGCGACATGTCGTTGCCCCAGTTGCCGGTGATCACGCTGTCGGCGCCGGAGGCCTTGATCTTCGCCACGTAGGGCGCGAAGTCGCTTACCTTGCCCAGCGGGTGCAGGTCGTCGCCGACGATCTGGATGTCGGGGCGCTTGCGCGCGAGCATCTCGCGCGCCGCCTTCTTCACCGCGTGGCCGAAGGAGTAGTCCTGGTTGAGCAGGTACACCTTCTTGATGTCCTTCTGGCCCGTCATCCAGGTGGTGAGCGACTCCATCTTCATGTCGCTGTTGGCGTCGAAGCGGAAGTGCCAGAACGAGCACTTCTCGTTGGTGTAGGCCGGGTCCACCGCCGCGTAGTTGAGGTACAGGATCTCCTTGCCGGGGTTCCTCTCGTTGTGGCGGTTCACCGCCTCGATCAGCGCGCCGGCCACCGCCGAGCTGTTGCCCTGGGTGATGTAGCGGATGTCCTGGTCGATGACGCGCTTCAGCTGGTTGAGCGATTCCTGCGGGCTCACCTTGTTGTCGAACGGCACCACTTCGAGCTTCACCTTGCCGAGCTTGCCGCTCTTGTTGATGCGGTCGACGGCAAAGCGGAATTCCGCCAGCCCCTGCTCGCCGACGTTGGCGAAGGGCCCGGAAAGCGGGTCGATGTACGCCACTTTGACGGTCTGGGCCTGCGCGGCGAAAGAAACGAGTGCCATGGCGGCCGCGAGCGCGGCCGCACCGATCATGCGCTGGATCATGAAGTCTCCTCCTAGAGAGGGAAAAATGTTATAGACCGCGACACAGGCGGTCAAGGCTTACGCTTGCTTTTGGCTGCGGCCCTGCGGTAACTTGAATCGTTCGCATCGTGAAAGCGCATTCCGAGGGGGAAGACCATGCAAGGCCTGATGATGGACGTGCCGCTGCTGATCACCGACCTGATCCGGTTCGCCGACCGCAACCACGGCGACACCGAGATCGTCTCCAAGACCGTCGAGGGGGGGATCCACCGCTACACCTACCGCGAGGCCCACGCGCGCGCGCGCCGGCTCGCCAAGGCGCTGCAGGCGCTGGGCGTGAAGAGCGCGGACCGCGTCGGCACCCTGGCCTGGAACGGCTACCGCCACTACGAGCTGTACTACGCCATCTCCGGCATCGGCGCGGTCATCAACACCATCAACCCGCGCCTGTTCGCCGAGCAGATCGTCTACATCTCGAACCACGCCGAGAACCAGGCGCTGTTCTTCGACCTGACCTTCCTGCCGCTGGTGGAGAAGCTCGCGCCGCAGCTGAAGACGGTGAAGCACTACGTGCTGCTGACCGACCGCGCCCACATGCCGGCGCAGACCTCGATCCCGAAGCTGCAGTGCTACGAGGAGCTGATGGACAAGCAGGACGAGCGCTTCGAGTGGCCCAGCGTTCGACGAGCGCACCGCGGCGGCGCTGTGCTACACCTCGGGCACCACGGGCAACCCGAAGGGCGTGCTCTACGGCCACCGCTCCACGGTGCTGCACGCCTACGGCGCGGCGCTGCCCGACGCGCTCGACCTCTCGGCGCGCGACGCGGTGCTGCCGGTGGTGCCGATGTTCCACGCCAACGCCTGGAGCCTGCCCTACGCCTGCACCATGGTGGGCGCGAAGATGGTGTTCCCGGGCCCGCACCTGGACGGCAAGAGCGTCTACGAGCTGATCGAGCAGGAAAAGGTGACGCTGTCGGCCGGCGTGCCCACGGTGTGGCTGATGCTGCTGCAGCACCTGGCGCGCGCAACAAGGTGAAGTTCTCCACGCTCAAGCGCACGGTGATCGGCGGCTCGGCCTGCCCGCCGGCGATGATCCGCGCCTTCCAGGACGACTACGGCGTCACGGTGTTCCACGCCTGGGGCATGACCGAGATGAGCCCCCTCGGCACGGTGGGCTCGCTCAAGGCGAAGCAGGCGGCGATGCCCAAGGAGCAGCGCTACGCGGTGCAGGCGAAGCAGGGCCGCGGCATCTTCGGCGTCGAGATGAAGATCGTCGACGAGGGCGGCAAGGAGCTGCCCTGGGACGGCAAGGCGTTCGGCGACCTGCTGGTGCAAGGGCCCCTGGATCGCCTCGGGCTACCTGAAGGGCGAGGGCGGCGACCCGCTGCAAGGACGGCTGGTTCCCGACCGGCGACGTCGCCACCATCGACCCCGACGGCTACCTGCAGATCACCGACCGCTCCAAGGACGTGATCAAGTCGGGCGGCGAGTGGATCAGCTCGATCGACCTGGAGAACATCGCGGTGGCGCACCCGGCGATGCAGGAAGCGGCGGTGATCGGCATCCGGCACCCGAAGTGGGACGAGCGCCCGATCGTCGTGGCGGTGAAGAAGGCCGGGCAGGAGGTGTCGCAAGGAGGAGCTGCTCAAGTTCTACGAGGGCAAGATCGCCAAGTGGTGGATGCCCGACGACGTGGTGTTCGTGACCGAGCTGCCGCACACCGCCACCGGCAAGCTCTCCAAGCTGACGCTGCGCCAGACAGTTCAAGGACTACAAGCTGCCGGGCTGACGGGCGCGCGGTGCTGGCGAGCGAAGAGAAGCTGGAGAAGGCGATGCGCGCCGCGCACACGCGCGCGCGCGACCAGAAGCAGCGCCTGCGCTGGACCGGCTGGACCGCGGCGAGCTACGCGCTCGATACGCTGTTCCTCGGCCTGTTCTGGACGGCCGGGCACGATCCCGGCGGGTCCGTGCCGCTTGCCTACGGGCTCGCCGGGGCGGCGATCTGCGGCGCCGTCGTTCGCCGTGATCGCCACCGGCCGCAACCTGCGGCTGCGCGATCCGAGCATGGGCCGTGCCGCAGATCGGCGCTCGCCGTGCTGCTGCAGCTCGCGGTCGTCGGCATGGCGCCGCAGCTCGCCTTTCCGTTCCTCGCCAACCTGTTCACGGTGTTCGCCTTCGGCATGACCTGGACGCCGGTGCGCCAGGCGGTCGCTGGTCTGGACCTTCGGCGCTGCTGGCGCTCGGCGTGCTGTTCTACGCGGTGGGCGAGCGGCTCTCGCTGCCGGTGTCGACGCGCGGCCGAGCGCGTGCTGGTGTGGTCGTACTTCTCGCTGATCCTCGGCCGCTGCCTGCTGCTCAGCGTGCAGGCGAACGAGCTGCGCCGGCGCCTGCAGGAGGGCCGCCGCAAGCTCGCCGACTCGCTCGAACAGGTGCAGCAGCTCGCCAGCCACGACGAGCTGACGCGGACGCTCAACCGGCGCTCGCTGATGGCGCGCGCTCGAGCAGGAGCGCAGCCGCGCCGAGCGCGGCGGCGACGCCGTTCAGCGTCGCGCTGCTCGACCTGGATCATTTCAAGTCGGTGAACGACACCCACGGCCACGCCGCCGGCGACGAGGTGCTGCAAGACGTTCGCCGGCGTCGTGCACGCATGCGATGCGCGACAACGACGTCTTCGGCCGCTACGGCGGCGAGGAGTTCATGCTGATCCTCGCCGCGACGCCGCCCGCCGCCGCCGTTCCAGCGCTGGAACGCATCCGGCTCGCGGTGGCGCAGCGCGACTGGGGCGAGATCGCGCCGGGCATGTCGCTCACCGTGTCGACCGGCATCGCCGGCCTGCCGCGAGGGCGAAACCGTGCCGCAGCTCCTGGGTCGCGCGGATGCCGCGCTGTACGAAGCCAAGCGGCTGGGCCGCAATCGAATCTACCCTGGACGCCTGAGCATGGGCGAGCACATCGTCGTCGAAACGCAGGAACGCGTCACCCGCATCGAGTTCGACCGCCCCGAGAAGAAGAACGCGCTCAGTCCCGCGATGTACGCGGCGATGGCGCAGGCGCTCGCCGCGGCGGACGCCGACGCGCAGGTGCGCGCGGTGCTGATCCACGGCCAGGCGGGCTGCTTCACCTCGGGCAACGACGTGAAGGACTTCCTCGAGCTGCCGCGCGGCCCCGGCGAGTCGCCCGCGGCCGGCTTCCTGCGCGCGATTTCCACGGCGAAGGAAGCCCCTGGTCGCTGCGGTGGGCGGGCCGGCGGTCGGCGTCGGCACCACGATGCTGCTGCACTGCGACCTGGTGTACGCGGCGCCGAACGCGCGCCTGCAGATGCCCTTCGTGCCGCTGGGCTTGCTGCCCGAGGCGGCCTCGAGCCTGCTGCTGCCGGCGATGGCGGGCTACCGGCGCGCGGCCGAGATGCTGCTGCTCGGGCGCGCCTTTCGGCGCGGAGAAGGCGCTCGCCGCGGGCATCGTCACCGAGATCGTCCCCGAAGCGGAGCTCCTCGAGCGCGCGCGCGAGGCCGCCCTGGCGCTCGCGGCGCTGCCGCCCGCCTCCGTGCAGATGACCAAGGAACTGATGAAGCGCGGCATGGCTCGAGGCGTGCAGGAGCGCATGACCGAGGAGTTGCAGCTCTTCGGCGAGCGGCTGCGCTCGCCGGAAGCGAAGGAAGCGCTGCGCGCCTTCATGGAGAAGCGCAAGCCTGACTTCTCGCGCTTCTAGGCTGCTCCTCGCCGCCGCGGTGGCGGTGGATGTGGGCCACTACGCCGCCGAGCCCGGGGTGATCTCCGCGAGCGGCCGGCCCGAGTTCGAGTACAACCTCGAGCTTTCGCAACGCGTCAAGACCGACCTCGAGGCCCTGGGCCTCAAGGTACGCCTGATCGGCGAGCGCGGCGACTACGCCGTGCTGCACCACCGGACGCGCGACGCGGCGGGCGCGGACCTGTTCCTTTCCATCCACCACGATTCGGTCAAGGAGCGCGCTGCTGCCGCGCGCCGCGGAGTTCTCCGGGTTTTCGCTCTTCGTGTCGCGCGGCAACGGCCACATGGACCGCAGCCTCGCCTGCGCCAGCGCCATCGGCGCGCGCATGCGCGCCGCGGGCTTCACGCCCTCGCGCTACCATGCCGATGCGGTGCTCGGGGAGAACCGCCCGTTCGCCGACGAGGCGAACGGCGTGCACTACTACGACAACCTGGCGGTGGGCAAGACCGCCCGCATGCCCTCGGTGCTGTTCGAGGCAGGGGTGATCGTCAATCCCGCGGAAGACGCGAAGATGCGCGACCCGCAGGTGCAGGCGCGCATCGCGCGCGCGGTGGCGGAGGGGACCAGGCAATGCCTGAACTGATCCACGAGACTGTCGAAGCGAACGGCATCCGACTGCACGCGGCGCGCTGCGGCGCGGGGCCGCTGATGCTTTTCCTGCACGGCTTTCCCGAGTACTGGGCGATGTGGCGGCCGATGCTGGAGCATTTCGGCGCGCGCGGCTTTTGCGCGGTGGCGCCGGACCTTCGGGGCTACAACCTGTCCGAGAAGCCGGCTGCGGTAGAGGCCTACGGCGCCAAGCACCTGATGGCCGACGTGCTCGCGCTCGCCGCGCATTTCACCAAGGACAAATTCGTGCTGGTGGCGCACGACTGGGGCGGCGCGGTCGCCTGGGGCGTGGCGATCGCGCACCCGCAGCGGCTGGCGAAGCTGGTGATGGTCAACTCGCCGCATCCCGTACATCTTCTGGCGCGAGCTCTGCAACAATCCCGCGCAGCAGCAGGCGAGCGAATACATGCGGTTCTTTCGCCTGCCGAAAGCCGAGCGAGTGCTGGCGGAAAACGGCTACGCGCGGCTGCTCGGCTCCTTCTCCGACCTGGACGAGGGCGCGCGCAAGGCGCTCGTCGAGGCCTGGTCGCAGCCCGGCGCGCTGACGGGCGGCCTCAACTACTACCGCGCGTCTCCGATGTATCCGCCTTCGGCGGAGGATCCGGGGGCGAGAAAGCTGCAATTGCAGCCGGAGGATTTCGTGGTCAAGGTGCCGACGCTCGTCATCTGGGGCGAGCGCGACACGGCGCTGCTGCCCGGGTGCATCGAGGGGCTCGATGCGCGTCGTGCCGGACCTGAAGCTCGTGCGCGTGCCGGACGCCACGCACTGGGTGGCGCGCGAGCGAACTGCCCTGGTCATCCGCGAGATCGAGGCGTTTACAATCGGCGCATGAAGACCGACCTGAAGATCCGCGACCTGGAGAACCGGGTCGGCCAGGAGATCGCCGTTTCGCCCTGGGTGGACATGCCGCAGGAGAGGATCGACCTCTTCGCCAAGGCCACCGAGGATTTCCAGTGGATCCACGTCGACCCGGCGCGCGCGAAGCAGTCGCCCTTCGGCTCCACCATCGCGCACGGCTTTCTCACGCTGTCCATGCTGCCCAAGCTCACCGAGTCGACGTTCGTCTTCTCCGACCGCAAGATGGGCGTCAACTACGGCCTGAACAAGGTGCGCTTCACCGCGCCGGTGCCGGCGGGCGCGAAGATCCGCGGCCGCTTCACGCTCGCGAAGTTCGAGAAGCTGGAGGGCGGCGTGCAGACCACCTGGAGCGTGACCGTCGAGCGCGAAGGCGGCGACAAGCCCGTGATGGTCGCCGAATCCATCAGCCGGCATTACTTCTAGGGTCCGCCATGAGCCAACGCTGGAAGCAGAAGCCCCCCAACTCCAACTGGGGCGAGTTCGGCCCCGACGACCAGCGCGGGCGCATGAACTACGTGACGCGCGAGAAGGTGCTGCAGGGCGTGGCCGAGGTGAAGGAGGGGCGCACGTTCTGCCTGTCGCTGCCGCTCGACTATCCCGGGCGGCAACGTGCTCAACCCGCGGCGCAACCCGCCGCGCCTCGCGCCCACCATCCGCGCCGGCAAGGCGAACTTCTGCTTTCCCTTCGCCGACGAGAACCCGCTGCTCACCGACGTGGTGTGCGACGACCTGGTGCTGCTGACGCTGCAGTACTCGACGCAGTGGGACTCCTTCGCCCACGTCGGCGGCAAGTTCGACGCCGACGGCGACGGCAAGCCCGAGATCGTGTTCTACAACGGCTTCCGGCCCGGCGACGGCCTGGAGCTCGCGCCGGAGAAGGCGGGCGCCGAGCCCTGGGCGCGCTTCGAGGGCTCGCGCGCCGTGGCGCTCGGCATCCAGAACCTCGCCGAGCAGGGCGCGCAGGGGCGCGGCGTGATGGTGGACCTGCACGCGCACTTCGGCCGCGAGCGCAAGGCCATCGGCTACGACGACCTGATGCGCGTGATGGACAAGGACAAGGTCGCGGTGGAGAAGGGCGACTTCGTGTGCTTCTACACCGGCTTCGTCGACGTGCATTCTGGAGCTGAAGAAGAACCTCGACCCCAAGCTCGTGCACAACACCTGCACGGGGCTGGACGGCCGCGACGACAAGCTGCTGCAGTGGATCTCCGACTGCGGCTGCGCGGCGCTGATCGCCGACAACTACGCCGTCGAGATCATCCCGGCGAGCCCGTTCAAGCCGATGGCGCACGCGCTCATGCCGCTGCACGAGCACTGCCTGTTCAAGAACGGCATCCACCTCGGCGAGATCTGGTACCTCACCGAGCTCGCGCGCTGGCTGCGCGAGCACAAGCGCAACCGGTTCCTGCTCACCGCGCCGCCGCTCAGGCTGCCCGGCGCGGTCGGCTCGCCCGCCGTCGCGGTAGCCACCGTATGAGCAAGGTCGCCATCGTCACTGGCGCTTCTTCCGGCATCGGCGCGGCGAGCGTGCTGGAACTGTCGAAGCGCGGCTGGTCGGTCGTCGTCAACTATTCGAAGAGCGCGGCACAGGCGAATCAGGTTGTCGCGAAGTGCAAGGACGCGATCGCGGTGCAGGCGGACGTCGCCGAAGACGCCGAGTGCCGCAAGCTCGCGCAGGCGGCGCTCGACAAGTGGGGCCGCATCGACGCGCTGGTGAACAACGCCGGCACCACCAAGTTCGTCAAGCACGCCGACCTCGACGGGCTTTCGGCCGACGACTTCCTGCGCATCTACCGCCTCAACGTGGTCGGGCCGTTCCAGATGGTGCGCGCCTGCGCGGGCGCGCTGAAGGCGAACCGCGGCGCGGTGGTGAACGTCTCCTCGGTCGCCGCGCAGCTCGGCACCGGATCGTCGGTGGCCTACGCGGCGTCGAAGGCCGCGCTCAATGCCATGACCTATTCGCTCGCGCGCTCGCTCGGGCCCGAGGTGCGCGTGAACGCGGTGTGCCCGGGGTACGTGGACACGCCCTGGCAGCACAACGCGCTCGGCATGGACAAGGCGCAGCAGGCGGCGCGAGCACTACTCGGCGATGGTGCCGTTGAAGGACTACGCCAGGCCGGAGGACGTGGCCGAGGTCATCGTCTGGCTCATCGAGGGCGCGCGCCAGGTCACGGGCGACGTGGTCTTCGTCGACGGCGGCTTGCACATCCAGCCTCCCCGATGAGCGCCGATTTCCGCAAGGACCTGATCGCGCAGATGAAGAATCGCGCGCTGATCTACATGGAAATGTATGACGTGCTGAGCGAGGATCTCGGCGCGGCGAAGGCGGAAGCCCTGCTCACACGCGCGATCTTCCGCCGCGGCCTGGCCGCGGGAAAATCGCTCGCGCGGCACGCGCCGGATGACCTGGCGGGGTTGAAGGTCTCTTTCCTTGCAAATGTCCCCGGCGGCGAGGAGATCTTCCGGCCGCAGGTGTTGCGCAGCGACGGCGAGGCGCTCGAGATCCAGTTGCACGGCTGTCCGCTGAAGGACGCCTGGCGCGAGGCGGGATTGCCGGAGGACAAGGTGGCGACGCTCTGCCGCATCGCCGGCGCGGTGGACAAGGGGCTGTTCGAGGGTGCGGGCTTCAAGTTCGAGAACCGCACCTGGACGCCTGGCGCGAAGGGCTGCTGCTTCCTGTCCGTGCGGCGTGGCTGAACGCTACGACACCATCATCGTCGGCGCGGGATCGGCGGGCTGCGTGCTCGCCAACCGGCTGAGCGCGGACCCCCGCCACCGCGTGCTGCTGCTCGAAGCCGGGCCGCGCGACACCGATCCCTGGATCCACATCCCGCTCGGCTACGGCAAGCTGTTCAACAAGCCCTCGGTCAACTGGAGCTACTGGTCCGAGCCCGAGCCGCAGCTCAATGGCAGGAAGATCTTCACGCCGCGCGGCAAGGTGCTGGGCGGCTCCTCCTCGATCAACGGCCTGGTCTACACCCGCGGCCAGCCGCAGGACTTCGACGACTGGGAAACGCCGGGCTGGTCGTTCGGCGAGCTGCTGCCGTACTTCAAGAAGTCCGAGGACCAGGCGCACGGCGCGGATGCGCTGCACGGCAGGGGCGGCCCGCTCTCGGTGTCCGACCAGAGCGAGCCGCACGAGCTGTGCGACGCGTTCATCGAGGCCGCGGTGCAGGCCGGCCACCCGCGCAACCCCGACTTCAACGGCGAGCGGCAGGAAGGCGCAGGCTACCAGCAGCTCACCGCGCGCAATGGCCGGCGCTGTTCCACCGCGACGGGATTCCTGCGGCCGGTATTGCACAGGGCAAACCTGACGGTGCTAACCGGCGCTCTGGTAGCGAAGGTGCTGTTCGATGGCAGGAGAGCCGTCGGGGTCGAATATCTGAAGGAGGCAGAAGAAGTGGCAGTGAGGGCCGACCGGGAGGTGATTCTTTCCGGCGGCGCCATCAACACCCCCCAGCTGCTGCAGCTTTCCGGCGTCGGGCCGGCGCCGCTGCTGCGCGAGCACGGCGTCGCGGTGGTGCTGGATCAGCCCGACGTGGGCGAGCACCTGCAGGACCACTTCCAGGCGCGCATCGTGCTGAAGTGCACGCGGCCGATCACGGTGAACGACGACATGCGGAGCCTCTGGCGCATGGCGCGGATGGGGTTGCGCTACGCGTTCCTGCGCAAGGGGCCGCTCTCGGTGAGCGCGGGCTACGCGGGCGGCTTCTGGCGCACGCGGCCGGAACTGAAGCGCCCCGACGTGCAGACGCATTTCCTCACCTTCAGCCTGGACCGCATGGGCGAGAAGCTGCATCCGTTCTCGGGCTTCACGGCCTCGATCTGCCAGTTGCAGCCGACTTCGCGCGGCTCGGTGCGCATCCGCTCCGCCGATCCGCGCGTGCCGCCCGCGATCCGCTACAACTACCTGGCCACCGAGCACGACCGGCGCACCATGCTCGAGGGGATGCGGCTGCTGCGCCGCATCCTCGATCAGCCGGCGATGCGGCCCTACATCGCAGCGGAACACATGCCGGGGGCGCAGGTGCAGTCGGACGACGAGTGGCTCGCGTACTTCCGCGAGACCGGCAGCACCATCTACCACCCGACCTGTACCGCGAAAATGGGGACTGGCGCCGGCGCCGTGGTGGATTCGCACCTGCGCGTGAAGGGCCTCGCCGGGCTGCGTGTGGTGGACGCCTCGGTGATGCCGGCAGTCGTCTCGGGCAACACCAACGCCGCCGTCATCGCGATCGCGGAGAAAGCGGCCGACCTGATAGACTCGGAACGAGGGAGGAGACCATCATGATGCGCAGCACCATTCTTGCCTTTGCCGCCGCGGCGGCGTTCGTCTCGTTCGCGCAGGCCCAGCAGAAGGAGATCAAGGTCGGCGTGATCTACGACTACACCGGAGCCTTCGCCGCCGGCGGCTCGGAAGCGGCGGGCATCGGCACCAAGATCGCGATCGACATGCTCAACGAGCGCGGCGGTGTCGAGGGCTACCGCATCAACGCCATCTACGCCGATGCGCAATCCAAGACCGAGGTCGCGATCAACGAGGCGACGCGGCTGCTCGAGCAGGAGAAGGTGAACCTGATCATGGGCGTGTACTCCAGCGCGCACTGCGTGCCGATGGCGCAGCGCGTGGACGCCGCCAAGAAGTTCATGTGGGCCAACGTCTGCGTCGCCTCGAGCGTGTTCAAGGACCGGAAGCTCTCCTACGTGTTCCGCCCGCAGGTGCATTCCGACCAGTTCGGCGAGGCGTCGTGCAGCTACATCGCCGAAAACGCCAAGGAGAAGTTCGGCAAGGCGGTGAAGGACATGAAGGTCGCCATCATCTACGAGGACGGCCCCTATGGCGCCGGCGTGGCGCAGGGCAACGAGGCGAAGTGCAAGGCGCTCGGCATCCAGGTGTTGCTGAAGGAAGGTTATGCGGCCAGCTCGCCGGACCTCTCGAGCCTGGTGACCAAGCTCAAGCGCGCGCGCGCCGACGTGCTGCTGCACACCGGCTACAACCCGGACATCACGCTGTTCCTGCGCCAGTCGCGCGAACAGGGGCTGAAGTTCAAGGCGATCATCGGCCACGGCGCGGGCTACGGCCAGATCGGCAAGCTGACCGAAACCTTCGGCGCCGACGTGAACTACTTCTTCAACGTCGATCCGGTGGCGGCACAGCTGCTCGACCCGAAAACCCTCAAGCCGGGCCTGGGCGAGCTCACGCAGGAGATGGTGAAGCGCTACCAGGCACAGAAGGGCCCGAACGATCTGCCGCCGCATGCGTCGATGGGCTTCAACCAGAGCTGGATCTTCTTCACCGACGTGCTGCCGCGCGCCATCAAGAAGTACGGCGGCATCGATCCGGAGGCGCTGCGCAAGGCGTCACTCGAGACCGATATCCCGGTGGGCGGCACCATCCAGGGCTACGGCGTGAAGTTCTTCCCGCCAGGGCACCCGATGGCGGGGCAGAACGAGCGCTCCTCGCCCGTGGTCATGCAGTACGTGAACGGCCGCACCTACATCGCGTGGCCGAAGGCGATCCGCACCACCGACCCGGTGGTGCCTTTCCCCAAAGGACATCCCTACGGGATGTGACGGCGGCCACCCCTACGGGCAGTAGAGGAAGTGCTTGAAGTCAACGGCCTGACCAAGCGGTTCGGCGGTTTTGCTGCGGTTGCCGAGGTCTCGTTCAGGCTCGATGAGGGCGAGATCCTCGGCCTGATCGGCCCGAACGGCTCGGGCAAGAGCACCACCTTCAACGTCATCGCCGGGCTGTACGCACCGAGCGGCGGCTCGGTGCGCTTTCTCGGCGAGGAGATCGGCGGCCTTGCGCCGGCCGCCGTCGCGCATCGCGGCATCGCACGCACCTTCCAGATTCCGCGTCCGTTCCGCAAGCTCTCGCTGCTGGAGAACGTCGCGCTCGCCGCGTTCTACGGCCGCGACGAGCACCCGCCGCGCGAGCGCGCCTGGGCGATGGCGCGTGAGGCGCTGGATCTGGTCAAGCTGCCGAGCGGGGCCGGTGCGCGCGTGGACGGCCTGGGCGCCGCAGGCCTGAAGAAGCTGGAGCTTGCGCGCGCGCTGGCGACCCAGCCCAAGGTGCTGCTGGCCGACGAATCGCTGGGCGGCCTCGACCATGCGGAAATGGAACAGGCGGCCGACATGCTGGCCATGATCCGGAAGGAGAAAGGCATCACCATCATCTGGGTCGAGCACATCATGGGTGTGCTGATGCGCGTGGTGGACCGCTGCATCGTGCTCGACCATGGCGAGGTGATCGCGCAGGGCAAGCCCGCCGAGGTGGCGCACGACCCGAAGGTCATCGAGGTGTACCTGGGGACCGACGCCGCCGACGTGCAAAAGACCGTCGCGGACCGGACCGCCTGATGCTCGCGCTCACCGACGTCTGCGCCGGGCTACGGATCGTTCCAGGCCCTGTTCGGCGTCAGTCTGGAGGTCAAGGCGGGCGAATCGGTGGCGGTGATCGGCCCCAACGGCGCGGGCAAGACCACGCTGCTGCGCGCGATCTCGAAACTGATCGAGCTCACGGCGGGCGAAGTGACGATGGAAGGGCGCTCGCTCAAGCGCGTGGCGCCGCACGAGGTGATCGCCCGCGGCATCTCGCAGGTGCCGGAGAACCGGCGCCTGTTTCCCCGCCTCACGGTGGAGGAGAACCTGAAGATGGGAGCCTTTCTTCCCGCCGCGAGAAGCCAGTTCGCCGCAGCGGCGCGAATTCGTCTATTCGCTCTTTCCGCGCATGGAGGAGCGCCGCGCGCAGCTCGCCGGCACGCTCTCGGGCGGCGAGCAGCAGATGTGCGCCATCGGCCGCGCGCTGATGTCCGGGCCGAAGCTGCTGCTGCTGGACGAGCCCTCGGCGGGACTCGCGCCGGTGATCGTGCAGTCGATCATCGCAGATGGTGAAGCAGCATCTGCGCCGAGGGCTACACCGTGCTGATCGTCGAGCAGAACATCCGCCAGGTGCTCAAGGTGGTGGACCGCGCCTACCTGCTCGAGACCGGGCGCATCAAGTCGAGCGGCAGCTCCGCCGAGCTGCTGGCAAGCGACGACATACGCAAGGCTTACCTGGGGATCTGATGGAGATCTTCGACGTCTTCCTCCTCGAGGCGGTGCTCAACGGCATCCTGCTGGGCGGCCTGCTCGCGCTGCTGTCGCTCGGCCTGAACCTGATCTTCGGCGTCATCGACGTGGTGTGGATCTGCTACGCCGAGATGATCATGATCGGCATGTACGCGGTCTACGCGCTGCACGTGCAGCAGCACTGGCCGCTGCGTCGCCGCCATGGCGGCGGGCATCGCCATCGTCGCCCTGCTCGGCGCGCTCATGCACCAGTTCGTCATCCGGCCGGTGCTCGCCGCCGAGCCGATCAACCAGCTGCTGGTGACGGGCGGCATGCTGTTCTTCCTGCAGGCGGCGGCGACGCTCGCCTTCGGCATCGAGTTCAAGAACCTCGGCGTGAAGATGGCGCCGCTCGCGTTCGGCGAGATGTCCTTCTCGGCGCCGCGCCTGATCGCGTTCGTGGTGGCGGTGGCGGGCGTCGCGGCCACCTACCTGTTCCTCACCCGCACCTACATCGGCACCGCGATCCGCGCCATCAGCCAGGACCGGCAGATCATGCCGCTGATGGGCGTCAACCCGGACCGCATCTTCACCATCACCTCGGCGCTCGGCGGCGCGCTGGCGGGCCTGGGCGGCTGCCTGCTGGTGCTGCAGTACGACATCCATCCCGCGATCGGGCTGTCGTTCGGGCCGATCACCTTCCTCATCTGCGTGCTCGGGGGCCTGGGCAACATGCTGGGCGGCCTGATCGCGGCCTTCATCTTCGCCCAGTTCATCTCGGTGGGCGGGTTCTTCTTCCACATCGAGTGGGGCTACGTGATCGCTTTCGTGTTCTTCATCGCGGTGATGTTCTGGCGCCCGCAGGGCATCCTGGGCGGCAAGCAGCGATGAGGAGCGCTCGCCTGGATCGGGCTCGCGCTGCTCGCGGCGGTGCCGTTCTCCGGCATCGGCAACTATCCGCTGCACCTGGTCATCATGTGCCTGCTGTGGGCGTACGTGTACACGAGCTGGTCCATCATGGGGCGCCTGGGCATGGTGAGCTTCGGCCACGGCGCCTTCCTCGGCATCGGCGCCTACGCGGTGGTGATGCTGTGGAACCACTTCGGCGTTTCGCCCTGGCTCGGCGCGCTCGCCGGGGTCCTGGCGTCGGTCGCGGTGGCGCTGGTCATCGGCTTTCCGTGCTTTCGCTTCAAGATCGTCGGCCACTATTTCGCGCTGGTGACGCTCGCGCTGTCGGAAGTCACCCGCCTCATCATCGTCGCGCTGCGCGACCAGACCGGCGGCTCGCTGGGGGCGACGCCGAATACCGCGCTCGCGCAGGGCAACACCTGGTCGTTCGCAGCGCTGCAGTTCTCCGACAAGACCGTCTGGTTCTACGTCATTCTCGCCTTCTGGCTCGCGGCGCTGTGGGTCTGGGTGCGTGTGGACCGCAGCATGACGCGCCTGGCGCTGGAGGCGATCAGCCAGGAGGAGGATGCCGCCGCCTCGATCGGCATCAACGTCACCAAGTCCAAGCTCTTCGTCACGCTGATCTCGGCGGTGATGACGAGCCTGGGCGGCGTGCTCTACGCGCAGTACCAGACCTACATCAATCCCGAGACGGTGTCCGGCATCGGCATCAGCCTGCAGATGGTGTTCGGCGTCATCGCCGGCGGCATGTTCGTGATGCTCGGTCCGACGGTGGGCGCGGTGTTCACGCTGCTGCTCGCCGAAGGCCTGCGCCTTGCGCTCGGCGACGCGTTCAAGCAGTTTCCGGCGCTGGACCTGGCCATCTACGGCCTGATGCTGGTGCTGTTCATCATCTACATGCCCAAGGGCATCCTCGGCGCGGCGCTCGAGGCCTGGGGCAGGCGCGCCACTAGGCCAGCATCCGCTCCACGCTGACGCCCCGCACGTCCATCTCGAATTCGATCTCCTCGATCGGCGGGCGGCAGTAATGCCAGGTGAGGCAGCTGCCGGCGGCGCGCCGCACGAGCTCCGGCATCAGCGCGTGGATGTCGTGCACGCTGTAGACCTGCGTGACCGACGCGGCGCGCCAGGTCGCGCCCAGGCCGGCGAGCCGGGACTGCATCATGTCGAGCACCCAAAGCGCCTTCGTGCGCAGGCCGGCCGGCGATAGATCGCCGCGCGCGACGATGTCCTCGGGGAACCTGCCTCCCTCGGGCCACTCGCCGCTGCCGGCGACGACGAACGTCGGCGCCGATTCTGCGGCGGGCACTGTGTAGCAGAACGCCTGAAACGAGGGTTCGGCCGGCGGCTCGACGGCGGGCGCGACGTTCGAGCGCGCCACCGGATTGAGGCCGGCGCGGAAGATGCCCCATTGCTCGAGCACTGCGACATAGCCGCGGTTGAATTCGGTGAAGCCGGCCAGGCTGAAGGGCCGCGGCGAGCGCAGTTCCGCCGCGCAAAGCGCGCTGCGCGGACGTGCGCGCGAAGCGAGAAGATCGGCGATCCGGCGAAATCCCTCCTGCACCGGCACGGGCTGCGCGAAGCGCGCGCGCTCGATGGCGAAACCGGGCTGCGCGATGACGCCCTGGGAATAGGGGAATACGCCCCGCAGGAAGGCGTAATTTCCATCGGCGAAGGGGAGCGCAGTGCTCACCGCGCGAATATAATGCAACGGGCATGAGCAAGTGGCTCGAAGGCCGGGTCGTCGGCCAGAAACGCTGGACCGACCGGCTGTGCAGCCTGCAGGTCGCGGCGTCGCTCGGCCGCTTCGAGGCGGGGCAGTTCGTGAAGCTCGCGCTCGACGTCGGCGGCGAGCGCGTCGCGCGCCCCTATTCGCTGGTCAACCCGCCCGGCAGCGGAGCCGCATGGAGTTCTACTACAACGTGGTGGCGCAGGGGCCGCTGTCGCCGCGCCTCGCGGCGCTCGCGCGCGGGCGACGCGGTGTTACGTCGCGCAGAACGTCGCCGGCTTCCTGGTGCTCGCGGAGGTGCCCGAGGCGGAGAACCTGTGGCTCATCGCGACCGGCACGGGCCTGGGGCCCTTCCTCTCCATCCTGCGCACCGAGACGCCGTGGCAGCGCTTCCGGCGAGGTGGTCCTGGTGCACGCGACGCGCACTCGCCGCCGAGCAGGCCTACGGCGAAGTGCTCGCCGCCGATCGGCGCGGCGCGCGGCGAGCGCTTCCGCCGCGTCGCCTTCGTCAGCCGGGAGCGCGCGCCGGGCGCGCTCGAGGGCCGCATCCCGGCGGCGATCGGCGACGGGCGCCTGGAGCGCGCGGCGCGTGCCGAGCTCTCGGCGGCGCGCTCGCACGCGATGCTGTGCGGCAATCCGGCGATGGTGACGGATGTCACCGCGGCGCTCGGCGCGCGCGGCATGCGCAAGCACCGCCGGCGCGCCCCGGGCCACATCACGGTGGAGACCTACTGGTGATCCGGCGGCTGTTCCTCGCTTGCCTGCTCGCCCTCCTCGCCGGCTGCAGCGCGGTCGAGTTCGCCTACAACAACGCGGACTCCTACCTGCGCTGGCAGGCGGGGCGCTATCTCGACCTGCAGGACGCCCAGGCGGAGGAGTTCAACGAGCGCCTGGCGGCATTCCTCGCCTGGCACCGCGTCCGCAGGCGCTGCCGCAGTACGCGCGCCTTGCCGGCGAGGCGGGCGGGCGCCTCGAGCGCGGCGCCTCGCTGGCGGACATGGTTTGGGGTTACGATGCCATCCGGCAGCAGACCCGGGAGGGGCTGCGCCGCGCCGGGCGCGGATACCGGGGATTTCCTCGACCGCCTGACGCCGGCGCAGATCGAGCACCTCGAGCGGCGCTTCGCGGAGGACAACCGCAAGTTCGCGCGCGAATGGCTCGAGGGAACGCCCGCGGAGCAACGCGCGCGGCGCCTGAAGCGGCTGACGCACACGCTGGAGGACTGGCTGGGAGAGCTGAGCGATGCGCAACGCGAGCGCGTCCGGCAATTCAACGAAGCCGCGCCGCTCAACGGCGAGATGCGCGACCGCGAGCGCCGCCGCCGGCAGGCGGAGCTGCTCGCCATGCTGCGCGCGCGGGAGAGCGCGCGGCGCCTGGCCGACTGGGCGGCGGAGTGGGACCGCGGGCCGCGATCCGGCGTTCGTCGGGCGAACCGCGAATTCGCCGATGGCCTGCTCGCCATGCTCGCCGACGCTCGAGCGCAGCTTGAGCCCGCGCCAGCGCGCGGTGGCCGTGGCGCGGCTGCGCGAGTACGCGCGCGACTTCGACCTGCTGGCCGCCGCGCGATGAACGACCGCACCGCGCCGCCCGAAGGCCTGCGCAGCAGCCGCCGGCGAGCTACGCCGGGCGCACGCGCTTCACGCAGCTCGAGTACGAGGCGGTGCTCGCCAACGCCTCGATCGGCATCGCCTTCACGCGCGACCGCAAGTTCTTCCTGTGCAACCCGAAGTTCGCCGAGATGTTCGGCTGGCGGCCCGAGGAGCTGATCGGCCAGCCGGGCGAGGTGGTCTACCCCTCGCACGGAGAGCTACGAGGCGCTCGGCCGCATCGCCGTGCCGGTGCTCGCCGGCCGGCAAGCAGCTCGACCTCGACTGGGAGGTGCGGCGCAAGGACGGCTCCACCTTCCTCGCGCGCATCATCGCCAAGTCGATCAGCGAGCGCCGACCCGCGCCGCGGCACGGTGTGGATCGTCGAGGACGTCACCGCCGCGCGGCGCCACGGCGACGAGGTGGCGCGCCTGCTGCGCGAGCAGGAGGCGATCTTCGAGACCGCCTCGATCGGCATCGTGTTCGTGCGCGACCGGCGCATCGTGCGCTGCAACGCGCGCTACGAGCAGATGTACGGCTATGCGCCGGGCGAGCTCAACGGCAAGCCGACGTCGCATGCTTCTACGTCTCGACGAGGACGAATACCGCAAGGCGGAGGAGGCCTACGCGCAGTTCCGCAGCGGCGATTCCCTACCAGGGCGTCGCGCCGCGCAAGCGCAAGGACGGCAGCGTGATGTGGGTGCGCGCCGTCGGGCGCGCCATCGATCCGCGCGACCCGCACCGGGGCTCGGTGTGGACCAACGAGGACATCACCGAGCAGCAGCGCGCGAGCGAGCAGCTGCGAGCAGCTGCTCGCCGAGCAGGAGGCGCTGCTCAACAACGTCGTGGTCGGCATCTCGTTTCGCGCGCGACCGCAAGGTGCTGCGCTGCAACCGCCGCTTCGAGGAGCTGTTCGGCTACGACCCGGGCGAGCTGACCGGCGCCCCGACGCGCCAGTTCTACTTCACCGACGAGGAGTTCGAGCAGGCGGGCCGCTACTACGAGGACCTCGACAGCGGGCCGACGCACTCGCGCGAGCAGTGGATGCGCCGGCGCGACGGCACGGGCTTCTGGTGCCGCATGACCGGGCGCGCGCTGCAGCCGGGCGACCCGGACAAGGGCTACGGTGTGGCTGTTCGAGGACATCACCGCAGCCAAGCGCGCGAGCGAGGAGGTGCGCCGCGCGCTCGCCGAGCAGGAGATGATCCTCGACAACGCCACGGTCGGCATCGCCTTCGTCAGGAACCGCCAGTTCCAGCGCTGCAACGGCGACCTGGAGCACATGCTCGGCTACGCCGCCGGGCGAGCTGAACGGCCAGAGCACCGCGGTCGTGTACGCCGCGCCCGAGAACTTCGAAGAGGCGGGCCGGGCGGGCTACGCCCGGCTGGCGGCAGGGCGAGGCCTACACCGAGGAGCGGCAGGTGCGCCGCAAGGACGGCAGCCTCGTCTGGTGCAAGGTGGTGGGCAAGGCGATCGACGCCGGCGCGGCCGCACGAGGGCTCGATCTGGATCTACGACGACGTCAGCGCGGCGCAGCGAGGCGCGCGCCGTCGCTCGAGCGCGCGGTGGCCGAGCGCACCGCCGAGCTGAAGGCGGCCAACGAGCGCCTGGGCGCCGAGATCGGCGACCGCCGGCAGGCCGAGGAGCGCGCGCAGCACCTCGCCGACCACGACGCGCTCACCGGGCTGCCCAACCGGCGGCTGCTGGAGGACCGCCTGACGCAGGCGCTGGCGCTCAGCCAGCGCAACCGCAAGCAGACCGCGGTGATGTTCGTCGACCTCGACCGCTTCAAGGCGATCAACGACTCGCTCGGCCACGCGGTCGGCGACGTGCTGCTGAAGGAAGTCGCGCAGCGCCTGGTGCGGCAGCTGCGCATCGGCGACACCGTCTGCCGCATCGGCGGCGACGAGTTCGTGGTGGTGCTGCCCGAGGTCAAGCGCTCCTCGGACGCCGCCCACGTGGCGCAGAAGATCATCGAGACGCTGTCGCAGCCGGTGCGCGTCGACGACCGCGAGCTGACCGTGACGCCCTCGATCGGCATCGCCGTGTTCCCCGACGACGGCCGCGACGCCGAGGCGCTGATCCGCAACGCCGACGCCGCGATGTACCACGCCAAGGAGATCGGGCCGCGCCAACTACCAGTTCTTCACCGAGCAGATGAACCAGGCGGCCTCGCGGCGCCTCGCGCTGGAGAGCGACCTGCGCCGCGCGCTGCAGAAGGGCGAGCTGCGTCGTGCACTACCAGCCGATCGTCGAGCTCGCAGGGCGGCGCGGTGGTGGCGCACGAGGCGCTGGTGCGCTGGCAGCATCCCGGCGCAGCGGGCTGGTGCCGCCCGGCGAGTTCCTGCAGCTCGCCGAGGACACCGGGCTGATCCTGCGGCATCGGCGAGTGGGTGCTGCGCGAGGCCTGCCGCTGGGCGCACCTTCATCGGCGCCGAGCGCGGCGTGCAGGTGGCGGTCAACCTGTCGGCGCGCCAGTTCAACGATCCCAAGCTGATCGAGCTGGTGCGGCGCGTGCTGGCCGAGAGCGGCCTGCCGCCGCGGCTGCTCGACGCTCGAGATCACCGAGACCACCGCCATGCAGCAGACCGACGTCGCCGCTGAGCACGCTGAACAAGCTGAAGGAGCTCGGCGTGTCGCTCGCGCATCGACGACTTCGGCACCGGCTATTCCAGCCTCGCCTACCTGCGCACGCTTCCCGGTGGACCGGCTGAAGATCGACCGCTCGTTCGTCGCCGACCTGCCCGCGGACGACGGACGCCAAGGCGCTCGCCGGCGGCATCGTCGGCCTGGCGCACGCGCTCGGCCTGAAGGTGATCGCCGAGGGCGTCGAGACCGAGGCGCAGCGCGATTTCCTCGCCGCGCTCGGCTGCGACTACGTGCAGGGCTTCCTGACCGGCAAGCCGGTCGACGCCGACAGCGCCTCGGCGGCCTACGTCTAGTCGAGCTTGATGCCGGCCTGGGCGATCACCTTCGCCCACTTGGCGATGTCGTCGCGCAGGTACTGGCCGAACTGCTCCGGGGTCATGGAGCAGGGCCGTGGCGCCCTGCTTGCCCCAGGCCTCCTTCACCTCCGCGCGGCCGGTCACTTTCGTGATCTCGGCGTTCAGGCGGTCGATGATCGGCTTGGGCGTGCCGGCGGGCGCCATGACGCCGAGCCAGATCGTCGCCTCGTAGCCCGGCACGCCCGCTTCGGCCACCGTCGGCATGTCGGGCAGCACGCTGGAGCGCGCGCGGCCGCTGGTGCCGAAGCCCTTGAGCTTTCCCGGCGCGCACGTTGGGCGCCATGGTGGTGATGGCGTCGAACATCATCTGCACCTGGCCGCCGAGGATGCCGACGCGCGCGCCGTCGCTGCCCTTGTAGGGCACGTGCACCACGTCGACCCCGGCCATCGATTTGAACAGCTCGCCGGCCATGTGGTACGGCGTGCCCGGCCCGGAGGAGGCGTAGTTCATCTTGCCGGGCTGGCTCTTGGCGAGCGCGATCAGCTCCTTCAGGTTGTTGGCCGGCACCGAAGGGTGCACCACCAGCAGCAGGTCGGAGTAGTTCACGGGCGCCACCGGCGCGAGGTCGCGCAGCAGCACGAAGGGCTTGTTCGGGATCAGCGTCTCGTTCACCGTGTGCGTGTTCGACATCATCAGCAGCGTGTAGCCGTCGGGCGCGGACTTGGCCACCGCGTCGGAGCCGACCACCGAGCCGCCGCCCGGGCGGTTCTCGACCACGACCGGCTGGCCGAGGGGCTCCTGCATGCGGCTGCCGAGGAAGCGCGCGTAGATGTCGGCCGGGCCGCCGGCGCCGAAGGGCACGACGATCGTCACCGGCCGGCTGGGATAGGTCTGGGCCTGGGCGAGCGCCGCGGCGAGCGCGAGCAGCAGGGTGGCGAGTGTCTTCACGATGTCCTCCTCTCAGGCGAGGCGCAGGAAGCGCCGCGCGGTCCGGTGGGTGATGTTGTCCACGTCCTCGGCCGTCAGCGCCAGGCCCTCGAGCTGCGCGAGCGGGTGCTCCACGCCCATGTCGAAGGGGTAGTCGCTGCCGACCATGATGCGCTCGGAGCCGAACTTCTCCAGGTTGAAGGCGAGCAGCCGCGCATCGTGCGTCAGCGTATCGAAGTACAGGCTCTTCGCATAGCGCGAGGGCGGCTCGGCGATGAACTTGCGCGCCTCGGGGCGCACGCGGTGGCCGTGGTCCAGGCGCCCGAGCGCGGCGGGGAAGCGCGCCGCCGCCGTGCGCGAAGCAGATGCGCAGGCGCGGCAGCCGCTCGAGCACGCCGCCGAGGATCAGCCGCGCCGCGGCGAGCGCCGAGTCCGCCGGGTAGCCCACCATGAACGGCAGGTAGTACTGGCCCATGCGCTCCTGGCCGATGGAAGGGCCCTGCGGGTGCACGAACAGCGCCATGTCGAGCGCCTGCGCGGCGGCGAAGAAGTCGAAGAGCTGCGGGTCGTCGAAGTCGCGGCCGTTGACCTGCGAGCCGATCTCCACCGCGGCGAAGCCCATGCCCTTCAGGCGCTCCATCTCGCGCACGGCGAGCTTCGCGTCCTGCAGCGCCACGGTGCCCGCGGCGGCGAAGCGCCCGGGATGCTTCTGCACCACGCCGGCGATGAAGTCGTTCTGCATGCGCGCGAACGCGTCGGTGGCTTCGGGCGGCCCCCAGTAGCACAGCATCACCGGCACCGGCGAAAGCAGCTGCAGGCCGATGCGCTCGGCGTCCATGTCGGCGATGCGCCGCGCCGGGGAGAAGCTGCGCTCGTCGATCTTGCGGAACTCCTTCTCGCCGAGGTAGATGGTGGCGTTGCAGGCGTCGTGCAGGCGGCAGGAGGGCCAGCCGGCGACGCCGTAGCGCCTGGCCCAATCCTCCCAGCCCGGCGGCAGGATGTGGGTGTGCATGTCGATCGCCGCGTGGGCCATGGCCGCCGGATTATAGTGGGCGGCATGGCGCTGCCGGTCCTGCATTTCTCACATGCGAACGGTTTTCCCGCGCCCTGCTACGCGGCGATGTTCGCGCCGCTCGCGCGCCATTACCGCATCGGCTGGATCGAGGCCATCGGCACCGACCCGCGCTATCCGCCGACCGAAGGCTGGCCGCTGCTCGTCGCGCAGCTCCTCGACACGCTCGAGCGCGAATACCACGGCGAGCCGGTGGTCGGCGTCGGGCATTCGCTCGGCGGCTACCTCAACTTCCTTGCCGCGGTGCAGCGGCCCGAGCTGTTCCGCGGCATCGTGCTGCTCGATGCGCCCGTGATCGGCGCGCTGCGCGGCCGCGCGCTCGGCGCGGTGAAGCGCCTGGGCATCGTCGACCGCGTGACGCCGGCCGGCATGACGCGCGAGCGCCGCAGCGAATGGGCGAGCCGCGAGGAGGCGAAGCAGCATTTCCGTTCGCGCCGGCTGTTCCGGCACTTCACCGAGGAGTGCCTCGAGGACTACGTGCGCCACGGCCTCGCCGGCAGGCCGGGACACTACCGGCTGCGCATCGATCCCGAGATCGAGTACCGCATCTACCGCACGATTCCGCACGACATGAGCCGGCACCTGCCGCAGCTGAAGGTGCCCGCGGGTTTCGTCGGCGGCCAGCAATCCGACGTGCTGCGCCGCGTGGGCATGCGCGCGATGCGCGGCCCGCGCTTCGTCAAGCTGCGCGTGCCCGGCGGGCACCTGTTCCCGTTCGAGCAGCCGCTCGCGGCGGCGGCGGCCTTGGACGAGCTGCTCGTCAAGCTGTCAGCCCGACCTTGATGGGCGGCGACGTTCGCAGGGTCTGGTAGACGACGCAGTAGCGCTCGGTGAGCTGCAGCAGCTTGTCCAGCTGCGCGCGCTCCGCGTCGGTGTCGAGCACGAACTGCAGCCGGATCGTCGCGAAAGCCCACCGGCACGTCCTTGGCCAGGCCGAGCGTGCCGCGTGCGTCGAGGTCGCCTTCGGCGCGCACCTCGCCGCTGCGGATCTCGATTCCCAGCGCGGTGGCCACCGCGCCCAGCGTCACTCCCGCGCAGGCGACCAGCGCCTGCAGCAGCATGTCGCCGGAGCAGGCCGTGAGGCCGTCGCCACCGGCCGAGGGGTGAAGGCCGGCCTTGACCATCGCCCGGCCGGTCTCGACGCTGCAGGTGACGCTTTCGCCCAGTCGGCCGTCCGCGCGAAGCGTGACGATCGCGGCCGCGGCATCGGCGCGGTAGCGCTCCTTGATGGGCGCCTGCAGGGCGCGAAGTTCTTCCGCGTTCATGGCGAGCCTCCTAGGTGCTGCGTGCGCGCTTTTCCTTCAGCAGCTGCTCGGTGTTCCTGATGTTGATCTCCACGCCGAGCATGTTCGGGTTCACCTCGAGCGCGCGCCGCCACCAGGCGATGGCCTTGTCGAATTCCTCGAGCTTGAAGTAGATCTGGCCGTAGCCCGAGAGGGCGCCGAAATGCCGCGGATTGCGCTTGAGCACCTCGTCGCAGTCGGCGAGCGACTTGCGGTACTCGCCGGCGAGGTAGTACGCCGTGGCGCGCTTGTTCCAGCCTTCGGCGAAGGCGGGCCGGCGCCGGATCACGTCGGAGAAGGTGGCGATCGCCTCGGCGAGCTGCCCGTCTTCCATCTGTTCCACCCCCCGGGCCATGGCGCGGTCGATGTCGCCGTCGCCCGACCGGCTCCACAGCAGCCACAGGCCGCGCTCGGCGTAGCCACGCACGAAGGGGCTCTCGTCGTGAATCCGTTTGAACAGAAGGTCCGTATCCTCCATGCGGCCATGGTTCGCGACCCACACCACGGCCTCGGCGCGCCGCTCCGTTACCGGGCTCTCCAGGGCGGCGAGCGCCTCCTCGCGCGTGGCGGGCGGTGCCGGGAATGCGGCGCCAGCGTAGAGTGTTAGCGCCAGTGCGGCTTGGAGAAGGAGGGTCCTGATCATGAAAGGAGAACGCATGAGAATGAATTTTCGTCCGTTAATCATAGCGCTGCTGTCGATTCCCGTGACAGTCCTGGCCGCCGGGGACCCGGGCGGCGGCAACGATCCTGCCGCGTCCACGGATCCCGTGCTGCAGCAATTCGCGCGAGGCGAGTTCGCGCAAGGACTGGGCCGCCGCCGCCGCGATCGTGCGCGACGCAGCCGCCAAGACCCCGGGCAACGCCGACTACCACAACCTCTATGCCTACGCGGTGCGCAAGGGGACGAATCCCAACATGGACCTCGTGTTCCAGGAATACAACGAGGCGCTGCGCATCAACCCGAAGCACCGGGGCGCGCATGAATACATCGGCGAGGCCTACCTGATGGTGGGCAACCTCGCCAAGGCGAAGGAGCACCTCGCGCGGCTCGACAGCCTGTGCTTCTTCCCCTGCGACGAGTACACCGACCTGAAGAAGGCGGTCGCGGCCTACGAGGCGAAACAGCCGCGCTAGGCCGCTTCTTTGCGGCAGCGGGCGGATAAACTCCGCCCGTGCAGCCGAACTTCGTCTTCATCCTCGCCGACGACCTCGGCTACGCCGACCTCGGCTGCTATGGGGGGCGCTCGGACTGCTCGCCGGTGCTCGACCGCATGGCGCGCGAGGGCCTGCGCTTCACCGACGGCTACGCCAACTCCTCGGTCTGCTCGCCGACGCGCTTCGCGCTGATGACCGGCCGCTGGCAGCACCGGCTGCGCGGCGGGGCGGACGAGCCGATCTCCAGCCGCGTCGCGCGGCAGCGCGACGTCTGGGGCTGCCGCCGTCGCACCCGACGCTGCCGTCGCTGCTGCGCGAGGCGGGCTACGCCACCGCGCTGGTGGGCAAGTGGCACCTCGGCTATCCGCCGCACTTCCATCCGCTGAAAAGCGGCTACCAGGAATTCTTCGGCGCGCTCTCGGGCGGGATGGACTACTTCACGCACCGCGACACCGCGGGCGTGCACGACCTGTGGGAGGGCGAGAGCCGAGGTCGCACGCAGGCCGGCTACCTGACCGACCTGATCTCGGCAGCGCGCGGTGGAGTACGTGCAGCGCGCGCCGCAAGGAGCCGTTCCTGCTGTCGCTGCACTACAACGCGCCGCACTGGCCCTGGGAAACGCGCGCGGACGAGGCCGAAGCGAAGCGCATCGAGAAGATCTGGCACACCGACGGCGGCTCGGTGGCGGCGTACCAGCAGATGATCCACCACATGGACGAGGGCATCGGCAAGGTGCTGGCCGCGCTGCCCGACCCGGAGAACACCCTCGTGGTGTTCACCAGCGACAACGGCGGCGAGCGCTTCTCCGACACCTGGCCGCTGGTCGGCAAGAAGATGGACCTGCTCGAGGGCGGCATCCGCGTGCCCTACATCGTGCGCTGGCCGGCGCGCGTGAAGGCGGGCGGCGTCACGGCGCAGCACGCCATCACCATGGACTGGGTGGCGACGTTCCTCGAGGCGGCGGGCGCCAGGGCGCATCCGGACTATCCGCTCGACGGCGTGAGCCTGCTCAAGGTGCTCGACGACCCGCGCGCGGCATTCGAGCGCGATCTCTACTGGCGCATGAAGTACCGCGACCAGCGCGCGGTGCGCTCGGGCGACTGGAAGTACTTCGCCAGCGAGGACGGCGAATTCCTGTTCAACCTCGCGCGCGATGCGCGCGAGCGCGCCAACCTCGCCAAGCGCGAGCCGCAGCGGCTGGCCGAGCTGCGCGCGAAGTACGAGGCCTGGGAGCGCTCGATCCCGGCGATGCCGCCCGACGCGGCTTTCTCCATTCCCTACACGCGCGCCGACCTCGCGCAGCCCATCCTGAAGACGATGAGCCGACGCGCCTACCGCATCCTTCCCACCGAGGCGCAGGACCTTCCATCCGCGCCTGATGGGCACGCGCGGCGCGGTGGCCGTCGAACAGCAACCTGTCGGCCGAACGCCGGCGCCGACGTGCTCAAGGCGGGCGGCAACGCGATCGACGCGGCGGTGGCGGCCAGCTTGTCGAGGGCCTGGTCAATCCGCAGATGCACACCATCGGCGGCGAATGCCCGATCCTCGTGCGCCTCGCGGGCGAGTCGCGCGTCATCGCGGTGAACGGCAACATGGCGGCGCCGGCGCGCGCGACGCCGGAAGCGTTCCGCGCGCGCGGCCTTGCCGACATCCCCGACTCCGGCATCCTCGCCGCGGGCGTGCCCGCGGCATTCGGCGCGCTGGTCACGGCGCTGCAGCGCTGGGGCACGATGCCGCTGCGCGATGTGATCGCGCCGGCGATCCGACCTGGCGAAGAACGGCTTTCCGGTGTCGGAGGGCCTGCGCAACCAGCACAAGTACGGCATCGCGCCGATGCAGAAGCGCTTCGAGGCCGAGTGGCCGGGCAGTGCGCAGCTCTACCTGCCGGCGGACGGCGCCGGAGGTCGGCGCGCTGTTCCGCAATCCGGCGCTCGCGCGCACCTTCGACTACCTTGCCGCGGCGAAGGATCCGCTCGAGGCGTTCTACAAGGGCGACGTCGCCGCCGAGATCGCGAAGTACTCGAAGGCGCAGGACGGCCTGCTCGCGCGCGAGGACCTCGCGGCCTTCGAGACGAGCATCGAGGCGCCGGTGTCGCTGCGCCTGGGCGACACCGAACTGTTCAAGACCGGGTTCTGGTCGCAGGGCCCGGCCGAGCTGCAGACGCTCGCGCTGATGTGGCAGTTCGACCTGAAGGCGATCGGCTTCGGCACGCCGGACTACTGCCACCTGCTGGTCGAGGCGATGAAGCTCGCCTACGCCGACCGCGAGCAGTACTACGGCGACCCGGCATTCGCGAAGGTGCCGGCTGAGACGCTGCTCTCGGCGGAGTACACGAAGATGCGCGCAGCGCTGATCGACATGAAGCGGGCGAGCCTCGAGCTGCGTCCCGGCGACGCGTGGCAGGGCGCCGCGCTGCTGCCCGAGGACGAGAAGCTCACGCCCAAGGACTGGGGCGCCGGGCACCGTGCACGTCGACGCCGTGGACGCGAAGGGCAACATGGCCTCCTTCACGCCGAGCGGCGCGTGGATTTCGTCGGCCGAGGTGATCGCGCCGCTCGGCTTTCCGCTCTCGGTGCGCATGATGACCTTCTACCTCGGGCCGGCGCACCATCCCGAACGTGGTGGCGCCGGGCAAGCGCCCGCGCACCACGCTCACGCCCTCGATGGCGTTCAGGAACGGCAAGCCCTGGATGGCCTTCGGCACCATGGGCGGCGACAACCAGGGGCAATGGCTGCTGCAGTTCTACCTGTGCCGCGCGGCCTTCGGCATGTCGCATCCCGGAGGCGATCGAGGCGCCGCGCCTGTCCTCCGAGCACACGCCGGGATTCTTCGCGCCGCACGCGAGCGAGCCCAACCGCGTGCGCATCGAACCGCGCTTCGGCGCCAAGGTGCTGGACGAGCTGCGCCGGCGCGGCCACGATCTGGACGTGGCGCCCGACTGGAGCGAGGGGTTCGTTTCCTGCGCGGCCTTCGACGAGGACACCGGCCTCATCGAGGCCGGCTGCGACCCGCGCGGCGTCGAAGTCCGAATGCTTTCCCGCGTTCGCAATCGCCTGGTGAAAAGATGACAATAGTCCTGGGCAGCGGCGAGCACCGCTACGACGTGGTGGAGAACTGGGCCAAGCTGCCCGACGGCTGGGAATTCAAGGACGTGGCGGCGGTCGCCTGCGACAGCAAGGACCGCGTCTACGTGTTCAACCGCGGCGAGCACCCGATGATGGTGTTCGACCGCGACGGCAGGTTCCTCAGCGCGTGGGGCGAAGGCCAGTATCCGCGCGCGCACGGCCTGCACATCGACGCCAACGACATCCTTTACCTGACCGATGACGGCGGCCACGTGGTGCGCAAGTGCACCACCGAGGGCAAGGTGCTGCTGGAGCTCGGCGTACCCGGGAAAGCCCGCCCCCTACATGAGCGGCGAGCCCTTCCACCGCTGCACGCACACGGCGCTGTCGCCCAAGGGCGAGATCTACGTCGCCGACGGCTACGGCAACGCGAAAGTGCACAAGTACTCCCCGGACGGCAAGCTCCTCAAGTCCTGGGGCGAGCCGGGCACCGACGCCGGGCAGTTCAACATCGTGCACAACATCGTCACCGACGCCGAGGGCTGGGTATACGTCGCCGACCGCGAGAACCACCGCGTGCAGGTGTTCGACGGCAACGGCAGGTACGAGACGCAATGGGTGAACATGCACCGGCCCTGCGGCCTGTACTGCTGCCGCGGGGAGAAGCCGCAGTTCATCATCGGTGAGCTCGGGCCGGGGATGAACGTCAATCGCAACCATCCCAACATCGGCCCGCGCTTGTCCATCGTCGACGGCAAGGGCGGGCTCATCGCGCGCCTGGGCGGCGAGGCGGGCCCGGGCCTGGAGACGGGCAAGTTCGTCGCCCCGCACGGCCTGGCGGTGGATTCGCGCGGCGACATCTACGTCGGTGAGGTGAGCTACACCGAATTCCCGCGGCTGTTTCCGGACCGCGCGATACCGTGGCGCATGCGCTCGCTGCAGAAACTCGCGAAAGTCGACTGAAAGGACAAGCCGATATGATCCATGTCATCGCCGTCGTCACCGCCAAGCCGGGCCAGCGCGAGCCGATCCTGCAGGCGCTTCCGCGCGAACGTGCCCGCGGTCAAGGCGGAGAAGGGCTGCATCGAGTACGGCGCCGGCCGTGGATGCCGATCAACGCGCTTGCCGTTCCAGACGAAGTGTGGGTCCCGATACCTTCCTGGTGATCGAGAAGTGGGAGAGCATGGACGCGCTGAAGGCGCACGCGGTCGCGCCGCACATGGAGGCCTACGGCGCGAAGGTCAAGGAGTTCATCGCCAGCCGCGTGATCCACATCCTGTCGCCCGCCTGATGCCCCTGGCGCGCCGCGACCGCGCGGCGGCGATGCCGTTCATCATGCTGACGACGCTGATCGACATGATGTCGATCGGCCTGATCATTCCCGTGCTGCCGGCGCTGGTGGGCGAGTTTCACCGGTTCGCAGGCGGACCAGGCGTTCTGGTACGGCGTGGTGACCTTCGCCTTCGGCCTGGCGAACTTCTTCGCCTCGCCGATCCTGGGCGCGCTGTCCGATGCCCATGGCCGCCGGCCGGTGCTGCTGCTCGGCTTCTGCGGCCTGGCGCTCAGCTTCCTCGCCACCGCGCTGGCCACCGCCATGTGGATGCTGATCGCGGTGCGGCTGGTGAGCGGCGCGATGCAGGCCAACATGTCGGTCGCCAACGCCTACGTCGCCGACATCACGCCGCCCGAAGAGCGGGCGAAGCGCTTCGGCATGCTGGGCGCGATGTTCGGCCTGGGCTTCATCCTCGGGCCGGTGATGGGCGGGCTGCTGGGCGCGATCGACCTGCGCCTGCCGTTCTTCGTCGCCGGCAGCCTCGCGCTGCTCAACCTGCTCTACGGCTATTTCGTGCTGCCCGAATCGCTGCCGGCGGAACGCCGGCGCGCCTTCGACTGGAAAGCGGCCAATCCGGTCAGCTCGCTGCGCGGCCTGGCGCAGCTGAAGGGCGCGGGGCCGCTGGTCGCCGTGGTCGCCTGCAGCGGGCTCGCGCAGTTCGTGCTCTACACCAGCTGGGTGCTGTACACGACCTTCAAGTTCGGCTGGGGGCCGCTGGAGAACGGCTGGTCGCTCGCCGCGGTCGGCATCGTGTCGGTCGATCGTGCAGGGGCTGCTGCTCGGGCGCCTGCTGCGGCTGGTTCAGCCCGCGGCGGCTGGCCGTGCTCGGGCTGGTGTCCTCGACGCTCGCCTACGCTGCTGTGGGGCGCCGCCAGCGCAGGGCTGGATGATGTTCGCGGTCATCTTCGTGAACCTGCTCGGCGCCACGGTGGCCGCCTCCATCCAGAGCATCATCTCCGGCGCCGCGGACGCGCGCAGCCAGGGCCAGGCGCTGGGCGCGGTGGGCGGCCTGAACAGCCTGATGGCGGTGGTCGCCCCGGTGCTCGGCGCGCCGCTGCTGGCGATGGTGTCGCACCTGCCGCAGGGCGACTGGCGCATCGGCGCGCCGTTCTATTTCTGCGCCGCTGCTGCAGGCCGCAGCGCTGGTCCTGGCGGTGATCCACTTCCGCCGCGAACGCCTCGCTATACTGCAGTCGAAGCCTTCATCCTGAGGGAGTCGCCATGTCCGTCCATCCGCTGTCCGCAACCCGCGCCGTCGATCCCGTGCGCGAGGCGAAGATCCACCTCGCCGCCGCGCACCGCCTCGCCGTGCTGCACGAGCTGGAGGAGGGCATCGACAACCACTTCACCGTCACCGTTCCCGGCGCGCGACGACCGCTACCTGATCCTGCCCTTCGGCCTGCACTGGTCCGAGGCGCGCGCGAGCGACATGATCGTGTTCGACGAGTCCGGCAGGACGCTCGAAGGCGAGGGCGTGGTCGAGCTCTCGGCGCAGTGCATCCACGCGCCGATCCACCGCATCACGCGGCGCGCGCGTGGTGCTGCACACGCACCAGACCTGGGCGGTGGCGCTCAACATGCTGAAGGACAACCGCCTGCTGCCGGCGAGCCAGACCGCGGCGTTCTTCCACGGCCACGTCGCCTACGACGACACCTACGCCGGCACCGCCGACTTCGTCGAGGAGGGCGAGCGCCTCGCGCGCGTGATCGGCGAGAAGCACGTGCTCTTCATGAAGAACCACGGCGTGCTGGTCACCGGCGACACCGTGGCGCAGGCCTACCGGCGCCTCTACAAGCTGGAGCGCGTGTGCCGCGCGCAGGTGCTGGCGATGGGCACCGGCAAGCCGCTCGAAGTGCTGTCGGATGCGATCGTGGCGCAGGTGCAGGCGCCGCCGGAGAACGACCGCCACTCGCGCGCCGAGCGCGAGCGCCTGTTCTTCGAGGCGATGATGCGCATCCTCGACCGCGAGAATCCCGGCTACGCCGACTAGAAAATAGGGACAGACCCTATTTTTTCTTCCTTGCCAGCGCGGCGCCGGCGGCGAGCGCCTTCAGCTTGGCGATGGCGATCTCGCGCGCCATCGGCGCCATGCCGCAGTTGGTGCAGGGGAAGAGGCGGTTCGTCGGCACGTACTTGAGCGCCTGGCGGATCGTCGCCGCGACCTCCTGCGGCGTCTCCACCTTGTCGGAGGCGACGTCGATCACGCCGACCAGCACGTCCTTGCCCTTCAGCAGCTTCATCAGCTCGGGCGGCACGTGCGAGTGGATGCACTCGAGCGACACCTGCTTGATCTTGCTCTTCGCGAGCGCCGGGAAGATCTCCTCGTACTGGCGCCACTCGCCGCCGAGCGTCTGCTTCCAGTCGAGGTTGGCCTTGATGCCGTAGCCGTAGCAGATGTGCACGCAGGTCGTGCAGCTTCAGGCCCTTCGCCGCGCGCTCGAGCGCCTTGATGCCCCATTTCTTCACGTCGTCCATGTAGACGTTGAACGCCGGCTCGTCGAACTGGATCACGTCGACGCCGTCCTTCTCCAGCGCGCGCGCCTCCTGGTTGAGCAGCTCGGCGAACGCCATCGCCAGCTTCACCTTGTCGCCGTAGTGCCGGTCGGCGATGGTGTCGACGATGGTCATCGGCCCGGGCATGGTGATCTTGAGCTTCTTCTTCGTGTGCGCGCGCGCGAGCTTGCGCCTCCGCCTGGTGCACGCGGCCCTTGAGCCGCAGCGGCCCGACCACCACCGGCACCATCGCGTCGTAGCGGTTGTTGCGGATGCCCATCTTCACCTTGTGCTCGAAGTCGATGCCCTCGACGGACTCGAGGAAGCCGTGCACGAAGTGCTGGCGCGACTGCTCGCCGTCGGTGACGATGTCGAGGCCCGCGTCCTCCTGCTCCTTCAGCCACAGCAGCGTCGCGTCGCGCTTGGCCTTCGCGAGGTCCGCGCCCTGTGCCTTCCACGCGGGCCACAGCTTGTTGGTCTCGGCGAGCCAGAAGGGCTTGGGCAGGCTGCCGGCGATCGTCGTTTCGAACATGGGATTCCTCCGTCGCGGCTATGATAACCGCGCATGCGACGCGCCAAGCGCAAGGCCGCTCCGCCGGAAGCTCGTCTGCCTCGAGACCTACTGGGGCGACCACCAGGCAGCGCGCCTTCCGCGCGCCGTCGGTGCTGCCGTTCTTCGAGGGGCTCGCGCGCCAGCTCGATCCGCCGCTCGCCATCGCCCACCGCCACGTTGGGACGCTTTCCCAGCTCGCCGCCTACACGCGGCCGCGCGAGGGCCAGCGTGTTGTGCCGCGCCTTCGCGGGCTGGGGCGAGAGCTATGACAATCTGGTCTATTTCGGCGCCTGCAGCGTGTTCCGGCGGCAAAGCGGGCGAGCGCCGACCGCATGGCGGCAACCTCGCGTCCATCCACGCCTCGGTGCTCGAGGACTTCGCGCCGGCGCGGCGCCTTGGGCTGCGGCTGTTCAGCTTCTCCCGCATCGGCGCAAGCCACGCGAGCGCCGCGAGCTGCAGCACGCCGAGAATGACGAAGGCCGCGGCATAGCCCTCCGGCGCGTAGCGGCCCTCGGTCACCGGATAGAGGCGCAGCACCGCGCCGATGCCCCATTGGAAGGCGAACGAGCAGCCGAACATCAGCACGTTCGAGGCGGTGTTGACGCGCCCGGTCATGTCCGGCGGGAACAGCGGCGTGAACAGCGCGTAGGCGAGCGACGCCGAGATGGCGGCGAAGCCGTACACGGCGAGGATCGCGGCGAGCCCTGTCTGCACGCCCGGCCGCGAGCAGCGCGAACATGGCGAGCGACAACGCGAGGCCCAGCTTGTACACGCGTCATGCGGGAAATCGCCGGCGCGCGCCAGGCGGTCGCTCGAGACGCCGAAGAACACCGAGCCGATGGTATAGGCGACCGCGGTGGCGAGCAGGAGGTTGGCCACCGCCGCGCGCGCTCCGCCCGGCGACGTCGTACAGCCAGGGCGCGAGCCACAGTCCCTGCAGCGCCTGGTAGCCGGCATGGCAGACGACGAGCGGCATGCGCGATGCGCCAGAACGGCAGCGAGGCGAAGACCTGCCGGAAGCCGGCGATCTGCGCGCGCAGCGTCTGCCCGTGTCCCGGGCAGCGGCTTCTCCGGCACGAGGAAGAAGATCAGCGCGGCGGCGCGCGACCGAGGCGAGCGCCAGCCCGTAGAACAGCACGCGCCAGCCGAAGGGCCCGAGCAGCACCTCCACCGGCGCGGTGGCCGACAGGCCGCCGAGCCCGCCGATGCCGAGGTACAGGCCGTTCAGCGTCGCCATGCGCGAGAGCGGGAACCACAGCGAGAACGCCTTGATCGCGCCCATCAGGCCGGCCGACACGCCCAGCCCGATCAGCGCGCGCCCGAGGGAGAGCGTGACGAAGTCCTGCGCCAGGCCGAAGATCAGCGCGCCCGCGGCGGCGACGCACATCAGCGTCGCCACCACGCGCCGCGGGCCGTAGCGGTCGAGCAGCACGCCGAGCGGCAGCTGGAACGCGGCGAAGGCGAGCAGGTACGTCGAGGTGAGGAAGCCCGAGGTCGGCGGGCGAGAGCGCGAAGTCGCGCGCCAGGTCCTTGCGAGATGACCGCGTTGACGTTGCGGAAGAAGAAGGAGAGGAAGTAGCCCGCGGCGAAGGGGCAGAACACCACCAGCAGCAGCCGCGGATGCACTGGCGGATTGTAATGGGCTAAGCTTGGCGCATGGGGAAACGCCTCATCGTCGGCATCACCGGCGCCACCGGCTCGGCCTACGGCATCGGCCTGCTGCAAGGAGCTGCGCGCGCTGAAGGGCTGGGAGACGCACCTCGTGCTCACCGACGCGGGCGTGCTCAACGCGCACCAGGAGCTCGGGCTGAAGCGCAAGGACATCGAGCGCCTCGCCGCCATCGCCTACCACCCGAAGGACATCGGCGCGGCGATCGCGAGCGGGTCGTTCCTCACCGAGGGCATGGTGATCGCGCCCTGCTCGATGAAGACGCTCGCCGCGGTGGCGCACGCGCACGCCGACGACCTCGTGTCGCGCGCCGCCGACGTGGTGCTGAAGGAGCGCCGGCGCCTGGTGCTGCTGCCGCGCGAGGCGCCGCTCAACCTCGCGCACCTGAGGAACATGGTGCAGGTCACCGAGATGGGCGGCGTCGTGTTCCCGCCGGTGCCGGCCTTCTACGCCAGGCCGAAGACGCATCGAGGACCTCGTCGCGCACACGGTGCGCGCGCGTGCTCGACCTCTTCGGCATCCATTCCGCGAAGCTCGCCCGCTGGAAGGGCATCGATGCCTGAGCCTGCCGTGTTCTCCGGCACCTACGCCGAGGCGCGCGCGAAGTTCGTCGACGCGGCGCGCGGCGCGGGTGCGACAGTCTACGAATACCGCCATCCGTCGCAGAAGGGGCCCGCCGGCGAGGCGCTGTGCCTCGACGTGGCAGTGGCGGGCCCGGAGGACGCCGAGCGCGTGCTGGTGGCGGGCAGCGGCACGCACGGCATCGAGGGCTACTCCGGGCTCGGCGGCGCAGACGGCGTGGCTGCCTCGGCGGCGGCGCGCAGCGCCTGCCCAGGCGCACGGCGATGGTGTTCTTCCACGCGCACAATCCCTGGGGCTTCGCGCACAAGGCGCGCGGCACCGAGGAGAACGTGGACCTGAACCGCAATTTCCTCGACCACGCGAAGCCCTATCCGCCGAACCCGGGCTACGAGGAAGTGCACCCGATCGTCACGCCCGCGGAGTGGAACGACGCGAGCATCGCGGGGATCTTCCGCGGGCTGGATGCGTACCGGCAGCAGGTGGGCGAGAAGGCGTTCTCCACCGCGTTCAACGGCGGGCAGTATTCGCACGCCGACGGCATCTACTTCGGCGGGCAGCGCGAGCAGTGGGCGAACTACGCGTTCCGCGAGGCGGTGGCGAAGCATGTGGCGCACGCGAAGCACGCCGCGATCATCGACTTCCACACCGGCATCGGGCCGTGGATGGAGCACATCTACCTGTGCTTCCATAAGGAGGGCTCCGCCGGCGCGCGAGCGCGCGCGGGCCTGGTGGGGCGAGCGCGCGGTGAACCTCGCCGGCGTCACGCACAAGGCGCTGGCCGACTACCAGGGCGTGCTGATCGACGCCTTCGCCGCGGCGCTGCCCAAGGCGCGAGGTCACCTCGATCGTGGTGGAGTTCGGCACGCTCAAGCGCGAGGAGGTGCAGCGCGCGAACATGGGCGGGCGCTGGCTGCGCTACCACGGGGCGAAGAACCCGGCGCTCGCGCGCAAGGTGCACGCGGAGTTCTGCGAGGCGTTCTATCCTAGCGACCCGCAGTGGCGCGCCGCGGCGCTCGAGCAGTCGCAGGGAGATCCTCGAGCGGGGGATCAAGGGGATCGGGGCCTAGCTGTCCGTCAAACCCTTGTACGGCGGCAATGCCGCTACAAGGCTTAGACGGTGGCTTTCAGTTCTTGCCACGCTCGAAGAGTTCCGCAGGCAACGTAAACTCGCCGTTCGATCTGAAGCGCACGCTATGGAACTCTGGTCCGGCGACCAGTCCAGTCAGCCTGTACGCGAGCTTCCCGCGGTATTCGCTGGTGATGACGTCAATGGCCTGGCGCGCGATGCGCCACACCGAAATGCTCACTGGCACCTCAACAATCGTCTCACCAAAGCGCGGTACGCTGCCGGCAGTGTTGCTGACGCCGGTGGCGAAGCGCTTGCCTTGCACATCCATCTGGACTGAGACACCGTTGAAATCCAGCGGCAAGTCATTGGGATTCTGGATTCGCAGCTTGACCAGCATTCGCAACTCCAATCCCTGACCTTGCAGCGGCTCAACGCCCACCATGATCACCTCGATGGGTTCGCGTTGCGGAACGGTGGTGCAGCCGCCAGATAGAAGCGCTGCAAGGGCAAGCAGTACGAGCAGCACGCTACGGCCAATCGACATGGTCATCTCCGTCGCAATTGCAGTGTCTCAGGGAACCATCACTTTAACTCAATCTCGAGGAAGCGAAACTCGCAGGCGTTCGCGTTGATCACGTTGTGCGCGACGCCCTTGGGTCGCGCGTAGGATACGCCCGCCTGGAGCTCGACTTCGCGCACGCCTTCGGGCTCCTCCAGCCGGAGCTTGCCGGTGGTGAGCGGCACGATCACGTAGTCGTAGGCGTGGACGTGGTGGCCGGTCTCGGCGCCGGGCGCGAAGCGCCATTCGGTAACGATGACGCGGCCAGTCTCGACTTGGGGATGCGCGGTGGCTTTCATGGCCGAGGCCTTGACTCCTGGAAGGTTGGCAAGCCGTCGCCGAACTTCACCCAGCAAGACTTGAGCTCCTTCGGCCCTCCCTTGGTGAACCGGAAGCCGCTCCCCGGAAACGTCACCCAGGCCACGACCGGTGCCGCCGCGACCCGCCGACAGGTCTGGCAGTGGCAGACCATGGTGTTCGAGCATTCGCCGTTCGCCTCATAGCGCACTGCGCTGCAATAACATCCGCCCGCCACCTTGGCCATGAGTCCTCCTACAGCTTGCGCATCAGTGCGCGGCGAGAAAGTCCTGCATCGCCTTGGTGAACGCGGCGGGCTGCTCGAGGTTCGCGAGGTGCGCCGCGTCCGGAATCATGACGAGCTTCGAGCCCGGCGCGTTGCGGTGGATCTCCTCCGCCATCGCGGGCGGCGTGCCCGGATCCTTGTCGCCGCACAGCACGAGGATCGGCGCCTTGATCTCCTTCAGGCGCGCGGTGATGTTGATCTTCGGGATCGCGTGGCAGCAGCCGACGTAGCCCGCGACCGGCGTCGACGCGATCAGCTTGCCGATCGCGGCGACGGGCGCCGGGCTCGACTTGCGGAACGGCTCGGTGAACCAGCGCTCCAGCGTGGGCTCGCACGAGCGGCGCCATGCCCTTGTCCTCGGCGATCTTGATGCGCTCCTGCCACAGCGGCCAGGCCTCGCGCGGGATAGCGGCTGCGTGGTGTCGGCGAGCATCAGCGTCCTGAACACGCCCGGGTACTTGCAGCGCGAAGGTCTGGCCGATCATGCCGCCCATGGAGAGGCCGCAGTAATGCGGGTTTTTCGCGCCGACGTGATCGAGCAGCGCCTTCAGGTCGTCGGCGAGCATCTCCAGCGTGTAGGCGCCCTTCGGCGCCTCGCTGCGCGCCGTGGCCGCGCGTGTCGTAGGCGAGGATGCGGTAGCTGTCCTTGAACGCCGCGATCTGCGGGTCCCACATGCGCACGCTGCAGGCGAGCGAGTGGCTGAGCACCAGCCAGGGCGCGCCTTCCTTGCCGTGAATCTCGTAGTTGATCTCGATGCCGTTGACGTTCGCTTTCATGCGCTCCCCACGATCAGTGGAATCAGCATCTCGTCCTCGCTCGTGCCGCCATGGTTGCCGACGTGCCGGTGGCGCGGCTCGCCCGGCGTCCAGTCCTTGACGGTGTAGCGGCCGTGCATCACCAGCGCCACGTCGCCGATGCGCTCGGCGAAGCGCGGGTGCGGCGTCGCCGCGGGCCGAACCAGCCTTCGTCGCGCCAGCTCCCGGCTCGGGCGCACGTCGGCGCGGCTCGCCGAGCCAGTCCTCGGCGCGCTGCATGAACTCGCGTCTGCGGCCCTCCTGCACGTGGCAGAAGGCGACCCGGCGCTCGCCGCACAGAGGAAAGCGCAGCAGGCCTGCGAGGCCGGGCGCGTCGGCGAGCTCGAGCGCGTCCGCGCCGCGCGCTGTCCATGAAGCCGTGGTCGGCGGTGGCGACCACCAGCGTGTCGGTGCCGGAGAGCCGCGCCATCAGCTCGCCGAAAGCGGCGTCGACCGCCTGGAAATGCGCGCGCGCCTCGGTGCTCGCGTTGCCGTAGCGGTGCGACAGCGTGTCGAACTCCGGCCAGTAGGCGTAGACGAACTTGGGGTCCGGCCCCGATTTCACCGCGGCCACGGTCTGCGCGACCAGGCCCTCGAGCTTGTCGTAGGCGCGCCGCTCGGCGCCGCCGCAGTGGTGCAGGTTGTAGGTCGAGTCGATGATCGGCCGGTAGGTGACGACGATCGAGCGCCGCGCGAGGCCGTCGAACAGCGGGCCGGCGCGATACACCGTGCGCGGGGCGCCACGCCGAGCGGCCGCCTTTTCGCCGCGGCGCTGGAACGGCAGCGGCGAGCCGACGCAGCCCGCCTCGCCGAATAGCGTGCACCAGCCGGTGAGCCCGTGCTCGAGCGGCGTCCAGCCGGTGTAGGAGGTGGTGATGGCGCTCGCGGTGGTGGACGGAAACACCGAGGTGATCGCGCCGCGCCGGCGCGCGAGCAGCGCGCCGCCGGCGCCCTCGCGGCGCAGGTAGTTGTCGCCGAGGCCGTCGACGATCAGCAGCAGGACGTTGCTGCGCCGCCTTCAGTTCGCGCAGGGGGCAGCGCGGCGAGCGGCGCGATGGCGCGGCGCGCCGCCGCAGGCCTCGACGATCGAGGCGATCAGGTTGGCGAATCCGCCGCCCGCGTAGTCCGGCCGCAGCATCGACCGGATTCTAGCGGCTCAGTGCAGGTGGATGGCGTTGGTGAGCAGCGACTCGTAGTGGCAGAGGAACTCGTCCACTTCCTCTTCGCCCGGGTCGCCCGCGGCGCAGTCGCGCCATGCCCAGGCGCAGGCGCGCCGCCACCGGGCCTTCGAGAAAGCCGCTGCGCCGCGCGTGCTTGTCCACCAGCTCGATGCCGGTGCTGCCGGCGAACTCGGCCACGCAGTAGTTGTCGCTGTCGTAGAGGATATTCAGCGCGCCCATGCCGTATTGAACGCTTTATCGGGCGGAAAGTTGACCCGGCAGCGTGATAAACTGCTTGCCCATTCTGTGAGGTTTCGCCATGCGGCTCGAAGTCCACGTCCACGCCGACATCCCCATTCTCGAAGGCGTCTCCCGCAAGCAGATCGAGCAGGCGTTCGCGCCCTGGCTCGAGTACCTCGACGCCGACGGCCTCGCCGACGTGAAGAGCCTGGAGGCCGACGAGCCGGGCATCCGCTTCGACGAGAAGGAGCTGCTGCTGCTCGTGTGCTGGACCGGCGAGATCGGCCGCAGCTTCCACGCCGCGCTCGAGACCGCGCTCGAGAACCTCGGGCCCTACTGCTACGAGGCGGTCGAGGTCGACCTCACGCTGTACCACGAGAACGGCGAGCAGGAGTCGAAGCTGCTGTTCGTCGGGCCGACCGCGCAGGCGATCCACGAGGCGCAGCGCCGCTGCATGATCGAGGACGTCACCGCGCTGCTCGAGCGCCAGTTCGACAAGGACAAGACCGCCGAAGTGGCGGCGCTGGTGAACGAGCTGTTCGACCGCGACTGGAAGGAAAAGGCGGCTGCCGGCACCGAGCAGAAGAAGCCCGAGCGCGCCTTCGAGATACAGCACGCGGCCGAGCCGCAAGAACCTGCACTAGGCGAGGCGAGTCCACAGCGTGCCTTCGAGACTGTTTGCGGAGCACATGGCGGGCCCGAAGTACCCCGGCTTCGACACCCTCGCGCTGCACGCCGGCCAGTCGCCCGACCCGGCGACCGGCAGCCGCGCGGTGCCGATCTACCAGACCACCTCGTACGTCTTCCGCGACACCGAGCACGCCGCGTCGCTCTTCAACATGGAGCGCGCGGGGCACGTCTACTCGCGCATCTCCAACCCGACGGTGGCGGTGCTGGAGGAGCGCATCGCGGCGCTGGAAGGCGGCGTCGGCGCCATCGCCACCGCCTCCGGCCAGGCGGCGCTGCACCTCGCGGTGGCCACGCTGATGGACGCGGGCAGCCACATCGTCGCCTCGAACTCGCTCTACGGCGGCTCGCACAACCTGCTCGGCTACACGCTGAAGCGCTTCGGCATCGAGACCACCTTCGTCGCGCCGCGGCACGCCGGAGAACTGCGCAGAAAGCCGATCCGGCCGAACACGCGGCTGCTGTTCGGCGAGACGCTCGGCAACCCGGGCCTCGACGTGCTCGACATCCCGGCGGTCGCCGCGATGGCGCACGAGGCGAAGGCTGCCGCTGCTGGTGGACGCGACCTTCACCACGCCGTTCCTGATGAAGCCGTTCGAGCTCGGCGCCGACCTGCTCTACCACTCGGCGACCAAGTTCCTCGGCGGCCACGGCGTCGCGATCGGCGGCGTGCTGGTCGACTCGGGCCGCTTCGACTGGGAGAGCTCGGGCAAGTTCGCAGACGCTCACCGCGCCCTATGCGGGCTTCCACAACATGGATTTCGAGGAGGAGTCGGGCACGCGCGCGTTCCTGCTGCGCGCGCGGCGCGAGGGCCTGCGCGACTTCGGCGCCTGCATGGCGCCGATGACCGCGTTCCAGATCCTGCAGGGCATCGAGACGCTGCACCTGAGGATGCCGCGCCACGTCGAGAACACGCGCAAGGTGGTGCAGTTCCTCGCCACGCACCCGGCGGTGGAGAAAGTCGTCTACCCGGAGCTGCCGGGCCATCCGGACCACGCCCTCGCGCAAGAAGCTGCTGCCGAAAGGCTGCGGCGCGGTGTTCACCTTCGACATCAAGGGCGGGCGCGAGGCGGGCAAGCGCGTTCATCGAGTCGCTGCGCGTCTTCTCGCACCTCGCCAACGTCGGCGACGCCAAGTCGCTGGTGATCCATCCGGCCAGCACCACGCACTACCGCATGACGCGACGAGGACCTCGAAGAAGGCCGGCATCGGCGCGGGCACCGTGCGCCTGTCGATCGGCCTGGAGGACGCCGAGGACCTGATCGAGGACCTCGGGCGCGCGCTGCAGGCGGCGCAGAAGTGAACTTCACTGTAGACGGCAGGCAGGCATTCGCCTACACCGCAGCGCACGAGATCGATGCGGCGAAGCCCACCATCGTGTTCGTGCACGGCGCCGGCCTCGACCATTCCTGGTTCGGACTGCAGAGCCGCTACTTCGGCTACCACGGCTGGAACGTGCTCGCGCTCGGACCTGCCGGGCCATGGCCGCTCGGCGGGTCCGCCGCTCGCCGTCGATCGGCGAGCATGGCCGACTGGGTCTTCCGCGTGCTGGATGCGCTGCAAGATCGAGAAGGCCGCCGTGGTCGGCCACTCGATGGGCTCGCTGGTCGCCCTCGAATGCGCCGCGCGCCAGCCCGGCGCGCGTGGAGCGCATCGCGCTGCTCGGCACCGCCTATCCGATGAAGGTCGGCGAAGCGTTCCTCGATGCGGCGAAGAGCGAACGACCATGCGGCCTACGACATGGAGACCATCTGGGGCCACGCGCCGCAGGTGCCGCTCGGCGGCAATCCCGAATCCGGGCATGTGGATGTACGGCGACACGCTGGCGCGCCTCGCGCGCCTGGCGCCGGGCGTGCTCTACAACGACCTGAAGGCCTGCAACAACTACGCGGCGGCGAGGCCGCCGCCGCGAAGGTGAAGTGCCCGGCGCTGTTCATCCTCGGCCGGCGCGACCAGATGACCGCTGGCGAAGGCCGGCGAGGCCCTGGCGCAACTGCTGCCGGGGCGCAAAGGTGGTGCAGCTCGCGCTCTCCGGCCACTCGCTGATGGCCGAGGCGCCCGACGCGACGCTGGACGCGCTGATCGAGTTCTTCCGCGCCTAGGCGCCCCATCTCGCGCGGTACACAGCGGCTGATGATCAGCGTGCCGAACAATACGATGCCGCAGGCGATCACCGCGAACACCGCGGCGAGCGGTCCGGCAAGCGCGACCACCATCGCGCCTCCCGCCACCACCAGCACGAGGCGCGCCGTTCCCGCCAGCACCGGCAGCAGCATCCTGCCCGCGCCCTGCGAGGCGAAGTAAAGCGCCATTCCCGCGCCGAAGAGCGCGTAGAACGGCGCGACGATGCGCAGGTAAAGCGAGCCCGTCTGCAGCACCGCCGGGTCGTCGCTGAAGATGCGGATCCAGGCGGCGGGGTAGACGGCGACGAACACGCCGATGGCGAGCGAGATGCCCGCCGCGATCGCTGTTCCCGTCCAGGCGAAGTGCCTCGCGCGCGCGGCATGGCCGGCGCCGATATGGGTGCCGACCAGCACCACGAGCGCCTGGCCGATGGCGAACACCAGCGGCACCTGCAGCAGCTCGAGGCGCACCCCGACGCCGTAGCCGGCGAGCGCCGCGGTGCCGAAGGTGCCGACGAAGCCAGTCAGGATCACGGCGGTGAGCACTGTCTGCAGCGCCGAGAGCGAGGAAAGAGCGCCGACGCGCAGGATCTCGCGGAAGTGCCGCGCTTCGAATCGCCAGTCGGCTCCGCGGGGCCGCAGCGCGCTGCGCCACACGGCGGCGCCCATCGCGAGGCTGGAGACCAGGAACGCGGTGACATAGGCGAACGCCGCGCCCGCGATGCCGAGGCGCGGGAAGGGGCCCCAGCCGAGCGTCAGCGCGCCCGAGAGCGGGATCTGCACCAGCGCCGCGGCGGCGAGCGCCAGCGCCGGCGCGAGCGTGTTGCCGCTGCCGCGCAGCACGCTCGCCAGGGTATTCGCCAGCCAGACGAACACCGCGCCGGCGAACAGCACGTGCGAGTAGGCGAGCGCCTGTGCCAGCGCCTCGCCCTTGCCGCCGAGGAGCGCGTAGAGCACTTCGCCGAGCGCGAGCAGGATCAGCGTGAACGCGAGGCCCGCGCCCAGCGCGATCGCGAGGCCGTGGGCGACGAGGCGGCGCGCGGCGGCCTCGTTGCGCGCGCCGAGCGCGCGCGCGAGCGCCGAGGACACGCCGCCGCCCATGGCGCCGGCGGAGGTCATCTGCAGCAGCATCACCAGCGGGAACACGAGCGCGAGACCGGCGAGCGCGTCGGTGCCGAGGCGCCCTACGTAGTGCGTGTCGGCGATCGATACGGCGGTCTGGAAGAGGGCCAGCAGCACGCCGGGGGCGGCGAGGCGGGCGATGGTGGACGGGATCGGCGCCTCGAGCAGGCGCTGGGCACGCTGGGTGCTCATGCGCCGAGCCTAACGTAAGATTCTCCTCGATGCTCGGCGCTTTCACACTGCTGCGCGCCTTCCAGGTCTCGGAGACCATGGGCGCGTTCGCGGGGCCTCGCGATGGCCTGAACGGCCTCGCGAGCGCGTTTCTGTTTCCGCTGCTGATGCGCCTCTACTGGCGCTGGCGGCCGGTTCCGGCTACGCGCGCGGCTTTGCGCCGGCGGCGCACATCGCCTTGCCGACGTTGATCAGGAAGCGCAGCGCGTCCTGATTCTCGGGATCGCGCATCAGGCCCCACAGCCCGCCGAAACCGCCTGCGGACTTGGGCTGCCTGGTGGTCGTCGCGCATGACGCCTGGAACGCGTGCAGCAGTGCATCGAGCATTTCCATGCGCTCGACGAGGCGCGGCAGCGTGTCGGCAATGCGTTTCAGATCGCCCGAGGCCTCCAGGTGCGCAAGCATCTCGACCAGCCGTCCGGCACCGCCGCGGCTCACCCGGTCGAGCAGCGACATGCCCTCGGTGACGGTCTCGGCGAGCCGCCCGACCATCTCGTCTGAGAGCGAATCCTCCGCAGCGGTGTATACGCGCGCCAGCCTGGCGAGCCGGTCGAGGTCGCCGTTGTTGACGAGTTCGGCGAGCGCGGGAATCGCGCGGTACAGGCCGGTGCGGTTCACCCGGTCGATGAGGTCCATCGCGTCGGTCGCGGTGCCCGCGAGGCGCGCGACCATCTCGTCGGAAAGCGAGTCGCGCGCTGCGGCGAGCACGCGCTCGACTTCGAGCGCGAGGGCGTCCTTGTCGGTCATCGTGTCTGCCATGTTCGCCTCCGCTCTAGAGCAGGCCGCGGGCCGAGGCCCAGTACAGCTTGTTGTAGGCGAGCTTGAACCAGTGCACCGCCTTGGTGGGCGGCTTGGGCTGGGGCGGGTTCTGGTAGTCGAACATCGCGTAGGTCGCGCGGTCCTTCCCGGCCTCGATGAAGCAGAACACCTTGCCGTCGTAGTCGCGCACCGGCATGCCGAGCTTGACCATCGCGGCGATGTTCTCGCCGACCACCTCGGCCTCGAAGTGCGCGGTGGATCCCGCCTTGCTGATCGGCAGGTTGGTGGTGTCGCCGATGACGAAGACGTTGTCGCGGCCTTCCATATTGAGGCGGTGGCGGTGGGTCGGGATCCAGCCGCGCTGGCCGAGGCCGTTCTTCTCGATCACCTCCATGCCGCGGTGCGCGGGGATGCTGATCAGCAAATCATAGGCGGTCTCGGTGCCCTCTTCGCTCTTGATCACCTTCTTCGCGGGATCGACCGACTTCAGGTTGAACAGCGTCTCGTAGGTGATACCGAGGCGATCCATCTCCGGCGCCGCCCACTTGGCGACGTTCTCCAGCGTGTGTACGCGGCCGATCGGGTAGGTGTAGTGCAGCTTGACCTTGTCGGCGAGGCCGCGGTCCTTGAAGTAGTCGTACAGCATGAAGGTGATCTCGAGCGGTGCCATCGGGCACTTGTGCGGCACGCCCATTGCAATCACGACCTTGCCGGCCTGGAACTGCTGCAGGCGCTTGAACATCCTGACGGCGGATTCCTCGGTGTAGAACTGCTCGGACGCCTCGGCGAGGCCGGGAATGTCCTCCGGCGAAGGACGCGAGCCGGTGGCGATCGCGATCACGTCGTAGCCGTGCACCTTGCCGCCCTTGGTCTTCACCTCGTTCTTGTCGAGGCGGAATTCCTCGACCGGGTCGACCTGGAAGTCGATGCCCGGCTCGAGCAGGCTCGCCTGGTCGCGGTACAGCTCGTCCGGGGTCATGCGGCCCACGGCGAGATACAGCAGGCCCGGCTGGTACATGTGCCGGTCGGACGCCGAGAGCATGGTGATCTTCACCTTGCCGCTGCGCATCTCGTTCACCAGCCGGCGCGCGAGGTTGTTGGCGAGGATGGTGCCGCCCATCCCGCCGCCTACGATCAGGATCTTCATGTGCAGCTCCTCCTATAGCGTTGTGGCCGGAACTTCAGTGCGTCTTTCTGACCAGCACGTGCCAGACGCCGCCTTTTTCCTCGGTGCCCAGGTGCTCGTGCTTCACCTTCTTGATCCATTCCGGAATGTCGTTCGCCGAGCCCTTGTCGGTGGAAAGGACCTCGATCTCCTCGCCGACCTCGGCCATCTTGATGCCGGCGATCAGCTCCATCAGCGGGCCGGGGCAGAAGCTGCCCCGCGCGTCGATCGTCCTGCGGTTCGCCACGGCGATTCTCCTTGTGCGGGTCTCTTCAGAACGTCCAGACCTGCCCCCCGGCGGCATCGTCGAGGAACTTGGTCAGGCCCATCGGCTCGCCGAGGTAGGGCTCGAGGTCCGCCGGTGTCGCAGCCGAGCACGTCCATCGCCATCGAGCAGGGATAGACCTTGGCATCGCCCAGCGTCGACCGCGCTCTCGAACAGCTGCTTGAAAGGGGGCACTTTCTTGCGCGCCAGCAGCTTGCCGAACTCGCCCTCAGCAGGCGCCTGCGAGGCAGCGCCCTTGCGAAACGGCGCGAGTGCGTTCATCGACAGGAATACCTTGACCTCGTTGCCGCTCACCGCGCCGACCGACGCGACCATCCCCGCCATCTGCAGGCGCTCGAGCGAACCGGACACGACGACGACACTGATGCGGTTGCTCATTTCGCCGGACCCTCGCGAATCGGCAGATCCCAAATGACCAATTCAACACCGCCAATTGCGGGAATAGGCTTGATCTATATCAGGTGTACGCCGTGGTGTTCATCGATGTGCGTGATGCGCCGATAGGCCGACTGGAACGAGATCGCCTGCGCGCACGGGCGCTGTCACAACCAGCGTGAAATCGCTGCTTCCAGACGCGCGGGCAGGCCGTTTCCTGCGGCCGCTGCGAGCAGCCAGCCGATCAGCACGCCCGCCCCATCTGCAACCATGTCCCAGAGCTCGAAGCTGCGGTAGCCGGTGGCGCGCTGGATGAACTCGAGCGCGATCCCCAGCGCGATGAAGCCGAGCGCGTAGCCGACACGCGCGCGGCGGCTCGCGTAGAGCTGGCAGAACCAGAACATGAGCACGCCATAGGCAGCGAGGTGGCCGAGCTTGTCGCCCTGCTCGACGTCGATCGTCGAACGGCGAGGGCGTGAGCGAAAGCCAGACGATCGCCGCCGCCGTCGCCCAGCCAAGCGCGAGCCACAGGACGCGCCATCTCAGGCCCGAGGGCCCCTGCTGAATCGGGATGCGCCGCATCAGAAGAGCCGCATCTGCCCGGCGGGAGAAGGTGGCACGAACCTCGTGCAGTCGAGTTCCGGCAAGCGGCGTCCGCCGCCGTGGCCGTTGAGGCCGAAGCGCCTGCACGCGATGGCGAAGCGCTTGGCGATCAGCTCCGCGAAATTGCCGGTGCCGCGCATGCGCTCGCCGAAGCGCGGGTCGTTGTCCCTGCCGCCCCGCATCTGCCGCACGATGCTGATCACGTGGTCGGCGCGCTCCGGGTAGTGCGTGGCGAGCCACTCCTTGAACAGGTCCTTCAATTCGTTGGGCAGGCGCAGGATGACGTAGGCGGCCTCCTGCGCGCCGGCCTGTCGCGGCTTCCTCGAGCACGTGCTCGAGCGTCTTGTCGTTCAGCGCCGGGATCAGCGCCGCGACCATCACGCCGCAGGGGATCTTGGGCCTGCGACAAGGCCTTGAGCACGTCGAGCCGGCGCTGCGGGCTTGCCGCGCGCGGCTCCAGCTTGCGCGCCAGCACCCGGTCGAGCGTGCCGATGGAGACGAACACCTTGACCAGGTTCTTCTTCGCCATCGGCGCGAGAAGGTCGAGGTCGCGCTCCACCAGCGCGGACTTGGTGACGATGGTGAGCGGGTGCTCGCACTCGGCGAGCACCTCGAGGATCTGGCGCGTGATGCCGTGCTTGCGCTCGGCCGGCTGGTAGCAGTCGGTGTTGGCGCCGAGCGAGATCGGGCGAGACCACGTAGCCCGGCTTGGCCAGCTCCTCGCGCAGCAGCTCCGCGGCGTTGGTCTTGGCGAACAGCTTGGTCTCGAAATCCAGCCCGGGCGAGAGCTCGAGGTAGGCGTGGCTCGGCCGCGCGTAGCAGTAGATGCAGCCGTGCTCGCAGCCCCGGTACGGGTTGATCGACTGGTCGAAGGGGATGTCGGGCGAGTCGTTGCGCGAGATGATCGAGCGCGCCCGCTCGAGCGTCACCGTGGTCTGCAGCGGCGCGAGCGGCTCGTCCTCGCGCGACCAGCCGTCGTCGAACGCCTCGCGCGCTCGACGGTCTCGAAGCGCCCCTGCATCTGCGAAAGCGCGCCGCGCTGGCGTTGCGTTTCCATCTAGAATGACAGTCCTCCCCGATACTGTATACATGAACAGTACCCGCCGCAACGTCGGACTGCTCGCCGCCTGCCAGGCGCTGCTGCTCACCAACAGCGCCACCCTGATCGCCATCAACGGCCTCGCCGGCCTCGCGCTCGCGCCTGCCCAGGCGCTCGCCACGCTGCCGGTGACCTGCTGGGTGGTGGGCGGGGCGCTGGCAACGATGCCCGCGTCGCTGCACATGAAGCGGGTAGGCCGCCAGCGCGGCCTCACCGCCGGCACGCTGTGGGGCATCGTCGGCGCGCTCCTCTGCGCCGGCGCGGTCTGGCTGCAGAGCTTCTGGCTGCTGTGCTTCGGCACGCTGGTGTTCGGCGTGTACAACGCCTACGGGCAGTACTACCGCTTCGCCGCCGCGGATGTGGCGGGCCCCGACTTCAAGAGCACGGCCATTTCGCTGGTGCTCGCCGGGGGCCTGGTGGGCGGCATCCTCGGCCCGACCACCAGCCGCTTCACCGTGGATCTCCTCGCGCCGCGCTTCACCGGCGCCTACCTCGCGCTCATCGGCTTCGCGCTGCTCACCATGCTGCTCCTGCGCTTCGTCCGCATCCCGACGCCGGATGCCAAGGTCCAGGCAGCGCGCGGGCGGCCGCTGCGCCGAGATCGCGGCGCAGCCGAAATTCATCGTCGCGGTGCTCTCGGGCGCGATCGGCTACGGCGTGATGAACTTCCTCATGACCTCCACCCCGATCGCCATGGGCGTGTGCGGCCATCCGTATTCGGACGCCGCCTTCGTCATCTCCTCGCACGTGATCGGCATGTTCGCGCCCTTCGTTCGTCACCGGCGGCCTGATCAAGCGCGTCGGCGTGCTGCCGGTGATGTTCGCCGGCGCGCTGCTCAACTTTGCGGCGATCGGCATCGCGCTCTCGGGCATTTCGGTGGCGCAGTTCTGGTGGTCGCTGGTGCTGCTCGGCGTGGGCTGGAACTTCCTCTATATCGGCGGCACGACGCTGCTCACCGAAACCTACCGTCCCGAAGAGATGGCGAAGGCGCAGGGCGCGAACGAGCAGGTGATCTTCATCGTCATGGCGATCTCCTCGTTCACCTCGGGCCTGACGGTGACGCAGGCCGGATGGGAGCGGGTGAATCTGTATCGCGCTGCCGCTCGTCGCGCTGGCGGCGATCGCCATCGGCTGGTTCGCGCTGGTGCAGCGCAGGGCGAGGACGGCAGCGTGAGGCCCCCGGCGCGCATCGGCCAGCGCCTGGAGGAAGTGGATACGCCCGCGCTCGTCCTCGAGCTCGACGCCTTCGAGCGCAACCTGAAGACGCTCGCCGACCTCGCGCGCGGTCGCGTGCGGGTGCGCGCGCACGCCAAGACGCAGCAAGTCGCGCCGAGGTGGCCAAGCGCCAGATGGCGCTCGGCGCGGTCGGCGTGTGCTGCCAGAAGGTCGCCGGAGGCCGAGGCGATGGTGGACGGCGGCATCGCGGACGTGCTGGTGTCGCAACGAGGTGGTCGGCGCGGCCAAGCTCGAGCGCCTGGCGGGCCTCGCGCGGCGCGCGAGGATCGGCGTGTGCGTGGACGACGCCGGCAACGTGACGGACCTGGACGCCGCGGCGCGCGCCGCCGGCGTGAAGCTCGACGTCTACGTGGAGCTCGAAGTCGGCATGGGCCGCTGCGGCGTCGCGCCGGGCGAGCCCGCGCTCGCGCTCGCGCGCGCGGTGGCGGCTTGCGCCGAGCCTGCGCTTTGCCGGCCTGCAGGCCTACAACGGCCGCGCGCAGCACGTGCGCTCGAACGCGGACCGTCGCGCGCTCATCGAGAAGGCCGCCGCCGCAGTGCGCGCGACGCGCGCGCTGCTGGAGCAGAACGGCATCCCTTGCCCCATCGTCACCGGCGCGGGCAGCGGCACCTTCATGTTCGAAGTGGAGTCCGGCGCCTGGGACGAGATCCAGCCCGGCTCCTACGCCTTCATGGACGCCGACTACGCGAAGAACGAGTGGGCGGCGCCGCTGCCGCGCTTCGAGCACGCGCTCTTCGTCCTCACCACCGTGATGAGCCGCGCGCAGCCCGGGCGCGCCATCGTGGATGCGGGCCTGAAGGCCTCCAGCGTCGACTCCGGCATGCCCGCGGTGTGGCAGCGCCCGGGGCTGAAGCTACATCCAGGCGTCGGACGAGCACGGCTTCGTCGAGATCGCGGCGGGTGCGGCGGCGCCGGCGCTGGGCGAGAAGCTGCTGCTCGTGCCGGGGCACTGCGATCCGACGATCAACCTGTACGACTGGTATGTTTGCGTGCGCGGCGGGGTGGTGGAAGCGCTCTGGCCGATCGCGGCCCGTGGAGCACTGACCTGAACCAGCATCGCTACGGCTGGGTGGTGGTGGCCTGCGCCTTCACCCTCACGTTCGTCGGCTTCGGCGTGGCCTATTCCTTCGCCGCGTTCTTCAAGGCGTTCCAGGCAGAGTTCGGCGCGTCGCGCGCGCACGTCTCGCTGGTGTTCTCGCTGTGCGCGCTGCTCTGGTTCTCCTTCGGCGTGCCCGGCGGGCTGCTCGCGGACCGCTTCGGGCCGCGCGGCGTGTGCCTCGCCGGCGCGCTCGCCATCGCCGGCGGCCTCGCGGCCGCCGCGCACGCGCCCTCGCTGGAGATCCTCTACGTCACCTACAGCGTCGGCATCGGCGTCGGCATCGGCCTTTGTCTACGTGCCTTCGGTCGCCGCGGTCCAGCACTGGTTCGTGCAGAACCGCGTCGCTCGCCGGGGGCATCGCGGTCTCCGGCATCGGCGCGGGCAACCTGCTCGTGCCGCCGCTCGCCGCGTGGTGGATCGAGCTGTGGGGCTGGCGCGGCGCCTACCTCGGCCTGGCCACGCTGGCGCTGCTCGCCGCGGTGCCGGCGGCGCTCGCTGCTCGGCGGGCGCGCGGCGACGCGCGCGCAGGCCGCCGGCATCGTCGCTGCCCGGCATGACGCTTGGCGAGGCGATCAGGAGCCGCCTGTTCTGGCTCATGTACGCGGTGGCGTTCCTCATCTGCGTCGGTTTCTTCGTGCCGATGGTGCACCTCGTGCCCTACGCGCAGGACGTGGGCCTCACCGAAGCGCAGGGCGTGAGCCTCGTGAGCCTGCTTGGCCTGGGGAGCCTGCTCGGGCGCTTCGCCATGGGCGGCGTCGCCGAGCGCCTCGGGCACGCGCGCTCGCTGGTGGCGATCGGCGCGGGCCTCGGCGCTCATGTTCCTCGTGTGGTGGGTGGCGACGAGCTTCTGGCTGCTCGCGGTGTTCGCGGTGTGCTTCGGCACGCTCTACGGCGGCTACGTGGCGCTCGCGCCCACGCTCATGCATGGACCTCTTCGGTCCGCGCAGCCTGTCGGCGATCCTCGGCTCCCTCTACACCGCGGCGGGGCTCGCCACGCTCATCGGCCCGACCTTCGCCGGCGCGAGCTTCGACGCCTTCGGCAGCTACGACGCGTCGATCCTCGGCTGCGCGGCGCTGTGCTTCGCTCGGCGCGGGGCTCGCGGCGGCGATGCGGCGGCATTTCCAAGTCCGCGCATGAGCCGGCGCCCGGCGCTCACCGTGAGCGAGGAGCGCGGCGTGCGCACGCTGCACGTCGGCGGCGAGGCGATCCAGAGCTCGATGCGCCTGTCGCGACCCTTCGCGCTCGAGCTCGACTACACGCGCTGCATGACGAGCTTCCTCCTGTTCCACCCGCGCCCGCGGCGCGCGCTGAAGATCGGGCTGGGCGGCGGGTCGCTGGTCAAGTTCTTCTGGCGCCAGCTGCCCTGGCTGCGCACGCGCGTGGTGGAGCTGGACGAGCGCGTGGTGGCCGTGGCGCGCGCGCAGTTCCACCTGCCGCCGGACGATGCGCGCCTCGCCGTGGAGCTCGGCGACGGGGCGCGAGGCGCTCGCGCCGGAGTGCTGCGACCTGCTGGTGGTGGACGCCTTTGCCGACGAGCATCCGCCGGCGGCGCTCGTCAGCCAGGCGTTCTTCGACGCGGCCTGGCTCGCGCTCGAGGAGCCGGGCGCGATGGTGATGAATTTCATGGACGACGACCCGCAGCTCGACGAGCGCCTGCAGCGCATCGAGCGCGCCTTCGGCGGCACGGTGCTGGCGCTGCCCGCGCTCTACGACCCGAACGTCATCGTCATCGCGCTGAAGGGCGCGCCGCGCGCGGTTGCCTGGGACGCGCTGCGCCAGCCGCGCGCACGCGCTGGAGAAGCGCTACGGCATTCCGTACCCGCGCTACGTGCCGCGCCTGAAGCGCATGAACCGGTACGACGCGCAGCAGCTGTTCATCGCGCCGGAGGCGGCGTGATCCCGGTCGAGTACCTCGCGCTCATTCCCATCGCCTTCGCGGGTTCGCTCGTCTTCGGCCTCACCGGCTTCGGCTCGGCGCTGGTCACCATCCCGCTCGCCACGCATTTCGTGCCGCTGCAGTTCGCGCTCGCGCTGTACGCGCTCGCCGACCTGACCAGCGCGTTGCGCATCGGCTTCGAGAACCCGAAGCACGCGGTGCGCGCCGAATGGACGCGCCTGGTGCCGATGATCCTCGTCGGCACGGCGCTCGGCGTGACCCTGCTGGTCAACCTGCCGCGCGCGGCGGGCATGTTCGCGCTCGGCGCGTTCGTGGTGAGCTACGCGGTGTACAGCCTGTTCCGGCACGAATCGAAGAAGGTGATCGCTGCCGGGCTGGGCCTGGCTCGCGGGCCTGGCGGCGGCATCACCAGCACGCTGTTCGGCGCCGGCGGGCCGCCGTATGCGATCTACCTGTCGCAGCGCGGCCTCACCAAGGAGCAGTTCAGGGCGACGATGGGGTTCGCCACGCTGACCAGCATCTCGCTGCGCGTCGTCGCGTTCCTCCTCACCGGGTTGCTGCTCGAGCCGCAAGTGTGGCTGGCGGCGATCGGAGTGATTCCCGCGTCGCTGCTCGGCATCTACGTCGCGCAGCGCATGTTCCTGAAGATCTCGCGCGAGCAGCTGCTGCGCGCGGTGGCGGTGGTGCTGCTGGCGACGGGCGGGACGCTGGTGGCGCGGGCTCTGGCCTAGCCGCCGTACATGTAATCGCGCGACCAGGGCAGCGGATTGCGCGTCGGCGTCGCCGCCTTTCACCGCCAGCACCTGCTGGATGGAGACCCAGCCGCGCTCGAAGGCGTGCGCGCAGCCGGCGAGGTAGGTGCGCCAGATGCGCGCGCGCTTCTCGCCCGCGAACGCGCGCGCCTTGTCCAGGTTCGCCTCCAGCCGCTCGCTCCAGCGGTGCAGCGTGCGCGCGTAGTGCAGCCGCAGGGTCTCGACGTCCATCACTTCCAGCCCTGCGCCGCCCATCTCCTTGATCACCAGCGACAGGTGCGGCAGCTCCCCGTGCGGGAAGACGTACTTGTCGATGAACTCGCTCGCCCCCATGCCCACCGCGCGGCTCTCCGGGTCCACCGAGGTGATGCCGTGGTTGAGCGCCACGCCGCCGTCGGCGAGCAGGCGGCGCATGGTGCCGAAGTACAGCGGCAGGTTCTTCAGGCCGACGTGCTCGAACATGCCGATGGAGGCGATCTTGTCGAACACGCCATCGCCCGGCACGTCGCGGTAGTCCTGCATGCGCACTTCGCAGCGGTCCGCGAGGCCCGCGGCGCGGATGCGCTCGTTCGCGAGCGCGTGCTGGTTCTTCGACAGGGTGATGCCGAGCGCCTTCGCGCCGTAGCGCTGCGCCGCGTGCATGACCAGCGCGCCCCAGCCGCAGCCGATGTCGAGGAAGCGGTCGCCGGGCTTGAGGCGCAGCTTTCGGCAGATGTGATCGAGCTTCTGCTCCTGCGCGAGCTCGATCGACTCCTCGCCCGTCCTGAAGTAGGCGCAGGAGTACACCATGCGCGCATCCAGCCACAGCGCGTAGAAATCGTTGGAGACGTCGTAGTGGTAGCGCACCACCTCGGCGTCCTTCTTCTTCGAATGCAGGTTGCGCAGCATGGTCGGCACGCGACCCTTCCTCGCCTCGCCCCAGCCGCGCGCCAGACCTTCAGCCGCGCGCATCGCGTCGCCGATCGGGCCGACCACGTCGATATGGCCCTCGACATAGGCTTCGCCCAGCTTGGCGAGGTCCGCGTTGACGAGGTAGCGCAGGGCGGAAGCGGCCGGCACGCGCAAGCGTCACCGTGGGCTTGTCGCCCAGGGCGTAGCGCTTGCCGTTCCACAGTTCGATGGCGAGCGGCAGGCTCGCGTGTGCGCGCAGCTCGCCCACCATTTTCTCGATGCGCGATTCGAGCAGCATGTTCAGGACGCCTTCTCGCGCATGGTAACGAATTCCTCGGCCGCCGTGGGGTGGATGCCGATCGTGGCATCGAACTGCGCCTTCGTCGCGCCCAGTTTCACCGCGATGGCGATGCCCTGGATGATCTCGCCGGCGTCGGGGCCGATCATGTGCGCCCCGAGCACGCGCTGCGACGCCGCATCCACCACCAGCTTCATGAAGGTGCGCTCCTCGTGGGCGCCCAGGGTGAGCTTGAGGGCGCGGAACGCGGTCTTGTACACCTCCACCCGGCCGTGGCGCTCCCGCGCGCGCTCCTCCGACAGTCCCACGGTGGCGACGTTGGGGTTGGAGAACACCGCGGTGGGCACGTTGTCGTGGTCCATCGCGGTGGGCTCGTCGCGGAACAGCGTCTTCGCGAGCGCCATGCCCTCGGCGGTGGCCACCGGCGTGAGGTTGAGGCGGTTGGTGACGTCGCCGATGGCGTGGATCGATGCCACCGAGCTGCGCCCGTACGCGTCCACCACCACCGCGCCGTCGGCGGCGAGCTTCACGCCCGCGGCCTCGAGGCCGAGGCCGGCGGTGTTCGGCCAGCGCCCCGTGGCGAACATGACCAGATCCACCTCCTGCGCGGCGCCGTCTTCGTAGGTGACCCGGATCCCCTTGTCCAGCCTGGCAAGGTTCGATTGCAGGCGGATGACGACGCCTTTCTTCCTCATCTCCTCGGCGAGGCGCTCGCCGAGCTCCGCGTCGAAGCCGCGCAGCAGGCGCGCGCCGCGGTAGGCGAGCGTCGTCTCGACGCCGAGGCCCTGGAAGATCGAGGCGAACTCGACCGCGATGTAGCCGCCGCCGACCAGGAGGGCGCGCCGCGGCAGTCTTTCCAGGTGGAACGCTTCGTTGGAGGTGATCGCCAGCTCGCGCCCGGGAATCTCCGGCAGCTGCGGCCAGGAACCGGTGGCGACCAGGATGTGCCGCGCGCTGTGGCGCTTGCCGCCGATTTCCACCGTATGCGCATCCACCACGGTGGCGCGGCCGCGCAGGATCTGCGCGCCGGCCTTCGCCAGCACGCTCTCGTACACGGCGTTCAGGCGCGCGATCTCGCGGTCCTTGTTGGCGAGCAGCGTGCGCCCAGTCGAACTGCGGCTCGCCGACGGTCCAGCCGAAGCTTTGCGCGACATGCGAAATCCTCGCGGAAGTGCGCCGCGTAGGAGAACAGCTTCTTCGGGATGCAGCCGACGTTGACGCAGGTGCCGCCGAAGCGGCCGCTCTCGGCGACCGCGACGCGCGCGCCGTAGGACGCGGCGACGCGGCTCGCGCGCACCCCGCCCGAGCCGCCGCCGATGGTGAAGAGGTCGAAGTCGAACTTCAGCTGGCTGGCGTGCCGCTTACTTCAGGTTGGGGAGATTGATCTCCACCAGCTCGAGCTGCGCCGAGAGCGCCTTGTGCGCGGGCTTGTCGGCGAGCCACTTGAGCGCGCTGCGCACCGTCTGCTCGAGCTGCGCGCGCGGCGCGCCTTCGATGCCGGTGAACATCTGCGCGAGTTCCGCCAGGCTGGCGGACTGCGCGGCGCCGCGGATCTGGGCGAGTCGCTCCTCGATGCCCGCGCGGTCGAGGTTGGTGACCAGCTTCAGCGTCTTTTCGTGCGTGCTCATCGCGCGCTCCTTGGGCAGTCAGCCTGCCGCGGGGGATTGTACCAGCGTGTAGCGGCCGTCCGCGGCGCGCACGCGCCCCTCCGCCGCGAGCTTGCCGAGGTGCGCGGCGAGCGAGCGCTGCGCCACGCCGTGCAGGCGCGGGGACACGTCGTCGTACACCTCGCAGCACCAGTTCCTCCGGCGTCGGCGCGCCCAGGCGCGCGAGCGCGCTCACCACCTTCTGCTCGCGCGCCAGGCGGTGGCGGATCAGGCGCCGCGCCTCGCGGTGCGGCTCGCCGATGAGGTAGCCGTGGCCCGGCGCGAGGATCAGGATGTCCTCGCCGAGCAGCAGCTCGAGCGAGGCAAGGTAGGCGCGCATGTCGCCGTCGGGCGGGTTGATCACCACGGTGGAGCCCTGCATCACGTGGTCGCCCGTGAACAGCATGCGCGTGTTCTCGAGCAGGTAGCACAGGTGGTTCGACGCGTGGCCGGGCGTGTGCAGCGCGCGCAGCGACAGGCCGCGAGAGCATCAGGCGGTCGCCGTCCTCGAGCACGCGATCGGGGACGAAGCTCGCGTCCTGGCCCGGCAGCGCGGGCGCGGGCCGGCCGAGCAGCACCGCGCCGGTGGCCGCCTTGATCGCCTGCGCCGCGGGCGAATGGTCCATGTGCGTATGCGTGCACAACACCCAGCGGATGCGCCCGGCGCCGGCCGCGAGCACCGCGGCGATGTGCGAGTCGATCGCCGGGCCGGGATCGATCACCGCGAGGTCCTTGTCGCCCACCAGGTAGGTGTTGGTGCCCGGCCCGGTCATCATGCCGGGGTTGGGCGCGATGATGCGCGTCACGAACGCGTCGAGCCGCTTGGGCACGCCGGGCGCGAGCGCGACGCTGGTCTGCCCGGTTTCCTCCGGGTCGCTCCAGTGGATCTCGAAGTACTGCGGGTCGCGGCGCCGGAACAGCGCCTGCGCGCCGTCGGGGCCCAGCGCCCAGCAGGCGCGGTTGGTCTCGACCTCGGCTTCGCGCGCGTGCTCGAGCGCGTCCGCGCGCGCGCGCGAAGCGCGCGAGGTCCGCCAGCGTGTTCTTGGTGGCGAACACCAGTTCCATCTCGCCGCGCGCCTCGCGCTCGATCGCCTCCTGCGGCCGCAGCCAGGCGCTTGCGATCAGCTCGGTGCCGTCGTGCGCGCCGTGCTGGCCCTGCGGGCGCCAGCGCGAGGAAGAAGCGCGTGTCGAAGCGCCGCGCGCGCCCGGGCGCGGTGATCCAGTGGCCGAAGTAGGCGAGGTCGTGCGCGCGCAGCAGCAGCCGCTCGCGCTCGAGGAACTCGGCGAACGCCAGCTTGCCCGCGTGCAGCGCGCCCGCGGTACTGCGCGAGCTGCGCCGCGCGCGCGGCGCCCAGCGCGCGCCCGTCCTCGCCCTGGGCGAGCAGGATGCCGGCCTCCTCGAAGCATTCGCGCACCGCCGCCACCCAGTAGGCGAGCCCGCCGGCGGCGACGCCGAGGCGCGCGTTGGCCTCCGTCCTCCGACAAGCCGTGCACGCGGCGCAGCACGCGCGCGTCCTGGTCGGCCTTGTCGAGCGCGCCGCCGGGAAACACGTGCGCGCCGGCGAGGAAGGCGGCGCTCTTCGTGCGCTGCAGGAGGAAGGCCTCCGGGCCGAGGCTGCCGTCGCGCAGCAGCAGGACCGTGGCTGCGGGGCGGGGCGCGAGCTTGTCCGCCATCGGGGCGCTCAGGCGGCGCGGCCGGCGCGGTCCTTGTCGTTCTGCGCCTTGATCAGTTCGCGCGCCCGCTGCCAGTCGGCGTCGGACATCTTGTCGAGCTCGGTGAAGTAGGCGCCCGTGGCGAGGTAGCCCGCGCCGTCGATGGCGATGGTCTCGCCGGTGAGCCACTCGCAGCCGTCGGCCATCAGGAAGGTCGCGAGGTTCTGCAGCTCGGACATGTGGCCGATGCGGCGCATCGGGTTCACCTTGGTGGAGTCGCCGAAATCCGCGCCCGGGCGCAGCCGCTTGGTGGCGCCCTCGGTGGGGAAGGGGCCCGGCGCGATGGCGTTCAGGCGGATGCCGTGCTTGCCCCATTCGACGGCGAGCGACTTGGTCATGACGTGCAGCCCCGCCTTGGACATGGCCGAGGGCACGACGTAGGGCGAGCCGGTCCACACCCAGGTCACCAGGATCGAGATCACCGAGCCCTTGTTGCCGCCCTCGATCCAGCGCTTGCCGACGGCATGCGTGACGTAGAAGCTGCCGTGGAAGACGATGTTGGCGATGGCGTTGAAGCCGTTCGGCGTCAGGTCCTTGGTCGGGCTGATGAAGTTGCCGGCGGCGTTGTTGACCAGGCCGGTGAGCGGGCCCGACTCGTCCCAGATGCGCTGCGCCATCGCGTCCACCGCGGCGAAGTCGCGGATGTCCACGGCGTGCGTGCGCACGCTGCCCGCCGTGCTGCGCCATCAGCTCCTTCGCGGTCGCCTCCAGCACGCCGCCGCGCCGGCCGGCGATCCACACGTCGGCGCCGAGCTGCAGGTACTTGGCGGCGATCTCCTTGCCGAGGCCGGTGCCGCCGCCCGTGATGAGGATGTTCTTGCCCTTGAGCAGGCCGTCCTGGAACATGCGCTTCTCCTTGCGGGAAGCGCCTATTCTAATTCAGGCGGCCGCCGTCTCCGCCGGCGCGTACGACGCGATGCCGTTGCCGAAAGACCAGTTCTCCTTCGCCACCTCGACCAGGTTCACCCATACGTCCTGCGGCCGCAGGCCCACTGCCTGCGCCAGGTTGTCGGCGATGCGGCGATACAGCGCGCGCTTGAGCTCCGGCGAACGGCCGCTGCTGAGAGTGACCTGCACGATGACGATGTCATCGCTGCGCTCGATGCCGAGGTACTCGGCGTCGTAGACCAGGTCGTCGCGCGCATGTTGGGTGATGACCTGGAAGCGGTCGCGCGCCGGGACGTTGATGGTCTCCACCAGCGCCCGGTGCACGGCGTCGCCGACCTTGCGCCGGTACTCGCCGGGCCTGCCCTGGATCAGCGAGATGCGTACGAGTGGCATGCTTCTGCCTCGCGGCGCGTGCGAACATTCAGTGCCTGCGCGGCCTGCGCGAAGTAGCGGTGCATCTGCTTCGGCGCGCTCGCGGTGCGCGCGCCGCTCGAGCTCCTCGCGCAGCCCTTCGTCCTGCAGATACCGTCCAGGTCAGTTCCATGATCGTTCTCCTGTCGGGTCAGGCGAGCGCCACGGTGGCGTCGCCGAAGGCGTGCACCAGGGCGAGGCCGGGCCGGCGCAGCCGGTAGCAGCCGCCCGCCTCGAGCACCACGTCCTTGCGCATGTTTTCCTCGGTGATCCAGACGCTGCCCTCGTTGCAGCAGATGGTGCTGCCGAGCGCGTCGGTCACCTTGAGCGTCTGCCCGCGGGCGAGCCGCAGGGCGCCGGGTTGCAGTTCGATTCTCATCGCCGTCTCCTTTCGGGTTGCGTTTGGCATGCGCATGGTGCATCCTTGCGCGCAGGCTCTCAAACGGTAAATACGCAGGCTATGCATGACTAACGGGAATGTAAGACTGCCCTCGCTGGACCTGCTGCGCGGCTTCGAGGCGGCGGCGCGGCTGCTGTCCTTCACGCGCGCCGGGCGAGGAGCTGCACCTCACGCAGTCGGCGGTGAGCCGGCAGATGCAGGAACTGGAGGACGCAGCTCGGGGTGAAGCTCTTCCAGCGGCGCCACCGCGCGCTCGCGCTGACCGACGCGGGCCAGCAGTTCTACCCGGCGGCCGCGCAGGTGCTGGCGACGATGCGCGCGGCCACCGACCGCCTGCGCGCGCAGTCAGACCGCCGCGCGCTCTCGGTCACCACCACGCATTCCCTCGCCGCGCTCTGGCTCATCCCGCGGCTCGCCGGCTTCACGCGCGCGCATCCCGGCGTCGACGTGCGCATCGCCGCCGACACGCGCGTGCAGGATCTCGAGCGCGACGGCCTCGACGTGGCGATCCGCCACGGCCCGGCGAGCCTCGCCGGGCCGAACGCGGAGCGGCTGTTCGGCGAGCGCGTGTTTCCCGTGTGCAGCCCGAAGCTCCTGAAGGATGCGCGGCGTCCGCTCGCCGAGCCGGCCGACCTGCGCCACCACGTGCTGCTGCAGTACGACGACCCCGATGCGCGCCATCCGTGGCTGCACTGGCGCACCTGGCTGGAGGTCGAGCGACTGGCGGAGCTGAAGCCCGCGGGGCGCCTCGTCCTTCTCGGGCTACGAGCAGATCATCACCGCGGCGGTCGCCGGCCACGGCGTGGCGCTCGGGCGCAGCCCGCTGGTGAAGGACGCGCTCGCCTCGGGCGAGCTGGTGGCGCCTTTCAAGCGCGCGGCCGAAGTGGCGCGCGCTTACTACGCGATCGTGTCGTCGCACGCGCAGGGTCGCCCGGAGGTGGCCGATTTCGTCGACTGGCTGAAGCGCGAAGCGGCGGGCGACGAGGCGGCCGCCGGCACCGCCAAGCGGCGCGTCAGACGGTGAGGACGATCTTGCCGATGTGCGCGCTGGATTCCATCAGCCGGTGCGCCTCGGCGGCCTGCGCGAGCGGGAAGGTCTTGTAGATCACCGGCTTGATCTTGCCGGCTTCGATCAGCGGCCAGATGCGGCTGCGCAGGCTGCGCGGCGATCGCGCCCTTGAACTCGATCGGGCGCGGGCGCAGCGTCGAGCCGGTGATGGTCAGACGCCTGCGCATCACTTCGTTCACGTCGAGCTCGGTCTTCGGGCCGCGCAGGAAGGCGATGAACACCAGGCGCCCGTCGTCGGCCAGCGCCTTCAGCTCCTTCGGCACGAAGTCGCCCGCCGCCATGTCGAGGATCACGTCCACGCCCTTGCCGCCGGTGGCGGCCTTCACGCCGGCGACGAAGTCCTGCGTCTTGTAGTTGAAGGCGGCTTCGCGCGCCGAGCTTCACGCAGGCCGCGCACTTTTCGTCCGTGCCCGCGGTGGCGAACACGCGGTTGCCCGTGGCCGCCGCCATCTGGATCGCGGTGACGCCGATGCCGGAGGTGCCGCCCTGCACGAGCAGCGACTCGCCCGGCGCGAGGCGCCCGCGGTCGTAGACGTTCGACCAGACGGTGAAGAAGGTCTCGGGAAGCGAAGCGGCCTCCACCATGGACAGGCCCTTGGGCACCGGCAGCGCCTGCACTTCGGGCGTCACGCAGTACTCGGCGTAGCCGCCGCCGTGCGTCAGCGCGCAGACCTTGTCGCCGGCTTTCCACCGCGTTACTGCGGCGCCGCAGGCGACGACCTCGCCGGCGATCTCCAGGCCGGGCAGGTCGGAGGCGTCGGGCGGGACCGCATACAGTCCCATGCGCTGCAGCACGTCGGGCCGGTTGACGCCCGCGGCGGCCACCTTGACGAGGATCTCGTGCGGCTTCGGTTCCGGGACGCTGGCGCTCCGCGGGGCGCAGCACCTCGGGTCCGCCGGGCTTGTCGATCTGGACGGCGCGCATGGAGGCGCGCATCTTAACGCAGGCGCCGGCTGCGGCTATGATTGCCGCCATCCCCATGCCGCGCGCGACCGCCTTCCTGGCCTTCCTTATCCTCGCGTCCGCGGCGCTCGCGCGCGAGCCGGCGCCGCTGCCCGGCGCGGCCGGGCGCGTCTCGCTGGGCGCCTACGTCGACGTGCTGGAGGATCCGGGCGGGCAGCTGCGGCTGGAGGACGTGCGCCGTCCCGAGCATGCCGCGCGCTTCGCGCCCGGCGGTCGCGGACCCGGTCAATTTCGGCTATACGCGCTCGGCCTGGTGGCTGCGCTTCACGCCTGCCCGGCGGCGCGCCCGCCGCGCGAGGAGCTGCTGCTCGAGATCGCGTTCCCGAGCATCGACCGCATCGAGCTGCATCTTCCCGAGCCGGTGGCCGGCGAGAGCCCGCGCTACTGGATGCGCGTCGCGGGCGACGAATACCCGTGGGACGCGCGCGAAATGAAGCACCGCAACTACGTGTTCCGCTTCAACGCGCCGCAGCAGCCCGGCGCGCACGTCTACTACCTGCGGGTGCAATCGCACAGCGTGCTCACCGCGCCGCTCACGCTGTGGCGGCCGGAGGCCTTTGCCGAGCGCGACCGCGACGTGCAGCTCGCTGCTCGGCGCTGTTCTACGGCCTCGCGCTGGCGCTGGTGCTGTACAACCTGATGCTGTTCTTCGCGGTGCGCGACCGCACCTATCTCATCTACGTGCTGTACGCGACCGCGTTCGGCGTGTTCCTGTTCGGCTACGACGGGCTCGCCTACCAGTACCTGTGGCCGCGAGAGCCCCTATTGGGCGAACCACGCCGCCGCCACGTCGCTGTCGCTCACGCTGGCGCTCGGGCGCGCTGTTCGCGCGCGCGTTCCTGGACATGCGGCGCATCGCGCCGCGCGCGGACTGGGCGATGCTCGGCGGTCGTCGCCACCGGTTTCGGCCTCGCCCTGTGCTCGGCGACCGGCTGGCTGCTGCACTACGGCACGGTGCTGCGCACGATCTCGGTGCTCGGCTTCGGCGTCGCCGCGCTGTCCACGGTCGTCGCGGTGCGCGCGCTGCTCGACGGCTACCGGCCGGCGCGCTACTTCCTGCTCGCCTGGGCGGGGCTGCTGGTGTTCATCCTGTTCGGCGCGCTGCGCAACTTCGCGCTGGTGCCGACCAACTTCGTCACCATCTACGGCCTGCACGTCGGCTTCGCGCTCGACGTGCTGCTGCTGTCCTTCGCGCTCGGCGACCGCATCAACATCCTGCGGCGCGAGCGCGCGCAGGCGCACGCCGAGACCGCTGGAGGCGCAGGAGCTGCTGCTCGAGGCGACGCGCGAGAACGAGCGCGAGCTGGAGACGCGCATCGCGGTGCGCACCGCCGAGCTGAACAGGCCAACGAGCGCCTGCGCGCGCGAGGCGAGCGAGCGCGAGAGCCTGATGCAGCTGCTGCGCCAGCAGGAGGAGCACCTGCGCTTCATGGCGCAGCACGACCCGCTCACCGGACTGCCCAACCGCACTTCGATGCAGCAGCGCCTGGCGCTCGCGCTGGAGCTCGCCAAGCGCAACCGCAAGAAGGTGGCGGTGATGATGGTGGACCTGGACGACTTCAAGCGCGTCAACGACACGCGCGGCCACCCGGCGGGCGACCAGGCGCTGGTGCAGCTCGCCGCGCGCCTGCGCACCAGCGTGCGCGGCTCGGACACCGTGGCGCGCTACGGCGGCGACGAGTTCGTGATCCTGGCGGGCGAGCTCGACCGCCTGGAGGACGCGGGCATGGTGGCGGAGAAGGTGGCCGACATGATCAGCGTGCCGGTTTCCATCCAGGGCGGGCCGGCGCACGTGTCGCTGCTCGATCGGCATCAGCGTGTTTCCGGACGACGCCGAGAGCGGCGAGGAGCCTGATCGCGCTCGCGGACAAGGCGATGTACGCGACCAAGTCCGGGAAGGGGAAGCGCTACGCGTTCTACGGCGCGGCCTAGCGCGCCAGCTGCCGCGCGGCCCAGGCGAGATCCACGTTGCCGCCCGAAATCACCACCCCGACCTTCTTTCCCTTCGCATCGATCTTTCCCTGCAGCAGCGCGCGGCCGCGAGCGCGCCGGTCGGCTCGACCACGATCTTCATGCGCTCCCACAGGAAGAACATCCACTTCAGCAGTTCCTCGTCCGTCACCGTGAGGAAGTCGTCGACGTGCTTCTGGATCAGCGCGAAGGTGATCTTGCCGAGCGACGTGGTGCGCGCGCCATCGGCGATGGTGTCGGGCAGCCTGATGGTCTCGAGCTTGCCGGAGCGGAAGGCGCGCAGGCCGTCGTCGCCCGCCGCCGGCTCCACGCCGATCACCCGGCACTTGCGGCGACAAGTGCTTCGCCGCGATGGAACAACCCGAAAGCAGTCCGCCGCCGCCGCAAGGCACCATCAGGATGTCGAGCGGCCCCGTCTCCTCGATCAACTCCTTCGCCGCGGTGCCCTGGCCAGCGAGAATGTGCGGGTGGTCGAAGGGCGGAATCAGCGTCAGGCCGCGCTCGGCGGCCAGCTTCTCCGCGATCTTCTGCCGGTCCTCGTTGCTCGCGTCGTACATGACCACTTCCGCGCCGTAGCCGCGCGTTGCCTCGAGCTTCACCTTCGGCGCGTCGGTCGGCATGACGATGGTCGCGGGAACGCCGAGCAGCTTCCCCGACAGCGCCACCGCCTGCGCATGGTTGCCCGAAGAAAAGGCGACGACGCCTTTGCGTTTCTGCTGCGGAGGACAGCTGCGACAGCGCGTTGTAGGCGCCGCGGAACTTGAAGGCGCCCATCCTCTGGAAGTTCTCGCACTTGAAATGCACCTTGGCGCCGGTGAGCGCGTCGACGGTGCTCGAAGTGAGCACCGGCGTGCGCTTGGCGAACGGCTTGATGCGCTCGTGCGCGGCGGCGACGTCGGCGTAAGTCACTTCCATTTCTTCAGCACCTCTCTGGCGATGTCCTCGCCCCATTCCTGCAGGAAATGCCCGCCTTCGGCGTGCACGTAAGGCTCGGGGCAGTTGCGGATGATCTTGCGCAAGGCGTTCATGACGGGCGGCCCGAGCACGGGATCGGTCGCCCCGATCGCCATGAAGGATTCGCCTTTCCAGGAGTTCGTCCACCAGTCGCGCGCCTTGCGCGAAATCGCCGCGCCCGGCGCATCCGGCCGGTCGGGCACGAGGTTCGGGAAGGCGCGCGCGCCTGCTTTCGACGCGAGATCCGGATAAGGCGCGTCGTACGCTGCGGCCTCGTCGGCGGTCGAGGTGCGGGCAGGTGCGTTGCATCAGCTTGCCGCACGGCAGGTCGGGCGTCTTGTTGACGTAGGCGCGCCAGGCGACGAAGCCCTCCGACAGCGGCACATCGCCCGTGCCGAGCGCGGTATTCATCACCAGCAGGCGCTCGAAGCGCTCGCGGCATTTCCATCGGCAGCGTGAGTCCCAGCAGTCCGCCCCAATCCTGCACCACCAGCGTGATGCGCGTCAGGTCCAGCCGCGCGATGAAATCGAGCAGGAACGTGCGGTGCATGTCGAAGGTGTAGAAGGATTCCTCGGCTGGGCTTGTCCGAGCGGCCGAAGCCGATGAAGTCCGGCGCCACCACGCGCGCGCCGCTCGCCACGAACGGCGGGATCATGCGCCGGTACAGGTAGCTCCAGGTCGGCTCGCCGTGCAGGCAGAGGTAGGTGCGCTCCCCCTGGCCCTGGTCCACGTAGTGGGCGCGCAGGCCGCGCCACTCCAGGTAGCGCGGCGGGTACGGGAACCCGGGCAGGGAGGCGAAACGCGCTTCAGGCGTGCGCATGTCCGGATTGTAGAATGCCGCGATGGACTACTCTAAGTACCAGGACCTGAAAATCCGGCTGCTCGAGCCGGGCATCCTCGAGATCGTGATGGGCGACGAGGCGAGCGGCAAGCTCTCCACCGCCGGCCACCGCATGCACGCCGAGCTCGCCGAGATCTGGCGCGACGTGGACCGCGACCCCGAGGTGCGCGTCGCCATCCTGCGCGGCGCGGGCAAGGGATTCTCGGCGGGCGGGGACTTCGGCCTCATCGAGGACATCATCAAGGACTTCGAGACCCGCGCGCGCGTCTGGCGCGAGGCGCGCGACCTCGTCTACAACATCATCAACTGCTCGAAGATCGTGATCTCGGCGATGCACGGGCCGGCGGTCGGCGCGGGGCTGGTGGCGGGGCTGCTCGCCGACATCTCGATCGCCGCGAAGAACGCGCGCATCATCGACGGGCACACGCGCCTGGGCGTCACCGCGGGCGATCACGCGGCGATCGTGTGGCCGCTGCTGTGCGGCATGGCGAAGGCGAAGTACTACCTGCTGACCTGCGAGCAGGTGTCGGGCGAGGAGGCGGAGCGGATCGGCCTGGTGTCGCTGTGCTGCGAGGAAGCCGAGCTGCAGGCGAAGGCGCTGGAAGTGGCGAGGAAGCTCGCCGCGGGCGCGCAGACCGCGCTGCGCTGGACCAAGTACGAGCCTCAACAACTGGCTGCGCCTGGCGGGACCGACCTTCGACAACTCGCTCGCGCTGGAGATGCTCGGCTTCAGCGGCCCGGAGGTGCGCGAAGGCGCCGCCTCGCATCGCGAGAAGAGGAAACCGGACTTCCCGCCGGCGCCGAAGGACTTCTAGGTCTTGGGCGCCGCGCAGAGGCGCTCGAGGTCGCGCGCAACCGCTTCGGTATCGGGACCGACGCGGCCCATGTAGGAAAGCAGCATCCGCACCGGCAGGTCGGTGAGGGTGGGATCCGGATGATCGCGCAGGTGCGCCGCGTTCTGCAGCATCGGCACCACGCGCCCGCTGCGTATCCCGGCGAATTCGCTCTCCATGCCGTTGACCACGGCGGCCTGGGCGCGGGCGATGCCCGAGAGCAGTTCGGCGAGCTGTTGCGCGGAGATTTCCATGCTGTCCTCCCCTGGGCGGATGTCGCGCCGATGGTAGCATCCGCCATTGCATGCTGCGCCGCTCGCTCGCCGCGATTGCCCTCGTCGTCGCCGGCGCGGCCGCGGGTCTCGCGCTGCACCTCGCAACCGCGAAGGGAGACACCATGTTCGCCGGCAAGCGCCCCGACTATCTCGGCGTCAAGGACGGACGCCTCGCGCGGCCGAGGAGCACGCCCAATTGCGTGTCGAGCCAGGCCGATCCCGCCGACAAGGAGCATTACATCGAGCCCATCCCCTTCAAGGGCACAGCGCTCGAGGCGATCGCCGCGGCGCGCAAGGCGGTCGAAGGCATGGCGCGCGCGACCGTGGTCCGCCACGAAGGGAACTACCTGTACGCCGAATTCAAGTCGAAGCTGATGGGATTCGTCGACGACGTGGAGTTCACCTACGACGACAAGGCCGGCGTGCTGCACGTGCGTTCCGCCTCGCGCCTCGGCCGGCGCGACTACGGCGTCAACCGCGCGCGTGTCGAAGCGCTGCGCTCGCGCATCGAAAAGCGCATTGCAGCCTAGAATATCCGCGCAGCTCCGACCGACGACGGAGGTTGCCATGACCGCCGTAATGCGCCTTCTGATTCCCCTGCTCGCGCTCGCTCTGCGCCGGCCTTCGCGCAGGACAAGGAAAAGGACGAAGCCGCCGAGCTGCTCTCGGGCGTGGTGCAGGTGAAGGCGAAGATCCTGCCCAACGCGCGCAGCCTCGCCACGCTCGGCGCCGCAGCGGCAGGGCTCCGGCGCGCTGGTGCGCGAGGGCTACGTGCTCACCATCGGCTACCTGGTGATCGAGGCCGAGTCGATCGAAGTGACCGGCGCCGACGGCAAGTCGGTGCCGGCGACGCTGGCCGGCTACGACCACGCGAGCGGCTTCGGCCTGCTCAAGCTGATCGGACCGCTCTCCGGCAAGCCGCTGCCGCTCGGCGACTCGGCGGCGCTGGCGGAGCGCGAGCCGGCGATGATCGCCTCCTATGGCGGGCGCGACGGCGTGAGCCTGGTCTACGTCGTGTCGCGGCGTCCTTTCTCCGGCAGCTGGGAGTACCAGCTCGATTCGGCGATCTACACCTATCCCCCGGTGCAGAACTGGTCGGGCGCCGCGCTGATCGGCGCCAAGGGCGAGCTGCTCGGCATCGGCTCGCTCATCGTCGCGGACGCCGGCGGTCAGGGCACGCAATCCCCCGGCAACATGTTCGTGCCGATCGACCTGCTGAAACCCATCTTCGAGGACCTGGTCGCCAAAGGGCGCGCGGCGGGTCCGCTGCGGCCCTGGCTCGGGCTGAACGCCGAGGAGATGCGCGGGCGGCTGTTCGTGGCGCGCGTCTCGCCCGAGGGGCCGGCGGACCGCGCGGGCTTGAAGAGCGGCGACATCGTGATCGGCGTGGGCGAAGAGGAGGTGAGCTCGCTCGCCGAGTTCTACCGCAAGGTCTGGGCGCGCGGCGAGGCCGGGGTCGAGGTGCCTCTGCGCGTGCTGCAGGGCATGCAGGTGAAGGAGGTCACGGTGCGGTCCATCGACCGCCTGCAGTACTTCCGCCAGAAGCCGAGCTACTGAGCGCCGAGGAGCGGCGCCGCGGGCGGCGTGCGACGCAGCAACTCGTCGCGCCCGCGCGTCCGCGACCACGCGGGCGTGGCGCACGTTCTTGTGGATCTCCTCGAGGTACAGGTTCTGCCCGCCGAAGTGGCGCTCGGCGTACTCGTAGGCGCGCGCGAGCTGCAGGTCCAGCCGCTTGGTGGCCTGCAGGTAGATGCCCGGGGTTTCGCGCACCAGCTCGGCCGCGGAACGGATCCGGGTGCGCGCCACGCCACCCGCCACGAGCTCCGGGTACAGGCGGTCGCGACATTTCTCCAGGTAGCACCGGTCCGCCATCTGCGCCAGGATGTCCGCGGTGCCGAGCATCTGCCCGATGCGGCGCAGGAGCAGGTCGTCGATGCGGATCGCCTCCACCGAGCGCTCGTAGCCGGTGAAATGCACCAGCGCCGCCGCTGCGCGCGCAAAGCGCCCCAGGCCTGCCACGCGCAGGTACTGGAGCAGGAATGCCGCGCCGCGCGATACGTGGGTGAGCATGTACTCGGCGCCGTTGCGGTGGCGGCTGTCGCCGCGGCGCCGCACGTAGCCGACGTCGTGGAACAGGGCGCAGATCACGCCGAGCGCGTACAGCATCGGCGGCAGCGGCGGTCGTGCCTTTGCGCGTGCGCTCGTAGCCATCCATCAGCCGCGCCTGCGCCAGCGTGACGTCGAGCACGTGCTGCAGATCGTGGTAGCCGGTGTCGCAATGGTGGAAACGGGGGTGGCCGCCGTGGTACAGGCGCGCTGCGTCGGCAAAGGCACGCTCGATGGGGTGGCTGGCAGCACGTGGATACAGGCTGCGGAACATCCGCGTCACCTCCGCGCACACCGCTGCGGGGTCGGTGGTGCGGATGCTGTCGGCTACGTCGTGGTCGCTGCGGCGCATGTCTGCGCTGGCCCCCTAGGCGCTCGCTCGAAGAGGCGCTAGGATGCGCAGCGGAGGGGCACCGAAGCGGTGAACTTTTTCACGACCTGCCGCAGGCATGCGCAAGAGTTTGTGCGGCAACGTGCGCGGGGCAGGCGGTGAGCAACCAGCAGCTCACCGAGGAGGAGCGCGTGCAGATCGAGGCGCGCATCCAGGCCCTCGAAATCGAGCACCAAGACCTCGACGACGTCATTGCCCGCCTGGTGGAAGTCCCCATCCAGGACCAGCTGCAGCTGCGCCGCCTGAAGAAGCGAAAACTCCTCTTGAAGGACCTGATCGCGCGTCTGCGCGACCGGCTGATCCCCGACATCATCGCTTGATCGCCCTCATCCAGCGCGTCGCGGAGGCCCGCGTGCGCATTGCCGGCGAAACCGCGGGCGAGATCGGCCGCGGCGTGCTGGCGCTCATCGGCGTGGAGCGCGGCGACGGCGAGCGCGAAGCCCGGCGCCTCGCCGAGCGCGTGCTCGGCTACCGCATCTTCCCGGATGCCGATGGCAAGATGAACCGCTCGCTCGCCGACATCGGCGGCGGATTGCTGCTGGTGCCGCAGTTCACGCTCGCCGCCGATACGAGGAGCGGGACTCGGCCGGGTTTCTCCACCGCCGCGGCGCCCGAGGAGGGCAGGCGACTGTTCGATGCCCTGGTCAACCTGTGCCGGGAGAAGCATGCCACGGTCGCCACCGGGCGCTTCGGCGCCGAAATGCAGGTCAGCCTCGTGAACGACGGGCCCGTGACCTTCTGGCTGCAGGCTTCTCCAGGGAAACCGTCCTGAAGTCGGCGGGCGCCACCACCTCGATCATCTCGAGGTCCTTCGAATGGCGGATCTCGCGGTGGCGGATGCCCGGCGGCTGGTAGAAGCAGGTGCCGGACTTCATCCGCACCCGGCCCACGCCCTCGTACTCGAACACCGCCCAGCCCTTCAGCACGTAGACGAACTGCACATTGCAGTCGTGCCGGTGCCATTGGCCGTGCGGCGCCTTGCCCGGGCGCGCGCGGATCACGTGCGCCACCACCTTGCCGCGCGTCGCGCGCCGGATGCCGAGGTCACGGTACTCGAAGTAGCTGCGCAGGCCGCGCCTGACGAACTTCGAGCGCGCGCGGTGGCTCACCGAAAACCCGGTCTTCATCGGTCCTCCCACATGCAAGAAGTCGCGGCGCACGCTCAGCGGTATTCCGGCTGCACGCGCGCCAGGTAATCCTCCAGCTGCGCCACCAGGCTGCTGACGCTCTTCGCGTCGCCGCGCATCGAGTTCTCCTCGATGGCGCGGCCCAGGCGCGTGATTTCCTCGAAGCCGTAGCTGCCGCCAACGCCGCGCAGCGAGTGCCCGATGGAGCGCGCGGCGGCGAGATCGCCGCCCTCCAGCGCGGCGCGCAAGCGCGACAGGTCGCGCCCGCAATTGGACAGGAACCTCGTGGCCAGCCCACGCAGTCGCCCATCGACCTGCACCGGGATGGATTCAGCGCCGCTCGCGGGCGCCGGCCTGGCCGCCCCGTCCGCGTAGGGCGCCAGCAGCTCGCGCAGCCGCTCGGGCGACACCGGCTTGCTGATGACGTCGTCACAGCCCTCGATCAGCGCGCGCTCCACGGGGGAACCCCCCTGGTGCGCGGTGAAGCCGACCACCGGCTTGGCGTAGCCGCGCTCGCGCAGCACGCGCACCGTCTCGTAGCCGTCCATGAACGGCATGTCCATATCCAGCAAGACGACGTGGTAGGGATCGGCAAGCGCGGCATCGATGGCGGCGATGCCGTCGCCGACTGCCTTGCAGGAGAAACCCAGTTCACCGAGTTGCACCTGCAACAGGGCGCGCAGGTCGTCGTTGTCATCCGCGAGCAGCACGCTGCCGGAGAGCTTGGTCGGAGCCGGGCTGGTGGCGAGTGCCGGAGCGGGCGCCGGCAGCGAAGTTTCGGCCGCCGGAATGCGCATCTCGAACACCGAGCCTTCGCCCAGTCGCGAACGGGCGCTGATCCTGCCATCCATCAGCCCTACCAGCTTCTGCGTGATCGACAGCCCGAGGCCGGTGCCGGCCGCGGTCACGCCGGGCGCGCGCTCGAAGGGCTGGAAGATGCGCTCCAGGCTGTCGGGCGGAATGCCGGGCCCGGTGTCGCGCACTTGGCAGCAAAACTCGCCCGCCTCCCAGCTTGCCGCCAGCGTGACCTTGCCCTGCGCCGTGAACTTGATCGCATTGCCCAGCAGGTTGAGCAGCACCTGGCGCACGCGGAACGCATCCAGAGAAAGGGCGTGCGGCAGGCCCTCGGCTACCTGCAGCTCGAGCGCAAGCCCCTTGTCATGCGCCACCACGCGCATGGTCGCGACCACGTCCTCCAGCAGGGCGCGCGCCTCGTGTGCCGCGCGCTCGACCTTGAGCTGGCCGGCCTCCATGCGCGCCAGGTCGAGATTGTTGTTGACCAGCGCCAGCAGGTGCTCGCAGTTGCGCGCGATGATGGCGGTGTGGCGCAGGCGCTGCTCGCGGCCGATGTCGTCGCCGTACAGGTTGAACTTGTTGAACCCCATGATCGCCGTGATCGGCGTGCGCAGCTCGTGCGTCATGTGGTTGAGGAACTCGGTCTTCAGGCGGTTGGCTTCCTGCGCCGCGGTCTTCTCGTAGTACAGGCGCTGCTTCTCCTGGTAGAGCGCGAGCAGCCAACCCCCCAGCGCGAAGGCGAAGGCGGCGACGCCGGCGAACGCCGCGAACAGCCAGTTCGACTGCTGGCTGGCGGCCGCGGTGGCGATGCCCGCGCAGGCCACCAGCGCGATGCCCGCGGCAAACCCGATGAGGAAGTCGCGCGGCTGCACCGCGCTGCCGCGTCCCGCGAGGACCGCCGGCAATGCGAGGGCGAGCAGGACCAGCGCGATGTCCAGCCAGAGTCGCGGCGGCGAGAGCACCTGGCCTGCCTGCAGGCTCTCCGCAAGGAGCGCATTGACGTACAGGCCCGGCAGCCGCCCCGCGGGCGTCAGCGCGAAGTCGCCCAGCACGGCGCTCGAGCTGCCGATGATGACGATGCGCTCGCGAACGAGGTCGCCGATGTGGGCGCTACCCGCAGTGCCTTCGGCCGCATCCAGCAGCTGGTAAAACGGCACGACTGTGAGGTCGCCGATGTTCGCGGGCAGCCGCGGCGTGATGCTGCCGTCGCCCGCCAGCGGCCAGGCGCGCTCGCCCACGCTCAGGCGCCTGCCGTCCACGCTAAGTCCCTGGCCCGGGTTGGCGGCGAGGAGCGTGGCGACAGCGAAGCCCGGCAGCACCTTGCCGTAGGCAGAATGCAGCGGCGCGAGACGACGCATCACGCCGTCCTCGTCGACGAGCGTGCTGATCACGCCCACGCGTGCCTGCGACCCTGACGTGATGCGTGCGAGCGGGAGCGTCAGGTCCGGCCAGGCCCGAGCGAGCGCGGCGATCCGGGGCGCCGCCTGCGCATCGGCAAGCGCGATGCGGCCCAGTTGCGCGTGGTAATCCGCCGACCTCGCATAAGGGTAAGGCAGCGCCGCGGCGGCAAGGACCGCACGCGCATCCAGCGCGGCGGCAAAGGCGTCGTCGCCATCGCGCGCCTCGGCGAAGAGAATGTCATAGGCGACCGCGCGCGCGCCGCTCGCGGCGAGGAACCGGTGCGCCCTGGCGTAGAGGTCGCGCGTGTAAGGCCACGCGCCGAAGCGCGGCGCCAGCCGCTGCATCGAAGCCTCGTCGACGTCCACTGCCACCACGCGGTCCATCGGCAGGGCGACTGCGAGCTGGCGCTGCAGCGCGTCACCCAGCCACCACGTCAGCCGCGGATACAGGGTGGTCTGGGAGAACATGCCCGCCAGCAGCAGTCCGCCGGCGGCAACGACCAGGGCACGCAGCCAAGCGCGGTTCGATTCCGATAGCACGCTGTCCCGCCGCGACAATGTGAGCGACAATTCTAGAGTAAATCCTCAGCGCAGCCGCTCGCCAAGGGGGTGAGCAGCGGCAATCGCTGCCAAATGGCGCCGAGGTCAAATAGACCGATGCGTCATCGCGCCCGCCATGTGGTTGCACTATTGCTCGCTGCGTTGCTGGCGGCGGCACCTTGCCACGTCGCGGCGCAGTCGGCGCTTGCGGACCTGTTGACGCGCGCCGCCGCGATGTCCGACGCAGGCAAGCATGCGGAAGCCTACGCGCTGCTTGCCGCCGAAGAGGATACGCACATCGGCGAAATCGCCTACGACTACGCGCTGGGCCGCGCCGCGTTGCACGCCGGGCGCCCGGATCGCGCGACCATCGCATTCGCGCGCGTGCTGGCGCTCGACCCCACGCATGCGGGGGCGCTCATCGACAGCGGTCGCGCGTACCTCGCGCTGGGCAACCGCGCGCAGGCCGAGGCGGCCTTCGAGGCGCTGCTCGACCTGGATCCACCGCCGGCGATACGCGCGCAATTGCTCGTCTACCTGGCGCAAGCACGCGGCCCCGAGCGCACGGCAGGCGCCGCGCTCCGCGGCTACCTGACGGTCGCGGCGGGCACCAGCTCCAACGTCAATCAGGCGCCGGGGCAGGGGCCGGTCTTTGTGCCGGGGCTACCCGCCGTGGTGCAGCTCGCCGACCAGAACGTGCGCAAGGACGACAGCTTCGCCAGCGTGGGCGGCGGCCTGGAAGCCGCGACGCCGTTGAGTGCCCGCGTGGCGCTCATCGGCAGCGGGGAGTTCCTGGCGCGGGTCAACGCCCACGAGTCGGACTTCGACGTCGGCGGCGCGGCGGGAAGCCTCGGCCTGGCCTGGTCCGGCGAGCGCTACTTGCTGCGCGGGCAGGTACAAGTGATGCGAAACTCGCTTGGCGGCGAAACCAGCCGGGACGTGAAAGCGCTCAGCCTGGACATCAGCGAGACCACGTCACCGACACCGGGTTCATTTGGCGTCCTCTTCGGCTTTTTGCACCTGGGCAGCTATCGCCATCCTCCTGCTGACTTGAAGGTCTTCGATGCCGATTTCGCGAGTGCCGGAGCTGGCGTCACCACCCGGTTTGACGAGAAGTCGACAATGAGTGTTGCACTCGTGACCGGGCTTGACGAGGACAAGGGGGGTAACCCCAGCGGGGACCGCAAGGGCGTCGGCGGTCGCATCGCGTTCGAGCGGGTCTTCAGTCCCACCATCAGGCTGGCCGCGATCGCGAGCCTGGTGAGATCGAATTACTCGGCGTTAGACGCGATTTTCCTTACGGAACGAGAAGATACGCGCGTGGACTTCGAGGCGTTTCTGAGGTATCAGCTGGCGCCGAAGGTCGAAGCGCGGCTCGGTGCGTGGCGCTCCGTGCAGGACTCCAACATCCCGATCTACGAGTACAAACGTACTGACTGGTGGATCTCGATATCGCGCCTATTTGATTAGGCGCTGCGGTCAAAGAATGTGAATGCGGAAAAATCGCTCCAATGCGCTGGCTTGAAAGTTGCACCATCCTTGCGTAGCGCTGGTCTACAGCCGGGTAACCAGGAGGCCGATATGGGAAAGACTTTCATCTTGGCGGGGTTGGTTGCGGGTGCGCTGGCAGCGGGCCATGCCCAGGCGCAGAGCGCCGGGGTGGTCCAATTCGCTGCAGGCGACGTCAAGGTAGTCACGGCGAGCGGCGACGAGCGCGCAGCGCTCAAGGGCGTGCCGGTAAGCGTGGGTGACACGCTACTGACAGCCTCGGGCGCACTGGCGCAACTGAAGATGGGCGACGGCGCAATCGTCGTCGTGCAGCCGCAATCGCGCCTGACGGTGGTTGAGTTCCACTACGCGGGCGTGGAAGACGGCACCGAGAAGGTCCGCTACCGGCTGGAGCACGGCGGCTTCCGCGCAGTGACGGGCGCAATCGGCCGTACCCACAAGCAGAATTACCAGATCGAGACGCCGATCGCCCACATGGGCGTGCGCGGCACGGATCACGAGTCTTACTACTTCCCGGCGAGCGGCTCGCTTGCGGGCGACGGGGCGAAGCCCGGCGCCTACAACAAGGTCAATACGGGCAGGACATACATTCGCACAGGCGCAGGCGAGGTCGAGATCGACCCGAACCAGGTCGGCTATGTCGCGAGCGCAGCCCAGGTGCCGGTGATCCTGCCGGGCGTGCCCGGTTTCTTCAATCATTCAATCGCGCCGCGCAGCGCGCGGCCTGCGGTGAACCCCGCGCCCGTTGCAGCGCAGTTCGTGAAGGTGGAACAGGCTGTTGAGGCGGAGGACGGGGAGAAGCTCGTTCGCCCCCGAGGCCGGAAGCCGGACGTTGGCACCGGCAATGGCCCGCTCATCGGCTACGCGGTGGCCAATGGCAAAGCCGGCTTTGGCCGCTCCGGCAATGGCCAGACGATCGACGCGTCCAATGGCGCCGTGTTCACTAAAGCCGGTGAAGACACGACCTGGGGCGTGAGCTGGGGCAGCTGGGCAGGTGGCTCGGTGACGGTGGGTGGCCGGACCGCCGCTGGCCCGGTGCAAGTCATCGACAGCCAGATGAAGACGCTTCCCGCGCAGCTCGCAACGCTATCCGCCAGCGGCGTCAAAGGGAGCTACAGCTACGCCGGCAACGGCTCGGTGGCGAACTACCTGGGAACGCCGGGCACGATCGAGAAGCTGGAGGTCGGCGTCGACTTCTCGAAGCAGAAGATTACCAGCTACGACCTCCAGGCCAAGGTGATCGGCGACTGGAAGGCGAGCGGCAGCGGCAGCTTCGCGCAATTCACCGGTACGTCCGGCATCCAGCTCACCGGCAAGTGCTCGGGTTGCACGCCTGGCAACGGCTCACCCACCGCCAGCGGCACCGCGCACGGCGCATTCGTGGGCGACGCGGCCCAGAAGATGATCACTTCTTTCGGCCTGTCCTCGGCGGGCCAAGCATTGTCGGGAACGGCGCTACTGGACAAGAAGTAACCTTGCGCAACCTGCAGCCATGACCAACGGCAACGGCCGTCGCAACGTCCTGATCGTCGACGACCACGAGCCGACCCGGCTCCTGGTCGGACGCATCGTGTCGCAGGAATTGCGCGCCCGCGTGACGCTGGCCGGCACCTGCGAGGAGGCCCTGCGCCTCGCCGAGGACAAGGCCTACGACGTGATCCTGCTCGACCTGCTGATGCCAGGCATCGGTGGTTACGAGGTGCTGCGCAAGATCCGCGCGGGCGGGCTCAATCGCGGCACGCCGATCCTGGTGCTCTCGGTCATGGCGACGCACGAATCGATGGAGAAGTGCCGCCAGCTCGGCGCTACGGCGTTTGTCGCCAAGCCTGTGGATCGCGAGCTGGTCACCACGATGCTGCGCAGCGTGCTCGCGCAGAAGCGCGCCAGCGAAGCAGGACGGCACCGCCACCTCGCCCGACAACGGCTGCTGAAGCAGCCGGTTCCTAGCGCCGCCGCCAGCATGGGCTGGTCGCGGAAGATGCGCGCATCCATCGCCTTCAGGTCCGGCGCGACTGCGACCCCGGGCGCGATCTGCGCGCGCACTTCGCGCTCGAGGTCGATGCCAGGCGCGATCTCGATGAGGGTGAGCCGCCCGCCGCGCATCTCGAACACCGCGCGCTCGGTGATGTAGAGGACCTTCGTTCCGCTGCCGGTGGAATAGGCGCCGTTGAAGGAGAGGTGCTCCACCTGTGGCACCACCTTCTTCACCTCGCCCTCGCGGCGGATGCGCAGGCGCCCGTCCGCCGCCTCGACTTCCAGTCCCTTGGCGGTGAGCGAGCCCATGAACACCACTTCCTTGGAAGTCTGCGTGATGTTGACGAAGCCGCCGATGCCGGTGATGCGCGTGCCGAACTTGGAGACGTTGACGTTGCCCTGCACGTCCACCTGCGCGAGGCCGAGGAAGGCGAGGTCGAGGCCGCCGCCGTCGTAGAAGTCGAACTGCTCGCCGTGCGACACGATGGCATCCGGATTCGCGGAGGCGCCGAAGGAGGGATACTGCGCCGGGGTGCCGCCGATCGGGCCCGACTCCACGGTCATCACGAAATCCTCCAGCCCCTCCTCGCGCGCCACCTGGCCGACGCCGGCCGACATGCCGACGCCCAGGTTGACGATCGGCCGCTGGTACCTGAGCAGCTCCAGCACGGCGCGCCGTTGCACGATCTTGCGCAAGTCGAGCGGCAGCGGCTTGACGTCCTTCGCGGCCTCGCGCTTTGCGCCGACGTAGGCCGGGTTGTATTCCTCGCCGTAGGTCTGCCAGTGGTCCTCGGGGCGCTCGGCCACCACCACGTAGTCCACCAGGATTCCCGGCACGCGCACCGCGTGCGGGTGGATCGCGTGCCTCCCCGCCAGGCGCTTCACCTGCACGATGACGATGCCGCCGGAGTTGTGCGCCGCCTGCGCGAGCGCGAGCACGTCGTTGTGGAACACCTCCTCTTCCATGCTGATGTTGCCGTCGGCATCCGCGGTCGTGCCGCGCAGCAGCACGCAGTCGATCGGCATGGCGGGGTAGAAGAGGTACTCCTTGCCGCGCAGCGTGACGAGCTCCACGAGATTCTCGGTGGTGCGGCGGTTAAGCTTGCCGCCGTCGTGGCGCGGGTCGACGAAGGTGTGCAGGCCGATGCTGGTGACGACGCCCGGCTTCTTGCCGGCGATGGCGCGGTACAGGTGCGCAATCACGCCCTGCGGCCAGTTGTAGGCCTCCACTTTTTCGGCGACTGCGAGCGCGCCCAGGCGCGGCGCAGCCCCCCAGTGGCCGCCGATGATGCGCTTGAGCATCCCCTCGTGGCCGAAGCGTCCGGTGCCGCGTGTCTGGCGGTCGCCCTGCCCGGCGGCGTAGATCAGCGTGAGGTCGCGCGGGTGGCCGGTTTCGAGGAAGCGGTTCTCGATCGCGGTGCTCAAGCCCTCGGGGTGGCCCGACCCGGTGAATCCCGAAGTGGACACGGTCCAGCCGTCCCGGATCAGGCCGGCCGCCTGCCTGGAAGAGATCAAGTTCATCGTTTTGCGGCGGATTCTACCGTTTCAGTTTAAGCTTGCCGCTCCCATGTTCGACCAGTTCATCGGCGTCAAGCCGGTCGAGGAACGCCATCGCTTCGACGTCGCGCGGCTGGAGCAATTCCTGCGCGGAAAGATCGACGACTGGCGCGGCCCGCTCGCCGTCGAGCAGTTCAAGGGCGGGCAAACGCAATCCCACCTACCGCATCGCCGCGGGCGGCAAGCGCTACGCGCTGCGCAGGAAGCCGCCGGGCAAGCTGCTGCCCTCGGCGCACGCGGTGGACCGCGAATACAAGGTGATCAAGGCGCTGCACGGCGTGGGCTTTCCGGTGGCGAAGCCTTACGTGCTGTGCGAGGACGAGTCCGTCATCGGCACTGCGTTCTACGTCATGGACTGCGTGGAGGGCCGCGTGCTGTGGGACCAGGCGCTGCCCGGCATGGCGCCGCCCGAGCGTGCGCGCGATCTGGGACGAGCTCAATCGCGTCATCGCGCAGCTGCATGGCATCGACTACAAGGCCGTCGGCCTGGAGGATTTCGGCAAGCCGGGCGACTACATCGCGCGCCAGGTGTCGCGCTGGACCAAGCAGTACCAGGCGTCCGAGCTCGAGACCATCGAGGAGATGAACCGCCTCATCGAGTGGCTGCCGAAGCACATCCCGCCGGGTGACGAGACCTCGGTGGTGCACGGCGACTTTCGCCTCGACAACACCGTTTTCCATCCCACGGAGCCGAGGATCCTCGCCGTGCTCGACTGGGAACTGTCCACGCTCGGCCACCCGCTGGCGGACTTCGCCTACCACTGCATGAGCTGGCGCATTGCGCCGGGGAAGTTCCGCGGCATCGCGGGCCTGGACCTCGCCGCGCTCGGCATCCCGAGCGAGCGCGAGTACGTCGAGCGCTACTGCCGGCGCACCGGGCGCAAGGGCATCGACCCGTCGACCTGGGACTACTACATGGCCTATAACCTGTTCCGCATCGCCGGCATCACGCAGGGTATCGCCAAGCGCGTGGTGGACGGCACGGCGGCGAGCGAGTACGCGCGCGAGGCCGGCTCGCGCACGCGGCCGCTGGCGGAGCTGGGGTGGGCGCAGGTGGAAAGAATTCTGCAGAGAGCTGCCTAGGAGAAACGCATGGACTTCGAATATTCGCCGCGGGTGCAGGACCTGCAGGAAACGCCTCATCGCCTTCATGGACGAGCACATCTATCCCAACGAGCCCGCCTACTACGCGCACGTGAGGAGCGACAAGCGCTGGACGCCGGTGCCGATCATCGAGGAGCTCAAGCCCAAGGCGCGCAAGGCCGGGCTGTGGAACCTGTTCCTGCCGCACTCCAAGCGCGCGCCCGAGGGGCTGTCGAACCTCGAGTACGCGCCGCTGTGCGAGATCATGGGGCGCACCAGCTGGTCGCCGGAGGTGTTCAACTGCTCGGCGCCGGACACGGGCAACATGGAAACCATCGAGCGCTACGGCAGCGAAGCGCAGAAGACCGAATGGCTCGAGCCGCTGCTGCGCGGCGAGATCCGCTCCGCGTTCCTCATGACCGAGCCCGGAGTCGCTTCGTCGGACGCGACCAACATCCAGATGCACATCAAGCGCGAGGGCGACCACTACGTGATCAACGGCCGCAAGTGGTGGTCCTCCGGCGCGGGCGATCCGCGCTGCAAGGTGTACATCGTGATGGGCAAGACCAACCCCGAGCACGCGTCGCGCCACAGCCAGCAGTCGATGGTCCTGGTGCCGGCGGGCACGCCGGGCGTCAAGATCCTGCGCTCCCTGCCGGTGTTCGGCTACGACGACGCGCCGCACGGCCACATGGAGATCGACTTCAAGGACGTGCGCGTGCCGGCCTCCAGCATCCTGCTCGGCGAGGGACGCGGCTTCGAGATCGCGCAGGGGCGGCTCGGGCCGGGGCGCATCCACCATTGCATGCGCTCGATCGGGCAGGCCGAGCGGGCGCTGGAGAAGATGTGCAAGCGCGCCACGCAGCGCGTCGCCTTCGGCCGCACGCTCGCCGAGCAGGGCGTGACGCGCGAACGCATCGCCGAGGCGCGCATCATGATCGACTCGGCGCGCTTCATGGTGCTGCACGCCGCCTGGAGGATGGACACGGTGGGCAACAAGGTGGCGCAGAAGGAGATCGCCATGATCAAGGTGCTGGCGCCGACCATGGCCTGCCAGGTGATCGACTGGGCGATGCAGGTGCATGGCGGCGGCGGCGTGTCGGACGACTTCGGCCTGGCCAACATGTACGCGCACCAGCGCACGTTGCGCTTTGCCGACGGCCCGGATGAGGTGCACCGCAACGCCATCGCCAAGCTCGAGATCGCCGAGCAGACCTCGGTCGCCGAAGCGCTCGCCGGGCGCAAGCGCTGACATGGACCTGAAGGGCAAGATCGCCGTGGTGACCGGCGCGGCGAGCGGCATCGGCCGCGCCGCCGCGCAGCGCTTCGCCGCGGAGGGCGCGGCGGGCCTGGTGCTCGCCGACCTGAACCTGCACGGCCTGCAGCCGGTGGCGGAGGAAGTGAAGGGCCTCGCGGTGGCTTGCGACGTGAGCCGGGAGGCCGACATCAAGCGCCTCGTGCAGCAGGCCGAAGACCGCTTCGGCCGCATCGACGTCTACTTCTCCAACGCCGGCATCGTGCAGCGCGGCGGGCTGGAGGCGAGCGATGCGGACTGGGAGCGCAACTGGAAGATCCACGTCATGGCGCACGTGTGGGCAGCGCGCGCCGTCGTGGAAAAGATGGTCGCACGCGGCGGCGGCTATTTCCTGGTGACGGCGTCGGCCGCGGGCCTGCTCAACATCGTCGAGTCCGCCACCTACGGCGTCACCAAGCACGGCGCAGTGGCCTTCGCCGAGTGGCTCGCCATCGCCTATGGGCGCAGGGGCTTGCGTGTTTCGTGCCTGTGCCCGCAGGCGGTGATCACCGGCATGTACAAGGGCGACGGCGGCTCGGCGGGCGTGGACGGCGCCCTCACTGCGCAACAGGTGGCCGGCGAGATCGTCAAGGTGATGGGCGAGGAGCGCTTCCTCGTGTTGCCGCATCCCACGGTGCTGAACTACATGCGCAACAAGACGGCCGACTACGACCGCTGGCTCGGCGGCATGCAGAAGCTCTACGCGAAGCACCAGGGAGAGAGGCGATGATCAGGCTGTGCGGGTTCCGCATCAGCAACTACCACAACAAGGTGCGCATCGCGCTGCTGGAGAAGGGCGTGCCGTTCGAGGAGGACGCGAGCGTGCACGCCGCTCGCAGAAGCCCGAGTACCTGGCGAAGAGCCCGATGGGCAAGGTGCCCTACCTGGACGTGGACGGGCAGCTGCTGCGCGAGTCGGGCGTGATCCTCGAGTACCTAGAGGACGCCTACCCGCAGAAGCCGCTGTTGCCGAAGGATCCGCTCGAGCGCGCGCGCGTGCGCGAGCTGGTCACGTTCATCGAGCTGCACATGGAGCTGGTGGTGCGTCGGCTGTACGGCGGCCTATTCTTCGGCGGCAGTTTCTCGGACGAAACGAAGGCGGCCGGTGGAAAAGGACATCGCCAAGGGCGTGCGCGCCCTGAAGGCGGTGGCGAAATTCGAGCCCTATCATCGCCGGCAAGGATCTGACGCATCGCCGACTGTGCGGCCTTCGTGCACCTGCCGCATCGTCACGCTGGTGACCAAGAACGCCTTCGGCCGCGACTTCCTCGAGGACATCCCGCAGATGAAGCCCTACCTCAAGATGCTGGGCGAGCGGCCGGCGTTCGCCAGGGTGAACGAGGACCGCAAGGCGGCAACCGCGGCCGCGAAGAAGTGAGCAGCCTGAGCGAGTACCTGCGCTTCGTCGTCACGCTCACCGCAGTCGTCGATCCCTTCCTCGCGGTTCCGTTCTTCCTCACCCTTACCGCCTCGCGCAGCGAAGCCGAACGCAAGCGGCACGCTGAGGTCGTCGCGTTCACGGTGTTCGTGGTGCTCGTGACCGCCGTGTTCATCGGCGAGAGGCTGCTCCTGTTCATCGGCGCGAGCCTGCCGGCGTTCCGCGTCGGCGGCGGCCTGGTTCTGCTGCTGATGGCGCTGGCGATGCTCAACGCGCAGGCGGGCGGCGTGCGCCAGTCGCAGGCGGAGGCGAGGGAGCTGGAGCAGGGCGAGCCGCACGGCGTGGTGCCGCTCGCCATCCCGCTGCTCGCCGGGCCGGGCGCGATCAGCACCTCGATCATCGCGGCTGAGGGCGGCGGACTGGTGCACCAACTTGTGATCGTGCTGTGCATCGCGGTGGTGTGCCTGGTGTCCTGGCTCACGATGCGCGCGGCGCACCGCATCGCCACGCGCATGGGGACCACGGGACTCAACGTAGCGACGCGGATCCTTGGCTTGCTGCTCGCCGCCATGGCGGTGCAGACCATGGCGGTGGGTCTGCGGCAGCTGTTTCCCGGCCTGGGCTAGTTCCCGCTCACTTCCAGCAGGTCGATGCGTTCCTCGCCGTACAGCTGGGAGGTGCCCAGCCACACGCGGTTCTCGAGGCGCACGTAACGCTTCACCTCCGGCGCGTACCAGACGGTCACGGCGAAGCGGCCCGTGTCCACGCCGCGCCGCGAGATTTCGGTCGATGCGGCGCGCTCGCCTTCGATCTCGACCATCAGCGCGTTGAAGCTGCCCGCCGGCACGCGGACCGACACGTTGCGCGTCACCTTGGTCCGCGTGCTCCACAAGGCGTTGCTGGAGGACCCCATGGGATAGCCGGTGACAGAGCCTGCGTCACGCCCTTCGCCGTCGTACGCGAAGAAGTACGGATTGAACTCGAGCGCCGTGCGGTCGCCGCCGAGCGCGCGCTCCAGGAACCTCGCCTCGTCGGCGCCGACGTCGGTGCGCACGCGCTGGCGGCTGGCTGCGCCGTCAGGCGCAAACGTCTCGGACACGACCCAGCCGTCCACCGCGTCGACGCGCACGGTGAACTGATGCTGCACGCGCGAGTACTTCAGGTCCGTATACCGGTACTTCCAGCTTGTGCCGACCGGGGGCAATTTTTCCGAGGCGGGGCGATAGGTCGCGCCGCCAACGCTGACGGCTGCGACCTGCAGCTTCTTCTTCTCCTCGGCGGCCTTGATGCGCTCGGGAATCTCGCGCACCCATTCAGCCGGCGAGGCGAAATTGAGGTTCTGCCCGCTGCGCATCTGCAGAGTGGTGATGCCGACCAGGCGGCCGTCCTCGTCGAACAAGCCGCCCCCGGAAGAGCCCGGAGAGATCGGCGCGGTGGTCTGGATGATCTGTTCCTTGCCATCCGGCCCGCGCAGCGCCGACACCAGCCCGTCGCTCAGCGTCACCTCCAGCCCCTTCGGGTTGCCGAGAGCGAACACCTTCTGGCCCACCTGCAGGTCCTTTGCGCCGCCCAGCTCGACCGGCGGCGCGTTGAGGTTGGGCACCTCCAGCTGGCACAGGTCGCGGCTCGCGTCCGCGTGCTCCACGCGCTTGGCGACGTAGATCACGTTCTCCTTGCGCACGTACACGAAGTTCGCGCCCTGGATGACGTGGCAATTGGTCACCACGCGCTGCGGCGCGACAACCACACCGCTGCCCTGCGACCTGCGCTTCTCGTCGGTGTCCACGCCATAGACGAAATAGATGCTGGGCGCGAGCTTGCTGAAGAGCTCCTGCGGCGTGATCGCCGCCGCAGGCAGCGATGCCAGCACCAGCGCGACAAGCAATCCCCCTCGCATGGCGGCCATACGTGACTCCCTCCCAGGATGAACGGCTACCTCTCGCCTGCGGCAAATTCTAGCCTGCCAGGCTTCCCCCGAGCCAGTCCGCCGCCTCGCGCCACAAACTTTCACGGAAGCGCTCGCGGAAAAAGCCGAAATGGCCGATCTTGCCGCCGCCGTAAAGGACCGGATCCACGGCGATCAGCTCGCTCGGCGCGGAGACGTACTCCCTGAGAATCGCGTCCGCCGCAGGGCGCGGCGCGTAACCGTCATCGGCGACCCAGTAGCTGCGGATCGGCGCGCGGAAGCGCGCATATCCTCCGCTGCCGACCACGCCGGCGGCATAACGCGGGTTGCGGCACCAGGCCGCCCACTCGGCCGCCACCCCCGAGGGCAGGTCCTCCCCCTGGCCAAACACCGCCGCGGGGACGTACCCCAGGGCGCGGGACACCCCCGGCAGCAGCACATGGGTGAGCAACCACATCCCCACGCGGCCCATTCCGCTCCAGTGCCCCCAGTAGCCGCTCTGCACGCCGACGAACAGCGCGCCGGCGAAGCGTTCGTTGCCCGGCACCAGGCCGAGCCCGTTGCCGCCGAAGCTGTGGCACACCGCGAGCAGCCGTGCGCCGGGCGCCGCGCGCGCGAGCTCGCTCGAGCGCGGCGGCCGCGTCGAGCTGCGCCCAGTCGCGGATGCGCGCCGGCAGGTCGCGCACGTGGCCGTGGCGCGAAGCGGCGATGCCGCGGTAGTCGTAGGTGAGCACGGTGAAGCCGCGTTCCTCGAGGAAGGCGGCGAACGCGGAGTAGAACTGCTGGCGCACGCCCACCGCGGAGTTCACCAGCACCGCGCGCCCGTTCGGCTGCGCGGGACGATACAGCGTGCCGCCGAGCTTGAATCCGTCGCTCGCGGCGAACTCGACCGGCCGCACGCTCACTTCGGGACGGGGCGCGGGCGGCCGTTCGCGTCGATGGCGACGTAGGTGAGGGTGGCCTCGGTGACCTTGACGACCCTGGCCTCGGCGCGGCCGCGCTCGGCGTACACCTCGACATTGACGGTGATCGAGGTGTTGCCGATGCGCACCACGTCGGCGTAGAGCGAGAGGATGTCGCCGATCTGCACCGGCTGCTTGAACAGGAAGGAATTCACCGACACCGTGGCGACGCGGCCGCGCGCCACGCGGCCCGCGACCGTGCCGCCGGCGACGTCCACCTGCGCCATGATCCAGCCGCCGAAGATGTCGCCGTTGTGGTTCGCGTCGGCCGGCATCGGCACGACGCGCAGCGCGGGGATCTTCCCCTTGGGCAGCTTCAGGCCCGGGGGCTGGTGGGAGGCGCGGCCCACTACTTCCGCGTCGCGAGGTAATGCAGCGGCCCGCCCCGGAACGGCGCGAAGCCGGTGCCGAAGATGAGGCCCGCGTCGATCAGGTCGGCGTCGGCGACGATGCCTTCGGCCAGCACCTCCTGCGCCTCGGCGAGGTAGGGCTCGATCAGCGCCTCCACGAGCTCCGGCTTCCACGCGTCGGGCTGGCCCTTCACCGGCTTGCCGTTCTCGTAGCGGTAGATGCCCTGGCCGGTCTTCCTGCCCAGCTGGCCAAGCGCCACCTTGTTGAGCAGCACCTGCGGCGCATCGGGCTCGCCGTGCGCACCTTTCTTGGCCAGTTCCTTGCCCGCGGCGAGGCAGATGTCCAGGCCGACCGTGTCGGCGAGCTCGATCGGCCCCATCGGCATGCCGAACTCCTCCATCGCCGCGTCGATGGTCTCGGGCTTCGCGCCCTCGTCGAGCAGGCGGAAGGCGTTCTGCATGTAGGGCCCGAGCACGCGGTTGACGAGGAACCCGGGCGAGTCCTTCACCGGCAGCGGCAGCTTGTCGATCTGGCGCACGAAGGCGGCGGCCTTCTGCGCCATCGTGGAATCGGTGTTCGCGCCGGACACCACTTCGACCAGCTGCAGCTGCGGCACCGGGTTGAAGAAGTGGATGCCGACCAGGCGCGACGGGTCCCTGAACAGCGCCGCGACGTCGGCGAGCTTGAGGCTGGAGGTGTTGGTGGCGAGCACGGCGCCGGGCCTGGCCATGGCTTCGACTTTCGCGAACAGCGCGCGCTTGGCTTCCAGGTTCTCGAAGATCGCCTCGATCACGACGTCGGCGCGCGCGGCGCCGGCGCCGGCCACGTCCGGGATCAGGCGGTCCATTGCGTCGCGCACGCGGCGCGGGTCCTTGAGGCGCTTCTTGAACAGCTCCGCCGCGCGCTTGACCGCCGGAGCGAGGCGCTCGGGCGACGTGTCCTGCAGCGTGACGCGGATGCCGCGCATGGCGCACACCGCGGCGATGTCCCCGCCCATCACGCCGGCGCCGATGACGTGCACGTGCTGCGCCTTGAAGTCCACGCCCTTGGCGAGGCCCTTCATGCGCTCCTGCAGGAAGAAGATGCGGATCAGGTTGCGCGTGGTGGGGTGCTCGAACAGCGCCGTGATAGAGCAGGACGGATCGTTCTGCGCCGCGAACGGATCGCCGTCGTACTTCACCCAGGCATCCAGGATGGCGTAGGGCGCCGGGTAGTGCTCGCGGCGCGCGCGCTTCGCCACCTGCTTTCTCGCCTGCGCGGCGACGAAGCTGCGTCCGACGCCGAGCAACAGGCGCTCGAGGAGCTTCAGCTTGCGCGGGGGGCGCGCTTCCAGCGTCACCATGCGGGCCGTGTTCTCCAGCACGCGCAGCGGCACCGCCTCGGTGGCAAGGCCGATCTTCTTCGCGCGCCTTGCGTCCACCGCGCGGCCGGTGAGGATCATGTCGAGCGCCGCCGACGGGCCGACGAGCTTCGGCAGCCATTGCAGGCCGTGCCAGGACGGCCAGATGCCGAGCATTACCTCGGGGAAGGCGAAGCGCGTCTTGGGATCATCGAGCGCGACGCGGTACGTGCAGGCGAGCGCGAGCTCCAGCCCGCCGCCCATGCAAAAGCCGTTCACCATGGCGGTGGTGGGGAAGGGCAGGTCGCGCAGCTTCTGCACGGTGTCCCAGCCGAGCCGGTTGAAGGCGAGCGCCTCCTGGGCATTGGCAAAGCGCGTGAATTCCTTGATGTCCGCGCCGGCGATGAAATTGTCCTTCGCCGAGCGGATGACGAGGCCCTTGGGCTTCACCGCCGCGATGGCGTCCAGCGCGGCGCCGAGCTCATCCAGCGCCTCGCGCGAGAACGTATTGGCGGATTCGCCCTGCTTGTCGAACGTGAGCCAGGCGAGGCCCTGGCGGTCCAGCTCCCAGCGCCAGTGCTTGGCGAGCGTCGCGGTCTGTGCGCGGTCCATGGTCAGGCAGCCTCCAGCAGCATCGCGCCGCCCAGCCCGCCGCCGATGCAGATCGAGGCGATGCCGCGTTTCGCGTTCCTGCGCTTGAGCAGTTGCAGCATGTGCAGCACGATGCGCGCGCCCGATGCGCCGACGGGGTGGCCGAGCGCCACGGCGCCGCCGTCCACATTGAGCTTGTCCTGGTCCAGCTCGCCGAAGGCGCGCTCCAGGCCCAGCTGCTCGCGGCAGTACTTCCCGTCTTTCCATGCGGCGAGACAGCCCAGCACCTGCGCCGCGAATGCCTCGTTGATCTCCCAGTAGTCCAGGTCGTTCACGCCCAGGCCGTGGCGCTTGAGGATCGGCGTCGCCGCGTGCACGGGGCCGAGCCCCATCTGCGCCGGGTCGAGCCCCGCCCATTGCGCATCCACGATGCGGCCGAGGGGCGCCAGGTTGTGGCGCCGCACCGCTTCCTCGGAGGCGAGGACCATCCAGGCTGCGCCGTCGGTGATCTGCGAGCTGTTGCCCGGCGTCACGTTGCCGTACTTGCGGTCGAAGAAGGGCTTCAACTTGGCCAGGCCCTCCATCGAGGCATCGCGCCGCACGCCGTCGTCCAGCGCGTAGGTATTGCCCTTGGCGTCGTACAGCGCCTCGACTTCGCCGGCGCCCGCCTTGAGCGGGCCCTCGTCCTGCGCGCGCGCCACGCGCTGGTGGCTGCGCACCGAGTAGGCGTCCATCTGCTCGCGCGTGATGCCGAAGCGGTGTGCGAGGTTTTCCGCCGTCTGGCCCATCAACAGGCCGACCATCGGGTCGGTGAGGCCCTTCATGATGCCGATCACGGGCGCGAGCAGCGCCTTGAACGGCAGGCGCGCGAAGAGGGCGGCGCGCTGGCCGGCGCTGCGCGCCGCGGCCATGTCGGAGAACCAGTTCACCGCGGCGTCGTTGTACAGCAGCGGCGCGCGCGAGAGCGCGTCCACGCCGCCCGCGAGCACCAGCTGCGAGCGTCCGGCGAGGATGTTGCTGACGCCGGAGTCGAGCGCCTGCATGCCCGAGGCGCAATTGCGCATCACCGTCCAGCCCGGCACCTTCTCGCCGCAGCCCAGGCGCAGCGCGGCCACGCGCCCGATGTTCACCTCGTCCACCGAGGGCGCGGCGCAGCCGAGGATCACCTCGTCCAGTTCCTGCGGCGCGAACTTCTGCCGCGAGAGCAGGGTGCGGCCCGCCTGCACCGCGAGGTCGCTCGCCGCGAACGGGCCGGGGCGGTTCTTGGATTTCAGGAACGGCGTGCGGGCGCCGTCGATCACGTAAACGGGATTCATGTCATGCCGCCTTTGCCTGCTTCGGTTGCGCGTCGCTCAGCTTTTCCAGGATCTCGGCGCGGCCGAAGTCCTGCGGAAAGTCGTCCACCAGGATGACGCGCTTGCGCAGCGTCTCCTTCCTCTGCCATTGGGCGTATTCCTCGGGGGTGATGACGCCCGTGTCGCGCGCCAGCAGCGCCGTGTCGACGCCCGAGCGCGGCGCCAGCAGCCCGCTCTTGACCGCCTCGCGGAATTTCTTCTCGATCGGCTCGCAGGCCACCGTGGCGAGCAGCGCCGTTTCCAGCACCCCGGTGGCATCCGCCTCGCCCTTGGGCAGGTAGATGCCCGCGGTCAGGCGGTCGCGCGCAGCGCCTGGCTCGAGCGCGATCCTCGCGCACTCATGGTTGCGCGAATCGAGCGGCGGCCGGAACGGCATGCCGAGCGGGAAGATAGTCCAGCGCAGCAGCGTGGCCAGCGCCTTGATCGGGAAGTTGGACAGCACCTGGTCGATCGCCTGCTGCGCGGAGTACAGCGCATCGCGCACCGCCCAGCGCACCAGCGGCAGGTCGGCCTTGAGGCGCCCCTGGTCCTCGTAATGCTTCAACGTCGCCGACACCAGGTACATCATCGAGAGCACGTCGCCCAGGCGCCCGGAGATCTTTTCCTTCCTTTTCAGCGCGCCGCCCATCGCCAGCATCGACACGTCGGCGAGGAAGGCAAAGGCCGCCGACAGCCGCGTCACGTGGCGGTAGTAGTGACGCGTCTCGGGCGCGGCGCCGAACGGCGCGCGCGCGAACATCGAGCGCGTCAGGCCATGCACCACCGTGCGCACGGCATTGGAGAGGGTATGGCCGATGTGCGAGGTGAGCGCGTCGTCGAACTCGCGCGAGGCCTCCTCGCCCTTGAGCTCCTTGGCGGCGCGCATCTCGCGCAGCACGTACGGATGGCAGCGGATCGCGCCCTGGCCGAAGATGATCAGCGTGCGCGTCAGGATGTTGGCGCCTTCCACCGTGATGGCGACCGGCATCACCTGGTAGCCGCGCCCGACCCAGTTGTTGGGCCCGAGGCAGATGCCCTTGCCGCCGTGGATGTCCATGGCGTCGTTGAGGCAGTCGCGCGCGCGCTCGGTCATGTGGTACTTCGCGATCGCCGAGATCACCGAGGGCTTCTCGCCGAGATCCACTGCGCCCGCGGTCATCACGCGCGTGGCGTCCATCATGTAGGCATTGGCCGCGATGCGTCCCAGCGCTTCCTCCACGCCTTCGAGCTTGCCGATCGGCGTCTTGAACTGGGTGCGCACGCGCGCATAAGCCCCGGTCACGCGCGCGAGCGCCTTGGCGCCGCCCACCGACGAGGTCGGCAGCGAGATCGAGCGGCCTGCGGCGAGGCAGTTCATCAGCATCAGCCAGCCCTTGCCCGCGTACTCGCGCCCGCCGATGATCCACTCGAGCGGCACGAACACGTCCTTGCCGGAGTTGGGGCCGTTCTGGAACACGGCGTTGAGCGGGAGGTGGCGCCGGCCGATGTTCACGCCCGGTGTGGCGGTAGGAATCAGCGCGCAGGTGATGCCGAGGTCGTCCTTGCCGCCGAGCAGGTGCTCGGGGTCATAGAGGCGGAAGGCGAGGCCGAGCAGCGTCGCCACCGGCCCGAGCGTGATGTAGCGCTTGTCCCAGGTGAGGCGCATGCCGAGCGTTTCCTTGCCCTGCCAGGTCCCGCGGCACACCACGCCGAAATCGGGAATCGAGGCGGCGTCCGAGCCCGCCTCCGGGCTGGTGAGCGCGAAGCAGGGAATCTCCTGCCCCTTCGCCAGGCGCGGCAGGTAGTGGTTCTTCTGCTCCTCGGTGCCGTAGTGCAGCAGCAGCTCGGCCGGCCCGAGGGAGTTCGGCACCATCACCGTGACCGCGAGCGCGTTCGAGCGCGACGAGAGCTTCATCACCACCGCGGAATGCGCGAGCGCCGAAAAGCCCAGGCCGCCGTACTTCTTCGGGATGATCATGCCGAAGAAACCCTTGTCCTTGAGGAACTGCCAGAGCTGCGGCGGCAGGTCCTGGCGCTCGTGCGTGATCTCCCAGTCGTTCGCCATCGCGCAGGCTTCGTCCACCGGGCCGTCGAGGAACGCCTGCTCCTCGGCCGAGAGGCGCGGCGTGGGCGTGGCGAGCAGCCGCTCCCAGTCGGGGCGGCCGGAAAAGAGGTCCGCGTCCCACCACACGGTGCCCGCGTCGATCGCCTCCTTCTCGGTCGGCGACATGTCGGGGAGGATGCGGCGGTAGATCGCGAGCACCGGGTCGCTGAACAGCTTCCTGCGCAGCGCGGGCAGGTTGCCGGCCGTGGCGAGCGCGACGAACGCCGCGACGAGCGTGGTGTTGAGGACTGTGCCGAAACCGAGAATCGTGGCCCAGGTGGCGCCCATCACGCCGATCGCCGCGGTCCAGACGAACAGCGGCGCGCGGAAAAAGGCGAGCAGCACGAAGACGGCGAGCGTCCCGAAAGCGAAAGTGAGCATGGCGGTTCCCCTCTGGCAGCCGCCTCAGGCGGCCTTCTTCACGTGGATCGAACCCGGGAGCGGCGCGAGCAGCCCGGCGCTCATGAACGCGGTCAGCCGGTCCTGCAGCACTTGCGCGTCGTAGCGGTCCTCGGGCTTCGCGCCGGCGATGAGCTGCACCGTGTCGGTGGCGGCGAGCGTGTAGGCGAGCGTGCCGAACATGAAGTGCATGCGCCACACCAGCTCGTCCCTGGGCAGCTCGGGCAGCGCCCTCGAAAACGCCGCCTTGAAGCGCTCCATGGCCGGGGCGTACATCTGGCCGATCAGTGCGCGGATCGGCTTGGCCGGCTCGGTGTAGGCGCGGCCCAGCAACCGGATGAAATTGCGCCCGCCGCCGCGCGCGTCCTCGATCATGCGCAGGCTGGCGCCGATGAAGGCGCGGATGATGGCGTCCGGCGTGAGCGTCTTGCCGGCAGCCTCCTTCTCCAGCCGCTCGAGCTCGGCGATGCGCTCGGCGTTCATCGCGTCCAGGCGCCGGTGGAACACCGCCTCGATGAGGGCGTCCTTCGAGCCGAAGTGGTAGTTCACGGCGGCGAGGTTGACGCCCGCCTTGGCGGTCAGCATGCGCATCGAGGCGCCTTCGAAGCCGTGCTGCATGAACAGCTCTTCGGCAGCGTCGAGGATGCGGGTCTGGGTTTCGCTCTGGGGTTTGACGGTGCGCAGGCTCATGGCATTTCCGGATTCAAACGAACGTTTGAATGTTAAGTGCCCACGGCCCTGGGGTCAAGCACCTTTGCGGCAGCGATTAGGTGCACGATGCCGCCGCCGACGACGCTGGACCCGCTGGCTTATGATTACTTATTGTGCGGCTGATGTCGCGCCGGCGTCTCGCGAGAAGGGCTTGGCGCAGGCTGCGCAGCGCCCCGCCCGCGCTGCTGGTCGCGCTGGGCGTCGCGGTGTGCGTCTTTCTCTGGCTCGCCGCGAACGCGCTGGTGCAGGTCGCACGCAAGCCGACCGAGCTTTTTTCTCCCGTGAGCGGCGCGCTCGACAAGACCCCCGCCGAAACCTGGCGCAGCTACGAGCCGATGTTCCGCAACCACGCAACCGCAATCATCACGCCCGACTTGCTCGCCGCGCTCGCGCAGGTAGAGGGCTCGGGCAATCCCGTGGCGCGCACGCGCTGGCGCTGGCGTCTGACCGAGGATCCGTTCGACCTCTACCGGCCAGCCTCCAGCGCCGCGGGCATGTACCAGATCACCAACGGCACCTACCAGCAGGCGAGGCGCTATTGCATCCATGACAACGAAGTCGCAGAAGACGGCCCGTGGTACGACTGGCGCTCGTGCTGGTTCAGCTGGATCTACTTCAGGGTCGTGCCCAGCCATGCGGCGGAGATGACTTCCGCATTCCTCGACATCAGCGTGTCGAGGACCTTGCGACAACTGAAGAAGGAGGACGCCAGCCTGCGCCAGAAGCAGGACCTCGCCGCGATCATGCACTTGTGCGGCGTGGCGGCTGGCGAGGCCTTCGCCAGGCGCGAATTCAGCCAGCCCTCGAACCAGCGCTGCGGAAACCAGAACGTCGGCTCCTATCTCGGGCAGATCTACGCCATGCAGCGTGCCTTCGCCGCGCTCGCCCGCTGAAATCCCTTGCAATCCGGAATTGCGCAGTCGCGCGGCAGTTAGAATCGGTCCCTCCTATGGCCACCCAAGGTCACCACGGCGCGGCGCCGACGCAGTCCCTGCGCGGCAACGAATGGCGCGTGCTCGGCACGCTGCTGCCTTATCTCTGGGAGTACCGCTGGCGGGTGGTGGTGGCGCTCGCGTTCCTGGTGGCCGCCAAGCTCGCCAACGTCACCGTGCCGCTGGTGATGAAGGAAGTGGTCGACGGCCTCGACCCCACGCTCGCGGTGCTGGTGGTGCCCGCGGCGCTGCTGGCCGCGTACGGCCTGCTGCGCTTCTCCACGACGCTCTTCGCCGAGCTGCGCGACGTGCTGTTCGTGCGCGTCGTGCAGCGCGCCATCCGGCGCGTGGCGCTGGGCGTGTTCCGTCACCTGCACAGCCTGTCGCTGCGGTTCCATCTCGAGCGCCAGACCGGCGGCATGACGCGCGACATCGAGCGCGGCACGCGCGGCATCTCCTCGCTGCTCAGCTACATGATCTTCTCCATCATCCCGGTGATCCTCGAGTTCGCTCTGGTGGCCGCGGTGCTGCTCGCGAAGTTCGACTGGCGCTTCGCCGCCATCACCTTCGGCGCGGTCGCGGTGTACCTCACGTTCACGTTCCTGGTCTCCGAGTGGCGCATCGACATCCGCAAGCGCGCGAACGAGCTCGACTCGCGGGCCAATACGCGCGCCATCGACAGCCTGCTCAACTACGAGACGGTGAAGTATTTCGGCAACGAGGAGTTCGAGGCCGGGCGCTACGACGAGAGCCTGCGCCGCTACGAGTCCGCGGCCACGACCAGCGAGGCGTCCCTGGGCCTGCTCAACATCGGCCAGAGCCTGGTGATCGCCTGCGCGGTGACGGCGCTCATGTTCCTCGCGGCGCAAGGGGTGGCCACGAAGAGCCTCACGCTCGGCGACCTGGTGCTGGTGAACGCGCTGCTGATCCAGCTCTACATCCCGCTCAACTTCCTCGGCATGGTGTACCGCGAGATCAAGCAGTCGCTCGCCGACATGGACCGCATGTTCCGGCTGCTCGGGGAGAACCTGGAGGTGCAGGACAAGACGGGCGCGCCGGACCTTGCGCCGGGGCCGGCGAAGGTGGAGTTCCGCGGGGTGGATTTCTCCTACGAGCCCGCGCGGCAGATCCTGCACGGCGTGTCCTTTGCCATCGCCGCCGGCCAGCGCGTGGCGGTGGTGGGGCATTCCGGCTCGGGGAAGTCCACGCTGGCGCGGCTGCTGTACCGCTTCTACGACGTGGGCGCCGGCGCGATCCTGGTGAACGGCCGCGACATCCGCGAGGTGACGCAGAAGAGCCTGCGCGCGGCGATCGGCATCGTGCCGCAGGACACGGTGCTGTTCAACGACACCATCCGCTACAACATCCGGTACGGCCGGCCCGAGGCGAGCGAGGCCGACGTGATCGAGGCGGCGCGCGCGGCGCACATCCACGACTTGATCGAGACCCTGCCGCTGAAGTACCAGAGCACGGTGGGCGAACGGGGGCTGAAGCTCTCCGGCGGCGAGAAGCAGCGGGTGGCGATCGCGCGCGCCATCCTGAAGAATCCCTCGATCCTGATTTTCGACGAGGCCACCTCCGCCCTGGATTCCAAGTCGGAGAAGGCGATCCAGGCTGAGCTCGAGCGCATTTCGCGCGGCCGAACCACGCTGGTCATCGCGCACCGCCTGTCCACGGTGATGGACGCCGACCAGATCCTGGTCCTCGACCATGGCCGCATCGTCGAGCGCGGCACCCACCGCGAGCTGCTCGCCACGGGAGGGGAGTACGCCCGCATGTGGGCACTGCAGCAACAGGCCGCCGAGGCGGAGGCAGTGTTGGAGCGGGCGAAGGCCGCTTAGCGGACTAGTTCACGTTTTTTCTAGGAGCCACCCCCTAGCGCCTTATTTTTGCTTGCGTTTCTGATTTCTCCTGCTAAACTCCGCGAACTTCGGAAACGCACCGGAACCATGCACCGCGCCGAACGCAAGCTGCATTCGCTCGAAAAGATCGTCGTGCTCTTCGCGCTGGCGGCGGCGCTTTTCGTTTCGGTCGGCTTTGCGCAGGGCGCGGGACCCAAGCGCAAGGCGCATGCCGAGTTGCCGGACAAGATGGCGCTGCGCTCCTCGGTGGCGCTGGTGCAGGACGCGGCGAGCGGCGAGACCCTGTTCGACAAGAACAGCGAGACCGTCCTGCCGATCGCCTCGATCACCAAGTTGATGACCGCCATGGTGGTGCTGGAGGAAAAGCTCGATCTCGACGACCGCGTGGTGATCAGCCAGGACGACCTCTTCGCCACGCGCAGCTCGCGCATCCGCGGGCGCCTGCGCCCGGGCTCGGAACTCACGCGCGACGAGCTGCTGCTGCTCGCGCTGATGGCCTCGGACAACCGCGCCGCGGCGGCGCTGGCGCGCACATCCCCCGGCGGCACCGAGGAATTCGTTGCGGCGATGAACCGCGAGGCCGAGCGGCTCGGGCTGCACGATACGCGCTTCTCCGATCCGACGGGCCTGGTGCCGGACAACGTCTCCAGCGCGCAGGACCTGGTCAAGCTGGTGAAGGCGGCCCACGCCCATCCGCTCATCCGCGAGTACTCGACGCGGCGCAGCGCCTTCGTCAAGGCGCGCGGCGGCAGGGTCGGGTTCAACAACACCAACAGCCTGGTGCGCTCGGGCAAGTGGGAAATCGAGCTCTCCAAGACCGGCTACATCAGCGCCGCAGGGCGCTGCCTGGTGATGCAGATGCGCGTCGGCGCACGCGACCTGATCGTGGTGCTGCTCGACTCCTACGGCAAGCACTCGCGCATCGGCGACGCCCAGCGCATCCGCAAGTGGCTAGAGAGCAGCGCCGCGCGCGAGCCGCAGGGCTAGGCCGCACCAGGCAATACGGCTCGGTCGTTGCCGCCGGCAGCCTGCGCGAGGACGTGATCGCGGGGCTGTCCCTGCCGCAGAAAGCGCTGCTCCCCAAGTACTTCTACGACGCCGAGGGCAGCCGCCTCTTCGAGGGCATCTGCCGCCTGCCCGAGTACTACCTGACGCGCGCCGAGCTCTCGCTCACGCGGGCGCACCTCGCCGCCATCGCGCGCTTCGGGGGCCGCGGCGGCGAGCTGGTCGAATACGGCAGCGGCGCGAGCCAGAAGTCCCGGCTGCTGATCCGCGTGCTGCATCCGTCGGTCTACATCCCGGTGGACATCTCCGCGGACGCGCTCACCGGCGCGTCGCGGCGTCTGGCGCGGGAGTTTCCCCGGCTGCACATCTTCGCGGTGACCGGCGACTTCTCGCAGCCCCTGCGCCTGCCCGTGTTCCGCGCGCGCGCTGCGCGCCGACGCGTCGTGTACTTCCCCGGCTCGACCATCGGCAACCTCGTGCCGGAGGAGGCGCAGGCTTTCCTCAAGATGACGCGCGGCCAGGTGGGGCGCGCGGGCGCGATGCTGGTCGGCGTGGACCTGAAGAAGGACGCGAATGCGCTGCATGCGGCCTACAACGATGCGCGCGGCGTGACGGCGGCGTTCAACCTGAACCTGCTGCGGCGGATCAACCGCGAGCTCGGCGCCGACTTCGACCTGCGGGGCTTCCGGCACTACGCGTTCTACAACCCGGCGCCCGGGCGCATCGAGATGCACCTGGTGAGCCTGCGGCGGCAGACGGTCAACGTCGGCGCGTACCGCTTCGAGTTCGCGCCCGGCGAGACCATCCACACCGAGAACTCGTACAAGTACTCCGTAGAGCAGTTCAGCGCGCTCGCCGCGGACGCGGGCTTTCGCGCGGCGCACGTCTGGCAGGACGCGCGCAAGCGCTTCGCGCTCTTCGGCCTGCTGGCGGCAAGAAAATAGGGACAGACCCCATTTTTCAGGTCGAGCCGATGCGCGCCTCGCGCGGGTAGTGGCCGACCGAGCGCGACACGCGGTCGGCGGTTTCCTTCATGAGCGGGCCCCACTGCGGCTTCATGCGGTCGGCGGGGGTGGACAGCGACAGCGCGGCGATCAGCTGGCCCGCGTCGTCGCGCACGCCGGCCGCCACGCAGCGCACGCCGATCTCGGCTTCCTCGTTGTCGGTGGCCCAGCCCTGGCGCTGGATGCGCTCGAGCTCGCGCTCGAGCTGCGCTGCGTTGACGATCGTATTGCGCGTGTGCGCGGCGAGCCCGGTGCGCTTGGCGTACTCGCGCAGCCGCGCAAAGCCGTCCTCCAGCAGAAACAGCTTGCCCGCCGCCGTGATGTGCAGCGGCGCGCGCGCGCCGATCACGTGCACCACGCGCATCGCCGAGCGCCCTGAAGAGGTGCGCTCCACGTACACGATCTCGTCGTCGTGGCGCACCGAGAGGTTCACCGTTTCGCCCGTCTGCGCGTGCAGCTCGCGCATCACCGGCAGCGCCAGCTCGCGCACGCTGATCCTCGAGCGCACCAGGTTGCCCAGCTCCAGCAGCCGCATGCCCAGGCGGTAGCTGCCCGGCTCGATGCGATCCACCAGGCGCCCGCCGGACATCGCCGACAGGATGCGGTGCGCGGTGGACGGGTGCAGGCCGGTGTACTGCGCGACCTGCTTCAGGCCGAGGGGCTCGGGATGCGCGGCGAGGACGTCGAGCAGCTTCATCATCCGGTCGATGACCTGGATCGGGCCCTTCACGTCGTCTTTCGCAGCCATGCAGCCGGGATTCTATCTCACGATGTGAAACGCGCGTGCTAACATCCGCGCGCATGACAGTCGTGACCAACATCGCGGATCTGCGCGAGATGGCGCGCAGGCGCGTCGCCAAGGCGGTATTCGACTACGTCGACCGCGGCTCCTACGACGAGCAGACCTTGCGCGCCAACCGCGCAGATCTCGACGCGCTGCATTTCCGTCAGCGCGTGGCGATCAACGTGGACAACCGCACCACGCGCACGACGATGGCCGGCGAGGAGGTGGCGATGCCGGTGGCGATCGCGCCGGTCGGCCTCACCGGCCTGAACTGGGCCGACGGCGAGATGCTGGGCGCGCGCGCCGCCGAGCGGTTCGGCATCCCGTTCACGCTCTCCACCATGTCCATCTGCTCGATCGAGGACGTCGCGGGCGCGGTCACCAAGCCCTTCTGGTATCAGCTTTACGTGTTTCGCGACCGCGGCTTCGCCGCCTCGCTCATCGAGCGCGCCAAGGCGGCCAAGTGCTCGGCGCTGGTGCTGACGCTGGACCTGCAGATCCAGGGCCAGCGCCACATGGACCTGAAGAACGGCCTCACCGTGCCGCCCCGGCTCACGCCCGGCACCATCCTCGACGTGATGGGCAAGCCCGGCTGGGTGCTGAACGTGCTTTCGGGCCGTCGCAAGTCCTTCGGCAATCTCGAAGGCCAGATCAAGAACGCGGATACGCTCACCACGCTCGGGCAGTGGATCGCCGGGCAGTTCGATCCGACGCTCTCCTGGAAAGACGTCGAGTGGGTGAAGAAGCTGTGGGGCGGCAAGCTCATCCTCAAGGGCATTCTCGACGCCGAGGACGCGAAGATCGCAGCCTCCACAGGTGCCGACGCCATCATCGTCTCGAACCACGGCGGGCGGCAGCTCGACGGCACGGTGTCCTCGATCAGCGCTCTGCCGGAAGTGGTGCAGGCGGTGGGCGGCCGCACCGAGGTCTGGTTCGACGGCGGCATCGTCTCCGGGCAGGACGTGCTGCGTGCGCTCGCGCTCGGCGCGAAGGGCACCATGATCGGCAAGGCTTTCGCCTACGGCCTGGGCGCGATGGGCGAGGCGGGCGTGACCAAGGCGCTCGAAATCATCCAGAAGGAGCTCGACGTCACGATGGCCCTGTGCGGCCTGCGCGACGTCAAAGACGCGAGCCCGGCGATCCTGCGCGGCGCTTCGCTCTAGCGGCGAATCTTCCCGGCGCGACGGCGTCCGCCAGCGCGCCCTCCAGGGGCAGCGGCTCGCCGTCCATGCTGCTCGCGAGCAGTTCCGCGCCGAGTCCCGCCCACAGCAATCCCCGCGAGCCGTAGGCAAACGCCCCGTACAGCCCCGGCGCGTCCAGCGCGCCGATGAGCGGCAGCCGGTCGCGTGCCACTGTGCGGAAAGCGACGCGGCCGTCGAGCTTCTTCGGGTCGAGCCCGCGCGCGGCGCCGGGCACCAGGCGCTCCAGCCGCTCGAGGTTCCCGGCGTGGCTGTCCGCGCGCACGGCCCGGTCCTCGTCGTCGAGGTCGAAGCTCGCGCCGGTCACCGAGATGCCGTCGATGGCGGGAAGCACCATGCCGCCGCGCAGCAGCACGGTCTTCAGCTTCTGCAGCGGCGGCAGGTGGGTGAGCTGGCCGCGCACGCGGCGCAGGCGGATATGTGGCGAGGGCGCAAGGTGCAGCGCGTCGCCGGCATTGGCCAGCACCACGGCGCCCGCCTCGGCGATGGCCTCGCCCTCGCGGTCGCGTACCAGCCATTGCGCACCCTCCTGCTCGAGCGCAGCCGCCTCGCGGCCGTAAAGAAGCCTGGCGCGCGATCGTGCGATGAGCGCGTTCACCAGGCTTGCCGGCCGGATCCAGCCGCCTTCCGCGAACCATAGCCCGCCCGCGGCCAGCGGCACGCCCGCGCAGGCGCTGGCCCTGCCCGCATCGACGTACTGCGCGTAATCGGCCGGGCAGCCGAGCGCGGCGAGCGCGGCGCGCTGCGCGGCGTCCTCGCGCGCGTCGCGCGCGAGCTGCAGCACGCCGCAACGCTGCCATTCGGGCGCCGCGCCGATGGCGTCAAACTGGCGCCAGTGCTCGAGCAGCCAGCTGAACGCGGCGCGCGTGAGGCGCGCGATGTGGCTGTCGTCCGGCGTCACGATCGGATGGAACACGCCCGCGTGATTGCCGGAAGCCTCGAGCGCCGGCGCATGGTGGCGCTCCACGAGCGTCACCTCCCAGCCGCGCGCGGCGAGCCGCTCGCAGGCTGCGGCGCCTGCGACACCGGCTCCGATCACCACCGCGCTGCGCTCGGCGGGCGGCGGCGGCGCAGGACGCAGCGCGCGCTGCGGCACGAAGCTCGCCACCAGCATCTCGCTCTTCCTCGCGAAGCCGCGGCGCCGCTCGGCGGTGAAGCCCGCCGCGCGCAATGCCTCGCGCACCGGCGCGGCCACGCTCCAGGTGGCGGCGGTGGCGCCGGGCGCGGCGAGCCGCGCCACCGCCTTGAGCAGCGCGGGCGACCACATGTCGGGGTTCTTCGCCGGGGCGAAGCCGTCCAGGAATATCGCGTCGGCCGCGAGGCGCAGCTGCGGCAGCAGTTGCTGCGCGTCGCCGAAGGCGAGCGTGAGCACCACGCGCCCTTGCTCGAACTCTAGCCGGTGCAAGCCCGGCACCAGCATCGGCCAGGCGTCGCGCAGCTCCGCGGACAGCGGCGCGAGCTCGGCGTGCGGCGCGTGCAGCACGGCGAGGTCCTGCGCGCTGAAGGGATGCTTTTCCACCGACACGAAGTGCAGCCGCGCGCAGCGCTGCGGGTCCTCGCGCCAGGCGTGCCAGGTGGAGAGGAAGCACAGGCCAAGGCCGAAGCCCGTCTCGAGGATGGTGAAGCGTCGCGCCCCGCCCCAGCGCGCGGGCAGGCCGTTGCCGCCGAGGAACACGTGGTGCGCTTGCGCCGGGCCGCCCTGCGCGGAGTGGTAGACGTCGTCGTAGGCCGCGGAGTACGGCGTGCCGTCGTCGGCGAAGCCGAGGCGCGCGGGCGTCAGGACCTCGGGCATCGGGGGATCAGCGCGGCCGCACGCAAAGCGCCACCGAGCCCGCCTCGCATCCCTCGGTGCATGCCGCCTTGCCGTAGCGGTCGAGTGTCGCGGCGCCGCGCGGCACGCTCGAGCACATCACCTCGCCGTGGACGTCGGTCACGCAGGCGCCGCGCCCGCATACGATCTCGCCTACGCGATTTGTGGCGACGCCGCCGTCGGCGGGCGAGCAGACCGGGTTGCCGTAGCGGTCCGCAGTGCATTGCCCGCCCGCTGGCGGGCACGCGGGATTGCCGTAGCGGTCCGCAGTGCACGCCGGCTGAACCCATACGGAGCCGCTCGACGCGAGGAGCACGATCGCGAGCAGCAACTGGCGAGTCACGGCGCTCACGCCGGCAGCATGCGCACTTCGCGCTGCGGGGACGGCTTTGAGTGGTTCGTCCATTGCGGTGTCTCCCAGAGATGAGGCGCGGCAGAAATTCTATTCACGCAGCGTGGCGCGCAGGAGAGCATAGCCGCCGAGCGCGGAGATAAGCGATCCGGCGAGGATCCCCAGCTGCACCAGCGTCGCATACTCCGGGCCAAGTCCCTCGAACGCGAGGCCGCCGATGAAGAGGCTCATGGTGAAGCCGATGCCGCAGAGCAGCGCGATGCCGAGGAGCGATCCCCAGTTCGCGCCGGCGGGCATCTGCGCGACGCCGAGCCGAATGGCGAGGAACGTCACGCCGAAGACGCCGAGCGGCTTGCCGAGCACCAGCCCGGCGACGATGCCAAGCGGCAACGGCAGGAGAAACGACGCGAGCGAGATGCCCTCGAGAGCGAGGCCCGCATTGGCGAACGCGAACAGCGGCAGGATCGCGTAGGCCACCGGCGCGTGCAGGTCCGGCTCGAGACGGCGCGCGGCCTTGTGCGGGATGAAGAAGGCGAGGGCGATGCCGGCGAGCGTGGCGTGCACGCCCGACTTGAGCAGCGAGGCCCACAGCACGACGCCAACCAGGAGATAGGGCGTGGCGCCCGGCACGCGCGAGCGGTTGAGGGCGAGCAGGGCGGCGAGCGCCAGGCCGGCGATGACGAGCGATACCGGAGCGAGGTTGTGGGTGTAGAAGAGCGCGATGATCACGATCGCGCCGACGTCGTCCAGGACGGCGAGCGTCATCAGGAACACCTTGAGGCTGCCGGGGACGCGCTTGCCGAGGAGAGAGAGCACCCCGAGCGCGAATGCGATGTCGGTCGCCGCGGGAATCGCCCAGCCCTGCATGGTGAGCGGGTCGCCCCAGTTGATCCACGCATAGATCGCGGCGGGCAGCGCCATGCCGCCCCCCGCGGCGAGCGCGGGGAGCATCACCTGCGCGGGACTGGAGAGCTCGCCCTCCCGCATCTCGCGCTTGAGCTCCAGGCCGACGAGGAAGAAGTACACCGCCATCAGGCCGTCGTTGATCCACAGCAGCAACGGCTTGGCGATCTGGAACCTGCCGATGCGCACCTCGACCGGGATGTCGAGGAACCTCGCATACACGGCGTCCAGCGGCGAGTTGGCGAGCAGCAGGGCGGCGAGCGCCGCCGCCGCGAGCAGGATGCCGCCGGCGGCTTCGAGCGCAAGAAACTTCCGGATGGCGACGACGACCGGCATTTGGCTTACATTATCGCAGTCGCCGCCCGGAGCATCCCGCAATGAACAAGCCCGCAGAACTGAAGCTCGAAACCGTCTCTTGCTGGATCGGGGGCAAGCCCGCCGTCCCCGCGGGCCGCATGGGGGAGGTGTACAACCCAGCGACCGGCCAGGTCACCAAACGCGTGCCCTATTGCGACGCCGCGGCGATCGACTCGGCAGTGAAGGCGGCGACGGCAGCCTATCCGGAGTGGCGCGACACTTCGATCCTGCGCCGCGCGCGCGTGATGCAGAAGTACCTGGCGCTGCTGCAGGCGAACCAGAAGGACATCGCTCGCCTCATCACCGCGGAGCACGGCAAGACGCTGCCCGACGCGACGGGCTCGGTGCAACGCGGCATCGAGGTGGTGGAGTTCGCCTGCGGCATCCCGCAGCTGTTGAAGGGCGAGTACTCGGAGAACGTCGGCACCGCGGTGGACACGCACACCTTGAGGCAGCCGGTGGGCGTATGCGCCGGCATTACGCCGTTCAATTTCCCGGCGATGGTGCCGCTGTGGATGTTCCCGATGGCCATCGCCTGCGGCAACACCTTCATCCTCAAGCCCTCGGAGAAGGTGCCCTCGGCCTCGATCCGCATGGCGGAACTGTTCAAGGAGGCGGGGCTGCCGGACGGCGTGTTCAACGTCGTGCACGGCGACAAGGCGGCGGTGGACGCGATCCTCGCGCACCCGGGCATCTCGGCGGTGAGCTTCGTGGGCTCCACGCCAATCGCAAAATACATCTACGAGACCTGCGCGAGGAACGGCAAGCGCGTGCAGGCGCTGGGCGGGGCGAAGAACCACGCGGTAGTGCTGCCCGATGCGGATCTCGAATTCGCGGCCGACGCGCTGATCGGCGCGGCCTACGGCTCGGCGGGCGAGCGCTGCATGGCGATCTCCGCGGTGGTGGCAGTGGGCGCTGCGGCGGATCCGCTCGTGAAACTGCTGGAGAAGAAGGCCAAGGCGATCAGGATCGGGCCGGGAGACGCGGAGGGCATGGACATGGGGCCGCTCGTCACCGGGCAGCATCGCGACAAGGTGGCCTCCTACATCGAGAAGGGAAAAGCCGAGGGCGCCAAGCCCGTGCTGGATGGCAGCAAGCCGCCGGTGAAGGAGGGCTTCTTCCTCGGCACGTCGCTGTTCGACCACGTGAAACCGGAGATGAGCATCTACCGGGACGAGATCTTCGGGCCGGTGCTGGTGGTGGTGCGCGTGGACACGCTGGAGGAGGCGATCGCGCTCATCAACCGGAACCCGTACGCCAACGGCACGGCGATCTTCACCGAGTCGGGCGGCGCGGCGCGGCGCTTCGAGAACGAGGTGCAGGTGGGCATGGTCGGCATCAACGTGCCGATCCCGGTGCCGGTGGCGTTCTACTCCTTCGGCGGCTGGAAGAACTCGCTCTTCGGCGACCTGCACGTGCACGGCATGGAGGGCGTCAAGTTCTATACGCGCACGAAAGTCGTCACCACGCGCTGGCCGCACCAGGACACGCCGGCGCCCGGACTCAACATGCCAACGCTGGGCTAAGAAAATAGGGACAGACCCTATTTTTCGGCGGCATGCGACCTCGATGAATCCGCTGCTCATGACCCTGATCCTCGGCACCGCCACCCCGGGCGGCGGGTTTCCCGTGTATGGCGAGGCGTTCGCCGACATGGTGAACGCGCAGGAACCGGCGCTCTCCATCCAGACGAAAAACACCAAGGGCAGCGCCGAGAACGTGCCGTTGCTCGAGGCCAACAAGCTCGACCTCGGCCTGGTGGCCGGCGAGATTGCGAGCGCGGCGCTCGCCAAGCCGGATTCCAGGCTGCGCATCATTGCCGCCATGTATTCCTCGCCCGGCATGTTCGTCGTGCGCGGCGACAGCCCGGTGCGCGCGATCGGGGACCTCAAGGGCCGGCCGGTAGTGCTCGGCACGCAGGGCTCGGGCCTCACGGTGATGGGCCGCGGCGTGCTTGAGGTGCTGGGCGTGGAGGTGAGCCCGATCACTCTCGAGAAGGCCGCCGACGGCCCGGCGATGGTGCTCGATGGACGCGCCGCCGCCTTGTGGGGAGCGGGCATCGGCTGGCCGGGATTCAACGCGGTGGCCAAGGCGGGCGGGCGTTTCGTGGTGCCGGACGCCGGCGAGATCCAGCGGATCCTCGCGAAGAACAGCGCGCTCAAGGCGCTCACCCTGCCCGCGGGCAGCTACCCCGGGCAGGACGCGGTGCTCAATACTGTCGGCTCGTGGAGCTTCGTGCTGGCGAAGCCGGAGCTGCCCGAAGAGGTCGCCTACAAGCTTGCGCGCGCCATCCACTGGGCCGAGGCGCCGCTTGCCGCGCGCCTCGCTCAGGCGCGCGAAACGACCATGGCCAACACCGCTGCTGCTGCACCGAACTCGGCGCTGGTCCATCCGGGAGTCAGGAAGTACCTCCGCGAAATCGGCATCGAAAAATAGGGTCTGTCCCTATTTTCTTGGCGCCTTCGCGAGGTCGGGTACCGAAACCCCCGCAGCGATCTGCCTGAGCCGTTCCTCCTCGTACTTGAGGGTGCGCTGAACGACGGTGAGCACTTCCGCCGCACGATCGCGCGGCACGAAGCACACGCCGACTTCATCCGCGACCACCAGGTCACCGGGCTTCACCGGGATGCCGCAGATCGCCACCGGGACGTTGACCGCCACGGTTTCGATGCGCCACTTGCCGGTTACCGGGCTCGCGCCTCTGCACCACACCGGGTAGCCGATGCCGCGCGAGTGCGAGATGTCGCGCACCGCGCCGTCCACCACCGCCCCGGCCTCGCCCTGGCGCCTGCCGATCGAGGCGGAGATCGCGCCCATGCTGGAGACGCCCTCCACGCCCTGGATGACGAGCACGTCGCCCGCGGTAGCGAGGTTGTGCGCCTCGATCTCGCCCAGGCGCGACACGTTCGCCTGCACCGCCTTCGCCACCGGCACGCCGAGCGGGCGGTTGAGCACGGTGAGCGCCGGCCCGCAGAGCTTTGCCTTCGCGTCCGTGGGCTTGAGCACCGACGAGGCAATCGCGCCCGCGATGCCCAGCTCGTCCAGCGCATCCGATACCAGGCCCGAGAGGTCCTCGAGCGCGCGGAACGCGGCGAGCAGCTCCGCCGGCAGCCGCGGCAGCTCGAGCATGCCGATGCGCTCGCGTGGAATCTTGCCCGTCAGGGGCTTTTCCATGCTCATCCCGCGAAGCGCGATTCGGCGAGGCCCCGCACGCCCGGCCGCAGCGCGAGCAGGCTCCCGGCGAGCGGCTGCTTCGCCAGATCCTCGGGCGCAAGGCGCTGCGTCGCGGTGGTGACGTAGAGCGTGTCGAGATCCTCGCCGCCGAACGCGCAGCACGTAGGGTTCGCCACCGGTACTTCGATCACGCGGTCCACCTTGCCCTGCGGCGTATAGCGCACGAGGCGCCAGGCGCCGTACTCCGCGTTCCACAGGCAGCCCTCCGCGTCCACGCAGGAGCCGTCCGGGCGCCCGGCGCCGGTATCCGCGAACACGCGCTCGTTCGTCGCCGCGCCGTTCGCGGGATCGTAGTCCCAGGCCCAGATCGTGTGGCGCATGGTGTCGGCGAAGTACATGGTGCTTCCGTCGGGGCTCCACGCGAGGCTGTTGGGGATGACGATCGCGTTGCGCAGCTTGGTGCAGCGCAGGTCCGCGTCGAAGCGGTACAGCGAACCCACGGGATCGCGCCGCACGTCGCACATCGTGCCGGCCCAGAAGCGCCCGGTGCGGTCGCAGCGCCCGTCGTTGAAGCGGTTCTCGGGCAGGTGCGCCTCCGGATTCGCCTTTGCCTCGAGCGCGCCGCTCGCCGCGTCGAGGAAATGGATGCCGCTCTTCGTCGCCGCGATGAGGCCGCCCCGCTCGCGAAACGCGATGCTGCCCACCACCTCGGGCAGCACCAGCATCATCACCGCGCCGGTGGAGGGATCGAGCTGCTTCGCTGCCGGCCAGCGGCTGTCCACCCACCAGAGCACGCGCTCGCGCTCGTCCCACAGCGGGCACTCGCCCAGCCGGTCCGCGCCGCGCGCCGCGACCTCCACCTGAAACGCCATTGCCGGTTCGTCTCCCCGCAGGCACGATAGCACGCCATGAAAGTCGTGTTCTACGGCTCGCTCATCCACCACCTGCCGCCGACGCTGCTCGCCAAGGTGAAGACGCCGTGGACGGTGGAGCGCTTCCTGGAGAAGGACCCGAAGGAGGATTTCTCCCGTGCGCTTGCGGATGCCGACGTGCTGATCTCGCTCGCATGGAACGGCGCCTTTGCGCCGGCGCCGAAGTTGAAGCTCATCCAGTCGCCGGGCACCGGCGTGGACTTCATCGATTTCGCCGCCGTGCCGCCGGGCGTGCGCGTGTGCAACTGCTACGGCCACGCCGAGGGCACCGCCGAGTACGTGATGCTCGCGCTGCTCCTGTGGTGCCAGATGTCCTTCGTGCCCTCGCACGCGAGCTTCCGCACCGAGCGCAGCTGGCGCTACAGCGGCCGCGTCAACGGCCCGATCAACGGCGAGCTCTACGGCAAGACGGTCGGCATCGTGGGCCTCGGCGCGATCGGCCACGCGGTTGCGGAGCGCCTGCAGGGCTTCGGCGTGCGCGTGCTCGGCTGCAACCGCACGCGGCGCGAGGTGCCGCACGTGCACGCGCAGTACCCGCTCGCGCGCATCGACGAATTCCTCGCCCAGTGCGATTACGTCGTCATCGCCGCGGCGCTCGCGCCGGAGACCGAGCGCCTGTTCGACGCGAAGCGCTTCGCCGCCATGAAGCGCTCGGCGGTGCTCCTCAACGTGAGCCGCGGCCAGATCGCCGATGAGGACGCGCTCTGGGCTGCGCTGAAGGAAAAGCGCATTCGCGGCGCGACGCTGGACGTCTGGTACGCCACGCCGCGGCACGACGATCTCACCGTGGCGCCCTCGAAGTATCCGTTCCACGAGCTCGACAACGTCTGGATGACGCCGCACATCGCCGCATGGACCACCGGCATGGTGGAGCGGCGCTGGAGCGAGATCGCCCGCAACCTCGATTCGCTCGCGCGCGGCGAGCCGCTGCTGCACCAGCTCCGATGAGGCTCGAGCGCTGGTCGCTGCATGTCTACCGCCTGCCCTATGCGCGCGAAGTAGTGTGGGCGAATGCGCGTGAGGATGCGGGGCTCTTCGCGCTCATCGTGCTGGAGGCTGACGGCGCGACAGGCATCGCCGAAGGCACATTGAAGGACACCTGGAGCGGCGTGTCGCCCAAATCGCTCGCCGCCGCATTCCACGACTTCCTCATCCCGCGCCTGCGCGAGATCGACCTCACCGACGAGCGCGTGGTCGCGAAGGCCTTCGCCGGCATCCCGGAGAACCGCCTCGCCAAGGGCATGATCGAAAGCGCGTGCTGGACCCTGCGTGCGGCGGCCGCGCGCGAGCCGCTGTGGAAGCTGTGGGAGTCGCACCGCTCGCGCGAGGTGGCGTGGACGGTGACGCGGCAGAAGCCCGCGCTCATGGCCGCCGAGTCCGCCGAGGTCTGCGCAAAGTACGGCTTTCGCGTGCTGAAGGTGAAGGGCGGGCAGGGTGTGGATGTGGATTTGCAGGCGCTGAAGGAGATCCGCGCCGCCGTGGGACCCGACGTCGAGCTGTATGTCGATGCCAACAGCCACTACGCGCGTGGCGACGCGCCGGACTACGTGCGCAGGCTCGCCGGCGCGGGCGTCACGGTGGCGGAGGATCCTTGTCCGCTGCAGCCGGATCGCCAGTTCGAGGCATTGCAGGCGTCGAGCCCGATCCCGATCCTCGTAGACCGCAGCTGCGCGTCGAAGGAAGACGCGGCGCTGTACCTCGAGCGCGGTGCGAAGGCGTTGTCCACCAAGCCCGGCCGCGTCGGCCTTGCGGAAACGCGCGCGATTGCCGCGATGGCTGGACTGCGCGGCGCGAAGACCGCAGTAGGGATCTACGCGGAGAGCGCGCTGGGGACGCTCATCAACCTGCAGCAGCCCGGCACGATGGCCGCAGAGCAGACTTTCTTCCTCACCATGACGCAGCAGGTGAGCACGCTGGTGCCGGAGATCCGCGGCGGGAAGATCGAATTGCCGGGGGAAGCGGACCTGTCGAAGCTGGTGGATTGGGACTGCGTTAAGAGGTTTGCCTTGTAACGGGCAGCAATGGTATCCTGTCAACTGGTTGTCTAGTTGGATGGGACCATGATCATCGTAGGCTCCTTCGAAGCGAAAACCAAGCTTGCCGAGCTCCTCGACAAGGTCGAGGACGGAGAGGTCGTGACCATCACCCGCAGGGGCAAGGCTGTGGCCCGCCTGGTTCCCGCCAGATCGGAAGAGAGCGCGGAGCACATGCGCCGGGTGGTGGACGAGATCAAGCGCAGCCGCGTCGGTCGCGGCAAGCCCGCGGGGCCCGGCACCTCGATCGCCGAGCTGATCAAGGCAGGGCGGCGCTACTGATGGCGTTGGTGCTCGACTGCTCGATCTCGCTCTCCTGGTTCTTCCCCGACGAGAAGTACTGCATTCACCGAAGCGGCGCTCGATCTCGTTGCGCTCGAGGAGTGCTGGGTGCCGGCGGTCTGGCGCCTGGAATTTCCGAACGCGCTGCTGGTCGCCGAGCGCAGGCGGCGTCTGACGCGCGAGGAGCGGCATCAGGTGCTCGACGAAGCGTCGCGCCTGCGCCTGCGCGTGGACGCGACGGTGCCGGAACTGCGCGCCATCAGCGAGCTCGCCGAGCGCCACGAGCTGAGCACCTACGACGCGGCGTACCTGGAGCTCGCGGCCCGGCAGGGTGCGGCATTGATCACGCTCGACAAGGAGCTCGCCGCCGCAGCGGCCGCGGCGGGCGTCGCGGTGCACGCGCCCGGCCGCACATCGGCGGCGCAACTGCGCGGGCGATACAATATCTAGTGTGCAGGAATCGAAGAACCACTAAATAGATGGCAAAGCAGCAGGTCTACGACGCCTCCGCCATCCAGGCCCTCAAGGGCCTGGAGCCCGTGCGGCGCATGCCGGGGATGTACACGCACACCGTGCATCCCCTGCACATCGTGCAGGAGGCGATCGACAACGCGGTGGACGAGGCGCTCGCCGGCTTCGGCAAGCGCATCACCGTGCGCGTGTTCAAGGACGGCTCGGTCGAGGTCGAGGACGAGGGCCGCGGCATCCCGGTGGACATGCACCCGGAGGAGAAGAAGCCCGCGGTGGAAGTCGCCTTCGGCATGCTGCACGCGGGCGGCAAGTTCGCGAAATCGGGCGAGGGCGTCTACCACATCTCCGGCGGCCTGCACGGCGTGGGCGTGGCGGTGTCCAACGCGCTTGTCCAAGCGCCTCGAAGTCACCGTCTACCGCGACGGCGGCAGGCACGCCATCGCCTTCGAAGGCGGCGAGCTCAAGAACAAGCTCAAGTCCGAGAGAATCAAGGAAAAGCGCACCGGCACCGTGGTGCGCCTGTGGCCCGATCCCGAAGTACTTCGACTCGCCCAACATCCCGATGGCGCGAGCTCGAGCACCTGGTGCGCTCGAAGGCCTACCTGCTGCCCGGCCTCACCACGGTGCTGGAAATCGAAGGCAAGGAGAAGAAGAGCTGGAAGTACGAGCGCGGCATGGCGCAGTACTTCGACTTCATGCTGCAGGGGCGCGAGCTCGTCGCGCCGCTGTTCGCCGGCGAGCGCTACTTCAGCGAGTCGAGCATCCCGGAGATCGAGCCGGGCGAGGGCGCGGCCTGGGCGATCGGCTGGGTGGCCGACGGCGAGGTCTTCGCCGACAGCCACGTGAACCTGATCCCGACGCGCTCGGGCGGCACGCACGAGGCGGGCTTCCGCGCCGGCATCTTCGACGCGATCAGCGCGTTCATGGACACGCGCGCGCTCGCGCCCAAGGGCGTGAAGCTGATCGCGGACGACGTCTGGGCGCGCGCCTGCTTCACGCTCTCGGCGCGCATCGTGCGCACGCAGTTCCACGGCCAGACCAAGGAAAAGCTCACCACGCGCCACGCGGCGAAGCTGCTCGAGCTGTGCGTGCAAGGACGCCTTCGAGCTGTGGCTGAACGAGCATCCCGAAGAGGGCAAGAAGATCGCCGAGCTCGCCATCGAGCAGGCGCTGGCGCGGCTGGCCAAGGGCAAGAAGGTCGAGAGGAAGAAGTCCTCGGGCATCGCCACGCTGCCCGGCAAGCTCGTCGACTGCGCCTCGGGCGACGTGACGCGCAACGAACTGTTCCTCGTGGAGGGCGACTCGGCGGGCGGCTCGGCGAAGGAAGCGCGCGACAAGGAGTCGCAGGCGATCCTGCCCCTGCGCGGCAAGGTGCTGAACACGATGTCCAAGGACAGCCGCACGGTGCTCGCCAACAAGGAACTGCAGGCGATCGCCACCGCCATCGGCGTGGACCCGCACGGGCCCGAGGACGCGGTCGACCTCACGGGCCTGCGCTACGGCAAGGTGATCCTGATGACCGACGCCGACGTGGACGGCGGCCACATCCAGGCGCTGCTGCTCACCTTCTTCTTCATGCACGCGCCCAAGCTCGTCGAGGCCGGGCACATCTACGTCGCGCAGCCGCCGCTGTTCAAGGTCGAGATCCCGTCGCAGGGCAAGGGCAAGCCCGCGCGCCGCGTCTACTGCCTGGACGACGACGAGCTCGAGGAGACGCTCGCGCGCGCTGAAGAAGGAGAAGGTGAAGGAGGGCTCCTGGGAGATCTCGCGCTTCAAGGGCCTGGGCGAGATGAGCCCCGAGCAGCTCTGGGAAACCACCATGAACCCGGACACGCGGCGCCTGGTGCGCATGCAGCTCGATCGCCAAGGACATCGACAAGGTGAAGCGAGACCTTCGAGCTGCTGATGGATTCGGGCGAGGCCGAAGGCCGGCGCAACTGGATGCGCGAGCACTGGAAGACCGTCGAGGCGGACGTATGAAGAATCGGGACAGACCCCATTTCCCGCTATGCGAAAAATCGGGTCTGTCCCGAATTTCCTTGCTGATGGAAGAAGAAAGCCGAAGGCGTTCTGGGAGCGCGGCTACAACGGGCCACGTGCTACTGGCTGGGCAAGCAGAAGCTGGGGAAGGTGACGCTCGCGCGGCGAGGGACGCGGACAAGTACACCTGGGAGGCCGCCGGCGCGGCGGGCGCGAGCGACGACCTCGAGCAAGGCGAAGAAGGCCGTCGAAGCTCGCGGTGGCGATGGCTGACAAGCAACTCGACCTCTTCAGGATGACCATGGACACACGAACCGCCGACCTCTTCACTGCCCGAAAACGGCGACGACGCCGCGCCGATCGAGCGCCACGCCTCGCAGGCCTACCTCGGCTACGCGGTCTCCACCGTCAAGTCGCGCGCGCTGCCCGAGATCGCCGACGGCCTGAAGCCGGTGCAGCGCCGCATCCTCTACGCGATGGGCGACGCCGGCACGCGCAGGGCTTCGCCAAGTGCGCGCGCTACGTCGGCGAAGTGCTCGGCAAGTACCACCCGCACGGCGACTCCTCGACCTACGAGGCGATGGTGCACCTCGCGCAGCCCTTCTCGATGCGCTACCCGCTCATCGACGGCCAGGGCAACTTCGGCAGCCGCGACGGCGACTCGGCGGCGGCCTACCGCTACACCGAGGCGAAGCTCTCGCGCTACGCCGAGCTGATGCTCGCCGAGATCGGCGAGGGCACGGTCGACTTCATCAAGAACTACGACGGCAAGTTCGACGAGCCGGTGCTGCTGCCCGCGCGCCTGCCCTTCGGCCTGCTGAACGGCTCCTTCGGCATCCCGGTCGGCTTTTCCACGCGCATCCCCTCGCACAACCTGAAGGAAGTCGCCGCCGCGGCCGCGCACGTCATCAAGCATCCGCGCGCCAGGCTCGAGGACATCCTCGAGATCCTGCCGGGCCCGGACTTCCCCGGCGGCGGGCAGATCATCTCGCCGCGCGGAGGAGATCCGGCAGGCCTACGAGACCGGCCGCGGCTCGATCGCGATGCGCGCGCGCTGGGACGACCGAGCCGCTCGCGCGCGGCCAGTGGCGCATCGTCGTCACCGAGCTGCCGCACGGCGTTTCGTGCCGCCAGGTGCTGGAGGAGATCGAGGCGCTGGCGAATCCCAAGCCCGTCCGCCGGCAAGAAGGAAGTCACGCAGGAGCAGAAGCGCCTGAAGCAGTTCATCCTCGACCAGGTCGAGGCGGTGCGCGACGAGTCCGACCGCAAGTCGAAGCTGCGCCTGGTGATCGAGCCGCGCTCGCTCGCGCCAGAACGCGGAAGAGACTGATGGCGGCGCTGCTGGTGCACACCAGCCTCGAGACGCGCTACGCGGTGAACATGACCTGGCTCGGCCTCGACGGCCTGCCCGAGACCAAGGGCATCGTCGACGATCCTGCGCGAGTGGGGCGAGTTCCGCGTCAGCACGGTGCGCCGGCGCACGCAGCACCGCCTGGACAAGTGCGAGGAGCGCCTGCACATCGTGCATGGGCCGCCTGCTGGCCTTCGTGAAGATCGACGAGATCATCAAGCTGATCCGCGCGTGCGAGGACCAGGCCGACGCGAAGGCAGAAGCTGCGGGAGAAGTACAAGTTCACCGAGCGCCAGGCCGAGGACATCGTCAACCTGCGCCTCGGCCAGCTGACCAAGCTCGACGGCGTGAAGCTGAACGAGGAGACGAAGGCGCTCGAGGCCGAGAAGAAGGGCCTGAAGGCGATCCTCGGCGACGAAAAGGTGCTGAAGAAGCTCGTCATCGCGCGAGCTGGACGAGGACGCGAAGAACTACGGCGACGAGCGCCGCACGCTGATCAAGACCGACGAGCGCGCGCAGATCGAGCGCACCGTGGTGGAGGAGCCGATCACCGTGATCCTGTCGAAGAAGGGCTGGATGCGCGCGCGCACCGGCCACGGCGTCGACCTGGCCACGGTGAACTTCAAGGACGGCGACGGCGCTACCTGCAGACGCTCGAATGCAAGACCACCGACACGGTGACCGTGCTCGGCCTCGGGCGGCAAGAGCTTCACGCGTGGACGCCGCGGCGCTGCCCTCCGGGCCGCGGCGACGGCTCGCCGGTGAACACGCTGGTCAATTCCGGCGTCCGACGACATCGTCTGGATGGGCCTGGGCGACCCGGACACGCGACGCTGCTCATGCCAACACTCGCGGGCAACTGGCTTCCTCTGCAAGCTCGGCGACCTCGCCACGAAGACCAAGCAGGGCAAGGACTTCATGAGCGTGCCGGAGGGCGCGCGCGCGCAGGTGCCCGTGCCTGTCTGGAGATCTCGCAGAGGAAAGGCCTGACGTCGCGCGCTGTCGTCCGACGCCCGGCTGCTGGTGTTCCCGCTGGACGAGCTGCCGATGCGGCCGAACGGCGGCGTCGGCGTGCAGCTCCTCGCGCTGCCCGACAAGGTGACGCTCGCCGCGGTCGCCGTCACCGACGGCAAGTCGCTCGTCGTCTCCGGCATCAAGCGCAAGAACCGCGCGGTGGAGACGCTGGACGCGAAGATGCTCGCCGAGCACGTCGGCAAGCGCGCGCAGCGCGGGAAGGTCTGCGACGTGGGATTCAGGCCGGACCGTCTTGGGTCCCTAGCGAGCTCCGGCCGGCCCTCGCCCCCGCGGCGATCCTGCTGCTCGCCGCGCTCGCGGTCTGGCTCGGCCCGACGCTGCCGCGCTCGCTCGCGGGCCTGCGGAGGCTCGGGCCACTTCGTGGTGCTGGCGCTCGGCGTGGCGTTCGCCTGTGGTTCAACCGCGGGCGCGCGCTTCGTCCTCGCCTCGCTGCTCGCCGCCTACGCCGGCTACCAGCTACGCGCTGATGGCCTCGGCGGCTTCGCGGCGAAGGCGGTGTACACGGCGCTGGTGGTGCTGGTGCCGCTCAACGTGCTGGTCGCCCTGGTGCTGCCCGAGCGCGGGGTCCTGTACCACGGCGACTACCGCTGGGCCGTGCTCATCGCGCGGCGAGATCGCTGCTCGTCCTGTGGATCGCCGCCGCGGGCCGCAGCGCGCTCTCGGGCGCGGCCTGGCAGGAGCTGCTCGAGCACTGGCTGCTGCGCTCGCCGCCCACGCCGCTCGCTCGGCCGGCTCCTCTTCGGCGCCGCCTTCGCCGCCGCCGTCTGGCGCGCCTGGCGCCGCAAGTCAAGCAGGCGGCCCGGTGTCGCCGATCGCGCGTGGGCCGGCGGCGCGCTCGCTCGCCTTCTTCATCGCCTGCGAGTGGGCCGCGCAGCGAAGCGGTGTTCGGCGTCTTCACGCGCCGCGGCCGGCGCGATCCTGGTCGTCGCCATGCTGCAGGAGTCGCACCGGCTCGCCTTCAACGACGAGCTCACCGGGCTGCCGGGCCGGCGCGCGCTGCAGGAGGCGATGGCGGGCCTCGGGCCGCGCTACGTGCTCGCGATGGCCGACGTGGACCACTTCAAGTCCTTCAACGACACGCACGGCCACGACATCGGCGACCAGGTGCTCAAGCTGGTCGCCGCGCGCCTGGCCGAGGTCGGCGGCGGCGGGCGCGCCTTCCGCTACGGCGGCGAGGAGTTCACGCGTGCTGTTCCGCGACGCGACGCTCGAGGAGGCGCTGCCGCACCTGGAGGCGATCCGCGCCTCGGTCGAGCGCTACCGGATGGCGGTGCGCGGCGACGACCGGCCGAAGGCGAAGGAGGAGGGCGAGAAGCATCCGCGCGCCGCGAGCGAGCGAGCCATGCCGCCCGACAAGATCCTCTCGGTGACCATCTCCATCGGCGGCGCGGAGCCGGAAGCCGAGCGCCAGCCCCCGGCGCAGGTGCTCAAGGCCGCCGACGAGGCGCTCTACCGCGCGAAGAAGGGCGGCCGCAACAGGGTGAGCACGTGAGCAGCACGCTTTCCCAGTGAGCGCAGGATGAGCTGGGATCCGGGCCAGTACCTCAGGTTCGCCGGCGAGCGCATGCGCCCCGCGGTGGACCTGCTGGCGCGCGTGCCGCTCGAGGCGCCCGCTGCGGTGGTGGACCTCGGCTGCGGCGCGGGCAACCTGGCGCCGTTGATCCTCGCGCGCTGGCCGCAAGCCAGGCTCAGCGGCGTGGATTCGTCCCCTGAGATGCTCGCCAAGGCGCGCGCCGGGCATCCGCAAGCGCAGTTCGTGCAGGCCGACATCGGGCGCTGGCGCCCGCCCGCGCCTGTGGACCTCATCTACAGCAACGCGGCGCTGCATTGGCTCGAGGACCACGACGCGGTTATCGCCGCCCTGCTCGAGTCGCTCGCGCCCGGCGGCGTGATTGCGGTGCAGATGCCGCGCAACTTCCGCGCGCCCTCGCATACCACCATCGTCGAAACCATCGAGCAGGGGCCCTGGCGCGCGAGGCTCGAGCCTTTCCTGCGGCGCGACCCGGTGGCCGAGCCCGGGCACTACTGGCGGCTGCTCAAGGATCGCGCCGCCGCGCTGGAGATCTGGGAGACGGAGTATCTTCAGGTGCTCGCGGGGGAGAACCCGGTGGCCGAATACACCAAGGGCACGTGGCTCAAGCAGTTCCTCGACCGGCTCGACGCGACCGAGCGCGCGGCTTTCGAGGCGGACTACCGCAGGCGCGTCGCCGCGTGGTATCCGCCGCAGGCCGACGGCCGCACGCTGTTTCCCTTCCGGCGCTTGTTCATCGTGGCGCAACGGCAAGGCTGACATGATCCCGGCGCGGCGGGGAGGATGACGCCATGATGCGGCAGCGGGAGACCTGAGATGGGTTGGGCGCTCGCGGCAGTCGCGGTGGCGCTGCTCGTCGCGGCGATCGTCCTCTACAACCGCCTGATCGCCGACCGCAACCTCGCGCGCCAGGGCTACGCCGACATCGACGTGCAATTGAAGCGCCGTGCCGACCTCGTGCCCCAGCTGGTCGAGGCCGTGCGCGGCTACGCGAGCTACGAGAAGGCGCTGCTCACCACGGTGACGGAGCTGCGCACGAATGCGCTCGCCGCGCAGGGCGGCACGGCGCGTTTCGCGCTGGAGAAGGAGCTGGGCGCGCGCCTCGGGCAACTCGTCCTGCTGCAGGAAAACTACCCGCAGCTGAAGGCCGACGCCAACTTCCTCGACTTGCAGGCGAAGCTCGTCGAGGTGGAGGACCATCTGCAGTACGCGCGGCGCTTCTATAACGGCTCGGTCAAGCAGTACGTGACGCGCCTGGAGACGTTTCCCGACACGATCGTGGCGCGGCTCTTCGGCTTCCAGCCGCTGCCATTCTTCGAGACCGACGACCGCGCGCCGGTGAAGGTGCAGCTGTGAGCGGCGCAACGCCGGGACGCGCGAGGCGGCCGGCGCCAGAGTCGGCGCGGGCGCTGCCGCGCGGCGTGACGAGGCTGCTGGCACTCATTCTCCTCGCCCTCGCGCTGCCGGCGGCGGCGCAGGAGCGGGTGGTCGACTACCACAGCGACATCCGCATCGCGCGCGACGGCTCGCTCACGGTCACCGAGCGCATCGACGTGCAGGTCGAGGGACGCGAGATCAAGCGCGGCATCCTGCGCGAATTCCCCACCGACTATCGCGACCGCGCGGGCGCGCGCTCTACGGTGCCCTTCGAGGTGGTGGCCGTGAGGCGCAACGAGCACCCGGAGATGTGGCGCGAGGAGCGTCTCTCGAACGGGGTGCGCGTGCGCATCGGCAACGCCGCGGTGATGCTGCCTCCCGGGCGGCACGTCTACGAGATCACCTACCGCACTGCGCGTCAGCTCGGCTTCTTCGAGAAGCACGATGAGCTCTACTGGAACGTGAACGGCAACGGCTGGACCTTCAGCATGGACCGCATCAGCGCGGACGTGACGCTGCCCGCCGCGGTGCCCGCGGAGAAGCTCCAGCTCGAGGCCTACACCGGTCCGCAGGGCGCGCGCGGCCGCGACTACGAGGCGCAAGCGCGCGACGGCGGCGCGAGCTTTCACACCACGCGCGGCCTTCCCGCCTACCAGGGGCTCACCATCGTGGTGGCCTTTCCCAAGGGCATCGTCTCGAAGCCGGGAACGCTCAAGCGCCTCGGCTGGTGGCTCAGCGACAACAAGGGCGCGGGGGCGGGGATCGGCTCGCTCGTCATCCTGTTCGCGTTCCTGTGGTGGCGCTGGCACCTCGTGGGGCGCGACCCGCGCGCCGGGCCGGCATTCCCGCGCTACGTGGCGCCGCCCGGGCTGGGGCCCGCGGGCGTGCGCTTCATCAACCGCATGCGCTACGACACCAAATGCCTCACGGCGGGGCTGGTGGGCCTGGGCGCGCGCGGCTTCCTCAAGATCCGGCAGGCGGGCGACGCCTACCTCATCGAGCGCACGGGCAACGAGCCCGGCGAGTGGTTCCCGGGCGAGCGGCCGCTCGCTGCGCTCATGCCCGGCAAGCCCGGCACGCCCGTGGCGCTCGCCAAGGCACACAACCAGGCGGTGCAGACCGTCTCCGGGATGGTCGAGCGCGAGCTCAACGTGCTCTACGGGGAGAAGCTCTTCTCCCGCAATCGCGGCTCGCACGCCGCCGGCGTGGGCATCGCCGCGCTCGGGGTCGCCGCGATGGTGGTGACGGACACGCCCGCATCGCTGCTGATCCCGGTGATCGTCCTGATGTTCGTGGTGCTGGCCGTCTTCGGAAAGCTCCTTCCCGCCTACAGCGTAGAGGGCCGCAAGCTGCAGGACGCGATCGTGGGGCTGCGCCAGTACCTGAGCATCGCCGAGAAGGACGATCTCGCGCGCCTCAAGGCGCCGCCGCAGACCGCCGAGGAGTTCACCCGGTTCCTGCCCTACGCGGTGGCGCTCGACGTGGAGGACGCGTGGACCAGCCGCTTCACCGCGATCCTCGGTGCGGCGGCCGTGGCCGCGGCGGCGGGCGCGTTCTATTCCTCGGCCAACGGCTCGGGGTTCTCGGGGAGCGGCTTTGCCAACTCGATCGGCAGCCTGAGCGACACCGTGAGCGCGGCATCCACGCCGCCCGGCTCGAGCTCCGGTGGCTCGGGCGGCGGGGGCGGTGGCGGTGGCGGCTCGGGCGGTGGCGGGGGCGGCGGCGGAGGCAGCGGGTGGTGATCCGCATTCCGGAGAACGAGATCGAGCTCGTCGCGGTGCGCGCGCAGGGCGCGGGCGGCCAGAACGTCAACAAGGTATCCAACGCCGTGCACCTGCGGTTCGACGTGCGCGCCTCTTCGCTTCCCGAGGACATCAAGCACCGCCTGCTCCACCGCGGCGACAAGCGCATTACACGCACGGGTGTCGTCGTCATCAAGGCGCAGCAGCACCGCAGCCTCGAGATGAATCGCGTCGAGGCCCTCACGCGCCTGCAGGCGCTCGTGGAGGCTGCTGCCTTCGTGCCGAAGCACCGCAAGCCTACCCGCCCGACGCGCGCCTCGAAGGAGCGCCGCATCGAAGGCAAGCTGCGGCGCTCGAAGATCAAGGCCCTGCGCGGGCGCGTACGGGACTGATAATTGGGGTCAGGGCCGAATTTTTTCCGCCACGGTAAATTCGGCCCTGACCCCAATTTTCGCAGTAGGATTTCTGCATGGACCGAGCCGCTGATCGAAAGAAGGAAATCGCCGCCGCCGTCGGCGACATCCGCGAAATCGAACGTCGCGAGGGCGTGACGCGCGCGAGCCTGCTGAAGATCAAGGCGCGCCTCATCAAGCTCGCGGCGCGCAGCGACCTGTTCGACCCGAAGGACTACCCGCCGCCCGCGCCCGGGCAGAAGCTGCGCTCGTGCCTGTACCGCCTGTCGGAGGACGCCGACCACCGCTTTGCGCTCTACGCCAACGCGTCCATCGGCGGCTACGGCACGCCCGCGCACAACCACACCACCTGGGCGGTGATCGTGGGCGTGACGGGGGAGGAACTGAACAAGTTCTACGACCGCGACGCGAACAGCGGCGTGCGCGAGAAGGGCCACGACGTGGTGCGCCAGGGCACGGGCGTGGCCTTCATGCCCGAGGATCTGCACTCGATCCACATCGAGGCGCCGCTGCTCAACTTCCACATGTACGGCCTCGCGCTGGAGCAGCTGCACAGGCGCGAGTTCTACAAGGAGAAGGAAGCGCGTTGGGATATCTTCCCCGCGCACTCCGACATCCGCGAAGCGCGATAGGGAAGCTCTGAACAAGTCCCGCGTGCGCGACGGTGGCGATTTTCGTGCAGGGCGAGACAGCGGACGCCGCCGTGTACTTGACGTCCACAAGGCGGCCGATGGCGATGCCATGCAGGAAAACTCGCCCCGTCCCTTCAGGCGGCGAGGCCGCCCAGCGAGCGCACAAGGAAGAGGCCTCGCCGCCTTCGGGTTGCGGCCGGAAGTCCGGGGCAAATGGCTTACGATAGCGCGATGACACGGGCTCCGGCGTTGTTGCTCGGCCTTGCGATATCGACATATCGCTGCGGCCGCGCGCCTAGCCGGCGCCGCGTTCCGGCCGCAACGCGCCACCGCGCGACTTGTTCAGAGCTTCCCTGGTGAAACCGGCTGAGCTGCGCGAGCGCCTGGTCTCGGGCGCGGAGCTGGCCCTGCTCGACGTGCGCGAGCAGGGCGTGCACACCAAGGGCCACCCGTTCTTCGCCTCGTCGCTGCCGCTCTCGAGACTGGAGCTGATGGTGCTCGACCTCGTGCCGCGCTCCAGCGCGCCGCTCGTGCTGCTCGACGGCGGCGGCGAGGGGCTCGCCGAGCGCGCGCAGGGGAAGCTGGCGCAGCTCGGCTACACCGACATCCACATCCTCGAAGGCGGCTGCGCCGCGTGGCAGGCCACGGGCGGCGAGCTGTTCAGCGGCGTGAACGTGCCCTCCAAGGCCTTCGGCGAGTTCGTCGAGCACCGTTTCGAGACGCCGCGCATCCCGCCCGCCGAGCTCAAGCGCCTCAAGGACTCCGGCCGCAAGCTGGTGATCCTCGATTCGCGCCCGTGGGAGGAGTACCACCGCATGAGCATCCCGGGCGGCATCGACGCGCCGGGCGCGGAGCTCGTCTACCGCGTGCACGACCTCGCCGATCCCGAGACGCTGGTGGTCGTCAACTGCGCCGGGCGCACGCGCAGCATCATCGGCTGCCAGTCGCTGCGCAACGCGGGGCTCGAAGCGACGTCGTGGCGCTGAAGGACGGCACCATGGGCTGGGAACTCGCGGGCTACGCGTGCGAGCACGGCTCGGAGCGCGTGGCGCCGGAGCCCTCGCCCGCGGGACGCGAGAAGGCGCGCGAGGCGGCGGCGCAGGTCGCCAAGCGCTTCGGCGTCAAGTTCACGACCTTCGCGCGCACCATGACCTGGCGCGCGGAATCCATGCGCACCACGTACCTGCTCGATGTGCGCACGCGCGCCGAGTTCGAGGCGGGGCGCGTCCCGGGCAGCGTGCACGCGCCCGGCGGGCAGCTGGTGCAGGCCACCGACGAGTTCGTGGCGGTGAGGAACGCGCGCCTGGTGCTCGTCGACCCCGAGCGCGTGCGCTCGGTGATGACCGCCTCGTGGCTGAACCAGATGGGCTGGGACGACGTGCACGTGCTCGAGCCCGAGGGCGAGTTCGGCCTGGGCGACATCACGATTGCGCGCGGGCCCCGCGCCCCGCGCATCCCGGCGTTTCCCGACTGGCCGACCGTGCGCGCGGAAGAGATCGCCCGCGCACGAGAAGGCGCGAGCCAAAGGGTCTCGGCGAGCCCGCGCGAGGATGTCGCGGTGATCGATCTGTCCACCAGCCTGCGCTTTCGGCGCAAGCACATTCCAGGCGCGTGGTGGGCGGTGCGCGCACGGCTGGCCGGCGCGCGCGAGAAGGCGGGCGCGGCCGCGCAGGTGGTGCTGACGTCCGACGATGGCCTGCTCGCGCGTTTCGCGGCGCCCGAGGCGGCGGCGCTGTGGCCCGAGGCGCAGGTGAAGGTGCTCGAGGGCGGCAACGCGGCGTGGTTCGCGGCGGGGCTGCCCGCGGAGACGGGCATTGCGCGCGCGACCACGGCGCTGGATGACGTCTGGTACAAGCCCTACGACCACGAGCACGAATCCGACTACGAGAAGCACGCCCGCGCCTACCTCGACTGGGAAGTCGCGCTCGTCGACCAGATCAAGCGCGACCCGGCGATCCGCTTCCGGGCCTATTAAGATCGGGGTTACCCCTAAAATCGGGGTCAGGGCCGAATTTTTCTTGCGAGCGAAAATTCGGCCCTGACCCCAATCTATGCCGCGCCGCGTCCTCGAAGAGAACCGCATCCACCCGGAGATCCGCGACCGGATCGCCAATTACCGCAACGACATCGTGCTGGAGGTCGAGGCGGCGGTGGCGGAAAACGACATCGTCATCGTCGGCATGCGCTACAACCCCTGGCCGAAGAAGGCGTGCAAGATGCTCGACGACGCGGAGTTCCGTTATAAGTACCTCGAATACGGCAGCTACCTGCGCGAGTGGCGCCGGCGCCTCGCGCTCAAGATGTGGGCCGGCTGGCCCACCTTCCCGATGGTCTTCGTCAAGGGCGTGCTGGTGGGCGGGGCGACGGACCTCGAGAAGCTGATCGCCAGCGGCGACCTGAAGGAAATGATCGAAGGCGTCTGAAATTGGGGTCAGACCCGAAAATTGGGGTCAGGGCCGAATTTCCGCTCGCAAGGGAAATCCGGCCCTGACCCCAATTTTCTCGCGCAGCGGAAATTCGGCCCTGACCCCAATTTTCAGAGCAGTTGCAGTTGCTGGAACCGGACGTAGAGCTCCCGGCAGATCCAGGCGTCGGTCGCGGCGTAGGTCATCTGCTGCGCCGAGAGGTGGCGCGCCGCCCAGTTGGTGGTCTTCGCGCCTTTGGTGATGCGCGCGCCGAGGAAGATCCCTGCGAGGTTGCGCACGCCGGTCTGCTTCAGGCCGTGGCGCTTCGCCACGTGGCCGAGGTCCGTCACCGCCGCCGGCTCGAACGCGAAGAGGCCCTGCAGCTGCCGCAGGTCCTCGGCGAGCGCCACGCCCGCCTTGACGATCGCCTTTTCCGCGAGCATCTCGCCGAGCGTTGCCGAGAAATCCAGCCGCTGCAGCGGGAAGAGGTACACCGCGCGCGCGGTCGCCACTTGCGCCAGCGCAGGCGGATGGCTCTCGCCCTTCCTGAAAGCCGGCCGCGTCTCGGTATCGAAGCCGATCGTCGGCTCCTGGAAGATGTCGGCGGCGGCGCGCTCGAGCGCCTGCGCGGTCTCGATGAGCTGGATCTCGCCCTCGTAGCGGCGGATCGGCAGCGCGAGCATCGCCTCGCGGGAAATCTCGCGCAGCAGGTCGGGAGGCAGGGCCATGGGGGCCCGATGATAAGCGCGTTTGCGGGGCTTGGATTAGTCTTGGGCTGATGACCGGCAGATCCGGCAAACGGCCTGGCACGTGGATCGCGGCCTGCGCGGCCGCCCTCGCGCTGCTGCACGCGGGCGCGGGCCTCGCCGCGGACAACGCGGCGCACAAGCGCAAGCCGCCGGAGAAGAAGTGGCAGATGCTGGAAGGCTGCCGCTACCAGGCGCGCGAGGCGAACGACGGCGACAGCTTCGGCCTGCAGTGCGCCAGCCGCAAGTTCGTCCTGCGCCTTTATTTCGTGGATACGCCGGAGGCGAACCTGCAATACGGCGAGCGCGTGCGCGAGCAGGCGCAGCACTTCGGCACGACGCTCGACGAGACGCTGAACGCGGGCTACCGCGCGCGCGACCTCGTGCGCCACATGCTCGGCGGCACGTTCGTCGTGCAGACCAGAAGGGCGAGCGCGCCCGGCCGCAGCAGCGAGCCGCGCTTCTACGGGCTCGTCCACGTGAGCGGCCGCTACCTGCATGAAGTCCTGCTCGCCGAAGGACTGGCGCGCGTGAAAGGCGTTACCAGCGCGCTGCCGGATGGCACGCCGTCGCGCGACTACCTGAAGAGGCTGCGGGCGCTGGAGAACCAGGCACGCGTCGAGCGCAAGGGCGCCTGGGCGAGGTCGAGCAAGTAGCGGCGATGGCGCCAGGCGCAGCGAACCATGGCGCAGCGAGGGCGGGCGCGGCCAAGCCGGGTCCGACGAGGAAGGCCGCAGCCAAAGGCAGCCCGAGGAAGCGGCGCCCGGCGAAGCACCGTCACCATGTCTACGTGATCGAGCTCGATCCGTTCGTGCTCAACTTCGCGCGCTTCCGCAACGCCAATCCCAACCGCGACATGCTCAAGCCCTGCGTGTACGTGGGCATGACCGGCCTCACGCCCGAGCAGCGCTTCGCCAAGCACAAGGCCGGCATCCGCGCGAACTCCTACGTGCAGCGCTTCGGGCTGCGGCTGTTGCCGAAGCTCTATGCCTACGCCAACCCCATGCCCTACGAGGCGGCGCGCGAGATGGAAGTGGAGCTCGCCATCGCGCTGCAGGAAGAGGGCTACGCCGTATGGCAGGCGTAACGGGACTCGCGGCAGGCGCCGGCGGCGGCGCGCCATCCGGCGAAAGCGCTGGCGCACGGGTAAAGCGCCTCGTGCTCGACACCAACGTCTGGCTCGACTGGCTGGTGTTCGACGAGCCCACGCTCGCGCCGCTGCGCGCGGCGCAGGCGGCCGGGCGCGTGGAGATCGTGATGGACGAGGCCTGCGAAGCGGAGCTCGCGCGCGTGCTCGCCTACGACTTGGGCAAGCACACGATCGGCGCCGAGGCGCAGGCCGCGTGCATCGCGCGCTGCCGCAGAGTCGCGAAGCGAGTCGACGTGATTGCAAACGCAGCCGCGAGCGCAACCATTGGCGCAACCGCAGGCGCAACCGCAGGCGCGACCGCAGGCGCAACCGAGATCGCGGAAGCGTCGGCAGCGACTGTTGCGGCGCTCCCGCGATGCAGCGATCCGGACGACCAGAAGTTCCTCGAGCTCGCGCGGGTGGCGCAAGCGGACGTGCTCGTGACCAAGGACCAGGCGCTGCTGGACCTGGCCCGGCGCAAGCTCCCATTTCGGATCGCGGCGCCTCAAGCGCTCGGAGCGCTCTAGGGAGCCTCTGATTTATTCCCGCGTGCGCGACGGTGGCGATTTTCGTGCAGGGCGAGACAGCGGACGCCGCCGTGTGCTGGACGCCCACAAGGCGGCCGATGGCGATGCCATGCGCGAAAACTCGACCCCGTCCCTCCAGGCGGCGAGGCCGCGAGGCGGGGGTTCAAGGCAAAGGCCTCGCCGCCTTCGGGTTGCGGCCGGAAGTCCTCGACGGTTGGCTTACGATAGCGCGATGACACGGGCGCCGGCGTTGTTGCTCGACCTTGCGATATCGACATATCGCTGCGGCCTCGCGCCTAGCCGGCGCCGCGTTCCGGCCGCAACGCGCCACCGCGCGAATAGATCAGAGGCTCCCTAGTGCCGATCCGCCCCGATCTGCTGGTCGCATACAAGAAGGCGCTCTACGTGGTCTATGGCGCGCCGGAGCTCGTGATCCGCGTCGGCGAGCCGAACGCGACGCTCGATGAGCTGCTGGACGCCGACGGCCTGGACACGGCGGCCTACCTCACCGCGGCAAACCCGGGCGGAGAGCTGCAAGGCAAGACGGAGAACGAGCTCTCCTGCGCGGCGCTGCACCAGGGCCTCGCCGACGCGGGCTACATCTGCTATCTCGGCGAGGGCCGCGACCCCGAGGGCGACTGGCCCGCCGAGCCGAGCATCCTCACGCTCGGCATCACACGCCACGAGGCGACGGTGATCGGGCGCTCCTACGAGCAGAACGCCATCGTCTTCATCGAGCGCGGCAAGGCGCCGGAGCTCGTGGTCTTGTGAACGGCCCTGGCGTCCCCAGCTAGATAAGGTGATCCGGATGAAGACGCGAACCAGTCCGGGCCTGCTGTTCGATGCGCTCGCCTTCGCGGCGCACAAGCACCGGGCGCAGCGCCGCAAGGACAAGGAAGCCTCGCCCTACATCAACCATCCCATCGCGCTCGCCGACCTGCTGGCGAACGAGGGCGGGGTAGAGGACCCGGTCACGCTCTGCGCAGCCCTCCTGCACGACACCGTCGAGGACACCGAGACCACCTACGCCGAGCTGCGCCGCCTGTTCGGCCGGGCGATTGCGGACGTGGTGCTGGAAGTCACCGACGACAAGAGCCTGGACAAAGCGGTGCGCAAGGAGCTCCAGGTGAAGCACGCGCCGCAGCTGTCGCAGCGCGCGAAGCTCGTCAAGCTCGCCGACAAGGTCTGCAACCTGCGCGACATGGCCACGAGCCCGCCGGCGGCCTGGTCGCGCAAGAGGCGACGCGAGTACTACGAGTGGGCGAAGCGCGTGATCGACGGGCTGCGCGGCGCGCACCCCGGCCTGGAGCGCCTCTTCGATCGGGCGTACGCCAAGCGCAGGTAGGGCCGGCACGCGGGCCAGCGCGCGCGGACGCGCCTTCCCGCATCAGTACTTCGCCTTGAGCGGGATCACGTGGCGCACGCCGCCGCGCGGGTTGGGCGTGTCGCCCTTGTAGCGCGGAATGACGTGGATGTGCGCGTGCCAGACCGATTGTCCCGCCGCCTCGCCGCAGTTGGCGCCCACGTTGAAGCCGTCGGGCTTGAAGCGCGCCTCGAGGATCGGCTTCACTGCGCGCACCAGGCGAAAGCAGCCGTCGAACTCGCCGGCGTCGAGGTCCCAGATCGTCACCACGTGGCGCAGCGGCAGGACGAGGGCGTGGCCGGGGGAGACCGGGTAGGTGTCGAACACCGCGATCGCCGAGTCGTTGCGCGCGAGGATCTCGCGCTGCGGGCGGCAAAAAATGCAGTCCGTGCTCATGCGAGGCCGCAGCTCGGGTCGCGCGGCTTCGCAGCCGCCGGCCGTGGGACCGTGCACTCCACAGTCATCCCATCACCGTCACCACTACGCTCCGCGTGTGCGGGCTGCAGGCGATGCTCGCAGAGGTAGATGCCCCTGCCACGTGCCGAGCATCAGCTGCCCCTCCGCCACCGGGATGCTGCAGCGGTTCGACGTCAGCATCGACCGTGCGTGCGCGGCCATGTCGTCCGGGCCTTCGGCGTCGTGCACGTAGGCGGGGTCGCCGTCGGGCGCGAGGCGCGCGATGGAGCGTCTCCAGGTCCTTGCGCACGTCGGGGTCGGCGTTCTCGCAGAGGATGAGCGAGGCGCTGGTGTGCTGCAGGAAGACGTTGCACAGGCCCGGTGCGCACGCCGTGTCGTGCACGGCGCGCTCGACCTCCGCAGTGATGTCGGTGGTGCCGCGCCCGCGCGTGCGGAAGGTGAGCGTCGTCTGCGCGGCCAACGCTAGGCCGCCTTCACCAAGCGCTGCCCGGCGCACCCCACGGCCATCGCTAAGCCGCCTTCACCAGCCGCTGCTCGGCGCTCTCCACCACCATCGGCGTCATCCACTGCTGGCGCACGGGTGGCGCGTTCCAGCGCTTGGTCACCATCGCGATCCACTCCGGCGTGTAGAAGCGCTCGGCGTCCGCTTTCGACTGCCACAGGTAGATGCCCACCAGCGTCTGCCCGTCCTCGGCGATGCCGTAGTACTTGCGGATCAGCCCCGGGATGCCCTGGTAGGTGTGGGCGGTGGCGTTGATGGTGTTGACGAGGTCCTGCTTGCTGGTGCCCGCGGGCACCTTGAATGTCCACATGACGGTGTGCATGATGGCCTCCTGTGAAGCGGCCATTCTCCACCACGCGTGCCTGGGGACTCAAGTGACCCGGCCGGCGCATCGGCCTCGGGCGGTCGCATGACGGCGCCCTCCGAATACCGCGAGCGCGCGCTCAAGATCCTGCCCTGGATCTGCGCCCGCTGCGCGCGCGAATTCCCCGCCTCGCGCCTGCGCGAGCTGACCGTCCACCACAAGGACGGCAACCACCACCACAACCCGCCCGACGGCTCGAACTGGGAGCTGCTGTGCGTCTACTGCCACGAGAACGAGCACGCGCGCGTCGAGGACGCCCGCGCGGGCGGCGGCGGCAAGGAAAAGCCCAAGCCTGCCGCCACGCACAAGCCGCTGGCGGGCCTCGCCGACCTGCTGAAGCGCAGCAAATAGCCGTTTCACTTCTGCGGGACAATCGGCGCAATTCGCCATGCGTTTGTAGGCGAGAATGCGCGCGCACATGATGCGAACGCGCCTGCGCGCATGACGCTGGAATCCCCGCCCCGATGAAGGACCCCGTCGCCGACTGGCTCGAAAAGCTCGCCAAGGCGCTCGCCAACCACGACCTCGGGGGCGCGGCGGCGCTCTTCGGCGAAGAGTGCTACTGGCGCGACCTCGTCGCCTTCACCTGGACCATCAAGACCTTCGAGGGGCGCGACGAGATCAGGGCGATGCTCGCGGCGACGCTCGCCGCCACCAGGCCCACGGGATTCGTGCCGCTGGGCGCCGTGGCGACCGAGAACGGCGTCACCGAGGCGTGGTTCGGCTTCGAGACCGTGGTCGGCCGCGGCACGGGCCACCTGCGCCTGAAGAACGGCAAGGGCTGGACGCTGCTCACCACGCTGCAGGAGCTCAAGGGCTACGAGGAAAAATCCGGCCCCGCGCGCGAGCGCGGCGTCGAGCACGGCGTGCAGCCGGACCGCGCGCTCTGGCTCGAGCGCCGGCAGCGCGAGCAGGCGGAGCTCGGCGCCGCGCAGCAGCCCTACGTGCTGATCGTCGGCGGCGGGCAGGGCGGCCTTGCGCTCGCCGCGCGCCTGAAGCGCCTCGGCGTGCCCGCGCTCGTCATCGAGAAGAACGAGCGCGCGGGCGACTCCTGGCGCAAGCGCTACCGCTCGCTCGTGCTGCACGACCCGGTGTGGTACGACCACATGCCCTACCTGCCGTTTCCCGACCACTGGCCGGTCTTCACGCCCAAGGACAAGATGGGCGACTGGCTGGAGATGTACGCGCGCGTGATGGAGCTCGATGTATGGACCTCGGCCAAGTGCGTGAAGGCCGACTGGCACGAGTCCTCCGGCGAGTGGCGCGTGCAGGTGAACCGCGGCGGGCAGCTGGTGATCCTGCGGCCGAGGCAGCTGGTGCTCGCCACCGGCATGTCGGGCTTTCCGCACGTCCCCGCAGATTCCAGGCGCGGAGATGCTTCCCGGGCACCTGTGCCACTCGAGCCAGTTCGACGGCGGCGAGGCCTGGCGCGGCCGCAACTGCGTCGTCCTCGGCGCGAACAACTCCGCGCACGACATCGCCGCGGACCTCTGGGAGCACGGCGCCAGCGAAGTCACCATGGTGCAGCGCTCCTCCACCGTGGTGGTCACCTCCGACGCCCTCATGGAGCACGCCTGGGGGCGGCTGTATTCCGAGCAGGCGCTCGAATCGGGCATCACCACCGAGATCGCCGACCTCACCGTGGCCTCGGTGCCCTTCAGGCTGCTGCCTGCGTTCCAGAAGCCGATCTACGAGGCGATCAGGAAGCGCGACGCGAAGCTCTACGAGGGGCTATCGAAAGTCGGGTTCCAGTACGACTTCGGCGAGGACGGCTCGGGAATCCACTCGACCTACCTGCGCCGCGGCGCGGGCTACTACATCGACGTCGGCGCCTCGCAGCTCGTGGTGGACGGCAGCATCAAGCTGAAGAGCCCCGCGGGGATCGCGCGCATCGCCGAGCACTCGGTGGCGCTCACGGACGGCACGGTGCTGCCCGCCGACCTCATCGTCCTTGCGACCGGCTACGGCTCGATGAACCAGTGGGCGGCGGAGCTGATCTCGCCCGAGGTGGCGGCGCGCGTGGGCAAGTGCTGGGGCCTGGGCTCGGAGACGCGCCACGACCCGGGGCCGTGGGTGGGGGAGCTGCGCAACATGTGGAAGCCCACCCAGCAGCCGGGCCTGTGGTTCATGGGCGGCAACCTGATGCAGGCGCGCCACTACTCGCTCTACCTCGCGCTGCAGCTCAAGGCGCGCTACGAGGCGATCCCGACGCCGGTGTACTTCGTCGACGAAGTCCACCACCCCGCCTGAAAATTGGGGTCAGGGCCGAATTTTCTCCCGGAGAAATAATTCGGCCCTGACCCCAATTTTCAGTACAGCGCGCTGGCGAGCTTGCGGCGGTATTCGGAGACGAGCTCCGGCTGGTTGGTGGCGAGGTTGAAGAGGTTGAGGAGCTGCTTGCGCGCCTCGCCTTCCTTGAAGTCCTTCGCGCGGCGCACGATCTCGACGAGCTCGTCCATCGCCTCGCGGTAGCGCTTGCCCCCGGCATAGAGCCCCGCGAGCGCGAGGCGCGCCTCGTGGTCGGCGGGGTTCGCGGCGAGCTTCGCCTTCAATTCGTCCACGCCGGGCCCGCTTTTGCCCGCGCGCGCATAGGCGATCCCTTGCTTCAGCGCCTCGATGCGTGCCTCGTAGTCCGGGTCGAACTTCACCTTGGCGAGCTCGGCTTCGGCCTCGTCGAGCTTGCCGCCCGCGTAGAGCGCCTCCGCGCGCGCGAGCGCGAGCTCGGAGGCGGAGGGCAGGAGCTTCTCGAAGAACGCGCGCACCTGGCCTTCGGGCTGGGCGCCCATGAATTGCGACACCGCCTTGCCGTCCTTGAAGGCGATGACGTTGGGGATCGAGCGGATGCCGAAGGCCTGCGAGAGCTCCTGGTTGTCGTCGGAGTTGATCTTCACGAGCTTTACGCGGCCCGCGTAGTCCTTCGCCACCTTCTCCAGGATCGGCGTGAGCGAGCGGCAGGGCCCGCACCACGGCGCCCAGAAGTCGGCGACGACGGGCGTGGTCTTCGAGGCTTCCAGCACCTCGCGCTCAAAGGTGGGTGTGGTGACGTCCATTGCGACCAATGTGAGGCTAAACGAGTCCCAGTTCAACCCTCGGCAGGACAGGGACTTGGAAGCGGCGAGTGCACACGACCCGCGCGGCGCGCGAATTCGCGAAACTCTTGATCTGGATTAAATGAACGCCAACTCGCCGTTGACGCGCCGCGCGCCGGTGGTATCGTGGAATCGGACCAACGAGGGCAGCCGGAGCATCGGCCGCAGTCGCGAAACTCCTGGCGATCAGTTGGGATAGCGCCCCTCACGAGGTCCAAGCGCGGCAACCCCGCGCATTCAAGAGCGCCCACAAAGCGCTGCCCGTGAACTCGGGCAACAGGCCCCGCAGATAAGCGGGGCCTTTCATTTTGGGGGCCTGCTTCGAGCGGCGCCGCCGCGATCGCTACACGCGCGCGAGCAGCCGCTCCCAGCCTTCGTCCACCTCGCTCTGCAGCGTCTGCACCGCGGATTCGTCCAGCCCGCGGTAGCGGCGCTGCGCGCGCAGGTAGTCGCGCACCGGCCGCGTCTTGGGCGGCCCGTTCAGCGTATAGCGGCGGCCGTCCTCGACTTCGTAGAGCGGAAAGACGCCCGATTCCACCGCGAGGCGCGCGAGCGCGATGCCCTGGTCCTCGGGCACGCCCCAGCCGTCGAGGCACGGCACGAGCAGCATGATGAGCCGGAAGCCGCGCATCGCTTTCGCCTTCTCGACCTTGCGCACGAAATCCGGCAGGAAGCCGGCGGTCGCGGTCGCGGCGTAAGGCATTTCGTGCGCGGCCATGATCTCGATGAGGTTCTTCTTGCGGGGCTTGCCGGCGGGCGTGGAGCCGGTGCGCGCGAAATGCGGCGTCGAAGAGGACTTCTGCGCGCCGGTGTTCATGTAGCCCTCGTTGTCGAAGCAGACGTAGAGGATGTTCTCGTTGCGCTCGGCGGCCGACGACAGGCACTGCAAGCCGATGTCGTAGGTGCCGCCGTCGCCCGCGAACACCACCACCTGCGTGTCCTTCTTCCCGCGCGCATCGAGCGCGCGGCGCAGGCCCGAGGCCGCAGCCGCCGACGTGGCGAGCGGCGGCTGGTACACCGGGATGCGCAGGGCGCTGAGCGGCTGCGCGCCGGCGATGATCGCCATGCACGAAGGCGGGATCACCGCCACGGTGTCGGGGCCGAGCGCGGAGAGCACGTGGCGCGCCGAGAGCGCCTCGATGCAGCCCGGGCAGGCGGCGTGGCCCGAGCAGAGCAGATCGTCTCGGCAGTCACGCCCATCAGCGCTCCGCCCATACCGGTTCGGCCGCCGGCTCGCGCGCGCGCGGCGCGCGAGCTCGACGATCTTCTGCGGCGGCACGTTCACGCCGCCCACGCCCGCGAGCAGGCCGTGCACGCGCGGCGCATCCGGCATGCCGTAGAGCGCCGCGCGCAGCTCCTGGTGCAGCACGCCGCCCGCGCCGGGCGAGAAATTGCGGTCGAGCACCAGCACGTCGCGCACGCCCGCGAGCGCTGCGCGCAGCGCGGCCACCGGCAGCGGCCGGAACAGGCGCACTTTGAGCAGGCCCACCGCCTCGCCCGCATCGCGCAGCGCGTCCACCGCTTCGCGCGCGGTGCCGCACATGCTGCCCAGGGTGACGATGACCGTCTGCGCGCCGTCGCAGCGGTAGCGCTCGAGGACGCCCCAGCCGCGCCCGGTGCGCGCGCTGCCACTCGCGATCGGCCGCGAGCGCCGACCGCCGGCACCCGGTCCATCGCTTCGCCGATGTCGCGGCGGTGGCGGCAGTACATGTCCTGGGTGACGACATTGCCCCAGGATTCGCCGCGCGCCGGATCGAGGAAGTGCTCCGGCGCGTAAGGCGGCAGGTAGGCGTCGACGAGTGCCTGCGCCGGCAGCGCCACCGGCTCGAGCGCGTGCGAGACGTAGAACGCGTCCAGGTTGACCATCACCGGCAGGAACACCTGCTCGGCGATGCGGATAGGCCTGGATCACGCTGTCGAGCGCCTCCTGCGCGCTCTCGACGTAGAGCTGCATCCAGCCGGTGTCGCGCTGCGCGAGGCTGTCGGTCTGGTCGGGCCAGAAGGCCCAGGGCGAGGCGATGGTGCGGTTGACGTTCGCCATCACGATCGGCGCGCGCGCGCCGCTCGCATAGTGCAGCAGCTCGTGCATCAGCATCAGGCCCTGCGAGGCGGTCGCGGTGAACACGCGCACGCCCGCGAGCGAGGCCGGAATGCAGGCCGCCATCACCGAGTGCTCCGACTCGGGCGTCAGCATCTCGGCGTCGAGCTCGCCCGCGGCGTGGAACTCGGTGAGCAGCTCGAGCACCGGCGTCTGCGGCGTGATCGGATAGACCGGGATCACCTTCGGCCGCGCGAGCCGCGCGCCCCAGGCGACGGCGTGATTGCCCGTGAGCAGCACGCGCTCTCTGCGCCGTCGTGCGGCGCCTGCCATCTCGGCGCTCATTGCGCTCCTCGTGCATCGCGATCGAGCCGGTGGGGCATTCGCGCACGCACAGGCCGCAGCCCTTGCAGTAGTCCTCGTCGACCGCGTAGCCGCCCGTGACGCGGCGTATCGCCATGTCCGGGCAGTCAGTGAAGCAGTTGTCGCAGAAGATGCAGCTGCCGCAGGAAAAGCAGCGCGCGGCTTCGGCGAGCGCCTGCTCGATCCAGCCGACTGGCTTGGCCGCGCAGCCGTTCGCCGGCTCCAGGCGCGCGGGCGCGCGCGCGGGTGGTACCAGGTGTTGATCGCGGCGAGAGGCACCGGCGGCCGCGCTTCGTCTCCTGCGGCGCCTCCGGCTCGCCGCGCAGCCGGCGGTCGATCTCGAGCGCCGCGCGCCGGCCCATGCCGATCGCCTGCGTGACGAAGCGCGCAGTGCTCGCCGACGTCGCCGCCCGCGAACACGCCGTCGCGCTGCGTCGCGCCGCGCGCGTCGGTCCAGAGGATCAGCGCCGTCGGTGCGCGCGAACGAGTGCAGCGGCGCGAGCTCCGGATCCTGTCCGATCGCCGGGACGACCGCGTCGGCCCGCAGAGCGTGAATTCGCTGCCCGCGACGGCGTCACGCGGAATCCGCGCGGCGCGCCGGGCTCGAAGTTCACGCGCACGCAATCGAGCCGCACGCCTGCGCCGTCGCGCGCGGCCGAGCGCAGCAGCGCGCCGTCGACGAGCGCGACGCCTTCCTCCAGCGCCTCGCAGCACTTCCTCGCGCTGCGCGGGCATCTGCGCTTCGCGCTCGAGCGCGATCAGGCTCACCTCGCAGCCGGCGCGCCGCGCGCTGCGCGCGACGTCGATCGCGGCGCTGCCGCCGCCGATCACCGCGAGGCGCTGCCGAGCGCGGGCGGCGCGCCGGCGTTCGCCTGCGCAAGGTAGCGCGGCGCCGTCCATGACCCAGGGCGCGGCATAGTCGAGCTGCGCGAGGCGCTTCTGGCGCCGCGCGCCCATCGCGAGATACACCGCGTCGAACTCCGCGCGCAGCCGCTCGAAGTCTGCTTCGCCGTCGCGAGCGCAGCGCCGCGTGCGCACCTCGACGCCGAGCGCGAGGATCGCGCTCGATCTCGCCGTCGAGCACCGCGCGCGGCAGGCGATAGGGCGGAATGCCGTCGCGCAGCAGGCCGCCGAGCTCGGGTTGCGCTTCGAAAATCGTCACCGCGTAGCCGCGGCGGCGCAGCTGGTAGGCGGCCGAGAGGCCCGAGGGGCCGCCGCCGACGATCGCGACGCGGCCCGCGCCCTGCGGGCGCCGGCGCGTAGCGCCAGCCCTCGGCGAGCGCGCGCTCGCCGATGTGGCGCTCGAGCGCGCAGATGGCGAGCGCGCCGTCGTAGCCGCCGCGGTTGCAGGCGCTCTCGCAGGGGTGGTGGCAGACGCGGCCAGCGACCGCGGGAAAGGGATTGTTTTCGGTGAGCGTGCGCCAGGCGCCATGCCAGTCTCCGATCCTTGCCTGCTGCATCCAGTGCGCGATGCGGCCGTTCACCGGGCAGGCGAGCCGGCACGGCGACGGCGCCTTCGCGTACGCCGGCAGCGCCGCGCGCCAGGTGCCGGTGCGTCATCGCCTCGGTGGTGCCGGTGGTCCAGATGGGCGGCGGCAGTGCAGGCGCTGATTCATGCGGCCGCCCGGTGCGAGCTGCTCGCCGATCGCGCGGTAGCCTTCGACGCAGGCCGCCGCGTTCTCGCGCGCGTTCTTCGGCGCGTCGTCGGCGATCGACGCGTCGAGCGTTTCGAGTGACGGTGCGCCCGACCGCGCAGGCGAACGCGCCGAGCAGCGCGGAATTCACGATGCGCCCGAGGCCGTTGCGCTGCGCGATCTCCAGGCCGTCCACCGGCAGCACCCGGTAGCCGGGCAGGACCTGCGCGAACTGCCGCGGCGGCCGGCGCGAATTCACCACGATGAGCGTGCCGGGGCGCGGCCGTGGCGAGGAACCTGCCTTCGAGCAGGCTCGCGTCGAAGCACAGCAGCGCGTCGGCCGCCTCGATGTCGCAGCGCACGCGGATCGGCTGGTCGTCGACGCGGATGAACGAGCTGACCGGCGTGCCGCGCCGCGCGCCGCCGTAGGTCGCGAAGCTCTGCACCTCGCGCCCCTCGGCGAAGAACGCCATGGCGAGCAGGTTGCCCGCCAGCTGCGCCCCCTGCCCGCCCCGCCCCTGGATGATGATCTGGAGCATGCGAATGCCCCAGCATGCACGCCCCCGGGCGGGGGACTTTGAGGCGGATCAAGAAAAGCGGCCGCGGCGCCGCGATTCGACTCCGGAAGAGAGGCCTCCGCCCGCGCTCCTAGTCGCCGTACCGCCTGGCCCGCTCGGCGTACTCCTTGTAGCCCATCAACTCCTCGAACTCGCGCACGCGCTCGCGGTAGCCGGGCACGGCGTTGGCGTCCTGCGTGCGCTTGAAGGTCGCGAGGGCGCGGTCGAGCGCGTCGAACTGCACGAGCGCCGAAAAGCCGTAGTAGAGGACGATCGAAGCGCCTGCGCGCTCCTCGTCCGCCAACGTGGCGCCGGGGAGGTCCACGATCATGAGCGGGCTTTTGCACGCGGCGCCTGATCTCGGTGAGCTGCGCGGGGGTCGCATTGGTGGGGAAGACGAGGTCGGCGCCCGCCTTGGCGTAGGCCTCGAGACGCCGCAGCGCCTCGCCGAGCTCCCCGCCGATCCAGAGGGCGTCGGTGCGTGCCGCGATGAGGAAATCCGGCGCCGTGCGCGCATCGACCGCCGCGCGGATGCGTGCCGCCGCCTCTTCGATCGGGCGCAGGCGCTGCGGCAGGTCGGTGTGCTTGCCCGTGCCCGTGTGATCCTCGATGTGGATCGCGCAGACGCCCGCCTGCTCGAAGGCCTCCACCGTGCGCCACATGTTGCCGGGATCGTTGAAGCCGCCCTCGGCATCCGCGATCAAAGGCAGCTTCACCGCGTTGGCGATCGAGCGCGCCTGCGCCGGCGAGATCCTCGAGCGTGAGCAGCCCCGTGTCCGGCAGCCCGTAGCGGCTCGCCGCGGTGGCGTAGCTGCCGATGTAGACCGCGTCGAAGCCGTGCTTTTCGATCAGGCGCGCCGAGAGCGCGTCGGTCGCGCCCGGCACCGCGATGGTGCGGCCGGAGGCGATGAGCTCGCGCAGCCTGGCGCGCCGCTCGCGGATGTCGCTCATGGCCTACTATAGCCTCGAACGTTCACCGGCGATGCAGCCGCCAGTCGAACGCGAGGGTATGCAGCTTCAGGTGGCCAAGGTGGCGCTCGGCGCGCTCGACGGAGGCGTCGTCCAGCCGCCGCAGGACGAAATCCAGCACGCCGCCCTTGCCGCCGAAGTCCGCCGCGTACCACTGCAGCAGCTTGGGCACCGCGATCACGCGGCCGTCGCCCTCCACCTGCGCGGTGCGCCGGATGTACTGCGTGGCGGCTTCCTCGAGCTGCGCGTCGAGCCTGCCGCTCTCGAAGACGCGAAACGCGGGCGAGGAGCGCGCGCCGCGAAACAGCGCGAAATGCAAGCGCTCGTCGAGGGCGATGGGCACATGGGCGAGGCGCGGATCGTCGCGCCGCATGGGCGCGCGCGGGCTGCCGGGCGCCAGCGCGTTGCCGCGCAGCACGCCGTGGTAGAGGTCGTCGAGCGAGTACGCCTGCCCGTGGATCGTGAGCCGCGGGCGCCCGAAATACGCCCCCACCTCCGGCTTGGCGTCCTCGAGAGTCAGCTCCAGCTCCGGCGCGTCGCGCAGCACGGCGGCGTTGAAGACGTTGATCCAGAAGGCGGTCTGTCCGGCGATGCGCACGCTCGCGGGATCGAACCCCTCGAGCGCGGCCAGGCACACGGCGAGGTGGCCGCGCTCGCGCGAGGCGCGGAGCGCCGCCCAATCGCACGCGCACCCCTCGGCGTCGAAGTACTTCGCCATCGCCGCGAGCGCCTGCGGAAGCTCCCGGTCGGGGTCCATGGCCGCGCTGCCGCGAATCGCGCCGGTGAGCCGGCGCCCTCCCTAGGCCTTCTTCTCGAAGCCGCGCACCAGGCTCGCGCGCGCCGTGCCCGCCTGCATCAGCAGCGAAAAGTCCGAGCCCGAGAGGATGAGCTGCACGCCCATGTTGATGTGGCGCTCGAGGAGCTCCGGCGTGTACATGCCGCCCATGCCCGCGAATTTGCCGTGCTTCTTGCAGGCGGCGATGATCTTCTTGTAGGCCGTCCGCGACGCGCGGGTCGTTGAACTGGCCCGGGATGCCCATCTCGAAGCAGAGGTCGTTGGTGCCGATCAGCAGCGCGTCGATGCCCGGCACCGCGGCGATCGCCTCGCAGTTCTCGATCCCCTTGGGCGACTCCAGCATCACGACGACGAGCGTCTCCTCGTTCACGATGCGCGCGGCCTCGCCCACCGGCATCGAGGCGAAGCCGATCTGCTGCAGCCCGCCGCCCATCGAGCGATGCCCGATCGGCGGGAAGCGGCAGTGGTCGGCGATGCGCTTGCGCCTCGAGCTCGCGTCTCGACGTGCGGGACGACGATGCCTTGAGCGCCGTTGTCGAGCATGCGCGAGGAGAGCCAGTGTTCCTTGCCCGCGACGCGCACCACCGGCGTGATGCCCACGGCGAGCGAGGCGGAGGCGATCTGCGCCGCGGTGTCGGTGCCCATCGAGTTGTGCTCGCAGTCGATGAACAGCCAGTCGAAGCCGGCGGTCTTCGCGATCTGCGCGATGTCCACGGTGCGCGCCTGGCGCAGGCCGAGGCCGATGGCGAGCTTGCCCGCGCGCAGCTGGCGCAGGGCATGGTTGGGAACGGTGCTCAAGGCGACTCTCCTTGATTCCTGGAGGCGCCTACTATAGCGCCGATGCAGGCGCGCCGCCGCGCGCGTTCGCGCTCACCCCGCGATGTAGTGCTCCAGCTGCTCGATGATGAATTTCTGCTCGGAGATCACGTCCTTCACCAGGTCGCCGATGGAGACCAGGCCGACGAGCCTGCCCTTGCTCGAGCACGGGCAGGTGGCGGAAGCGGTTCTCGGTCATCAGCGCCATGCACTCCTCGCTCGTGCGCTCGGGGCTCACGTACATGACCTGCGTGGTCATGATCTCGCGCACCGGCGTGTCCTTCGCCGGCTTCGCCATGAGAAAGACCTTGCGCGCCAGGTCGCGCTCGGTCACGACGCCGACGACGTTCGCGCCATCGAGCACCAGCAGCCCGCCGACGTTCTTCTCGGCCATCAGTTTTGACCGCCTCGAGCACCGACGCCGCGGGGGCGATCGCGTGGACGGTCTTGTCGGGTTTCGACTTGAGGATCTGCGTCACGGTTGTCATGGGGGCGCCTCCTTCGGAGACCAGACACTACGCCCTCGCCCGGCGCGGCTCAAGGGCACCCCGCGGCGCGGGCACGCCGTCCCCCGCATCGGGTATCGTTGCCACCCATGAAATGGAAGATGGCCGAGAATTCGCTTTTCGCGGTGCTGCTGCGCTCGCGGTGGTGGGTGAGTTTCCTGGTGGCGGCGGCAGTGTTCGGCGCGCATGCGCTACTTCCTCCCCGCCATGTACGCCGTCGCCGGCGCGCTGCCCTTCGCCGTGATCGGCTTCGTGGCCGGCTGGAGGCAGTTCCGCGCACCGAGCGCGAAGAAGATCGCCGCCTCGCTCGACGCGCTGCGGCAGATGAGCTGGGAGGAGTTCGCCCGCGCGCTCGAAGCGGGCTTCCGGCGCGAGGGCTACCAGGTCAAGCGCATCGAGGGCGCAGCGGATCTCGCGCTGGAGAGGGCCGCGCGCGTGACGCTGGTGGCGGCCAAGCGCTGGAAGGCGTCGCGGACGGGGGTGGAGCCGCTGAAGGAGCTCGCGGCACTGGGACAGAAGCGAGGGGCGGCGGAGTGCTGGTACCTGTGCGCGGGAGAGATGACGGAGAACGCGCGGCAGTTCGCGAGGGACAAGGCGGTGAAGGTGATCGAGGGCGCGGAGCTGGCGCGCTTCGCATCGCAGAATTGATCGGGCCCCGGCGGCGGTGCGCGACATGCGCGGCTAGAATATCCGCACCGATGCCGCGATTCCCCCGCCTCTGGGCCGCGCTGAAATTCATCGCGCCGCTCGCGCTGCTGCTGATCCTCTGGGAAGTCCTGGTCCGCGCATTCGGCGTCGGCCCGCGCGTCTTCCCGGACGTCGAATCGGTCGCGCGCGCCGGACTCGAAACCCTCCAGGACGGCTCGCTGGTGCGCCACGTCGGCGCCAGCCTCGGCCGGGTCGCGGTCGGCACCCTGCTCGCGATCGTCATCAGCATCCCGCTCGGCGTCGCGATGGGCGTGAGCCCCGCCGTATCCAGCTTTCTCACCCCGCTGTTCCGCTTCTTCTCCGTGCTCGCCGGCATCGCCTGGATCCCGATCGCCACGCTGTGGTTCGGCTACGGCTTCGGCGCGATCACCTTCGTCATCTTCAACGCCGTGTTCTTCGTGGTCACCTACAACACGCTGCTCGGCGTCGCCAGCATTCCGCTGCCGCTCCGGCACGCCGCGGCATCGCTCGGCGCGAGCGAATGGACGATGCTGACCGAGGTGCTGCTGCCGGGCGCGCTGCCGAACATCGTCACCGGCGTGCGCACCGGCCTCGGGTTTCGCCTGGCGCGGCCTGATCGCCGCCGAGATGATCGCGACCAACGTCGGCCTGGGCTACATGCTGTTCCTCGCGCGCGACTTCTACCGCACCGAGGTCATCGTCTTCGGCATGATCGTGATCGGCATCCTGTGGCTGCTGCTCGACCGGCTGCTGCTGGCGCCGCTCGAGCGCGCGACGATCGAGCGCTGGGGCATGGTGCGCCGCGCATGACGCTGCTGCTCAAGGTCTGGAGCCTGTACGCGAGATGGCCTCCGCGCGCTACCCGCCGTCCGCGCGATCGTGCCATTCATCCCGCTGGTCGCGCTGTGGGCGGTCGTCGCGGAATCGGGCATGTTTCCGCGCGCGTTCTTTCCCGGGCCGCTGGAGGTCGTACGCTCGTTCGGCACGCTCGTCTACAAGGGCATCCTGCCGGACTACCTGGAGGACAGCGTCGTGCGGTTGGTCGTCGGCGCCGCGGCGGGCATGGCGCTCGGCATCCCGCTCGGCGTGCTGGTCGGCCTGAACCCCCGCGCGCACGCGCATGCTGTGGCCGATACTGCTCTTCTTCCAGGCGATCGGCGACATCGCCTGGCTGCCGATCCTGCTGATCTGGTTCGGCTTCAGCCTCACCACGATGACGTTCGTGATCGTCTATACGGTGCTGTTCCCGGTCGTGCTGAACACCGCGCTCGGCGTGCGCTCGGTGCCGCTCGAGCTGCCTCGGGCGGCGTTCAGCCTGGGTGCTTCGCGCGCGCGCGGATCTGGGAGGTGGTGCTGCCGGGCGCGCTGCCGAACATCATGACCGGGCTGCGCAACGGCCTCGGCTACGGCTGGCGCGCGCTGATCGCGGCGGAGATCATCGTCGGCACCAGCGGCATCGGCTTCCTGATGTTCGACGCGCGGCGCGCCGGATCGGTGGTCGAGATCCTGCTCGGCATGATCGTGCTCGGGCTGCTCTGGTACATCGTGGACACCTGGGTGCTCGCGCCGATCGAGCGCGCCACCGGACAGCGCTGGGGACTGGTGACGCAATGAAGCGCCTGACGCTGCACAACCTGTCGAAAACCTACTTCGATCCCTATGCGGGCGCGCACGTCACGGCGGTGCAGGACGTTTCGCTGACAGTCGCGGCAGGGTGAGTTCGTCTCCATCGTCGGGCCTTCGGGCTGCGGCAAGACCACGCTGCTCGAACATGATCGCGGGCTTCATCCCGGTCTCCGGCGGCGAGATCCTGCTCGACGGGCGCGCCGTCAACGGCCCGGGACCGGAGCGCGGCGTCGTGTTCCAGTCGTTCGCGCTCTTTCCCTGGAAAACCGTGCTCGACAACGTCGCCTTCGGACCGAAGATGCGCGGCCTGCCGAAAGCCGAATGCGAGCGGATCGCGCGCGAATACCTGGCGCTTGCGGGCCTCGCGCATGCGGCCGAGCGCTACCCGAACGAGCTGTCGGGCGGCATGCAGCAGCGCGTGGGCGTGGTGCGGGCACTGGCCAACAACCCGGACGTGCTGCTGATGGACGAGCCTTTCGCCAGCGTCGATGCGCAGACCCGGATGACGCTGCAGGAAGAACTGACGCGCATCTGGCAGGAGCGGCGCCCGACCATCATCTTCATCACCCACGACGTGGGCGAGGCGGTGTTCCTGGCCAACCGCGTGGTCGTGCTGTCCAAGGGGCGCGTCCTGAAGGAGCTCGAGGTGCCGCTGCCGCGGCCGCGCTCGTGGGACCAGCTGACGGAGGACGCGGCGTTCAAGGCGCTGTCCGGACAGGTGCTGCAACTGGTGCGCTCGGCATGAGCATCGTGCCGCGCTCGCGTCGGGGCCGCATCGTGCTGGGCGCGCTCGTCTGCGTATCTCGCGTGGCAGGCATGGCTGAGCGTGGCCGCGCCGGGCAAGATCGCGCCGGGCTTCGACCGCGGCGCGGAGAAGGTCAACATCCTGGTCACGCTGCCGTTCCCGCCGGAGCGCTTCCACGTCCTCGTGTTCCAGCGGTATGGCCGAGTGTCCGGAACGCAGGACAACACCATCGAAGTGCGGGGAGTCAAGAAGGCGGATCTGAATCGCCTCGCCCGGCCCTACTGGGTGAACAGGGTGGAACCGCTGCCAACAGGAGGAAATCACGACATGATAAGAGCATTGACTGCTGCTGTGCGTGTTCGATGCGTGCCGGGCTTGGCCTCGGCGCAGGCGACGGTGAAGGTGAAGGCCGGCATGGTGACCGGCATCGACCAGATCGGGCTGCCGATCGCGCTGGAGCGCGGATTCTTCGAGAAGTGGGGCCTCGATGTCACCATCGCGCGGCCGTACGCGACCGGCGTCGACGCGCTCAACGCGCTGCAGGCCGGCGAGAGCGAGGTGGTGCAGGTCGGCGTGCCGATGATCGGCGCGGTGCTGCGCGGCATGGACCTGGTCGCGCTCGGCAACTACAGCGGCAACGCGACCAAGCTTGGTTCCGACGCCACGATGGCGCTCATCGCCGGCGCGGGCTCCGGCATCGTCAAGGGCGACCTGAAGAGCCTGAAGGGCAAGAAGATCGCCGCGTCGTTCGGCACCATCAATCACCTCTACATTCTGGCGCTGCTCGAAAAGGCCGGCCTGACGCCGGACGACGTCACGCTGGTGAACACGCCTCCGCCCGACATGACGGTGGCGCTGCTCGCGAAGGGCATCGACGCGTTCTCGGGCTGGGATCCCTGGCCGATCGTGGCGCTGAAGGACGTGCCGGGCGCGGTCGAGATCATCCGCGGCGGCGACGTGATTTCCTACGTCGGTCTTCAACGTCGCCCTGCGCCCGTGGGTGGAAAAGAACGGCGCGACCATCGAGAAGTTCCTCGCGGCGGTTTCCGAAGCCGACCAGTGGATGCGCGCCAATCCGAAGCAGGCGGCGCAAGTCGCGACGCGCTGGATTCCCGGGCTTAAGATCGACGTCGCGGAGGCCGCGATGCAGTTCAACATCCAGCAGGCCGACCGGCGTCTGTCGGCGAACAACTACCGCGCGCATGTGGAGCGCCGAGGACCGCCTGATCCGCCTCGGCTTCCTCAAGTCGACGTTCGACGTCAACAAGCACATCGAGCCCAAGCACATCCTGAACGTGATGAAGAACCATCCGCAGCTGTTCTCGGACCTGCCGCCGATCCCGGCCGGCGCCGCGATCGGGCCGGGATACGTCTTCAAGCCCTGAGGTTCTTCACCGGGGGACGGTCGGCGTCAGGAGCTGAACCCGGCGCGCCGCAGGCGCGCGCGCAGCGCGTCCATCTCCTCCAGCATGTCCGCCACCAGCGCGGCGAGCTCGGGCGCGGCGTCGTAGGTGCGCTCGATGTCGCGCATGCGGCGCACGCGCGCGAGGGTGGTGGTGGTGAAGCGCCATTCCGAGGCGCCGGCGCTCGGTCGCCGGGGATCAGGCCTTCGCGCACGCGCACGACGAGCCATTCGCGCTCCAGCGCGCAGGCCGAGCAGAGTTCTTCCAGGGTGAGGCCGGCGTCCTCGTTGCTCATGACTGCGTGCTCCTTGCGCGGGTCGAACGGCATTTCCCGCGCCATGGTTTCGTAGAGTTCCTTCGCCTTCGGCGTCGTCGCGGGCGGGGCGACGATGCGGATGTCGAGCAGCAGGTCGCCGGGCGGATCGGCCGGCAGGCCCTTGCCGCGCACGCGCAGCTGCCTGCCGGTCTGCGCGCCGGCGGGAATGCGCACGTTGAGCGCGCCGCCGGGCAGCTCCACGCGGCACCACCGCGCCCAGCGCCGCCTCCCAGGGCGCGACGGGCAGGGTGAGCAGCAGGTCGCGGCCGTCGGTGCGCAAGCGCGCGTGCGGCTTGAACTGCACTTCGAGCAGCAGGTCGCCGGGCTTGCCGTTGCCGATGCCCGGCTCGCCCTGGCCGGCGAGGCGGATCACCTGGCCTTCGCGGATGCCTTTCGGGATTCTTCACGTTGAGCGTGTGCTCCTCGCAGCGTGACGCGGCCCTGGTCGTCGAGCTTCGGCGCGCGCAGCGTGATCTGGCGCGTGGCGCCGGTGAAGCGTCCTCGAGGTCGAGCAGGATGCGCGCGTGGTGGTCGTTGCCCGGTAGCGCGTGCGCGGCGCCGCCGCGCCGCGGCCCGCGCCCCATGCGGCCGAAGATCTCGGCGAAGAAGTCGCTGAACTCCGCGGCCTCGGCGCCGGAGCGCCCGTGCTCGGAGAATTCGAAGCCGGCGTCCCAGCCGGGCGGCGGGCGGAACTCCTGGCCCGGCTGATAGTTCTTGCCGAGCTGGTCGTAGGCGGCGCGCTTTTCGGGGTCGGAGAGGACCTCGTAGGCCTCGTTGACCTCCTTCATGCGCTTGCTCGGCGTCCGGCTCCTTGGAGACGTCCGGATGGTACTTGCGCGCGAGCTTGCGGTAGGCCTTCTTGACGTCGTCGGCCGGCGCCTCGCGCGCCACGCCCAGCGTCTGGTAGTAGTCCCTGAATTCCAAGCGATCTCCTGTTGTCCGAATTATGCGTCCTGAACCGCTACCATGCCGTCGCATGGGGAGAGCCGGACTCGCGGCATTCATCGCGATCAACGCCGCGGTATCGGCGCTGGGCGGCTAAACTAGCTCTTTCGAGGAGCTCCCAATGGCCAAGGCCTACATGGTTGTCACCTACCGTTCGATCAGCAACCCCGACGCGCTCGCGGCGTACGCCAAGATCGCCGGGCCCGCGATCCAGGCCGCGGGCGGAAAATTCCTGGTGCGCGGCATTCCCACCAAGACCTACGAAGCGGGAATGAACGAGCGCACGGTGGTGGTCGAGTTCCCGAGCGTCGCGGCGGCGATGGCGGCCTACGAAGGGCCCGGCTACGCGGAAGCGCTCAAGGCCCTGGGCAAGAACGCCGCGGTGCGCGACATGCGCATCGTCGAGGGCGTGGCCTGATCATGCCACGCCATCGCGACTACGTTCCCCACGGCGTCATTCCGGCCGTGCTGCTGCCGTTCCACGAAGACCTCTCGATCGACGAGGCGTCCTACCGCTCGCACCTGCGCGACGTGGCCTCGGTCGAGGGCATCTCGGCGCATCACCGATCAACGCGCACGCCTCCGAGGTCGCCTCGTGCACGCTTCGACGAGCAGCAGCGCGTGCTCGAGATCACCCAGGACGAAATCGGCGCGCGCCTGCCGATCGTCAACGGCATCTACGCCGAGGGCAGCCTCGAAGCGGCGCGCATCGCGCGCATGGCGCACGACGGCGGCGCCTCCGCGCTGCTCGTGTTTCCCTCCGGGCATCTATCACCTTCGGCCAGCGCCCGGAGATGGCGGTCGAGCACTTCAGGCGCATCGCCGACGCGACCGACCTGCCGCTGATCCTGTTCCAGTACCCGCTCGCCGGCGGGCAGGGCTATCCGCTCGCCACGCTGCTCAAGATCGTCGAGGCCGTGCCCACGGTGCGCGCGATCAAGGACTGGAGCGCGAACCCGCAGCTGCACGAGCGCCAGATCCGCGTGCTGCAGTCGCGCACGCCGCCGGTGAACGTGCTCACCACGCACAGCGCCTGGCTGCTGAGCTCGCTGGTGCTCGGCTGCAACGGCCTGCTCTCCGGCAGCGGCTCGGTCATCGCGGACCTGCAGGCGCAGCTGTTCCGCGCGGTGCAGGCGAACGACCTCGCCGACGGCGCGGCAGCTGAACGACCGCATCTGGCCGACCGCCGAGGTGTTCTACAGCCGAGCCCTGGGTCGACATGCACAACCGCATGAAGGAAGCGCTGGTGCTGCTCGGCAAGCTGCCGCGCGCCGTGGTGCGCCCGCCGCTCGATGAAGCTGCCGGCCGCGGAAATCGAGCGCATCCGCCAGGCGCTGGTCGCGGCGGGGCTGCTCGCCGAGGGCGCGCGCGCGAAGAAAGTCGCCTGAGATGCCGCGCCGCGGACCTAGCCTCTGCCGCCGCCCTTCACGAACTCGAGCGAGGCCCGGAACAGCTCGAGATCCTTCTCGTAGTCGGCCACGTCGGCGCAATCGATCTGTATCCATTCCCGCGTCGAGCTCGCCATGCCGGCGGGCTGGAACGGGACGACGTTGTTTCTCGAGAACCGCAGTTCGGTCGCGGTGGCCGCGGCAGGCGCAGTCCGATGCCCTCGCCGCTGATGCAGGCGAACATCCTGTCGCTGACGAAGTAGGCATCGAGGCTGTTGATCTTCTTGGCGCTGACGCCCGGCAGCTTGAGAAGCAGGGCGTCGATCTGCGCCTTGCGGCTGGATTTGGTG
>CAWALA010000003.1:0-202819 GCA_963782655.1 uncultured beta proteobacterium | reverse complement strand
GAACGAACCGCGGCGCTGCTGCAGCATCGTCGCTGCAGCTTTCCGTCCACTGGCGGACCTGCTCCGTACGCTCTCGTACATACCACGCAATGGAATTGGTCCAGTCTGCAGCCAATCTATGAAGTCTCTGTCGGTCGCACCCGCTGCGCTCGCCCAGCCGACGCCCCAGGAACTTGCGCTATCCGGCTGCTGGACCGTACTGGGAACCGGCGCGCTCGGGCGCCGGCTCGAGGCGCTCAAGCTGCCCGCGCGGGCGGAGCTCGTCGTGGACGGCGCCTCGGTCGAGCGCCTGGACACCGTCGGCGTCTGGCTGCTGCAGGAGCTCCTGCAGCGCCTGCGCGCGCAGGGGCACGTCGTCAGCATGCGCGGATGGAGTCCGCGATTTGCCGAATTGCTCGAGCTGCTCGCCCGGCACCCCGAGGCGCCGCCGCCTGCGCCGCGCCGCCCCTCCACCCTGGAACGCGCCGGCCGCGCGGCACTCGCCGCAGGCGACGAGGTGTTCGCGCTCCTCGGCTTCGTCGGCGAAGCCGCGGCCGCGCTCGCTGCCAGCATCGCCCGGCCGGCGCGCATCCGCTGGCGGCCGATCCTGCACAACATCCGCAGCGCCGGCGTCGACGCGCTGCCGATCATCGGCCTGCTCTCCTTCCTGATGGGCGTCGTCATCGCCTACCAGGCCGCCGACCAGCTCAGGAAATACGGCGCCAACATCTTCGTCGCCGACCTGGTGGGCCTGTCGATGCTGCGCGAATTCGCCCCTCTGATGACGGCCATCATCGTCGCCGGGCGCTCGGGCTCGGCCTATGCCGCGCAGATCGGCACCATGTCCGTGACCGAAGAGATCGACGCCATGCGCACCATCGGCATCGCTCCGCTCGAGCTCCTGGTGCTGCCGAAGATGCTCGCGCTGCTCGTCGCGCTGCCGCTGCTGACGTTTTTCGCCGACGTGCTGGGCGTGTTCGGCGGCATGGTCATGGCGCGCGCCCAGCTGGGCGTCGGCTTCGAGGATTTTCTGGATCGCTTCACCAAGGCGGTCAGCGTCACGGCGTACGCGATCGGCATCGGCAAGGCTCCCGTGTTTGCGGCCATCATCGCGGTGGTCGGCTGCTTCCAGGGCTTTCGCACCCGCGGCGGCGCCGACAGCGTCGGCCGCCACACCACGCGCAGCGTCGTGCAGTCGATCTTTCTCGTGATCGTGGCCGACGCGCTGTTCTCCGTCCTGTTCAGCGTGCTTGGCATCTGACATGGCGCAGGCCGATACCGTCATCGAGGTGCGCAACGTAGTCGACCCGCTTCGGCGAGCAGGTCGTGCATGCGGGCCTGGACCTGCAGGTGCGCCGCGGCGAGATCTTCGCGCTGGTCGGCGGCAGCGGCTCGGGCAAGTCCACGCTGCTGCGCGAGATGATCCTGCTGCATCGCCCGGATGCGGGCTCGATCCAGGTGCTGGGCACGGACCTGCAATCCCTCGACGAGGAGCGCGCGCAGGCATTGCGGCTGCGCATCGGGGTGATGTTCCAGCACGGCGGGTTGTTCGGTTCGCTGGATGTGCGCGAGAACGTCGGCCTGCCGCTGCGCGAGCATTCCGCGCTCCCGGACGCGTCGATCGACGAGATCGCCGCGTGGAAGATCGCGCTCGCCGGCCTGGAGCCGGAGACGGGGAACCGGTATCCGGCCGAATTGAGCGGCGGCATGCTCAAGCGGGCCTCCCTCGCCCGCGCGCTGGCGCTCGATCCCGAACTGCTGTTTCTCGACGAGCCGACGGCCGGGCTGGACCCGGTCAGCGCCGCCGGCGTCGACGAGCTGGTACTCAGGCTGCGCAGCCTGTTCGGCCTGACGGTCGTCATGATCACCCACGACCTCGACCTCTTGTGGCAGGTCGCCGACCGCGTTGCGGTGCTCGGCGAAGGCAGGGTGCAGGGGATCGGCTCGATGACCGAACTGTCGCGGCTGGAGCAGCCGGACATCCGCCAGTATCTTCGAAGGCCCGCGCGGCAGGGCGGCCGCGCCTGCGGCGGGCGATCAGGCCAAGGAGCCGGCATGGAAACGAAAGTGAACTACGCGCTGGTCGGCGGATTCGTGCTCGTGCTGGGGGCCGCGCTGATTGCGGGCGTCCTGTGGCTTGCCAGCGGCGGCGGATTCCAGGAAAAGCCCACCCTGTACCTCGCCCTGATCGGGGAATCGGTGGCGGGCCTCAATCTCAATGCGCCGGTCAAGTACCGAGGCGTCGACGTGGGCAAGGTGCGCGCCATCCAGCTCTCTCCGGACAACCCGGAGCAGGTGCGGCTGGTGTTCGCGATCGATCGCGGCACGCCGATCAAGGAAGACACCGTGGCGGTGCTGAAGACCCAGGGGCTCACCGGCATCGCTTACGTCGAACTGGACGGCGGCACCCTCGCCTCGCCGCCCTTGCGCGCATCGGCGCCTGGCGAACTTCCGGTCATCCGCAGCAAGCCCTCGCTGAGCGCGCGTCTCGAGAACGTGCTGACCACCGTGCTGGCCAAGCTCGACTCCACGTCCGACAACGTCAACAAGATCCTCAGCGACGAGAATCTTGCGTCGTTCAAGAGCACGCTGGCCGATCTGTCCGCCGTGGCCCGGACGCTCGCAGCGAACCAGGGCTCGATCAACGCCGGCCTCGCCAATGCCGCGCGCACTTTCGACAACAGCGCTCGCGTGAGCGCCCAGCTCGGCCCGGTCGTGGAACAGGTGGGCCGCAGCGCCGATGCATTCGCAAGAATGAGCAACGAGACGGCGACCGCCAGCGCCAGCGCGGGCAAGACCGTCGATGCCCTGGGCGCCGACATGAAGCGCTTCACCGGGGAGACGCTCCCGGAGCTGGAGCGCCTGCTGGGCGAGTTGAACGTGCTATCGGCATCGTTGCGCCGGCTCAGCGAGAAAGTCGAAGGCAGCCCCGGCGGCCTGCTGTGGGGCCGCCGGCCGGTGCCGCCGGGACCCGGCGAATGAACTGCGCAGCGCGATGGGCCGCGAGCCTGGCGGTGACCCTCGCCTGCGGTTGCGCAGCACTGAATCCGACGACCGCGCCGCATCCCAACTACTACTCGCTCGACAACGCCGCGGCCGAGGCTGAGTCGCCTGCACGCGCCCCCGCGTCGGGCGCCGCGCCGACGCTGGTCGTCAGCCCACCATACGCAGCGGCGGGCTTCGACAGCCAGCGCATCCTCTACGTGCGCCGGGCGCACACGCTCGAGTACTACGCGCACAACGAATGGGTCGATACACCGGCTCGCATGCTGGCGCCGCTCATCGTCGCGGCTGCGGCGCGCAGCGGCGCATTCGGCGCCGTCGTGCTGACGCCGAGCATCGCTTCCGGCGACCTGCGGCTCGATGCCGAAGTCAGGCGGCTGCAGCACGAGTTCCTGGGCAGCCCCAGCCGCGTGCGTTTCACGCTGCGCGCGACGATTCTGGACAGCGCCACCCGCCAGGTGATCGCGACGCGCGAGTTCGAAGCCGTCGCAGCGGCGCCCAGCGAGGATCCCTATGGTGGCGTGGTTGCCGCCAATCTGGCGGTGCGCAACGTGCTGGCGAGCCTTGCCGATTTCTGCGCGAACGCGGCGCAGAACTGGCGGCCCCGGCCAAAGCCGCCCTGACCTGAGCCGGCCGGCGCTCTAGGCCTGCTGGCGCGCGCCTTCGAGCAGCTTCTGCAGCTCGCCGGACTGGTACATCTCGCGCATGATGTCCGAGCCGCCGACGAACTCGCCGTTGACGTAGAGCTGCGGGATGGTCGGCCAGTTGGCGTACTGCTTGATGCCCTGGCGGATCTCGGGGTCGGCGAGCACGTTGACGGTAAAGGGGCTGTGAACGCCGCAGGCCTGCAGAACCTGTATCGCCATCGCCGAGAAGCCGCATTGCGGCATCTGCGGCGTGCCTTTCATGTAGAGCACCACCGGGTTGCCGGTGACCTGATCCTTGATCCTCTGTTGCGCGTCCATGCCAGCCTCAATAGTCGAGTAACGTAGTCAACATTTTAGTCTTCCTCCAGCGACCCGGGCAATCCCCGCGAGATCGGGCCAGCTCGTGACGCCTTCAAGCCCGGCCTCCACCAGCAAGCTCTTGACCGCCGCGTCCTGTCCCAGCCCGTGCTCGAGCAGCAGGCGGCCGCCCGGTTCGAGGTGCGCCGGAGCGCCCCGGATGATCTCCCGGATCGCCTCCAGGCCGTCGGGTCCCCCGACGAGCGCGTCGCGCGGCTCGAAGCGCAGGTCGCCCTCCGAGAGGTGCGGGTCGCCCTCGGCGACATAAGGGGGATTGGCGACGATCAGGGCAAAGCGCGCATTGCCCACCGGCTCAAACCACCGGCCGTGCAGGAATTCGACCCCCAGGCCGAGCTTCACGGCATTGCGCTGCGCCACGGCGAGCGCAGCGACGTTCGCTTCCGCCGCGACGACATGTGCGTGCGGCAGCTGCCGCTTCAGGACGAGCGCGATCGCGCCCGAGCCGGTGCCAAGGTCCAGCACCGATGTCGGCGCGCACGCCAGGGCAAGCTCGACCAGCAGCTCGGTTTCGGGCCGCGGGATGAGCACCGAGGCGTTTACCGCGAGCGGCAGGCCATAGAACTCCTTCTCGCCGAGGATGTAGGCGATCGGCTCGCCGCGCGCGCGGCGCGCGGCGAATGCGCGGAATTGCGCCTCGGCCTGCGCCGGCAGCTCCCACTCCGGATGCGCAAGCACGCTCGCCTCCGAGAACCCGGTCGAGCGCGCCAGCAGCAGCCGCGCCTCGCGCGGCTCGAGCAGCGCGAGGGCCTCCGCAACTTTCACGCAGCTTCTTCGGCGAGCTGCGCCAGCTGCTCGGCCTGGTGCTCGGCGGCGAGCGCCTCGACCAGCTCGTCGAGCTCCCCGTCCATGATGCGCTCGATCTTGTACAGCGTGAGATTGATGCGGTGGTCGGTGACGCGGCCCTGCGGGAAATTGTAGGTACGGATGCGCTCGGAGCGGTCGCCCGAGCCGACGAGGGACTTGCGCGCCGAGGCCGTCTTCGCCTGCTGCTCGCGCGTCTGCTTGTCCTTGATGCGCGCGGCGAGCACGGAGAGCGCCTTCTCGCGGTTCTTGTGCTGCGAGCGCGAGTCCTGGCACTCGACCACGATCCCCGTGGGCAGGTGCGTGACGCGGATCGCGGAATCGGTCTTGTTGACGTGCTGGCCGCCGGCGCCCGAGGCGCGAAAGGTGTCGATGCGCATCTCCGCGGGATTGAGCACCACCTCGTCGATCGCGTCCGCCTCGGGCAGCACGGCCACGGTACAGGCCGAGGTGTGGATGCGCCCCTGCGCCTCGGTCTCGGGCACGCGCTGCACGCGATGGCCGCCCGACTCGAACTTGAGTCTGGAATAGGCGCCCTGGCCGTTGATGCGTGCGATCACTTCCTTGTAGCCGCCCAGCTCCGAGGCGCTCTCGGACATGATCTCGACCTGCCAGCCCTGGCGCTCGGCGTAGCGCGTATACATGCGCAACAGATCCCCCGCGAAGAGCGCCGACTCGTCGCCGCCGGTGCCGGCGCGCACCTCGAGGAACAGGTTTCTCTCGTCGTTCGGGTCCCTGGGCAGCAGCTGTTTCTGCAGCTGCGCTTCGAGCCTTTCCATCGCGGCGCGCGCGCTCCTCAGCTCCTCCTCGGCGTAGCCCTTCATCGTCGAGTCGGCCACCATGTCCTTGGCCTCCTGCGCGTCGCGCTCCGCCTGCCGGAAGCGCTCGTACAGCTCGACCAGGCCGGTGAGCTCCGAGTGCTCCCGCGAGAGCTTCTTGAACTGCGCCATGTCGCGCGTAGCGCCCTCCGTGGCGAGCAGACCCTCGACTTCCGGCAGCCGCGCGACGAGGCTGTCGAGCTTGGCGCGCAGTGCGGGTTTCACTTGGAGCGGTACAGGCGCTCGAGAAGCTCGGCCAGCGCCCGTCGCTCCTCGCCGGCGGCCTCGTTCAGCGCCTGCGTCGGGCCGTGCAGCAGCTTGTTGGTGAGCCCCTGCGACAGGGCCTCCAGCACCTGCTTCGGATCCTCGCCCTTTTGCAGCAGCCTGAGCGCCCGCTCCAGCTCGTGCCGGCGCGCCGCCTCGCCCTGCTCGCGCAGCTGCCGGATGAGCGGCACCGAGGCGCGCCCGGCCATCCAGTGCATGAATTGCCCGACCTGCGTCTCGATGATGGCCTCGGCCTGCTCGAGCGAAGAGCGACGCGCATCCAGGTTGCCCTGCACGATGCCCTGCAGGTCGTCCAGCGTATACAGGAACACGTCGTCCAGCTCGCCCACCTCGGCCTCGATGTCGCGCGGCACCGCGAGGTCCACCATGAACATCGGCCGGCGCTTGCGCGCGCGCAGCGCCCGCTCCACCAATCCCTTGCCGAGGATTGGCAGCGAAGAGGCGGTGCAGGACACCACGATGTCGTACTCCTGCAGGTGCTCGGCGAGCGCGCGCAGTTCGATGGCGCGGCCATTGAAGCGGTGTGCGAGCGCCTGGCCGCGCTCCAGCGTGCGGTTGGCCACCGTGACGCGCGCCGGCGCCTGCGCGGCGAAATGGGTGGCGCAGAGTTCGATCATTTCCCCTGCGCCGATGAACAGCACCTTCTGGTCCTTCAGGTCAGGGAAGATGCGCGCCGCCAGCTTCACCGCCGCCGCCGCCATGGAGACGCTGTTGGCGCCGACCTGCGTCGTGCTGCGCACTTCCTTCGCCACAGCGAAGGTGCGCTGGAACAGCTTGTGCAGCACCGTGCCGAGCGTGCCGGCCGCCTGCGCGGTGCGCACCGCGTCCTTCAGCTGGCCGAGGATCTGGGGCTCGCCCAGCACCATCGAATCCAGGCCCGAGGCGACGCGGAACGTGTGGCGCACCGCCTGCTCGTGCGGCAGGGTGTACAGATACGGCCGCAAGTCATCGGGCTGCATCTGGTGATACTGCGCGAGCCACTCGGCCGCCGTTTCCGGCTGTTCAGCCGACAGGTACAACTCGGTACGGTTGCAGGTGGAGAGGATCGCCGCCTCGGCAACGCTCTTGCCGCGGGTCAGCTCGCCCAGCGCGTCGAACAGCTTCTCGACGTGGAACACCACGCGCTCGCGTACCGGCAGCGGCGCGGTGGTGTGGTTGAGCCCGAGTGCAAACAGGGTCATGCGCTAGGGATTGTAATGGTGGCCAAGGCCGGAATCGAACCAGCGACACACGGATTTTCAGTCCGCTGCTCTACCAACTGAGCTACTTGGCCTGCGGGACAAACGAAGGGCGCGGATTATATCAGCCCGCTCATGGCGCGGGCTTCTCCAGGCTGTAGCCCAGGCCGCGTACCGTGACGATGCGCACGTCGCCGGCCTCCAGCTTCCTGCGCAGGCGGTGCACGTAGACCTCGATGGCGTTGGGCGAAACCTCCTCGCCCCATTCGCACAGGTGCGAGACCAGCTGGTCCTTGGACACCAGGCGCCCCGCGCGCTGCAGGAAGATCTCGAGCAGGCTGACCTCGCGTGCCGAGAGCTCGAGCAGCTCGCCGTTGATCCGCGCCACGCGACCGACCTGGTCGTAGCTGAGGGCGCCGTGGCGCAGCAGCGTCGGGCCTCCCGCCATGCCGCGGCGGGTCAGCGCGCGCACGCGCGCTTCGAGCTCGGCGAGCTGGAAAGGCTTGGCGAGGTAGTCGTCGGCGCCGGCGTCCAGCCCGCGCACGCGGTCGTTCACGCCGTCCAGAGCGGTGAGGATGAGCACCGGCAGGCGCGAGTCGCGCCCGCGCAGGCGCTTCAGCACCTCCAGCCCGGACTTGCGCGGCAGGCCGAGGTCTAGGATCAGCAGGTCGAATTCGTCGCCTTCGAGGGCCGAATCGGCCTCGATGCCGTTCTTCACCCAGTCGACCGCGTAGCCTGCCTCGCGCAGGTTGTGCAGCACGGCTCCAGCAAGGATCGCGTCGTCTTCCGCGACGAGTATCCGCATGGCTCTCCTTCCCTCTGCGACCCAGTGTAATACAAAAGAAAAGGGGCGCCGGAGCGCCCCTTCCCATTGCAGCTGGCCCGAAGGCCCGGGTTACATGTCCATGCCGCCCATGCCGCCCATGTCGCCCATGCCGCCGTGCGCATGGCCGCCGCCGCCCTTCTTCTCTTCGACCAGCTCGGCCACCATCGCATCGGTGGTGAGCATCAGGCCGGCGACCGAAGAAGCGTTCTGCAGCGCGGTGCGCGCCACCTTGGTGGGATCGATCACGCCCATCTCCACCAGGTCGCCGAACTCGTCGGTCTGTGCGTTGTAGCCGTAGTTGACGCCCTTGCCCTCGAGCACCTTGTTGAGAACCACAGAGGGCTCGGCGCCGCAGTTGGCCACGATCTGGCGCATCGGCTCTTCCAACGCGCGCATCACGATCTTGATGCCCGCTTCCTGGTCGTCGTTCGCCGCCTTGATCTTGCCTTCGAGCGCCTTGCGCGCGCGCAGGAACGCCACGCCGCCGCCGGGGACGATACCTTCCTCGACTGCCGCACGGGTCGCGTGCAGCGCGTCTTCCACGCGCGCCTTCTTCTCCTTCATCTCGACCTCGGTGGCCGCGCCGACCTTGATCAGCGCCACGCCGCCGGCCAGCTTCGCCACGCGCTCCTGGAGCTTTTCCTTGTCGTAGTCGCTGGTCGCCTCGTCGATCTGCACGCGGATCTGCTTGACGCGCCCTTCGATGTCCTTCTTCACGCCGGCGCCGTCGATGATGGTGGTGTTTTCCTTGCCGGCCTCGATCTTCTTCGCCTTGCCCAGGTCCTTCAGGGTGGCGTTCTCCAGCTTCAGGCCCAGCTCCTCGCTGATCACCGTGCCGCCGGTGAGGATCGCCATGTCCTCCAGCATCGCCTTGCGGCGGTCGCCAAAGCCCGGCGCCTTGACCGCGACGGTCTTCAGGATGCCGCGGATGTTGTTCACCACCAGCGTCGCCAGCGCCTCGCCTTCGACTTCCTCGGCGATGATGACGAGCGGCTTGCCCGACTTCGCGACCTGCTCGAGGATCGGCAGGAGTTCCCGGATCGAGCTGATCTTCTTGTCGTGCAGGAGGAGATAGACGTCCTCCAGAACGGAGATCTGCTTCTCGGGGTTGTTGATGAAGTAGGGCGAGAGATACCCTCGGTCGAACTGCATGCCCTCGACGACGTCGAGCTCGTTCTGCAGGCTCTTGCCGTCCTCGACCGTAATCACGCCTTCCTTGCCGACCTTGTCCATGGCGTCGGCGATGATCTTGCCGATGTCCGCGTCGGAATTGGCCGAGATCGAGCCGACCTGGGCGATTTCCTTGGAAGTCTTGCAGGGTTGCGAAATCTTCTTCAGTTCATCGGTGACCGCGATCACGGCCTTGTCGATGCCGCGCTTGAGGTCCATCGGGTTCATGCCCGAGGCGACGTACTTCATGCCCTCGCGCACGATGGCTTGCGCCAGCACCGTGGCGGTGGTGGTGCCGTCGCCGGCGACGTCCGAGGTCTTGGAGGCGACTTCCTTCACCATCTGCGCGCCCATGTTCTCGAACTTGTCCTTCAACTCGATCTCCTTGGCGACCGACACGCCGTCCTTGGTGACGGTGGGGGCGCCGAACGAGCGCTCGAGCACGACGTTGCGGCCCTTGGGGCCGAGGGTGACCTTGACGGCGTCGGCCAGGATGTTCAATCCATGGACCATCTTGGCGCGCGCGTTTTCGTGAAACCGTACTTCTTTGGCAGGCATTGCTGTTTCTCCTAAATCTGTATCGAAAGAACGTTCGCGTTGACGATCAGTGGCCTTCGATCACGCCCATGATGTCTTCCTCGCGCATCACGAGCAGCTCGTCGCCCTTCACCTTGACGGTCTGCCCGGAGTACTTGCCGAACAGCACCTTGTCTCCGACCTTGACGTCGAGTGCGATCAACTTGCCTTCTTCGGTCTTCTTGCCCTTGCCCACGGCGAGGACTTCGCCCTGGTCGGGCTTTTCGGCTGCAGTGTCCGGAATTACGATGCCGGACGCGGTCTTGCGCTCTTCGTCGATGCGTTTGACGATGACGCGATCATGAAGAGGACGGATCTTCATACAGGTCTCCAATACTAAATTGTTTTAAAACAATGGGTTGTGAACGACCAACCCACACCGGGGCGGGGGCGTGTTAGCACTCGCCCCTGACGAGTGCTAATGATAGAGGGAGAAGCGGGACATTTCAAGGGGTATGTCACCCCGCCCTCTACAATGCCACGCGTGTTCCAACTGCGTAGCCTTCTGTTCGCCGCCCTCTTGGTGGCCTCTTCGGCAGGCGCGCGTGAGTTGCCCAAGCCGCTGGCCGACGCGCTGCGCGCCACTTCGGTGCCTCCGTCCAGCGTCGCGATCGTGGTGCAGGACGTGGGCGCCGCGCGCCCGGCGCTAAGCCACAACGCCGGCGTGCCCATGAATCCCGCCTCCGTGATGAAGCTGGCGACCACTTTCGCCGCGCTCGAGCTGCTCGGTCCGGCTTACCGCTGGAAGACCGAGGCATACGTGTCGGGCACCTTGCGCGACGGGGTGCTGGAAGGCGACCTGCTGCTCAAGGGGTACGGCGATCCGAAGCTCGACTACGAGAGCTTCTGGATGCTGCTGCGCGCGCTGCGCGGCAAGGGCCTGCGCGAGATCCGCGGCGACCTGGTGCTCGACCGCAGCTTTTTCGCTCCCCCGCAGGGCGACCCCGCGCGCTTCGACGGCGATGCGCTGCGCCCTTACAACGTGCTGCCCGACGCGCTGCTGGTGCATTACAAGTCGCTGCGCTTTGCCTTCGTGCCGGAGCCCGAGCGCGAGGCGGTTCTCATCTACGTCGAGCCGCGCCCACCCGGGCTGGAAGTGACGAACCGGCTGCGCCTCTCTGCGGGCGCCTGCCTGGAGGGGCGCGCGTTCCGCGACATGCTGCAGGCGAGCTTCGAGGCCGGCCCGCCGCCACGCGCCTCTTTCGCCGGCCGCTACCCGATCGCCTGCGGGGAAAAGGACCTCAACGTCGCGTTGCTCTCGCCGAACGAGCAGGTCGCCGGCGTACTGCGCGAGCTATGGCCGGAGATGGGCGGGGCGTGGACCGGGCGCGTGCGCGAGGGCCCGGTGCCGCCGGAGGCGCGGCTGCTGCACATGCATGAGTCGGCGCCGCTGGCAGAGACGGTTCGCGACATCAACAAGTTTTCCAACAACGTGATGGCGCGCCAACTCTATCTCACGCTCGCCACCGCCTCGAGCGCGCCGCCCGCGCGTCCCGAGCTCGCCGCGGAGGCGGTACGGCACTGGCTGGCGATGAAGGGCATTCCCGCGCGCGAGCTCGCGATCGAGAACGGCGCCGGGCTCTCGCGCACCGATCGCCTGAGTGCCGCGAGCCTTGCGGCGCTGCTGCAGGCGGCGTGGGCGAGCGCGGTGATGCCGGAGTTCGTCGCTTCGCTGCCGCTCGCGGCGGTGGACGGCACGATGAAGAAGCGCCTCATCGGCGAGCCGGTCGCCGGGCAGGCGCACGTGAAGACGGGGTTGCTGTCGGACGTGCGGGCGATGGCGGGCTACGTGCTCGACCGCAAGGGACGCCGCCGCGTGGTGGTGATGCTGATGAACCACTCCAACGCGCCGGACGCCGAGGCCGCTACCGACGCGCTGCTGCGCTGGGCCTACGACGCAAGGTAGGGTGGGCCGTTGGCCCACCCTACAGCCCGAGCTCCTTCCACATCCCGTCCACCTTCTTCTTCACCTCCGCGTCCATGGCAATCGGCCGGCCCCAGGTGCGTGAGGTCTCGCCCGGCCATTTGCTCGTCGCGTCGATGCCCATCTTGGAGCCAAGGCCCGCCACTGGGCTGGCGAAGTCGAGGTAGTCGATCGGCGTATTCTCGGCGATCAGCGTGTCGCGCGCAGGATCCACGCGCGTGCTGATGGCCCACACCACTTCCTTCCAGTCGCGGATGTCGATGTCGGCGTCCACCACCACGATGAACTTGGTGTACATGAACTGCCGCAGGTAGCTCCAGATGCCGAACATCACGCGCTTGGCGTGCCCGGGATACTGCTTCTTCAGGCTCGCCACCGCGAGCCGGTACGAACAGCCTTCGGGCGGCAGGTAGAAGTCCGCGATCTCGGGGAACTGCTTGGTCAGCAGCGGCACGAACACCTCGTTCAGCGCGACGCCGAGCATCGCCGGCTCGTCGGGCGGCTTGCCGGTGTAGGTCGAGTGGTAGATCGGGTCGCGCCGCAGCGTGACGCGCTCGACCGTGAGCACGGGGAAGCGCTCGGCTTCGTTGTAGTAGCCGGTATGGTCGCCGTGCGGGCCTTCCAGCGCCGTGTCCTCCGGATGGATGACGCCTTCCAGCACGATCTCGGCGCGCGCCGGCACCTGCAGGTCGCTGCCGATGCATTTCGCGAGTTCGGTGCGCGCGCCGCGCAGCAGGCCGGCGAACTGGTACTCGCCCAGCGTGTCCGGCACCGGGGTCACCGCCGCGAGGGTGGTCGCCGGGTCCGCGCCGAGCGCCACCGCCACTGGGAAGGGCTTGCCAGGATGCGCCAGCTGGTGGTCGCGGAAGTCAAGCGCGCCGCCGCGGTGCGCGAGCCAGCGCATGATGACGCGGTTCGGCGCGATCACCTGCTGGCGGTAGATGCCGAGGTTCTGGCGGGCCTTGAGCGGCCCGCGCGTGACCGTGAGGCCCCAGGTAATGAGCGGCCCCGCATCGCCGGGCCAGCAGGTCTGCACCGGAAGGCGCGCAAGATCGACGTCTTTGCCTTCCCATACCGTTTCCTGGCAGGGCGCAGTGGAGACCACCTTGGGCGCCATGTCGAACACCTTGCCCGCGAGCCGCGCGAGCTGCGGCAGCTTCGCCACAACATCGCGCAGGCCCTTGGGCGGATCGGGCTCGCGCAGCGCGGCGAGCAGCGTGCCGATCTCGCGCAGGGCGGGCGCGGGATGCGCTCCCGCCTCGACTCCCATCGCCAGCGCGATGCGCTCGACCGTGCCGAAAAGGTTGCCGAGCACAGGCATCGCGCAGCCCGCCGGTCGTTCGAACAGCAGCGCCGGGCCGCCGGCGCGCAGCACGCGGTCGCACACCTCGGTCATTTCCAGGCGCGGCGAAACGCCCGCCGCGATGCGCTTCAAGCCGCCGAGCGCTTCCAGCTTGCCGAGGAACTCGCGCAGGTCCCCGTAGTGCACTTCAGCGCCCGCTGCGCTGCGCGACGCGCTCGGCCAGCAGCTCGGCGAACCCGACCAGCAGGGGGCTCTGGCCGCGAACGGGAAACGCGCGCTCCGCCGCGGGCAGCATCAGCACCAGCGTGGTAGCGCCGATCCAGCCCAGCACGGCCAGCGCGATGCCGGCGGCGAGGCAAAGCACGCCCGCCACCGGCAGCAGCCGGGCAAAAGCCTCGAGCGCGCTCAGGGCTGCGCGCAGTAATTGCCCCATGGCTTGGCCGTCCGCCACTTCGGCCGACGCGCCGACGGCGTACGCCGCAAGCGGCCGGAACGCCAGGAACAGCAGCAACGCCGCCACCCCCAGTGCCACGCCCCAGCCGATGCGCTGCTCGTGGCGCTCGTAGCTCACCCGCACGGCGGCGATGGCCGCCAGGGGCATGCTCTCCATGTAACCAACGCCGTGATGCAGCAGGCGCGCGCCATACAGCGTCAGCTGCGTCCCGCGTAACGGGCCGGACTGGAAATCGAAGGAAGCGACTGCGGGCTCGGTGGGCAAGTTCATTTGAGTGCGTAGGCGGCGGCGATGCCGGCAAAAATCGCAGCCCCCACCCAGTTGTTGTGCTGGAAGGCCTTGAAGCAGCCTTCCCGCGTGCGGCCACGGATCAGGCGGTAATGGTAGAGCATCATCGCCGCCGCAACCGCCAGCCCCGCGAAGTAGGGCCAGGCGAGGTGCACAGTGACGCCGACCCAGGCGAGGATCGCGAGCATCCCCGCGTAGCTCGCCATCACTGCGGCGACATCGTAGCGCCCCAGAGTCAGCGCCGAAGTGCGGATGCCGATCCGGGCGTCGTCCTCACGGTCCACCATTGCGTACTCCGTGTCGTAGGCAAACGCGTAGCAGATGTTCGCGGCGAGGAGCGCCCAGCACTCCAGCGGCAGGCGCCACTGGATCGCGGCATAGGCCATCGGGATGCCGAAGCCGAAGGCAACGCCCAGGTAAAGCTGCGGCAGCGCGAAGAAGCGCTTGGCGTAGGGATAGGTCGCGGCGATCGCCAGGGCCACGAAGGACAACTGCATGGCGAGGCGGTTGAGCATCAGCACCAGGCCGAAGGCGGTGGCCGCGAGCAGCAGCGCGAGCGCCAGCGCCTCGGCGGGCGTGATCTCGCCCGCGGCGAGTGGACGGTCGCGCGTGCGCGCGACGTGCGCGTCGAAGCCGCGGTCGGCGAAATCGTTGAGGGCGCAGCCCGCCGAGCGCATGAACAGCGTGCCTACGCCGAAGATGGCGACGATCTCGATGCTGGGCGCGCCGCGCGCGGCGAGCCACACCGCCCACAGGGTCGGCCACAGCAGCAGGAGCGTGCCGACTGGCTTGTCCAGGCGCAGCAGCCGCTCGTACGCGTCCAGGCGACGGCCGATGAAGTCGAGGTCGATGCGCATAGCTAGGCTCTAGTGTAGTCGGAGCGAGCGCCCAGCCAGCGCCCGACATGCTCGCTTACGAAGGCCGCATCCACGTCGAGCAGCGCCTCCGCCGCCGCGTGCGCCTCACGGATCAGCGGTTCGTCCGCGGCGAGATCGGCGAAGCGCAGCGGCGCCTCCCCGCTCTGGCGCTCGCCGAGGAACTCGCCAGGGCCGCGCAGGCGCAGGTCGGCTTCGGCGATGGCGAAGCCGTCGGCGCTTTCGCGGATCACTTTCAGCCGCTCGCGCGCCGCCTCTGACAGCGGCTCATGGAACAGCAGCACGCACTCGCTCGCTCGCGTGCCGCGTCCGATGCGACCGCGCAACTGGTGCAGCTGTGCAAGGCCGAAGCGCTCCGCGTGTTCGATCACCATGAGCGAAGCGTTGGGCACGTCCACGCCGACCTCGATCACCGTGGTACAGACAAGAAGCTGCGTGGCGCCAGAGGCGAAGGAGCCCATCGCCGCGGCCTTCTCCTGCGGCGCCATGCGCCCGTGCACGAGACCGACTCGCAGGCCGCCCAGCTCGCCGCGCAGCTCCTCGTAGGTGTCGAGCGCGGCCTGCAGCTCCTCCTTCGACTCGTCGATCACCGGGCAGACCCAGTAGGCCTGCTCGCCTTCGGCGCAGGCCGCGCGGATGCGCGCGAGCACCTGGGCACGCCGGACCGCCGAGTAGGTGTGCGTCGCCACCGGCCTCCTGCCCGGGGGCAGCTCGTCGATGGTCGAGACGTCGAGGTCCGCGTCGCGGGTCATCTGCAGCGTGCGCGGTATCGGCGTCGCACTCATCATCAGCTGGTGCGCAGCCGCACGCTCGCTCTTGCGGCGTAGCTCCAGGCGCTGCTTCACGCCGAAGCGGTGCTGCTCGTCAACGATGGCGAGCGCGAGGCGCGCGAATTCCACACCCTCCTGGAACAGCGCCTGCGTGCCGATCACGATGCCCGCTTCGCCCGCTGCGATAGCCTTGCGCGCGGCCTTTCTCTGCGCTGCTGGCAGGCCGCCGTGCAACCAGGCGATCCTGACGCCGAGCGGCGCGAGCCAGGCGGAGAACTTGCGGTGGTGCTGCTCGGCGAGGATCTCGGTTGGCGACATCACTGCCGCCTGCGCCCCGGCGTCTACCGCGGCGAGGCAGGCGATGGCGGCGACAATGGTCTTGCCGCTGCCGACATCGCCCTGCAGCAGCCGTTGCATCGGGTGCGGCTGCGCCAGGTCCTTGAGCAACTCGGCCATCACGCGCTGCTGCGCGCGCGTGAGGCGGAAGGGCAGCTTGCCGAGGAAGCGCTTGAGCAGCGGCCCGTTCGCGGGCAGGGCCGGCGCAGTTTTCTCACGGCGCTTCCTGCGCGCGAGCCCTTTCTGCAGCTGCTGCGCGAGCAGCTCGTCGAACTTCACGCGCCGCATCGCCGCGCCGAGGTCGGCGCCGGGCGGGGGCGCGTGCAGCAGGCGCACGCTCGGCTCGAGCTGCGCGAGCGCGTGGCGCTCGCGCAGCGACGCGGGGAGGTTGTCCTCGATCGGCTCTTCCGCCAGCGCCTCCTGCACGAGCACTCGCAGCCGCTCTTGGGAAAGTCCCTCTGTCGTCGGGTAGACCGGGGTCAACGTCCCTGGCAGCGGACTCCCGGGAACGACGAAGCGGCAGCGCGGATGAATCATCTCGGCACCACTACGTCCGGGCTTCACTTCGCCATAGGCCCGCACCACCTGCCCGCGTGCAAGGGCATTTTCGAACGCCAGCTTCTGATTCGGATAGAAATGCATGAAGCGCAGCACGATACCCTCGCAGTGCACCAGCATCTGGCGCTTCCCCCGGTACACGACATCGACCCGTCGCACCCGCGTCTCGATCAGGACCGGGCTTCCCGGTACCGCCTGCCCGAGGGGCGTGAGGCGCGTCTCGTCCTCGTACCGGAGCGGCAGGTGGTAGACGAGATCGGCGCGCGAGCGGATCCCGAGCCGGGCGAGCTTCTTCGCCGTCGCTGGAGGGATCGGCCGCGTCAACCGGCGTGCAGGATCGCGTCGATCTCGACCAGCGCGCCGCGCGGCAGGCTGGCCACGCCAACCGCCGCGCGCGCCGGGAACGGCTGACCGACGTGCCGCGCCATGATCTCGTTGACCCGGGCGAAGTGCGCGAGATCGGTGAGGTACACCGTCATGCGCACCGCCCGGTCCAGGCCGAGGCCCGCCGCCTGCGCCACCGCGGCGAGGTTGGCGAACACGCGCTCGATCTGCGCGTCGATGCCTTCCGCCAATTGCATGCTTTTCGGGTCGAGGCCGATCTGGCCGGAGAGATAGACGGTGTCGCCGGCGCGGATCGCCTGCGAGTAGGCGCCGATCGCCGCCGGCGCTGCGGCAGTCTGGATCGCGGTCTTCATGGGTGGCTCGGGGGTTAGAATGCGCAGCCGCCGCAATCTTAGCCGAAATGGCTTCCCCCCTGATCGAGAGCCTCGAGAAACTGCTCGGCACGCCGCGCGACGGCGCGCTGCTGCGCTACTCGCTGGGCATCGAGCACCTGAAGGCGGGCAGCCTCGAGCCCGCCATCGCGCGGCTGCGCGAGGCGGTGGCACAAGACCCGCAGTACTCGGCGGCATGGAAGGCGCTGGGCCGCGCGCTCGCCGACAGCGGCAACGCGGACGCGGCCCACGCCGCCTGGACGAGCGGCATCGCGGCCGCGCACGCCAGGGGCGACAAGCAGGCAGAGAAGGAAATGACGGTGTTCGCACGCCGTCTGGAGAAGACGCGCAGGGCATGAACCTCGCCCAGAGCCTGCGCCGGTTCATCCGCGGCGCGCCGCTCGATCCCCTGTCGGCCAAGACCCGGCATTCCATCGCGCTCGCCGCGTTCTTCGCCTGGGTGGGCCTGGGCGCGGACGGCATCTCCTCTTCCGCCTACGGCCCCGAGGAGGCGTTCCGCGCGCTCGGCGGGCACACGCACCTCGGCCTGTTCATGGCGCTCGCGGTGGTGGCGACGGTGTTCATCATCGCGCTCGCCTACAACCAGGTGATCGAGCTCTTCCCCACCGGCGGCGGGGGGTACCGCGTCGCCACGCAGCTGGTCGGCCCCTATGCGGGCCTCGTTTCCGGCGCCGCGCTGCTGGTGGACTACGTGCTCACCATCGCGATCTCGGTCGCCGCGGGGGTGGACGCGCTGTTCTCGCTGCTGCCGCTCGCGCTGCAGAAGTGGAAACTCGCCACCGGACTCGCGCTCGTCGTGGTGCTGCTGCTGCTCAACCTGCGCGGCATGAAGGAGGCGATCAAGATCCTGCTGCCGGTGTTTCTCGGCTTCGTCGTGACGCACGCCGTGCTGATCGTGTACGGCATCCTCGCGCACGCCGGCAACTTCGCGCAGCTCCTCCCCGCCACGCTGGAGGACACGCGCAGCCTCGGCCGGGAGATGGGCTGGACCTCGCTCGTCGCATTCCTGCTGCTCGCGTACGCGCAGGGCGGCGGCACCTACACCGGCCTGGAGGCGGTGTCGAACAACGTCAACGTGCTCGCCGAGCCGCGCAAGCGCACCGGGCAGCTCACCATGCTCTACATGGCGGCGTCGCTCGCCTTCACCGCGGGCGGCATCATCCTGCTGTACCTCCTGTGGGACGTACGGCATGTCGAAGGCCAGACCTACAACGCGGTGGCCTTCGGCGCGGTGCTGCGCGACATGGGCTTCGACGGGCCGCTGTCGCATCCGATCGCGCTGCTGGTGGTGCTCGCGCTCGAGGCCGGGCTGCTGTTCGTTGCCGCCAACACGGGCTTTCTCGGCGGCCCGGCGGTGCTCGCCAACATGGCGGCCGATTCCTGGGTACCGCACAAGTTCAGGTACCTGTCCACGCGGCTGGTAACCGAGAACGGCATCCTGGTGATGGGGCTCGCGGCTTTCTTCGTGCTGTGGGCCACCGCGGGCAGCGTGACGCTGCTGGTGGTGCTCTACTCGATCAGCGTGTTCCTCACCTTCGCCGTGTCGCTGTGGGGGCTCGCGCTGTACTGGTGGCGCGAGCGCCGCGCGCCGCAGCGCTGGCGGCGGCTTGCGCTCTCGCTCACCGGCTTCGTGGTCTGCGCCGTGATCCTCTCGCTGCTCGCCTGGGACCGCTTCGACGACGGCGGCTGGGCGGCGCTGCTCATCATCTGCGCCATCGCCGCGGCCTGCCTGGCGGTGCGCCGCCACTACGACAACACCAAGGCGGCGCTGCGCAGGATCGACGCGCAGTTCGAGAACGTGCCCTTCGGCTCGGTGGCCAAGCCGCCCGCCATCGACCCGCAGGCGCCGACCGCCGTGTTCATGGTCGGCTCCTCGCGCGGCGGCGGCCTGCACACGCTGCTCTGGGTGCAGCGCATGTTCCCGGGGCATTTCCGCAATTTCGTGTTCATCAATGCGCGCGCCGTCGACGCAAAGAGCTACGGCGGCGCCGAGGCGATGCAGGCGATGAAACTGGAAGCGAACGTGGCGCTGAAGTTCTTCGAGAACTTCTGCCACTCCAACGGCCTGGCGGCGAAATCCTATCTCGCCTTCAGCACCGACCCGATCGAGGGCTTCGTCGAGCTGTGCGCCCGCGTGCAGGAGGAGTTCCCGCTGGCGATCTTCTTCACCTCGAAGCTGATGTTCCGCCAGGACAACTGGTTCGTGCGGCTGCTGCACAACCAGGCGGCGCTGGTGCTGCAGCAGCGCCTGCACATCGCCGGCATGCAGATGGTGATCCTGGCGATGCAGGTCGAGACCTAGGCGAGCGCGAGGCGCCGGCCGATTTCCCCCGCCGCCACCGGGCCCTGAAATGGCTCACTCTTCCGGCGGGACGAGGCCGGTGCGCATGGCGTAGCGCACCAGCCCCGCGACATCGCGGATGCCCAGGCGCTCCATGATCTGCGCGCGATGCGTCTCGATTGTCTTCACCGACAGCCCGAAATCGAAGGCGATTTCCTTGGTGCTGCGGCCCTCGGCGATGCGCTTGAGCACGTCGCGCTGGCGTGGCGTGAGAGGATCCTCACCCGCGCCTGCGCCCACGCGCTTCACGTAGCCCTCGACCACCTGGCGCGAGATCGCCGGGCTGAGGTAGGTCTCGCCGCGCATCACGCTGCGCAGCGCGAGCTCCAGTTCCGCGGTGGCCGAGTCCTTGATCAGGTAGGCGGCGGCGCCGGCGCGCAGCGCCTGCAGCACGTACTCCTCGCTCGCGTGCATCGACAGGATGATCACCTTGATGCCGGGGTGCAATTCGCGCAGGCGCGCCGCCGCCTCCAGGCCGTTCATGCCCTTCATGGCGATATCCAGCAGCACCACATCGGGGCGCTCGCGCTCGGCGAGCGCGAGCGCCTGCCCGCCGTCGGCCGCCTCGCCCACCACTTCCACGCCCTCGATGTCGCGCAGCAGCGAGCGCATGCCGGCACGCACCAGCGCGTGATCGTCTGCCAGCAGGACGCGCAGCGCCGGCATTCAGCCCTCCATCCCGATCGGGAACGAGACCGCCACCACCGTGCCATTGCCAGGCGTCGACCGGATCTGGAACGCGCCGCCGACGAGCGCCACGCGCTCCTCCATGCTCACCACGCCCAGGCTCGCGCCGAGCGCCGCCCGGCGCTGCGCCGATTCGACCTCGAAGCCGGCGCCGTCGTCGCGCACCGACAGTACGAGGCGCCCCTCGGTGACGAGCAGCCGCAGCCACACGTTCCTCGCTCTGGCGTGGCGCACGATGTTGTTGAGCGCCTCCTGCGCAACGCGGAAGCACGCGGTCTCGACGTCCGCGGCGAGCTTGGCAGGCACCTCCTGGATATCCAAGTGCGGCGTGAAGCTGCCGAGCGCGGCCTGCCGGTCGAGGTGCGAGCGCAGCGCCGCCGCGAGGCCCAGGTCGTCGAGCTGCAGCGGCCGCAGGTTGAGCGAGAGCTGCCGCACGCGCTCGATGGTATGGCGCGTGGTCTCCAGCGCCTCTTGCACGCGCGCGGTGAGCGCCGCGTCGTCGCGGCCGCGCTGCAGCGCCTCCAGATTGAGCTTGAGCGCCGTGAGCCCCTGGCCGATGTCGTCGTGCAGCTCGCGCGCCAGGTGCTTGCGCTCGGCCTCCTGCACTTCCAGCAGCCGGCGAGAGAGGCCCTGCAGGCGCTCGCGCGCCGCGTCGAGCTCCTCCATCGCGCGCCGCAGCTCGGTCACGTCGCGTCCCACCGCCTGGATCTCGGCGAGCGCGCCGCGGCCGTCGAATACTCCGCGCCCGGACCAGTGCATCCAGCGCTCGGCGCCGGCAGCGTTGCGCACCAGCGCGTCGCGCTCGTAAGTGGGGGCCTGCGGCGACACGCGCGCGAGATTCTGCCGCAGCGCTTCGCGATTCTGAGGGGACATGCTGTCCAGCACCGGCCGGCCGAGGATCTGGTCCGGCTCGAAACCGAAGTAGCGGCAGTAGGCGCGATTGACGAAGGTCGCGGTCGAATCGGGCAGGATGCGGATGATCAGCTCGGACTGGTCCTCGACGATGGCGCGGTAGCGGCGCTCGGAGAGCTCGAGCGCCTGCTGCGTGGCGAGGTGCTGGCGGCGTACGCGGCTCTCCTCCAGCGCGCGCGACACCACGCCGCCGAGCCGCACCAGGTTGCCTTTCAGCACGAAGTCAGTGGCGCCCGCGTGCAACGCCTCCACAGCACGCTCCTCGCCCAGCGCGCCCGAGAGCAGCACGACCGGCAGCAGCGCGTCGGCGCCCCGCACAAGCGCCAGTGCATCAAGGCCGGTGTAGCCAGGCAGGCTGTAGTCCGCGATCACCAGGTCGAAGCGCTCCGGCCTGAACAGGCGCTCGAAAGCCTCGCGTCCGTCGGCGATCTCGGCCCTGCAGACGAAGCCGGCGTCGCCGAGCGCGGCGAGCGCCAGCTCGGCGTCCGCCGGCGCATCCTCCAGCAGCAGCAGGCGCAGGCGCGGCATGCGCTCAGCCGCGCCCCGGCGCCAATCGCCCGTGGTTCCTGCCCGGTTGCAGACTGATCGCCATGTTTCGTGCTGCACCCCCGCGGAGCGTCTCGCCGCCATCCATGGCGGTTAACACGCGCGAACCCTCAACTATCTAACATCCCGCATCACCCGGGACAAAAAGAAAAGGCCCGTGCGCGACGGGCCTTGGGGATCTGGTGGAGTGGAAGGGGATCGAACCCTCGACCTCCGCATTGCGAACGCGGCGCTCTCCCAGCTGAGCTACCACCCCTTGGGAAGTCGCGGATTTTACAGCAGATTGCGGCATTGCACGACGCCCCGCTAAGATGGGGTCTTCCGGCCAGGACTCGCGCATGCAGATCAATCCGCCTTTCGGCTACAGCGACGTGGTTCCGCTTCTCAAGACACATCGCGTGCGGCTCCTGCAGCGCGGGGAGGTGCCGGGTTTCGCACAGAAGCTCAACGCTATCCCGATCAGCTACACGGAATTCGCTCCCGCGGCGCGCGATTATCCCATCGTGTTCACTTCGGGCGACAGCGGCAAGAGCTTCGCGCCGGTGGCAGTGCTCGGCATGACAGCCGGGGAGAACCTCTACGTCAGCAGCGACGGCTGGGCAAGCGGCGTCTACGTGCCTGCCTACGCGCGGCGCTATCCCTTTTGCATGGCGAAGGTGAAGCTGAACGACGTCCAGCAGCAGAACCGCATGATCTGCGTGGAGAAGGCGCACCTCGACGAGGCCGGCGGCGAGGCCATGTTCGACGCTCAGGGCGAGCCGAGCGCGAAGTGGCGCGACATGCAGCGCCTGCTCGCCGAGTACGAGGCGGATCTCGAGCGCGCGCGCGAGCTGTGCGCGATCCTCGCCGACTACGCCCTGCTGGAGCCCTTCACCATGCAGGCGAAGACGGCGCAGGGGGGCGCGCTGCAACTCACCGGCATGCACCGCGTGGACGAGAAGAAGATCGAGCACCTCAACGTCAGTCAGCTCAAGAACCTGGCGAAGAAAGGCATCCTCGGGCGCATCTACGCCCACCTGCTGTCGCTGGAGAACTTCTCGCGCATGCTCGCGCGCAAGGCCACGCGATAAGGCAAAGCCCGGCCGGCATCGCTGGGCTTGCCGGCTAGAGCGCCAGCGCGGGCCGCCGCTACATGCCGCGGCAGGACGCGGGAAGGTACTTGGTGCTGACGCCGTTGCTCGCCGCGGGGCCGCAGCGCCATTCGTTGATCGCCCGACCCATCATGGTCGCGGAGTCCGCGGCGGCCCCGCCGATGAAAGGCGACAGGGATATACCGCGGCCGTCCACGCTCGCGCTGATGCCGCGTACGGTCACGGTCACGAGGCCGTCGCCGTCCGTGGAGATGCCGGCGACGTACTTGGAGGTGTTTCCTTCGCAGCCCCATGCATCCGCAGCCGGAGCAGAACCGCCGCTCTGGTAGATCTCAGAGATCGTGGTACGGCAGGCGCCCGCTGCGAGCACGGCCTCGGACATCTTGGCGCGGATTGCATAGTCCTGGTAAGCGGGCAGTGCGATCGAAGCGAGGATGCCGACGATCGCGACCGCGATCATCAGTTCGATCAGCGTGAAACCTCGGTGCAAGCGCTGCATGATTCCGCCCCGGCAATGCCGTGGCATGACTCTAGCGCGGACTCCGCAGCAATGGCTGTCAGACCAAGTCAGATTGTGACGCAATGCCTGCGTTTAGGCCTTCTTGTCCGGAGACGCCTGCGACGGGAGAAACACGCGCACGGCATTCAGCCCCGAGATCTGCAGCTGCACGTCCCAGTAGTAGTAATGCAGATAGCTCCCCGCCAGCATGGCGAGCAGCGTGAGCTCGCGCACCAGGCGTCGGCGCTCCTCGACACGGTGCTCGAACGGCCTGCTGCCGGCGACTTGCTGCAGGAACTCGAGCACCTCGGTGCGCGACTGCAGGCCCCTGCCCGCGAGCTCTTCCAGGTAGCGATGCAGGGAAGCGGGCGAGTTGTAGGTGTCGTCGCTGACTGCGGGGGCCGGCGCGCCGCGCCGCGCGCGATGCCCCGCTTCCTTCAGCCACTGCGCAAGTTGCTCGCCGGCGCCATTACCGTTTTCACTCATGCGGTGCAGACTGTTGCACAGCGGCGGCGAAACAGCTTATCCGCAAGTCCTTCCTTGGCCCTTACGCGACGCGGTCGTGCTTCAGCACGCGGCGGATGACGTCCGCCAGGATGTTCTTGGTGTAGGGCTTGGTGATGTAGCCGTCGGCGCCGAGCAACAGGCCCTTGCCGATGTCCTCCGCCTCGCTTTCCGCGGTAAGCATGACGATCGGTAACGATCCTAGTACGGCGTGCCGGCGCAACTTCGCCAGCACCTCGAAGCCATTGCCGTCGGGCAGCAGCACGTCCAGCAGCAGCAGATCGGGCGCACCCTCGTCGAGCATGCTGTGCAGGAACGCCTTCACCGATTGCGCGACGCGCACCTTGTAGCCCGCCATGCTCACCCTCAGGTCGGCGAGCGCGAGCTGGTCCGGGTCGTCCTCCACGATCAGCACCACGCAATCCGAGGGCGCCTTGTGCGAGGCGGGACGCTGACTGACGCGGTCGGCGGCGATGTAGGCCCCGGTGCGCGCGAGCGAAGCCCCGGCCGCGGCAGACTCCTCGCGCACGCTCTCCTGGTTCATGGCCAGAGTACGGTCGGCTTCGCGCGTGGAGAACGTGCCCTCCTCCTCCTGCCCCTCGGGCGCCACCTCGATCAGGCCGAGGTCCTCCATCTCGCCCAGCCACTCGTCCATCACGTTCTGCGGGTAGCGGCTGAGGAGGTCGTTCACCACGCCGGCATGCCCGTGGAAATCCATCAGCCAGAGGATGCGCCGGTAATCCTCCGGCACGGCGGCATCCTGGCCCTCCCAGGCGGCGCGGCCGGTTTCCGTCAATCGGTAAGTGCGTTGTTTTTGGACCATCCCGGGTGCCGCTCCTGCGCTGCGCCAGCCCGGGATTATGCCCCGGGCTCAACCGCCGCGGCACCCGGCGGGAATGTACTTCATGCTCACCCCGTTGACGGCGGCGGGTAGACAGCGCCATTCGGTCACCGCCTGGCCCATCATGGTGGCGGAATTGGCGGGCACGCCGCCGACATAGGGAACCAGGTTGAGCCTCTTGCCGTCCACCTCGGGTGCGATGTTCTGCGCCGTCGCAGTGATGACGCCGTTGGCGTCGGTGGCCACGCCCTGCACGAAGCGCGACTGGTTGATCTCGCAGCCCCAGGTCCCCGCGGCCGGCGCCACGCCGCCGCTCAGGTACACCTCCGAAATGGTGACGCGGCAAGCGCTTGCCGCGAGCACCACCTCCGAAAGCTTCGCGCGGATCGTGTAATTCTGGTAGGCGGGCAGCGCGATGGACGCGAGCAGCCCGATGATCATGACCACGATCATCAGCTCGATCAGCGTGAAACCGTGTTGCCGCCGCACATGGACCCCCTGGGGGTGGACAGTCGGAGCAAATCTAGCGGAAAACAGCCAAACCCGCTTGGAAGGAAGCTGCGGCTTCATCATCTTTTACGCCCGCAGTTAACATGGCGCCATGTCAGAGGCGAGCCGCGTGCAGTCCATTGCCGGCTTCAGCGATCCGTTCAGCTCCCTGACCCACCTCGCCGCCGCGGTGGTCTTCCTGATCCTGGGAATTGTTCTCCTGCAGCGCGGACGCGGCGACCGCACCCGCGTGATCTCGCTGTGCGTGTTCGCTTTCTCGTGCGTGCTGCTGCTCAGCTTGAGCGGGGTGTATCACCTGCTCGAGCCGGACACTCCTGGCCGCGAGGTGCTCAAGCGGCTCGACCACGCAGCCATTTTCGTGCTGATCGCGGGCAGCTTCACGCCGGTGCACGTCATCCTGTTCCGGGGCAGCTGGCGCTGGGGAATGCTGGCGGGCATCTGGGGCGCGGCGCTTGCCGGCCTGGTGCTCAAGACCGTCTTCTTCAGCACCATGCCCGAATGGCTCGGCCTCGCGATGTACCTGGGGCTGGGCTGGATGGGGGTGATCTCCGCGCTGCACCTGGCGCGCCGCTACGGCTTTCGCTTCATCCAGCCGCTGCTCTGGGGCGCGCTCGCCTATACCGCAGGGGCCTTGATCGAGTTCCTGCGCTGGCCGGTGCTGCTGGCGGGGATCGTCGGGCCGCACGAGATCTTCCATCTCGCCGTGCTCGCCGGAATTTCCTGGCACTGGGCGTTCATCCTCGGCATCGCCAGCGGCGGGCCGGTCAGCGCCGGCGGCAGATCATGAGCGACGAGCAGATGCCGAGGGTGCCGGTCAGGCGCTCGACCTGCATGCCGGCGGCCTCGACCATGGCCGCGATGTCGGATGACTTGTACATGCGGCTGCAGCCGTTCGCCAGACAAGTGAAGTAAAGCGAGATGGCCTGCAGGCAGAAGGTCGAGATCTCGTGGTCCTGCCGGTCCCAGAAAGTATCCAGGATGTACAGGCGGCTGTCCGGCCCCATGGCGGCGGCCGCGCGCTCGAGCAACCGTTGCACGTCCGCCTCGGCGAAGCACACCAGGAACTGGCTCATCCAGATGGCATCGAAGCCCGCGGGAAAGGGCCGCGAGTGATCCAGCAGGTCGCCTGGCTGCAAGCTGATGCGCGCCTGCAGTCCTGATGCCACGATGTTCTGCCTCGCGACCTCGAGCTGGCCTGGCAAGTCGAGGATCGTGACCGCGACCTGGGGGGAGTGCTGCGCGCACCGGATGGCCCATTTTCCAGTATTGCCGCCCACGTCCAGCAGCGTGCGCGGCAGGCGCTCGAACACGATCGGCAGCGCCTGCGGAAAGGCCGCATCCGAGTAGTAGTGATCCCACCGGAACCAGATGGCACGCGCGGGTTCGGGCAGCGCGGACAGGGCCGCGTAGATCGTGTCCCAATCGCCGAACACCTTCTGCAGGCCGGCGGGCTTGCCCGCGCGGATCGAGTCCTCCAGGTGGTACATGGCCTGGAAGCAGTCGTGGTGCACGAAATCCATGTTGACGCGTGTCAGGTCATCCCGCAGGACGCAGGCGCCGGTCTTGGTGAGCAGAAAGCGATCCCCTTCGGCGCGCACCACGTCCGCCGCGAGCCCGGCTTCCAGCAGCACCAGCACGCCATAGCGCGGCGTTTCGACGCGTGCGGTTATCTGTTCAAGCGTCAGCCCTGAGCGGGCTGCGCGCAGTGCTTCCAGGATGCCCAGGTCGCGCAGCAATCGCGCCGCCTGGAAGAGGATGGGCCCGAAGGCGATCCGCTGCGCGGCAAACCGCGCCTCGATCAGCGACTGCGAATCGGCTGGATCGTCCTTGGACATCCTGCCAAATCATGCTGTCGCCGGGCGCGCCGGGTCAAGCGCTGGCTATCGCGGCTGGAACTCTCCGCGGGGAAGCAGCCGGTCGGTTTCCCGCCGCACCACCGCGTAGCACTCGCACACCCGTGCTTCCAGTCGCGCACGGTCCACCACGGTGATCTTGCCGCGGCTGTAGTGGATCAATCCCGCCGCCTGCAGGTTGCCGGCGGCCTCGGTCACGCCCTCGCGGCGCACGCCCAGCATGTCGGCGATCAACTCCTGCGTCATCACCAGCTCGTTCGAGGGCAGTCGGTCCAGGCTCAGCAGCAGCCTGCGGCACAACTGCTGGTCCACCGAGTGGTGCCGGTTGCACACCGCGGTCTGCGTCATCTGCGTGATCAGCCCTTGCGTGTAGCGCAGCAAGAGATGCTGCAGCGCGCCGCCGTGCTCGAATTCAGCTTTCAGGACGGAAGCCTTGAGCCGGTAGCCGTGGCCCGCGCTTTGCACCACGGCCCGGCTCGGCGTCGTCTCGCCGCCCATTAACAGGGAGATGCCGACCAGGCCGTCGTTGCCGACCACCGCGAGCTCGGTGGAAGCGCCGTCTTCCAGGACGTAGAGCAGCGAAACGATGCGCGTCCGTGGGGAAATAGATGTGGCGCTGCGGGCCGCCGGACTCGTAGACCGCCCATCCCAGCGGCATCGGAATGAGGCCCAGATCGGGCACCAGGCGCGCGTAATCCGCTGCGGGCAGGGCCGCGAGAAGATGGTTCTGCATCGCGCTGCGCGGTGAAGACATAGCGGCCGTCCCCTTGCGTCATGCACGCTTACTTGAAATGCAAAGCCGAAATCGAGCACACCGTGCCGCCATACTTTCCCAGCAGCTTGATGCTGGAAGGAGAAATGATCAGCAGGGTGGCGCGATGATCGTCCGCATGTTTGCGCCGGACTACGAATCCTTGCTCAATGAGCCTGGCCAATTTGCGGCGTACCGTCGTGCGCGACCTGATATTCAGCAGAAACAGCTGTTTCAGCGTCAGGGGCTGCCCCTGCTCTTCGGCATATCCGATCTCGATGACGATGTCGAAATCGATGATGGACTTGAGGAAAGGGAGTTGCTGCCTTTCAAACTCCCTGATTTTTTTCAATCCGGCGAATAACTTCATGGTTTATATCGTTATTGGTTGTTGATCGCGCGGGTATAGTGTGGCCCATTCGTGGCACTGGCAAGCAAAAATGGGTTCCTTTTTGGCACACACATCCACGCTGCTTGAGTGCTGGTGGGCCGGGTTGGAATCGAACCAACGACCAAGGGATTATGAGTCCCCTGCTCTGACCAACTGAGCTACCGGCCCGCCGGGAAAGCCTACTGCAAAAAAAAGGGCCGCTAGCGCGGCCCTTTCACTCTCGTTCTCTCCGATCACTCTTCCTGATCCAGGAAGCTCTTCAACCGCTCGGAGCGCGAGGGATGCCGCAGCTTCCTCAGCGCCTTGGCTTCGATCTGGCGTATGAGCCCGGCGCGGGCCGCGCGCAGGGTCTCCAGGATGCCCAGGTCGCGCAGCAGTCGCGTCACCTGGAAAATGATCGGCCCGAAGGCGATGCGCTGCGCGGCGAACCGCGCCTCGATCAGCGACTGTGGCCGGCGCTCGCCTTGCATTCGGCTGCTCAGGCCTTTGGCGCCAGATGGAAGTTCGGCGTGGAGCGCATAACCTTCAGCTCCTCCTCGGTCATGTCCACCGGAATATCGGCGAACAGCGGCGTACTGAGGTAGCGTTCGCCGGTGTCGGGCAGCATGCACAGCACCGCCGAGCCGGCGGGCGCATCCTTGCACACCTGCAGGGCCCCTGCGAAAGTGCCGCCGGCGGTGATGCCGACGAAGATGCCTTCCTTCTGCGCGAGCTGGCGGCTCCAGTGCATGGCGTCCGGCCCGTTGATCGTGACGATGCGGTGGATCACGCCGCTGGCCACCGCATCGGCAGTGAGCTTGGGCACGAAGTCCGGGCTCCAGCCCTGCATCGGATGCGGTTTCCAGGCCGCATTGGTTTTCGCAGGCGCACCGTCAGGCTTGCGTTCCTGCACCGAACCGCTGGAAAGCATCGGCGCGTCAGCCGGCTCGCAGACCACGATCTTGGTGTCGGGCCGCTCCTTGGCCAGCACGCGCGCAACGCCCTTCAGCGTGCCGCCGGTGCCGAACCCGGTCACCCAGTAATCGAGCCGTTCGCCGGCAAAATCGTTGACGATCTCGCGCGCCGTGGTGCGCGAGTGCATGTCCGCGTTGGCCTCGTTCTCGAACTGGCGCGTGAGGAACCAGCCGTGCGCCTGCGCGAGCTCGATGGCCTTGTTCACCATGCCGACGGCCCGTTCCGGGGCCGGCGTGAGCACCACTTTGGCGCCGAGGAAGCGCATCAGCTTGCGGCGCTCGACGCTGAAGGATTCCGCCATCGTCACCACCAGCGGGTAGCCCTTCTGCGCGCACACCATCGCGAGGCCGATGCCGGTGTTGCCGCTGGTGGCCTCGATCACCGTCTGGCCGGGCTTCAGCTTGCCGGTACGCTCTGCGTCCTCGATCACGCCAAGCGCGAGGCGGTCCTTCACCGAGCCGAGCGGATTGAAGGCCTCGATCTTCACGTACAGGTCGACGCCCGCGGGCGCCAGCTTGCCGATCTTCACCACGGGCGTGTTGCCCACGGTCTCCAGGATGTTTGCGAATCTGCTCATGTCCTCACCTTTGAACGGATAGCAGGATGAACATTGTGGCGCCCGCGGCGGCCATGGCTCCCGCCATGATCCAGCCTAACATTCTCAATGGCCAGGAGGCGCTAGGCAGCCCGAAATGCCACCCGCACCGCGAGCCCGCGCCCTCCGGGTCCGTCCTCCAGCCCGACGTCCGCGCCATGGCGTTCGGCGATGCGCCGGACGATGGCAAGGCCAAGCCCGCTGCCGGCGGAACCGTCTGCGCCCGTGCGGTAGAAGCGATCGAATACCCGCTCGCGTTCATCGGCACGGATGCCGGGCCCCGTGTCGATCACCTCCAGCAGCGCGCGCGCGCCGTCGCGGCGCACGGCAACGTCCACCCGCCCCCCGCGCGGCGTGTAGCGCACCGCGTTGTCGACCAGGTTGCCGAGCAATACCGCGAGGGCATCGGGATCGCCGCTGACGAGCACGTGGTCCGCGCCCGCGAGGCCGAGGTCGACGCCCGCGTCCGCGGCGATCACCGCGCGGCCCGCAACCACCGCGCGCGCCACCTCGGCGAGTTCCAGCGGCCGGGCACACAGCGGCGCGTCCGGATCGAGACGCGCCAGCGTCAACAGCTGCTCGCTCAACTGGATCGAACGATCCAGCCCGCCGCGCAGCGCGGCCAGCGCACTGGCGCGACTTGCCTCGTTCGTGCTCTGCTCGACCAGGTCGAGCTGCAGGCGCAGCGCCGTCATCGGCGAGCGCAATTCGTGCGCCGCGTCGGCGATGAAGCTGCGTTGCGCGCGCAACGCGTGCGCAAGCCGCACCAGCAGGTCGTTCAGGTTCTCCACCAGCGCACGCACCTCGCCCGGCACGCCGCCCAGCCCGAGCGGCGCGAGCGAATCGGGCGAGCGGGCGCGCAGCTCGCCCGCCAGCCGCTCGAGCGGCCGCAGTCCGACACCCACCGCCAGCCACCCGAGCAGCAGCGTGAACGGCAGCAGGACCGCATACGGTATGGTGTTGCGCAGCGCGATCTCGGCGGAGCGCTCGGTGCGCAGCGCCATCGGCTGCGCGACCTGGATCAGCCGCTCGCCGAGCGAAAGGCTGTAGACGCGGTAGCGCGCGCCACCGATGGCGATATCGTGAAAGCCGGTCTCGAGGATCAGCGGCAGTTGCCGTTCGCGCCCGGACGCGAACACGATGCCGCGCGCCCGGTGCCAGACCTGCACCAGCACGCCGTTTTCGCCGGCCTCGTGCGGCGCCGGATCCAGCGCCAGCGAAAGGAACGACTGGTCGCGCAGGGCATCCGCCGTGACGCGCAGATGGTAGTCGAACAGTTCGTCCACCTCGTCGCGCGCGAACCGGTAGGACGCGAACGCCGCCACGGCGAGCGTCGCGGCGATCGCCGGCAGGAGCCAGGCCAGCAGGCGCCAGCGGATGGTGCTCATTCGGCAATCTCAACGCGGTAGCCCACGCCGCGGATGTTGCGGATCGCGCCGGCGCCGAGCTTGCGGCGCAGATTGTGGATGTGCACTTCGACGGCATTGCTGCCGACCTCGTCGCCCCAGCCGTAGAGCTTGTCCTCCAGCTGGTCGCGCGACAGGACTGCATTGGGTTTGTCGACGAGGGCGTGCAGCAGCGCAAATTCCTTGGCGGAGAGCGCGATCGGTGCGCCATGCCAATGCACCGCATGGGTCACCGGGTTGATCCTCAGCGCGCCATATTCGATTTCCGGGCCCGCGCGGCCCTGACTGCGCCGCAGCAGCGCGCGCACTCGAGCCACCAGTTCCGGCAGATGGAACGGCTTCACCAGGTAGTCGTCGGCGCCGGCGTTCAGGCCGGCGACCCGGTCGGCCACTTCGTCGCGCGCGGTCGCGATCAGCACCGGGACGGCGACGCGGCGCCTGCGCAGGTCTTTCAGCAGCGTGAGCCCATCCCGGTGCGGCAAGCCCAGGTCGAGCAGCACCAGTTCATGGATGCTGTTGGCGATGGCAAGTTCCGCCTGCCTGCCGTCCCGCACCCAATCCACGGCAAAGCCCTCCATTTCCAAGCCCTGCTTGACCGCCTCGCCGATCATCCGGTCGTCTTCCACCAGCAACAGTCGCATCGCAGTTAGTCTAGTCGCCGGCACTTAAGGTTCGCTTAAGCATTGCCGGCGCACAGTCACGGCACTCCCATCAACCGGACAGGAGCCATGCCATGACGCAGAACAGGGTATTCAGGAAATCAACGCTCGCAGCGGCGATCGCAGCGCTCGCGCTCGGATCCGGCGCCGCCGGCTATCACTTTGCGAGGCAACCGCACGCCTTCGGGTTGCTCGCGCCGGTTTCGCAGGCGCAGGCCGCGAATGCGCCGATCGCGCCGCCAGCGCAGGCGGCCATGCCCGATTTCGCCGCGCTCGCCGAAAGCCGCGGCCCGGCGGTAGTCAACATCACCGTCGAGCAGAGGAGCAACGCCGCCGGCCTGGCCTCGAGGGAGAATCCGTTCGAAGGCACGCCGTTCGGCGAATTCTTCCACTTTGCTCCCCCTCCGGACGCCGCACCCGTGCGCGGACTCGGCTCGGGCTTCTTCATCAGCGCGGACGGCTACCTGCTCACCAACGCGCACGTCGTCGGCGATGCGAAGACCGTGAAAGCGAAACTCACCGACCGGCGCGAGTTCGACGCCAAGGTGATCGGCCTGGATCGGGCCAGCGATGTCGCGCTGCTCAAGGTCAACGCCGCCGGCCTGCCTTTCGTCGCGCTCGGCAGCGCCAAGGACCTGCGGGTGGGCGAGTGGGTCGTCGCGATCGGTTCGCCCTACGGCTTCGAGAATACCGTGACCGCCGGCATCGTCTCGGCCAAGGGACGCTCGCTGCCGGATGACACCTATATCCCGTTCATCCAGACCGACGTGGCCGTCAATCCCGGCAATTCGGGCGGGCCGCTGTTCAACCTGAAGGGCGAGGTGATCGGCATCAACTCGCAGATCTACTCGCGCTCGGGGGGCTACCAGGGGCTGTCCTTCTCGATTCCGATCGACGTGGCGCAGAGCGAAATGGCGCAGTTGAAGTCGAGCGGGCACGTCACGCACGGCTGGCTCGGCGTGACGGTCCAGGCGGTGAACCACGACCTGGCGCGCTCGTTCGGCATGGACAAGGCGCGCGGCGCGCTGGTGTCCTCGGTGCTGGACAACGGCCCGGCGAAAGCAGCCGGGCTGCAGGCCGGCGACGTGATCGTGTCCTACGAGGGCAAGCCGATCGACGCGGCGAGCGAGCTGCCGCTCGCCGTGGGCGCGACCGCGCCCGGCGCAACGGCGAGGATCGAGGTCATCCGCGCAGGCAAGCCGAAGACGCTGGTGCTGAAGATCGGCAGCCTGCCTTCGGACGAGAAGGTTCGCCTGGGCGCCGATGAGTCGGGCGAGGGCGCCAAGCTCAACGCGACCGTGTCCGAGCTAACGCCGCAGCAGAAGAAGCAGCTCGGCGTCGACCACGGCCTGCTGGTGCAGGAGGTGGCTGCCGGCGCAGCGGCGCGCGCGGGCGTGCAGGCGGGGGACGTGATCCTGCAGATCGACGGCAAACGGGTGGACGATGTCGCCGGGCTTCGCGCGGCGCTCTCGGCCCTGCCCAAGGACAGGCCCGCGGCGCTGCTGGTCAAGCGCGAAGGCGGGACGCTTTTCCTGCCGCTCGCCCCTGCCGCCTGAGCCCGATCGCGATGCAGAAGTGAGTGCCGTTGTACGGCGGCGACGGCCAGCGGGGCACGCGCAGCGCAAGTCGTTGTAAGCTCGGTGCGCGCATGGCGCAAGAGCAAGACAAACCGCAAGAAACGGATGGCTGGGCCGACGTCCGCAGCCGCTACGCGGATATCTACCAGCCGCCAAGGAGACGCTTGCGCTGGGCGCGTGTCAGGGACCGGCTCGCGATTGTCGCCGTCCTCTTGGTGCTCGCCTTGCTGGGGTTCATGATGGTGGACGGATCGATCGTAAATTTTCGCTGCACCTTCGCCGAGTTCGTCGCTTTCGAGTGCAATCGCTGGGCTGGCGAGGAGCACCCCTCGCTCCGGCAGTGAGTCGATAACCAACATCGCACCGCGGTATCGTCAAGCTGTTGCGCATTGAGTAGGCCGGGTTGGGATTGTGCCGGTAGTATGCCGCAAGGTCCAAGGCGCCGCACCCCGCCGTTCCCAATCAACCGCGCTACTGTCAGGCTCACAGTGTCAGTAAAATTCCGCGCATAAGATATTCGGCGAGATGGCTCGTCCAGCACGCCGAGCGCGCTGCGCGTATCCTTCGCTTCGAGCGGTGGACCGATGGCGCGCCCTGGCGCTGTCCGACGTGCAGCGAGCCGCAGGAGCCGCAATTCACGCAGTGCTGGCGCTGCGGCGTCTACCGAACCTGAAGGGAGAGCCATGAACAAGATCATAACCGTCGTCCTCCTCCTGCTCGCGGCCGGCTGCAGTAGCACGCCGCAGGAAGCCTACGTGCCGCCGATGGATCCGGGCCGCAGGGTGAGCGAGCTGGATTGCAGCAGAGAGAACGAAACCGGTGGCGCCAACCTGATGTGCCGTAAGGTCGCTGAGGCCGAGCGCCTCGCCAGGATCGCGGAAGAGGAGCGGCAGGCCAGCGCCCGGAGGGTAGCCGAGGAGCGCGCCGCGCGCGAGCGCCTCGAGCGTGAGCGCGCCGAGCAGCTTGCCCGGGAAGAGGCCGTCCGGAAGCAGCGGGCTGCCGAGGAGGAGCGGCTCGCCGCCGAGCGCCGCCTGCTGGAGGCCGAGGCCGCGCGCAAGGCCCAGGAAGCGCGCGAGCGTCAGGAGAGGCTGGAGGCAGAAGCCCGTGCCCGCCAGCGCGCCGAGCAGGAAGCGCGTGAAGCAGCCGCGCGTGAGTGTCGGCGTCTCGAGCAGGAACGGCTCGACGGCCGCGCTCTACTCGCGAACTTCGTCGCCACCTACGGCAAGGTCGACGAATTCAAGGAGATAGCGGGGCAGATCACCGCGTTCCTCGACAAGGCTCGCAAGGTGAAGCCATGCCCGCCAGCATGACTTAGTGGGCCGGGTTGGAATCGAACCAACGACCAAGGGATTATGAGTCCCCTGCTCTGACCAGCTGAGCTACCGGCCCCCGCAAAGCGGAAGGGCCGCTCTTGCGCGGCCCTTCTTCTTACCCTTCCTGATCCAGGAAGCTCTTCAACCGCTCGGAGCGCGAGGGATGCCGCAGCTTCCTCAGCGCCTTGGCCTCGATCTGGCGTATGCGCTCGCGCGTCACGTCGAACTGCTTGCCGACCTCCTCCAGCGTGTGGTCGGTGTTCATCTCGATGCCGAAGCGCATGCGCAGCACCTTCGCCTCGCGCGGCGTGAGGGTGTCGAGCACCTCCTTGGTCACCTCGCGCAAGGACGCGTACATCGCCGCGTCGTTCGGCGCGAGCGTGGACTGGTCCTCGATGAAGTCCCCCAGGTGCGAGTCGTCGTCGTCGCCGATCGGCGTCTCCATGGAGATCGGCTCCTTGGAGATCTTGAGGATCTTGCGGATCTTCTCTTCCGGCATCTCCATCTTCTGCGCGAGCGTCGCCGGGTCCGGCTCCTGCCCCGTTTCCTGCAGGATCTGGCGCGAGATGCGGTTCATCTTGTTGATGGTCTCGATCATGTGCACCGGGATGCGGATGGTGCGCGCCTGGTCGGCGATCGAGCGCGTGATGGCCTGCCGGATCCACCAGGTGGCGTAGGTCGAGAACTTGTAGCCGCGGCGGTACTCGAACTTGTCCACTGCCTTCATCAGGCCGATGTTGCCCTCCTGGATGAGATCCAGGAACTGCAGGCCGCGGTTGGTGTACTTCTTGGCGATGGAGATCACCAGTCGCAGGTTGGCCTCGGTCATCTCGCGCTTGGCGCGGCGCGCCTTCGCCTCGCCCGTGGACATCTGCTTGTTGATCTCCTTCAGATCGCGGACCGGGATGCCGATCTTCTGCTGCACGCCCTGGATCTTGCCCAGCAGCTCGAGGATCGAAGGCTCGACGCGCGTAAGCGACTCGCTCCACGGGTTGGCGGCGTTGATCTCGCCGGACAGCCAGCGCTTGGAGCCCTCGGTGCCGACGAACACCTTGATGAAGTGCTGGCGCGGCATCTGCGCCTTGTTCACCGCGATGTCGTGGATCTGGCGCTCGTGGCTGCGGATGTCGTCCACCAGGCTCCTCACACTGTCGCACAGCCGCTCCACGGTGCGCGCGGTGAAGCGGATGGTCATCAGCTCGTTGGAGATCTGGTCGCGCACGCGCAGGTAGTCCTTGTCCTTCGAGCCCTTGTTCTCGAGGACCTTCAGCATCTTCTCGAACAGCCGCCGGATGCGCACGAACTTCTCCAGCGCCTCGCCGCGCAGGGCGAGCAGGCTGGCCGATTGCGCGGCGCCCTCGTCCTCCTCCGACTCGCCCTCTTCCTCCTCGATCTGCTCCTCTTCCTCTTCCTCGCTCGCGGCCTCCGCCTTCTTCGGGTCGAACTCGTCCTTGGCGTTCGGGTCGATGAGGCCGTCCACCACCTCGTCGATGCGCAGCTCCTCCTTCTCCACCTTGTCGGCGAGGTCGAGGATCTCGCGCACCGTGGTCGGGCAGGCGCTGATCGCCTGGATCATGTGGCGCAGGCCTTCCTCGATCCTCTTGGCGATCTCGATCTCGCCTTCGCGCGTGAGCAGCTCGACCGAGCCCATTTCGCGCATGTACATGCGCACCGGGTCGGTGGTGCGGCCGAATTCGGAATCCACCGTGGAAAGCGCGGCCTCCGCCTGCTCCTCGACGTCTTCGTCGGGGGAAGCGACCGGGGCCGATTCGGCGGTGATGAGCAGCGTTTCCTGGTCGGGCGCCTGATCGTAGACCTGGATGCCCATGTCGCCGAAGGTCGAGATGATGGCCTCGATCTGCTCGGCATCCACCAGGTCGTCTGGCAGGTGGTCGTTGATCTCGGCGTAGGTGAGGAAGCCCCGGTCCTTGCCGAGCTTGATCAGGGTCTTCAGGCGCATGCGCCGGGTTTCGGCGTCCTCCTTGGGCAGCACGGCCATCGCCGCGAGCCACTCTTCCTTCTTCGCCTTGCGGCCCGGGCGGCCGCGTCCGGCCTTGGCCTTCAGCCCTTCGGCAAGCTTGGCTTCGAGCTGCTCGAGCGCCGCCTTGGCGCTCTTGATGGTGGGTTTTTTCGCCTTCTCGTCGGCCTTGCCTTTGGGCTGGGGCTTTGCCGCGGCGACCGCCTTGACGTGCTTGGCGGCGTGGACGGGCTTCTTCGGCGCCGGGCGCGGCTTAGCCGCCGGGCGCGCCGCCTTCTTCTTCAATGCCTTGATCGGCTTGGACTTTTTCGCGACCTTGCGAGACTGTTTTACCTTCGACTTGCGCTTGGGTTTGGCCATTCTCGCCTCATGCTCGCCCTTGACCTGCCGGGCCGGAAAAAAGTGCGGGATTCTACCCTATAAGGCCCCTCAGGACCTCTGGGCTTTCAACTGGTGCAATTCTTTGACGCGCTGGTTCAGCTCCACGTTCAACGCCGGGTTGCCCTCCATCCGGTCCTTCAGGGCCTCGATCTCGCGGTGCTTGCGCCGGATGCGCAGCGCGATCTGCAGTTGCCGGAACTCGTGCGCCGCACCTTCGGCGTCGAGGTTGCTGTCCAGCGCCGAGGCCTGCGCCCGGAACACCAGCTGCTCGTGCTCGCTGCCCTGGAAGCGCTCCACCAGCATGCCGCCGCTCGGCGCATCGCCCGCCCCGAGCTCGCTCGCGATGCTGCGCAGCGCAGCCGACTCGGGCGCCTCCGCGTCGAGCAGGTCCTCCTCCAGTTCCCCCGCCAGGGCCGGGTTGACGAGGACGCAACGCAACAGATTCTGCTCCTCGGAGGAGGGAGCGCGCGGACCGGGTGCTTTCGCGGGCGCCCGAGTCCGGTAGTTGGGGGCGCCCTCGGGCATATACAAGCGCTCGACGTCCTGCGGCTCGACCTGCGCGAGGCGCGCGATCTCGCGTATCAGCTGCAGCCGCAGGGCCGGAGCGGCGAGCCGCCGCACGTGGGGCATGGCCGCCACCTGGAACTGCGAGCGGCCCTCCGGCGTGTCGAGGTCGGCGTGCGCGCGCAGCTCGCCGAGCAGGAACGCGGTGAGCGTCTGCGCCTCGCGCACCAGGCGCTCGAAGGCGTCCTTGCCGTGGCGGCGCACGTAGGTGTCCGGGTCCTCGCCCTCGGGCAGGAACAGGAACTTCACCGGCTTGGCGTCGCTGGCGAGCGGCAGGCTCACCTCGAGCGCGCGCCAGGCGGCCTTGCGCCCCGCCGCGTCGCCGTCGAAGCAGTAGACGATCTCGTCGGCGACGCGCAGGAGCTTGGCGACGTGCACCGGCGTGGTCGCGGTGCCCAGCGTCGCCACCGCGTAGCCGATCTCGAACTGCGCGAGCGCCACCACGTCCATGTAGCCCTCCACCACCAGCGCGCGCCGGGCCGCGCGGATCGCGTCCGCCGCCTGCGCGTAGCCGTAGAGCTCGCGGCCCTTCTCGAACAGCGGCGTCTCGGGCGAGTTCAGGTACTTGGGCTCGCCTGCGCCGAGCACGCGGCCGCCGAAGCCGATCACCGTGCCGCGCGCGCTGAAGATCGGAAACATGACGCGGTCGCGGAAGCGGTCGTAGCGCTTGCCCTCGTTTTCGATCACCAGTCCGCACTCGACCAGCGCCTCGTCCTCGTACTCGGGAAACGCGCCCTTGAGCGCCTGCCAGTCGTCGGGCGCGTAGCCGATGCCGAAGCGCCCCGCGATCCTGCCCTCCAGGCCGCGCCCTTTCAGGTACTCGATCGCGCGCGGCGCCTTCTTCAGCTCGGCGCGGTAGAACTGCATCGCCTTTTCCATCACCGGCACGAGGTCGGTCTCGCGTTCCTTTCTCTGCGCCTCCTCGGGCGTGCGCGGCTGCCACTCGGGCACCTGCATGCCGACCGAGGCGGCGAGCTCCTTGATCGCGTCCACGTAGCCCATGCCGCCATAGTCCATGAGGAAGCCGATGGCGTTGCCGTGCTTCTGGCAGCCGAAGCAGTGGTAGAACTGCTTGGCCGGGCTGACCGTGAAGGACGGCGACTTCTCGTTGTGGAAAGGGCACAGCCCCAGGTAGTTGGCGCCGCCCTTCTTCAGCTGCACGTAGCGCCCCACCACCTCGACGATGTCGACGCGGTTGAGCAGGTCCTGCTTGAAGGATTCAGGGATCAAGCGCCGGCGCGACGGCAAAAAATAGGGACAGACCCCATTTTTACCCTCCTAGCTTGGCTTTCACCAGCCCCGAGACCTTGCCCATGTCCGCGCGGCCGGCAAGGCGGGGCTTGAGCAGCGCCATCACCTTGCCCATGTCCTTGACCCCGCTCGCGCCGGACTCGGCGACCGCGGCGGCGATCGCCTGCGCGACCTCGGCCTCGCCCATCTGCTGCGGCAGGTAGGCCTGCAGCACCCCGATCTCGAATTTCTCCTGGTCGGCGAGGTCCTGGCGCGCCGCCTTCTCGTACTGGGCGATGGACTCGCGGCGCTGCTTCACCATCTTCTCGATGATGCCGAGCACGTCCGCGTCGGCGAGCTCGACGCGCTCATCGACCTCCTTCTGCTTCATCGCGGCGAGCAGCAGCCGCACGGCGGACAGGCGCGCCGCGTCCTTGGCGCGCATCGCCGCCTTCATGTCTTCGCTGATCCGTTCCTTGAGGGTCATGGGTGCTCCAGAAACGCAAACGCCCCGGTGGGAAGCACCGGGGCGCTGGCTGAAATCGTGGGCTCGGGTCCTAGTACAGCTTCGCCGGCAGCATCTGGCTGCGCAGGCGCTTGTGGTGGCGCTTCACCGCCGCCGCGAGCTTGCGCTTGCGCTCGGAGGTCGGCTTCTCGTAGTACTCGCGCGCGCGCAGTTCGGTGAGCAGCCCGGTCTTCTCCACGGTGCGCTTGAAGCGGCGCATCGCCACCTCGAAGGGCTCGTTTTCCTTGACGCGTACGATCGGCATGCTGGTCCCCGGGTTCGTGAAAGGCGCGAATTGTATCAGAATCGCCCGGTGCTGATCCTCGGCATCGAGACCTCCTGCGACGAGACCGGGGTGGCGCTGTATGACGCCTCTGCGGGGCGGCTGCTCGCCCATGCCGTGCACTCGCAGGTGGACATGCACGAGGCCTACGGCGGAGTGGTGCCGGAGCTCGCCTCGCGCGACCATGTGCGCCGCCTGGTGCCGCTCGCCCGGGCCCTGTTCGGGCGCGCGGGCCGGAGGATCGAGGAACTGCAAGCGGTCGCTTACACCGAGGGACCGGGACTCGCCGGGGCGCTGCTGGTCGGCGCCTCGTTCGCGCATGCGCTCGCCGCAGCGCTGGGCGTGCCGGCATTGGGCATCCACCACCTCGAGGGGCACCTCCTCTCGCCCCTGCTTTCCGCCCGGCGGCCTGACTTCCCGTTCGTCGCGCTGCTGGTGTCGGGCGGGCACACGCAGCTCATGCAGGTGGCGGGGGTCGGGCGCTACGAGCTCCTGGGCGAGACCCAGGACGACGCCGCCGGGCGAGGCCTTCGACAAGACCGCGCAGTTGCTCGGCCTGGGCTATCCGGGCGGGCCCGCGCTCTCGCAGCTCGCCCGGCACGGACACCCGGGACGCCACAAGCTGCCGCGGCCGATGATCGCGAGCGGCGACCTCGAGTTCAGCTTCAGCGGGCTGAAGACGGCGGTGATGCTGCTCGTGCGCGGCGCGCAACCCAATGAGCAGTTCCGTGCCGACGTGGCACGCGCGTTCGAGGATGCCATCGTGGAAGTCCTGGTGGCGAAGTGCGCGCTTGCCATGGAGCGCACTGGTCTCACCCGCCTGGTGGTCGCGGGCGGCGTCGGGGCGAACCGCCCCTTGCGCGCCGCACTCGATGCGAAGGCGCGGGACGCGGGCTTCGACGTGTTCTACCCGGAGCCGGAGCTGTGCACCGACAACGGCGCGATGATCGCGCTCGCGGCGGCGCTGCGCATGCAGGCGGGTCTCGCCGTGCCCGGCGGACATGCGTTCACGGTACGCCCGCGCTGGGATCTTGCGGCGGTGGGCTAGCCTTCGCGCCGACGCGGCTCTCCTCGCCCGCGACCAGGCGGCGGATGTTCTCCCGGTGGCGCCAGACCAGCAGCACGGACATGGCTGCGGTGACGGGCAGCAGCGGCTGCAGGCCGAAGGCCCAGAACACGTAGCACGGCGCGAACAGCGCGGCGACCAGCGCGGCGAGCGAGGACAGGCGGAAGAACGCGAGCATCATCACCCAGGTGAGGACGGTTCCCAGCCCAAGCCAGGGCGAGAAGCCGAGCAGCACGCCGGCGGCAGTGGCCACGCCCTTGCCGCCCCGGAAGCGATGGAACACGGGATAGAGGTGACCGAGGAACACGGCGAGGCCGGCGAGCGGCACCGACCAGCCGCCCAGCGCTGTCTCGCCGGTCCAGAGCCCGGCAAGGAGTACCGCCAGCCATCCCTTGCCGCCGTCGCCCGAGAAGCGTGATCGCCGCGGCAGCTTTCCTTCCGGTGCGCAGCACGTTGGTGGCGCCCGGGTTCTTCGAGCCGTAGCTGCGCGGGTCGGGCAGCGCGAACAGCCGGCTCACCAGGATCGCGAACGAGATTGAGCCGATCAGGTAGGCCCCCAGGACGACCAGTGCGGTCTGCATAACGAGGGATCCTGTCTAGACCGGCGGCAGCGTGAAATGGAACGTCGCCCCGGCGTCCACGGCGCCCTCGGCGCGCACGCTGCCCCCGTGCCGCTCCAGGATGCGCCTGACCGTGGCGAGTCCCACGCCGCTGCCCTCGAACTCCTGCGCGCCGTGCAAACGGCGAAAGGGCTGGAACAGCGACTTGGCGAACCGCGGATCGAAGCCGGCGCCATCGTCGCGCACCTTGAACTCGCCCGCCTGCGTCCTGCAGAACTCGATCGTCGCCTGCGGCTTCGCGCGGGTGTATTTCCAGGCATTGCCCAGCAGGTTCTCCAGCACCACGCGCATCAGCCCGGCATCGGCATGCGCTGCGAGTCCGTCCTCGATGCGCCACTCGACGTGCCGCTCCGGCGCGCCGGCGGCAAGCTCCTTCGCCACCAGCCTGGCCAGCGCGCTGAGGTCGACTTCGCGTTTTTTCAGCTCCGCGCGGCCGATGCGTGAGAACGCGAGCAGATCCTCGATCAGCTGGCTCATGCGCTGCGCCGCCGAAGTGATGGTGCCGATATAGTGCGCCGCCTTCTCGCCCGGCAGCGGAAGCTCCCTGGACAGCAGGCGCAGGAATCCGTCGATCTGGCGCAGCGGCGCGCGCAGGTCGTGCGACACCGAGTAGGAGAACGCTTCCAGCTCCCGGTTGGCGGCGTCCAGGTCGGCGGTGCGCGCGGCCACCTTCTGCTCGAGCGCCTCGTTGAGCTGGCGCAGGTGCTGCTCGGCGAGCACCTGGCGGGTGACGTCGCGCCCCGTGCCGTGGTAGCCGACGAAGCGGCCCTCGGCGTCGTACTGGGGACGGCCGCTGATGGTGGCCCAATGCACGCGGCCATCCGGGCTGCGGCGCGCGAGCAGCAGGTCGCGGAACTCCTCGCGCCGCTCGAGCCGCGCGCGGTGCTCCGCCCAGGCGCGCTCGTCCATGTTGGGGAAATCCATCTCCCAGCGCCGCTTGCCGTAGTCGGTCTCGGGCGGGATGCCCATGCGGCGCAGGATCTCGCCTTCGCGGAAGGTGAAGCGATGCTCCGCGTCGCTCGCCCAGTACCAGTCGGAGGACAGCTCGACCAGCGCGCGGAAGCGCTGCTCGCTTTCGCGCAAGGCCCGCTCGGCGCGCTTGCGCTCGGTGACGTCGCGGAAGATCCCCGCGACCAGGGTCAGCCGGCCTTCGCCGTCGTAGACACCCGAGAGCCCGATCTGCACGTCGAGCCGGCGCCCGTCCTTGGCAAGGCGGACCGTTTCGAACGGCGGCGGCATCGCGCCCTGCTTCATCAGCTCGCTGTTGCGTTGCGGCTCGTGCCGGCGCTCCGGCGGCACGAGCAGCGCCAGCTCGCGCCCGACCGCCTCGGCCGCCGACCAGCCGAACATGCGCTCGGCGGCAGCGTTCCAGGACACGATCTCCATGCGCGGATTGCTGAGCACGATGGCGTCGCTCGACGTCTCGAACACCGCCGCAAGCAGGGCGCGCGTCTCGTCGGCGCGCCGGCCCTCGGAGACGTCGAGCACCATCACCAGCAAGAGCTTCTCGCCGCGCTCCTCGATGACCTCGCAGGACAGCAGGGTGTCGAACTCTTCCCCGTTCCTGCGGCGGGCCCGCGACCTGAACCCCGTCACCCGGTTCTCGCGCGCGATGCACTCGAGGAACCGGTCGCGATCCTCCGTGTGCGCCCAGATGCGCAGATCGACCGAGCTGCGGCCGATTGCCTCCTCGCGGCGCCAGCCGAACATGCGCTCGTAGGCGTCATTGAAGTCGAGCAGGACGCCGCCGCCCAGACGCACCAGGGCGACCGCCGCCGGGCTGTGGCGAAACAGCTTTTCCTGCAGCTCCTGGCTGCGGCGCAGAAAGTCGTCGACCTGCATCGCGCAAATCTTACCCGGGGACTCCTATAATCGGCCAACATGGACGCGATCCTGATCCGCGACCTGCGCGTGGAGACCCTCATCGGCATCCACAAACGCGAGCGGCACGTGGCGCAGACGGTGTCGATCGACCTGGACATCGGGCTGCCCGGCACCACCGTGTTCAAGAGCGACAAGGTGGCCGACACCATCGACTACGAGCAGGTGGCCCTGAGAATCAAGGCGCTCGCGGCGAGCGGCCATTTCCGCCTGGTGGAGACGCTCGCCGGGCGCATCGCGCGCCTGCTGCTGGAGGACTTCGGCGCGCCGTGGGCGAAAGTCGCGGTCGCGAAGATCGGCATTCTCGGCAACGCCAAATTCGTCGGCGTGACCATCGAGAGAAAGCGCTAGTCCGCGAGCGCGACCTCCACCAGGTGCGGCGCGAGCGTGCGCACGATCTCGCCGGGCGCGATGCCGACCAGAAACCCGCGCCGCCCGCCGTTGATGTAGATCTTCGCGAGCTCGAGGATCGAGCGCTCCATGTACACGCGCAGCTTCTTGCGCGTGCCGAAGGGCGAGGTGCCCCCGACCTGGTAGCCGGAGTGCCGCTGCGCCGCTTCCGGCGTGCACGGCTCGATGCGCTTCACCCCCGCCTGGCGCGCGAGATTCTTGGTCGAAACCTTGCGGTCCCCGTGCATCAGCACGACGAGGGGCCTGGCCGCCTCGTCCTGCATCACCAGCGTCTTCACCACGTCGTGCTCGGGCACGCCGAGCGCGCGCGCCGAGACCTCTGTGCCCCCATGCTCGACATACGCGTACTCGTGCTCCGTGTACGCGACGCGGTTCGCCTTCAGGAAAACGGTTGCCTGGGTATCCGCCACCGCCGCTCAACCCCGCGGATGGTGCTTTGCGTGCAGCGCCTTCAATCGCTCGCGCGCGACGTGCGTGTAGATCTGCGTGGTGGAGATGTCGGCGTGGCCGAGCAGCATCTGCACCACGCGCAAGTCGGCCCCGTGGTTGATGAGGTGCGTGGCGAAGGCGTGGCGCAGCACGTGCGGCGAAAGGACCTTCCCCGGGGTCGCGCTCCTGCCGTAGCGCTTGATGAGATGCCAGAACGCCTGCCGCGTCATGCCGGCGCCGCGCCCGGTGACGAACATGGCGTCGCTCTGGCGCTTCTTCAGCATCGCTGGGCGCCCTTCGGCGACATAGCGCTGCACCCAGGACACCGCCTCCTCGCCCAGCGGCACGAGGCGCTCCTTCGATCCCTTGCCGAGGATGCGCACCACGCCGGCATCGAGGTTGGCCTCGAAGGTCTTCAGCGCCACCAGCTCGGAGACGCGCAGGCCGGAGGCGTAGAGCACTTCCAGCATCGCGCGGTCGCGCAGGCCGCGCGGCGTGTGCGACGTCGGGCGCGGCGAGCAGCGCCTCGACGTCGGCCTCCGACAGGCTCTTCGGGAAGCGCGGCGCGCGCTTGGGCGGATCCAGGCGCAGCGTCGGGTCCGCGGCGATCGCGCGCTCGCGCAGGCAGTACTGGTAGAAGCGCTTGAGCGTGGAGAGCATGCGCGCGGCGCTGGTGCTCTTGCCGCGGCGCGCGGCGAGAAAGCCGAACAAGTCCTCTTCGCGCGCCTCGACCAGCGTGCGGCCCTTGAGGAAAGCGGCGAGCTGCGCCAGGTCGCGGCGGTAGGACTCGAGCGTGTTCTTCGCCAGTCCGTCCTCCAGCCACAGCGCATCGCAGAACGCGTCCAGCTGACGCGCATCCGCGGCGCTCAGGGCTTGAGCTCGAACGCGTCCGCGGCTGTTTCGTGCAGCAGCAGCCAACGCTTGGCCTCCAGCAGGTAGCCGCCGGTCGAGTGCCCGAAGCCGCCGATGCCGCCCGCGCCCACCACGCGGTGGCACGGGATCACGATCGGCAGCTTGTTGTCGCCGCAGGCCTGGCCGACGGCGCGCGCCTCGCCGCCGAGCTTGCGCGCCAGCTCGCCGTAGGTGAGCGTCCAGCCGCGCCGGATCGCGCACATCGCCTGCCACACGCTCTTCTGGAACTGCGTGCCCTCGATGAGCAGCGGCAGGTCGAACTTCGCGTCCGGGTCCCCGCGGTAGCGCTCGAGCTGCCGCACGGCGCGCTCGGCGAGCGGGTTCTCCGGGTCCTTCAGCGCGGCGCTCGGCGGCAGGTAGCGGATCGCGACGATGCACCCGTCGCGCGTGGCCACCGCGACCTTCATCTTCGGAAACTCGATGATCGCTTCCCAGTGCATCTCAGGCCGCCGCCAGCTTCTCGATCCTCGCCAGCAGGTCGTCGGCGATCTCGATGCCTTCTCCCGCCAGCTTCTTCTGCGAGGCGAAGCGCTTCGCGCCCGGCAGGCGCACGCCCTCGTCGGCGAGCATCGCGCGCACGACCGTTTCCACGCGCTCGAAGTACTTGTCCATGCCGGCGAGCGCGCCGGGGTCGATGGCGAGAAAGGCCTGCCCGATGCGCGGCTTGTTGCCCTGCTCGGAAAAGAACGAGTCCGCTTCCGGGCCGATGGCCGCGCCGGTAAGCGCGGCGCACACGAGCTCGAAGGCGAGCGCCAGCATCGCGCCCTTGGTGCCGCCGATGGGAAACAGGCTCCCCTGCTCGATCGCTTCCTTCGGGATCGGTCGTCGGCTTGCCATGACGGTCGAGCGCCCAGCCCTCGGGGATCTTCTCGCCCCTTTGCATCGCGACCATGATCTTGCCGCGCGTCACCGTGGTGAGCGCGAGGTCCACCACGATCGGATCGGCGCCCTTGCGCGGAAAGGCGAAGGCGACGGGATCGGTGCCGAACAACGCCTTCTTCCCGCCCCAGGCGGGGATCGCCGCGGGCGAGTTGGTGAAGGCGACGCCGACCATGCCGGCCTGCGACACCTTCAGCAGGTGGATGCCGAGCACGCCGACGTGCGCGCTGTTGCGGATGCCGGCGAAGCCGATGCCGTTCCTGCGCGCGCGCTGGATCGCTTCCTCGATCGCCCAGGCGGCCGACTCGTAGGGCAGGCCGTCGGCGTTGTCGATCAGGCACACCGCCGCCCTCTCCGCCGCCATCGTGGGCCGCGCACCGCCGTCGGCTCGGCCGTTCCGCAGCATCGAGCAGTAGAACGGCACGCGCGACATGCCGTGGGTGGGCAGGCCCTGCTCCTCTGCGCGCACCAGGTGCTGCGCCGCGGTCTCCGCCATCGTGGCGTGCGCGCCGGCGTTCACGAGCGCCTGCTTCGCCAGACGGAACAATTCCTGCGGCTTCTTCTTCATAATGGCGATTCTAACCGCTCGTTTTCCAGGAGGAGGACCCATGGGCAGCATGATCGAACTGAAGGCCGCCGACGGCCACAAGCTCGCCGCGTACCGCGCCGAGCCGCAGGGCAAGCCGCGCGGCAGCGTGGTGGTGATCCAGGAAATCTTCGGCGTAAACAGCCACATCAAGGCGGTCGCCGACGGCTACGCGGCGGACGGCTACCTCGTCATCGCACCCGCCATGTTCGACCGCGTGCAGCGCGGCTACGACACCGGGTACTCGCAGCCCGAAATCCAGGCCGGCATCGCCCTGATGCAGAAGCTCGACTGGAAGCAGACCATGCTCGACGCGGACGCCGCGGTCGCGGAGGCGAAGAAGGCGGGCAAGGTCGGCATCGTCGGCTACTGCTGGGGCGGCACTGTGTGCTGGGTGGCGGCGGCGCGACTCTCCGGCCTCACGTGCTCCGCGCCCTACTACGGCGGCGGCATGCCGGGCTTCATCGGCGAGAAGCCGAGGATCCCGACCCTGTGCCACTTCGGCGAGCTCGACCAGTCGCCCACGCTCGAGCAGTCCAGGGCCATCGCCAAGGCGCATCCGGAGATCACCGCGCACTTCTACGCCGGCGCGGGTCACGGCTTCAACTGCGATCAGCGCGGCTCCTACCACGCGCAGAGCGCGAAGCTCGCGCGCCAGCGCACGCTCGAATTCTTCCGCAAGCACCTCGGCTGACGTGAACAACCGGCAATTCCGCCTCGCCGCGCGCCCCGCCGGACTGGCCAAGCGCAGCGACTGGAACCTCACGACGGAGAAAGTCACGGCACCGGCCGAGGGCCAGGTGCTGGTCAAGGTGCTGCAGCTCTCGCTCGACCCGGCGATGCGTGGCTGGATGAACGAAGGGCGCAGCTACATTCCGCCGGTGGGCATCGGCGAGGTCATGCGCGCCGGTGGCGTGGGCAAGGTCATCGCGTCGAAGAACGCGAGCTTCGCCGTGGGCGACCATGTGAGCGGCGGCTTTGGCGTGCAGGAGTACTGCATCTCGGATGGGAAGGGCGTGGCGAAGATCGACCTGCGCCTGGGCACGATCCCGCAGTGGTTGAACGCGCTCGGCATGCCCGGCATGACGGGCTACTTCGGGCTGCTCGATGTCGGCCAGCCGAAGGCGGGCGAGACGGTCGTGGTCTCGGGCGCGGCGGGCGCCGTGGGACAGACGGTGGGCCAGGTGGCGAAGATCAAGGGCTGCCGCGCGGTGGGCATCGCGGGCGGCAGAGCGAAGTGCGACTTCGTGGTGAATGAGCTGCACTACGACGCGTGCATCGACTACAAGGGCGGCAACGTCAAGGACGGGCTGAAGGAGCATTGCCCGAAGGGCGTGGACGTCTACTTCGACAACGTGGGCGGCGAGATCCTCGACACCGTGCTCACGCGCATCAATCGCGGCGCGCGCATCGTCATCTGCGGCGCGATCTCCCAGTACAACAACACGGACGCGGTGAAGGGCCCGAGCAATTACCTGTCGCTGCTGGTCAACCGCGCGCGCATGCAGGGCATGGTGGTGTTCGACTACGCCGACCGCTATGCGCTGGCGGTGAAGGACATCGCGCAGTGGATGCGCGAGGGCAAGTTCGTCTCCCGGGAAGACGTGGTGTCGGGGATCGAGAATTTCCCCGACACGCTGAACAAGCTGTTCAGCGGCGAGAATTTCGGCAAGCTGGTGCTGAAGGTGGCGGACGCCTAGGCTGCCTTGCGCAGCTTGTAAGCCTGGATTAGCACATCGGCTGGCAGCCCGAGCCCGTCGCACAGCCGGCGGATCATCTCGATGGTCAGCGGACGTACGCGGTTGAGCACTTCGGCGACCCGCGCGCGCGACCCGATGTAGGGTTCGAGATCCTTCCGCGACAGCCCGCGCGCCTCCATCACATGCAGCAACAGGTCGATCGGATCCGGCGCCGGGATGGGGAAATGCTCGCGCTCGTAGGTTTCGATAAGCAGAGTCAGCACGAGCAGGCGATCCTCCTCGGGCGAGCCTTTGCGCGCATTCCAGAGCGCCTCCGCCTGCCTGAGCGCCGCCGAGTGCTCGCGCTTGTTGCGGATCGGGCGCAGTTCCATATGCAATTCCTCAGACGTTTGCCGCATCGATTGCGTCGTATTCGCGGTGCGTGCCGACGAAGCGCACGAACATCAGGCCGCGGTTGTAATGCACCGCCACCACGAGGCGGTAGTCATTGCCCTTGATATTGAAGATCACGCGGTTGTTCGCGGTGAAACTCGCGCTGCGGTAGTGCGCCTTGATCTCGGCGGGCCGTCGCCAAACCGCCCGGCGCGCGATCGCATACCAGGCTCGCAGCGGCACTTCCGCGTCAGGGCGCCTGCGCCAGAACTCGCGCAAAGTGCTCAACGCGATGATCCGCATCGGGCAATCTACCATGCTCCCATGGCGGGAGCAAGCGGGGGGTGACCCCGTCTACTGCGTCAACGACTGGCCCGGCCTTACGCGCGTGAACGCGACCGGGATCCTGCCGATCGCAATGTTGCCTTCCTCGAGGCGCAATCGGGTATACCAGGAACCCTCCAGGGGCCCGCTCTCCGGGAAATCCTCGCGGAAATGCGCGCCGCGCGAATCCTCGCGAGCGAGCGCGGCCTGCGCAATCGCCTGGCTGGTGGCCGCCAGGCTCTTCAAGTTCAGCCAGTCGTGCCAGGTGAGGTTGAAGGCGCGGTTGGTATCCGCAATGCCCGTGCAGGCCAGTTCGTGCTTCGATCGCCTCCAGTTCCGCGAGCGCCGACTTCAATCCGGCGGCGTCGCGGATGATGCCGACCTTTTCCCACATCACGTCGTAGAGCCGCTCGCGCAACGGTTCGAGCGAACCGTGCGATTTGACCGCCTTCGGCTCGCAGCGTCCGACCGCCGCGACGATCGCCGCCTGGTCGGGATCGCGCGAGCATCCCTTCCTTCTTCACCCATGCCGCCATCGTGTCGCCCGCCACGCCGCCGAACACCGTGGAGTTGGCCACGCCGTTGCCGCCCAGGCGGTTCGCGCCATGCACGCCGCCCGCGTCTTCGCCGGCGACGAACAATCCCGGCAATTCCGTCGTGCAGTCGGGCCTGAACTCCACGCCGCCCATCATGTAGTGCGCCGTGGGCACGACTTCGACCAGGCCGCCGGCGAGGTCGAAGCCGCAATCCGCGCAGCGCTCGACCATGCCCTTGAAGTTCTTCGCCACCTTCTCCGGCCCGAGGTGGGCCATCGAGATGTACAAGCCGCCGTTCGGCGTGACGCTGCCCTTGCGCATCTCGGTGTACATGGCGCGCGAGACGAAATCGCGCGTGGCGCGCTCGGCGAGCGGATCGTACTTCGGCATGAAGCGCTCTTTCGCGCCGTTCAAGAGATAGCCGCCCGCGCCGCGCAGGCCCTCCTCCAGCACCGTGCCGGTCATGCGCGTGTGCGTGCCGGCGAGCAGCCCGGTCGGGTGGAACTGCACCATCTCCATGTCGCGCAGGGGCAGCCCCGCGCGCAGCGCCATGGCGAGGCCGTCGCAGCTCTTGTCGCCCGAGGGCGTGTGGTAGCGGTACATGGTCGGGCCGCCGCCGGTGGCGAGCAGCACCGCCTTCGCGCGCACGAACACGTACTCGCCCGTGCGCATGTCGATCATCAGCACGCCCGAAATGGCAGAGCCATCCCGCGTCTTCAGCAGCTCGACAGCGCGATGCTCTTCGAGCCGATTGATCTTCCGCGCCCACACCTGCTCGGCGAGCCGGTTCATGATCTCGATGCCGGTGAGGTCGCCCTTGTGCACCGTGCGATCGAACGTCTGCCCGGCGAAGGCCTTCTGGTGGACGGTGCCGTCGGGATTGCGGTCGAAGAAGCAGCCGAGCTCGTTCTCCAGCTCGCGGATGCGCTCCACCGCCAGCGTCACCAGCTTCCAGGCGAGGTCCTGGTCGGGCAGCCACTTGCCGCCCTCGATGGTGTCCATGAAGTGCCGCTCGACCGAGTCCTCTTTCGCCAGCGCCACGTTGTAGCCGCCCTGCACCATGCGCGTGCAGCCGCACTTGCCGAGCAGCCCCTTCACCGCGACGGTGATGGACAGCGACGGGTCAGCCTGGTGCGCGTGCAGCGCGGCGAACAGCCCCGCGCCGCCCGAGCCGAGGATCAGGACGTCGCTGTCAAGCGACGCGCGACGATTCCCGGCGCAGCCACTGCGATCAGCACGCACCAGCGCCACCAGGACGAAGCCGATCGCGTCGAACAGCGTCTTCGGGTAGACCAGCAGAAAGCCGGCGACCACCAGCATCGCGCGCTCGGCGAGCGTTGGTGCGCTTGAACAGCCAGCCCTGGAAGCCGCCGGCCAGCGCCGCGATGCCGATCGCGGCGGTGAAGGTCACCAGCGCGATCGAGCCCCAGTCGGCGTCGCCGAGCGTCTTGATCGAGCCGGTCAGCAGCAGCCCGGTGCCGCTCGGGTCGAGCACGAACATGAACGGCACCAGGAACGCGGGCGTCGGTGTACTTCCAGCACTGCAGCGTGGTCTTGTACGGGTCGCCGCCGGTGATGGCGGCGGCGGCGAACGGCGACAGCGCGGTCGGCGGCGAGACTTCCGAGAGCACCGCGTAGTAGAAGATGAACATGTGCGCGGCGAATTCGGGCACCTTGAGCGCGATCAGCGCCGGCGCGGCGATCACCGCGCAGATGATGTAGCTCGCGGTCACCGGCACCGCCAGGCCGACGATCCAGACGATGAGCGCGGTGTAGATCGCGGTCAGCAGCAGCGAGTTGCCGGCGTAGGCGAGCACGATCGAGCTGAATTTCAGCCCCAGGCCGGTGAGCGTCACCACGCCGACGATCAGCCCGGCGCCGGCGCAGGTGGCCGCCACGTTGAGCACCGCGCGCGAGCCGCCGTCCAGCGCCTTGATGAGCCCGGAGCCGGCGACGCCGCGTCACAGAAGGTTCGCGGCCGCGCAGCAGGTCGTAGGAGAGCAGCGCGCAGTCGCGGCGCAGGAAGCTCGTGACGAAGGCCACCACCGTCGCCCAGAACACCGACAGTTCGGGCGAGAAGCCCATCAGCATGAAGGCGACGATCGAGACCAGCGACAGGAAATGGAACCAGTACTTCTTGGTCAGGCTCCAGGCCGACTCGACCTGCTCGAACAGCACGTCCTTCATGCCGAACTTGCGCACGTCGATCTCGACCATGAGGAACAGCGTGAGGTAGTACAGGCAGGTCGGGATCATCGCCATCAGCACGACGTCCAGGTACGAGATCTTGAGGAACTCGGCGATCAGGAACGCGGCCGCGCCGAGCACCGGCGGCGAGATGATCGCGCCGAGGCCGCCCGCGGCCAGCAGGCCCCCGGCTTCGTCCTTGCTGTAGCCGACCTTGGCGAGCATCGGCGCGGCCACCGCGCCAAGCGTCACCGTGGTCGCCACCCCGGAGCCCGATGGACCGCCGAGCAGGAACGAGGCCAGCGTCACGGTGCGCCCGGCGCTGGTCGGCTTGCCGCCCATGGCGGAGAACGAGAAATCGATGTAGAACTTGCCCGCGCCGGAGAACTGCAGGAACGCGCCGTAGATGGTGAACAGGATGATCAGCGTCGAGGACACGTTGATCGCGGTGCCGTAGATGCCCTCCAGCGTCATGTACATGTGGCCGACCAGGCGCGGGATCTCGTAGTCCTTGTGCGTCCAGGGCGCCGGCAGGTACTCGCCGAAGAACGCGTAGAGCAGGAAGCACGCGGTGATGAACGGCAGGATCCAGCCGGTGGTGCGCCGCATCGCCTCGAGGATCAGCAGCGACCAGCGCGACGCCGAAAACGATGTCCCAGTCGTTCGGCAGGATGGAGCGGTCGAAGAAATCGTCGCCGCCCGCGATCAGGTAGACGGTGGTCGCGATCGCCGGCCGCCGCCAGCAGCCAGTCCCACCACATGACGCGGTGCCGGAAGCGCCGCGCGACGGGAAAGATGAGGAACGACGAGGAACAGCACGAACGCGACGTGGATCGCGCGCAGGTGCTCGGGACGCACGATGGCGTAGGCGGTGTACAGGTGGAACAGCGACATCACCACCGCCACCGTGGTGACGAAGGCGGCGAGCCAGCCCGTGAGCTTGTTGTGGACGCCCTCTTCCCGCTCGATCATCTCCTCGGCGCGCTGCGAGCGCCTCGGCGCTGACTTCGGCCGCAGGCTGGTGCAGCAGCGTGACGTCTTCGCTCATCGCTCCCCCCAAAAAGAAAAGCCCCGCCAGCGATCTGGACGGGGCTCCGGTGCGCGTGCGGCTTCAATTGCGATCTTGATGCCCTTCTCGGCGAAGTACTTGATGGCGCCCGGATGCCAGGGAATCGAGGAGGCATCGGTCTTCTGGTTCTCGAGCTTGATGTTCTCCGCTTCCTTGTGCGCGCGGATCAGCTCGTCGCGCTTGTCGAAGATGGTCTTGACGATGTTGTAGGCCGTCTTGTCGTCCATGTTCTGGTGCGCGACCAGCAGGTTCATCACCGTGGCCTGCGGGTTGTCGGCCGTCCATGCCCTTGTAGACGTCCTTCGAGATCGCGTCCTTGACGTACAGGTTGCCGTACTTCTTGTTCATCGCCGGCACCAGGTCCGCGTGGTCGATCATCTGGATCGTCACGCCGGGCGAGTTGGCGAGGTCGGTGACCGCCGCGGTGGGCAGCCCGCCGACCCAGAAGAAGGCGTCGATCTTGCGGTCCTTCAGCGCGTTCACCGATTCGGCGACGCCCAGGCGCTCGCGCGTCATGTCCTTGTCCTTGTCCAGGCCCGCCGCCTCGATGACGCGGAACGCCATCACCTCGGTGGCGCTGCCGCCCGAGCCGGTGGAGACGCGCTTGCCCTTGAGGTCCGCCATCTTCTTGACGCCGGTGGCCGTGATGGTCACCACGTGCATGCGGTTCGGGTAGAGCACCATCAGCGTGCGCACCGGAACCGGCTTGCCGGTGAACTTGTCCTGTGCCCTTGTAGGCATCCAGGGTCGCGTCCGCCATGGTGAGCGCGATGTAGGGCTTGCCGGTGCCGATGAGCTGCAGGTTGGCGACCGAGCCGCCGGTCACTTCCGCGGTGGCCTGCATGCCGGGGACGTACTTCGACAGCGCCGCGGCCATGCCGCCGCCGAGCGGGTAGTACACGCCGCCGGTGCCGCCGGTGGCGATGGACAGGTTCTGCGCCTGGGCCGCGGCGGCAAAGATGCCGGCGGCGAGTGCGGCGATGCGCACGATGTTCTTCATTGGATCATCCTCCTAAAGGTTTGCGGGGGAATTCTACCGCACGCCGAGGCGCTTCAAGACCTCCGCCCGCCGCCCCCGGGCCGCGTCCCGCACCCTGGAATAGAGGCTCCCGCCGTGGCTGTCCATCGCCACCAGCAGCGGGCCGAAGCCGCTGACGCGGAACTTCCACAGCGACTCGGGATTCAGGTCGTCGAGGTCCACGTCCTCGATCGCCTCGACCCAGGTGGTCTCCAGCGCCGCGGTGCCGCCGATGATGGCGAGGTAGGCGCCGCCCAGTTCGCCGAATGCGGCCGCCGACTGCTCGCGCAGGCCGCCCTTGCCGATGATGAGGCGCACGCCGTACTGCTGCATCAGCGGCCGCGTGAAGCGCTCCATGCGGTCGCTGGTGGTGGTGCCGATGCACAGGGGCGCATAGCCCGCGGGATTCGCGGCGCTCTTCTCGACCTTCCTCACGTTCGGCGCGGTGTGGATCACCGCGTGGCCGGCGAGGTCGAAGCGCGTCTTCCTGCCGCGGTCGAACATGTGGATCTGCGTCGCGTCGCGGATGCCGTAGAGCGTGCCGTGCAGCGTCACAGTGTCGTCGACGCGCAGGGCGCGCACCTGCGCCTCGCTGACCGGCATGGTAAGGTCGTGGTGCGCCATCGCTAGCCGCCGAGCAGCGCCTTCTTCAGGTCGTCCTGCACGGGCTTGTCGCCGACCCAGATCCTGAGCAGCGCGCGGTAGAAATCCTCGCCCTCGATCGGCTTGCCCGCGGGCTTGCCGTTGACCGTGACCTGCGTGCTGCCGCCAGGCGCCAGGTCGAGCGTGATCACCATGCCCTTCTTCGCTTCCTTGATCTCGGCGAGGATCGCGCCGAGCTGCGCGACGCGCGGCTCGAGCGCTTTCGCCTCGGCCGGGCTGTGATTGTCGCGGATGCCATCCGCCAGCGCGCCGCTGAACTGATCGGCGCCCACGTCGCGCAGCATGTGGATCGCGATGCGCTTCGCGCCGGGCTGCGTCACCGGGTCGGCCTTGCGATCGGCGACGTAAAGGCCTATCGCGTACACCTGGAAGAAAGCGCGCTTGCGCAGGCCCGCGCCCTTGAGTGACAGCTCGGCGTTGCCGACGCGGGTCTGCTCGTCGATCTTCACGCCGGCGACCTCGGCGGCGAATGCAGGCGCCGCAAGAAGGAAAAGCAGCAGGATCCTAGTAACCATATTCGACTCCCGTGGGCTTGAAGGTGGCGCGCGCGCGGCGCGCCGAGTGGCACTGCATGTTCACCGCGACCGGATTCATGGTGATGTGCGTGGCCGCGGTCTCCACGTGCACCGCGAAGGCCGTCGAATCGCCGCCCAAGCCCTGCGGCCCGACGCCGAGCGCGTTCACCGCCCCGCTGAGCGCGGCTTCCAGCTTCGCGCCCTCGGGGTCGTCGCACTTGCGAGCCGAGCGGCCGCGTCGCGGCGAGCTTGGCGAGGTGCATGCACAGGTCCGCGGTGCCGCCCACGCCCACGCCGACGATGGTCGGCGGGCAGGTCTTGCCGCCCGCCTCCAGCACGCAATCCACGACGAAGGTCTTGATCGCGTCCACGCCCTCGGCGGGGATCGCCATCTTGCAGCCAGGAGTTGTTCTCCGAGCCCGAGCCCTTGGGCACCATCTCGATTCTGAGCGTATCGGCCTCGTCGCTGAAATCGATGTGGATCACCGGGCACGCCGCGACCGGTGGAGTCCTGCGCGTTCACGCGCGTGGTCGGGTGCACGATGGAGGAGCGGAAGGAGTACTCGCGCGTGGAGCGCGCGCAGCCGCTGCGGATCGCCTGCTTTCAGCGCCACGCCGTCCACCTGCACGTTGCGGCCGATCCACACGTTGTAGATCGGGATGCCGGTGTCCTGGCACAGCAGGTTGTCGGTGTCCTCGGCGACCTTGATGTTCCTGATCATGGTGCCGAGCATGCGCTTTGCGCCCGCGTCGGTCTCGCTCCCGGGCCAGCGCGTCGAAGCCCTGCTTCACGTCGGGCGGCAGGAGCTTCAGCGCGCGGATGTAGAGCTCCTTGGCCGCCTCCTCCACCTGTTTGAGATCGACGTTCACTTCACCTGGATTTTTCTCTCGCGCACCACCCGCGCCCAGAGCTGCGGTCTCTTCCTTCATGGCGCGGCCCATCTCGGCGGGCGTGTTGCCGACCGGGGCGAGGCCCTGCACGTAGAAGCGCGCCTTGAGCCGCGAGGACTCGAGCGCCTTCTTCGTGTCGCGGTACACCTTCTGCGATGATCTCGTTCGGCGTGCCGGTGGGCGCGACGATGCCGAACCAGCCGGTGTTCTCGAACCCCGGGAGCGTCTTCGCGATCGGCGGCACGCCGGGCAGCGCCGCGAACTCGGTCTTGCTGGTCACGCCGAGCGCGCGCAGGCGCCCCGCGCTGATGAAGCCGATGGCGGCCGCCACGTTGGTGACCATGAAATTGATCTGCCCGGCGACCAGGTCGTTCAGCGCCGGCCCCTCGCCCTTGTAGGGCACCGCCAGGGCGTCGATCTTCGCGCTCGCGACGAAGTTCTCGCCGGCGAGGTGCATCTGCGAGCCGATGCCCGCGTGGCCGAAGGTGAGCTTGCCGGGGTTCGCTTTCGCCGCCGCGATCAGTTCCGCCACGCTCTTGTAGGGCGAAGACGAGGGCACCACCAGCACCTGCGGGCCCGAGACGACCTTGGTCACCGGCACGAAGTCCTTCTCCGGGTCGTAGGCCATCTTGGCGTAGATGTGCTGGTTCGCCGTCACCACCGAGCCGGAGGGAAAGAACAGCGTGTAGCCGTCGGGCGCCGCGCGCGCCGCTTCCGCCGCGCCCACGCCGCCGCCCGCGCCGCCGCGGTTCTCGATCACCACCGTCTGGCCCCACATGTCCTGCAGCTCCTGCCCCAGCAGGCGCGCCGCGATGTCGGTGGCGCCGCCCGGCGGGAACGGCACGATGAAACGCACCGGCTTGTGCGGCCAGGATTGCGCGCCGGCCGAAGCGGCGACCAGCAGGCCGAGCGCCACTGCTGCGAATTTCGCGAGCTTCATTGCATCCTCCTTGTTTTGGGTTTTCGAAGCATTCTACAGCGCGAGGGCGAAGGCGAGGCCCCATCCCAGGGTGAGCGCCGCCGCCGCCGCAGCGAGCGATTTCTGCCAGTCGCGCCAGGGCAGGAACTCGAGCGCGAGCACCCGCAGGCCGCCGCCCAGGTGCGCGGCGAGCAGCACCACCAGGCCCCACTCGGCGACTTTCACCAGCGGCTGCTCGGTCCACCTGAGGAAGCCGTCCATTTGCGAGGCCCCGGCCGAGCACCCAGAAATGCGCGGGCAGGAAAAGCGCCAGCGCGATTCCCGAGATGCGGTGCACGAGCGCGACCCGACTTGCTCATGCGAACACCGCAAGCACGGCGCGCATGCCCATCCAGGCGAGCAGCATGGCAAAAAATAGGAGCGTCACATCGCGCGAGCGGCCGTGCCAGCCGAACCACTCGCCGAGCACCGCGCGCAACCCGATCGGCGCGTGCACCGTGACCGCCAGCACGAACAGCGAATAGAAGGCGAGCCAGCCGGCGCTGCCGCGCGTGCGCGCGAGGATCTCGGCGCCGGTGAGGCCGCCGCGCACCGCGTAGACGATGGTCGCCAGGTGCACCAGCACGCACAGCGCGAGCACCGCGGCGCTCGCGCGCTGCGCGATCCAGAGGAAGGTTTGCGACCTCAGAGTTCCCCCGCAGCGCGGCCTTCAGCGTCGCGCGCTTGAGTCCCGCGATGCCCGCCGTGGGCGAGAGCGCCTTGGGGCAGCGCTCGGTGCAGCTCATGTGGGTGTGGCAACTGTGGCAGCCGGCATCGCCCGCGACCGCGCGCAGCCGCTCGGCCTGCGGCGTCGTCGCGCTCGTCGTTCACCAGCGTCCAGGCGCGATTCAGCGCCGCCGGGCCGAGGTAGTCCGGATTCCAGGCCACCACGTCGCAGGCGCTGTAGCACACGGCGCAGCCGATGCACTCGATGTCCGCGTCGGCGCGCTTGCGCCGTTCGCGAGACCGGGGCGACGCGCGCGAAATCGTCGCTGCGCTTGCGCTCGCCGCTGAACTGGCCCTTCGCGCGCGCCCACTTGTCGAAGAACTCGCGCATGTCGGTCACGAGGTCCCGGATCACCGGGAGGTTCCTGAGCGGCGCGATCTCGAGGCGCCCGTCCTTCGCCACCTTGTCCACGTGCGTGCGGCAGGTCCAGCGCGGCGCGCCGTTCACCGTCATGGCGCAGGAGCCGCACATGCCGACGCGGCAGGCGTAGCGGTAGGCGAGCGTCGGATCGAGGTGGCGCTGGATGTGGGTGACCACGTCGAGCACCGTCTGGCTCTCGCGGCGCGGCACCTCGAACGCCTGCCAGGCGTCGCCGCGGCGTCACGCTAACGCGAACGAACGCTCACGCGCTTTCGTACAACCGCGTCAGCACGAACTCGCGGTGGCCGAGCGCCTCGGCGGCGGTGAGGCGGCCGTTGGCGGTGCGGAACATGCACTCGAGCAGCTTGTCGCCTGCCTGGTCGGGGGACATCTCCTTCCGCAGCAGGCCCGACACGTCCACGTCGATGTGCTCGGACATCGTGCGCACCGTGCGCGGATTGGCGCGACAGCTTGATCACCGGCAGGATCGGGTTGCCGATCACGTTGCCCTGGCCGGTGGGGAAGAGGTGCACCGCGAAGCCCGGCTGCGGCGCACAGCGTCACCATCTCCGCCGCGGCCGAGGACGAGTCCATGAACCACAGTCCCGGGCCCGGTCGGGCACTTCCGCCTTGTCGAGCACGCCGTCCACCACGCACTTGCGGCCGATCTTCTGGATGTTGCCGAGCGCCTTCTCCTCGATCGTGGTGAGGCCGCCCTCGATGTTGCCCTTGGTGGGCTGCGAGTCCATCAGGTCGCTCGTCTTGTGGCGGTCGATGACCTCCTGGTAGCGGTCGAACATGAACTGGAACTTCTTGCGCACCTCGTCGTTGCGGCAGCGCGCGGCCACCAGGTGCTCGCCGCCGGTCAGCTCGGTGGTCTCGCCGAACACCAGCGTCACGCCGTGCGGGTACAGCTTGTCGAAGGCGTTGCCCACGGTGGGATTCGCGCCGCAGCCGGAGGTGGTGTCGGACTCGCCGCACTTGGTGGAGACCCACAGGTCCTTCAGCGGGCGCTCCTCGCGGCGCAGCTCGGAGGCCCACTGCACGTACTCCTTCGCCGCCTTCGAGGCGCGCATGATGGTGTCGTGGTCGCCGTGCTGCTCGATGCCGAAGTAGCGCCACCGGCTTGCCGCGTCGCGGCGATGCCGTCGGCCACCTTCTTCGCCCAGCTGTCCTCGATGCAGATCACCACCACCGCGGCGACGTTGGGGTTGGAGCCGGTGCCGATGAGCGTGCGGAAGTGCAGGTCGAGGTCGGCGCCGAACTGCAGGCGCCCGTAGGGGTGCGGCAGCGCCAGCGTGCCCTTGATGTTGTTCTCCACCGCCTGCGCGGCGGCGTTGGAGAGGTCGTCCACCGGCAGGATGAGGACGTGGTTGCGCACGCCGACGCGGCCGTTCTCGCGCTTGTAGCCGCAGAAAGCTTGCTTTCGAGAGATCCATGGTTCACCACCGCTTGGTCTTGAGGTTCTGGACGTGCGTGTGCTCGCCCTTCCTGATCGGCGCGACCACCTTGCCGATGTCCACGCCGTACTTGATCACGGTGTCGCCGGTCTTGTAGTCCTTCAGGGCGAGCTTGTGGCCGATCGGGATGTCGCTTTGCGCGACGACCTTCACGTCCTTGTCGTCGTCCATGATCCAGCCGTTGAGCTCCTGGCCGTTCTTCACGCCCTCGACGACCACCACGCCGACGCCGTCGCCTTCCTCGTGCACCACGAAATGAATCATCGCCGTCTCCGTCACAAAGTCCCGCTATTCTATGCGTATGACCGATCGCCGAAGGTTCCTGCAGGCCCTCGCCGCGGCGTGCTGTTTCACCTGTACTGCCGTCCTGCGCGCAGGCGCCCGCGCGCTTCGCGCGCGATCCGTTCGCCCTCGGTGTCGCCTCGGGCTATCCGCATCCGGGAGGCATGGTGCTGTGGACGCGGCTCGTGGGCGGACTCGATCCAGTCGCCTACCCGGTGCGCTGGGAGATCGCATCGGACGAGGCGATGCGGACCATCGTCGCTTCGGGCGGCGCAGTGGCCGAGCCGCAGTGGGCGCACTCGGTGCGCGTGGAGCCGAAAGGCCTCGAGCCCGACCGCTGGTACTGGTACCGGTTCATGGCGGGCGATGCGGTGACTCCTGTGGCGCGCACGCGCACCGCGCCGCGGCTGGATGCAGAAGTGGCGAAGCTGCGCTTCGCCTTCGCCTCCTGCCAGCAGTACGAGCAGGGCTACTACGGCGCGCACCGGCACATCGCCGCCGACGCCCCGGACCTGGTGGCGTTCCTCGGCGATTACATCTACGAGTCCTCCTGGGGCAAGGATCACGTGCGCTCGCACGAGGCTCCCGAGCCTTACACGCTGGAGGAGTACCGCCAGCGCTACGCGCTCTACAAGTCGGATCCCGATCTGCAGGCTTCCCATGCCGCCTGCCCGTGGATCGTCACCTGGGACGACCATGAGGTGGATAACGACTACGCGGACGACCGCCCCGAGGACGGCATGCCGAGGGAGCAGTTCCTCCTGAGGAGGGCTGCGGCCTACCAGGCCTACTACGAACACATGCCCTTGCCCGAACGCATGAAACCCAAGGGGCCGGACATGCGCATCCATACCCAGGTGGGCTGGGGGCAGCTCGCGCGCTTCTACACGCTGGATGATCGGCAATACCGCTCCTGGCAGGCCTGCCCGCGGCCGAAGCGCACGGGCGGCTCCAACACGGTGGACATCGAGAAGTGCGAAAGCCTGTTCAACCCGAACCGGACGATGCTCGGACGCTCGCAGGAGAAGTGGCTGGCGAACTCCCTGTCCGAGTCGCGCACGCGCTGGAACCTCATCGCGCAGCAGACCACCATGGCCCAGTTCGACCAGAAGCCCGGGCCGGGACGGCGCGCGTGGACGGATGGATGGGACGGCTATCCGGCAGCGCGGCAGCGGCTGCTCGAATATCTGGCGAAAGAGCGCATCGCCAACCCGGTGGTGCTTGGGGGCGACGTGCATTCCTTCAACGTCGCGGACCTGAAGCTCGACTTCGACGATCCGAAATCGCCGGTGGTGGCGAGCGAGTTCGTAGGAACTTCGATCACCTCGCAGGCCTGGCCGCAGGAGCGGCTGAACCAGTACCTGCCCGACAACCCGCACATGAAGCTGATGGACAGCCGCTACCGCGGCTATGCGCGGGTGGAGGTTGCGCCCGGGAAGATGCGCGTGGACTTGCGCGCGATGGAGTCGGTGCAGTCAAGAGAGGCGGCGTGCAATACGCTGGCGTCATTCGTGGTGCAGGATGGGAAAGCGGGGGCGCAGCAGGCGTGAGCGCATGACGTTCACTGTAGAAGGCGCGCGCCTTCCTGCAGATCGCCGGGGAGCACGGGCCGCTCAGGGAGGTCGTATTCGATCCTTACCGTGCGGCCCGCGCGGAAGACTTCCAGCACCAAGTGCTGTCCGATGCGCAGCGCACCCATCGCGTCGCCCAGGCGCTCCGGCGTATCGATGCGCGTTCCGTTGATGCGGGTGACGATGTCGCCCCCCCAGAGCAACTCGGTTCCATCGACGGCGATTTCGTGTTCGCCGCCGCGCAAGCCGGCCTTTTCGGCGGGACTTTGAGGTTCGATCACCTCCACCAGCAGCCCGGCCACCACGGGGAGGTTCAGGATGCGGTTGATTCGCTTGTCCACCAGTTGCCCATGGAAGCCGGGCCACGGACGCGCAATGCGCCCGCGCTCGATGAGCACCGGGACAGCGGCGCGAATCAGGTTGGCGGGTATCGCGAATCCTATCCCCTGGGCCTCCGCGATCAGCTCCGTCGTCATGCCGATCACCTTTCCGCAACGGTCGAGCAGCGGGCCGCCGGAGTTCCCCGGATTGATCGGCGCATCCGTCTGGATCATGGTCCGGGAAAGGGACAGCGGTTTTTCCGGCAGCAGGCGATTGAGCGCAGAAATCACGCCGCGCGTGAGCGTCTGCTCGAGACCGAGGGGATTGCCGATCGCCACGACCTCGTCGCCGACCCGCGCCGCATCGGAGTCGCCGAACTCGATCAATGGAAGGCGCTCGCCATTTTCGGTGGGTATCTGGATGACGGCGATATCGAAGATCGGGTCCTGCCCAACAACGCGACCCGGGCGGACAGTCCCGTCGTCGAGCGTCACCGACAGCACCTGTGCGCCGTACACCACATGGGAGTTCGTCACGATCAGGCCGTCCGGCGCAACGATGAATCCGGATCCGGCGCCGCGACGCATTCGTCTGACGACGCGATATGGATCTACAGAGCGCGTCGACACAGTGACCACGGCGGGCGAGGCGACGGTGTAGATGTCGCGAAAGGACTTGTCGCACTCCGCCGCCGCGGCCAATCGCGCCTCCGGCGTCAGCGTGGCGAACAGTACTGCAATGAGAAATCGAGTCACATCGCCCTCCCGCAGACTGTGCGTAACGCGCTAGACAAGCGCATAGGCAATGATGGCGCAGACGCAGACCATCACGACGAGCGCGACCATGAACAGGACATCGACGAGTATCCGCAGCCTCGGGCGCAGCTTCGCCTGTCCGGTCTTGAACGACCAGAAGGAGAGAACGCAACAGAGGCAGAAGAGAACGGCATCCGCAGCCAGGAACTCGTCACCCAGGGTTTGCACCTGGGTCTGGGCTGCAACCAAGCGGAGAATTCCGATCGCGGTGAGGCATACGCCGACCATTGCGGCGGAAATTGAAAATACGTGCATCGTGAGCTCGTGCTCGCGCCGCTCCTTTGTGGTTTCTTCGGTCATCGTCGGCGCCGGATGCTACCCAAGGTCCCCGGCGGCGCGGGGAGAGACGGCTTCACGCGCACCCTCCGCAACGACGTTGAAGGCGACCTTGTTCTTCCCGTCGCGCTTCGCCTGATACATCAATTCGTCCGCTGCACGCACAGCCTCCTCCAGCCGCGGCGCGGCAGCCTGGAAAGTGACCACGCCAATGCTGCAGGTGAGCCCTGGGGCCACGGACCCGAGAGCTTGCCCTAGGTCGTGCCTCAGCTTTGCCACCAATTCCTCGGCCCCGCGGCGCCCAGTGTCGGGGAGCACCAGCGCAAACTCGTCGCCGCCGAGCCGGGCCACGGTGTCCGCCTGGCGCGTCCCGCGCTTCAGCGCGAGCGCGGTCGCGCGCAATGCCTGGTCCCCGACGACGTGGCCGCGCCTGTCGTTCAGGGCCTTGAAGTCGTCCAGGTCGACATATGCGAGAGTCAGCGGGCTCTTGCTCCGACGCGAAAGCTCGAGGTCGTGCGCCAGGCGTTCTTCGAAGGCGCGGCGGCTGAACAAGGCGGTCAGAGCGTCGGTCCGCGCAAGCTGGCGTTGGTGGAGAAGGCTGTCCCGGAGCGCCACCACTAGCAGCCCGTTGACGAGAAAGAACCCGAGTCGAATGAGCGCGTTCCAGAAAGGGATGGCTAGAAGTTCGTACGGATGACCCGCGCCAACATCGGCGGCGAACCAGCTGATGCACGCAAGCGTGGCGATGCCTACGCTTGCGCCGCGGCCAGCGTACCAGGACGCTACCGCCACGGGCACGAGGTAGAAGACGGATATCGACACCTCGTAGCCCGTCGCGTAGTCCAAGGCGCCGATAGTCGCGACGGCGCACGACGCGATCACCACAATCTGCCAGCGCGAGAACCGCGACAGCAGGCGATCCACCGCTGCAAAGGCAATGCGCATCAATGCTCAGCCATTCGACTGGATTTTGGCCATCAGGTTCTCGCGGGCGGAGCATAGACGATCCCGCCTCGCCGGTGGGGCGACAGCCGTGTCCGCGGTTAGCGGTACGCCAACGAATGGGTCGGCACGGATGTCCTGCTGTCGCTGCGCTATCTAGCCTGATCGCTTGCCTTGGCCTAACGTCTATCCACCACCGAGATTTCGCAGGAGGTACCGTGCCAAGGCCAACCAGAACTCCTCACTGGAATGCTTGTGCGCAAGGGCCGAGATATCCGCATATCCTTTGTGCAGGATCACCGAAAAGATCAGGATCATGCAGCAGACGGCCAGGATCTGCAGCAGGTTCGCGATCGAATTGCCGATGCCGCTATTCATCGCAATTGCTTCCCTTGGTCGTCGGCTATCGGCCCGCGCGAACTGCCCAGGCGCGCGCAACCAATGAGATCGACCCATTTGCCGCTGTGGGAAGTTGCTGGCGCAAGCGATCGCGCAGGCGCGCTCGCGCGGTCTCATCAAGCGACATGGCATAGGCAGGAGCGGGACCCTGGCCGCCGAGGAAAGGCTGCCAATAGTCGTCGAAACTCGTAAACCGCGTCGGTACGTCGATGGGCTTCACCTCGACGCCCTTCAGGCCGGCGCCGGCGAAGAGCTTCTGGAGCGCCTCCGGGCGGCACAGCGGGAAACGGGGGCCTTCGTCCAGCCTCGCGGCGTTCGCATCGAGCTCGACCGCCGCGTCCCAGAAGTACCGCATCAGCTCCATCTTCCCCGCGTAATCCCAGACGTACGCCGCGATCGCACCTCCCTTCCCGGTCACACGCATCATCTCGGCGAGGGCCGCAGGCTGATCCGGAACGAAATTCAATACCAGTCCCGATACCATGACATCGACCGACTCGTCGCCGAGGGGGATTGCCGTCGCACTGCCCTGGTGTAGCGCCACCCGCTCGCCGAGATTGTCCCTCGCGGTCTTGAGGAATCCCTCCGACGGCTCGACGCCGACCACCGAGGCGGGCGAGCAGTGGTCCAGAATCGCCGCGCACAGCGCTCCCGTGCCGCACCCCACGTCGAGCCACCTCCGGCCGGCAGCGATGCCCAGCCAGGAGAGAAACGGCGGCGCAACCTGGCGACTCCACCGTCCCGCGTACCGCTCATAGGGGCTCCCGCGCTCCCAGGTGTCGGATACCTGCTTGCGTTTCATGATTGCCGGCGCACTACCGTTTCTCCGGCGGAATGCTCTTCTTCGAGCGAGTTCGGCGGCAGGGCCTTGTTGCAGTGTTCGCAGGTCGGGCGGGCTTCGAGCATCGCGTTCAGTCAAACGGGGGCATAACCTACTTCTCCTTCGGCGCCTGCGCCGGCGGCGCGAACCAGTTCGCCTTCGGCACAACCTGCGGCTCTTTCGGATCCAGCACGTAGTGCGGGGACATGATCTGCACGCCGTACTCGTTGAACACGTCCTGGATGCTGGCATGCAGGCGGTGCAGTACCTCCGCCCGCTGTACGGGGCGCTCCAGCGGCGTGTACGCGACCAGCCGGTACTCGACGTAATAGTCCGCAAGCGCGGTCTGCCTCACGTAGGGCGCGGGCTGGTGCGCGATGTCGTCCGTGCGCCGCGCCGCCTCCAGCAGCATCGCCTCCACCTGCCGCCAGGGCGCGGCGTAGCCGATCGTCACCACGGTATCGACGACGTAGCCGGTGCCGGGCACCGAGCGCGAGTAGTTCTTCGTCGTCGCCGCCATGACGCTTGAATTGGACAGCGTGATCTCCTCGCCCAAGCCCGTGCGCAGGTGGGTGGTGAACATGCCGAGCTCGACCACGGTGCCTTCGTTGTCCCCGATGCGCACGTAGTCGCCGCGCCGGAACACCCGCGAATACATCAGGATCAGGCCGCTGAAGGCCTGGCCGATGACGCTCGCGCCGCCGAGCGACACCATCAGGCCGACGAGCACCGACAGGCCCTTGAAGGCGTCGGTATTGGCGCCCGGCAGGTAGGGATAGGCCATCGCCAGGGCGAACATCCACGCGATGAAGGCGACGATGCGCCGGGTCGGCCGCACCGTGTCTTCGCCCAGCCAGCTGACCTGGAGCTGGCCGGACTCGACGCGGTCGAAGAACGCGCGGCTGATGCCGATCACCGCCTTGGTGACGACGAAAATGATCGCCACCACGACGAGGCCGGGCGCCGCGCCGACGATCGCCATCAGCACCTGCGTCGCCACGTCGAGCAGGTTGAACGTCAGCCGCTCGCCCCACGCGCGCGTGTAGGGGAAGCGCTCCAGCACGAAAGCGAGCCATGCCGTGGTGAGCGCGATGCCGAGCAGCCAGGCGAGCAGCGTCACGGCGTAGCTCGCCAGGCGGCTCACGCCGCTCACGTTGAGCTTGCGCGCGCGCGCTTCGGCCGCCTTCGCCACCCGCAGGCCGGCCCAGCGGCTCGCGCGGTAGAGCAGCCAGAGCATCGCGGCATAGAGCAGCGTCGCCGCGACGGCGAACCCCGCGGCGCTCGCCAGGTAGCGCGGCGAGTGCTGCTCGCTCCACTCCAGCATGGCGCGCTCCAGGCGCCTGGCGGCCTCGCGCGCCACGACCTGCGTGGTCTCGCCCGCCGTCTCGTCGATGTCGATCCTGGTGACGAAGAACGCGTGCTTGCCGGCGACCAGCAGCCGCGTGCCGCCGTCGGCGTCCTCGAAGGTGATGTCCAGCTTCTGTTCCGTCTGCAGCACTCCCTCGATGCGCTGCATCGCGCCGCTGGCGCGCTCCTGCGCCGAGTAGCCCGCGATCGGGCCGCGCAGCTCGATGATCGTGCGGTTGGCGATGACGACGGGGGCGCGCTGGCGCTGCACGTCCTGCGCGGCCGCGGCAAGGGGCGCCAGGACGACCGGCCACAGCAGGGCCAGGCGTAGGAGCGCACGGAAGAGACGGTTCATCTCAGTGCGCAAGCCCTTCGACTAGCGGCATTTCAGGTTTGCCGACCAGTCCAGGATCGGCTTGGTGCAATCCTGCTCGTGCACGCGGCGGTTGACGTCGAGCTCCGGCGGCGCGCGAGGACGACGGCGTCGATTGCGGCGAAAGGATTCGCGTTGTAGGTCGTCGTGCCGGCGCGCCGATTCGCTGCTCGCGCTGATCATGGCCGCCGCCAGCGCAAAAAGCGCGATCGCCGCCGGCGCCGCTGCCCGCCGCCGTGACCTGCGCGCCGACCGCGGTGGTTCCCGCCGCCACGGAGCTCGCTGCGGCGGTGCTCGTGGAGAGCGTGGCCGCGCTGTTGGCGCAGCCCGCGATCTGCACGCACAGCAGCAGGATCAGCAGACGTTTCATCCCGTCGCACGCACCAGCCGGTCCCTGACTCCGGCCCATTCCGGGGTCTCGGGCGGCGCTTCGATGAGGATCATCTCACAGTGCGCGCTGTCCAGTTCGCGCAGCGCTGCATAGAGCTTCGCGCGTAGGCCGCGGGCTCGCGCGGCATGCGCAGCCAGAAGTCCACCCGCTCATCGGGGCGCGAGAAGGCGAGCACCGCGACCTTGTCCTTCAGCCGCGCGATCTGCTGGTCGAGCTGGTGGGTGGGAACGAGCTGTGCCGGAGTCTTGGGCGCGTAGTGGCGCTCGAGGCCGCCCGAGTGGCGCGGCGAATCCTCCTGTTTCGCAGCGACCGGCGCACGCCGAGCACCGCCTCGAGCATCGCCGCCGAAATGACGCCCGGGCGAAGCAACACCGGTTGCGGGCCTCGGAGATCCACGATGGTGGACTCGATCCCCACCTCGCTCGGTCCGCCATCGAGCACCAGCTCGACGTCCCTGCCCAGGTCCTCGCGCACGTGCGCTGCGGTGGTGGGTGAGACCAGCCCGAAGCGGTTCGCGGAAGGCGCCGCGACACCGCCGCCGAAGGCAGCCAGCATCGCGTGCGCGACCGGATGCGCGGGAACGCGAAGGCCCACGGTGTCCTGGCGGCCGGTGACGAAGTCGCCGGCCTTGCGCGAGCGCTTGAGGATCATCGTGAGCGGACCGGGCCAGAACTTCGCCGCGAGCGTCTTCGCCGCCTGCGGTACGTCCCTCGCCCATTCGAAGGCGGCCTGCGCGCTCGGCGAAGTGCACGATCACCGGATGGTCCGCCGGCCGGCGCTTCGCGGCATACAGGCGCGCGACCGCGTCCTTGCTCGACGCATCCGCGCCGAGGCCATAGACGGTTTCGGTGGGAAACGCGACCAGCCCGCCGCGCTTCAGGATCTCCGCGGCGCGCCGGACCTCGGGGCTCACAGCTTGAGCGGCGCGGCTTTCAGGACCGCTTCGGTCTGCCTGGCGCGGAACTCGTGCAGCTTCTTCGCCATCGCCTTGTCCGTCACGGCAAGGATCGCGACCGCGAAGAGCGCCGCGTTCGCCGCGCCCGCCTCGCCGATGGCGAAGGTCGCCACCGGAACGCCTTTCGGCATCTGCACGGTGGAAAGAAGCGAATCGAGGCCTTGCAGGTGCTTGGAGGGCATCGGCACGCCGAGCACGGGCACGGTCGTATGCGCGGCGACAACCCCCGCCAGGTGCGCCGCGCCGCCCGCCGCCGCGATGATCGCCTTCATGCCGCGCGCGGCCGCGCCTTCGGCCCACGCGGCCACCTCGCGCGGCGTGCGGTGCGCCGACATCGCCTTCGCCTCGTAGGCCACGCCGAAGTCCTCCAGCATCTTCGCCGCCGCCTTCATGGTCTCCCAGTCCGACGTGGACCCCATCACGATGCCGATCATGCGAGCTTCCTCCCGGTCAGGCGCTCGAGCGCCTCGCGGTACTTCTGCGAAGTTTTCGCGATCACCTCGGCCGGAAGCTTGGGCGCCGGCGGCGTCTTGTCCCAGTCCAGCGTCTCGAGGTAGTCGCGCACGTACTGCTTGTCGAACGAGGGCGGGCTGATGCCGACCTGGTAGGAGTCCGCCGGCCAGAAGCGCGAGGAATCCGCCGTCAGCACTTCGTCGATGAGCACGAGATTGCCCCTGGCGTCGGTGCCGAACTCGAACTTGGTGTCGGCGATGATGATGCCCTTGGTCCGCCGCGTAGTCGGAGGCTTCCTGGTACAGGCGGATCGAGATGTCGCGCACCTTCTCGGCCAGCTCCTTGCCGATGAGCTTGACCACTTCCTCGAAGGAGATGTTCTCGTCGTGCCCCGACTCGGCCTTGGTGGCCGGCGTGAAGATGGGCTGCGGGAGCTTTTGCGCCTGCTGCAGGCCCTTGGGCAGCTCGATGCCGCAGATCCTTGCCGGTCTTCTGGTAGTCCTTCCAGCCCGAGCCGATGATGTAGCCGCGCACCACCGCCTCGATGGGCAGGGGCTTCAGCTTCTTCACCACCACCGAGCGGCCCTTGACCTGCGCCTTTTCGTCTTCGCCCTTCACCACGCTCTCCGGATCGACGCCGGTGAGCTGGTTGGGAACGATGTGGCCGAGCTTGCCGAACCAGAAGTTCGCCATTTCGTTGAGCACCCGCCCCTTCTCCGGGATGGGGTCGGGCAGGATCACGTCGAAGGCCGAGAGCCGGTCGCTCACGACGATCAGCATCTTGTCGTCGCCGACGCCGTAGATGTCGCGCACCTTGCCCCGGCCGAGGCGGGGGAGGCTCTTCAGGCTGGATCGTCAGTCAAAATGGGCAGCGCCGTTCATGCAAAGAATCGGGCTCTGACCCCGATTTTCTAGGCGGCCTGCTTTTCCAGCTCGGGCTTCCACTTGCCCTGCGCCGCGAGGCCGTTCATGTGCGCGCGGTGGTGGAAGGCCTTCTGCGCGGCGGCGGCGTTCGACGCCTGCGCCGCGCCAGGTCTTGAGCGCCGGGATTCTGCAGCGCGCGCGAGTACGAGAACGTGAGCGGCCAGGGCAGGCCCTTCATCGCCGCCATGGCATTGAGGTGCGCCGTGGCGGCCACGTCGGTCTGGCCGCCGGAGAGGAACACGATGCCCGGCTGCGCCGCGGGCACGGTGCGCTTGAGCACGCGGATGGTGCGCTCGGCGACTTCGTCCACCGGCGCCTGGCGCGGGCAGTCCTTGCCCGACACCACCATGCTGGTCTTCAGGATCAGGTGCTCGACCGAGACGTTGTGCGCCGCCATCGCCGCGTAAGTGGCGCGCAGCGCGGCTTCGGTCACTTCCTCGCAGCGCTCGACCGTGTGGTCGCCGTCCAGCAGCACCTCGGGCTCGATCATCGGCACGATCGACGCCTCCTGGCAAAGCGCGGCGTAGCGCGCGAGCGCATGCGCGTTGGCGTAGAGGCACGCATGGCTCGGGATTCCCGCGCCGATGGTGATCACCGCGCGCCACTTGGCGAAGCGCGCGCCGAGCTTGAAGTACTCCGCGAGGCGCGGCCGCAGGCCGTCCAGGCCCTCGGTCACCTTCTCGCCGGGGCAAAGCGCGAGGTCCATCGCGCCCTTGTCCACCTTGATGCCGGGCAGGATGCCCTTCCTCGCGAGGTAATCGGGGAACAGCACGCCGTCGTTGGTCTTCTGGCGCAGCGTCTCGTCGAACAGGATCACGCCGGAGATGTACTGCTCCGACGCCCGGGCGTGGTGAACAGCAGCCCGCGGTAGGTGCGCCGCGTTCTCCTCGGTGCACTCGACGCCCACCGACTTGAAGCGCTTTTCGCAGGTGCCGCTCGACTCGTCCGCGGCGAGCACGCCTTTGCCGCGCGCGACCATCGCCGCCGCGGTCTTGGATAGCAGGGCCTTGTCCATCGTGTTCTCGCGTGTTGAAGGAAGGAAATCCGGGAAGGCCCGGATTTTACCGCGACCCCGGCTCAGAATTCGAGGTCGTCGCGGATCGCGGCGATCCCCGCCGCGGCGCAGGCGTCGTCTTCCTTGCCGCCCGGCGCGCCGGAGACGCCGATGGCGCCAAGGAGCGCCGCCGCCGGCCTCGATCATCAGCCCGCCGCCCACGCGCGGCCACGCCCGGCAGGCTGGCGGATGCCGCTCTGCGGGCGGCCCGCCTGCGTCGCCTCGGCGAGCGCCGTGGTATTGGTGCGGAAGCTCACCGCGGTATAGGCCTTGGCGCGCGCCATCTCCACGGTGTGCGGGCCGGCGAAGCGGTCGCGCAGCAGCACCTGCGTCACGCCCATGCGGTCCACCACCGCCACGGTGGCCTGGAAGCCGTTGTCGCGGCACTTCTTCAGCGCCGCCTGCGCCGCCTTGAGCGCGGTCTCGGGCGTGAGCAGCTTGATCGAGTGGGTGCCCTCGGCCGAGGCGGCGAGCGGCAGGAGCGCGAGGCAAAGGACAGAGCAGGGTGGGTTTCATGTCATCCGCCAGTACTGGTATTTCATGGTGAGCGCCGAGCCGGCGACGATCGCCGCGAAGGTGAGGAACGATCCGAGGGCGAGCGTGGAGATGCCGGTGATCGCCTGCCCGATGGTGCAGCCCAGCGCCGTGATGCCGCCGAAGCCCATCAGGATCCCGCCGACGACGTGGTTCGCCGTGTCCTCGGCGTCGCGAAAGCCCTCCCAGCGGAACGTGCGCGTGGCGAGCGCGTAGGCGGCCGAGCCGGCGATCACGCCCAGCGGCGGAGGCGATGCCGTAGGTGACGATCTTCGACTTGTCGGTCCAGAACATCAGGTACTCGAGCGTGATAGGCGAGCGGCGAGACGAAGGAGAACGACTCCATGCGCCCGGTGTTGGTGGCGACGAAGGCCTCCTGCAGCGTCTTCGGGTCCTCGGCGACGTGGCCGACGACGCCGCTCACGTACCAGCCGCCGACCACCACGAGGCCGGTCACCACGCCGCCCAGCGTGTAGTCGAAGTTCGAGCGGAACTCCTTGCTCGGCGTAGGCGTAGGCGGCCAGCGCGCCGCCGATCAGCGGCGGCGAGGATCGCCGTCAGGTCGCCTTGGCCATGCCGGTACCGGCGCGAGGAGCGAGGGCAGGTCCTGCCCCGAGGCAAACGTGATCGAGGCCTTCTCCAGCACGCCGACGCGGAACGCGCCGAACAGGCCCCGCAGCGTCATGTACGCCGCGATGCCGAGGAACACGTAGACCACCAGCGACTTGAGGTTGCCGCCGCCGATGCGGATCAGGGTCTTCGAGCCGCAGCCCGAGCCGAGCGTCATGCCGACGCCGAACAGGAACCCGCCGACGATGTAGGAAAGCCAGGTGAAGTTGGGGCCCGGGTAGATCGACTTGGAGAGGTCCACCACGCCGGCGAGCTGCAGCGCGCTCGAGCCGAGCAGCGCCACCGCGATGGCCAGCAGCCACATGCGCATGCGATTCGTGTCGCCCATGTTGACCCAGTCGGACACCGCGCCCATGGTGCAGAAGTTGGTCTTGTTGCCCACGGCGCCGAAGATGAAGGCGAGCGCGAACGCGCCGCCGGTGACGTAGGGGACGAGTTGCGCGGGATTGGCTTCGTTCATCGCAGATGCTCCAGTGCCTTGCCGCGATCGAGCACGCCGCGCACGGCGTCGGCGGCGCTTCTCAGGTTGCCGTGGCGCCCGAGATGCCACAGGCACAGCGCGGCGCCATAGACCAGGCTGTCGCGCGTCGCGCCGGGCTGCGCCAGCGAGCGCCGCCATGCCGGCCGCGGCGGCCGCTTTCGCCACGGCGGCGGCATCGAGCGGCGCTGTCGCTCTCGCCCTCGTCGCTCGCGCCGGGAATGCGCGGCGCGCGCACCGACTGCTCGATGCCCAGCTCGGCCGGCTTGAACTCCGTGGAGGTCTCCTCGCCGCCGCCGTGATAGTGGAACACCTTGCCGGTCTGGCGAGAGCACGGGAATCACGCCGCCCTCGACGCCGCGCACGATGAGCGCGGAGTCGAAGCCGGCGTGGCGCGCGAGCATCGCGTAGATGCGCGGATAGGGCTTGTGCACGTAACCGGTGACCAGGTGGGTCTTCAGCCGGCCGCGCACGGGCCCGGCCAGCACTTCGGCGGTGGTGATGGCGGGCCGCTTGACGATGAGCGTGCGCAACGCGGCAAGCGCGTAGAGCTTCGGGCAGAACGCCTTCTGATCCACGTAGGCCCAGCCGATGCGCGGGGTCGCCCAGGCGCGCGGCGGCTTCCTCCGGCGCGAGATCCACCGGCACGCCGGCGGCGCGCAACACCTGCCGGTGCGTGACGCCGTACTTGGGCCCCATGCTCTCTACGCCGTGCGAGACCGCCGCGACGCCGCAGGCGGCGAGCACCGGCGGCAGGAAAGGCGCGGCCGGCAGCGTGCGGTTGTAGCCGTCGTAGGGGTCGCCGATGTCGAGCACCTCGTCCACCGGCGCGGTGGCCCGGCGCGTCGCGTCGCGGATCGCGTCGAGCATGCCGAGGTTTTCGTCGTCGGTCTCGCGCTTCATGCGCAGCGCGATGAGAAATACCCCGGCCTGCACCGGATCGACCTGTCCGTCGAGCACCAGGCGCATGCCGGCGCGCGCCTCTTCGCGCGAGATGTCCTTGCTCAGCTCGGGTCCGGTGGCGATGCGCTTGAGGATCGAGTGCATCAGGCGGGATCGGCGCTCATGGCGTCGCCCCGCTTCGGGCAAGCCGACCAGGATGCGCTCGCCTTCCAGCCGCACCGGATAGGTCCTGAGATTTTCCTCCGCCGGCTCTTCCAGCACCTTGCCGGTGCAGACGTTGAAGCGGCTGCCGTGCAGCGGGCACTTGACCAGCTCGCCCTTGAGCACGCCCGTCGAGAGCGAAGCGTCTTCGTGCGTGCAGGTATCGTCCACGGCACAGAAGCGCCCGTCCACGTTGGCGAGCAGGATGCGCCGGCCGCGCAGGTCGACGCGCTTCATCGTTCCGGGCCGCGGCTCGCCTGCCTTGCCTGCCGCGATGAATTCCTGCGTCATCCCTGCTCTCACGCCGCGGGCTCGAACCATTTCAGACGCTCGCGCAGCGTGACCACCTCGCCGATGATGATCAGCGTAGGCGCCTTGACGTCGCTCCGGCGCACGATGTCCGGCAGCGTCTCGCAGGGTGCCCGTCAGCACGCGCTGCTGCGGCGTCGTGCCCGGCTGGACGAGCGCGGCCGGCGTGCGCGGCCGGCAGGCCGTGCGCGATGAGCTCGCGGCACAGGATCTCGATGCCGACCAGTCCCATGTAGAACACGATGGTCTGGCGCGGCTGCGCGAGCGCCGCGCCAGTTCAGGTCCATGCTGCCGTCCTGCAGGTGGCCGGTGACGAACACCACCGACTGCGCGAAATCGCGGTGCGTGAGCGGAATGCCGGCGTAGGACGCGCAGCCCGCCGCCGCCGTGATGCCGGGCACCACCTGGAAGGGGATGCCTTCGGCGGCGAGCGTGTCGATCTCCTCGCCGCCGCGCCCGAAGATGAACGGATCGCCGCCCTTCAGGCGCACCACGCGCTTGCCTTCCCGCGCCAGGCGCACCAGCAGGTGATTGATGTCCTCCTGCGGCAGCGCGTGCTTCGCGCGCTCCTTGCCGGCGTAGATGCGCTCGGCCTCGAGCCGCACCAGATCGAGGATCGGCTGCGACACCAGCCGGTCGTACACCACCACGTCGGCCTGCTGCATGAGGCGCAGCGCGCGGAAGGTGAGCAGGTCCGGATCGCCCGGGCCGGCGCCGACCAGGGACACCTCGCCGCCGCTGAACGTGAGGCGCGTGGTCCTCGAGCGCTGCCTGCAGGGCCGCGCGCGCCTCGGCGTCGCGGCCGCTGAACACCAGCTCGGCGATCGGCCCCTGCAGCACGCGTTCCCAGAAGCGCCGCCGCTCCGGCGGCTTGAAGCGCGCCTTGACGCGGTCGCGGAACGCCCCCGCCAGCGCGGCCAGGCGCCCGTAGCCCGCCGGGATGAGGCTCTCCAGGCGCGCGCGCAGCAGCCGCGCCAGCACCGGCGAGGCGCCGCCGCTGGATACCGCCACGATGAGCGGCGCGCGCTCGATGATGGAGGGCAGGATGAACGAGCACAGCGCAGGCTGGTCGACCACGTTCACCGGGATGCGCCGCGCTCTGGCGGCGGCGGCGACCGCGCGGTTCACGGCATCGTCGCTGGTGGCGGCGATCGCCACCGCGAACCCGTCCAGGTCCGCGTCGCGGAAATGCGCCGCGCGGTGCGTGATGCGGGCCGCCGGCGAGATCGGCGTCGAAGGCCGCGCCAGTTCCGGCGCGAGCACCGTCACGCGCGCGCCGGCGCGCAGCAGCAGCGCGCACTTGCGCGCGGCCACCTCGCCGCCGCCCACCACCAGGCAGGGCTGTTCGCGCACATCGAGAAAGATCGGCAGGAAGTCCATGGCGTACCGGGCGCGCGGCGACGCGCGGGCTGTTCGCTATGATAGATTCAAACGGGAAGGTGCATGCCCCGGCTTCTTACACTGCAGCGTGCGGCGCGCCTGGTCGGCGTCAGGCGCGGCGCGCTGCAGAGCAAGATCCGGAGCGGCGAGCTGGCCGCGTTCGAGGGCATGGTCGTCGGCCGAGGATCTGCTGCGCGCCTATCCGCAGGCCAGGCTGGAGGACAACTCCGGCCTGGAGCGCCTCGAGGCGATCAAGGACGCCGCCTTCGCGCGGCGCATGCGCGAGCGCCTGCTGCCCAGCTCCGAGGTCCTGGTCGCGCGCCTGACCGAACTGAGCATGGAGCGGGCGCAGGCCCAGGCGCAGCTCGAGCACTACCGCGCGATCGTGGAGCAGCTGCAGGCGAAGCTGCGCGAGCCAGGCGATGCCGCGGCGGCCGACTGCTCGCCTGGCTGCAGCAGCGCCTGGAGGCCGCCGCGCAGGCCGGGCCGCCGCTGCTGGCACAGGAGAGTTTTCTGAGGATCATGACCGCGCACGTACAAGTCAAGCCGAGCGGCCGCGAGTTCTTCGTCGACGGCAACGACAGCCTGCTGGAGGCGGCGCTGCGCGCGGGGCTGTCGCTCGACTACGGCTGCAGCATCGGCAGCTGCGGCAAATGCAAGGCCAGGATCGTGTCGGGCCAGGTGCAGAAGACGCGCCATTCCGATTACGTCCTGACCGCGCGCCGAGAAGAGCGCCGGGGTGGTGCTCATGTGCTGCAACACCGCGGTCGCCGACCTCGTCATCGAGGCGCGCGAGGCGCACGGTGCGGCGGACATGCCGCTGCAGACCATCGACGCCAGGGTGAAGTCCGTGAGCCCGCTCGGCGACGACGTGCGGCTGCTGCACCTGCAGACGCCGCGCAGCAACCGGCTGCGCTTTCTCGCCGGACAATCGGTGTCGCTCGCGCTCGCCCGACGGCAGTCAGCGCGTCCCTTCCCGTGGCGAGCTGCCCCTGCGACGACCGCAACCTGCAGTTCCACGTGCGGCGGCGCGCCGGCGACGCCTTCGCCGAGCGCGTGTTCGGCGCCCTGAAAGGCGTGGACAGCGGTGCGCGTCGACGGGGCCGCGCGGAGAATTCGTGCTGAACGAGGAATCGCATCGCCCGCTCGTCTTCATCGCGGCGGATTCCGGGTTCGCGCCGATCAAGAGCCTGATCGAGCACGCGATGGCGCTCGATGCGGCCGAGACGCTGCACCTCATCTGGATCGCCTCCGGCGCGGGCGGCCACTACCTGGACAACCTGTGCCGCGCCTGGAGCGATGCCCTGGACGACTTCCGCTACACCCCGTTGACGGCGAAGGGCGCCCTTGCGGAGGACGAGGCCGTGCTGCGGCAGGTGCTGCAGGACCATCCGCAGCCGGGCGAATGCGATGTCTACGTCGCGGGGCCCGCGCCGTGGGCGAGCGCAGCCGAGTTCCAGCTGCTCGAGCACGGGGTGCCGCGCACGCCAATTGTTCGTCAACCCGCTGCAGTCCTGATCACAAGGCGGCGCCTTTGCGCGCCAGCGCGGCCCCCGTGACGCCGCGCGATGCGAACACCAGGAACGCGTGCGCCAGCTTGCCGAAAGGCAGCCACACGAACAGCAGCTCCACGCTCAGCAGGTGGATCGCGAGCGGCAGCGGATCGAGCGGCGGCACGGGGGCGGCGCCGGGCGCGTAGGACTGGTGGATCGCGATCATGCCGGTGGCGAGCGGCAGCAGGACGACGGCCCAGCTGAAGTAATCGTCGAAGCTGGACAGCAGGCGGCGCACCGGGTCGGTGAGGCGCTCCACGAGCGCGATGAACAGCGACACGAAGGTGAGGCCGACGAAGACGAACAACACCGGCTCCGGCAGCGGCGGCCAGCCGACGCCGGTCAGGCGTTCGACGAAGTGGATGTGCGGCAGGTAGCCGAAGACGATCACGGCCAGGCCCACGTGATACACGTAGCCGTTCCAGAAGCTGAGCTTCTTGCGTAGCCGGAACTCCACCCGCGGCACCATGCGCGCGAAGATGCCGCGCATCGCGCCGGCGAAGAGCCGCGTGCTGCGCGGCTCGGAAAGATCCGGCTTGGCCCCGAGCCGCAGGATGCCGGCGATGCGCCAGAGGCTGCCCGCGAGCAGCACGGCGAGCGAGGCCCACAGCGCCGGCCCCCGGGCGAACTGCAAGAGGTCAACGGCCGTCATTCGGTCCAGGTACTGCGCCACCAGCTCGGTCAGGCCGAGCACCGGCAGCGTCATGCCGTAGTGCTCGATCGCCTCTTCCAGCACATTGCGGCAGTTGCCGCACGCGGTGACCAGCGCCTCGGCGCCGGTGGCTTCGATCTGCTGCTTCTTGCATCTCGAACGCCGCGAAGCGCAGGCCTTCGGCGCGGTGGATCGCGCTGACGCCGCCGCCCCCGCCGCAGCAGAAGCTCGCCGCGCCGGAGCCGGGCATCTCCACCGAGATTCGCGCTCACCCCGCCCATCAGCCGGCGCGGCGCCTCGGTCAGCCCGCCGCGCCGCACGAGCTGGCAGGGGTCGTGAAACGTCAGGCGGCGCGCGTCCTTGCCGCGCAGGCGCAAGCGGCCCTCGCGCACGAACCGGTCGAGCAGCTCGGCGATCTGCACCACCTCGAAGCCATAGCGCCGGCCGAGGAGATTGGGGCCTTCCCAGCGCAGCGCCGAGTAGGCGTGGCCGCACTCGGGCTGATGACGCATTTCACCTTCAGCCGCTCGGCCGCGCCGACGATGCGCGACACCAGCTGCGCCGCCACGTCGCGCGAGCCGATCTGCACGCCGATGTTGGTCGCCTCGAAGCCGGCGCTGGGGATGGTCCACGACGCGCCCGCCTGCCGGAAGATCCGCGCCATGGCGCCGATGGCCTCGGGAAACGCCATGATCTCGATCGAGCTCAGCACGACCATGTATTCGGCGCCCTCCGCGTCGACCGGCACGTGCAACCCGGTCTCCTGCTCCTGCAGCTCGATCTGCCGCTTGAGCGCCGGCCAGCGCACGCCGATGGGGCTGCCGGTGTCGATCGCCCGCTCCGCCGCCGTGTACATATCGGCCGGCGCGAAGCCTCCCGCCGACATGCCTTCGCGCGCGCGCCGCACCAGGCTCGCGATGTCGATGCCCATGGGGCACGCCAGCGTGCAGCGGCCGCACAGGTTGCAGGAGTCGTAGAGCAGCTCGGACCACTCGTGCAGCTCCTCGGCCGTGACCTCGGGCGGCGCGAGGCCAAGCGCCTTCTTCACGCGACGCAAAGGGGGCCGCCTCACGCTGGTACGCCTTGAGCATCGGCCGCAGCTTGTAGATCGGCGTATGGCGCGGATCGCCGGTGACCAGGTGGAAATGGCAGGCGTCGGCGCACTGGCCGCAGTGCACGCAGGACTCGAGCTGGAATGCGGCGTCGCGGCCCGCCTGCGCGACGAACTCGCGCGCCGCCCTGCGCGCATCGGGCGCCTTGACCGAATCGAGCACCGTGCGTGCGCCTTCCATTGCGGGCAGATTCATGGCCGCGTCACCGTTCACGCATTGTCGCGGCGGCGCATGCGGCCTGATTGATCTACGTCAATCAGGCGCCGGGCGGCGTACCGGCCTTGTTCTTCCCCCTGCCCAGGCCATGCTCGACTGCGCTCACCGCCGCCTCCACGCGCGAGCGCAGGCCGAGCTTGCGCAGGATCGCCTTGACGTGCAGCTTGACGGTGCCGTCGGTGATCTGCAGGTCGCGCGCGATCATCTTGTTGCTGGAGCCGTCGGCGATGCACTCCAGGATCTCCAGCTCGCGCGGCGTGAGCTCGGCGAAAGGCGCCGCCGTGCGCGCGCGGCGCCGGCTGCGGGCCGGCATCGCCGCGCACGAGGCGCGCCAGCGATCCGACCAGCTCGCGCGCGACGACGTTGTTGCCCTGCAGCGCCGCCTCGAGCGCGGGCACCAGCTCCTCCGGCTCGATGTCCTTCAGCAGGTAGCCCTGCGCGCCGGCGCGCAGCGCGGCGCTCAGGTCGGCATCCTCGCGGCTCATGGTGAGCATCACCACCGGTGCGCTCGACGCCGCTCGCGCGCAGCTGCTTCAGGGTCTCGATGCCGTTCATGCCCGGCATCTTCACGTCGAGCAGGATCAGGTCGGCGGGCAGCTCGCGCGCGCGGCGCACGCCTTCCTCGCCCGAGCCGACCGCGGCCACCACCTGCACGCCGCGGCTCTGCAGCAGCTCCTCGATGCCCTTGCGCACCAGGGCGTGGTCGTCGATCAGCAGCACCCGCATGTCAGCCGCGCGCGGCGGTGGCCGGCGCGCCAGGCGGCGGCGCGTTGAACATCAGCACGATGCGCGTGCCCTCGCCGGGCTCGCTCTCGATCACGATCTGGCCCTGCAGCCGCTCGGTGCGCTCGCGCATGATGGCCAGGCCCGCGTGCTCGCCCGGCAAACCCTCGGCGCTGTCGGCCATGCCCAGGCCGTCGTCCTCGATCAGCACGGTGTACAAGTCGTCCTCGTTGTTGAGCAGGATGCGCACGTTGTGCGCGCCGCTGTGCTTGCGGATGTTGGTGAGCGCCTCCTGGATGATGAAGAACACCTGGATCTCCTGGGCCGGCGTGAGCGCGAGCGAGCGGCATTCGTTCTGGAAGAACACCTCGATGCCGGTCTCCCGGCCGAAGCGCTCGACCAGGTTGGCGATCGTCGGCACCAGCCCGCCGTCGTCGATCTTCAGCCGGTAATTGGTCAGCAGTTCGCGCAGGTCCTCGTTCGCCTGCGTCATCGCGCGGCGCAGACGGCTCACCTCGTACTGGGCGCCGCCGAAGTCCTTGCGCGCCAGGGACTCGCCGAGCAGCTTCAACTGCAGGCGCATGCCGATCAGCGACTGCGCCAGGGAATCGTGCAGCTCGTTGCCGATGAGGTTGCGCTCCTCCAGGATGGCGAGGCGGCGCGCCTCGCTCTCCAGGCGCGCTTTCTCGATGGCGAGGCCGAGGTGGCGGCCCACGCTGATCAGCAGATCGGGCATGTCCTCGCCCATGGCCGCCAGCGGCCGGTCGAGGAACAGGTTGTAGACGCCGAGGATGCGGTCCTGGTACTGCGCCGGGACCGCCACGAACTCCGTGCAGTCGCGCTCGAGCATCGGGCGTCCGACGAGCGCCGCGCAGGGCGCGGTGCCGCGCTGGATGCGCAGCCCGCCTTCGCGCGCGGCCAAGGCGCACGGGCAGCTGCCCGCCGGCATCAGCCGGTCGCGCTCGGCCACCTCCGGGGCGAGGCCGCGGCTCGCGATCAGCCGGGTGCCGCCGTCGCCGGTGGCGAGGCGCACGCTCGCCGCGCGCGCGTCCACCAGCTCGATGAAGGTGTCGAGAAAGCCGTCGAGCAGCTGCTCGAGGTTGCCGGGCTGGTTGAGGCTGGTGGCGATCGCATACAGGATGTCGAGCGACTGGGTCTTGCGCGCAAGGCGCACTGCCTGGGACTGCGCCTGCTTCGGGGAAGTGGGCTCCGCCATACCGCGAACCAGACTAACGCCGCGTCGCGGCGACGTCTAGCGCCGCGCACTGGCAGGCGTACACTTTCCAGCCGCTCTGCTCACTCCTGGCGAGGAGCCTCCGATGAAGCTGAACGTGAATGGACGTGACCACGAGGTGAACGTCGAGCCCGAGATGCCCTTGCTATGGGTGCTGCGGGACGAGTTGCACATCACCGGCCCCAAATACGGTTGTGGCATCGGCTACTGCGGTGCCTGCACCGTGCACATTGGAGGCACGGCCGTCCGCTCGTGCTCCATGCCGGCAAGCGCGGTGACGGCACCTGTCGTGACCATCGAAGGCCTGGGGCAGCCCGAGGCGCTGCACGCGGTGCAGAAGGCGTGGATCGAGCATCAGGTCGCGCAATGCGGCTATTGCCAGTCCGGCCAGATGATGACGGCGGCCGCCTTCCTGGCTGGCGTTCCCAACGTTCCCACGGACGCCCGGATCGACGAGGCGATGGGCGCCAACCTGTGCCGCTGCGGCACCTATCCGCGCATTCGCGAGGCGGTCAAGACCGCCGCCAAGACCCTGAAGGGAGCCTGAGCATGGGCCGCGCCGCCACCATTACGCGTCGAGCCTTCCTCATCGGCTCTGCCGCCATCGCAGGCGGGGTCGTGTTCGGCGTCTACCAGGTTCGAAAACCGCATGCCAATCCGCTGCGCGACGGACTCAAGCCCGGCGAGGCCGCCCTCAGCCCTTGGGTCAGGATCGACCAGAACGCGGTGACCCTCATCACCCCGCATATCGACCTGGGACAGGGCGCCTACTCGGTTCAGGCCCTGCTCCTCGCCGAGGAGCTGGACCTCGAGTTCGGCCAGTTCCGCATCGATCCGGGCGTGCCGGCGCCGGCCTACTACAACCGGGCCCTAGCCGATGAGCAGGTGCCCTTCCTTTCGCACGACACGGGCTTTCAGGCCGAAGCGATGCGCGGCGCGATGGGCGGCTTGTTCAAGCTCATGGGCGTCATGGTCACGGGCGGCTCGTCGACCGTTCCGGACAGCTTCGACAAGCTGCGCGAGGCCGGTGCAGTCGCGCGTGAGACGCTCAAGCTGGCCGCGTCGAAGAAGACCGGCGTGCCCGTGGCGCAGCTCAGGACGGCCCGCGGCGCGGTGCAGCTGCCCGATGGCAAGGAACTCAAGTACACCGAATTGGCCGAGCTCGCGGCGACGCTGGAGCCGGTCAGCAAGGTGACGCTGCGCGAGCCTTCGCAATGGCGCCTGATCGGCAAGCCCATGCAGCGCCTGGACATCGTGGCCAAGTCCACCGGCACGTTGAGCTACGGCATCGACCTCTCGATGGACGGCATGGTGCACGCCGCCGTGAAGGTGAACCCCCGCCAGGGCGGCAAGCTCAACCGCTACGACGACGCGCGGGCCAAGACCCTGCGCGGCGTGAAGCGGATCGTCCCCGTCACCAACGGCGTGGCGGCGGTGGCCGACAACACCTGGCGCGCCTTCCAGGCCGTCAAGGCCAGTCGAGTGCGAATGGGGGCCGGCGCCGTATCCGGCCGAGATGGCGGGGCACTGGTCCGCGGTCGCCTCCAGCTTCACGCCAGAGCGGCTGGACAAGGAATGGCGCCACGACGGCAACGTCGAGCAGGCGCTGGCGCAAGGCCAGGTCATCGAGGCCGAGTACCGGGCCCCGTACGTGGCGCATCAGCCGCTGGAGCCGCTGAACGCCATCGTCAAGGTCGGCCCGGACGGCGTGGACGTGTGGGTCGCCCACCAGATGCCCCGCTTCGCGCAGCAGAAGGTGGCGGCCGTCACCGGCCACAAGCCCGAGCAGGTGCGCTTTCACCAGCAGTACGCCGGTGGCAGCTTCGGCCATCGGCTGGAGTTCGAGAACGTCACGCTGTGCGCTGAGATCGCCAGGCAGATGCCCGGCACGCCGGTCAAGCTGACCTACTCGCGCGAGGAGGACTTCGCGCATGACTTCCCGCGCCAGATCGGCATGGCGCGCGGCAAGGGGGTGGTCAAGGACGGCAAGGTCGACACCTACGACCTGCAGGTGGCCACCGTCAGCTCATCGGCCTCGCAGTCGTCGCGCCTGGGTCAGTCCCGGCCGCCTGGCGCGGACGGCCAGATCGCTGCCGGCGCCTGGAACCAGCCGTTCGCCATTCCGAACTTCCGCATGCGTGCCTACAAGGTGCCGGAGCTCGCGCCCACGAGTTCCTGGCGCTCGGTGGGCGCTTCCTCGCAGGGCTTCTTCGCCAACGCCTTGCTCGACGAGCTCATCCATGCCGCCGGCGCCGACCCGCTGCAGGAGCGGCTGCGCCTGTGCAATCACGAGGTCTCGCGCAAGGTGCTGGAAGCGGTGGGCCAGATGTCGAACTGGGGCGCGAAGCTGGAGCCCAACCGCGGGCGCGGGCTGGCCTTTGTCGAAAGCTTCGGGGTGCCGGTGGCGGAGGTCGTGGAGGTCACCAGGACGGACAAAGGCATTCGCATCGACAACGTCTTCGTCGCGGTGGACGTGGGCCGTGTCCTTGACCCGGTGAACTTCGACAACCACGTCAAGGGCGCGGTGGTCTGGGGCCTGGGGCATGCGATGAACTGCGAGATCACCTACGCCGACGGCATGGCGCAGCAGACCAACTTCCCGTCGCACCCGGGCATGCGCCTGGACCAGTGCCCGAAAATCGTCGTGCGCGGGCTGGAGAACGCGCCGCGCGTCCGCGGCGTGGGAGAGCCGCCCGTGCCCCCGGCGGCGCCGGCCCTGGCCGCTGCGATCTTCGCCGTCACGGGCAAGCGCTTGCGCGAGATGCCGTTCAGCAAGTTTGTCGACTTTGCTTGAGCTGAGGGCTCAACCCGCCCTAGCGAATCTCCTTCGGCGCCTTGTGCGACGGGTCGTTCGGGTTGATGAAGATGAAGCGCCACTCGCCGGGATTGATCTCCACGTAATCCAGCGTGGCGCCGGTCAGCAGCTCTACGCTGCCGGGCGAGACCAGCAGCGTGATGCCGCTGGCAGCAACCTGCGTGTCGCCGTCGGCCTTGTCGTCGAAGCCCATGCCGTACTCGAGCACGCCCTTGTCGTCCAGGCGCGCAGCCAGGCGCAGGCAGACTTCGCCCGCGCTGGCCTGCTGCACCGACTTGGCGATCTGCTCCGCGGCCTGCGGCGTAACGGTGATCATCAGCCGGTGCTCCAGGCCCGCGGCTTGCGCATGCCGGCGATCTTGCAGGCCTGCTTGACGTAGCCGTAGGGGAAGAGCACGAACAGGTCGTTGCGTCCTGCCTTGCCCGCGCCCTTGAACTCGGCCAAGTGCTTCATGACATGGCGGGCATCCGGCGCGATGTGGTGCTGCTCGTAGTACTCGCGCATGAACCGGATCACCGCCCAGTGCTCTTCGGTCAGAACGATGCGCTCCTGGCGCGCCAGCTCCTCGGCGACCTGCTCGTTCCAATCCGCCGGATCGACCAGGTAGCCCTCGCCATCAACCCGCAACATGATTGCAGCTCCTCACGAAATCGACGAAGCGCCGCGCCCACGGGTTGCCGGCGACGTCGCGCAGGTGCGCGTACGACGCCAGCAGGTTCTTGTGCACGATGCCGTCGTGCCGGCCGTCGATGCCGTGGCCGCGCTCCACCTCGTAGGCGAACTCCGACGTCCGGCGCGAGGTTCTCCACGCTCGAGTAGTGGAATTCATGCGCGTGGATGAGCGGCGCCTGCGGCGCGCGGCCACGGACCGCGGCCGGTCTCGCGCAGGTGCACGTAGCCGCGCCCGACGGGCCGGCTGTGCATGACGATGTCCGCGGGAATCACGCCGACCATCGGCGCGCGCGCCCGTTCCACTCGATGCCGCGCGCGAGATACATCAGCCCGCCGCATTCGGCGTAGGCCGGCAGGCCGCCTTCGATCGCATCGTGCAGCTCGCGGCGCAGGCTCGTGTTCGCGGCGAGCGCCTCCATGTGCGTTTCCGGAAATCCGCCGCCGATGAACAGGCCGTCGACCTTCGGCAGGTGCTCGGCATGCAGGGCATCGAAGCTCACCAGCTCCGCGCCCGCCGAGCGCAAGGCGTCGAGGTCGCCCGGATAGTAGAAGCCGAACGCGGCATCGCGCGCGATGCCGATGCGCACCGGCGGGCCGCCGGCCGCGTCCGGCGCCGGCTCGCCGCCCTGCAGCGGCGCCGCCTGCCGGGAGATCGCCAGCAACTGGTCGAGATCGACCTGCGCGGCGATGTGCGCGGCGATCTCGTCGATGCGGCTGCGCGCCGCCTCGGCCTCGTTGCTCGGCACCAGGCCCAGGTGGCGCTCGACGATCGTCGATGCGCTCGTCGTGCTGCACGGCGCCGAGCACCGGCACGCCGGTGTAATGCTGGATCACCGCGCGCAGCTTGGCCTCGTGGCGCGAGCCCCCGAGCTGGTTCAGGATCACGCCGGCGATGCGGATGTTCGGGTCGAACGCCTGGTAGCCGAGGATGAGCGGCGCGATGCCGCGCGTCATGCCGCGCGCGTCGATCACCAGCACCACGGGCGTGCCGAGCAGCGCGGCCATCGCGGCGTTGCTGTTGCTGCCGTGGAGGTCGAGCCCGTCGTACAGGCCCTTGTTGCCTTCGATGATGCCGAGCGTGGCCCCGCGCATGCTGCGCGCGACCTGGGCGCGAATCTCGTCCGCGCCCATCAGATAGGCGTCGAGGTTGTAGCAGGGCCGCCCGGCCGCCAGCCCCAGCCAGAGCGGATCGATGTAATCCGGCCCCTTCTTGAAGGGCTGCACCACCTCGCCGCGCGCGCGCAGCGCCGCGCACAGGCCGATGCACACCGTGGTCTTGCCCGAGGACTTGTGCGCGGCGGAGACGAACAGGCGGTTCATGCTGTGCTGCCACCGACGTCGCCATCCGCGAGGCTCTTCGGCAGGAACGGCAGTACCTTGAGCGCCACGGCGGTGAGCGCCAGCGCCAGCGCCACGCCGCCCACGCCGAGCGCCACTTCCGGCAGGCTCGGCGCGTAGGCCGCGACCACGCCGTCGAAGAAGCTGCTCGCGACTTCCTTCTCCGGGAACATCAGCTGCGGGTAGGCCTGGCCGCCGATGATGAGGACATAGAGCTGCGCGAAGCCGCCCGCGATCACGCACACCGCCGCCGCCGCGAGGGCGCGGCGCGATGCGGTCCCGAACAACAGCGCGAGAGGCAGGACGCCGCCGATCAGCACCTGCCCGAGCCAGAACAGCGCCGTGTAGATGCCGCCATCCCAGAGGAAGAAGTTCTCGACGTCGTGCCGGCGCGCGATGTAGAGGTTGGTGAGGTGCTGGACCGCGACGAAATACAGCACCGCCGCGACGAACACGCCGAGCAGGTTCCTGAGCCGCTTCAGCACCACGTCGCCCAACGGGCGGCCGGTCCAGCGGCAAGCCGCCATCAGCACCAGGACGAAGATCGCCAGGCCGAAGGAGAACGACATGATGATGAACATCGGCGCGAGCAGCGCGCTGTCGTAGGGCTCGCGCGCCACCAGGAAGCCGAAGATCGAGCCGGTGCCGGTGGTGAGGACCAGGCGCCAGACGAACGCGAACAGGCCCGCCGGCTTGCTGTAGTCGTTCATGCGCCGCTCGAACATCGTCCACAGGTAGACCGCCACGATCGCGTAGAAGCCGGTATAGAGGAAGATATTCCAGGCGAAGATCGACTTGAAGTTGTAGTGGGTCATGGCCACGATCAGCCGCTCCGGCCGCCCCAGATCGAGCACCAGCACCGCGAGTCCGCCGGCGAGCAGCGTGATGGCGAGCAGCCCGGAGAGCCGGGCGAGCGGCTTGTACAGCTCCCGGCCGAACACCGAGGCGATCGAGGCGACGTTGAGCACGCCCGAGGCGGCGACGATCAGGAAGATCGCGAACACATGCGGCATGCCCCACACGATCCGGTTGCTCATGCCGGTGACGTAGTGTCCGTGGTGCTCCATGTACCAGGTGGCGCCGAGGCCGGCGAGGACCAGGGCGCCGAGCATGCCGAGCAGCGCGTAGAAGCCGGGCTGCGGCCTTCGATTTCGCTGTAGTGGGTGCGCGCCATGCCCTACAGGCCCTGGTAGCGCACGCCGGTGTTGAGCGCGAGGTCGGCGCGGATCTGGCTCGAGGGCTCGCGCTTCAGCCGCCGGTGGATTTCCGACGCCGCGTCGTTCAGGTCGCCGAACGCCATGGCCTTGCCGCCGTCCTTGTTGCACGCCTCCACGCAGGCCGGGGTCTCGCCGCGGTCCACGCGGTGCACGCACAGCGTGCAGGCCTCCACCGTGCCCTTGCCGCGCGGCACGTCCGCCTTCTGGCCGCTCACCGCCTCGTGCACGAAGGAGCGCGCGCCGTACGGGCAGGCCATGACGCAGTAGCGGCAGCCGATGCAGGTGTGCTTGTCGACCAGCACGATGCCGTCGTCGCGCTTGAACGAGGCGCCGGTCGGGCACACGTCCACGCACGGCGGGTGCTCGCAGTGCTGGCACATCAGCGGCAGCGTCTGCGCGTAGCCGGTGCGCTTGTCGCGCAGGCTCACCTTGCGGATCCACTGCGCGTCGGTCTCGGGGCGGCCGTTGCCGGCGACGCCGTTTTCCTCGTGGCAGGCGGTGACGCAGGCATCGCAATCCGCCGCACTTCGTGATGTCGATCAGCAGCCCCCAGCGCTGCAGCTTGGAGGCGGCCTCCTGCGGCGAGCGCGCCTGCGCGAGCTCGATCAGCCTGAAGCCCGGCGCGAGGGCGGCGCCCGCGGCGGCGGCGGCGCCCCAACCCAGGAACTGGCGGCGGTCCGGATTCATGGCCTGGCCGCGGCCCGCTTCTGCTGCAGCGGCGTATGGCACTCGAAGCAGTCGATGCTCACCGCGGCGTATTCATGGCAGCTCGAGCAGAAGCCGTCCTTGCCGAGCACGCTGCCGGTCTCGCGGCTGGCGTGGCAGTCGACGCAGTTCTTCAGGCTGAAGCGCGGCTCGCGCAGCCCCTGGCGCATGGTGCGGTCGCGCTGGTGCAGCAGCATCTTCATGTGGTCGCGGCGCATCTCGCCGGTCGGCGCCACGCAGGCCTCGCCACGCTCGATCTTGAACTTGGGCGCATCGGCGTGCGCCGCGATCGTCAGCACGGCGGCAATGATTCCGGCGGCGATGCGCATCATGCCGTCGCTCAGTGCTCGCCCAGGCCCATCTTGATGTAGCCGGTGGGGCAGACGTCGGCGCAGATGTGGCAGCCGATGCACAGGTCGTAGTCGGTATAGACGTAGCGGCCCATCGTCGCCTCCGCCTTGGGCGTGCGCTTGACCGCGGTCTGCGGGCAGTAGATGACGCAGTTGTCGCACTCGAAGCACATGCCGCAGCTCATGCAGCGCTTGGCCTCGTCCACCGCCTGCTTGTCGGTGAGGCCCACCATGCGCTCGGCGAAGTGCCCCAGCACCTCCTCGGCGGAAGGCCCGATCTCGGTGCGCTTGATGCGCTCCTGGTACGGGAAATGGCCGAGGAACAGCTCCTCGGACTTGCACACCTCCGCGGCGCTGCGGTCCTCGTAATTGTGGACGGCGAAGCCGCCCACCCCCTTGCCGGTGTTCGGAGGTGCCGCGCAATCCCTGGTCGATAAGGCGCGGACCATTGGCCTCGGAGGACTCGTATTTCCCGGGCTCGAGGTTCACCTCGCGCAGCTTGTCGAGCAGGTTGAAATGGTGCACGTCGACCTTCGGCCGCTTCGCCATGTCCTTCTTGCCCAGGTAGCGGTCGATGCTGTCGGCCGCGATCGATCCCTGGCCGATGACCGTGGTGAGCAGGTGCGGCCGGATGATGTCGCCGCAGGCGAACACGCCCTGGCGATTGGGCAGCTGGTAGAACTTGTCGGCCGCGATCAGGCCCTTGCCGTTGTCGAGCTCCTCCATGCCGGTGAGGTCGCCCGTCTGCCCGATGGCGGAGACGATGAGGTCGGCCTCGAGGTCCATCTCGGTGCCCGGCTTCTCCACCGGCTTGCCCTTGACCCACTCGACCTCGACCACGCGCAGCGCCTTCGCGCGCCCGCTGCGCTCGTCGAGCAGCACCTTCACGGGCAGCAGGTTGCCGCGGATCTTCACGCCCTCGCGTTGCGCGTCCTCGATCTCGTGCTTGGCGGCGTTCATCTCCTCGATCGGCTGCATCGAGGTGAGCATGACGTCGGCGCCCTGGCGCGCGGCCAGCGTGGAGACGTCGTGCGCGGCGTGGCCCATCACCACGAACTCCGGGCGCTCGGTCTCCTTCATGTCCTCTACGTAGCCCAGGCGCCGCGCCACCGACACCACGTCGACCGAGGTATCGCCGCCGCCGACCACCACCACGCGGCCGGAGACCGTCTTCAGCCGCCCCTGGTTGAAGGCCTCGAGGAACGCGACCCCGCTGATGCAGTTGGGCGCATCGGCGCCGGGCACCGGCAGAGCGCGTCCCGCCTTGCAGCCGAGCGCGAGCAGCACCGCGTCGAAGTCCCGCTCCAGGTCCTTCAGCTGGACGTCCTTGCCGATGCGCGTGTTGAGCCGCACTTCGACGCCCATGGCGGTGATGCGTCCGATCTCGCCGTCCAGGTGCTTGCGCGGCAGGCGGTAGCCCGGCACGCCGTACTTCGCCATGCCGCCCAGCTCGGCGTGATCGTCGAACAGCGTCACGGCGTGGCCCTTGCGGCGCAGCTGGTAGGCCGCGGACAGTCCCGCCGGGCCGCCGCCCACGATCGCGACGCGCTTGCCGGTCTCGGGCCCGGCCTGGAACGCGAAGTTCTGCTCCAGCGCGTAGTCGCCGATGTACTGCTCGACCGCGTTGATGCCGACGGTGTCCTCCACCTTGTTGCGGTTGCAGCCCGTCTGGCACGGCGCCGGGCACACGCGTCCCATCATCGAGGGAAACGGATTGGCGTCGGTCGAGCGGCGGAACGCGTATTCCTGCATGCTCGTGCCCTTGGGGGCCTTCTCCACCCCGCGCACGATGTTGAGCCAGCCGCGGATGTCCTCGCCCGAGGGGCAGCTCGCCTGGCAGGGCGGCGTCTTGTGCACGTAGGTCGGGCACTTGTCGGTCTCGTCGCCGGAGAAGATCTGCTCCTGGAACGAACCCCACTCGTGGTCGCCGTCCTTGAACTTGCGGAAGGTGTGCCCGCTTTTCACTGGCGCTGACATGGCTATCTCCGGTTCAATACGATGGCGTTGCTCACCAGGCCGTGCACGCTGCCGATCATGTCCATGGGGTGCTTGTAGTAGGGCAGCACCTTGGTGAACTGGCTCTTGCAGATGGCGCAGATCGCGGCCATGTAGTTGACGCCGTGCTCGTCGACCACCTGCTGCAGCGCCTGCATGCGCGGCAGCGCGCCCTTGACGCGCAGCTCGAGCAGGTCGTCGGTGAGCAGCCCGCCGCCGCCGCCGCAGCAGAAGGTGGCCTCGCCGATGGTCTCGGGCGCCATGTCGACGAACTTGTTGACGCAGGCGCGGATGATCTCGCGCGGGATCGAGGAACTGCCCGCCCGGCACGTCGCCCATGCGCGAGCCGCGCGACACGTTGCAGGAATCGTGGAAGGTCACCACCTTGTCGTCGTTGGCGCTCTTGTCGAGCGTGAGGGCGCCGCGGCTGGATGAGGTCGTAGGTCACCTCGCAGATGTGCTGCGGCGCCGGGTAGCGCGGGTCGAGGAAGTCGAACGGGCCGATGAGCGTGTTCCAGAAGCTGTAGGCGACGCGCCAGGCATGGCCGCACTCGCCCACCACGAGGCGCTTCACGCCGAGATCGAGCGCCGCCTCGCGGATGCGCTCGGCCACCTTCTGCAGGTTGTCGTGGTTGCCGATGAAGAGCGAGAAGTTCGCCGCCTCGGAGGCGTGCGAAGACAGCGTCCAGGAGATGCCGGCGGCGTGGAACACCTTGGCGTAGCCGATCAGCCCGTCGATATGCGGCTCGGCGAAGAAGTCGGCGCTCGGCGTGACCAGCAGCACCTCGGCGCCCTTCTCGTCGAGCGGGAACCGGACGTCCACCCCGGTCGCCTCCTTCACGTCCTCTTCCAGGCCGTCGAGCGTGTTGCGCAGCGCCGGCCCGGGCAGGCCGAGGTTGTTGCCGATCTTGTGCACCTTGCCGATGATCTCGTTGGAGTACTTCTGGCCCAGGCCCACGGTGTCCATGATGTCGCGCGCCGCCATCGAGATCTCGGCGGTATCGATGCCGTAGGGGCAGAACACCGAGCAGCGCCGGCACTGCGAGCACTGGTGGAAGTAGCTGTACCAGTCGTCCAGCACTTCCTTGGTCATGTCGCGCGCGCCCACCAGCTTCGGGAAATGCTTGCCGGCGAAGGTGTAGTAGCGCCGATAGACCGAGCGCAGCAGGTCCTGGCGCGCCACCGGCATGTTCTTGGGATCGCCGGTGCCGAGATAGTAGTGGCACTTGTCGGTGCAGGCGCCGCACTTGACGCACGAATCGAGGAACACCTGCAGCGCGCGCGACTGCGACACCAGCTCGCCGAGCTTGGTGACCGCGACCTTTTCCCAGTCCGGCACCAGCTCGCCGGGAAAGCCGAGCGGCTTCTGCAGGTCGGGCTTGGCCACGTACGGCTTGCTGTGCGCCATGGCGCCTTCGCGCACCGGCGGGATCACCGGATACTCGCCCAGCGGCGGCGTCTCGAATGCGGCCATTCAGCCTCCGCGCGCCCGGTTGACGTGCACGATCTGGGTCGACCAGCCAGCCGCGTGCCGCCGCTCGCGCGCGTCGTCCACCTGGTTGAGGCTCGGGCTGAAGAACACCCCCGGCGCGTGCAGCAGCTTGCTCAGGGGAAACACGATCATCAGCGCCGCGACCAGCGCGAGGTGCACGAGCAGCACCGGGTCGGCGGGCAGCGGCTGCCAGTCGAACGCCATCAGGCCGAGGAAGAACGCCTTCAGCGCGACGATGTCGGTGTGCGCGACGTACTTCATGGCCAGGCCGCTCGCCGCGATGGCCGCGAGCAGCGCGAGCATCAGGTGATCGGAGGGGCTGCTGATGTAGCGCACGCGATCGACCAGGAAGCGCCGCGCCCAGAGCCCCGCGAGCCCGGCGAGCATGGCGAAGCCGGCGTAGATGCCGAAGGGCTGGATGAGGGCCACCCAGGCCCAGACCGGCTCGGTGAAATAGCGCAGGTGGCGCAGCAGCACCGCGCAGCAGCGCGACGTGGAACAGCCAGCCGAACAGCCAGATCCACTTGTTGGAGCGGAACAGGCTGCGGAACAGCGTGACCTCGAGGAGCATGCGCAGCACGACGCCGCGGCGCGTGGTCGGCGCCGGCGGGATCGGGATCTTCAGCGGCTGCGGCGTGCGCGCGTACACCCAGCACTTCCAGGCCACGCCGCCGACGAGCGTGGCGGTGGCGGCGTAGAAGAGCAGCGCGAAGAGGACGGTCAGCGCGGACATCGGTCCGCTCCGCGACCTACACGCAGCCGGTCGGCTTGGGCAGCCCCGCGTACTTGCAGGCCTGCTTGGCGGGGCCGTACGGGAACAGCTCGTACAGGTACTTGCTGTTGCCCTTGTCCGCGCCGAGCTTCTTGCCGATGGCCTTGGTCAGCACGCGCACCGCCGGGGCGATCTGGTACTCCTCGTAATACTCGCGCAGGAAATTGAGCACTTCCCAGTGGCTCTCGCTCAGCTCGCAGCTGTCGACGCGCGCCATTTCCTTCGCCACGTCCTCGTTCCAGTCGGTGCGGTTGGCGAGATAGCCTTCCTCGTCGGTTTCGATGGTCTTGCCGCTCACTTCGATGGGCATATCGTTTCTTCCTCTAGGGGTCAAAGCCAGGATTGCACGGCGTTGTGCTCCGCCACGAGGTCCACGAACCCCCCGTAGTCCACCAGGCGAACGCCGTCCATCACCCGGTTCTGCATGCCTCGCGCCTCGACGTCGGGCTTGAGCGCGTAAATCGACACGCTCTTCAGAGCCTCCTGCACCTGCCTGGAGACGGCCGTGTCCTTCGCCGCCGCGTACACGCCATCCTCGATCAGCAGCACCGCGCTGCCCTGGCGGGCGAACTTCAGGCAGGCTTCCAGGGCCTTGTGCTCGAACGGCGATTTGTTGACGGTATGCAGCATGTCTGTCGTCCTCAGAAGCTCAGGATCACGTCCTGCGCTTCCATGATTTCGGCCATGCGCTCGGCGCTCACCACCTCGACCGGCACCACCAGGTCGGCCTCGCGCAGCCCGCGCGCCTCGAGCGCCTCCTTCTCCACGTAGAGCTTGGTGACGTCGTAGTCTTCCAGGGCGCGGTACGTCGGCGAGAAGTTCTTCACTTCCAGCCCCTTGGTGTCCTGACCCTTGGTCAACTGGTACACGCCGTCGCCCAGGAACGCGAGGCTCACGTCCTGCTCGAACGCGGCGCCGATCAGCACCACTTCGAGCGACTCGAGCGCGTAGATGGAGCCGTAGGGCGCCCTGCGGTTCACGTACAGGAACCTCTTGGCGACGCCGCCTGCGTTTTCCTCAGTCACCGAACACCACCAGCCGGTCGGCCTGAATACCCGCCTCGATGAGTTGTCCCAGGCCCGAAATGCGGAATCCCGGTGCGAGATTGTCCGCGTCCTTGCCGTTGCGCTTGGCCTCGGCCGCGTCCATCAGTCCGCGGCGCTGCGCGGCGGCGATGCACAGCACCAGGTCGAGCTTGTGCTGCGCGGCGAGCTCGCTCCAGCGCTTGACGACGTTGCGGTCGTCCTGCGGCGGCACGGTGAGCCGCGTGCCGTTGTTCACGCCGTCGTGATAGAAGAACACGCGATAGATCTCGTGCCCCTTCGCCAGCGCGGCCTTGACGAACTGGTAGGCCGTGTCCGAGGCCTCGTGCGTGTAGGGCCCTTCGTTCACCAGGATGCCGAATTTCATGTGCCGCCGCGCGCTCTAGAAGCGGATGTGCGCCGAGGCGTTGAGGCTGTTCCGCGCGCCGCGCCAGTTGTCGATGTGGAACTTGGTGAACGGCAGCCCGGTCAGCTCGAAGAACCTCGGCCAGCCGATGCGCTCCACCCAGTCGCCGACGCGCTCCCAGTCGCGCGCGTCCTTCTTGTACGTGTACAGGATCTTCTTCACCACCGCGGCGACCTCGGGCCAGCGCGGCGGATTGTTGGGCAGGCCGGCCGCCACCAGCTTCTGGAACATGGGCTTGGAGCGCGCGTTGGAGTTCTTGCCGCCCACCCAGATGGCGAGCTTGGAGTGCTCCGGGTCGTTGATCTGCATCGGCGGGCACGGCGGATAGCAGGCGCCGCAGCAGATGCATTTCTTCTCGTCCACCTCGAGCGAGGGCTTGCCGTTGACGATCGCCGGGCGGATCGCCGCCACCGGGCAGCGCGCCACCACCGAGGGACGCTCGCAGACGTTGGCCACCAGGTCGTGGTTGATCTTGGGCGGCTTGGTGTGCTGCACGTTGATGGCGATGTCGCCCTGGCCGCCGCAGTTGATCTGGCAGCACGAGGTGGTGATGTGCACGCGGTTGGGCATCTCCTCCTTGATGAACTCCTCGTAGAGCTCGTCCATCAGGGACTTCACCACGCCCGAGGCATCCGTCCCCGGGATGTCGCAGTGCAGCCACCCCTGCGTGTGCGAGATCATGGTCACCGAGTTGCCGGTGCCGCCCACCGGGTAGCCCGCGTCGTTGAAGGCCTGGATCAGCGGGCCGACCTTCTCCCACTTGGAGACCATCACCTCCAGGTTGGAGCGGATGGTGAAGCGCACGTGGCCTTCGCCGTACTTGTCGACGATGTCGCACAGCAGGTTGATCTCGTAGGGCCCGAGCTGGCGCTGCGTGCCGACGCGCACCGTCCAGATCTCGTCGCCCGAGTAGGCGACGTGGTGCAGCACGCCCGGGCGCGGCCGGTCGTGGTACTTCCAGTTGCCGAAGTTCTTGACCATCAGCGGATGCATGTACTGCATGCCGTCCGGGCACCCGCTCTCGATCGGCGTGCGCATCTGCTTCTTTTCCACCACCTGTGCTTGTGCCACTGCGATCTCCTCGGTTCCGGACTCAGGCCGCCGGCTGCTTGTGGCGGTCGATCCACTTCTGCGCTTCCTGGTCCCAGTCGTCCAGGCGCACGTAGGAGCTGGTGCGCGGGTGCGTGATCATGTTCGGATCGACCTCTACGCCGATGCCTTCCAGGAAGTTCGCCAGGCCGATGCGCTCGATCATCTCGCCGCAGCGCTCGTGCTCCAGGCCGTTCTCGGCCCAGAAATCGATCACCGTGGCGGCGAGCTCGCGCAGCTTCTCGTAGTCCTCGTCGGTGTCCATCTTCATGAACGGCACGATCACCGTGCCCATGGTGTCGCCGATCTTGAGCGTGCGCTTGCCGCCGATCAGCAGCGTGATGCCGCGGTCCTTGCCGGGCTTGAGCGCCTTGGTCATGACGTTGATGCAGTGCATGCAGCGCACGCAGCTCTTGTTGTCGACCTCGAGCGTGTCGTCGTCGTTGAGCGAAAGCGCCTTGGTCGGGCAGCGCGCGATCACGTTGTCGATCGTGTACTTGCGGCCGTGGCCCTCGACGTATTCCTTGACGCTCCTTCTGGTCGACCTGCATGTCGTCGCGCCAGGTGCCGATCACGGCGAAGTCGGCGCGCTGGATCGAGTTCATGCAGTCGTTCGGGCAGCCCGAGACCTTGAACTTGAACTTGTAGGGCAGCGCCGGGCGGTGCATGTCGTCGATGAAGTTGTTGACCAGCGTGCGGTGGATGCGGTGCTCGTTGGCGCAGGACTGCTCGCAGCGCGCCGCGCCGACGCAGGACATGGCGGTGCGCACGCAGGGGCCCGCGCCGCCGAGGTCGAAGCCGTACTCGTTGATCTCGTCGAAGAAATGCTGCGTGTTCTCGCTGGTCGAGCCGATGAACATGATGTTGCCGGTCTGGCCGTGGAAGGCGATCAGGCCCGAGCCCCACTTGTTCCAGGAGTTCGACAGCTGGCGCAGCAGCTTGGTGGTGTAGTGGTTGCCCGCCGGCGGCTGCACGCGCAGCGTGTGGAACTCCTTGGACTCCGGGAACATGGCTCGCGACTTCGGAGAAGCGCGGGATGATGCCGCCGCCGTAGCCGAACACCGAGACCGTGCCGCCCTTCCAGTAGCCCAGGCGCGTCTTGTAGGAGTGCTCGAGCTGGCCGAGCAGGTCGACCATCATGTTGTTCTCGTGCGCCAGGCGCTTCAGGCCGGTGACGAAGCTCGGCCACGGACCGCTCTCGAGCTGGTCGAGCATGGGCGTCGGATGGAACGGCCTTGGTGGACTTCTTCTCCTTGGGCACGTAGGTGCTGTGCCGCGCGGGATCTTTCGGCGGCGTGCGGGCGTCGGACATCGCGTTCCCTCCTCGGGGTGCGGGATCGAGCCCGGCAAGTGTAATGACCGTGCGCGGCCGCGCAGGCTTGAATTTGGGGATAGGCCGCGCGGCTGCACCTCCCCCCTTTGGAGATATAGCGCTTGCTGATGACCCAAGCGGCGCGCAAATGCGGTAGCGTGTCACGCGCCTTGATCGCCGTCCTGCAGAAAGAATCTCCTTACGACCTCGACCGGCCGCAGGCCTACCTGCGCTGGCGCGACGCGAAGCTCGCGCGCTACCCGCGGCGCGCCGAGGACCTGGTCGTGGAGGTGCGCGATCCGCGCGCGCTCAGCGACAGCGAGGCGGCGCAGATCCGCGCGTGTCTGCGCCGCGGCGAACATGGCGGTCTACGCGAGCCCGCTCGCCGGCGTGGCCGACAAGGACATCCCGCGGCGCCTCGGCGAGCGCCTGGGCCTTGCGCGCCTGCAGGCCAACCCGCTCGCGGACGAGGACGGCATCAGCTCGCTCGAGGTGACGCCGGAGAAGTCCGGCCGCGGCTACATCCCGTACTCCAACCGGCGGCTGCTCTGGCACACCGACGGCTACTACAACCCGCCCGCGAGCCGCATCCGCGCCTTCCTCCTGCACTGCGTGCGGCCCGCGGCCGAAGGCGGCGAGAACCGCCTGCTCGATCCCGAGATCGCCTACATCCTGCTGCGCGACGCCGATCCGCGATATGTCAGGGCGCTCTCGGCGCCGGACGCCATGACCGTTCCGGCCAACGAGGAGGATCCCGCCGCGCAGCGCGGGGCGCAGGCGGGCCCGGTCTTCTCCTTCGAAGACGGAGCGCTGCACATGCGCTACACCGCGCGCACGCGCAGCATCGTCTGGCGCGCGGATGCGGCCACGCAGGCGGCGGTCGCAGCGCCTGCGCGAGATCCTCGACTCCGACTCGCCGTACGTCTTCAGGCTGCGCCTCGCGGGCGGCCAGGGCCTGGTGTGCAACAACGTGCTGCACGATCGCAGCGACTTCACCGACGCGCCGGGCGCGGGGCGGCTGGTCTACCGCGCGCGCTACTCGGACCGCATCGGCCCGGCATGAAAACCATCCCGCTCAAGTACATCAAGGAAGACCCCGGCGTCGGCAACGCCGACGACAGCACGCGACGCGGCCGAGGAGACCGGGAAGCTCAAGCGCCTGGTGGCCGGCGTGCGCGAGGAGCTCGACGCGCTCTCGCCCGGCGCCGCGCCGCTGCGGCGCGCGGACCTCCTGCTGCAGCTCGGCCGCGCGCTGGTGCGGCTCGAGCAGCGCGCCGAAGCCTGGGCCGCGGCGCGCGAGGCGTTCGACCTCTACATGGCCGAGCAGGCGCGCGAAGGCGCGGCGCAGGCCTGCGACATCCTGTTCCTCGCCGAGCAGCCGCAGTCGCTCGCCGCGCTCGGCCAGGGGATCTGGCTCGCGGTGACCTACCCGATCGATCCGGAGCTGAGCGTCGCGCTGCTGCAGCACGTGGTCGACGAGACGCCGCCCGACGCCGACGGCGCGGCGGTCGCGGCGGTGACCGCGCACTACCTCGTCGACCTGCGCGCGCGCGAGCCGCAGCGCGAGCACCTGCTGCTCTACACCAACCAGCTGCTGGCGACGGTCGCGCGCCGGCACAGCGGCGTCGACGGGCAGGAGGCGTTCAACCGCTGGATCGAGGACATGGAGCTGAACGACCCGGCGGCGTTCCTGCCGCGCCTGCGCAACGTGGTCGACGTCCTGGTGCAGGACGAGTGGTGGTTCGACCGCGACGCCCTGCAGGCGGCGCTGCCCGCGGACTGAGCGCCATGGACGAGGTCGTGGACGCGGTGTTCGCGATCGAGTGCCGCAGCCTGCCGGTCGATCATGCCTGGGCGCTGTCGCAGGCGATCCAGGCGGCGCTGCCCTGGTTCGCGGACGAGCCGCAGGCCGGGCTGCACACCGTGCACGGCGCGGCCTCGGGCGCGGGCTGGAAGCGGCCCGAGGGCGAGGATGCGCTGCTGCAGCTTTCCCACCGCACCAGGCTCGTGCTGCGGCTTCCCGAGAGCCGCCTGGCGGACGCGGCGGCGCTCACCGGGCAGACGCTGGACGTCGCCGGCTTCCGCGATGCGCGTAGGCCGGCTCGTCGCCGCGCCCGCTCCTGCGCATCGCGTCGCTCTTCTCGCGCAGCGTGATCTTCGAGGGTGCGGACGACGAAACGGGATTCCTCGCCGCGGCGACCGAGGCGCTGCGCGCGCTCGGCGTAGAGGCTTCCACCATGCTCTGCGGGCGCGACGTGACGCTCGCCACGCCGCAGCGCACGCTACCGCACGCGCAGCCTGATGGTCACGGTCGCCACGCCCGCGCAGTCGCTCGCGCTTGCAGCGCCACGGGCCTGGGCGAGGCGCGCAAGCTCGGCTGCGGCCTCTTCATTCCCCACAAGGACGTGGGCGACCTGCGCTCCAGAGCGGACCAATCTTTTGAGAGGAGATCATGACGTACGAAGTGAACGGCAAGACGCTCGAGGCGACCGAGAGCGGTTTTCTGGTGAACCTGGACGACTGGGACAAGGACGTCGCCGAGGCGATCGCCGCCGCCGATGGCCTCACGCTCACCCAGGACCACTGGGACGTGATCGAGTACCTGCGCGACGCCTTCATCAACCACAACGGCGAGCAGCCGAACAACCGCGCCATCCTCAAGGCCATGCAGGACAAGTGGGCAGGGCCGGAAGGTGGACAACAAGACGCTGTTCGACCTCTTCCCGGGCAATCCCTCCAAGCAGGCGGGCAAGATCGCGGGGCTGCCCGAGAGCATGCGGAAGGGCGGCTACTAGCCTCGAGGCCCTACAATCGGCGTTCGCATCGCGACCCGACCATGAGCGCCGTTCCCGTCCTGTCCGCCGTCGAAGCCCGCGTCCTCGCCGTCCTGGTGGAAAAGCAGCGCTCGGTGCCCGACACCTATCCGCTCACGCTCAACGCCCTGGTCGCCGGCTGCAACCAGAAGAGCGCGCGCGACCCCGTCATGCAGGTGAGCGACGCCGAGGCGCGCGAGGCGCTGGACCGCCTGCGCGGCCTTTCGCTCGCCATCGAGTCGAGCGGCAGCCGCGTGCTGCGCTACGAGCACAACCTGGAGCGCGCGCTGCAGATTCCCTCGACCTCGGCCGCCCTGCTCGCCGTGCTCATGCTGCGCGGGCCGCAGACCGCGGGCGAACTGCGCAGCAACTGCGACCGGCTGCACCCGTTCTCGGACATTTCCGCGGTGGCGGGCTTCCTGCACGAGCTCGCGGCGCGTCCGGCGGGCGCGCTGGTCGTGGAGCTGCCGCGCCAGCCGGGCGCCCGCGAGAACCGCTGGGCGCAGCTGCTGTGCGGGGCGCCGGCCGCGTCACCGGCCGCATCGCCCGCGCCCGCGGGTTCCGGCGACGCCGATCTGCGCTCGAGGGTCGAAGCGCTGGAGGCGCGCGTCGCGGACCTGCAGGCGCAGCTCGATGCGATGCGCGCCGGCGGGACTCAGGCCACGGACTAGACCTGGCCTTCCGGCTCGCCCTGCCAGAGCATGTCGTAGCCGAGCTCCTTGGTCTCGGAGCACATCTTCGCCAGCGCCTCGAACTTGTTGGTGAACGTGGCGTCGGCGTGCGAGCGCTCGTGCTCCTCGAAGGAGCGCCAGTAGGTGACGATGACGTAGTGCTCGTCGGCGCTGCGCGTGGCGTTGAGCGAGCCCTGGTCGGAGACGAAGCCGGAGAACTTGAACACCTGGCCGGCGATGAACCCGCCCTTGTCGCCGCCGTAGGTCTCCTTGACGACGTTGCACATCTCGCCCACCGCCAGCTCGACGTCCTCGAACTTCACGCCGGGCTTGAGCTTCACGGTGTTGAACAGCATCTTGGCGCCGAACGGCAGCTTGATCGGTTCGAACATCGGCGTGCTCCGCTTAGAGATCTTTCGACAATCCCCATTCTGCCAAGGTTTCAGGAGACCACACCGTCCTCAAGGCCATGCAGGACAAGTGGGCGGGGAAGATCGCGGGGCTGCCCGAGTGCATGCGCAAGGGCGGGTACTAGCCCGACCGGGCTAGAAGACGACAGCGAAGCTCAGCTCAGGGTAGATGCTTTCGCACTTTACGTACACCGAGGGCTCGCAGTCGAGATAGGACTCGTAAGTTGCGCCGAGGCCAAAGTAGGCGTTACGGCCCGCCTGCACGAACACGCCCGCGCGTCCGCCCGCAGAGTCGAGCGACGAGCGGCCGTCGATGTCGGTGCGGCGGAAGAAGGCGCCGATGTAGGGCTTCACGGTCCGTACGCCGTAGAACACGTAGCGGACGGAGGGCGTGAACTTGGTAATGCCAGGATCGGCGCCCGACCACGATTCGAAGGCGAGCCCGGCGCTCAGGCCATCGAGCAGGAAGTAGTCGATGCCCGCCCCGAGCACCACGTAGTTTTCACCAAACGAGGAGCCGGTGCCGCCGGTGACGTAAAGGTGCGTGCGGCCCTGTGAGAACACTCCTGCCACCTGCTGCGCCCGGGCCGGCGAGGGGAGGGTACAGGCGACGATCGTCAATGCGAAGAGAGCGCGGACAAGGGCGCTCATCGGCGGCCTAGTTGTAGTGCCTGCGCTCGGCGCGACGCCGGCCTACGCGCTGCACGACCCCGCCTCGAATCGTGTAGGGCGGCGTGAGCTCGAAACTGCCGTACTTTGGGTTGAGCGGCTTGAGAATCCTCCGCTCGCCGTCGAAGACGATCTGGCGAAAGAAAACGTCTCCCGCGTACTCCACCACCACGTAGGCGCCGTCCTTCGGTGCGTACCCCGGGTCGACGATGATCACGCAGCCGTCGGCGAACTCCGGCTCCATGCTGTCCCCCAGCACGCGCAGCGCATACGGCTCGAGCGAGCTGCAGCTGCCTTCCACCGACGGCACGGCTACTTGTCCTCGCCCGACGGCTTGCGCGAGTGCAGCCGCACCACCGACTCCTTGCTCGGCTCGTCCGCATAGCGCGGCCGCGCCTCCTTCGCCCTCCCCGCCGCCTGCGCGAGCTCGCGCTCGCGCGCGCTGATCAGCGCCAGGCACTGGCGCAGGTCCTCGATGGTCGAGTCCGACAGCGGGTGGCGCATGCCGTGCGGCGTGGCGGTGTCCTTGATCACCGAGGCGAGCGTCATTTTCACCGCCTGCAGGATGCGCTCTTCGGTGGAAAGCGGTGTGTCGCTCATTTCAGATGTCCGACCACATGCGAATCAAATTCAGGTAAGCGGCATTCACCTGCGCGGTTTCCTCCGCCTCGGGCGCCTTCAGCAGCAGCTTCTCGCGCGCCAGGTTCAGCCCGTAGAGCAACTCGCGCCGCGCCGCATCGCGCACCAGGCTCTGCACCCAGGTCACCGCCACCAGCCGCTCGCCCCGGGTGACCGGGCTGACATGGTGAATGGTGCTCGCCGGGTACAGCACCGCATCACCCGCCGCCCCCTTCACCTTCTGTTCCCCAGCCACAGTACGTACAACAAGCTCGCCGCCATCGTACGCCTCCGGCGCACTCAGAAACACCGTCACCGCGACGTCCGACCGGTACAGCACCCCTCCGGTCCCCATGATGGGATCGTCCAGATGTTCCCCATAAGTCATCCCCGGCCGGTAGCGCGCATACAGCGGGCTCGCCGCATGCAGCGGCAGCGCGCCGTTGCGGTACGAAGGATGGCGCGTCAACGCGCCCATCACCAGCCGATCGAGCCGCTCGATGTCCGCCGCGCCGCGCTCGGCCTCCTCGTTCGCCTTCACGCGCCGCGCCGCCGCGCCGGCCGAGAGCTTGCCGTCCACGAAAGGCGCATCCGCGAGCCAGCCGCGCGCGAGCGTCAGCTCGTCGGGCTTAAGAACGCCGGGAATGATGAGCAGCATGGACGCTCAGGTATCGGGCTGCGGCATCGGCAGGCCGGCCAGCCGGCAGATGGCGCGCATCGGGTCGGTGGGGAACAGGCCGTAGATGTGCTTCTCGTAGGCCTTGCGGTCGCGAAAGCGCGCGCCCTCGCGCTTGCCGAGCTCCAGCACCATCTTGCGCATCGTCGGCACGGTCTGCGTCTCCTCGAAGTAGTCGCGGAAGTACCAGATCAGCTCCCAGTGGTCGACGAACAGCTCGAAGCCGTCGTGCTCGGCCAGCGCGAGCGCGAACTCCTCGCTCCACTCCGCGGGATCGAGCAGGACCCCCTGCTCGTCGGTCTCGATCGACTTGCCGTTGACTTCGAACCGCATGCCGCACGCGAAGCAGATCCAGGTGGTGGCAATGTACTTGACCCCGGACTGTAGCGTGACGCCGGGGTGGACGTGCGTCCGGAACGGCGCAGCGAGCGGCCGGCCTAGGCCTGGGCGGCCCGCGAGGCCGCGTAGACGGCAACGCGATCTCGCCCGGCGGCCTTGGCCTCGTAGAGCGCCCGGTCGGCCGCGAGCAGAAGCGCGCCGGGGTCGCTCGCGTGACCGGGGAAAAGGGCGATGCCGAACGATGCCGTGATGCCGCCGAGGGACCGGCCCCGATGCCGCAGCTCGAGGCCGCGGATCGCGGCCCGCAGGGCGGTTGCCCGGCGCTGCGCGACATCGAGCGTCGCATCGGGCAGGACGAGCGCGAACTCCTCGCCGCCCAGGCGGCACGCCATGTCGCCCGCGCGCACGTGCGCCTCGAGGAGCCGCGCCACGCCGGCCAGGACGCGGTCGCCGGCCTCGTGGCCGAAGCCGTCGTTCACCGACTTGAAGTGATCGAGGTCGATCATCACGATCGCGAGGGGGCCCGCGCCGCGCCTCGCGCGCGCCCATGCGCGTTGCAGGAATTCCTCGAGCGAGCGGCGGTTGGCGAGCCGCGTCAGCGGATCCGTGCGCGCCTGCTCGCGCGCCTCGCGCAGCACCTGCTCGAGCCTTTCCAGGGTGCCCTCGCGCTCGGCGACCGCGGCGCTCAGGATCAGGCCGGTCACCACCATGGTGCTGATGAACGCGAGCAGCAGGATCAGCGACAGGTTGAGCGGGTCGAGGGCGAACGGGCCCCGCCCTGCGATGGTGTGCCACACGGCGATGGCGCACACCGCCGCGATCGCGCTCGTCACCTCGCGCTTGCTGAAGCGGAACGCCGCCCAGACGATGAACGGCAGGATCAGGAACGTGAGCGGGGAGGGCGCGAGGGGAGAATGCTCCTGGCCGAAGACCAGCGTCGCGATCGCCAGCAGCGACGCCACCAGCCCCGCCAGCTCCAGCACCTTGGCCCGGCTCCAGGCGATTGCGCGGCGCAAGCGCCAGGCAAGCAGGAGCGGCGCGACGATGATGATCCCCGTGGCGTCGCCGTGCCACCAGGTCCCCCAGTTGTCGAGGAAATTCTCGCCGGCGACGGTGCCATCCAGCAGCAGGGCGCCGGTCCCGATCGTGGCGGCGACCGCCGAGCAGACGGCGGCGAACGCGACGAACAGGACGACGTTGCGCGCGCGATCGAAGAAGGGGGGCGCGTCGGCGATGTAGCGCCGCACCAACGCCGCGCCGCAGAGCGCTTCCAGGGTGTTGCCTCCCGCGATGACGAGCGCCACGAAGGGCGAGGACGAGACGGTGAGATTGGCGAGCGCGGCGCCGAGCCAGATGCCCGGCCAGAGCCGGTCACCGAAGGCGAGCAATGCCGCGAGCGCGATTCCGGCCGGCGGCCATATCGCCGTGGCGTAGCCCGGCGGAATGGCGAGGAGCAGGGAGGCCTTGGCGGCCGCAAAGTAGACCGCCGCCAGCATGCCCACCTGCCCGGCGTGCAACAGCCGCTGCTTCCAGCGCCCCGCTTCGCGCAAGTCCACGCCGATGCTTCCTCTCCGCCCCCTGCGAGCATCCTACTCGCGCGACGGACTGCGCCGTGCGCGGCGCCGTGAACGAAGTCACGGTGCCGCGCTCGCGATCGCCGCGATGCAGGCGGCCTCAGGCGAAGCAGACCCAGGTCGTGGCGATGTACTTGACGCCCTTCTCCAGCGTCACGCCGCGATGCACGTGGGTCCAGAACGGCGGAAACAGCAGCAGCTTGCCCTGCGTCGGCCGGACCAGAACCTCCTGCAGCGGAAACTCCGTTTCGCCGCCGGGCCCCGCGACGTCGTTCAGGTACCAGATGGCAACCATCTGGCGCGAGCTGAACTCCCCGGGGCCCGCGTCGACGTGCCAATGGTAGTACTCCCCCGGCAGGGTGCGCTGCAGGTTGTAGCCGATGTCCTTGAACTTGTTGGCGGCGAAGAACGGGAACTCGAGCACGAAGGCGTTGAACGTGGAGACGAGCTGCTGCGCGAGCAGCCGGTCGATGTCGCGCCAGTCCTCGCGCCCGCTGATGCGCAGGTCGGTGGAGCGCTTGACCTGAGGCGCGATCTCGCCCGCCTGGCCGATGCGCCCCGGCGCCTGCTGGTCGGCAGAACCCTCGAAGCGCCGGATCGCCTCCAGGCACACGTCCGCCGGCAGCGCGCGCTCCTTCTCGTAGATGAAGCTCAAGGGCTTGACCTCGCGGATGCGCGCGTCGGCGAGCGCCATCGCCCTAGGCGTACAGCAGCTCGGTGTTCTGCATCTCGCCGGCGGCGTCGATGTCCACGCCGACCGCGCCCGGCATGCGCAGCGCAATGTAGCCCGCCATCAGCATGGCGGTCGCCTCGTTGCCGGTGGTGAGGCTGGAGAGCAGCCGGTCGGCGACGATCTGGCAGCGCTGCAGCCGGTCGGGACTCTCGACGAACTCGCGGCTCATCTGCCAGCCGCGGTCCATGTCCCGGTCCAGCTTGTCGTGGAACTCGGCCGACTCGCGCAGCAGGTCGTCGGGCAGCTCGATGGCGTAGACCTGCTCGCCGATGACGGCCTTGAATCGCATAATATCGATCGGTGCACAGTTTACAGGAGCACGTATGGCGAACAGCCCCTACTACGATGCCATCGACCAGCATGCAGAAGAAGCACGTCGACCCCGAGTACATCAACGGCTGGGCCTCGGGCTTCCTGCACAACCCCAAGCGCGAGGAGCAGCACCTGAACGACGCCTACGAAGCCGGCTACGCCGCCGGCCTGGAGAAGAAGAAAGGCGACTTCGAGGCCTGGATCAGGAAGTAGCGCGCTCGGCGGCCGCGCGCCACTTCGCGGCCTCGGCGGCGTCGCGCGCGACGCCCACGCCTTTCTCGTACATCGTCGCCAGCGTCGCCTGCGACCCCGCCAGTCCCTGGTCGGCGGCCAGCCTGAACCACCTTGCGGCCTCGGCCGCGTCGGCCTTGGTGCATTCGCCCTGGAAGTACATGAAGCCCAGGCCGTGCTGCGCGAGCGCGTAGCCCTGCTCGGCGGCGGCGCGCATCCACTTGCACCGCGATCGCGCAGTTCTTCACCATGCCCAGCCCCACCTGCGCCATGATCGCCACGCGGTACTGCGCCTCGGGCATCGCCGCGCTCCGCCAGCGGCTGCAGCAGCTGCATGGCGCGCGCGAATTCCTTCGCCTCGAAGGCGGCGATGCCGCTTGCCAGCTCCATATCCAGTCCTGACATGTCGTGCTCCCGCGTCTATTATCCTTGACATGGCCATCATCAGCAGCCGCCCTTCGATAGCACTCGTCAAGACCCGCTGGCGCAAGAAGGGCGCGCGCACCCTCGCCGAGCGCGCGGGCGTGATCGGGGCGAACGTGTGGAAGGTTTCGACCGAGATCTTCAAGCACATGGAGAAGGAAGGCTTCCGCTTCGGCTCGGACCGCCTGGTGACCGACGTGCTCGCCGAATTCATCGCCTTCCTCGTGCAGCTCACCGACCGCGCGGTCTACGGCAAGCTGAGCGAGGCCGACCGCGCCGCGCTCATCGGCGAGGTCGTCGGCCACCTGGCGGCGACCATGGAGAACAATCAGCGCGATCTCCTCGGGCCCGGGGAATACCGCAAGCCCTTCATCGACCTGCTCAACGCCCGCTTCGGGGAGTACGCCGGCTTCGCGTACGCGGGCGCGGAGCCGGGCTATCCCTGCCTGCGCTTCTTCGCCGCCAAGGTGTCCGACGCGATGGCGAGCGGCGACAACAAGTGGGTGGTCGAGCAGATGATGGACATCGAGGCGCCCGAAATGGTGCGCCTCGTCGGCAAGCTCATCGAACAGACGGTGGAAGCAGGGACACCATCGCAGCCTCCCGGGCAGCCGGGTTGAGCGCGAGCAGTCCGCGCGCGCGCTCCAGCCAGCGCTCCTTGCCTTCGTGCACGACCAGCCACAGCCGGTCCAGGGCGCCGCTGCGCAGGAAATGCTCGTAGGCGTCCAGCGCCTGCGGGAACAACTCGCGGCGCGGGGCATCGAAGGTGGCGAAATAGAAATGCAGCGCCGGCAGGTTGGCGCGCTCGAGCAGCCCCGGCAGGGTCGATAGGCAGTCGGCGAGGAGGTCGCGCACTGCACGTGCTACCGGCTCGCTGCGGGTGCGCGCCAGCTGCAACGCCATTTCGCCCCACTCCTCGCCGAGCAGCTCGCCCGCCATCGCCTCGCCGACCTCGTGCAGGATCATGGTTTCCATTTCGTTGTCGGCCATGCGCTGCAGCGCGCCTTCCGTGTCGGCCGACGAAGTCGTAGCTCGCCAGTGCACTCGCCATGGCCTTGCCCTGCTTGCGCCACTGGTATTCCTCGATCTTTTCCCACAGGAAGCGGCGCACCGACTCCAGGCGCACGAAGATGGTCCGCCCCTGCAGCATTGCCGGCGGCGCGGCCAGCTCGCGCGCGTACTCGCAGGAAGAGATCCGGATCGTGAAGCCGGCGCGCTCCTCTACGCGCAGCAGCCTGCCGAGGAAGAACACCGGCTTGTGCCAGCGCCCGTAGCCCGCGCTGTAGACGCAGCCCTGCGGCAGCAGCTCGCGGTTGGCGGCTTCGGCGTCGAACGGGTCGAGTTCCCCGCGCACGAGCGGCAGCGGCGCGAACGCATCGGCCTCGATGCGGTCCCACGCCTGCTCGCGCGCCTTCAGCCAGTCGCCCAGCTCGTCCCTGGGCAGCGTGCGCGCGAACGGCAGCTCGTTCTCCCAGCGGAAGTACTCGCGCATCTTCAGCAGGAAGGTGCACAGGCCGTAGTCGCCCGCGTGGCGCGCATCGGAGATGTCGCAGTTGCGTTGCACCGCGGTCGCGAGTTGCGGGAGATTGCGCATCATGGTCCGGGGTATATACTTACTTTAGCATCCGCCGGCACGCTCGCCAGCATGGCCAAGACCACCCGCCCGAAGCCCCACGTCACGCTCGACATGAAGGGCGCAGCCTGCCCCGGGCCGATGCTCGGCGCGCGGCGGGTGCTCGACGAGCTGCTCGCCGGGGAAGTGCTGCTGCTGATCTCCGACTGTCCGGCGACCAAGGACGACCTGTATTCCTGGCCGAAGTACGCCGACGTAGAGATCCTGAAGACCGAGAAGCTGCCGCGCGGCGGCACCGGGTATTACATCCGCAAGGGCAAGACGCAGCGCGTCTCGCCCAACGCCGTGCTCGACATGCGCGGCGCCACCTGCCCCGGCCCCGTCATCGAGGCGAAGAAGCTGCTCAACGGCATGCGCAAGGGCGAAGTGCTGCAGCTGGTCAGCGATTGCCCCGGCATCCGCGCCGACGTGCGCAGCTGGGTGAAGGCAACCGGGCTGGAACTGGCCGATGCGCGCGAAAGCGCGCCCGGGCGAGTACATGTTCCACATCCGCAAGCGCTGAACCATGAGCCTGATGGACGAGATCATCGGCGGCGGCGCGACACCGGCAAGGACCCCCGCTTCCCGCATGCCCCCGCGGGCTGGACGCGCGCGGCCGCGCTCGAAGCGGCGCGACGCGAAGGCCTGGAGCTCGGCGAGGAACACTGGGAGGCGCTGCGCGCCTTGCAGGAGTACTACGCGAGGCACGAAGCGACCGCCGTCAACCTGCGCGAGCTGCACGACGCCCTCGGCGAGAAGTTCCATCGCCAGGGCGGCATCCAGCACCTGTACCTGCTGTTTCCCGGCGGGCCGGTGGCGCAAGGCTGCCGGATCGCGGGGCTCAAGGCGCCGGCGGGCGCCACCGACAGAGGGTTTCGGCAGCGTCGCCTAGCCGCCCGCGCGCAAGCCGCTACTTGCGCTTGAGGAAGAAGGTGAACTCCTTGTCCGCCTCGGCCTGCTGCAGCAGGTCGTTGCCGGTCTGCTTGGCGAACGCCTGGAAGTCCTTCACCGAGCCGGGGTCGGTGGCGAGGATCTTCAGCACCTGACCGGACTGCATGTCGTTCAGCGCCTTTTTCGCGCGCAGGATGGGAAGCGGGCAGTTGAGCCCGCGGGCGTCGAGTTCTTTGTCGAAGTTCATAGGGGAGTTCCAGCTTGCAAAGTAAGTGAGAGTCATTACCCGAAACGCGCCAGCAGCTCGGCAACCCTGCCGGCGCGCTCGGTGCGCCCCTGGTTTCCGGCCGGCGGTTCCTGCCGGATCATGCACGACACCATCTCGTAGAACGCGCGGTCGAGTGCCTTGCGCGCGGCGGCGAGCTGCTGCGCGATGTCCTCGCAGGCCTCGTCCTCGCCGATCATACGCCGCACGGCGCGCACCTGGCCTTCGATGCGCGCGAGCCGCGCGTCCATCGCTTTCTTCGCATCTGCATCATGCATCGTGGGTTCAGATCATGCCGCGAATATACACGGTAGGGTATGCAGCGGCCAGCTTCTCCTATGGTGCAATGCCGCATAAGCAAAAACCCAGGTCACCATCAGAGGAAACGTTTGGCGCATACTCCCGCAGAGTATTACGTTCCCGCCCGACGAGGAGCCGACGATGTCCGACGCAGCCGACCTGGACCGCCTGATCAACGAGCGCCTGGAAGCGCTGCTGCCGAAGAAGCTCGCCGAGCTGCGCGAGAAGCAGACGCCCTCGATGACCATCATCGCGACCAAGGGCACGCTCGACTGGGCGTACCCGCCCTTCATCCTGGCCTCGACCGCCGCCGCGCTGGGCTGGAACGTGTCCATGTTCTTCACCTTCTACGGCCTCGGCCTGCTGAGAAAGGACATCAGCGACCTGAAGATCAGCCCGCTCGGCAACCCGGGCATGCCGATGAAGATGCCGTTCGGCCCGGACTGGTTCAAGGGCATCAACTGGAACATCCCGAACGCCGTGCAGGGCATCGTGCCGGGCTTCGAGAACATGGCCACCATGCTCATGAAGCAGACCATCCACAACAAGGGCGTGGCCGGCATCGAGGAGCTGCGCACCGCGTGCATCGAGGGCGGCGTGAACCTGATCGGCTGCCAGATGACCGTCGACCTGTTCGGCTACAAGCCCGAGGATTTCATCGTCGAAGTGAAAGAGTACTGCGGCGCCGCGACCTTCCTGCCGATGGCGCGCGACGCGGACGTGAGCCTGTTCATCTGAGGGGAAAAGACATGAGGAAGCTACTGATCGCCGTGGCAACTGCCGCGGCACTCGCGCCGCTCGCGGCGCACGCCACCATCGGCTATTTCTCGCACGGCTACGGCATGAAGGCCAAGGCGACGGGCGGCGTCGGCATCGCGCTGCCGCAGGACGCGCTCGCGGCGGCGTCCAATCCCGCCGGGATGGCGTGGGTCGGCAATCGCTTCGATCTGGGCCTCGAGTGGTTCATGCCCGACCGCGGCGCCGAGATCACCGGCAATATCTTTCCCGGCGTCAACGGCACCTACGACGGCAACGGCACGTCGAGCTTCGCCATCCCGGAGTTCGGCTACAACCATATGCTGAACCCGAACCTGGTCGCTCGGCGTCGCGGTGTACGGCAATGGCGGCATGAACACCACCTACGAAACGAATCCCTTTCGCCGGCTTCGGCGGCACCAGGCGAGGCGGGCGTGGACCTGATGCAGCTGTTCATCGCGCCAACGCTGGCCTGGAAGAGCGGCAACCATTCGTTCGGCGTCTCGCTCAATCTGGCCTACCAGCGCTTCGAAGCCAAAGGCCTGCAGCCCTTCGATAACCCGTTTGTCAGTTCGAGCCCGGGCAACGTCACCAACCAGGGTTACGACGATTCCACGGGCTACGGGCGTGCGCATCGGGTGGATGGGACAAGTTTCGCCCAGCGTGACGCTGGGCGCCACCTACCAGTCGAAGACGAGCATGAGCAAGTTCGACAAGTACAAGGGACTGTTCGCCAACCAGGGCGAGTTCGACATCCCCGAGAACTACGGCGTCGGCATCGCCTGGAAGGCGAGTCCCGCCCTGACGATCGCGGGTGACGTCGTGGCCATCAACTACGGGGACATCCCGGCTGTCGGCAACCCGGTGGACTGCCTGTTCGCTGGCGCCTGCCAATTGGGCGGCACGAACGGCCCGGGCTTCGGCTGGCAGAACACCACCGTGTACAAGCTCGGCGTCACCTATGAGCTGAATCCCGAGCCTCACGCTGCGCGCCGGCTACGTCACGCTGAATCAGCCGATCCCGCAGAGCCAGACGTTCTTCAACATCCTCGCCCCCGGCGTGGTGGAAGACCACCTTACCCTGGGCGCCACCTGGAAGATGGGAAGCAACGGCGAGCTGACCGTCATGTACATGCACGCCTTCGAGAGCTCCGTGAACGGCCAGGGCTCGATTCCGCCTGGCCCTCCTCCGGGCTTCGGCGGCGGCGAGGCCAACCTGCGCATGAGCCAGGATTCCCTGGGCATCGCCTACGGCTGGAAGTACTGAGCGGCGGACTGCATGAAGCGGGCCGCGGCGCTGGGATTCGCTCTGCGCACTCGCGTCGCCGCTTGGCGTGGCGGCGCCGGTGATGATGGCGCCGGAGTGGGCGCAGGAAATGTGCAAGGCCTGGAACGCCGATCCGACCCTGACCGCAGAGCTGGTCGGGTCGGGGTGGATCAAGAACGACAAGGGCCGCGGCTACAAGGCCATGCAGATCTACCGCGCCGATTGCGAAGGCAGCCAGCGCATCGAGCTGCGCGTATCCGAGAAGGACGGCAAGACGACGTGCGTGTACGGCGGGAAGGCCGAGTCCAAGCTCGATTCCGATGTCGACTACCTCATGTGGGCGGAAACCGGCCGCTGGATCGAAATGGGCAAGGGCGAGTACGGTCCGATGCGCGCCATGATGTTCGGGCGCCTGAAATTCGACGGCCCGATGATGGAGGCGATGGGCAACATGGGGCCGTTCGGCAGCTTCCTGCTGCTGGTCGGCAAGGTGCCGGGAGACGTCGCGAGCTGCCCGGCGAAATAGCCATCGCCGCGGCGCACCTGCTGCTTACTTGAGGCCGAGCGCCTCGCGCGCGATGCCGTCGAGCAGCGCCTCGACTTCCTTGAGCGCCGCCTTGGAGGCAGCCGAGCCGTCCGCAGGCCAGTAGCGGCCACTCATCTGTGGTGCGTCAGGCGACCAGATATGCCGGTTCAGGCAAATGTCAGGACCGGTGGCTAGAATGAATCCTGCTTCAGCACGAACTCACGAGCAGCGCTTGAACAGTTGGCATTTTCGACGCGCCGAATTGCCAAGAAAGGCACACCTATCGTGATCCAGCTTGGTCGTTTTCTGTTCCGGTACCGCAACCTTGTCGGACCCGCCGTCGTCGCTATCGCGCTTGTATTGAGCCGACCCCGCCTTCCATTCGGCGAGGAGATTCTGCACACCGCACTGGATGTCGCCGGGGTGGTCCTGGCGTTCCTGGGAGAGGCGATGCGCGCCGTAACGATTGGCTACGAATACATCGTTCGTGGTGGAAGAAATCGACAGGTTTTTGCCAACGAGCTCGTGCAAGGAGGAATGTTCGACCTGTGTCGAAACCCGATGTATCTCGGCAACGTGCTTATCGCGGCCGGCCTCGCACTGGTGATAAACGCTTACGCGTTCTACCTGATCGTCATCCCGGCGATTGTTCTTGCGTATCACGCCATCGTCACGACCGAGGAAGCTTATCTGCGCGAGAAATTCGGCGCGCAGTATGCCGATTATTGCCGGCGGGTCGACCGCTGGTGGCCGCGCCTGACCCGCTTTCGAATCGCAGTCGCAGGCCAGCGCTTCAACTGGAGACGCGTGCTTGTCAAGGAATACACCACAATATTCATTCTGCTTGGCGTACTTGTCTGCCTGGAGGTGTGGAGCGATTACATCGCGATGGGCGCCATCACACTTCCGTCGACTGAGCTCGTTCTTCTTGGCGTCTGTCGCGTGGATTGCCTCGTACATAGCGGTGCGCGCATTGAAGAAATCCGGTTACGTCAAGGGCTGACCCGAACGCGGATCACTTGATGGCGAAAAAACCTTCGAAACTGGCCCATTTGATGAAGGTCATTACATCCACGAAGCCAGCGCGCTTGAAGAGGTCGAGATAACCTTGCGTCGAAAACGGCTCCTGCACCCGCTTCAGGCTGCGTGCCTTCGCAATGATCTCGTCGGGAGAATAGCCGCGCTCTAGCTTGTAATCCGTGTACACCGCTGTCATGTAGTCCTGAAACCGCGCGTCGGGGGCACGCACCTTTTCGTAGATCAACAGCGCCCCGCCCCAGTTGAGGCTCTGGTAAAGACGATCAAACAATTTCTGCCGGAGGTATGGGGGCACGAACTGAATCGTGCAGAAGGACACGATAAGATCGGCGGGCTCGTAAGGGTACAGGTTGATGTCGTCCTGCAACGAGTTCGAGATTCGCCAGGTCTCCGCACTCCTGCCGCGCCTGCGCGATCATCTCCGGCACGCTTTCGATGCCGATGAACTTCGCCTTCGTTGCGGCGTGGCGCCGCGCGAGCTTGCTGATCAGGACCCCGGTGGACGTGCCGAGCTCGTAGCAAACAGAAGAATCTTGCACGAAAAAATCGGACAACGCACAGATGAGATCGTGCCCCTCGCGATACAGCGGAACCGACTTGCCTACGTGCGCCGAAAACGTGCGCGCAACCTCGTCACTGAAAGTCCAGCTCGCATTTCCGGCGGCGATGCCGTCGCCGACAATCGTCCTATCCGATGTGCTCACGTTGTCGCGCCTACCCCTCGATCGTACGCGCAAAGTCTAGCACGCAGATCGCGCGCTCGATTCCAACAGTCAGCCGCCATGATGGCCTCCGGGGTTCAGGCGATCGCCTGGTAGTACAGGTTCTGCGGGTGCTTCGCCTCGGCGAAGAAGTACCAGCGCTCGGCGAGCAGCCCCGCGTACTGCAGCACGAAGGCGACGCCGAGCAGCGGCGCCGACTGGCTGCCGCCCCATAGCAGCAGCGCGGGCACCGGGAACACCAGCGCGAGCAGCGACCAGCGCGCGGCGCGCACCACTTCGCGCGGCCGGCCATGAAAGAACTCGCGCGTATTGAACGAGCCGCCCATGGCGCCTTGCGCGATCTGCACGATCTTCGGGTGCTTCACGCCGATGGCGCTGGCGAGCGTGGACTTCGGCCGCAGGCGCGCATTGCGCGACAGCGAGGCGAGGCGCCCGAGGTAGGCAAGCGCGCCCAGCACCAGCGCGGCGACGACGTAGCCGCGCGCGAGCGCCGGCTGCAGCCAGGCGGCGAGCGCCGCCGCCGCAGTCACCCCCGAGGCGCTGCCCAGCAGGATGAAGTTCGCCACGGTGAGCGGCGAATGCCACTCCTGCAGGAACTTGAGGCAGGCGTAGATCATGCCGGTGCACACGAAGAGCGCGACGCAGGCGAGCGCTGCGAGCGCGCCCACCGCGAGCGCGCCCTGCAGCCTGCCCGTCCAGTGCAGCGCGCCGTAAAGGGCAACCAGCGCCATGAACAGCGGCAGCGCGATCACTTCGCGCGACAGCCACGAGGTGCGCCACATGGCCGCAGAGCGCCAGGCGCGCTCGGGATGGCCGAGGTGGAAGAACGAGGCCAGCAATCCCGCGCCCACCAGCGCGAGCGAGACGAGGATCGCCGCCGCCACGAACCAGGGCGCCAGCGACGCCTGGCCGCGCGCGGCATCGAAGGCATCCACCGCGAACAGCGCGAGGAACAACCCCTGCCCCGCGCCGATGAGCGTGGTGAGCAGGATCACCGACCAGGCGGGCCGCATGGCTTACCAGCTCGTGACGTCGTCGAGCGCCGGCTCGCCGGGCGCGGGACGCGGGAGCTTGCCGTCCACCTTGAGCGGATTGTCGTGCCGCTCGAGCTCGTCCGGGTGCAGGTGGATGGCCGTCTTGCGCCGCGGCAGGTAGTGGTTCGCCGGCTGCGTGCCCCATTCGGGCATCAGCGCGTAGCCGCCCTGCTCGCGGATGGCGCGCGAGGCTTCCGACTGCGGGATCGTGGATGTCGCCGAAGAGGCGCGCGCTCGTAGGGCAGGCCAGCACGCAGGCGGGCTTGCGCTCCGCTTCCGGCAGTTTCGCGTCGTAGATGCGGTCCACGCACAGCGTGCACTTCTTCATCACCTTCTGGTGCTCGTCCACCTCGCGCGCGCCGTAGGGGCAGGCCCACGAGCAGTACTTGCAGCCGATGCACTTGTCGTAGTCCACCAGCACGATGCCGTCCTCGGCGCGCTTGTAGCTCGCGCCGGTCGGGCACACCGGCACGCACGGCGGGTCCTCGCAGTGCAGGCACGATTTCGGAAAGTGCACCGTCTCGGTGTTCGGGAACTCGCCCACCTCGAAGGTCTGCACGCGGTTGAAGAAGGTCCCCGTCGGATCGGCGCCGTAGGGATTGTCGTCCGAGAGGTAGCCCGCCTCGCCGGAGGTGTTCCACTGCTTGCAGCTCGTCACGCAGGCGTGGCAGCCGACGCAGACGTTGAGGTCGATGACCAGCGCGAGCTGCTTGGTCATTCGCCGATTTCCTTGCCCGCGACATAGGCCAGCCATTTCTTCCGCGGCCTGCGCGCGTGCCCGGCGCCGCGCGGCAGCGTCGCGAACTCCGGCCACACCGCCGGCCTCGTCCGCCGGGCTGATGCGCACGCGCACGTCGTACCAGCCCGCCTGGCCGGTGACCGGATCCGAGTTGGAGGTGTCGCCCGGCAGGCGGTCCGAGATGAGGTGGTTGAGCAGGAATCCCTTGCGCGCCTCGTTCGCCTCCGGCGCGAGCCCCCAGGCGCCCGGCTGCTTGCCGATCGCGTTCCAGGTCCACACGGTGCCCGGCTCCACGGCCTCGCTGTAGCGGCCCATGCAGCGCACGCGGCCCCATTGCGACTCCACCCACAGCCAGCCGCCGTCCGCGATGCCGGCTGCGCGCGCGGTGCGCGGATTGACGAACAGGTAGTTGTGCGCGTGGATCTGCCGCAGCCAGGCGTTCTGCGAATCCCAGGAGTGGTACATCGCCATCGGCCGCTGCGTGATCGCGGCGAGCGGGTATTTCTCCAGTGTCGGTGGCCTGCACCTCGAGCGGCGCGCTGTAGAAGGGCAGCGGATCGAAGTGCGTCTCCACGCGCTTCGCGAGGTGCGCGGGCGGCTGGCGCCCCGGCCACGTGCCCTGCGCGGCGAGGCGGAATTTCTGCAGCACCTCCGAGTACAGGTGCACCAGGATCGGCTCGCCCCAGCGCCGCATGCGCGCGCGCTGCGCCCATTCCATGTAGCCGCGGTTCCAGTTGCGCATGTAGCGGTAGGACGGCGGCAACTCGTGGCGGAACACGCAGTTGTTCTTCGCGTACATCTCCCACTGCTGCGGATTGGGCTCGCCGAGCAGCGATTTCGAGCCGTCGGCGCCGCGCCAGCCGGCGAGAAAACCGATGCCCGAGCCGGGCTCGGTCTCGTGGCGCACGATGAAGTCCGGGTAGTCGCGGTACTTGCGCGCGCCCTGCGCGTCCACGAAGGCCGGCAGCTTCAGGCGGCTGCCGAGCTCGATCAGCACCTCCTGGAACGGCTTGCACTCGCCCGTGGGCGGCAGCACCGGCACGCGCACCGAGTCCATCGGCGCCGTCGAACTCCGAGATCGGCCGGTCGAGCATCGACATGACGTCGTGGCGCTCGAGGTAAGTGGTGTCGGGCAGCACCAGGTCGGCGAACGCCGTCATCTCCGACTGGAACGCGTCGCACACCACGAGGAACGGGATCTTGTATTCGCCGTCGGCGCCGCGATCGTTGAGCATCTTGCGCACTTCCACCGTGTTCATGCGTCGAGTTCCACGCCATGTTGGCCATGAAGATCATCAGCGTGTCGAGCGCGATACGGATCGCCGCGCCACGCATTGGTGATCACGTTGTGCATCAGGCCGTGCACCGAGAGCGGGTATTCCCAGGAAAAGGCCTTGTCGATGCGCACCGGCTTGCCCTCGGCATCGACGAACAGGTCCTCGGGCGAGCCGGGCCAGCCGAGCGCGAGCCCGGCGAGCGGCGTGTTCGGCTGCACGCCCTCGGGGCCGGTCGGCGTCTTCGCCGAGGGCGGGATGGCGCGCGGAAACGGCGCCTTGTGGCGGAACCCGCCGGGCCGGTCGATGGTGCCGAGCAGGCTCATCAGGATGCCGAGGGAGCGCACGGTCTGGAAGCCGTTGGAGTGCGCGGCCAGGCCGCGCATGGCGTGGAACGCCACCGGGTTGCCGGTCACCGTCTGGTGCTCGTTGCCCCAGCAGTCGGTCCAGGCGATCGGCAGCTCGATCTTCTCGTCGCGCGCCGTGATGCCCATCTCGCGCGCGAGGCGCCGGATGGTGGCGGCCGGCACGCCGGTGATCTTCTCCGCCCATTCCGGCGTGTGCGGGCGCACGCGCTCGGCGAGCAGCTGGAACGCCGGCTGCACGTGCGTGCCGTCGGCCAGCCGGAACTCGCCGAACAGGCTCGGGTCCGCGCCCGGCGTGTGGCTGAGCACCGGGCGGTTCGCGTGGCGGTCCCACCAGAGCTGGTTCTGCGGATAGAGCGGGTTGCCGGGGTCGCTGTCTTCGTCGGTGGCGAGCAGCCCGTGGCGCGACGAGCCCGGATCCGCGATCACCAGCTGGCCGCCGTTGGTGTAGCGGGCGACGAACTCGCGGTCGTACAGGCCCTGCGCGATGATCTCGTGGTTGAACGCGAGCAGCAGCGCGCCGTCGGTGCCGGGGCGGATCGGCACCCATTCGTCGGCGATCGCCGAGTAGCCGGTGCGCACCGGGTTGATGGAGACGAAGCGCCCGCCGTCGCGCTTGAACTTCGAGATCGCGATCTTGAGCGGATTGGAGTGATGATCCTCGGCGGTGCCGAGCATGACGAAGAGCTTGGCGCGCTCGAGATCCGGCCCGCCGAATTCCCAGAACGAGCCGCCGATGGTGTAGATCATGCCCGCCGCCATGTTCACGGAGCAAAAGCCCCCGTGCGCGGCGTAGTTCGGCGTGCCGAACTGGCGCGCGAACAGGCCCGTCAGCGCCTGCATCTGGTCGCGCCCGGTGAACAGGGCGAACTTCTTCGGATCGCTGGCGCGTATTTTCTGCAGCCGGTCCTCGAGAATCGAGAAGGCTTCTTCCCAGGAGATCGGCTCGAACTCCCCCGCCCCTCGTTCAGCTATCCTGTTTCCGCCGCAACGGGCGCGTCAGGCGCGCGGGCGACACCTGCTTCATGATGCCGCTCGCGCCCTTGGCGCAGATCACGCCCTTGTTGAGCGGATGCTCCGGGATTGCCCTCGATGTAGCGCACCGCGCCGTCGCGCAGGTGCACGCGGATGCCGCAGCGGCACGCGCACATGTAGCAGGTGGTGGTCTTGACCTCGGTGGCACACGCCCGCGCATTCTGCGGCCGCTCCACCGGCGCAGCAACGAGCGAAACTGATGCTAGCATAAGCGCGCGTCCGACGCCCACCTTATGCGCGCTCGGCTAAGATGCGCGCGTGAAAATCTGCATCGTCTCGGACAGCCACGACCGCGCCGACGCGCTCGCGCAGGCGGTGCGCGAAGCCAAGGCGCTGGGCGCCGAGGCGGTGATCCATTGCGGCGATCTCATCGGCGCGCAGACGATCAAGCCCGCCCTGGCGCACGGATTGCCGATTCACCTCATCCACGGCAACAACGTCGGCGACACGCAGGCCCTGCACAAGCAGTCCCGCGCGAGCGGTGGGCTGCTGCAGTACCACGGCGCCGACGCGCGCCTCGAGCTCGCCGGCCGGCGCGTGTTCGTCGTGCACTACGACGACTACGGCCACGCCATGGCGTGCACCGGCGACTGGGCGCTGGTGTGCTGCGGGCACTCGCACCGGGCCGAGGCGCGCAAGGTCGCGAGCGTGAATGGGCAATGAGACCTGGCTCGTCAATCCGGGGACAGTCGCCGGCCTCGCCGCCCCGGCGACCTGGGCACTGGGCGACCTCGCCACAATGCGCTTCGAGCTGCGCGAGCTCGGCCGCCCGCATTCATCGCCTCTATAAGCGCATAGCGAAGTTAAGGGCTGCGCCGCCGCGCGCGAAGCTTAGAATTCTCCGTCGAGGGAACGGCGAGGAGACCATTGATGTTCATCAACAATCCGTTTGCCGAGCTTTCGGCGTCCATACCGCCTGCCGCCATGCAGGCCTATGTCGTCGTCATGATCGTGCTGGTCGCGGCAGGGACGCTGTATGAAGTCGTGCACAAAGGCAGCGCCAAGTACTTCTTCGCAGAATTGGCGCAAATCGAAGAGCAAAGGGTCAAAGCAGCTCGGTGGCGGCGAATTGGTATCGATCGCCATCAAGACCGGCCTTGTAGATTTCCTCGCATCCGGGGAATTCTGCAACGCGCGCCGCCGGGTCGCCCATCTGCTGACCATGTACGGCTTCGTGATCTACGTCGTCACCACCGCCATCCTGGTGTTCGTCTACCCGACGCCCGCGACGCCGGCGCCCGCCATCCTGCCGCTGCTCTGGTGGATCGGCGGCCTGATGGCTTGTCTTGGCGGATACTGGTTCTGGTTCTTCATCCGGGTCGATGTCCTCGCCGAGGGCCATTCCCCGTTCCGCGTCGTGCGCGCGGATCTGTTCATCCTCTCGCTTCTCGCCAGCGTCACGCTGGGCCTCATCTGGGCCTTCGTGCAAGCGCGGAGCGGTTCCGGCGCCGGCGTGCTCTTCGGCCTGTACGTCATCGCCACGACGGTGCTGTTCGCATCGGTGCCGTGGTCCAAGTTCGCGCACATGTTCTTCAAGCCCGCGGCGGCCTTCGAGAAGAGGGTTTCCGACGCGAACGGTTCCAGGAGCAACCTGCCCGCGCCTGCGGACAAACCCGAGACGTTCGGCATCGCCCGCGGACAGCCGCGGCACTACTAATCGGAGAAGACGAAACCCATGCCGACCTTCGTTTACATGACCCGGTGCGACGGTTGCGGGCAGTGTGTCGATATCTGCCCGTCCGACATCATGCACATCGACAAGACCTACCGGCGTGCCTACAACATCGAGCCGAACTTTTGCTGGGAGTGCTACTCCTGCGTGAAGGCCTGCCCGCAGCACGCCATCGACGTCCGCGGTTATGCCGACTTCGCCCCTCTGGGCCACAGTGTCCGGGTGCTGCGGGAGGAGGCCAAGGCGACCATTTCCTGGAAGCTCAAGTTCCGCGACGGCCGCGAGAAGAACTTCGTCTCGCCGATCCGCACCACGCCCTGGGGATCGATCAAGGGCCCGGCCGAGTATGAGGCGCCCAAGCCCGGGGACTTCTCCAGCCAGGAGCTCGCGCAGGAGCCGAAGTCGCTCAACATCGAGGGTGGCCTGCCCTCGCTGCGCAAGAACCAACCGAAGCAGGGAGTCGTGTGATGGGACTGTTCGGAGGCAGGAAAACGGTATTCGTTGACGCGGACATCCTCGTCATCGGCGGCGGCATGGCCGGCTGCGGGGCGACCTACGAGGCCCGGCATTGGGGACGCGACCTGAAGATCGTCTGCGTCGAAAAGGCCAACATCGAGCGCAGCGGCGCCGTCGCCCAGGGTCTGTACGCGATCAACTGCTACATGGGCATGCAATGGGGCGAGAACCAGCCCGAGGACCATGTCCGCTACGCGCGCAACGACCTGATGGGCCTGGTGCGCGAGGACCTGGGCTACGACATCGCGCGGCACGTGGACGGCTCGGTGCACCAGTTCGAGGAATGGGGCCTGCCGATGATGAAGGACTCCAAGACCGGGCGGTACCAGCGCGAAGGCAAGTGGCAGATCATGATCCACGGCGAAAGCTACAAGCCGATCGTCGCCGAGGCCGCCCGCAAGGCCGCGACCGAGGTCTACAACCGGATCATGGTGACGCACCTGTTGATGGACAACAAGGCCAAGCGGGTCGCCGGCGCTGTCGGGTTCAACGTCCGCACGGGCGATTTCCATGTGTTCCGCGCGAAGGCCGTGATCATCGCCGCCGGCGGTGCGTCGCACATCTTCAAGCCGCGCTCGGTGGGCGAAGGCATGGGGCGGACCTGGTATGCGCCCTGGAGCAGCGGGTCGTGCTACGCACTTCCGATCCAGGTCGGCGCCAAGATGATGCAGATGGAAAACCGCATCGTGCTCGCGCGATTCAAGGATGGCTACGGGCCCGTCGGCGCCTACTTCCTGCACCTCAAGACGTACACGCAGAACGGCTACGGCGAGGAGTACGAGTCGAAGTGGAAAGAGCACACGCGGGCCCTGGTCGGCGATTACATTGACCACCATCCGACGCCAACCTGCCTGCGCAACCACGCGTTCCTGCAGGAAGTGGCGGCCGGCCGTGGCCCCATCCGCATGGTGACCAAGGAAGCCTTCCAGGATCCGCACAAGGAGACTGTCGGCTGGGAAAACTTCCTCGGCATGACGATCGGGCAGGCAGTCGTCTGGGCATCGCAGAATATCGATCCCAAGCACATCAACCCCGAGCTGACCACCTCCGAGCCTTACGTGATGGGATCGCACGCGACGTGCTCGGGCGCCTGGGCGAGCGGACCGGAAGACTGTGCCCCCGCGGACTATCAGTGGGGATACAACCGGATGATGACGGTCGATGGCCTCTTCGGCGCCGGCGACACCATCGGCGGCAGCGCCCACAAGTTCTCCTCAGGCTCCTTCGCCGAAGGCCGCATCGCCGCCAAGGCGGCGGTCAAGTACGTGATGGAGAAAGGGCGAGAACAGCCCCAGGTCAGCGAAAAGGAGTACCGCGACCTCGAGAAGGTGATCTACCAGCCGCTGGAAAACTACCACGTCGGCCGCAACGAGATCGTCGCCGGGACCGTCTCGCCGAGCTACCTCCTGCCGATCCAGGGTCTGCAGCGTCTCGAGAAGATCATGGACGAGTACGTCGGCGGCATCAGCTCCAACTACGTGACGAACAGCATGCTGCTCGAACGCGGCCTCGAGTTGCTGACCATGCTGAAGGAAGACATGAACAGCATGGGCGCCGAAGACCTTCACCAGCTGCAGCGCACGTGGGAGCTGAACCACCGGATTCTGGCCTCGGAGTCCGTAACGCATCACACGCTATTCCGCAAGGAAACGCGGTGGCCGGGTTACTACTATCGGGGCGATCACGTGAAGCTTGATGACGAGAACTGGCATTGCTTCACCTTGTCCCGCTACGACCCGCATACCGGCGAGTGGGCAATGGAGAAGGCGCCCGTCCACCACATCATCGACTGACAGCTCCCGATCGGGCGGCCCTCGAAGGCGCCCCGGTCAGTTCAGGACTCGGGCAAAGGTGCGGCCGCGCAGCAGCGCCGTTGCTTCCGGCCGCTCGTCCACCAGCTCGAGCAGCTCCTGCGAGATCTCCTCGACGAGCGTCGCGGCCTGGTCGCCGTTCAACGGCTGGTGCCAGACGACATCGGCGAGCAGCAGGCCGGCTTGCAGGTCCTGCGCGACCCGCTCGCGGCTCACGCTCGAGCCTTGCTGCACCGAGAAGCCATGGAGCGCCGGGCAACGCCGGAACAGCATTTCCATGCGTGCCGCGAGATCGGACTCCAGCCGGACAATTTCGGGTCTGCCCTGTGGGGTGCTCATATCGCGCTCCTTTCGCCTACGACATTGCGCGCGCGCGCCGTTCGCGGCGAGGAACGATTTCCATGCCGTTACAGACTCTTACGGGGGGCGCCGACGAACGGAGCGTCCGATAGGATGTGCGGCGCAGCATGGGGCCCGGCAAGACTGGGGCCATTAGCAGGCCGCCCGGGCGCCTTTATGGCCGCTCGCCTATATGCTTCAATAACCGCCTCTGATCACGGTTGCGGAATTTCATGGCCGACCGTCGCCTGCAGGTGTTCCACGCGGTAGCGAAGCACCTCTCCTTCACCAAGGCCGCCGAGGCGCTGTTCATGACGCAGCCCGCGGTGACCTTCCAGATCCGGCAGCTCGAGGAGCACTTCAACACGCGATTGTTCGACCGCGCGCACGGCCGCATCGCGCTCACTGCCGCCGGCACCCTGGCGCTGGATTACGCCGAACGCATCCTCGCGCTCTCGGCCGAGGTCGACACGCGGCTGAAGGAAATGAGCGGCCAGGTGGCGGGCCCGCTGCTCATCGGCGCCAGCACGACGATCGCCGAGTTCCTGCTGCCGCAGATTCTCGGCGAGTTCAAGGCACGCTACCCGGCCGTGGTGCCGCGGCTGTTCGTGGCCAATTCCGAGGCGGTGCAGGATCGCGTCGCGGAGCGCACGCTTGACGTCGGCTTCATCGAGGGCGATTCGCACCTGCCCTCGCTGGTGACCGACGTGTGCTGCGACGACGAGTTGCAGGTGGTGTGCGCGCCCTCGCACCCGCTGGCGAAATTGACGGTGGCGACGCCGACGTCGCTCACCGAGCATGCCTACATCAGCCGCGAGCCGGGATCGGGCACACGCGAGGTCATCGACCATTACCTGCAGAAAGCGGGCGTGCCGCCCGACTCGCTGCAGGTGGTGATGGAGCTGGGCAGCCCCGAGGCGCTCAAGGGGCTGGTCGCCACCGGCCTGGGGTTCGCCATCATGTCGCGCGCCACCGTGGTCAAGGAGACGCGGCTCGGGCAGTTGACGCGGATTCCGCTGTCGCCGCGCCTCAACCGCCACCTGTCGGTGGTCTACCCGAAGGAGAGGTTCCATTCGCGGCTGGTGAACGGCTTCGTGCAGTTCGCCAGGGAACGCCTCGCCGCCCTGCAGGGCGCGGAGGCCGTGCGCCCCGCCGCCTGACGCGTACGCGCCGCGACCCGGCGCGCAATTGTCGCGACGCACAACGCAAGGTTCGACCTGTTGCCACGCCCTTGCAGCGCAGCATGCGCTGCGACCCGCGGCCATAAAAGGCCTTGAGCGGGCCATGAGTTAATCTACTTTTGTCATTTTGCGGCGGAGGTGTCAGGCTGTAAGAGCTCTCTGAGGCGGCGCGGTACACGGCCGGTCGCGCCGTCCAGGCATTAGAAGAACAATCGCATGCACCAGGCCGGGAGCGGAAGGGGAGGGAGCACGCATGTCTGCGCAAAAATGGAGGACCGAGGACTGGGTCGCCGTCTATCTCGGATTTCTGATCATCATCGTCACCCTCGCCGCGCACAGCGGCGGTTTCGTCAATCTCAAGGAAACGGGCTCGTCGTTCCGCTGGACCACCGACGGGCAGATCGGCGCCCGCACGGCGACCTGGTCGGCGGCGCTCGACGGCATCGCCAAGGACGCCGAGGGCAAGGGCGACAAGGGCAAGGAGGTCGCGGCCAAGGCGAACGAACTGAAGGCCGCGTTGCACAAGTCGGACCGCAAGGCGATCGAGAAGTCGGCGGGCGCGCTGTCCAAGGCGGGCGGCAAGAACACCGTCGCCGGCACGCTCGGCGGCGAGATCCAAGGCCATGCCGCGGCGACCGCGGGCACCAAGGTTCTGACCTGGCCGAACCTGTCCAAGGTCGTGGCTATCGGCATCGTCTGGCTCATCGTCGCCACCCTGGGCATGTGGCTGATCGGCGGCAAGGTCGCTGCCGGGTTCCTGATCGGCTTCCCGGTGGTGTTCGCGCTGGCGTGGTTCGCACGCTTTCTCGCCGGCAACGGCCTGTTCATCGAGTACGGCATCGAGTACGTGATCTTCGCGCTCTTCCTCGGCCTGCTGATCAGCAACACGGTCGGCGTGCCCGCGTGGCTGAAACCAGCGGTGCAGACCGAGTTCTACATCAAGACCGGCCTGGTGATCCTGGGCACCGCGCTGCTGCTGCTCGAGATCCTGCAATACGGCGCCCTGGGCATCCTGCAGGCGATCATCGTGGTGTTCGTGGTCTGGTACTTCTGCTTCTGGCTGGCGAGGAAGCTGAGGGTGGACGACGACTTCGCGGCGATGCTGTCCTCGTCGGTCGCGATCTGCGGCGTGTCGGCGGCGATCGCCACCTGCGGCGCGATCCACGGCGACAAGAGGAAGCTCTCCTACGTCACCTCGCTGGTGCTGATCTGCGCGGTGCCGATGATGATCATCCAGCCCTGGGTGATCAAGAGCTTCGGCATCCCGGAGATCGTCGGCGGCGCGTGGCTCGGCGGCACGCTCGACACCAGCGCCACAGTGGTGGCGGCGGGCGCGCTGGTGAGCGACGCAGCGATGAAGGTCGGCGTCATCGTGAAGTTCGCGCAGAACGCGCTGATCGGCGTGGCGGCCTTCATCCTGGTCGTGTGGTGGACGTTCAAGGCGGGTTCGAAGGCGGGCGGCGAGAAGCCGAGCGCGAGCATCATCTGGGAGCGCTTCCCGAAGTTCGTCCTCGGCTTCCTGGTCGCCTCGGCGCTGTTCTCCTTCGTCATACCCACGGGCATGGTGGACGGCACCAAGGGCGCCTTCGCCGAGTTCCGCACCTGGTGGTTCGCCCTGGCGTTCATGTGCATCGGCCTGGAGACGAAGTTCACCGACCTGGTGAGCATGGAGGGCGGCCGGCCCGCGCTGGCGTTCGTCACGGCGCAGATCTTCAACATCTTCTTCACGCTCGTGCTCGCCTACCTGATCTTCGGCGGCTACATCTTCCCGGTGCCGGAGTTCAAGTAACACGCCCGCGCTTGGCAAAGCCCCACGCGCCGGCGGCCGCAACGGCCGCCGCGCCGTGGGGTTTGTTGTCCGAGGGCCACCGTCTCCCGGGGTAGCACGTGGCTGCTACGGTCGAACGTTTGGTCAGCTGGTTGAGGCGCAGCGAGGCAGCGCGCCCGTACGAGGCGTTCCAGATCGAGGTCACCTCGCGCTGCAATCTCAAGTGCGTCATGTGCCCGGTGACGGTGCTCGCCGAGCGCTGGCCGGCGCGCGACATGACGTGGGAAACCTTCGAACGCGCCGCCGCGGCCTTCGCGCGAGCGAAATGGGTCCACCTGCAAGGCTGGGGCGAGCCGCTCCTGCATCGGCGCATCTTCGACATGATCGGGCGCGCGAAGGCGGCGGGCTGCCGCGTCGGGTTCACCACCAACGGCACGCGTCTCACGCGTGGGGCCGGCGCGCGGTTGCTCGATCTGGAGCTCGACCTGCTCGCCGTGTCGATCGCGGGCGCCAGCCCCGCGACCCACGCAGCGATCCGGGTCGGCTCGGACTTTGCAAAGCTCGTGCAGAACCTGCGCCAGTTCCTGCGCCTGCGGCAGGGGAGCGGGAAGGCTGGGCCGAAAGTCGAGATCTTCTACCTGATGACGCGGACCAACCTCGCCGAACTGCCGCGCGCGGTCGAATTGGCTGCTGAGCTCGGCGCCGACGAGCTGGTGGCGACCAACCTCGATTACGTCATGACGCCGGGCCTGGACGCGCTGCGTGCCTACGGCGAGGGACCGCCGGCGCGCGCACTCGGCGCGGCGCTCGAAGAAGCCCGCGCGGCGGCGCGGCGGGCGGGCATTGCGTTCCGGCCCTACCCGCTCGCATTCCGGGAAATGGCGGTGTGCGACCTCAACCCGCTGAGGATCCTGTTCATCTCGGCCGACGGCGCGGTGTCGCCGTGCGTCTACACATCGCTCACCGGGCAGAGCGCCATCCCGCGCGTCTTCGACGGCCGTGCGCTCGAGGTGCCGGTAGTGCAGTTCGGCAACCTGAACGAACGGCCGCTGGCGGAAATCTGGGAAAGCGCAGCTTACCGGGAGTTCCGCGCACTGTTCGCCGGGCGCATCGGCAGCGCGTCGCGCATGCTGCTCGGGGCCCTGCCTCGCGGCGCGGCGGCGCAGGAGGATATTCCGGCGCCGCAGGCCTGCCGCTCCTGCCCCAAGCTCTACGGCGTCTGAGGGGCGGCCATGCCCGGCTGGGCTGCGCGCCTGTTCTCCGGGGAACGCGACCTCAGGATGGTCTGGCAGGTCACCAGGCACGGCCGGCGCTCGCACCTCGTGGGCACGGCGCATTTCTTTCCCTACCATTTTCGTGGGGCCCTGCGCCGGCTGATCGGAAGCGCGCGCGCGGTGCTGCTCGAAGGGCCGCTCGACGATGCGTCCCTGCGCAAGGTGGTGGACGCGGGCTCGGGGGCGGTGCATGCCTCGCTCTACCACGCGCTCGATGCGCGTGCGCGGCGGCGCCTGTGCAGCCTGCTCGGCCTTCCGGTGGTGCCGCTGGACGCCCCCCAGATCTACCGGCAGGTCATCTTCGGCAGGCCGGAGGAGTGGCTGGAGGCCGAGATGCGCGGGCTCAAGCCGTGGATGGCGTTCTTCGGCCTGTGGACTCGTTTCCGCACGCGATTGGGCGGCTCATACAGCCTCGACCTGGATGCGGCGCGCACCGCGGCGCAGCTCGGCAAGGCCGTGCGGCACCTCGAGACGATCGACGAGCAGATCGCGGCGCTCGACGCGATCCCGCTCGAGCGCATCGTCGCCTTCGTGGCCGACGTCGACTGGGAGACCTACTACGGGGACTATGTGCGCCGCTATCTCGAGGGCGACCTGGACGGTCTGATGGCGGCGGCGCGCGTGTTCCCGACTTGCTGCGAAGCGGTGATCGACCGCCGTGACCCGTTGCTTGCCGAGCGGCTCCTGCCCGCCCTCGACGCGGGCGAAGCCTGCGCCTTCGTCGGCATCACGCACATTCCCGGCGTCTGCGCGCGCCTGCGCGCGAGCGGCTGCGAGATGGCGCCCCTCAGGGCCGGATGGCCGACCAGCCCTCGCGCTGCTTCTCGATGATGTAGATGACGCCTGTCTCGGCGTACGTGATACCGCCGACCATCATGTCCTTGGTCAGCTTGAAGCGCCCCATCGAGTTCTCGCAAGCGACCATCGTCGCGTTGCCCTTCATCGTGTCGCGGACCCGGTTTGCCACCACCGCGTCGTCCTTCAGCATCAGGATGCCCGGGCCGAACGCGACGATCTGGATCTCGGACTCGGTGCCGCGCTTCGCGTAGTTCGCCTTCAGGTTCTCCACGACGTTGAGCGCCAAGTTCCAGGTCCTGGGATCGGGGTCGCTTACCTGCAGCACCACGCGCTCTTTCGCCTGTCCCACGCCCATCCCGGCGCAGCCGCCGAGGAGCGCCGCAAACGCCAGAATGGCGGCCGTCAATCCCCTGAAAGTCGTCGACATCGTTGTCTCCCTCAGTTCTTGGTCGGTTGCGAGGCGTAGTACGCCTGCAGGACCGCGAGCACCTCGGGCCGGCTGAACTCGGGCGGCACCGGACTCCCCTCCGAGAGCCACTTGCGCAATTGCGTGCCCGAAACCTGCAGGCGGTCGGCGTCGGCGTGCGCGCAGGTGCGCCCGGAGGCCATGCCGCCGCACTTGTAGCACCAGAAGGTCACGTCCATCTTGAGCGGCTGCGTCTCCAGCGCGTCGCGCGGGATCTCGTCGAAGATGCGGTGCGCATCGAACGGCCCGTAGTAGCTGCCCACGCCCGGCGTGGTCGCGCCCGACGATCTGGTGCGAGCAGCCGTAGTTCTGGCGGAACAGCGCGTGCAGCAGCGCCTCGCGCGGGCCCGCGTAGCGCATGTCGAGCGGATAGCCCGCCTGCACCACGGTGCCCGACCGGAAATACTTTTCCATCAGCACGCCGATGGCGCGCGTGCGCACCTCGGCCGGGATGTCGCCGGCCTTGAGGGCGCCGAGCAGCGAATGCACCAGCACGCCGTCGCAGGTCTCGATCGCCACCTTGGCGAGGTACTCGTGCGAGCGGTGCATGGGGTTGCGGGTCTGGAACGCGGCGACGCGCGACCAGCCGAGCCGCTCGAATTCGGCGCGCGTCTCGGCGGGCGTCATGAAGAGGGCCCCGTACTTCGCCTTGAAGCCGCCGTCCGACAACACCTTCACCGGACCGGCGAGATTGACGTCGCCCTGCTGCATTACCAGCTTCACGCCCGGGTGCTCGAGGGCGGTGGTCTTGAACACCGACATGCACTCGTGCGCCTTGTCGATGCGGTACTTCTCGCTGACGCGCATCGTGGCGAGGATCTCGTCCGAGTCGGGATCCACCAGCGCGATCTCCGCGCCGGTCTTGATGCCGTCGGCCACCACCGCGTCGGTGGACAGCGTGATCGGGATCGGCCAGAACAGGCCGCTCGCCGTGCGGTAGCCGTCGCACACGCCTTCCCAGTCGGCGCGCGTCATGAAGCCCGCGAGCGGCGTGAAGCCGCCGATGCCGAGCATGATGAGATCGCCCTTCTCGCGCGAGCTCACGCGCAGCTTCGGCAGCGAGCCGGCGCGCGCACGCTCCGCGGCGCGCGCCTCGCCAGCGAGCATCAGCGGTTTGAGCGATCCTCCGCCATGAGGACGGACCAGTCCGGGCATGCGCGCATTGTCGGCACCCGCCCGGCAGCCGGGCAACAGCGCAGTTCTAATCCGCCGATAAGGGCGGCTGATAATCCCGCCGCCGCGCAATCATAGAATAGCTGCCATGCAAAGACGCGAATTTCTCCGGCTCCTTGCGCTCGCCGCGGCAGCGGGGACGAGCCTGCGCCCCGGCGCAAGCGAGGCGCAGGCGGCCGGCGAGCTCTACGATCTGCCGCCCTTCGGCAACCTGTCGCTGCTGCACATGACCGACTCGCACGCGCAGCTGCTGCCGGTGTACTTCCGCGAACCTAGCGTGAATGTCGGCGTAGCCGAAGCGGCCGGGCGTCCACCGCACCTCGTGGGTGAAGCGCTCCTGAAGCATTTCGGCGTCCCCGCGGGCAGCGCCGCGGCGCATGCCTTCACCTACCTCGATTTCGAGCGTGCCGCGCGCCGCTACGGCAAGGTCGGCGGCTACGCGCACCTCGCCACGCTGGTGAAGCGCCTGCGCGCCTCGCGCCCGCACGCGCTGCTGCTGGACGGCGGCGACACCTGGCAGGGCTCGGCCACCGTCGCTGTGGACGCGAGGGCGCCGACATGATCGGCGCGCAGAAGCTCCTCGGCGTGGACATCATGACCGCGCACTGGGAGTTCACCTACGGCGCGAAGCGCGTGCAGCAGGCGGTGGACAAGGAACTCGCGCCGATGGAGTTCCTCGCGCAGAACGTGAAGACCGCGGATTTCGAGGATCCCGTGTTCAAGCCTTACACGCTGCGCTCGGTGAACGGCGTGGCGCTCGCGGTGATCGGCCAGGCCTTCCCCTACACACCGATCGCCAATCCGCGCTACATGGTCGCGGAATGGACCTTCGGCATCCAGGAGCCGCGGCTGCAGAAGCTGGTGGACGAAGTGCGCGCCAAGGGCGCGCAGGTCGTCGTGCTCCTGTCGCACAACGGCATGGACGTGGATCTCAAGCTCGCCGCGCGCGTGCGCGGCATCGACGCGATCCTCGGCGGGCACACGCACGACGGCGTGCCGGCGCCCGTGGTGGTGGGAAAGACGCTGGTCACCAACGCCGGCTCGAACGCCAAGTTCCTCGGCGTCCTCGACCTCGACGTGAAAGGCGGCACGATCGCCGGCTACCGCTATCGCCTGCTGCCGGTGTTCGCCAACCTGCTGCCGCCGGACGCGGCGATGGCCGCCTACATCGAGCGTGCGCGCGCGCCCTATCGCACGCGGCTCGAAGAGAAGCTCGCCGTCACCGAGGGCCTGCTCTACCGGCGCGGCACCTTCAACGGCACCTGGGACCAGCTGCTGCTCGATGCGCTGATGGAAGTGAAAGGCGCCGAGATCGGCTTCTCGCCGGGTTTCCGCTGGGGCAGCACGCTGCTGCCGGGGGACGCGATCACCTTCGAGCACCTGATGGACCAGACTGCCATCACCTATCCGTATTCGACGCTGAACGAGCTCACGGGCGCCGAGATCAAGGCGATCCTGGAAGACGTCGCCGACAACCTCGTTCAACCCCGATCCCTACCTGCAGCAGGGCGGCGACATGGTGCGCGTGGGCGGCATGACCTACGCCTGCCACCCGCTGGCGAAGATGGGCGCAGCGCATCTCGGACATGCGCCTGCGCGGACAGCCGATCGACGCCGGCAAGCGCTACAAGGTGGCGGGCTGGGCGCCGGTGGCCGAAGGCGCTGCCGGCGAGCCGGTGTGGGACGTCGCGGCGCGCTACCTGCGCGCCAGGCGCAGCATCGCGCCGCTCACGCCCAACCTGCCGCGGCTTACTGGTTGACCGGCGAGGCCGGGTCCATCAGCAGCGCGGTGAGGTCCTTCATCTGCTCCTCGGTGAGCGCACCGACGTGGCCCATGCGCGGCATCTGCGAGCACAGGTTGTAGGCCTTGGCGTTATAGATCTTGCCGTAGGCGTAGCGCTGGATGTCCGCGCCGTAGCCGCGCAGCTTCGCGAACTGGTACAGGCTCGGGCCCACTGTGCCGAAGGAACTTTCGCGCGGACCGATCTGGTGGCAGTTGTAGCAGCTGCCGCCGGCGCCGCCCTTGTCGTTCCAGGCCATGCCGCGTCCGTCCTGCGCAATCTTCTCGCCGGACCTCCAGTCGCCGAGAAGCTTGCCGTCGGCCGGCCACTTGATCGCCGGCGAGCTGCTCCTTCTGCAGCTTTTCGGCGACGCCCTGCGGCGGGTCGTCGTGATACTTGTTGCACGCCGCCTGCACGGTGTCTTCGTCGAGGCGGTCCATCTTGGCGATGCCGCGCGCGTGGAAATCGCGCTTCATCATGGTGAGCGCGTCGGGACGGTAATCGCGCTGCGGCGTGGCGCAGGACGTGAGCAGCGCCGCGCCTGCGGCCAGGATTGCTGCGGATGCGAGTCTCATGGCGTCATCCTCCTAGCGCTTGATGCCCGGGCCGCGGTACACGTGCCCGTTGGCGTTGACCGTCACGTAGGTGAGCAGCGCGCTCAGCGTCTCCGACACGTAGCCCGGCTCCGGAAAGCGCTGCTGGCGGTAGCAGTCGTTCAGGCGCCACTGCAGCGAGTGCATCACGCCGCCGGTCATGCGGTAGCCCGGCCAGCCCTGCACCGCGCGGATCGCCTGTTCGGGCTTGGTGAAATTGGGCAGCGGCTGCGTGCGGATGCGCTTGTCGTCCACGCCGTGGCAGCTGGCGCAGGAGAAATCGTACGCGCCCGCGCGGTAGTGAAAGATCGCCCTCCCCGTCTCGTAGGCGTCGCGTTCCTTCGGATGGTTCTGCGGCGCCGCGATCTTCATGCCGCGCGACTGCGCAGCGACGAAGGTCACGATCGACACCGGGTCCGGCGTGCGCGTGAGGCTGCTGAAGGGTTGCTTGGCGAGCTCCGCGTAGGTGAAGCCCTGCAGCGTCACCATGCAGTGCACGATGCGCGCCTCCGCGTCCATGACGCGATCGACGTCGGCGAAGTAGCGCGGCATCTGCGCATACGCGCCCTTCACCACGCCCGGCCCGAGGCCGAGGTCGCATTTCTCGAGCGAAGCGTTCTTCGGCCCGCGCGGCTTCTTCCACAGCTCCTCGCCCTTCACCTCGAAGAGCTCCGCCGGGTTGTCCTGCTCCATGATCTCGCGGAACTTGTCGAATTCCGCGGCGGTGGGATCGGGGGTCTGGGCCACCGCAGTGAACGCCACGGCGAGGGTTCCCAGCGCAAGCGCTCGTTTCATCGTCTTTCCTCCTTTGGTCGAACGGGGCTCTGCGGCCCCTTTCCCGTGATCAGGATCCGGCGCGGATCACCACTTCGTCGGTGCGCTTGTCGCCGGTGTTGTCCTGCCAGGTGATGGAGAGCTTGTCGCCCACCTTGGCGCCATTCACCTTGAAGGCGAACACCGGGTTGCGCGACACCGCCCGGCTGACGTCGGCGGTGAACACCGTCTTGCCGTTGAGCTGCGCGGTGATCGTCTGGATGAAATGCAGCGGCACGAGCTTGCCCGCGGCGTCCTTGCGCTGCCCGGTCTCCATCGGATGCGCCATCAGCACGCGCACGTCGGCCACGTCGCCCTGCAGCGTGACGCGGATCTTCATCGGGTCTGCCATGTTCTTCTCCGCTCAGCCGCCGCAGCCGCCGATGGTGACCTTCACTTCCTTCGCCGTCGTGTAGTGCTTGCCGCCGGCGGTCGCCACCACGCGCACGGGCGAGGACTCGCCGATCTTCACGCGCAGGTGCACGTACGGCACCGCGCCCTGCGAGAAGTCGAAAGTGCCCGTGTAGGGAAAGGGGTTCTTCTCGATGAATACCGAGATGCTCGTGGTGCCGGGAATGTTGCTGGTGATGTCGATCGGCACCACCGCGCCGTTCTCGGCGATTTCGGGGGCACGGATCTCGATCGCCTTCGAGTCCTCGGCATTCGCCATGCCGAGCGCGCGCATCGCGTCGACGGCGCTCTTCGCCTCGAACGCACCCTTGTTCCAGGCGGCCAGCGCGCGGCCGGGCTTCACGCAGCGCGGCGCCAAGTGCGGCAAGCAGCACTGCCGCCCCGCCGGCCTTGATAACGGATCTACGGGTCTGTTGCATTGCTCTTGCCTCCTGCCCAGTTCGATTTATAGGAATAGTAGTCTTGGGCTGCGCCGGCTAGCCTACTCAAATCCCCCTGTGCTGCACAAGCGTATCGCGCGTCGCAGGCGCGCGGAATTTTGATTCGACCCATAATCTGGCCTAATTCCCCGCCGGCGCCGGATTTCGCTAATCTAGGCCACGGGAGGTGTGGACATGATCAAGCGCATTGCAGTTGCCATGCTGGGCTCCGTGCTGCTCGCAGGCTGCGGCACGATGGGCATGACGGATCCAAAGGCCAACGTGGCCGAGGACAAGGTGGTCTACCACGTGAACGATACGAAGGAGCAGGCGACCAACGCCCTGCGCAACATCGGCAACCACCTCGAAGTGAACCCGAAGGCGAAGATCGTGGTGGTCACGCACGCCCTGGGAGTGGATTTCCTGTTCGAGGGCGCCCGGGACAAGAACGGCAACCCCTACAACGTCGCGGTGGAGGAGCTGAAGCAGCGCGGCGTGACCTTTGACGTGTGCGAGATCACGCTGCGCAACCGCAAGCTGGACAGGTCGAAGTTCATCCCTGAGGCGGCGTTCGTGCCCTCGGGCGTGGCCGAGATCACGCGCCTGCAGCAGCGCGAGGGTTACGCCTACCTGCGTCCGTAGCGGCGCACCAGCCAGGGCACGATCACCAGGGCCGCGGTCACGGCGAGGAACGCCGCCGAGATCGGCTGCGTGAGGAACACCGTCGCGTCGCCCTGGCTGATGGACAGCGCGCGGCGGAACTGCGTTTCCGCGATCGGCCCGAGGATCAGGCCGATCACCGCCGGCGCCACCGGGAAGTCGAAGCGGCGCATGACGAAGCCGAGCAGGCCGAAGACGTAGAGCGTGATGAGGTCCACCCACGACTGGTGCAGGCTGTAGGCGCCGAGCGTGGCGAACACGAGGATCCCGGCGTACAGCGTTGGCCGCGGGATCTGCAGCACTTTCACCCAGATCCCCACCAGCGGCAGGTTGAGGATCAGCAGCAGCACGTTGCCGACGTACAGGCTCGCGATCAGGCCCCACACCAGGTCGGCCTGCGACTGAAAGAGGAGCGGCCCAGGCTGGATGCCGTAGTTCTGGAAGGCGCCGAGCAGGATCGCCGCGGTGGCCGAAGTCGGAATGCCGAGCGTCAGCAGCGGCACCAGCACGCCGGTGGCCGAGGCGTTGTTCGCCGCCTCCGGCCCGGCCACGCCCTCGATGGCGCCCTTGCCGAACTCCTCGGGGTACTTGGTCAGCTTCTTCTCCACCGCGTAGGAAAGGAAGGTCGGGATCTCGGCGCCGCCCGCGGGAATGGTGCCGAACGGAAAACCGATGAACGTGGCGCGCAGCCACGCCGGCCACGAGCGCTTCCAGTCGGACTTGGACATCATCAAGGAGCCTGAGAGCTTTTCCATCGTCTCGGGCAGGCGGCTGGTGTATGCCGCCATGTACAGCGCCTCGCCCACGGCGAACAGCCCCACCGCGAGCACCACCACGTCGATCCCGTCCAGGAGTTCGGGCACGCCGAAGGCGAAGCGCGGCGCGCCGGTCTGGCCGTCGATGCCCACCAGGCCGAACAGCAGGCCGAGGAACAGGCTCGCGAGGCCGCGCGCGGTCGAGCTGCCGAGCACCGCCGCCACTGTGGTGAAGGCGAACACCATCAGCGCGAAGTACTCCGCCGGCCCGAATTTCAGCGCGATCTCCACCACCAGCGGCGCGAGCAACGTGAGCAACACGGTGGCGATGCTTCCCGCGACGAAGGAGCCGATGGCGGCGGTGGCAAGCGCAGGGCCCGCGCGGCCGCGCTTGGCCATCTTGTTGCCCTCGAGCGCGGTGGCGATCGACGCGGACTCGCCGGGCGTGTTGAGCAGGATGGTGGTGGTCGAGCCGCCGAACATCGCGCCGTAGTAGATGCCGGCGAACATGATGAGCGCGCCCGTGGGGTCGAGCTTCACCGTGAGCGGCAGCAGCATCGCCACGGTGAGCGCCGGGCCTACGCCGGGCAGCACGCCCACTGCCGTGCCGACGGTGACGCCGATGAAGCCCCACAAGAGGTTCATCGGCGTGAGCGCAACGGCAAAACCGTGCAGCAGCGCGTTGAGGGTTTCCACGCTAGATCCCTGCGCTGCCAAGCAGCGGCTGCAGCCAGCCCGCCGGCAGGTTGACGTTGAGCAGCTTCACGAAGAACACGAACACCGCGAGCGACAGCACGAAGCCGATGGCCGCGTCGCGCACTGGTCGCGTGCTGCCGAAGCCGCGCGCCACACACGGGAACAGCACGGTGCCGGCAACGACGAAGCCCGCCCAACCGATGAGCGCCATGTGCGCGGCGAGGCCGGCCGTGATCCACCAGAACGCGCCCGCGTGAAACGGGTGCTCGGCACCCGCCTCCGGTTCGCCGCGGTTGCGCCAGCCGCCGGCGAGCGCCTCCCACAGCAGCCAGGCGCCGACGACAAGCAGGCCCGCGGCGACCACCGCAGGAACAAAATTTGGACCGAAGCCGGCGTAGCCGCCCTCCCCGGGGAGCGTCGCGGTCACGACGGCCGCGAACGCGCCCAGGCCGAGAACGCCGGCGGACAGCGCGATCTCGGCCGCCGCGCGGCGCACGCGGCTACTTCCGGATGCCGAGCGAGTCGATGATGCCGGCGATGCGCCGGGTGTCTTCGTCCAGGAAGGTCTTGAACTGTTCACCGCCGAGGAACTCGCCCGACCAGCCCATCTTCTCCAGCGTGCCTTTCCAAGAGGGCGTGTTGGTCGCGTCCTGCACCAACTTCACCAGCGCGTCGCGCTGCGCAGCGCTGATGCCGGGCGCCGCGAAGATGCCGCGCCAGTTGCCGAGCACCACGTCGATGCCCTGCTCCTTCAGGCTCGGGATGCCGTCGGTCTTTCCCGGCGCGGAAACCGCGAGCGCGCGCATCTTGCCGCTCTTCACGTGCTCGGCGAACTCGCCGATGCCGGAAACGCCCGCAGTGACGTGGCCGCCGATGATCGCCGCCACCGCCTCGCCGCCGCCCTTGAACGGCACGTAGTTGACGCGCTTCGCCTCCACGCCCGCCGCCTGCGCGATGAGGCCCGCCAGGATGTGGTCGGTGCCGCCCGCCGAGCCGCCGCCCCAGGACACCTTGCCCGGGTCCGCCTTGAACGCCTTGACCAGGTCGGCCATCGTCTTGTGCGGCGAGTTGGCCGGCACCACGATGACTTCCCATTCGCTGGTGAGGCGCGCGATCGGGGTCACCTGCGCGAGCGTCACGGGGGATTTCTGCAGGTAGGTGCCGCCCACCATCACCATGCCGCCGATCATCACCGCGTTGGGGTCGCCCTTGGTGTTGACGAACTGCGCCAGGCCGATGGCGCCCGCGGCGCCGCCCTTGTTCTCGAACTGCACCGCGGAAACGAGCTTGGCGCTCTGCATCGCCGCGGCGAGGTTGCGGCCGGTCTGGTCCCAGCCGCCCCCCGGGTTGGCCGGGATCATCATCTTCAGGTTGGGCTGGGCCAGTGCCGCCGCCGAGAACAAAACGGCAGCTGCGGCGGTCAAAAGGCGTCTTGCGCTATGCATCATGGCTCCTCCCGGTTGAGCTCGGACAGATTCTATTTCCATTTGCCGCGCATTTTTCGGCGATAATGCGCCCCCTTGAATTTGGCGGCCGCAGAACTTGCATCGGCGCCAGCTTGAACACCTCATGATAAAAATCAACAACCTGGTGAAGGCTTTCGGCGCCAAGCGCGCCGTGGACGGCGTGTCTTTCGCGGTGGAGCGCGGCGAGGTGCTGGGCTTTCTCGGCCCGAACGGGGCCGGCAAGTCCACCACCATGCGCATGATCACCGGCTTCCTCCCGCCCACGAGCGGCACGGTGACGGTCGGCGGCCACGACGTGGCGGAGGCGCCGCTGGAAGCCAAGCGCCTGATCGGCTACCTGCCGGAAGCCGCCCCGTCCTATCCCGACATGACAGTGCAGGGTTTCCTCTCCTTCGCCGCGGAACTGCGCGGCCTGGACGGAGACGCGCGCAAGAAGGCGGTGGGCCGCGCGGTCGAGCGCTGCTTCCTTGCTTCCGTCCTGCACCAGAGCATCGACACGCTGTCCAAGGGCTACAAGCACCGCACCTGCCTCGCGCAGGCGCTGATCCACGATCCCGAGGTGCTGATCCTGGATGAGCCCACCGACGGCCTGGACCCGAACCAGAAGCACGAAGTGCGCAACCTCATCCGCGAGCTGGGCAAGACCAAGGCGATCATCTTCTCGACGCACATCCTCGAGGAAGTCGACGCCGCCTGCACCCGCGCCATCATCATCGACCGCGGCCGCATCGTGGCGAGCGGCACGCCCGACGAGCTCGGCCGGCCGCTCGACGAGGTGTTCCGCCGCCTCACGCTGCCAGACACGGTGAAGCGCCATGAACCCGCCTGGCACGCCATCCGCACCATCGCCAAGCGGGAGCTGGTGTCCTACTTCACCTCCCCCGTGGCCTACGTGTTCCTCGTCATCTTCCTCCTGCTGACGGGCTTTCTCACCTTCACCGCCGGCGCGTTCTTCGAGCGCGGCGAAGCGAGCCTGGGTGCGTTCTTCGGCTGGCACCCGTGGGTCTACCTGGTGCTGGTGCCGGCGGCCGGCATGCGCCTGTGGTCGGAGGAGCGCCGCGCGGGCACGCTCGAGCTCCTGCTCACCATGCCGATAACCGCCTGGCAGGCGATCCTCGGCAAGTACCTCGCCTCCTGGGCCTTCCTCGCCATCGCGCTCGCGCTCACCTTCCCCGTGGTGGTCACGGCGAACGTGCTCGGCGACCCGGACAACGGCATGATCTTCGCGGGCTACCTGGGGAGCCTGTTCCTCGCCGGCGCCTACCTCGCCATCTCCTGCATGACCTCGGCGATGACGCGCAACCAGGTAGTCGCCTTCATCCTGTCGGTGGTGATCTGCCTGTTCCTGCTCCTCGCCGGCTTCAACCCGGTGACGGACCTGCTGGTGCGCTGGGCGAGCCCGGCGTTCGTGGACACGGTGGCCGCGTTCTCCGTGGTCACGCACTTCGACGGCTTCCAGAAGGGCGTGATCGACACGCGGGATCTGTTCTTCTTCCTCTCGGTGATCGGGTTTTCCCTGTTCGCCACCGGCGTGATCCTGCGCAACCGATGACAACGTTCCTGAAGAAGCACGAAGCACTGGTCTACTCGGCGGTGGGCCTCGCGGCCCTGTTCCTGCTCCTGGTGGCCTTCAACTACCTCGCCTCGACCGCGGCGGTGCGCGCCGACCTCACCGAGGGCAAGCTGTACACGCTGTCCGGCGGCACGAAGAAGGTGCTGAAGAACCTGCAGGCGCCGGTGAAGGTGAAGCTCTACGTCACCACCGGAGAAGCGATGCCGGTGCAGCTGCGCAGCTACGCGCAGCGCGTGGAGGACCTGGTGCGCGAGTTCAAGTCCGCCGCCGGCGCCAACCTGGTCGTCGAGAAGTACAACCCGCGCCCGGACTCCGAGGAGGAGGACGCGGCGCAGCTCGACGGCATGGAGCCGCAGCAGCTCGCCTCCGGCGAGCAGTTCTACCTCGGCCTCGCGGTGAGCCAGCTCGACCGCAAGCAGCCGCATCCCGGTGCTCTCGCCGGCGCGCGAGCGGCTGCTCGAGTACGACCTGATCCGCGCCATCGCGCGCGCGGGCGCCGCCGAGCGCCCGAAGATCGGCCTGATGAGCGGCCTGCCGGTGCTCGGCGAGCGCTTCAACCCGATGACGCGCCAGAGCTCCGAGCCGTGGGTGCTCGCCAACGAGCTGCGGCGCGACTTCGAGGTGAAGCAGGTCAACATGACCGCGCAGGAGATCGACAAGGACATCAACGTCCTGCTGCTCATCCACCCGCGCGACATCGACGAGAAGGTCGAGTACGCGCTCGACCAGTTCGTGCTGCGCGGCGGCAAGCTCATCGCCTTCGTCGATCCCTACGCCTACTTCGACCAGGCGCCGGGGCCGATCCCCGGCATGCCGGGCATGGCCTCGAGCTCGACCCTGCCGCGCCTGTTCAAGGCCTGGGGCGTGGAGATGGAGCCGAAAGTGGTCGCCGACGTGGTGTTCGCCTCGGGCGGCGGGCAGCGCTACACGCCCACGGTGCTGTCGCTCAACCGCACCGCGTTCGCGCGCGACGACGTCGTGATGGCGCAGATCGAGACGCTGCTCTACGCCTTCGGCGGCGCCTTCAGCGTGAAGCCTGCCGAGGGCCTCGCGGTGAGCGAGCTCGTGAAGAGCTCGCCCAACTCGATGCTGGTGGACACCGCGCAGGCCACCGTGTCGGGCGATGGCGCCACCAAGTCCTTCCAGCCGGGCGGCAAGAACCTGCCGCTCGCGCTGCGCCTTTCGGGCAAGTTCAAGACCGCGTTCCCGGAGGGCAGGCCCGTCGAGAAGACCGCGAAGCCCAAGCCGGCGCGCGGCGCCGGCGGGCCTGACGGAAGGAACGGGCGCGGTCGTGCTGGTCGCCGACGTGGACATGCTGCAGGACGGCGCCGCGGTGGACGTGCAGGAAGTGTTCGGCCGCAGGGTCGTCGTGCCCTCCAACGGCAACCTCGCGCTGGCGCACGGGCTGGTCGAGCAGCTCGCCGCGGGCGACGACCTGCTCTCCCTGCAGAGCCGCGCCTCGGCCTACCGCCCGCTCACCGTGGTGCGCGAGATGGAAGCCGAGGCGCAGGCGCAGTACTTCGGCAAGATCAAGGAGCTCGAGGACGAGCTGCAGAAGACCACCGAGAACCTGCAGAAGCTGCAGAAGGGCTCCGGGGCCGGCGCCAAGGGCGCACAGATTCTGTCGCCCGAGCAGCAGGCGGAGCTGGAGAACTTCCGCAAGAAGGTGGCGGAGACGCGCAAGACGCTGAAGGACCTGCGCAAGAACCTGCGCCAGGACTCCGAGCGGCTCGTGTTCCTCACCAAGGTCGCCAACATCGCCCTCATGCCGATCCTCGTCGCGCTGCTCGGCATCGTCATCGCGCTGCTGCGCCGCCGGCAGCAGGCGCGCGCCACCGCCGCATGAGCTCCCGCATCGCCGCGCTGCTGGTGGTGCTGCTGCTCGCGCTGGGCGGCGGCGCGCTGCTCCTGCAGCAGCAGGGCAGGCTGCAACGCCCGGCGGGCGTCGCCGCGCTCGGCCACCCGCTGCTCAAGAACTTCAAGGCAGCCGACATCGCCGCCATCGCGATCCGCCAGGCCGGCGCGACGCTCACGCTGGAGCGCAAGGACGCGCAGTGGCACATCGCCGAGCGCGCGGGCTTCCCGGCCGACGCGGAGAAGGTGCGCGACCTCGTCCTGAAGGCGCTCGAGCTGAAAGTGGGGCAGAGCGAGTCGATCGGCGAGCAGGACCGCGCGCGGCTCAAGCTCGACGACTCGGGCACGCAGCTCGAGTTCCGCGGCGCCGACGGCAAGCCGCTCGCGCGCCTCGCCATCGGGGCAAAGTTCTTCAAGCGCGAGCCGGAGAACGCGGAGCGCGCGATCGGCGACGGCCGCTTCGTCATGCTGCCCGACGACGCGAAGATGGTGTACGTGGTCGCCGATCCGCTGACGCTGGCGAGCACGAAGAGCGCCGACTGGATCCGCCGCACCGGCTTCGCGGCGGAGAAGGTGAAGGCGATGGACGTCGCCCTGGCCGGCGGCGAGAAGTGGCGCATCGAGCGCGCGCGGGACGACGCGAACTGGAAGCTCACGCCGCTGCGCGCCGGCGAGAAGCTCGACACCATTCGCGCCAACTCCGCCTCCTACTCGCTCAACAGCGTGGAGCTCGCCGACGTCGCGGCGCCCGGCACGAAACCGGCCGACACGGGACTGGACAAGCCCTTCGCCACCATCGTCGCGACGACCTTCGACGGCCTCACCTACACCGTGAAGCTGGGCAAGCCGGCGGGCGAGAATTACCACGCCACGGTCGCCATTGCGGGCGAGGCGAAGGCGAGCGGCCCGGACGCGGCCGAGCGCCAGAAGAAGATCGAGGAGCGGCTGCCGGCCGAGAAGGCGCTCGCCGCGCACACCCTGCTCATCGCCAAGTCGAAGTTCGACGACATCCTGAAGAAGCGCGCCGAGCTGCTGGAGAAGAAGGCAAGCGGCAAGAAGTAGCGCGCGCGCGCCATGGAAGCGCACATCCCCGAGATCACCAACGTCATCCAGCTGGCGGTGGCCCCGGTGTTCATGCTCACGGCGGTCGGCACCATCCTCGCCGCGCTCAACATGCGGCTGGGTCGCGCGGTGGACCGGCGCCGCGCGCTCGAGGAGGGTCTCGCCGGGCGCATGGCGGACGACGGCGCAAGGGCCGAGCTCGCGCAGATCGCGCGCCGCATCCGCTTCGTCTATCTCTCGATCGTCTTCGCGGTGCTCTCGGGCCTGTTCGTCTGCCTGCTGATCGCGGGCGCCTTCATCGGCGCCTTCGTCGCGGCAAACCTGGCCCGCATGGTGGCGGCCCTGTTCGTGCTGGCGGTCGCCAGCCTGACGGTGAGCCTGCTCCTCTTCCTGCGCGAGATCTTCCTCGCGGTCTCGACTCCCCGGCACGTCCCGAAGTAGGATTGGCGGGGAGGAGGAGCGCTTGGCAAAGCACCTCATCAAGCACCTGAGGACGATCGCGCTCGTCGGCCAGGCAGGCAGCGGCAAGACCAGCCTGGCCGAGGCGTTGCTCGCGCGCGCGGGGGCGATGCCCGCGGCGGGCAGCGTCGAGCGCGGCACCACTGCCTGCGACTACACCCCGCTGGAAAAGCAGCTGCAGCATTCGCTCAAGCTCGCCGTGGCGAGCTTCGAGGTGAACGGCGGCGAGCACCCGACCTGCATTCACCTCCTGGACACCCCCGGCTACCCCGACTTCCTCGGCCACTCGCTGCCCGCGCTCGCCGCGGTGGAGACTGCCGCCATCGTCATCAACGCGCAGAACGGCATCGAGATGATGACCGGGCGCTTCATGCAATGGGCGGCCAAGCGCGGCCTGGACCGGCTGGTGATCGTCAACAGGATCGACGCCGACAACGTGGACCTCGAGGCTCTGCTGGAGCGCATCCAGCAGGCCTTCGGCAAGGAGTGCCTGCCGTTCAACCTCCCTGCGGCGAAGGCGACGAAAGTCTCCGACTGCTTCTTCGCGCCGGCAGGCGAGTCGGACTTCTCCTCGGTCGCGGAGGCGCACCAGCGCCTGGTGGACCAGGTGGTCGAGGTGGACGAGGAACTGATGGCGACCTACCTGGAGAAAGGCGAGGTGTCGCCGGAAGAACTGCACGAGCCGCTCGAGCGCGCCATGCGCGAAGGGCACCTCGTCCCGGTGGTGTTCTGCTCGGCGAAGACCGGCGTGGGCGTGCAGGAGCTGCTCGACGTGATCGTCAAGCTGATGCCCAACCCGAGCGAGGGCAATCCGCCCGCGTACCTGAACGTGCCGGTGGACGGCAGCACGCCGACCGAGCTGCAGGCCGTGCCCGATCCCACCCGGCACGCGCTCGCCCACGTGTTCAAGATCGAGATCGACCCCTACATCGGGCGCCTCGCCGTGTTCCGCGTGCACCAGGGCCGCATCACCCCCGGCACGCAGCTCTACATCGGCGAGGGCAGGAAGCCCGTCAAGGCAGGGCACCTGTACATGCTGCGGGGCAAGACGCAGCTCGAGATTTCCGAAGCCGTGCCCGGCGACATCTGCGCCATCGCCAAGGTCGACGAGATTCAGTTCGACCACATCCTGCACGACTCGGCCGAGGACTCGCACATCCGCGCCAGGCCGCTCGAGCTGCCCACGCCCGTGTTCGGCCTGGCGGTGCAGCCGAAGAAGCGCGGCGAGGAGCAGAAGGTCTCCGACGTGCTGCACAAGCTGATCGCCGAGGACCCGTGCTTTCGCGTCGAGCACAACGCGCAGGCCAACGAAACCGTGATGCGCGGGCTGGGCGAAGTGCACCTGCGCACCACGCTGGAGAAGATCGCTTCGCAGTACAAGCTCGAGCTGGAGACGCGGCCGCCCTCCATCCCCTACCGCGAGACCGTCGCGGCGCGCGCGGAGGGCCACAGCCGGCACAAGAAGCAGACCGGCGGCGCGGGGCAGTTCGGCGAGGTGTTCCTCAAGGTCGAGCCGCTGCCGCGCGGCAAGGGCTTCGAGTTCGTCGACCAGGTGAAGGGCGGCGCGATCCCGAACCAGTTCATCCCGGCGGTGGAGAAAGGCGTGCGCGGCGTGCTCGCCACCGGCTTTCTCGCCGGCTACCCGCTGCAGGACCTGCGCGTCATCGTCTACGACGGCAAGAGCCACCCGGTGGATTCCAAGGAAGTGGCGTTCGTGTCCGCGGGGCGCAAGGCGTTCCTCGACGCGCTCGCCAAGGCGCGCGCCATCGTGCTCGAGCCGATCGTCAACGTGGACATCGTCGCCCCCGAGCAAAAGATGGGCGACATCACCGGCGAGCTCTCCGGCCACCGCGGCCACATCAGGGGCTCGGACGCGCCGCGCCCCGGCACCGTGCAGATCTCGGCGCAGGCGCCGCTCGCGGAGCTGGAGCAGTTCCCGGCGCGGCTGAAGTCCATCACCGCCGGGCACGGCTCCTACACGCTGGAGTTCAGCCACTACGAGCCCGCGCCGCCGCAGCTGCAGCAGAAGCTCGTCGCCGCGCACCGTCCCGTCGCGCACGCGGACGACTGATAAATAGGGACAGACCCCATTTTTCGTGTTCATCGGGCACGCCGCGCTGGCACTTGCAGCTAGGCCCCTCGCGCCGCGCGCGAACCTCGGTGTGGCGCTCGCCGCGACCTTCTGGCTGGATCTCGTCTGGCCGATCCTCCTGCTCGTCGGCATCGAGCGCGTGGAGATCGATCCCGGCAACACCGCGTTCACACCGCTCGATTTTGTCCACTACCCATGGACGCACAGCCTTGCCGCGGCGCTCGCGTGGAGCGTCCTGTTCGGGCTGGCCTGCCTGGAAGCTGGGCACGCCGCGCCGCCCTGGTGATCGGGCTGCTCGTCTGCAGCCACTGGGTGCTCGATGCGCTGTCGCACCGTCCTGACCTGCCGCTGTGGCCAGGGAGCCACGCGATGATCGGGCTCGGCCTGTGGAACTCGGTGGCCGGGACGCTGCTCGTGGAGAGCGCGATGTTCGCGGCTGGCATCGCGATCTACCTGCGCAACTCGGCGAGGGCTGCGCTCGCCTTCTGGCTCCTGATCGGCTTCTTCTTGCTGGCGTATCTCGGCGCGGCCTTCGGCCCCCCGCCGCCGAGTCCGACGGCAGTCGCCGCAAGCGCGCTGGCGCTCTGGCTGTTACCCGTCTGGGGCTGGTGGATCGAACGCCACCGCGGCGAGCCGCAGCGGAATTGACAAGCCTGCTCTATTTCACGCCGCGGCGGAAACTGTATCCCTTGTAGCTCAATATCATGCCATCCGGCGTGATCTGCTCCAGCTTGACACCGGGAACCACGTACTCGCCTTCCCTGAGGATGCGGTTGTTGATGCCGACCAGGCGGTTCCCGGGATTGCCGGAATAGGCATGAACCGAAATTGTCATTGCCGGAAGCTCCTGTTGGACCGAGAGCGGAAGTTCGGCCATCGAGGTCACCGTTTGTGCGCCCGCGGCATCGGCGGCGGCGCTGCTGCCAGGCTGCGCCGGCGCCTCAGCTTTCCCTGGCATTGCCGCATCCGCTTCAAGCGGTGTGCCGTCCGACTTCGGCTTGTCGCGCGCGGGCCGTTGCGGCTTCGCCGGAGCGAGCACCGGCGATGCTTGCGCGGGCGGCTTCGCGTCTTGCACCTGCAGTTCCGGCTTCGGCTGCGGCGCCAGTTCAGAGGGCGCGGGCAGCGGTTGGCGCGCGGTCGAACCGAGCGGCCTGGCGGCGGCAAGCTCCCCCCCGGGAGGAGCCGCTTGCTCCGGTTGCCATGGGCGCAGCCAGCCGATCACCACACCCGCTCCGACCAGAGCCGCCACGAGCATGCCGTAAGCCAGAAACGCCGGCCGTTTTGGCGCTACCGCCGTCGCCTGCCCCACGAGCAGCGTCGGCGCCGCGCCGCGCCGACGCTGCTGATCGGATTTTCTCAAAGCATCGAGGATGTACGACATGCCTATTGTCCGCCTTGCCGGGGCAGCAGATTCGGCGCCGTCCGATCCCCTACGCCAGCGAGGCGCATCACCGTCTGAGGTCCGACGACGCCGTCCGGAATCAATCCCTCGGCGAGTTGAAACTGCTTCACCTGACGCTCCAGGACCTCATCGAGCATGCGGGTCCTTGCTGGTTCCGGCAACCAGGCCCTGCGACTGTGCGAGCTGCCTGACCAGCCATTGCACGGCCGGTCCACGCTCCCCGGAGCGGATATTCTCGCGCGCCTCCGGCGGCATGCGCCAAAGCAACGTGTATTGCCCCGACCATTGCGCCGCCAGGGCGCCAAGCGCGACCGTCCTCGCTTCGGCGCCGATGGCGAAAGTGGCGGTCTTGTCTTCGAGCGCAATCAACGCGGCATGGAATTCCCGGCCCTGCTCGTCGCGCATCAGGAGCGCTGCGGGCCGGTTCAGCCGACGCAGTTCATCCAATCCGCCGCGGGCGCTGCGACAGCGCAGATCCAGGCTTTCCGCCTGCCGGCACGCGTCCTCGCCCTTGGTAGTCAACGCCCCATGCCCGGAACAATGCGGCGTAAGCCAACTCCTTGCTGCGCGAGCGCGGTTGGTCCGCCGGCCATTCCAGCGTGTCCGGCAGCGCCGCTGCTGCCTTGACGTCCTTCGCCGGAGCCTCTTTGGCCGGCTCCGCGACTGTTGTCTGCACGCCGGGTTTCGCGATAGTCGCAGCGCCCCGTTGCTGTTCCAGTCTCAAGCAGCAGCGGCTGAATCAGCGTCATCGCCAACCCGCCGGCAAGCGCCAGAATCAGGATCACCAGCAGGGGCCGCACCAGGCTGCGGCGCTGTGCCTGGTGGAACACCTCGCGCGCTGCTTGCGCGAGCGTCGCGCGATCGACCCGCTCCTTGCCTTGCACGTAGGTGCCGAGCAGCGCGCGGTCGCACAGCACGTTGATGACCCGGGGAACGCCGCCGCTCAAGCGGTACACGCCGCCCCATCAAGCGCGGGCGGAAACAGCTGCCGCTGCGCGCCCGATATCTCGAGCCGATGTCGCACATAGGCTGCGACTTCCGGCTTGGTCAGCGGCCCCAGGTGATAGCGCGCGACGATGCGCTGGCTGAGCTGCCGCAGTTCCGGCCGGTCCAGCATCGGCGCCAGCTCGGGCTGGCCAAGCAGGATGATCTGCAGCAGCTTGCGCTCGTTCGGTTTCCAGATTGGTGAGCAGGCGCATCTGCTCCAGCACCTCGGCCGAGAGATTCTGCGCCTCGTCGATGATCAGCACCGTGTGCCGGCCCTTGGCATGGGCGTCGAGCAGGTAGGCGTTGATGCAATCGACGAACACCTTGATGCTGGCATTGCCGGAGGGACAGGCGATGCCGAATTCGACGCAGATGGTCGAGAGCAGTTCCTCCACCGTCAGCTTGGGATTGAAGATATAGGCCACATCGCAGGACGCCGGAATCTGCTGCAGCAGGCAGCGGCAAACCGTGGTCTTGCCCGCTCCCACCTCGCCCGTCAGCAGCACGAACCCGCCGTCGCCGTTCACGCCATAGAGCAAGTGAGCGAGCGCCTCCTGGTGGCGCTGGCTCAGGTAAAGAAAGCGCGGGTCCGGCGCAATGGAGAATGGCGCCTCGGCGAGGCCAAAGTAATCTAGGTACATGGAAGGATGGGAGATTCTATCCCGGCCCCTGCGCCCCTTTGACCCTCGTGCCGCGCTTCCTGTTTCTCATCTTCTTCAGCAGTCCGCTGGGATCTTCCACTTCCTCGACATGCACGAAGGTCCCGCCCTGGTACTTCTCGGCGCGCGGGTCGCCGGGCTGTTCCTTCGCCAGGATCTCTGCCGCGTAGTCTTCGCTCCTGTCCTGCGGGCGGTAGCCCAGGCGGGCCGCGTTGGAGTTGTCGTACCAGGCGCGCCGGTTGTCCGATATGCCATACACGATCTCGAAGCGGACCTGCGGATGGTCGATGCCGATCTGCACCAATTGCGCCAGATCCCTCGGCGAGACCCAGATCGAAAGGCGCCGCTTGTCGATCGGCTTGTCGTTCACGTTGCCGATGCGGATCAGGAACACCTCCATCCCGTACTTGTCCGAATACAGGCTTCCCAGCGCCTCGCCGAACACCTTGGACACGCCGTAGCGGCTGTCCGGCTTTATGTACACGCGGTGATCGATCGTCGTCGTGCGCGGGTAGTAGCCCACGGCGTGGTTGCTGGTGGCGAAGAGGAAGCGCTTCACGCCGTTGCGGCGCGCCGCCTCGTAGGCGTTGTAGCAGCCCACGATGTTCGCCTTGTGGATCACCTCCCACGGCCCTTCGACCGAGAAGCCGCCCAGGTGCACGATGGCCTCCACGCCCTTGGTGATACGCAGCATGTCGCTCATCTTCGAGACATCCGCCTGCATGAAGCTCTCGCCCTTCTGCAGCTTCCTGATGGGGCGGACATCCGAAAGGCGCAACTGGTACTTGCCCGCCAGTTCCTTGCGCAGCCAGGAGCCGACGTCGCCTGTGGCGCCGGTGATGAGAACCGTCTTCATGATTTGAGCAGCTCCTTCTTTTTCCAGTGTTCGGCGTTCACCGCGCCTTTCGGCGCGCGCCCTTGCAGGATCTCCGCCGCCTGCGCCACCGTCTCCAGCGACTGGTGCTCGATGGCGGGAAGCGTCAGCCCCGCCGTGTGCGGCGTGGCAATGACATCCGCGCGTGCGGCGAGCGCGGGTGTCGGCATCTGGTCGGGCGCGCGCCCCACGTCGAGCGCGCAGCCCGCGATGCGGCCGGAGTCGAGCGAGCGCGCGAGCGCGGCCTCATCCACCAGGTTGCCGCGCGACACGTTGATGAAATACGCACCTGGCTTCATCTTCGCGAAGGCCGCCTCGTTCAGCAGGTTCTCGGTCTCCGGCGTCGCCACCGCGAGCGGCACCACGAAGTCGGACTGCGCCAGCAGCGCATCGAACGGCGTCTGCTCGATGTCCTTCACGTAGGGGTCGTTCACCAGCACGCGCATGCCGAGCGCCTTTGCCACGCGCGCGAGCTCGCGTCCGATGGCGCCGTAGCCAATGATGCCGAGCGTGCTGCCGCGCAACTCGCGCCCCATGCGCGCCGCCGGCACGCGCCCGGCGTGATACTCGGCCGCCGCGCGCGACACGCCGCGCGAAAGATCCACCAGGAACCCGACCACCAGCTCGCTCACTGCCGGCACGAAACCCGCGCTCGCCTGCGTCACCAGCACGCCCGCCTTGTTCGCCGCGGCGACGTCGATGTTGCGGATGTCCACCGCGCAGCGCAGAAACGCCACGAGCTGCGGCAGGCGCTCGAACACCGCCGCCGGCCCCGGGGACTGGCGGTAGGAGACGATGAGGTCGCAGCCGACCGCAGCCTCAATCAGTGCCCGGCCCTCGAGCGGCGCGCTGCCCCGGTGCAGCTGCACTTCGCCCAGCGCCCGCAAACCCGCGAGCGCCCGCTCGCCGTAGTACTGCGCCAGCGCGTCGGGGGAATGCGTCAGGAGGATGCGAACCACGGCGATTCAGTATAGCGATTGCCTGCGCCGTGCAGCTGTGCTACTAAGTGTCGCGCCGATGACCCGCGCCCGCTTTCTTCTCGTGTTGCTCGCCTTCCTCGCTTCGGCGCGCCTGCCGCGGGCGCAGTCCGCGCCGCGCAGCCCAGACGTCGCTGCCGGTCGTGATGTACGCGACCTCCTGGTGCCCGTACTGCGCCAAGGCGCGCGCCTACTTCGCGCGGACCGGCATCGCCTACACCGAGCACGACATCGAGAAGTCCGCCGACGCGCGCGCGGAGTTCAAGCGCCTCGGCGGCCGCGGCGTGCCGCTGATCCTGGTCGGCAACGAGAAGATGGCCGGTTTCAACGAGCTGGCGTTCGAGTCGCTGCTCGTGCGTGCCGAGCGCGCGCGATGAGCGACTGGCAGCCCAGTCCGCGCTACCCGGACCCGACCGTCGTGGTCGTGGACGATTCGTTCAACCGCTACCGCCTGCCGCTCGCCAAGGTGGAGCGCCTTGCCGACCGGCATCACGCGCTGGGCCGAAGGCCCGGTGTGGTTCGGCGACCAGCGCTGCCTCCTCTGGAGCGACGTCCCCGGCGACTGCATGTGGCGCTGGGACGAGGAGACGGGCGTGGTCGGCGTCTGGCGCAAGCCGTCGGGCTATGCCAACGGCAACACGCGCGACCGCCAGGGGCGCCTGCTCACCTGCGAGCACGGCGGGCGGCGCGTGTGCCGCACGGAACCCGACGGGCGCATCGTGACGCTCGCGGACCGGTTCGAGGGCAAGCGGCTGAATTCCCCCAACGACATCGTCTGCAAGACCGACGGCTCGATCTGGTTCACCGATCCGAGCTTCGGCATCCTGGGCTGGTACGAGGGCGCGAAGGCCGAGGCGGAGCTGCCGACGAACGTGTATCGCATCGATCCCTCGGGCGCGATGAGCATCGTGGCGGAGGGCATCAACCAGCCGAACGGCCTCGCTTTCTCGCCGGACGAATCCATCCTCTACATCGTCGAGTCGCGCTCGGTGCCGAGGAAGATCCTTGCCTACGACGTGAAGGGTGGGAAGTCCCTCTCCAACCGTCGCGTGCTGATCGACGCGGGACCTAAGGGGACGCCCGACGGCTTCCGCGTGGACGTCGACGGCAACCTCTGGTGCGGCTGGGGCATGGGCGAGGCGGGTCTGGACGGCGTGCACGTCTTCAACCCGGAGGGCAGGCTCATCGGCCGCATCGAGCTGCCCGAGCGCTGCGCCAACGTCTGCTTCGGCGGCGCTGCACCGCAACCGCCTGTTCATGGCGGCGAGCACCTCGCTCTACGCTCTCTACGTGAACACCCAGGGCCTGCCCTACTTCTAGAAAATAGGGACAGACCCCATTTTTCTAGAAAATTGGGGTCTGTCCCTATTTTCAGAATTCGATGACGCCTTTGCCGGAGGATTGCGCGTCGAAGACGCGGTAGGCCTCCTGCACCTGGTCGAGCTTCCAGCGGTGCGTGAAGATACGCTCGAGCGGGATCTTGTTGTCGGCGATGAAGCGGGCGCATTCGCCCATGCCCATGGCGCTGAAGGTCCACGAGCCGATGAGCGTGAGCTGCTTTCGCAGCATGTCGCGCGAAACGTCCAGCGTCACATCGCCGCCCTCGCCGACGAAGCACACCGTGCCCCAGGTCTTCGCCGAGCGCACCGCCGCGAGCCGCGCCGCGGCGACCCCGGTGCAGTCGAGCGCGAGATCCACGCCTTCGCCGCGCGTCAGATCCTTTAGCGCCTTCTCGACGTCCACTTTCGAGGAATCCACCACCGCGTCCGCGCCGAACTGCTTGGCCAGCGCGAGGCGCTCGGCGTTGGTCTCCACCGCGATGACGCGCGCGCCCATCTTCGCGCCGAGCAGCGTCGCGCTGATGCCCACCGGCCCCTGGCCGAACACGGCGAGCGTCGAGCCGCCCGCGAGATGCATGCGCCGCAGCGCGCCGTAGGCGGTCCCGGTGCCGCAGGCCACCGCGGCGCCCTCGGCAAAGGACAGCTCGTCGGGCAACGGCACCAGCGTGCGCACCGGCACCTTGAGGTACTCGGCGTGCCCGCCATTCGCCGTGACGCCGTAGACGACGATGCCCGCGCGGCACAAGCTGCGACCAGCCCACGCGGCAATGGCCGCACACGCCGCAGCCCGCGTAATGGTGGTCCATGACGCGCTGGCCGATCGGCGCCTCGCGCTCGGAGACGCCCGGCGCCGCGCGCGACGACCTCGCCGCAGGGCTCGTGGCCCGCGATGAAGGGCTCGGCGTTGCCGCCCAGGCCCAGCGCCTTCTGCGCCTCGCCCGGCGGCGAGCGGTAGAACTTCAGGTCGCTGCCGCACATGCCGGAGGCCCGCATGCGTGATCACCACCTCGCCCGGGTCCGGGCGTCGGGGTCGGGAAAATTGCGGATCTCGATCTTCCGGTTGCCGAGGAACACTGCGCCGCGCATGGTCAGGTCACCTTTCGTGTCGGTCCTTGCAGATCGCGAGCACTTCGTCCGGGTCGCGCTGCCACCAGTCGAGCTTCGAGAAGATCTCCACTTCGTGGAAGCCGGCGTAGCCGGCGCGCTCCACCATGCCGCGGATCCTCGGCAGGTCGACCACGCCGTCGCCCATCATGCCGCGGTCGTTGAGCAGGTCGCGCGTCGGCACCAGCCAGTCGCAGATGTGGTACGCGAGGACGCGCTCCTTGCCCGCGCGCGCGATCTGGCTCTCGAGCTTCGGGTCCCACCACACGTGGTAGACGTCCACCGCGACGCCGATGCCGTCGCCCAGCGCGTCGCAGATGTCGAGCGCCTGCTCCAGCGTGTTGACGCACGCGCGCTCAGCTGCCTGCATCGGGTGCAGGGGCTCGATCGCAAGCGGCACGCCCGCCTTCCTCGCCTCCGGAAGGATCGCCGCGATGCCATCCTTCACCTGGTTCCTCGCGCCGGCAAGGTCCTTCGATCCGGCAGGCAGCCCTCCCACCACCAGGACCAGGCACCGGGCGCCCAGCTCATGCGCCTCCTCGATCGCGCGCCGGTTGTCGTCCTTCCAGTCCTTCGCCGTGAAGAAACCGCCGCGGCACAGGCCGGTGACGGTCAGTCCATTCGCCTTGATCGCGCGCACCGCCTCCTTCACGCCCATCGCCGCGAGCTGGTCGCGCCAGGGCGAGATGCCGCGGATGCCGTGGCGCGCGCAGCCTTCGATGGCCTGCGCGAGGCCCCACTTCTCGCGGATGGTCGCGGTGTTGAGCGACAACTTGGCAGGATCGGGCGCGCTCACAGCGTCTGGATGTGCAGCCCGCCGTCCACGTGCACGGCTTCGCCGGTGGAAAAGGCGAGCTCGCCCGCGGCGAGCATCGCCACGCAGCGCCCCACGTCCTCCGGCTCGCCCCAGCGCCGGATCGGCACGAAGCCGGCGGCGATCTTCTGGTCGTACTGCGCGCGCACCGAGCCGGTCATGTCGGTGCGCATGATGCCGGGCCGGATCTCGTAGCAGCGGATGCCGGCGTCCGCGAGGCGCACCGCGTAGAGCTTCACCAGCATCGTCAGCGCCGCCTTGGAGATCGAATAGTCGGCGCGCGTGCCGCCCGCCATGAAGGCGTTGACCGACGAAACGGTGACGATCGAGCGAAAGCCCTCCGACGGCGTACGCGAGCATGCGCTTCGCCACGCGCTGCGTGAGGAAGAACGTCCCGCGCAGGTTCACGCCCAGCACGCGGTCGAAGCTCTTTTCGCTCAGCTCGAGCAGGTCGCCGCGCACGTCAGTCATCACGCCCGCGTTGTTCACCAGGCAATCCAGGCGCCCGAAGGCGCTCCAGGCCTCCTCCACCATGCGCGCGTGCTGGCGCGTGTCGGCGACGTCGCCGCGCACGAAGGCCGCGCCCGCAGCGGCTCGGCGGCGCCTCGAGGTCGTTCGCCACCACGTCGAAGCCGCGCGCCTGCAGCGCGAGCGCGATGCCGCGCCCGAGCCCGCGGTTGGCGCCGGTCACCAGCGCTGCGGGCTTCGCCATCACAGCGTCCCGGGCGGGAAGAGCTTCGGCAGGAACAGCACCAGGTCCGGCCACAGGATGACCAGCGCCAGCACGGCGAGCATCGGCAGCAGCATGATCATCACGTCCTTGATCGCGTCGACCATGCGCATCCCGGCGACCGAGCAGCAGATCATCAGGCACAGCCCGTAGGGCGGCGTCACCAGTCCGAAGGCGAGCGACACGATGCCGATCATGGCGAAGTGGATCGGGTCCATGCCGACGCTCTTCGCCAGCGGCTCGAGCACCGTGCCGACGATGACGATCGCGGGAATCGCGTCGAGGAAGCAGCCCACCACCAGGAACACCGCCGAGATGAAGAACCCGGTGGCGATCGGTCCCATGCCCCAGGTCGCGACGCCGGCGAGCAGCGCCTTCGGGATCTGGTAGTAGGCGAGCAGCCAGCCGAAGGCGGAGGCCGTGCCGACGCAGAACAGTGCCACGCCGGTGAGCCGCCCGGTCTCGAGCAGCGCGTCGTGCAGGCCCTTGCAGATCCATCTCCCGGTACACGAGCATGGTGAGCACGATCGCGTAGAGCACCGCGATGCAGGCCGACTCGGTGGCGGTGAACCAGCCGAAGATCTTGCCGCCGATGATGATCACCGGCGTCATCAGCGCGGGAATGGCGACGCCCGATCGCCTTGACGGCCTCGAGCAGCGTGGCGCGCGGATAGGTCGGGTAGTTGCGCAGCTTGGCGTAGACGTGCACGGTGGCCATCTGCACCAGCCCGATCAGCAGCCCGGGGATGATGCCGGCGAGGAACAGCCCGCCGATCGACACCGTGAGCAGGCCGCCCCACACGATCATCAGGATCGACGGCGGGATGATCACCGCCAGCACCGCCGAGACCGCGGTGATCGCCACCGAGAAACTGTCGTCGTAGCCTTCCTTGCTCTGCGCCTCGATGAAGATCTTCGACTGGCTCGCCGCGTCGGCGGTGGAGGAGCCCGAGATGCCGGCGAAGAAGATCGACAGCACCACGTTCACCTGCGCGAGGCCGCCGGGGAAATGCCCCACCAGGTCGCGCGACAGGCGCACCAGCCGGGTGGTGATGCCGCCGACGTTCATCAGGTTGGCGGTGAGCAGGAAGAACGGCACCGCCAGCAGGATGAAGGAGTTGTAGGCGTTGAAGGTCTCCTGCACCAGGTTCTGCGGCGTGAGGCGGTCCTCGATGAGGAAGATCGGCAGGCAGGCGAGGCCGAGCGCGAACGCCACCGGCACGCGCAGCACCAGCAGCAGGAAGAACGCGCCGAACATGATCAGGCTCGCCGTGGCGGGATCGAGCGAGCGTTGCGCCGGTCATGCCGGCCGCCTCCCGCGAGGATGCGCAGGTCGTTCCACATCTGCTCGCCGGGAACAGCAGCCAGGTCGCGCCGGCGAGCGGCCAGGCGACGTGGATCACCCACAGCGGCAGCTCGGCGAGCTCGGAGATGCGGTTGAACGCGAAGCGCGTGAAGTCGATGCCCCACCACAGGAACACCAGCGCGAACACCAGCACGAACACGCTCGACACCAGGCGCAGCGCCGCCTGCGCGCGCGCGTTCATCGCGCGGCCACAGGTCGACCACGAAATGCGTGCCCTCGCGGATGCCGACCATGGCGCCGAGCATGATCGACCAGATGAAGAAGAACCGCGCCATCTCCTCGGTCCAGATGTAGGACGGGATCAGCTCGGTGTAGCGCGAGAAGATCTGCAGCGACACCGGGAAGATGAGGATCGCCACGCGACGCGGCGAGCAGCCACGACAGCAGCGTGCCGTACCAGTGGGTGATTTTCCTGAACATGAAAAAAGCGGCGGCGCGTCAGCGCCGCCGCGTTTCCGGCGTCAGCTCGTTACTTGATGGCGTTGATCTTCGCCAGGATCTGCTCGGCGCCGATCTCCTTGGCGTAGTCCGCCATCACCGGGTCGACCAGCTTCTTCATCTGGTCGCGGCCGGCGAAGGGCACGCGCTTCAGCTTGCCCGCCTTCTCCATCGCCACCAGCTTCGCCTCGTCCTCGCGAGGACTCGATCTGGCGGCCGTAGGCGCCGGCCTCCTTGCCCGCCTTGAGCACCGCGGCCTGCAGGGCCTTGTCGAGCTTCTTGAAGGTCTTGCCCGAGAAGCACAGCGGCCGGATGGTGATGGCGTGCTGCGTCATCGACAGGTGCGGCGCGACCTCGTAGAACTTCATCTGCTCGACGCCCGCGGCCTCGTTCTCGCCCGCGGCGATGACGCCGTTCTGGATCGCGTTGTAGACCTCGTTGTAGGCGATCACGGTCGGCGCCATGCCGGCGGCCTGGAAGGTCTTGGCACCAGATCGGCGCGCCCTGCACGCGCACCTTGAGGCCCTTCAGCTCGGCCATGTTCTTCACCGGCTTGTTGACGAAGATGTTGCGCGTGCCGCCGCCGGCGTAGCCGATCAGCATCACGTCGGCCTTCTGCGTCGATCTCGTCGGCCACCGGCTTGAGCACGTCGGCGTCGAGCACCTTGTTCCAGTGCTTCAGGTCGCGGAACAGGAACGGCGCGTCGATGAACGGCGCCGCCTTGGAGAAGGTCGACATGTGCGCCGGCGACACGATGGCGTAGTCCACCGCCTTGCCCTGCGCCATGTACTCGAAGTACTGCTTCTCCAGGCCGAGCTCGGAGTTCTTGTGCAGCACGAAGTTCACCGGCTTGCCGTAGTACTTCTTCACCAGCTCCTCGAACTTCACCATCGCCTTGGTGAAGGCGTGGTCGTCGCTGAACTGCGAAGCGCCGTGCAGCGTGACGGTCTGCGCGGCGGCAGGCACTGCGAAAGCGGCCGCGACGGCCGCCAGGAAGCAGTCTGCGTTTCATGGTTTCCTCTCCTCTTTGACGGTAATGCGCCACAGGGTGCGCGGATCTTCTGGATCGGTCAGCGTCGCCGAGTGCAGCAGCGAGGCATTGTCCCAGATAACGAGATCGCCGACGCCGTATTTCAGGCGCAGCTGGTACTTGTCCTGCGTGGCGTGGCGCTTGAGCTCGTCGAGCAGCGCGACCGCTTCGTCCTCGGGCATGCCCTCGATGCCGAAGGAGCTGCCCGACACCGCGTACAGCGCCTTGCGCCCGGTCACCGGGTGGCGCCGCACGACCGGGTGCCGCACCCAGGCCATCTTGCCCTCCTGCTCCTCGCTCAGCACCGAGGCCACCGTGCGCGAGGACTTGTCCAGGTCGTCGCGATTGCCGTAGTGGTGCAGCGCAACGAGATTCTCGATGCGCTGCTTCATGGCTTCGGGCAGGCCGTCGTAGGCCGCGTACTGGTCGGCGAACAGCGTGTCGCCGCCCTTCTTCGGCACCTCGATCGAATAGAGCATGGTGCAGCGCGCCGGCACCTCGAGGTACGAGTAGTCGGTGTGGAAGTAGGTGCCGGCGTCCGCGAGGCCCACCGGCTCGCCGTCCTTCTTCCGGTTCGACAGGATCAGGATGTCGGCGTGCTCGGGGTGGTGGAACTGGTCGATGACGTGCGGCTCGGGGCGGCCGAACTGGCGCGCAAAGGCGAGGAAGCGGTCCGCCGTGAGCTGCAGGCCGCGGAACACCAGCACCTGCGCCGCGAAGAACGCGTCCCACACCTCCTGGAAAGGGGCGCCGAAGTCGTCCGCCTCGGCGCCGAAGCCAGCGCTGAGCTTCTTCAGCCGCATCCGTTCAGCGCGAGCAGCTGCTTCATGCGCGCGCAGGCGAGCGGCGGGTCCGGCGAGCAGGCCCGCGGCGTCCGCGAGGCGGAACAGCTCCGCGAAGTGCAGGATGTGGCGCGCGCTCTGCTGGCCGCCCACCATCACGAAGTGCTCCTGGTGGCCGTTCAGCCAGGCCATGAACACCACGCCCGTCTTGTAGAAGCGCGTCGGCGCGCGGAAGATGTGGCGCGACAGCGGCACCGTCGGCGCGAGGATTTCGTGGTAACCGGCCTTGTCGCCCGCGGCCAGCGCGCCCAGCGCGGCGGATGCCGCCGGCGCGATCGAATCGAAGATGCCGAGCAGCGCGTCCGAATGGCCCTGCGCGTCGCCCTCGATCAGCTCGGCGAAATTGAAGTCGTCGCCGGTGTACATGCGCACGCCCTTGCGGCAGGCGGCGGCGCATGGCGATCTCCTTGTCCTTGTCCAGCAGCGAGATCTTGATGCCGTCCACTTTCGCCGCGTTGCTGCGGATCACGTCCAGGCACACGTCCATCGCCGCAGCGTGGTCCTTCGTGCCCCAGTAGCCCTCCAGCGCCGGGTCGAACATCTCGCCCAGCCAGTGCAGGATCACCGGCTGCCTTCACCTGCGCCGAGGATGCGGTCGTAGACCTTGCCGTAGTCGTCGGGCGATTTCGCGCTCGCGGCGAGCGCGCGGCTCGCCATCAGGATGATGCGGCCGCCGAGCTTCTCGATCGCGGCGCACTGCTCTTCGTAGGCGGCGATGACGCCCGGCACGTCGGCCTGCGCGACGTGGTCGGTGCCCGCGCCGCTGAACACCACCGCGCCCTTCACGTCCTGCGCCGCGTCGAGCGTGCGGCCGGATCAGCTCCAGCGAATTCGTTCCAGTCCAGCCCCATGCCGCGCTGCGCGGTGTCCATCGCCTCGGCGACGCCGAGGCCCCAGGACCACAGGTGGCGCCGGTAGGCGAGCGTCGCGTCCCAGTCGATCGCGGGCTCGAGCCAGGGATCGCGCGTCGAAAGCGGATCGGCCACCACGTGCGCTGCGGCGAGCGCGCGTGCGCGTGAAGGGCCGCGCCGGCCGCTCGAACTTGCGCGGGCCGAGCAGGCGATAGGGCTCGAGCGCCCCGCCTTCGACCGGCAACTTGAGGCTCAGGCCTTCAGCTTGGGGATGTCGATCCATTTTCTCTGCTTCCAGCTCTTCAGTCCGAGCTCGGCCAGCTGCACGCCCTTGGCGCCCTCGAGCAGGCCCCAGCGGAACGGGCCCTCGCCCGCGACGTGGCGCAGGAACATCTCCCACTGCACCTTGAAGGCGTTGTCGTAGTTCTCGTCCGGCACTTCCTTCCAGCCTGCGAAGAAATCGATCGGCTGCGGGATGTCCGGGTTCCACACCGGCTTGGGCGTCTCCGCGTAGGACTGCACGAGGCACTTGCGCAGGCCCGCCACCGCGCTGCCCTCGGTGCCGTCCACCTGCAGCGTGAGCAGGTCGTCGCGCCGCACGCGCACCGTCCAGGACGAATTGAAGTGCGCGATCACGCCGCCGGCGAGCTTGAACGTGGCGTACGCCGCGTCGTCCGCCGTCGCCTTGTATTTCTTCCCGTCTCTCGTCCCAGCGGTGGGGAATGTGCGTGGCGCCGAGGCAGCTCACCGACTGCACCTCGCCGAACAGGTTGTCCAGCACGTAGCGCCAGTGGCACAGCATGTCGAGGATGATGCCGCCGCCGTCCTCCTTGCGGTAGTTCCACGACGGCCGCTGCGCAGGCTGGCGGTCGCCCTCGAACACCCAGTAGCCGAACTCGCCGCGCACCGAGAGGATGCGCCCGAAGAAGCCTTCGTCGCGCAGCTTTGCGAGCTTCAGCAGCCCGGGCAGCCAGAGCTTGTCCTGCACCACGCCGTGCTTCACCTTCGCCTTCTTCGCCGCCTTGTACAGACTCACGCGCCTCGGCGAGCGTGGTGGACACGGGCTTTTCGCAGTAGACGTGCTTGCCCGCCTTGATCGCCTGCTTGATCAGCTTCGGCCGCAGCTGCGTGGAAGCGGCGTCGAAGAACACCGTGTCGCCTTCCGAGGCGAGCGCCGCGTCCAGGTCCGTGGTCCAGCGCTGCACGCCGTGCTTGCGCGCGAGTTCCTCGATCTTCGCCGCGTTGCGGCCGACGAGCAGCGGGTCGGGCATCAGGCGCGAACCGTCCTTCAGCGCGACGCCGCCCTGCTTCCTGATCTCCAGGATGGAGCGGACGAGGTGCTGGTTCATGCCCATGCGCCCGGTGACGCCGTGCATGATGATGCCGATTCTTCGCTCGCTCATTTGCCTGCCGCCTCGATGAATTCGAAAGTCACCCCGTCCCAGTCGCGCAGGTACACGACTTTCCTGCCCTTGTTCGGCCCGGCATTGATCGGCACCGGCGCCGAGATCGCCTTTACCTGGTAGAGCGCCGCTTCCGCGACCGCCGCGTCCGCGTCGTCCACGTTCAGCGCGAGGTGCGCGAAGCCCGTGTCGCACGGCCGCGCCTCGACCTTTCCTTTGTTCGCCGGCGCCTTGTACTCGATCAGTTCCACCGTGTGGCCCGGGCCCTTGAGGAAGGCGATCTCCATGTCGGCGCCTGCGACCCCGGTGATCCTCTGCACCACCGCCGGGTCGCGCGGCGCACGCGAGACCAGCTTGAACTTGAGGCAGTCGCGAAAGAAGCCCACCGAGCGATCCAGGCTCGAAACGGTGAAGCTGGTGTGGTTGGTGCCTAGGACACGGAAGCCCATGTCATCCCCCGCATGGTGTTCCAGTCGGGCATCGCCTTGCTGGCGTAGCCCGGGCAATCGAGCGAACCGATCGACAGCATGCCATCGGCAATCTTCACGCGTACCGCGCCGTGGCTCCTCTCGTACAGGTCTGGATGTGCGCCGAGGAAGGCATCCTGTTCCGAGCCTGCGGCAGCCCCGCCATGCCGTTCACGTAGTGGTGGCCGTTCCTCTCCAGGTGCGTGAGCCCCAGCAGCGACACGAGCGCCGTGTCCTGCTGCAGCGCCAATCCGGCCTGGATGGTGAGGTCCTCGCCACTCATGAAGAAAATGGGGTCAGACCCCTTCTTTTCATTCCAAGCTGCACAACGCGCTCCGTTGATCAGCGACTTGTACAGGCCTTTGCAGGTTTTCGAAGACACGCCGCGATAGCCGAGCGCCTTGGCGCGCGGGAAGGCGTCAAGCGAGTCGTCCGACTCGTCGATGATCACCGGCTTGTCGATGCCCTCCACCCTGCGGTCGAGCGCGCGGCTGCGCTTCACCGGCTGCTCGATGAACAGGACCGAGTCCACCAGGCGGCGCAGCCGCGGCTCGGCCTTCATCGCCGCCCACAGCGCCGCGACGCCCTGCATGTCCTCGTACTGCTCATTGCCGTCGAGCGACACACGGAAGGGCTCGTCGATGCGGTCGAGCACCGACGCGATCGCCACGAGGCGCTCCACGTCGGCGCGCATGTCGCCGCCTACCTTGAGCTTGAAGTAACGGTGGCCGTAGCGCGCCACCACCTCCTCCAGCGTCTCGGGCAGGCCGTCGCCGACGCGGATCTTCTGGTCCGCGGCCGTGATCGGGTCCACCAACCCCACCGTATGGCGCGCGGCGATGGCCACGCGCGGCTTGAGCGTGGCGAAGAAGTCGCCGAGGTCCATGCCCTCGAAGCTGCCAGCGCCGACGAGGTTCGCCTGCACCGCGCGGTAGAAGGACACGCCAAGCACGCGGCAAAGCGCATCCAGCAGCGCGCGGTCGAGGAGCGCCGGACCGTAGTTCTCCACCAGTCCCTTGCCGGGCGAGGCATGCGCCCAGGCGGTGCGCGCCTCGTGCGCCAGGTACTGCTCTCGCGCGCGGCCCAGCGACGCCCTCAGCTGGTCGAAGTTGTCCTCGTTGGTGAGCGCGGGGTCCTTGTCGAACCATTTCGGCGCCAGCAGCTCGGCCGCCGCGCCCTGGCCTCGCGCCCGTCTTCCAGCCGGATGTGCGCGCGCACGAAGGCCTGCGGCGACTCGGTGAGCGTCACCACGCCGAAGCGGAACGGCATGCGCAGGCGCACGTCGCGCTCGAACAGCTCGATTGCCGCAACGCGGAATCGCGGCGCGGCTTGACGCGGAGACAAGGGCGTTCCTATGATTTAACCGTTTCGTTAATTCTCAGCGGGAGAGCGATGCCGAGTCAAGAACGGGGACTCGCCGGCGCCATCGGCTACTACGTGCCGAGCGCGCTGGTGATGCTCGGCCTGCTCCTCGCCTGGCAGCTGGCGGTGGACCTGGGCGGGGTGAAGGAGTACATCCTGCCCTCGCCCAGCGCGGCGATCAAAGCCTACTTCCGCCCCAACTACCAGTGGACTGCCAACTTCCTCGCCACCTTCTACGCCACCATCGGCGCCTTCGCGCTCTCCGCGGTGCTCGGCATCGGCCTCGCGGTGGTGATCGTGTGGAACGACATGCTGATGCGCACCGTGATGCCGGTGCTGGTGCTGTTCAACACGCTGCCCAAGATCGCCCTCGCGCCCCTGTTCGTGATCTGGCTGGGCTACGGCATCTGGCCGAACATCGTGATCGGCACCACGATCGCGTTCTTTCCCATGGTGGTGAACAGCGCAGTGGGCCTCGCCACCGCCGAGCCGGAGATGCTCGAGCTGGTGAGGTCCCTCAAGGCCTCGCGCTGGCAGGTGTTCACCAAGATCCGCTTCCCCAACGCCGTGCCCTACATCTTCACCGGCCTCAAGCTCAACGCCACCATGAGCGTGATCGGCGCCATCGTCGGCGAGTTCGTCGCCTCCGAGCGCGGCCTCGGGGCACTCATCATCACCGGGGGCGTCACGCTCCAGACGCCCTCGATCTTCGCATCGCTCATCCTCATCTCGGTGCTCGGCCTTGCGCTGTACGGCGTCGTCGTCGCCGTCGAGCGTGTGGTCGCGCCCTGGGTCTACCGCGAGCAAGTTGCAAACTAAGGAGAGGTCCATGAAACGCCTGCTGGCCGCCGTCATCGCATCGCTTGTCCTGCCCGCCGCTGCGCAGGACAAGTTCACCCTGCAGCTCAACTGGTTCCACCTCGCGGACCACTCGCCGATCTACATTGCGCTGAAGAAAGGCTACTACAAGGAGGAGAACATCGAGCTCACGGTGGTGCGCGGCTCGGGCTCGGCCGACAGCGCGAAGAAGATCGACCTGAAGCAGGGCGACCTCGGCATCTCGGATGCGCCGACTGTGCTCACCGCGATCTCCAAGGGCGCCGACCTCAGGATGGTGGCGGTGGTGTTCGACAAGGCGGGCAACAATGCCTTCTTCAAGAAGAGCGCCAACATCCGCTCACCGAAGGATCTGGTCGGCAAGAAGATCGCCGTGCCGCCCGCCGACTCGCACCGCGTGCTGTGGCCCGCCTTCGCCGCCATCAACAAGCTCGATCCCAATAGCGTCACCCTGGTGAACGTCAAGCCCGAGGGCAAGCAGGCGATCGTCGCCGGCGGGCGATGTCGACGCTTCCTTCGATCTCTACACCAGCTACGCCATCTGGGAGAAGGTGCTGGGCAAGGGCAACGTGGGGCACCTGCTGTGGGCCGACTACGGCCTGCCGATCTACGGCCACACCTACTTCGTCAACCGCGAACTGGAGACGAAGAACCCGAAGCTGATCGAGCGTTTCCTGCGCGCCACGCACAAGGGCTGGCGCGACGCGCAAGCCAACCCGCGCGAGGCGATCGACGCCATGGCCGCCGTGGTGCCGGGCCTGGACAGCGAGTCGCTGTTCAACACCACGCCGCAGATCATGGACCTGTGCATCACCGAGCGTTCGAGGAAATACGGCATCGGCTGGATCGAGAAGGACCTGATGCAGCGCACGATCGACATCACCTTCGCGCAGAACAAGCCCGACCGGCCGGTGAACGTCGACGACGTGTTCACCAACGCCTACAGCTCGAAGATCATGCCGCTGAAGTAGGCACCTGCAGCCGCGCGCGCTGGCGGACCTCCAGGCGCGAGCGCTGCCGGCCGCGCGTCGAAATTGGACGGGTCGAGCCAGCGCTCGTAGGCCGCGCGGATGCGCGGCCAGTCCTTGTCGATCATCGCGAACCAGGCGGTGTCGCGGTTCGCGCCCTTGGACCACATGTGCTGGCGGAACACGCCCTCGAAAGTGAAGCCGAAACGCTTCGCGGCGGCTTTCGAGGGCTCGTTCAGGTTGTTGCACTTCCACTCGAAGCGGCGGTAGCCGAGATCCTCGAAGACGTGCTTCGCCGCGAGGTAGAGCGCCTCGCTGGCTACCCTTGTGCGAGCGATCGCCGGTCCCCACAGGATGTTGCCGATCTCGATTACGCCGTGCTCGGGCACGATGCGCATGTAGGACTGCCGGCCGCCGGCGATGCCGGTCGCCTTGTCCACCACGGCGTGCACGACGAGATCCTCAGAAGCGGCGTTTTTCGCCACCCAGGCACGCATGTCCTCCAGGCCCTTCGGCGGCACGTCGAAAAGGTAGTCGAAGCTTTTCGCGTCGACAGACGCAGCCAGCAATCCTTCCGCGTGCGCGGGCGCGACCGGCTCCAGGCGCGCATAGCGGCCCTCGAGCACCACGCGCGCCGGGCGCGGGCACGGCAGCCTCGGTGTCACTGCAGCGCCTCCAGCAGTCCGCGCACATAGCCGATGGCGCGCGCCGCCGCCCCCGGGCCGTCGGGCACGTAGTCGAAGGGCTCGACCGCGATGTCGCCCTTGTAGCCGTGCCGCAGCAGCGCCGCGATGAGAGGAGCGAATTTCTGCTCCCCCTGCCCCGGCCCGCGCCGGTTGCGGTCGTTCACCTGCACGTGCGCGATCATGCCTTTGGGCAGCCACTTGTCCACCAGCGCAGCGAGCGATTCCTTCTCCATGCGTCCCGCAGCACTGCAATCGAGCATGCTCTTCACCGCCGGGTTTCCAATCCGGTTCACCAGTTCCGCCGCTTCGGCAAGCGTATTGAGCAGCGGCGTCTGGTCCGCGGACAGCGGCTCGATGCAATACACCACGCCCGCCTTCGACGCCCGCTCGGCTACTTTGGCGAAGCAATCAGCGGCCCGCGCCAGCGCAGCCGCGCGCGTATCGCCGGGATCGATGCGCCGCTGGTGCGGCGAGCCGTGCACCAGGTACCTGCCGCCGAGTTCGGCGCACTGCTCCACCAGCGCGAACATCATGTCCAGCGTCTTCCTGCGCACGGCGTCGTCGCGCGTGGAGATGGAAAGTCCGGCCGGCTTCACCAGCAGCCAGTGCAGCCCGGTGATGGCGATGCCCGCGTCCTCCGCCGCCGAGCGCGCCGCCGCGAGCTGCGCGCTGCCCAGGCGCTGCGGCTCCTCCGACAGGGTGTAGGGCGCGATCTCCAGCCCGTCGTAGCCGAGCTTGGCGGCGTACTCGCACTGCCGGGGAAAGGGCATGGGCGCAATGACCTCGTTGCACAGCGCGATGCGCACAGGGCCTACTTCGCGAGGTAGCCGAGCACCAGCTCGGTCATGTGCTTCAATCGTTCGGCCTTGCTCCTCGGCGAGAGCAGGTCGCGCTCGAAGATCGTGGACAGGGTATGGCGGTTGGAGAGATAGAAGTAGCCCAGCGCGGCGATCGAGATGTACAGCTGCACCGGGTCCACGCCCTTCCTGAACTTGCCGGCGCGCTCGCCGCGCACGAGGAGGTCGCGCAAGCATGGCGATGAGCGGCGAGTGCATCGCCGCGATGTCGCGCGAGCGCTTCAGGTGCCGCGCGCGGTGCAGGTTCTCGCTGTTCAGCAGCGTGAGGAACTCCGGGTGCTTGAGGTAGTAGTCCCAGGTGAACTCCACCATCCGGCGCATGCCCTGCACCGGATCGAGGTCCAGGAGGTGCAGGCCCAGCTCGGCGCGGCGGATGTGCGCGTAGCGCGCCTCCAGCACGGCGAGGAACAGCTCCTCCTTGTTGCCGTAGTAGTAGTAGAGCATCCGCTTGTTGGCGCCGGCGCGCGCCGCGATGCGATCCACCCGCGCGCCACCCAGCCCGTGATGCGCGAACTCCTCGGTCGCCGCCTGGAGGATGCGCTCCTGGTTGCGCGCGGGGTTCCTGCGGCTCATTCCATGCCCAGCAGCTTGTAGATGCGCCGCGTGTACTCGCCGAATTTCTCGTGCGTCTTCATGTCGAGCGTGCGCGGGCGCGGCAGGTCGATGGCGAAGTTGTCCGCCATGCGCGCGGGCCGGCGGTGAGCACCACCACGCGCGTGCCCAGGAACACCGCCTCGGAAATGCCGTGCGTGACGAAGACGATGGTCTTCTTCGCCTCCTGCCAGATGCGCAGCAGCTCCAGGTTCATCTTCTCGCGCGTGAGCGCATCCAGCGCGCCGAAGGGCTCGTCCATCAGCACCAGCTTCGGGTCGTGCACCAGCGCGCGCGCGATAGCGGCGCGCTGCTGCATGCCGCCGGAGAGCTCGTACGGGTACTTGTCCTCGTAGCCGGTGAGGCCCGACCATGGCGAGCAGGCCTTTGCGCGCGCTCGCGTGCCTCGCCCATCGGCAGGCCGAGGATCTCCGCCGGCAGCAGCACGTTCTCGAGGATGCGCCGCCACTTGAGCAGCAGCGGCGCCTGGAACACCATGCCGACGTCGCGCGACGGGTCGAAGGAATGCGCGGCGGAGCCGATGCGCTTACTTTGCCGCCGTCGTGCGGGTGCAGGCCGGCCAGGATCTTGAGCAGCGTGCGACTTGCCGCAGCCGGACGGCCCGACGAGCGACACCAGCTCGCCGGGCATGACGTCGAAGGTCGCATCCGAGATCGCCAGATGCTCGGCCTTGCCGCGGCGGTAGATCTTGGTGACGCCGCGCAGGTGGATGAACGGTTCCATCAATTGAGCCTCGCGTCCTTGACCACCAGCCAGCGCTCCGAGGCCGAGCACGATGCCGTACAGCACCATGCCGAGCAGCGTGATCAGGATCACCGCCATGAACATCGCCGGCGTGTCGAGCGTCACCTGCACCTGCAGCATCAGGTAGCCCAGGCCGCTTGTCGGAGCCGAGGAACTCGCCGACGATGGCGCCGGCCACCGCCAGGATCGCTGCCACCTTCATGCCGGCGAAGACGTAGGGCAGCGCGCCGGGCAGCTGGATCTTGGTGAACAACTGCCAGCGCGAGCCCTTGCAGCGACCGCACCAGGTCGAGCAGGTCGGGCTCGATCTCGCGCAGGCCGCGCGCCGTGGTGAGCAGGATCGGGAACACGCGATCGAGAACGCCATCATCGCTGTTGGGGAAGATGCCGTACTTGAACCAGACGATGATCAGCGGCCCGAGCGCCACCTTGGGGATCATGTTGAGCGACACCAGCAGCGGCAGAAGAAGCGATTCCAGCGTCTTCGACCAGGTGAACACCAGCGCCAGCAGCACGCCCACCACCAGCGCGAGGAAATAGCCGCCGAAGATCTCGGTGGCGGTGACCAGCGACGTTGGTCCACCAGCCGTAGTTCGGCTGCAGCAGCGCGTCCAGCGTCGCCGCGGGCGAGGGCATGACGAACTTGCGGCACGTCGCCCAGCTTCACGAACAGGTACCACGCCAGCAGCAGCGCGCACGTGCGCCAGCACGGCGAGCGTCCAGCGTTGCAGGTTCTCGGTCATGTGATCCTCGTGTTCACGACAGCCAGCGGGCGAGATTCTCGCGCACGAAGGCGTCGTCGGCAGGTCCGCGTGCTCGCGGCAGACGCGGTCGATCTCCTCGGCCTGGCCGGGCGACAGCGTCTTCCTTCGGGTCCAGGCACCAGATGCCCTCGAGCAGCCCCTGGCGGCGCAGCACCTCGTGGCAGCCGGGGATGCAGCCGGCAAAGTCGTGCGCCACGTCGAAGAACGCGCTGTTGCAGTCGGTGACGCGCGAATCGAGCGCGAGCAGGTCGGCGTCGACGCGGCCGCTGCGATGGCGCGTGGATGCGCTCGAGCTGCTCGACCGCGGTCCTGGTCCACACGCTCCAGTGGCCGAGCAGCCCGCCCTTGATGCGCACGCGCACCTCTTCGGCGCCGCGCTTCACGGCGAAGGGCACCAGCAGGTCGAGCACGATGTGGTCGTCGTTGCCGGTGTACAGCGTGACGCGGTCCTCGGCGCGCGCCGCGACCACGCCGCGCACGACGTCGAGCGTGCGGTAGCGGTCGAAGGGCGCGATCTTGATCGCGATCACGTTGTCGATGGCGGCGAAGCGGCGCCAGAATTCCACCGGCAGCGCGATGCCGCCGACCGCGGTCTGCAGGTAGAAGCCCACCAGCGGAATCTCGCGCGGCCACGGCGGCGCAATGCGCCACCAGCTCGTCGACCGACGCGCCCTTCATCGCCGCGAGCGACAGCATGCCGGCGTGATAGCCGAGCGCCGGCGCGATGCCGCGCTTCCGCTTCGCCTGCGCCGTGCGGCCCGACAGGCCCGGCGATCATCACCAGTGGGCGCTGCGCCCAGTCGCGGGCGGTATCGGCGGCGAGCTTCGAGCACCGGCTCGTACAGGCCGCGCTCGCGGATGGCGAACTGGGTGGCGTGCACGCCCACCGCCAGGCCGCCCGCGCCGGCGTCCAGGTAGTAGCGCGTGAGCGCGCGCTGGCGCCGTGGATCGAGCTGCGCGCTGCGCGTCCAGCGCCAGCGGGTGCGCCGGGATCACCGTGCCGCGGCGCAGCAGCGCGAGCGTCTCTGGCGGCAGCTCGACCAGTGCAGGGGCATGCGGGAAATTTGTAACCGGGCCGGTTAACCGCGTCCACGCCTATTTGACGCTGCGAAATCACTAGCGCCGAATTTACCATCGCCGCACCAAGACTGGCAACGGAGACTCTCATGCGCAAGCACCTTGCTCGTTGCGGCGCTCGCCGCCGCGCTGGTCCGCTGCCCGCCGCGGCCCAGACCAAGCTCGATTTCATCCTCAACTGGGTGCCGGGCGGCGACCACGCGCCCTACTACTACGCCAAGGCACAGGGCTGGTACGCCAAGGAGGGGCATCGACCTGAACCTCGAGCCGGGCAAGGGCTCGATGCTCGCCGTGCAGAAGGTCGGCGCCGGCGCCAATCCGATCGGCCTCGCCGACATGGGCAACGTGCTCATCGCCAAGGGCAAGGGCGCCGACACGGTCGGCGTGTTCAACGTCTACGCCAACTCGCCGCAGGGCCTGTACTGGCTGAAGAGCTCGGGCATCAAGGGCGTCAAGGACTTCGCGGGCAAGAAGATCGGCAACCCGGCGGCCGACGGCGCGCGCCCGATGTGGCCGGCGCTCGCCAAGGCGAACGGCATCGATCCGAAGTCGGTGATCTGGGTGAACGTCGACGCCAACGCCAAGCTCTCCGCGCTGAAGGCCAAGTCGATCGACGTCACCACGTCGTTCTACAACATCCACCACATCTTCCAGCGCGAGCTGGGCGACGACATGGGCTTCGTCGCCTGGCGCGACGTCGGGCCTCAACCCCTACGGCAACTCGGTCGTCGTGAACGCCGAGTTCCTGGCGAAGAACAAGGCCGGCGATCGACAAGTTCGTCAAGGTGACGCAGCGCGCCTTCGCCGCCTGCGTGGCCGATCCCGAAGCCCTGCGTGCAGGCGCTGGTGGACGCCAACGGCGCGCTCAAGTTCGACAACGAGATGACCAACTGGAGCCTGGTGGAAGTGCTGATGAGCGACAAGTCCTCGAAGATCCGTCGCGCTCGGCATCCACGACGACGCCCGCATGAAGGCAGACTACGAGCTGGTGCGCGACTACGTCGGCATCGACAAGCCCTTCGACGTGAAGACCGTCTACACCAACGAATTCCTCGACCGCTCGGTCAAAATGACCAAATGAGGCGTCAATTGCGCCGGGGTGTGAACCACTCCAGCAGGCGTCGCCAGAGCCGGTAGCGCCATCCCGCGGGAACCTGCGCCGCAGCGCCCGCCGGCGGGACCGCACCGAAGCGTTTCTGAAGGCAGTCGGCGAACTGGGCGGCGCGCTCGGTCGCCCGCTTCTCGAACAGCCGGTCCACGATCGGCTTGAGTTGTCCCGTTCCCGTCACGTCGAAGAGCCCGCGCAGCTCGGTGCCGGTGGCCGTCTTCTCCAGGCTGACTTCGATGGTCATGGTGAGATGCTCCGCCCTGGCGGTGGCGTGCAGCCGCCGCGGCGGATCCTCCGCATCGATGCTTGCCCTGAGCGTGAGGACCATCGGGATGACGCCGACCTTCTCCTTCACCGTCAGCTCGGCGGTGCGCTCGTCCAGCAAGACGATCTTCTCGACGCCGGGGATGCAGGTGCACAACGACTCGATGTCGCGGATGAACTTCCACAGCTCCAGCGGCTGGGCGTTCACGGTGAACCGCGTCTCGCGTTGCGGCATTCACTGCCACCATCTCTCGAGCTTGAAGTCCTCCGCGATCACGCCGGCCGCGTTGTGCCCCGCCCCCGCATGCACGCCACCGCCGGGATGGCAGTAGCCGCCGCACATGTAGAGCCCCTCCACGGGGCTGCGGTAGCTTGACCAGCCGGCGAAGGGCCTGAAATAGCCCATCTGGTCGGGCGTCATGTCTCCGACCACATCGACGCCATTCACCATGTTGTCGTTGTGCTGCACGGTGTCGGTAGGGTCCTGGATCGTCATGGCGAGGATCTTGTCCTTGGTCATGTTCGGCGCGTAGGACCGCCATAGCTCCAGGCAATGCGCGGCATATTCGTCGCGCACGTTCTTCCATCCCTGCGGCCCTTCCAGCGCCAGCGCGTACGGCGCGTACTGCCATACCAGGACGGTGTGCTTGCCCGGCGGCGCCTGCGACGGATCGAAAAGGGTCGGCAGCGTGATCTGCAGCATCTCTCTTCGGGGCGGCTTGCCGGCCGCGATTTCCTGGTAGGCCTGGACCTGGTCGGCAACGGTGCCGCAGAACATTTCCTGGCTGAAAGCCCGGTTCACTTGCGGGTTGTCGGCGCCGGCCCGATAGCGGGGCGGCTCCGACACAGCGAGGTGCAGGCAAAAGAGCGAGCGCCCGTGCGAATGGTAGTTCCTGACCCGGGTCGCGAAGGCGGGCGGCAGGTGCTCCTCCCCGACCATCTGCAGGAAGCTCTTCTTCGGCTCGACGTTGGTGATCACGGCCTTCGCGGCCTCGAGCCGCGTGCCGTCGCTCAACTCCACGCCGAACGCCCTGTTGCCACGCACGAGGATGCGCTTCACGCGCGCGCCGGTCTTCACCATGCCGCCGGCGCCCTCCAGGACGCGCCGCAGGCCTTCCGCGAGCTGCTGCGAGCCTCCCACGCAGATCGGCGCCTCGGCCTTGAGTATGCGGAACAGGCAGATCCAGCCCTGCCCGAAGGCATCCGGCGGGAAACCGAGCACCGTCATGCGCGCGAGGAAGTGCACCTTGACCTGCTCGCTTTCGAAGAGCTCGTCGAGCAGCTGCACCGGCGTGCTCGCCTGCCACTGCATGAGCGCGCGGCCCTCTTCCGACTTCTCCAGCTCGGCTGTCTGCAGCGAGGGCGGCAGCGGCGGCGAGTACATGAGCGGCAGGTAGGTCGAGTCGATGAATTCGCCGTAGTCCTCGACCAGCTGCGTGAAGGTCTTCGCGTCCCGCGCGGAAAACCTCGCGATCTCCGCGGCCATCAGCGCGGGATCGCGGTACATCACGAGGCACTTGCCGTCCGGGAAGATCGTGCCTCGCAGGTGGTCGGGGTAGACGTAACGCACGCCGTTTCGCTCGAGCTCGAGGTCGCGATACACGGGGCTGAGCGGGATGTTCGTGTGCACCATCGAGCAGATGTTGTGCTTGAATCCCGGCAGCGTCGCTTCCGCGGTGTGGCATCCGCCGCCCACACGCGTGCTGCGCTCCAGGACCAGCACCTTGGCGCCCGCCTTGGCGAGATACGCGGCGCAGGCGAGGCCATTGTGGCCGGCGCCGATGACGATGAAATCGCAGGACACGGCGGATACCTCCGGTCAACTCTCGACCGCTAAGTCAGGATGGCGAAGCGAGGCTTTCCCGCAGGTAGAGGCTGTCGATGGGCTGATCGAGGTCGTTGCCCGAGCGCTCGAAGCCCTTGCGCCAGTCGTTCAGGTGGCGGCGCGCCCACAGGCGCCCCGCCTCCGCATCGCCGCGCCTGATGGCGTCCAGTATCATGCGGTGCGCTTCCAGCAGCCGCGCCGGCCCTTCCTTCACCTTGGAGAGGATCATCTTGGTGGTCGGGTAGACCAGCAGGTCGGAGGGCTCGCGCGCGAGCTGCAGCACGCGGTTGCCCGAGGCGCGGCCGATCATGGCGTGGAATTCCGAGTCGAGCTCCGCCACTGCGCCCGGGTCGTCCAGCACCTGCGCCGTGCGCTCGACGTTGTCCTCGAGCGCGGCGATCATCTCGCGTGTAGCGCGCTGCACGGCGCCCTCGATGGTCGCCAACTGCAGCGCCATGGCCGCCTCGTACAGCTCGCGGAACGTGACCTCGTGCAGCACCATGGCGCGCGTGGTGCGGCTGGCCAGGCGCTCGTAGTGCGGCAGGCTCACCGCGAGGCGGCGGTTCGACTGCCGCTGGATGATGCCGTCGTGCTCGAGGAGCCGGATCCCCTCGCGCACCGTTGAGCGGTTGACGCCGAACTGCTTCACCAGCTCGGCCTCGGTGCCGATCGGCTCGCCCGGACGAATACCCCCAGTGAGAATCTTCTTCTCGATGGCTTCCGCCACCAGCTGGTAGGCCGGGGTCGAATGGATGCGCCGGAACTTCTCGGCGAGTTCGGTCATCTCTTTTCTTGACTGTTTCGAAGATATCGTCCGACAATCCGACACGATAAGCAATAGCGCCCGCGCGGCGCTGCGGTGCGAATCCTTTGGAGGAGGAGCGATCGAACCGGTTGCTACAGCGTTGTTGCGCGTGGACGACGTCGGCGTGCGCTTCGGCGGCATCGTCGCGCTCGACGGCGTGTCCTTCGACGTCGAGGCGGGCCGCATCGTCGGCCTGATCGGCCCGAACGGCGCCGGCAAGACCACCCTGTTCAACTGCCTGTCGCGCCTCTACGAGTGCGGCAGCGGCGACATCCTGTTCGACGGCGTGTCGCTCCTGCAGGTGCCCAGGCACGGCATCGCCGCGCTCGGCATCGGCCGCACCTTCCAGAACCTCGCGCTGTTCAGCACCATGACGGTGCTCGACAACATCATGGTCGGCCACCACTGCCGCACGCAGCAGCGGCTTTTTCGTCAATGCGCTGCGCCTGCCGCGGCGTGACGCGCGAGGAGCAGGCCACCCTGGAGAAGGCGAAAGCCCTGGTGCGCTTCCTCGAGCTGGATGCGGTGGCGCGGCGCGCGTGTCGCCGACCTGCCCTTCGGCACGCAGAAGCGCGTCGAGCTCGCGCGCGCGCTGGCGAGCGAGCCCGAAGCTGCTGCTGCTCGACGAGCCCGCGAGCGGCCTGAACCACGAGGAGGTGGGCGAGCTCGGCGTGCTGATCCGCGAAATCCGCGACCGGCTCGGGCTCACGGTGCTGCTGGTCGAGCACCACATGAGCCTGGTGATGAGCATTTCCGACCGCGTGGTGGCGCTCAATTTCGGCAGGAAGATCGCCGAGGGCACGCCGGCGGAGGTGCAGAAGCACCCCGAAGTGATCCAGGCCTACCTGGGGACCGCCTGATGGGCGCATTGCTCGAAGTTGCCGACCTGCACGCCGCCTACGGTCTGACGCGCGTGCTGCACGGCATCAGCTTCTCCATGCAGGAAGGCACCATCACCACCCTGCTCGGCGCCAACGGCGCCGGCAAGACCACCACGCTGCGCGCGCTGTGCGCGATGGTGAAGACGCAGGGCGAGATCCGCTTCGACGGCCAGCGCATCGACAGGCGGGCCACCGAGGACATCGTGCGGCTGGGCATCGCGCACGTGCCCGACGGGCGCGGCACCTTCGTCAATCTGACCACCGAGGAGAACCTGCGTCTTGGCGCCTACGTGCGCAAGGACCGCGACGCACGTCGACGCGGACCTGGAGCGCATCTACGGCTACTTCCCGCGCCTGAAGGAGCGCCGCACGCAGCAGGCGGGCACGCTCTCGGGCGGCGAGCAGCAGATGCTGGCGGTGTCGCGCGCGCTGATGCTGCGGCCCAAGCTGATGCTGCTGGACGAGCCCTCCTTCGGCCTCGCGCCGCTGATCGTCAAGGAGCTGTTCGGCATCCTGCGCACCGTCAACGAGAAGGAGCACGTCAGCATGCTGGTGGTGGAGCAGAACGCGGCGATGGCGCTCGACCTCGCCGACCACGCCTACCTGATCGAGACCGGGCGCGTCGTGCTCTCGGGCACCGCGGCCGAGATCAAGAGCAACGACAACGTGCGCCGTTCCTACCTCGGCTACTGAGGACACCCATGGACGCCCTCCTGCACCAGGTACTCGCCGGGCTCGCCACCGGCGGCATCTACGCCAGCCTGGCGCTCGCGCTGGTGATGATCTACCAGGCCACGCACCTGGTGAACTTCGCGCAGGGCGAGCTCGCCATGTTCGCCACCTACTTCGCCTGGAGCCTGATCAACGCCGGCGTGCCGTACTGGCCGGCGTTCTTCCTCACCGTGATCTTCGCCTTCGTCCTCGGCGTGGTGATCGAGCGCGTGATCATCCGCCCGGTGGAGAACGCGCCGGTGCTGGCGGTGGTGGTGGTGTTCATCGCGCTGCTGGTGATCCTCAACAGCGTCACCGGCTGGATCTACAGCTACACCATCAAGACCTTTCCCAGCCCGTTCCCGACGGGTGGCGTGTTCGGCACCAAGCTGCTGTCGCCCGCACGAACTCGGCGCCATCGGCGTGACGCTGGTGGTGCTGCTGCTGCTCTACGTCTTCTTCCGCTTCACGCCGCTCGGCCTCGCCATGCGCGCGGCGGCGCAGAACCCGGACTCGGCGCGCCTGGTGGGCATCCGCGTCGGCTGGATGCTGGCGCTCGGCTGGGGCCTCGCCGCGGCGATCGGCAGCGTCGCCGGCATGATGGTGGCGCCGATCGTGTTCCTCGACCCCAACATGATGGGCGGCATCCTGCTCTACGCCTTTGCCGCCGCGCTGGTCGGCGGCGTCGACAACCCGGGCGGCGCTGTGCTCGGCGGCTTCATGGTCGGCGTGCTGGAGAACGTGCTCGGCGCCTTCGTCATCGGCAACGAGCTCAAGCTCGCGGTGGCGCTGGTGCTGATCATCGGCGTGCTGGTGGTGAAGCCCTCGGGCTTCTTCGGCAAGGTGTTCGTGACGCGCGTATGAGCCGACGCCAGGCCATTCCAATCGCCGTACTGCTGCTGGCGGCCTGCGCGCTGCCGCTGGTGGTGAGCGACTACCGGGTGTTCCAGTTCAACCTGGTGCTGGTGTACGCCATCGCGCTGCTCGGCCTGAACCTGCTCACCGGCTACAACGGCCAGATCTCGCTCGGCCACGGCGCGTTCTACGCCATCGGCGCCTATTGCGCGGCGATCCTGATGGACAAGTACGGCGTGCCCTACTGGGCGACGCTGCCGGTGGCGGGCGCGGTGTGCCTGCTGGCGGGATTCCTGTTCGGCCTGCCGGCGCTGCGCCTGGAGGGCCTGTACCTCGCGCTCGCGACCTTCGCGCTCGGCGTGTCGCTGCCGGCGCTCCTCAAGTACCACCACCTGGAAAAATGGACCGGCGGCGTGCAGGGCATCGTCATCGCCAAGCCGGACCCGCCCTTCGGCTTGCCGATCAACGCGGACCAATGGCTGTACTACTTCACCCTGGCAGTCGCCATCGTCATGTTCCTGCTCGCCTGGAACCTGCTGCGCGGCCGCGTCGGGCGCGCGCTGGTGGCGATCCGCGACAACCACGTCGCCGCCGAGGCGATGGGCGTCAACAACGCCATCTACAAGTCGCTCGCCTTCGGCGTGTCGGCGATGTACACGGGCGTGGCCGGCGCGCTGGGCGCCATCGCCATCCAGTACGTGGCCCCCGACAGCTTCAACATCTTCCTGTCCCTCGTGTTCCTGATCGGCATCGTGATCGGCGGGCTGGCCTCGATTTCCGGGGCAATCTACGGCGCGCTGTTCATCCAGTTCGTGCCGAACGTCGCGGACGAGATCTCGAAGGCCGCCCCGTGGGCCATTTTCGGAATATTCCTGATCGGTTTCGTGTACCTGATGCCGATGGGGATTGCGGGCGCCGTGCGCATGGCCGTAGCCCGGCTGCAGCGGAAGGCGCAAAATAGGCTGACATTCCACCTGAGGAGGAGGAAAACATGAAACTTGCACCGATCGCAGCACTGCTTGCCGTCGCGCTGGCGTCCCCCACCGCCTTTGCGCAGAAGAAGTACGACCCGGGCGCGAACGACAAGGAAATCCGCATCGGCAACACCAACCCGTACAGCGGACCGGCCTCCGCCTACGGCACCATCGGCAAGGCCATCGGCGCCTACTTCAAGATGGTCAACGAGCAGGGCGGCATCAACGGGCGCAAGGTGGTGTGGATGTCCTACGACGACGGCTACAGCCCGCCGAAGACCGTCGAGATGGCGAGGAAGCTCGTCGAGCAGGACCAGGTGCTGATCCTGTTCCAGACGCTCGGCACGCCCTGCAACACGGCGATCCACAAGTACATGAACACGAAGAAGGTGCCGCAGTCGTTCGTCGCCACCGGCGCCACCAAGTGGAACGACCCGCGCAACTTCCCCTGGACCATCGGCTGGCAGCCGAACTACCAGACCGAAGGGCGCATCTACGCGCAGCACATCCTGCAGAACAACCCGAAGGCGAAGATCGGCATCCTCTACCAGAACGACGACTACGGTAAGGACTACCTCAAGGGCATGAAGGACGGCCTCGGCGACAAGGCAGGCATGATCGTCAAGGAAGTGTCCTACGAGGTGACCGATCCCACGGTGGACTCGCAGATCGTGCAGCTGCAGGCCTCCGGCGCGGATACATTCTTCAACATCACCACGCCGAAATTCGCCGCGCAGGCGATCCGCAAGGCCTACGACATCGGCTGGAAGCCGACGCACTACATCAACAACGTGTCGGCCTCCATCGGTTCCGTGCTGAAGCCCGCCGGGCTGGAAAAGTCCGTCGGCCTGATCTCGACCCAGTACCTGAAGGATCCGCTCGACGAGCAGTGGAAGGATGATCCGTCGGTGAAGGCCTGGCGCGACTTCATGGGCAAGTACTACCCGGACGGCAACCTCGCCGACGCGTCCAACATGTACGGCTACACGGTGGCGCAGACGCTGCACCAGGTGCTCAAGCAGTCCGGCAACAACCTGACCCGCGACAACGTCATGAAGCAGGCCGCCGCGTTGAAGGGCTATCGCGCCGAGACCATGCTGCCGGGCATCCGCATCAACACCGACGCCGGGGATTACGCGCCGATCGAATCCGTGCAGCTGATCCGCTTCGACGGACAGCAGTGGAAGCGCTTCGGACAGATCCTGGGCAAGTAGCGCTCTAACCCAGCTCCGGGCCGGCCGGGCAGAACACCAGCCCGGCCTCGCCCGGCGCCACCGCGGCGCCGCGCGTACCGTGCACCATGCGCGTGAACGGGCGCTGGAACGCAAAGCCCAGCGACTCGAGCCACGCGGTGATCCCCGGCTCGCGGTCCACCACGTCGAGGTAGAGAGGCGGCGCCACCTGCGCCAGCGCCTCGGCGAGCAGCGCGCGCGCTGCGCTGGTCGAACGCGCCACCAGGGGCCCGATCTGGCGCGCCTCGCGGCCGTCGCGGCCGAGCAGGAATCCCGCCAGCGTTCCGTTCTCCTCGGCGACCAGCGCCGCCTGCGGCAACCGGGCCGCGAGCGCGCGCAGCAGCCGCTCGCGGCTCGCACCAAAGGCGCGCGCGTCCAGCGCCAGCAGTTCCGGCCAGTCCGACGCGCTCAGCCGCCTGACCGAGGTTGAGCGCACCAGCGCGACGATGCTCTGCCGCAGCTGCAGCCGCCGGAAACCCCAGGTGTCGCCAAAGCCTTCCTGCACGTAGACCTCGCGCCCCGCGGGCGTGGCGTCGAGAACCGGCGTCAGCCTCCGGTTTCCAAGGTCGGCGAGCGCGACCTGCAGCAGCTGCGTGGCGTATCCCTTGCGCCGGTGTTCCGGCAGCACCAGCACCATGCTCACCCAGGCGAAGCTGCCATAGGGCAGCACGATGGTGGAGGCGGCGAGCGTGCCGTCGGCGAGGCTGATGCCCCAGCCGTGGCCGATGCCGAGCATCAGCCGCCAGTCGGCCTCGTTCTGGTTCCAGTTCGCCGACTTGGACAGCGCGAAGCACCCCGCCAGGTGCTCCTCGCGCAGCTCGTGCTCAGTACTTTCCATCCCGTGTTTCGAAATGCGTCGGCTTGCCGAGGCTCTCGCCGCCGCGCTGGATCCAGCGCGCCTGCCAGCCGATCATCTGCGCGAGCGGCACGCGCGGCGCGCCGAACAGCGCCTGCGCGGCGCGCGTGTCCACCAGCCAGGCGGTCGGCGCCTCCTTGCCGGTGACCACCGGCGCCACCCCGAAGCGCTTGCCGAACTCCTGCGCCAGCCAGCGCACGCTGACCACCTCGGGGCCGCTCACGTTGAGCGGCGTGGTCGGCGCGGTGCAATGCGCGAGTAGGCGCAGCGCCTGTTCGTTCGCTTCGCCCTGCCAGATGACATTGACGTGGCCCATGGTGACGTCCACCGGCGCGCCGGCGAAAACCTTGGCGGCGACGTCGTGCAGCACGCCGTAGCGCATGTCGATGGCGTACTCCAGCCGCACCAGGCGCCCCGGCGTGCCGTGCCTGAGCGAGCCGTAGACGAAGGCCTGCTCGCGCCCGACGCAGGAGGCCGCGTAGTCGCCCGGCGGCGGCAGGGTCGGCGTGTCCTCGGGCGCGCCGCGCCCGGCGACGTCGGCGTAGGGGTACACGCAGGCAGTGGAGAACACGACGATGCGCGAGGCGCGGAATGCCTCCGCCACCATATAGGGCACCCCGACATTCATCGCCCAGGTGAAGGCGGGGTTGCCGGCGGCGCCGAACTTGTGCCCGGCCATGAACACCACGTTCTTCGCCTGCGGCAGCCGCTCCAGCGCGGCGCGCTCGAGCAGGTCGCACTCGATGCACTCGACGCCCTGCGCCTCGAGCTTCGCGCGCAATGCCTTGTCGGAGAAGCGCGCCACGCCGATCACGCGCTTTGCGGGCGCCGCGCGTTTCGCCATGCGCGCCAGCGTCGGGCCCATCTTGCCGCCCACGCCGAGGATCAGCAGGTCGCCGCCGGCGCGCGCCAGGTCGGCCTGCAGCGCCGGCGTCGGCCGGCTCATGAATTCCTCGAGCGAGTCCGCGCTTTCGAAGTTAACCATCCGGTGAATTATAATCGTGCGCCATGCGCGCCCCTCGCATCCAGACCACGGTCGTCGGCTCCTACCCGGTTCCCGAGTGGCTCGCCGCCGCGCCATCCGAGCAAGCGCTCGTCGACGCGACGCGCGTCGTGCTGCACACGCAGGAACAGGCCGGCATCGACCTGGTGTGCGACGGCGAGCTGTACCGCTTCGACCTGAACCACCCCGAGACCAACGGCATGATCGAGTACTTCGTGCGCCCGATGTCGGGGGTGCGCGCCGAAATCGGCTTCTCGGAATGGCTCGACTACTCGAAGGCGTCGGGGATGCGTTTTCGCACCCGGCCGCCGGGCGTGGTCGAAGGTGCGATCGGCGCCGGCACGCTCAACCTGCCGATTCCTTGCGCGCGCGCAAAGCAGCTTGCCACGCGGCCGTTCAAGTTCACGCTGACCGGTCCGCACATGCTGGCGAAGACGCTGCACGACCGTCACTACCGGGACCCGGCCAAGCTGGCGCATGCGATCGCCGGCGTGCTCGCCGACCAGGTGAAGCGGCTCGATGCCGACGTGGTGCAGGTGGACGAGGCCAACCTTCCCGGTCACCCGGACGAGTGGAAATGGGCGGCGGCATCGATCAACAAGGTGCTGCGGGCGGTGCCGAAGAAGGCGAAGGCAGCGGTGCACCTTTGTTTCGGCAACTACGGCGGGCAGTCCATCCAGAAGGGCACGTGGGCGAAGCTGATGGATTACCTCAACGCGCTCGAAGCGGACCACGTGGTGATGGAGTGCGCCCACCGCCCGCCGGCGGAGCTCGCGGTGTTCAAGGACCTGCGCAAGGACATCGGCTTCGGCCTCGGGGTGGTGGACATCAAGCGCACCGAGGTCGAGAGCGCAGACGAGATCGCGCGCGCCATCGAGCGCGCCGAAAAGATGCTAGGGAGAGGGCGAGTTCGTTACGTCCACCCTGACTGCGGCTTCTGGATGCTCAAGCGCAACATGGCGGACGGCAAGATCCGCGCGCTGGTCAAAGGCCGCGACCTCTACGAAGGAAGAAAATAGGGACAGACCCTATTTTCAGCGGAACAACGCTTTGCCCCAGGCCGCTTCCCAGTCGGCGCCGGTGACGTCGGTCTCGCGGCCGTCCGCCTCATGGAAGCGGTTGGGAATCTGGAAGATGGCGAGCATCAGGCCGCCCTTGGGGCCGGCCCAGGCTTCGTGGCGGCTGCCGGCGGGGCGCCAGACGAACTCGCCCGCCTTGCACTCGCCTTCCCCGCACACGAGGCTGCCCTCGAGCACGTAGGTCTGCTCGATCAGCACGTGCTCGTGGTCGGGCAGCTTCGCCCCGGGCGCGAACTTCATCAGCGCGGTCACGACGCCGCTGTCGGGGTCCACGAGAAGGATCTTTTGCTGCACGCCGGCAAAGCGCGTGCTCTCCCAAGGCAGGCCGGCCACGTCGACGAAGCGCGACGCGAGCGGCGGCAGGCCGCCGTGCTTGGTTGCCTTTGGAGTCATTCCGCTCATCCTCCTATCCTATAATCCCCGCAGGCATGTTGGCCAATACGGGCGTGGCGCTCGAACTCGCCGTCGTCACGGCGGCCAGCCTTTCCGCCCTCGCCTTCCGGCCCTGGGACGTGCTGCGCTCACCCGCCCTGCGCGCGCCCTGGCTGGCTGCCATCGTGCTCGTGCCCCTGCTTTGGGCAGCGCAGACCCTGCTGCCGCCGGACCTTCCCGCAGCACTCTCCGGCGCCTGCCTCCTCGTGCTGATGTTCGGCTGGCCGCTGGCGATCGTCACGCTGCTCGCCGTGGCGGCGGCGGCCGCATCGCTAGGCGGCGGCGGCCCCGAGCGCGCCGTGGAGCTCGCGGCGTGGAACGGCGCGATTCCCGCCACCGCCGCGCTCGCCATCGGCATGGCGACGCGGCGCTGGCTGCCCAAGCACCTGTTCGTCTACATCCTCGCGCGTGGCTTCCTCGGCACCGCGCTCGCGACCGTCCTGACCGCGGCAATGCGCGCGTGGTGGGAGCCGGGCGAAGTCGCACAGCTCACCGCCGGCTGGCTGATTGCCTGGGGCGAAGCGTTTCTAACGGGCGCGCTCACCGCGATCTTCGTCGCGTTCCGGCCGCAGTGGCTGCTGACGTACTCGGACGCGCGCTACCTGCCCCCGCCAGTAAGATAGCCGCATGGAAGTTCCGGTCATCCGGCTCGGGCCAGTCAGCGTCTACGTCGGCGAGAAGTCCGGCAAGTATCCCGACGGCAACCAGGTCACGGTGCGCGGCGCCGACACGCTGGTGGCGTTCGACACGCCGCTGGTCGCCAACCGCCTGGGCGAAGAGCTGCTCGCCGCCGACCTCGTGGTGCTCGGGCACGTGCACGAGGACCACATCGCGGCCCTGCACCGCCTGCCGCACGCGCGAGTCTGCGTGCACGAGGCGGACGTCGAGGCGGCGCGCAGCTGGGCAGGCCTCGCGCGGCACTACGGCTACGCGCCTGCCGTGCTCCAAGGCATGCGCTGCAAGATCGAGCGCGAGTTCCACTACGCGCCGCGGCCCGATGCGCTGCCCTACCGCGACGGCGCGACCTGGAGCCTGGGCGGCGGCGTAACGGTACGCGCGATCCACACGCCCGGGCACACGAGCGGCCACTGCGTGCTGCTTGTCGAGCCGGAGGGCGTCGCCTTCATCGGCGACATCGACCTGTCCTCCTTCGGTCCGTATTACGGCGACGCGACCTCCAGCCTGGCGGCGTTCCGCCGCACGCTGCAGGCGGTCAAAGAGATCCCGGCGCGCGCCTGGATCACTTCGCATCACAAGGGAGTGGTGACGCGAACGCGAGACGTTCCTGCAGCTGCTGCAGGCGTTTAACGCGCGCCTCGATGCGCGCGAGGAGGCCATCGCGGCGTTCCTGCGCGCGCATCCTTCGACGCTTGAGGAGCTGGTGGCGCACCGCTTCGTCTACCCGAAGCACCTGGACGACCTGTACTACGGGGATGCAGAGCGGCGCACCATCGCGCAGCACCTCGAGGCGCTCGCGCGCGCGGGGCGCGCGCAGGACGAAGGCGGCCGCTGGCGGATGTGTTAGCGGTGCTGGTCGCCCACCCGGACGATCTTCATCGTATTGGTGCCGCCCGGCTTGCCGATCGGCTCGCCGATGGTGATCACGATCAGCTCGCCTTCTTTCACCACGCCGTGGTCCACCAGCACCCTCTCGACCTCGCGCAGCAGCTCCTCGCGGTCGTGGCCGACGTACTTGATTATCAGCGGATACACGTCGCGGAACAGGGCGCAGCGGTAGCGCGTGTGCGTCTGCGAGGTGAGCGCGTAGATCGGCACGCCGCAATTCAGGCGCGACATCCACAGCGCGGTGGCGCCCGACTCGGTGAGCGTCGCGATGGCCTTCACCTTGAGGTGGAAGGCCGTGAACAGGCCCGCCATGGCGATCGACTGATCCACACGCATGAACACGCGGTTGAGGAAGTCCTGGTCGAGGCTGATCGGCTGCGTCTGCTCCGCCTCGAGGCAGATGCGGTCCATCGCCTCGATGGTCTCCACCGGGTACTTGCCGCTCGCCGATTCCGCCGAGAGCATCACCGCGTCGGTGCCGTCGAGCACCGCGTTGGCGACATCCGACACCTCTGCGCGGGTCGGCACCGGGCTGGCGATCATCGACTCCATCATCTGCGTCGCGGTGATGGTGAGCTTGTTCTGCTCGCGCGCCAGCCGGATCATGCGCTTTTGCAGCGCCGGCACCGCGGCGTCGCCCACTTCCACGGCGAGATCGCCCCGCGCCACCATGATGCCGTCGCAGGCGCCCATGATGTCAAGCAGCACTTCGTGCTTCACCGCTTCGGCGCGCTCGATCTTGGCGATCAGCATGGCCCTGCCGCCGGCGGCGCGCATTAGTTGCTTGGCCATGGTCATGTCGGCGCCCGACTTCGGGAAGGACACCGCGAGGTAGTCGGCGTTGATCTTGGCCGTGGTGCGGATGTCTTCCATGTCCTTGGGCGTGAGCGCCGCCGCGGTGAGGCCGCCGCCCTGGCGGTTGATGCCCTTGTTGTTGGACAGCACGCCGCCGTGGCGCACGCGGGTCTGCACTTCCTCGCCGCGCACCGCGGTGACCTCGAGCACGATCTTGCCGTCGTCGAGCAGCAGCACCGCGCCCTCTTCGACGTCGCGCGGCAGCTCCTTGTAGTCCAGGCCGACGCGCTCGGCGTCGCCCAGCTCGCAGCCGGCGTCGAGCGCGAAGCGCGCGCCCTTCTCCAGCGTGATCTTGCCGTCCCTGAACTTGCCGATGCGGATCTTCGGGCCCTGCAGGTCGCACATGATGGCGACCGTGCGCCCGGCCTTGCGGCTGATGTCCCTGACCAGGGCGGCGCGATTCTCGTGGTCCTGCGACGTGCCGTGCGAGAAATTGAGCCGCACCACGTCCACGCCCGCGCGCACCATGCGCTCGAGCACCGCGGGTTCGCTCGAGGCGGGACCGAGGGTGGCGACGATCTTGGTGCTGCGGAGCATCAGGCTCTTTCTTCGAGGATCGCGACCGCCGGAAGGGTCTTGCCCTCGAGAAACTCGAGGAACGCGCCGCCGGCCGTCGAAATATAGCCGATACGGTCGGCGATGCCGAACTTGTTGATCGCCGCGACGGTGTCGCCGCCGCCCGCGATCGAGAAGCCCTTCGAGCCGGCGATCGCGCGCGCAACCGTCTCCGTGCCCCTGGCGAAAGCGTCGTTCTCGAACACGCCCACGGGACCATTCCAGACGATGGTCCCCGCCTGGCCGAGCGAAGCCGCCAGCGCATCGGCCGTCTGCGGGCCGATGTCCAGGATCATCTCGTCCGCGGCGACCGAGTTCGCGGGCTTGGTGACCCCGCTGCGGTCCTCGAGGCCTTTTCCCACCACGACGTCCACGGGCAGAGGAACCTTGGTCTGCTGCATGATGCGCTTCGCTTCGTCCACCAGGTCCCTCTCCGCGAGCGACTTGCCGATCGGCTTGCCGGCGGCGAGCAGGAAGGTATTGGCGATGCCGCCGCCGACGATCAGCTGGTCGACCTTCTTCGCGAGCGCGCCAAGGATGGTGAGCTTGGTGGAGACCTTGGAGCCGGCGACGATGGCGATGAGCGGGCGCGCCGGATTCGCCAGGGCCTTGCCGAGCGCATCGAGCTCGGCGGCCATCAGCGGCCCGGCGCAGGCCACCTTGGCGAAGCGCGCGGCGCCGTGGGTCGTCGCTTCGGCCCGGTGCGCGGTGCCGAAGGCGTCATTCACGTAGACGTCGCACAGCGCTGCGATCTTCTTCGCCAGCGCCTCGTCGTCCTTCTTCTCGCCCTTGTTGACGCGGCAGTTTTCCAGCAGCACCAGCTCGCCGGGCTTCACTTCTACGCCATCGACCCAGTCGCGCTTCAGCGGCACGGTGCGCCCGAGCAGCGCGGCCAGGCGCTGCGCCACCGGCGCGAGCGAATCCTCCGGCCGCAGCTCGCCTTCCTTGGGCCGCCCGAGATGCGAGGTCACCATTACCGCGGCGCCCTTGTCCAGCGCCATGCGGATACCCGGCACGGAGGCGCGGATGCGCGTGTCGTCGGTGATGTTGCCGGCGTCGTCCTGCGGCACGTTCAGGTCGGCGCGGATGAACACGCGCTTGCCGCGCAACTCCAGGTCGGCCATGCGCTTGAAGCGCATGACGCTACTTCGCGTTCATCAGCGCAACCGCCGCGTCGAGCATGCGGTTGCTGAAGCCCCACTCGTTGTCGTACCAGGAGCCGACTTTCACCATCGTGCCGCCGTTCACCTTGGTGAGCGTGGCGTCGAAGATCGAGCTCGCCGGGTTGTGGTTGAAGTCTGAGGAGACGAGCGGCTCGGTGTTGTATTCGAGGATCCCTTTGAGCGCGCCCTCCGAGGCTTTCTTCACCGCCGCGTTGACCTCCTCGACCGTAGTGGCCTTCTTCGCGGTGAAGGTCAGGTCGACGATCGACACGTTGATCGTCGGCACGCGGATGGCGTAGCCGTCGAGCTTGCCGTTCAGGTGCGGCAGCACGAGGCCCACGGCGGCCGCGGCGCCGGTCTTGGTGGGGATCATGTTCTGCGAGGCCGAGCGCGCACGGCGCAGGTCCTTGTGGAACACGTCGGTGAGCACCTGGTCGTTGGTATACGCGTGCACCGTGACCATCAGGCCGTTCACCACCCCCACCGATTCATCGAGCGCCTTCACCAGCGGAGCGAGGCAGTTGGTGGTGCAGGAGGCGTTGGAGATCACCGTGTCGGTGGCCTTCAGCTCGCCGTGGTTCACCCCCATCACGATGGTGCGATCGACGTCCTTGTCGCCCGGCGCGGAAATGATCACCTTCTTCGCGCCCGCGGCGAGGTGGCTCGCGCCGCCCTTCGCCTTGCCGGTGAAGAGGCCCGTGCACTCCATCACCACGTCCACGCCGAGCGCCTTCCAGGGCAGTTTCGCCGGGTCGCGCTCGGCGAGCACCTTGAGCCTGTCGCCGTTCACGACGATCGCGTCGCCCTCCACCGCCACCGTGCCGCGGAAGCGCCCGTGCGCGGTGTCGTACTTGAGCAGGTGGGCGTTGGTGGCCGCGTCGCCCAGATCGTTGATGGCGACAAACTGCAGCCCCTGCTTCTTCCCGCCTTCGTAGTAGGCGCGCAGGATGTTCCTGCCGATGCGGCCGAAGCCGTTGATGGCGACTTTGATGGTCATGACAACACGCTCCTCACAGCCTTCTCCAGATTCTCCGGCGTCAAGCCGAAGTGCTTGAACAGATCCCCGGCGGGGGCGGACTCGCCGTAGCGGTCGATGCCGAGCACCGCGCCCTCCGGCCCGACGTATTTTCGCCAGAAACCGGTCACGCCGGCCTCCACGGCAACGCGCGGCAGCCCGCGCGGCAGCACGGCCTCGCGGTACGTCGCGTCCTGGCGGTCGAATACCGTGGTGGAGGGCATCGATACTACGCGCACCGCGATTTCCTCGGCCGCCAGCCGTTTCTGCACTTCGAGCGCCAGCGGCACTTCGGAGCCGGTCGCGATCAGCACCGCCTTGGCCCACGGCGCATCTGACAGCACGTAGCCGCCGCGGCGCACCTGGGCGAGCGCTTCCTCGCTGCGCAGGGCGAAAGCGACGTTCTGGCGGGAGAAGAGGAGCGCGCTGGGGCCGTCGCGGCGCTCCAGCGCGCAGGTCCACGCCACCGCCGCCTCCACCGTGTCGCAGGGCCGCCAGACGTCCAGGTTGGGGATCAGGCGCAGGCTCGCCGCATGCTCCACCGGCTGGTGCGTGGGTCCGTCCTCGCCCAGGCCGATCGAGTCGTGCGTGAAGACGTAGAGGACGCGCAGCCGCATGAGCGAGGCCATGCGCAGGGCGTTACGCGCGTAATCGGAGAACACCAGGAACGTGCCGCCGTACGGGATGAAGCCGCCGTGCAGCGCGATGCCGTTCATCATCGCGCACATGCCGAACTCGCGCACGCCGTAGAACAGGTAGTTGCCGCCGCCCTCGCGCGTGATGACGCGCGAGCTCTTCACCATGGTGAGATTGGATCCCGTCAGGTCCGCGGAGCCGCCCATGAGTTCCGGCAGCAGCGGCTTGAGGATCTCGAGCACATTCTGCGACGCCTTGCGCGTGGCGAGCGTTTCCGCCTTCCTGTGCGTCTCGGCGATCAGCGCGCGCACCTGGTCCTCGAAGCCGGCCGGCAGCTCGCCCGCCTGCCGGCGCAGGAACTCGGCCGCGTCCTCCGGGAAACGCACCGAGTATTCCTGGAAGAGCTTCGTCCACTTGCGCTCGGCGCGCTTGCCCGCGGCGCGCGCGTCCCAGGCGCCGTAGACGGGCTGCGGGATATGGAACGGCGGGTGCGGCCAGCCGATCGCCGCCCGCGTCGCCGCGATTTCTTCCGCGCCGAGCGGTGCGCCGTGCGCCGCGCCGGTATTGGCCTTGTGCGGCGCGCCCTTGGCGATCACCGTCTTGCAGCAGATCAGGCTCGGGCGCGAGCTTTCGCGCTGCGCCTTGCGGATCGCCTTGTGCACCGCCTCCACGTCGTGCCCGTCCACGTTCGGGATCACCTGCCAGCCGTAGCCCGCGAAGCGCTTGGGCACGTCATCGGTGTACCAGTGGGCGATGTGGCCTTTCTCCGAATCGATCGAGATGCCGTTGTCGTCGTAGAACGCGACGAGCTTGCCCAGGCCGAGCGTGCCGGCGAGCGAACAGACCTCGTGGGAGATGCCTTCCATCATGCAGCCATCGCCGAGGAACACGTAGGTGTGGTGATCCACGATGTCGAAGCCCGGCCGGTTGAACTGCGCCGCGAGCAGCCGCTCGGCGAGCGCCATGCCGACGGCGTTGGCCAACCCCTGCCCGAGCGGGCCGGTGGTGGTCTCCACGCCCGGGGTGTGGCCGACCTCGGGATGGCCGGGCGTCTTGGAGCCCAGTTGGCGGAAGCGCTTGAGCTCCCCGATCGGCAGGTCGTAGCCGGTGAGATGCAGCAGCGCGTAGAGCAGCATCGAGCCGTGGCCGTTCGAGAGCACGAAGCGGTCGCGGTTCGCCCACGCCGGATTGGCGGGGTTGTGGCTGAGATGGCGGTGCCAGAGCGCCACGGCGATCTCGGCCATGCCCATCGGCATGCCGGGGTGGCCCGACTTGGCGGCTTCCACCGCGTCCATCGCCAGCGCGCGCAGCGCGTTGGCAAGCTCGGAATCCGGAACGGCGGGAAGGGTCATGGGCCGAAAAGGCCGCAATTATCTAGGAAACGCGACGCGCGCGGAAGGCGCGGAGCGATTCTCAGGCGTAGCGCGCTGCGATCTTCACGCAATGGCTCCTAGCCTTTGCCGAGCGCGAGCTTCCTGCGCTCCATCAGGCGCCAGATCATGGGGGTGAAGATGAGCTGCATGGCGAGGTCCATCTTGCCGCCCGGGGCGACGATGGTGTTCGGCCGCGACATGAACGAGTCGTGCAGCATGTTGAGCAGGTACGGGAAATCGATGCCGCGCGGGTTGGCGAAGCGGATCACGAGGAAGCTCTCGTCGGGCGCCGGGATGTGGCGCGCGATGAAGGGGTTCGAGGTGTCCACCACCGGCACGCGCTGGAAATTGATGTGCGTCTGCGCGAACTGCGGAATGATGTAGTGCACGTAGTCCGGCATGCGCCGCAGGATGGTGTCGGTGACCGCCCCGGTGGAGTAGCCGCGCGCAGCGCGGTCGCGGTGCAGCTTCTGGATCCACTCCAGGTTGATCACCGGCACCACGCCGATCAGCAGGTCCGCGTGGCGCGCCACGTTCACCTTGTCGGTGACCACCGCGCCGTGCAAGCCCTCGTAGAACAGCAGATCGGTGTCCGGCTCGATCTCCTGCCACGGCGTAAAGGTGCCGGGCTGCTGCGCGTAGGGCGTGGCTTCCTCCGCATTGTGCAGGTACTTGCGCGTGCGCCCGCGGCCGGTGGCGGCGTAGTCGCGGAACAGCGCTTCCAGCTCCTCGAACAGGTTGTTCTCGGGCCCGAAGTGGCTGACGTGCTGGTTGCCGCGCGCGAGTTCCTCGGCGATCCTCTGCTTCATCCCGGCGCGGTCGTAGCGATGGAACGCGTCGCCCTCGACGAAGGCGGCCTTCACGCCCTCGCGGCGGAAGATCTCCTGGAAGGTGCGCATCACCGAGGTCGTGCCAGCCCCCGAGGAGCCGGTGATGGCGATGACCGGATGGCGCTCGGACATGGCGCGGCTCCCAGCCTCAGTGCGAGGCGCGGTACAGCCCGCGCGTGCCAAAGAGCGGCGAGTCGTAGGGCTTCTGGTTGTGGTCGCGATGGTACTGCTCGATGCGCTCCACCTCGTGGCGCGCGCCGAACACGAAGCCCGATTTCTGGTGCAGGCCCGCGGGCTCGACCTCCAGCACCGGTCCGTAGCCCGTGCTGGCGCGCCCGCCCGCCTGCTCGATCACCATGCCGATCGGGTTCGCTTCATACAGCAGGCGCAGGCGGCCGCTCCTGCCCTGCTCACGCTCGTCGCGCGGGTACAGGAACACCCCGCCGCGCATGAGGATGCGGTGCGCCTCGGCCACCAGCGAGGCGATCCAGCGCATGTTGAAGTCCTTGCCACGCGGCCCGCTCTTGCCCGCCATGCACTCGTCGACGTAGCGCTTGACCGCCGGCTCCCAGAAGCGGCTGTTCGAAGTGTTGATGGCGAACTCGCTCGTGTCCTCGGGCACGCGCAGGTCCGGGTGCGTGTAGATGAACTCGCCGATCTCGCGGTCGAGCGTGAAGCCGTGCACGCCGCGACCGAAGGTGAGCACCAGCATGGTGCTCGGGCCGTAGATGGCGTAGCCGGCGCAGACCTGCCGCGTCCCGGGCTGCAGGAACGCGCGCTCCTCGTCCCCCGCGAGGCCTTCCGGGCAGGCGAGCACCGAGAAGATCGAGCCCACGGGAACGTTGACGTCGATGTTGGAGGACCCGTCCAGCGGATCGAAGGCGAGGAGGTAGCGTCCGCGCGGGTACTCCTCCGGGATGCGGTAGGGCTGCTCGAGCTCTTCGCTCGCCATGCCGGCGAGCGACCCGCCCCACTCGTTGGTGCGCAGGAAGATCTCGTTGGCGAGGACGTCGAGCTTCTGCTGCTCCTCGCCCTGCGCGTTGCGCGAGCCGGCGCCGCCGTGCATTCCCGCCAGCGCCCCCTTGCCCACCGCATAGGCGATCCGCTTGCAGGCAAGCCGAATGTCGTTCACCAGCGCGGTGAACCCTCCGGTGGCGCCGGGGAAGCGCCGCTGCTCGCCGATGATGAACTCGGTGAGCGTCGTCTCACGCTGCGGCATGGGCCTCTCCCAGCAGCCGGTCGAGCCGCGGCAGGTCGAGCCCTTCCAGCGTGGGCAGCACCAGGTCCGCCGCCGAGAAGTCCTGCTCCGCGGTCCAGCGCGACGGCGTCACCACGGTCGCCAGTCCCGCGGCCTTGGCCGCGCGCAGGCCGTTGAGCGAATCCTCGAAGGCGATACAGGCCTCCGGCGCGCGGCGCAGGCTGGCGAGCACCAGGCGGTAGATGTCGGGGGCGGGCTTCTTCTGCGTCACCTGGTCGGCGCAGGCGATGACCTCGAAACGGATGCCGGATGCCGTGCCGAGGTTGGCCTGCAGCAGCGCGCTCACATTGGCCGACGTGGTTGTCGAGGCGATCGCGAGCCTGAGCCCCGCCGCGCTCGCGGCGCGCAGCAGCGGCAGCACGCCGGGCCGCAAAGGACGCTGGCCGCGGTAGACGAGGTCCGTGTAGATGCGCGTCTTCGTCTCGTGCAGCGCGGGCACCGTCAGCAGCAAGCGCTCGCGCTCGGCCGTCGGCAGGCGCAGTGTGCCGATGTAGTGCCGCAACCGCTCCTTGCCGCCGGAGATCTGCAGAAGCTGCCCGTACAGCGGCGGGCTCCAGTCCCACCACAGCCCGAACTCGATGAACGCGGCGTTGAAGGCCTGTCGGTGCGTCTCCTCCGTGTCGGCGAGCGTCCCGTCCAGGTCGAAGATCAGGGCTTCGAGCATTGCGTCCTCCTAGGACGGTTGGCCGCGGAACAGCACCATGGCCGCGCCCTGTGTCTGGCGCGCATTGTCGTAGCCCACCAGGCGCACGTGGTGGCGCGGGTGTGCCTGGTGGCAGGCGTCCGCCTCGGCGAGAACGCGCTCCGCGCTCGTCTCTCCGAACATCGGCAGCTTCCACATGTACCAGTACGAGCCGCCCGCGTTCTGCGGCTCCGTATGCTCGATCGCCGGCGACCAGCCGTGCTTCAGCAGGCTGGCAACCTGCGCCTGGATCCGCTCCTTCGACATCGGCGGCAGGTAGGAGAACGTCCCGAACTTGCGGCTTGCCGGGTCGCCCAGGCTCGACTTGTAGTCCTGCATCGTTGCGCTGCTCATGCCATCCCCCTATGCCCCCTGGGCCACGTCGAGCGTGTCGACCGTGTCGAACTCGAACTTGATCTCTTTCCAGGTCTCCATCGCGGCTTTGAGCTCCGGGCTCGACCTGGCCGCGGCGACGAGAATGTCCTTGCCCTCCTTCTCGAGATCCTGCCCCCGATTGCGCGCCTCGACGCAGGCCTCGAGCGCGACCCGGTTGGCCGCCGCGCCGGCGGCGTTGCCCCAGGGATGGCCGAGCGTGCCGCCGCCGAACTGGAACACGGCGTCGTCGCCGAAGATCGCGAGCAGCGCCGGCATGTGCCAGACGTGGATGCCGCCCGAGGCCACCGCGAACGCGCCGGGCATCGAGCCCCAGTCCTGATCGAAGAAGATGCCGCGCGAGCGGTCCTCCTTCACGTAGCGCTCGCGCAGCAGATCGATCCAGCCGAGCGTCGCCTGCCGGTCGCCCTCGAGCTTGCCCACCACGGTGCCCGTGTGCAGGTGGTCGCCGCCCGAGAGGCGCAGCGCCTTGAGCAGCACGCGGAAGTGGATGCCGTGATGCCGGTCCCGATCGATCACCGCATGCATCGCGCGGTGGATGTGCAGGAGCATGCCGTTCTCGCGGCACCAGTTCGCCAGCCCGGTGTTCGCGCAGAATCCGCCCGTGAGGAAGTCGTGCATGATGATCGGCATGCCGAGCTCCTTGGCGAAGCTCGGCGCGCTTGTACATCTCCTCGGGCGTGGGCGCGGTGACGTTGAGGTAGTGGCCCTTGCGCTCGCCCGTCTCGGCCTCGGCCTTGCGGATCGCCTCGGCCACGAAGGTGAAGCGGTCGCGCCAGCGCATGAACGGCTGCGAGTTGACGTTTTCGTCGTCCTTGGTGAAGTCCAGGCCGCCGCGCAGGCACTCGTACACCGCGCGGCCGTAGTTCTTCGCCGACAGTCCCAGCTTTGGCTTGATGGTGCAGCCCAGCAGCGGCCGGCCGTACTTGTCCATCTTGTCGCGCTCGACCTGGATGCCGTTTGGCGGCCCGCCGCAGGTCATCACATAGGCGATCGGGAAGCGCACGTCCTCCAGGCGCAGGGCGCGAATCGCCTTGAAGCCGAATACGTTGCCCACCAGCGAAGTGAACACGTTCACCACCGAGCCTTCCTCGAACAGATCGATCGGGTAGGCGATGAAGGCGTAGAAGCAGGTGTCGTCGCCCGGCACGTCCTCGATGCGGTAGGCGCGGCCCTTGTAGTGCTCGAGGTCGGTGAGCAGGTCGGTCCACACCGTGGTCCAGGTGCCGGTGGAGGACTCGGCCGCCACCGCAGCCGCGGCCTCCTCGCGCGCCACGCCGGCCTGCGGCGTGATCTTGAAGCAGGCCAGGAGGTCGGTGTCCTTGACCGCATACTGCGGCTGCCAATAAGCCTGCCGATACTCCTTCACGCCGGCGCTGTACTTGCCGGCTGCTGCACTCTTTGCCATGCGGACCTCTCTCCTGACGGCGCATGCCGTCGCCGATTTCTGCACGCAGCCTAGCGCCGCCGTGGCATAAGGTCTATTCACATTTTATTGGCAATACCATAAGCTTTTCTTTTGCACGGCCCGGAGATCGAAATGAGAAACGCCACGCTGCGCCAGCTGCGCACCTTCACCGAGGTGGCGCGCCAGCAAAGCTTCACCGCGGCCGCGAAGGCGCTGCATCTCACGCAGCCGGCGGTCTCCATGCAGTTGCGCCAGCTCGAGCAGGCGGCCGGCCTGCCGCTGCTCGAGCAGGCCGGCCGGCGGGTGCAGCTCACCGAGGCCGGGCGCGAGCTGCTGCGCTACGCGGCCGGCGTCTCCACGCTGCTGCGCGAGGCGGAGGACGCCATGAAGGCCCTGCAGGGGATCGGCGGCGGCGAGCTCTCAATCGCCGTCACCTCCACCGCAAAGTATTTCGCGCCGCAGCTGCTCGCCGAGTTCCGCCGCAGCCACCCCGAGGTTCGCCTGCGGCTCGCGGTGAGCAACCGCGAGGCGGTGGTGCGCGAGTTGTCCGAGAACACGGTGGACCTCGCCGTGATGGGCCGGCCGCCGCGCGGGCTGGAGACCGAGGCGGCGCCCTTCGCCCGGCACCCGATCGCCATCATCGCGGCGCCCGACCACCCCCTGGTGGGGAGGAAGCGCCTGCCGCTCGAGCGGCTCGCGGGCGAGACCTTCATCATCCGCGAGCGCGGCTCGGGCACGCGCGCCGCCATGGAGCACGTGTTCGCGGAGCGCGGCTTCCGCGCGCGCGACGCGATGGAGATGAGCAGCAACGAGACCATCAAGCAGGCGGTGATGGCCGGAATGGGTATCGCCTTCCTCTCCATGCACACCATCGGCCTGGAGCTGCGCGCCGGACGCCTTGCGCTGCTCGCCGTCAGCGGCCTGCCGGTGATGCGCGAGTGGTACGTGATCCACCGGCGCGGCAAGCGGCTCACGCCCGCCGCGCAGGCGTTCAAGTCGTTCCTGCTCGAGCAGGGCGCCAGCCTGATCGCGCGCGCCGTGGGCTGAGCATGCCGCTCCTATAATCCGCCGATGGCGCAGATGCCGTTCACCACCCCGCCGGCGTTCGCGGGAGCAGCGAGGCCGCCGGAGCCGGATGCCGAGGCGCCCGCGCATTGGTTCGTCTTTCGCGGCGACCGCTTGCTGGTCGAAGTCGGGCCGGTCGATCCACGCCCCGGGGATGATCCGCGGGTGCGCGAGCGGCCGAGCTGGGCGCGCTTGCCGTTGCTGAAAAACAACCCATCGTGGTCAGAGCCTGTTCGAACGCTGTATCTAGGGGGTCTCGGCGGCACCCACTGCTGGGCAGCCGAGGTTGCCACCGCCGAGGCGCCGCCGGGCCACGACTGGGTGGGGCTGCGCGCGCTGTTCTCGGTGCTGGAGGACGCCCATTTCGCCCTTGCGGGGCGCGCCATGCAGCTTCTGGACTGGGATCGCTGCCACCAGTACTGCGGCCGCTGCGGCACGCCGACCGAGCCGAAGGCGGAGGAGCGCGTGCGCGTCTGCCCGGCGTGCAAGCTCTCCGCCTACCCCCGGCTGGCGCCGGCGGTGATGGCTCTGGTGACGCGCGGACGCGAGCTCCTCCTCGGGCGCAGCCCGCATTTCCCCAGCGGCATGTACAGCGCGCTTGCCGGCTTCGTCGAGCCCGGCGAGACGCTGGAGCAGTGCGTGGCGCGCGAGGTGGAGGAAGAGGTCGGCGTGACCGTCACGGGGCTCTCTTACTTCGCCAGTCAGCCCTGGCCTTTCCCCCACAGCCTGATGATTGCCTTCGTGTGCGATTGGGCCGGCGGTGAGATCCGCGTGCAGGAAGGGGAGATCGAAGCCGCCGACTGGTTCGATGTATTGCAATTGCCTAAGATTCCAAGCAAAATCTCGATCGCGCGGCGCCTGATCGACGCGGTTTCGTTCGAGCTCAGGCGCAAATTTGAAACCGGCGCTTAGCTTCGCATGGGTAAGTGCGAGGCGGCCCAAGAGGGGTATTGCACGAATTGAACAATTTCGAAGTACTCGGTTTTACGCCGCAAGGCGGTAACGCGAGGGCGCAGCCTGGAACACGTGCAGGGCTGCGCCTTCTCGTTTTTCGGGGAGTGGAAAAATGAACGGTCTGCATCTCATCGGTGATCTGGGCGGTTGTCGCTGCGACCCGCAGCTGCTGCTCGATGGCGCGGGCTTCAGGTCGAAATGCCTGGAGTTCGTCGCGGCCTCAGGGCTGACGACGATGGACGCGACCTTCCATCAGTTCGAGGGCTCGGGCTTCACCGGCACCGTGGTGCTGGCGGAGTCGCACATCGCCATCCATACCTGGCCCGAGAAGCAGGGGCTGACGCTCGACGTCTACGTCTGCAACTACAGCGACGACAACAGCGCGAAGGCGAGGAGGCTGTTCGAGTCGATCGTGGAGTACTTCCAGCCGACCGAGTGCGCGCGCCACGAGGTGGAGCGCGGGGGGCACCTGCTGATGGAGCCGCTCAACGACTCCACCGGCTTCTACATCAAGGCGACGCGCCAGGTCGGCGAATGGCGCACGCGCTTCCAGCGCCTGCAGATCTACGACACGCCGCACTACGGCAAGCTGTTCCGCCTCGACGGGTTCAACATGACCTCCGAGAAGGAGGAGTTCGTCTACCACGAGAACCTCATCCACCCGGCCCTGACCGCGCACCCGGCGCCGAAGAAGGTGCTGATCATCGGTGGCGGCGACGGCGGCTCCTCGGAAGAGGCGCTCAAGCATCCCTCGGTCGAGCAGGTGACGATGTGCGAGATCGACGAGGACGTGATCAAGGTGGCGAAGGAGCATTTCCACGCCGTGCATAACGGCGTCTTCGAGAATCCGAAGCTGCGGGTGCTGGTCGGCGACGGCATGAAGTTCGTGCGCGAGACGCAGGAGCGTTTCGACCTGATCGTGCTCGACCTCAACGACCCGATGGGCCCTGCGGAGGCGCTGTATTCGCCCGAGTTCTTCCAGCAGTGCCGGCATGCACTCGCCCCCGGGGGGGCGCTCACGCTGCACATCGGCTCGCCGGTGGCGCGTCCCGAGCGCGTGGCGGAGCTCGCCCAGCGCCTGAACGCGATTTTCCGCATCGTGCGCCCGTACACCATGTACATCCCGCTCTACGGCTCGCTGTGGGCCATGGCGGTATGCTCGGACAAGCTCGATCCCAAGGCCTACACGGCCGACGAGATCGACCGCCGGATCGAGCAGCGCAAAATGGCCGACATGCGCTACTACAACGGGGAAACGCACGAGGGCGTGTTCGCCCTGCCCAACTACGTGCGCGACCTCGTCACCCCGCCGCGCCTGAAGCAGCAGGCCCGCGGCCGGCGCCTGGGCGTGGTGCGGGCGGCAGTCAAGTAGATCCGGGTCGGGACCCGATTCCCGCAAAGGGCGCTTCGGCGCCCTTTGTCCTTCTGCGGGAATGCTAGCGCGCGCCGCGACGCTGCAGCAGTTGCGTGGTGGCCGAGTCGCCGCTTTGCAGGGCGAAATCGAGCGCGGTGAGTCCGCCCGGCGCCTGCAGGTCCGGGTCGGCGCCACGCTCGAGCAGCAGGCTCACCATACCCGCGTCGCCGATCATTGTTGCCACCATCAAGGGCGTCAGCCCGTTCGAATCCCGCTTGTCGGCCCAGCGCCCGAGGTCGAGCAGCTGAGTCACTGCCGCGCGGTCGCGGTACAACACCGCCGTCATGATGTCGTTGAACTTCGGTGAAACCGCGGGCGTTGACGGCACGGAGCCGGGGCCCGAAAGCGGCTGCGGCGGCTCGATGCGCGGATGCGCGGGAGGCGCCGGCACGGGCTCCGGCTTGCGCTCTTGCATGGCCGGCGGGTTCGGCGCAGCCGCGGTCTTCATAGGCTCCGGTTTCACCGCTGGCGCTGGGGCCGGCGCTGCAGCGGGCTTGGCAACTGCGGGAGCGGGCGCCGGGGTGGCCGCTGCGGGCTTGGCTGCAGGAGCGGGCGCCGGGGTGGCTGCTGCGGGCTTGGCTGCAGGAGCGGGCGCCGGGGTGGCTGCTGCGGGCTTGGCTGCAGGAGCGGGCGCCGGGGTCGCTGCGGGTTTGGCTGCCGCATCAGACGCGGCCGCTGCGCTCGCAGCCGGCGCGGCTGCTACGGCTGACGCAGGCGCTGGCGCTGGCGGCGTCGGAGCGGCAGGCTGTACCGCCGGCGCAGGTGCGGGCTTGGCGACCGGCTTTGCCGTCACCGGCGGCTTCGCCGGCATCGGCGTATCGCCGATCATCATCGCCTGGAAACTCTCCATCGCCTTTTCATCCATGTTTTCCTGCAGCAGGTAGCCGCCCACGACGAGCAGGGCGATTCCCACCACCAGGACGCCGATGGCCCTGAGGAAGCTGGACGAGCCTTGGCGCAGCACCACGGCCTTGGTGATCAGGTCATGCAGCGCCTGCTTGCGGGTGGTGAAGGCGGCAAGCAGGAAGCCGATGCCGAACGGGATCGAGGAGATGATCTTCGCCAGGTTGCGCAGCAGCGAGCGCACAAACGAAAGGCCTCCGCCGTCCACGTCCGCGACCACCAGCCCGACCATGCGCCTTGCCGATGGTGGCCCGGCGCGACGTGCTCTCCAGCACCGGCCAGTAGAGGAAACCGATCAGCATCCACAGCAGGTAGACCGGAACCACCAGCTCCGTGCCGCCCACGCTGGCGGCGCCCATCAACATCGCGCCGCCGAGGATCAGCAGCAGCGCGTAGTCGACGATGAACGCCACCACGCGCAGCCAGAACCCGGCGGGCCGCAGGACCACCGCGGACTCCGACGGCTCGGCCGACGCGGCCGCAGGCGCTTCAGCGCGTTCTTTTTTCTTGCCGATGCCGAACATGCTTCTCCTCCCGTTGCCGCTCAGTTGGTCGTCTTCAGCACCCCACGCACGATCTCCAACAGCTGATCGATCTCCTCCTTGCGGATGATGAGCGGCGGTGCGAGCGCGATGATGTCGCCGGCGACACGGATGTAGGCCCCCTTCTCGAAGGCCTTGGTGTGCGCGTCCAGACCGCGCATCCCGGGTGCGCCGGCGCGCGGCGCGAGCTCGATCGCCGCGATGAGGCCGATGTTGCGAATGTCGATGACGTTCGGCAGCCCTTTGAGCGCGTGCGCCTGTTCTTCCCAGTAGGGCCACAGCTCCGCCGCGCGCGTGAGCAGTCCCTCTTCCTCGTATACCTGCATGGTGGCGAGGCCCGCGGCGCAGGCGAGCGGGTGCGAGGAGTAGGTGTAGCCGTGCGGCATCTCGATTGCGTTCTCGGGCCCGGTCATGAAGGCCTGGTAGATGTGCTCGCGCATGAACACCGCGCCCATCGGCACCGTGCCGTTGGTGATGCCCTTGGCGGTGGTGATGAGGTCGGGCATGACGCCGAAATGCTGCGCACCGAAAGGCTTGCCCAGCCGCCCCCAGGCCGTGATCACCTCGTCAAAGATGAGCAGGATGCCGTGCTTGTCGCAGATCGCGCGCAGGCGCTCAAGGTAGCCCACGGGCGGCACCAGCACCCCGCCCGAGCACGCGACCGGCTCGACGATCACCGCCGCGATGGTGGAAGCGTCATGCAGCGCGCACAGGCGCTCGAGGTCGTCGGCGAGCTCGGCGCCATGCTTCGGCTGCCCGCGCGAGAAGGCGTTCTTCTCCAGGTCGTGGGTGTGGCGGATGTGGTCCACGCCGGTCACCAGCGCGCTGAAGATCTTGCGGTTGCCGACGACGCCGCCCACGGCGGTGCCGCCAAAGTTGACGCCGTGGTAGCCGCGCTCGCGTCCGATCAGGCGAATGCGGTGGCCCTCGCCGCGCGCGCGATGGTAGGCGAGCGCCAGCTTCAACGCCGTGTCCACCGATTCCGATCCGGAATTGGTGAAGAACACCCGCTTCAGGTCGCCCGGCGCGAGCGCCGCGATGCGATCGGCGAACTCGAACGCCAGCGGGTGGCCCATCTGGAAAGCCGGCGCGAAGTCGAGCTCCGCGACCTGCTTCTGCACCGCCTTGACGATCCTCTCGCGGCAGTGGCCGGCATTCACGCACCAGAGTCCCGAGGTACCGTCGATCAGCTTGCGTCCCTCGGGCGTGTAGTAGTGCATGCCCTCGGCGCGCGCGATCAGGCGCGGTGATTTCTTGAATTGCCGGTTCATGCTGAACGGCATGAAGAACGCCGAGTTCTCCAGCGTCGGGACGGTGGCGCGGTCGTTCATGGCTTTCCTCCTAGGCGGCGGCGCGCGAGGCGCCGGCGACGCCGGCGGCCTTCAGCGCCGCATGCAGCAGCACGTCGCATCCGGCGGCAAGGTCCGCGGGCGTCGCGCTCTCGATCTCGTTGTGGCTGATGCCGCCTGCGCACGGGACGAACACCATGGCCGCCGGGCGCGATGCGCGCGATGGACACCGCGTCGTGGCCCGCGCCGCTGACGATGTCGCGGTGCGACTGGCCCAGCGCCGCGGCGGCGGCGCGCACGTGCCCCACCAGCGCGGGGTCGAACTCGCAGGGCTTGAAGTACACGTTCTCGCGCAACTCGATCGTCACCCGGCACTCCGCCTCGATGCGCTTTCGCGGCGCGCTTGAGCTCCTCGCACATCGCGTCCAGCGTCGAGGCCTTGGCGTTCCTGAAATCCACCGTGGTGCGCACTTCGCCCGGGATCACGTTGCGCGAATTCGGCTTCACCTGCAGGAATCCCACCGTGCCGCGCGCGTAGTCCGGAAATTCGCGCGCGATGCGGTTCACATCCAGCACCAAACGGCTGGCGCCGATCAGCGCGTCCTGGCGCAGCTCCATCGGCGTCGGCCCCGCGTGCGCGTCCTGGCCGGTCACCGTCACGTCGTACCAGCGCTGGCCAAGGGCCCCCAGCACCACGCCGATGGTCTTGCCCTCGTTTTCCAGCACCGGCCCCTGCTCGATGTGCGCCTCGAAATAGGCGCCGAGCTTGTGCGCCCTGGCGCTGCCGGCATAGCCGATCTTCTCCAGGGCGTCCCCGACGCTCACCCCGTCCAGGTCCCTCTGCGCGCGCACGTGCTCGAGCGTGAACACGCCGGAGAACACGCCGGAGCCCATCAGCACGGGCGTAAAGCGCGAGCCTTCCTCGTTGGTCCAGGACACCACTTCCATCGGCGCCCGGGTGCGCAAGCCCGCGTCGTTCAGCGTGCGCAGCACCTCCAGCCCCGCCATCACGCCGTAGGCGCCGTCGAACTTGCCGCCGGAGGGCTGCGAATCGAGGTGGCTGCCCATCGCCACCGGCGGCAGGCTCGGATCGGTGCCGGCGCGCCGCGCGAACAGGTTGCCGATGCCGTCGAACTCCACTGCGAGGCCGGCCTCGCGTGCCCAGCGGCAGAACAGATCCCGCGCGCGGCGGTCCTCGTCGGTGAGCGTGAGGCGCTTGACGCCGCCCTTGGGGGTCGCGCCGATCTGCGCCAGGTCCATCAGCGATTGCCAGAGGCGCTTGCCGTCGATACGCAGGTTGTTCATGGCAGCAATTGCTGCAGTTTAGCTTACCCCATTAGACTTCCGGGCACGATGAATCCATTCGACTTGAGGGGCAAAGTGGCGCTGGTCACCGGCGGCAACGGCGGCATCGGACTGGGTATCGCCAAGGGGCTGGTCCGGGCCGGCGCCGACGTGGCGATCGCCGGGCGCAACGCGCAGAAGAACGCGGCCGCGGTGTCCGAGCTGAAGGCGCTGGGCGCCAGGGCCATCGGCCTGGTGGCCGACGTCAACGACAGCGCGCAGGTGACGCGCATGGTGGCCGACACCGTGAAAGCCTTCGGCGGCCTGGACATCCTGATAGCCAATGCCGGCATCAACATCCGCAAGCTGCCGCAGGACTACAGCAGCGCCGAATGGCACCAGATCGTGGACACCAATCTGACCAGCGTGTTCGAGTGCTGCCAGGCCGCCTACCCCGAGATGAAGCGGCGCGGAGGCGGCAAGGTCGTCACCATCGGCTCGATGACCAGCATCTTCGGTTTCGGGGTTGGGCCGGTCTACGCGGCGACCAAGGGCGCGGTGGTACAGCTCACCAAGAGCCTCGCCTCGGCCTGGGCGAAGGACAACATCCAGGTCAACAGCATCCTGCCCGGCTTCATCGATACGGAGCTCACCAAGGGGGCCCGGCGCAACGTGCCGGGCCTGCACGAACGTGTGCTGGATCGCACGCCCGCCAAACGCTGGGGCGAGCCTGCCGACCTCGCCGGGAGCGCGGTGTTCTTCTGCAGCCGCGCGAGCGATTTCGTGACCGGCACCGCGCTGCCGGTGGACGGCGGCTTCTCCAGCTCGATGTTCTAGCCGCGGACCGCGACCACCTTCTGCTTCTGCTCGCCCAGGCCCTTGATGCCTAGCGTCATGACGTCGCCCGGCTTGAGGAACACCGGGGCAGGCTTGATGCCCATGCCGACACCGGGCGGCGTGCCGGTGGTGATGATGTCTCCAGGCATCAGCGTCATGTACTGGCTGACGTGCGACACGATCTGCGCCACGCTGAAGATCATGGTGCGCGTGTTGCCCGACTGCATGCGCTTGCCGTTGAGATCCAACCACATGTCGAGCCTCTGCGGATCCGTGATCTCGTCGGTGGTGACGAGCCAGGGTCCGATCGGCCCCGCGGTATCGAAGCCCTTGCCCTTGTCCCACTGGCTGGTCGCCAGCTGGAATGCGCGCTCGGAAACGTCATTCACCACGCAGTAGCCGGCGACGAAGTCGAGCGCCTTGTCCACGGAAACGTACTGCGCCTTGCTGCCGATGACGACGCCGAGCTCCACCTCCCAGTCGAGCTTGGTGGAGTTCTTCGGCTGGATGATGTCGTCGTTCGGCCCGCTGATGCTGGTGGTGGCCTTGGAGAAGACGATCGGCTCGGCCGGGATCGGCATGCCGGCCTCCTTGGCGTGGTCGCTGTAGTTCAGGCCGATGGCGACGAACTTGCCGATGCCGATGTAGGGCACGCCCAGGCGCGGATTGTTGGACACCACCGGCAGCGTCTCGGGCTTCACCTTGGACAGCATCTTCAGGCCGCGCGGCGAGATCTCGTTCGGGCCCATGCTGGACACCACCTTGGACAGGTCGCGCAGCTTGCCTTCCGCATCGATCATCCCCGGCTTCTCGAAACCGTCCTTGCCATAGCGGCACAGCTTCATATCGTCATTCCCCCGTCGATCGAATACATGTTGCCCGTCGCGAACAGCGACTCGTCTGAGGCGAGGAACACCAGGATTCCTGTGATGTCCTCCACGCTGCCGAGCCGCCCCATGGGCTGGCGGGCGATGAAATCCTTTCTTGCCTGCACCGGGTCGGCGAAAGCATTGATGCGCTGGTGCAGCGAAGGCGTGTCCACGGTGCCCGGGCCGATCGCGTTGCAGCGGATGCCCTGCTTCACGTAGTCGGCGGCGATCGCCTTGGTGAGGCCGATCACCGCTGCCTTGGTGGCGCCGTAGACGAAGCGGTTGGGCAGCCCCTTCACGCTCGAGGCGATGGAGGACATGTTGATGATCGAGCCCTTGCCCTTCTGCAGCATCCCGGGCAGGAAAGCGCGCGTCACCAGGTACATGGACTTCACGTTCAGGTTGAAGCTGAAGTCCCAGTCCTTGGGCGTGCAATCGAGGATCGTGCCGTGGTGCACGTAGCCGGCGCAGTTGAACAGGACATCGACCGGGCCGACCGCGGCGGCGGCTTTGCCGATCGCCGCCTCGTCCAGGACGTCGAGCACGCGCGTGCGGATGCCGTCCCTGCCTTCCAGGCCGGCGAGCGTCTTCGCGTTCACGTCGGTGGCCCACACCTGCGCGCCCTCGCGCGCAAAAGCGAGCGCCGCGCCGCGGCCGATGCCCTGGGCGGCGGCGGTGATGAACGCGGACTTGCCGGCGAGTCTGCCTGCCATGCGTCGTACTTTCTTGTTGCGAGGCGAGGACCGATTATAAATGCAACGGGCGCCGGTTTGACCCGGCGCCCGCGACGCTAAGACGACGCGATTCGGCGCGCTTACGGCTTGGAGTAGATCTTGTCCTTCCAGTAGTACTTGCCGGCGAAATCGTAGTTCGGGTACCAGGACAGCCGGTAGGGCACGATGTCCTCCGCGTACTTCTTCTGGCTTTCGATGACCTTCTTGTAGAAGGGATTCTTCGTCGCGTACTCCGCCGAGATCTTCTCCCACTCGTTGAGGAAGTTGATCAGGATCTCGTCCGGCGTGCGGTGCATCACTACGCCCGCCTTGAGGAGTTCCTTGCAGGCCAGCGCCGTCTCGTGCTTCAGCGCCTGGTTGCGCATGGTGGTGGCGTAGACGATTGCCGCCTTGGACATCTCCTGCACGTCGGCGGGCAGCTTCTTCCAGACGTCCTTGTTGAAGATCAGCTGGCCCCCGGTCACCGGTTCGTGCATGCCGGGCGAGTAGTAGTGCTTGGCGACCTGGTGCAGGCCGAGCTTCTTGTCCTCCTCGCAGTTGATCCACTCGGCGCCCTGGATCACGCCCCGCTCCATCGCCGGCACGATCTCGCCGCCCGGCAGCGTCACCACCGCCACGCCGAGCCTGCTGTAGGTCTCGGCGCCGATGCCGAAGATGCGGTACTTCATGCCCTTCAGGTCGGCAAGGCTCTTGATCGGCTTGTTGAACCATCCCAGGCCCTGCGGATAGTCGGTCGGCACGGGAAAGCCGACGATGTTCAGCTTGAGCACGTCGTCGTAGAATTCCTGCAGCAGCGGCATGCCGCCGCCTTGCAGGTACCAGCCCCAGTAGTCCTCGCCGTCCATGCCGAACAGCGGGCCGTGCGACATCGGGATAGTCGCGGTGTTCCTGCCCTGGATGTAGCCGAACGTGATCATGCCGACGTCCAGCACGCCCTTGGAGACCGCGTCGAATACCTCGAACGGCGGCACGATCGCGCCGCCCGGCTGCACGTCCATCTTGACGCGGCCGCCGGACATCTTCTCCATCTGCTCGCCATACAGCTTGAAGATCAGGTGAAAATTGGACGTGGCCGGGTGGCTCGACTGGCCCTTGAAGCTGAGCTTGGCCTGAGCTTGAACCGGTCCCGGAACGGCGAACATCAGAACCGCAGTTGCAAGAACAGTGAGCGCTGCAATAATTCGGTGCATTGAGATCCTCCTCCTGAGTTTTTCGCCCAGCCCCCACCGGGCGTGCGCCACAGTAGGCCGGCTCCCCACGCACTGTCAAGTAACCCGCTAGTTAACGGTCAAAGGCTCGGATAGAATCGCCGCGGAGGAGGGGATAGCCATGTCGGCCAATGCCGGGACGCCGCACGCTGGCGGTGATTTCCCGTCGGGATTCTACGCGACCATCCGGGCGATCGACCGGTTCTCGGACGCTACCGGCCGGCTGATCGCGCTGTTGATGCTGGTCCTCGTCGCCATCATCACCTACGAGGTGGTGGTGCGCTATGCGTTCAATGCGCCGACGGTCTGGGTCTTCGAGGCGAGCAACATGCTCAACGGGTCCTCGTTCATGCTCGGCTGCGCGTACGCGCTGTACAAGGGCGCGCACGTGCGCACCGACATCTACTGGGAAAGGTTTTCCGAACGCAGGAAGGGCACCATTGACCTGATTTCCTACCTGGTGCTGTTCTTTCCGACGATGATCACGCTGTTTGTCATCAGCGTTGACGATGCCTGGGTGGCGTATACGATCAACGAGCTCTCCCAGGAGAGCATGTGGCGTGCCCACACCTGGCCGTTCCGCTCGTCGATCCCGCTCGCGGCGCTGCTGTTCATGATCCAGGGGGTCTCGGAAGCGCTCAAGTGCTGGTATCAGATCCGCTTCGGGCGCGAGTTCCAGCACCGGGAGAAATTTGAAGTATGACCGGCCTGGAGGCGCTTGGCGCGGTGATGCTGCTGGTGATGCTGGCGGCGATTTTCATCGGCCTGCCGATCAGCTTCACGCTGCTGTTCCTGGCCCTGATGTTCGGCTTCATCGGCATGGAATGGCGCGTCTTCGATCTCGCCTATCTGCACATCATCAGCCTGATGAAGCAGGACGAGTTCGTCGCCGTGCCGATGTTCATCCTGATGGGCTACGTCTGCGACCAGGCCGGCCTGATCGAGCGCCTGTTCAAGGCATTCCGCGACTTGTTCGCGCCGATGCGTGGAGCCCTCTACGTCGTGGTGATCCTGACGGCGACCCTGTTCGGCATTGCCGCCGGCACGGTCGGCGCGACTGTGACGCTGCTCGGCATCATCGCCGGGCCGATGATGATCAAGGCGGGCTACGACGTGCGCCTGTCGGCAGGCTCGATCACGGCAGGAGGCACGCTCGGCATCCTCATTCCACCCTCGGTGATGCTGGTGGTGATGGCGCCCGTGCTCGATGTCTCCATCGTCGATCTCTACGCGGCGGCCTTCGGGCCCGGCTTCCTGCTTTCGGCGATGTACATCGCCTACGCACTGTTCCGCAGCTACCTGAATCCAAAACTCGGACCGCCGGTGCCGATGGAGGACCGCCAGACCTCGATCAAGGTGGTGCTGTGGGAGTGCGTGGTCGGAATGGTGCCGGTCACGATCCTGACCGTTGTGACCCTGGGCGCGATCCTCGCCGGGATCACGACGGCGGCCGAGGCCGCGGCTATCGGGGCGCTGGGCGCCATCCTGCTGGTTGTCGCGTACGGGGAATTCTCGCTCAAGAAACTGATCGGCGCCTGCAACAGCACGCTGGCGACAGCGAGCATGGTGCTGTTTCTCGCCGTTGCCTCGAACGTCTTCGGCGCCGTTTTCGCCTGGCTGGGAACGGCGAGCTGGATCACCAAGATGCTTATCGCCGCACCGATCCCGCCCTGGGGAACGATGACATTGTTGCTAGCGGTAATCTTTCTGCTCGGCTGGCCCTTCGAATGGCCGGCGATCGTGCTGATCTTCCTGCCGCTGCTCGCGCCGGTGGCAAAGGGGCTGGGCTACGACATGGTGTGGTTCGCCTGCATCGTCGCAGTGGTCCTGCAGACCGCGTTCCTCTCGCCGCCGGTGGCGATGTCGGCCTATTACCTGAAGCAGGTGGTCAAGGAATGGAAGCTTTCCACCATCTACCGCGGCATGGCGGATTTCATGGTCATCCAGGTGATCTGCGTCGCGCTGGTGATGATTTTCCCGCAGATTGCAATGTGGTTCCCGCACTGGCTGCAGGAGCGCGCCAAGGCCGAGCGCATGAAGGGCGAGGTGCCGGTGATGGTCACGCCCGTCGCGGCTGCGGGCAAGGCCGCGGCCGGATCCGCTCCCTGATCGCGAACGCCGAGACATGGCTGCGGTCGCGCTGAAAGGCGTGCGCAAGGCGTTCGGCACCACCGCCGTGGTGCACGGCGTGGACATCGCGATAGAGGACGGCGAATTCTGCGTGCTGGTCGGGCCTTCGGGCTGCGGCAAATCTACCTTGCTCAGGATGATCGCCGGGCTGGAGAACATCTCCGGTGGCGAGATCAGCATCGGCGGGCGGGTGGTGAACCACGTCCATCCGAAGGAACGCGACATCGCCATGGTGTTCCAGAACTACGCGCTGTATCCGCACATGACGGTGGCGGCGAACATGGGCTTCTCGCTCGCCCTGCGCGGCGAGTCCAAGTCCGTCATCGACGAGCGCGTGCGCAAGGCCGCCGGCATCCTCGACCTCACGCCCTACCTGCAGCGCTATCCGCGCCAGCTCTCCGGCGGGCAGCGCCAGCGTGTCGCCATGGGCCGCGCAATCGTGCGCGACCCGCAGGTGTTCCTGTTCGACGAACCGTTGTCGAACCTGGACGCCAAGCTGCGGGTGGCGATGCGCACCGAGATCAAGGAGCTGCACCAGCGCCTGAAGACCACCACCATCTACGTCACGCACGACCAGATCGAGGCCATGACCATGGCCGACAAGATCGTGGTGATGCACGACGGCCTGGTGGAGCAGATCGGCGCGCCGCTGGAGCTTTACGACCGGCCGGCGAACCGCTTCGTCGCAGGCTTCATCGGCTCGCCGGCGATGAATTTCCTCGCCGGCCGGGCGAGCGGCGGACGCATCGCCATCGCGGGCGACGGCTATGCGGTCGCGGCCGGCGCCAGGCTGGAGGAGAATCGCGAGGTGATCCTGGG
>CAWALA010000002.1:0-32088 GCA_963782655.1 uncultured beta proteobacterium | reverse complement strand
CCACCGTGTTGACGAGCAAGGGCTCGTAGGCGCGCGCGACGCCGTAGGCGCGGGCTTCCAGCGTCTGCTGGTCGCAGCCGTGGTGCGCGCCCGCGGAAAGCGCGCTCCCCTGCCCGGTCTCGAAGTACATGACGTTCTCGCCGAGCGTTCCGCGCTTGAGCGACCGTGCCGCCTGGTTCGCCTCGGAAAGAAGAGTGAGGCTGACGCCGAAGGACTCGTTCGTCTTCTGCGTGCCGCCGATCGACTGGAAGACGAGGTCCACCGGCGCGCCCGCCTCGATCGCCTTCACCTGGCTCGTGACGTGCGTGAGGACGCAGGACTGCGTGGGGATCGCGAAGCGCGCGATCAGCTCGTCCATCATCCGCCACAGCGGCAGGAACGCGGCGAGGCCGTCGCCCGCCGGGTTGACGCCGATCACCGCGTCGCCGCAGCCGTAGAGCAGGCCATCGAGCATCGAGGCGGCGATGCCGCGCGGGTCGTCGGTGGGGTGGTTGGGCTGCAGGCGCACCGAGAGCCGGCCCGGCAGGCCGATGGTGTTCCGGAAGCGCGTCACCACGCGGCACTTGCGCGCCACCGAGACGAGGTCCTGGTTGCGCATGAGCTTCGACACCGCGGCCGCCATCTCGGGAGTGATCCCGCGCGCGAGCGCCGTGACCTGCTCGGGCGCCGAGGCGAGCAGCCACTCGCGGAACTCGCCCACCGTGAGCCCCGAGACGGCCGCGAAGGCCGCCTTGTCGTGCGCATCGAGGATGAGCCGCGTGACGTCGTCTTCCTCGTAGGGCACGACCGCCTCGGAGAGGAACGCGGCGAGCGGCAGCTCGGCGAGCGCCATCTTCGCGGCCATGCGCTCCTCGGCGCTTTGCGCGGCGACCCCGGCGAGCGCATCGCCCGAGCGGTGGGGCGAGGCGCGCGCGAGCAGCGTCTTCAGGTCGGGGAAGCGCCAGGTGACGCCGTCGATGGTGTGGGCGTAGGGCATGGGCGGTCTGCGTCGGCATCTTAAGGGGCGGGTCTCGGCGCCCAGGCGCGCCCGCTAACAACCCGGCCTCTTATTTTCGTTTTGTGGTAGATTCGAAAACAACGCTTGGGCTTATTTTCGATTCCGTGAGCAACCCCTCTGGCAGGTACCTTCCCCTCCCCGGGGGCGGCCAGGCCTTCGTGCCCGCGCCTCTCCCGCCGCGGCTCGACTGGTCGCCCGAACTGGTGGCCGCGCTTTCCGAGGCCGACCGGCTGCTCGGCCGGCTCGCTGGCCAGGGCGCGCGGCTGCCCAATCCGCACCTGCTGATCCGCCCGTTCGTGCGCCGCGAGGCAGTGCTCTCGAGCCGCATCGAGGGCACGCAGGCAACGCTCGGCGAGCTGCTCGCGGACGAGGCCGGAGCGGCCGTCGCGCGCGCGCCCGAGGACCTCAAGGAAGTCCGCAACTACGTGGTCGCGCTCGAGAAGGGCGTCGCGCGCCTGAAGAAGCTGCCGCTCTCGCTGCGCCTGGCGCGCGAGCTGCACCGCGCGCTGATGGCGGGGGTGCGCGGTGGCGCCGCGGCGCCCGGAGAATTCCGCCGCGTCCAGAACTGGATCGGTCCGCCCGGCGCCTCGCTCGCCAACGCGCGCTTCGTGCCGCCGCCGCCGAACGAGCTGGCCGCCTGCCTCGACGCCTGGGAGAGGTTCCTGCACGAGCGCACGTTGCCGCCGCTGCTGCAGGCGGGGCTGCTGCACTACCAGTTTGAGGCAATCCACCCGTTCATCGACGGCAACGGCCGCGTCGGGCGGCTGCTGATCACGCTGTTCCTCGTCGAGCGCGAGATCCTGCCCTCGCCGCTGCTCTACCTCTCGGCGTTCTTCGAGGCGACGCGGCGCGACTACTACGACCTGCTCGCGGCGGTGAGCCGCAGCGCGCAATGGGAGCCGTGGCTGCTCTACTTCCTGCGCGGCGTCGCGCACCAGGCGAGCGACGCGCTCGGGCGAGTCGAGCGGATCGACGCGCTGCGCGAAGCCTGGCGCAGGCGCCTCGCGAGCCGGCAGACGAGGACCGTGCTGGCGCTGCTCGACCGGATCAGCGCCAACCCCTTCGTGACGACCAACGGCGCCGCGCGCGACCTCGGCGTCGCCTTCACGACGGCGCAGCGCGCGATCGACGCGCTCGTCTCGCATCGCGTGCTGCGCCAGACCGACGACGCACGGCGCGGTCGGGTGTACTGCGCCCAGGCCCTGCTCGACATACTCGACGAGCCGGCCAACATGGCGCAAGCCGGGAAAGCCGGGCGCTGACCTGCTCCGAGGACGCCGTCGATGGTGTGGGCGTAGCCCACGCTCAGCCCTTGCCCTGCTTCGCCAGGAACCGGTCGAGCTGGTCCGCAAACCGCTTGCGGTCCGTGATCTCGATCGCCTCCGGCCCGCCTGTCCGCACCCCCGTCCCGCGCAGCTCATCCAGGTAATTCCTCAACGCCAGCCGCTCCTGGATGGTCTCCGTCGTATAGAACTCCCCGCGCGGATTGAGCGCATGCCCGCCCTTCGCGATCACGTCCGCGGCGAGCGGAATGTCCGCCGTGACCACCAGATCCCCGGGCTTCAGCTCGCGCACGATATGGCTGTCCGCCACGTCGATGCCGCGCGGCACCTGCAGGGCGCGGATGTACCTGGAAGGCGGCGTGCGCAGCATCTTGTTCGCCACCAGCGTCATGCGAACGCTTGGTCCGCTCCGCCGCGCGGTAGAGGATTTCCTTGATGACCGCCGGGCAGGCGTCGGCGTCGACCCAGATGTGTATGCTCCGACGGGGAACCGATGATGCCACCGTCCATCATAGCGCTCGTCGCCTGGGCGGCGCTCGGCATCGCGCTCAACGTCGGCATCGCGCGCTTCACCTACGGCGTCATGCTGCCGGCGCTGCAGCGCGACCTCGCGCTCGATTACTTCGGCGGCGGCGCGCTGAACGCGGCGCACCTGCTCGGCTACCTCGCCGGGACGCTCGCGGCCCCGGCGCTCGCGCGCCGGCTCGGCATGCCGCGCCTTTCGCGCTACGCGCACGCGCTGGTGGCCCTCAGCGCTCTGATATGCGCGCTCGCACCTAACTCCGCGCCCGCAGGTCCAGCGCTCCTCGCGCTCGGCCGCCTCGGCACGGGCCTGGGCGCCGGCGCCGGCATCGTGGCGATCCTCGTCCTCGTGTTCGCCGCCGTCCCGGCCGCCTCGCGTTCGCTCGCGAGCGCGCTCGTCTGGTCCGGCATGGGGTTCGCCGTCGTGCTGAGCGGCCTCGCGGCGGGCCCGCTGGTCGAGGGCGCATACGGTTGGCGCGCGGCCTTCGCCGTGTCCGCCTTGCTGGCGGCGCTCCTCGCGCTCGTCTTTCCGCCGCGCGGCCTGCGCCCCGCCGCCGCCGAGCCGGCCGCCCAACCCAGCCACGGGCTGCGCCAGTTCCTGCGCGCGCGCTGGAGCTTTCTCATCGGCGCCTACCTCATGTTCGGCGCCGGCTACATCGCCTGGTCGACCTTCGCCGGCGCGCGGCTGGCGGCGATCGGCGCGCCGCTCGGCGCGGTGAGCGCCATGTGGATCGCGTTCGGCGCGGCGATGATCGCGGGCTCCGCCTTGAGCTTCGCGGTGCTGCGCATCGACCGGCGGCGCCGGTTCGCGCTGGTGGCCGCGCTCCTCGCGGGCGCGCTCGGCGCCCTCGCCTCCTGGAGCGACGCGGCGGGCGCGGCGCTCGCGGGCGCGCTGCTCGTGGGCCTGGGCACCGCCTCCACGCCGACGATCGTCACCACCTACGCGCGCGAGCGCTGCTCGGCCGAGGACTACGCGCTCGCCTTCAGCGTCGCCACGGCCGCGCTCGGCATCGGGCAGCTGCTCGGGCCGCTCGCGGCCGGCGCCCTGGCCGACCGGCTCGGCGTGGCCGCCGTGGCGCTCTTCGCCGTGGCGGTCTATGCGCTGGGCGCGGCGCTGTCGCTGCTCGATGGGTTCGCGGCGCAGGCGGGGCGGCGGACGGGGAGCTAAACGACTAACCGTGTAGCACGCGTACCCCGGCGCGGGCGCCGCGCCCCCGTCGCGGGCGGATGCGGATTTCCACGTCCCGCCCCAGGCCGGCGATGAAGGCCATCAGGCGCTCGACCGAGAAGCGCTCGAGCCGGTAGCGCACGAGATCGGAGACATGCGGCTGCTGAATGCCGAGGGCCTTCGCGGCGGCCGCCTGGGTGAGGCTGCGCTCGCCCAGCAGCCGGTTCACCTCCATCGCCAGTTCGACCTTGAGCGTCCGCTCCTTGGCGTCCGCGTAGCCGAGGTCGACGAAGACGTTGCCGCTGCCCGCCTCAACGCCGATTTTCTTAGCCGCCATACCTTGCCTCGTAGTCCTCTTGCGCCACCTTGAGCCGTTCCTCGATCAGCCGGACATCGCGGAGCGCCGTGCGGATGCCGGTCGGCGATTTCTTCTGAAACACGTGCAGTACGTACACCGCCCTCGCGAACCGCACCGTGCAGACCGCGCGGTACGTTCCGGCCGCGTCGCGGATTATACCTGTTCAGGTATACGAGCCGGTCGAGGCGGTGCCTCATGGGGGAGTAACGCTCCAGCCTGCGTCCAGGTGGACGCGACAGGCCGACTGCCGCTACTCGCCCGGGATCCAGATCGCGCAAACCAGCGCACCCGGGGTGAGCACGCGCACCGCAGAACGCTTTCCGTCCCCGTCCTTGACTTCCCCCACTCCCGCCCCCACCCTGCTTTCATGGACGTCGCCACCCCCACCTTCCAAACCGAAGTCCTCGAAGCCTCCAAGACCCTCCCCGTCGTCGTCGACTTCTGGGCCCCCTGGTGCGGGCCCTGCCGCTCGCTCACCCCGATCCTCGAGAAAGTCGCCCGCGACTACGAGGGCCGCGTGAAGTTCGTGAAAGTGAACTCCGACGAGAACCAGGAGCTCTCGCAGGCCCTCTCCATCCGCTCGATCCCCAACGTGATCGCCTTCAAGGACGGCCGCCCGGCGGAGCAGTTCATGGGCGCGATCCCGGAGGGCGAGGTGCGCGCGTTCTTCGACAAGCTCCTGCCCAGCGCCTCCGAGCTCGCGCTGGCGAAGGCGGAAGCGCTGTTCGCGGAGGGCAAGCTGGAGGCGGCGGAAGCAGAACTGGCGAAGGTGAAGAGCGACCCGGACAGGGACGCGAGGGTCGAGGCCGTAAAGCAGGGCATTGCCTACGCGAGGGCCGGAAAGACGCGGGCCGGGCGAAGCCGAGCTGAAGGCGAAGCTCGCCGCCAACCCCGCGGACCACGACACCCGGGCGGCGCTCGCCGCGCTCTACGCGGGGAAGAAGCGCTACCGCGAGGCGATGGACGAGCTGCTGGAGATCGTGCGCCGCGCGAAGGACTGGAAGGAAGGCGAGGCGCGCAAGCAGATCCTCAACCTGTTCAACCTCTCCGGCGAGCCGGAGCTGGTGAGCGAATACCGCAGGAAGCTCTCGAGCGCGCTTTACTGAGCCTCGCGTGTTACAGGCCCAGCCAGAGGCGCAGCGCCGCGTCGACGCGCTCAAGATCGGACACGGTGAGCCGGCCGAAAGGCTTGGCCGACACCACCTGGCGCGGCACGGTCAGCAACTTGTCCGCCATCACGTCGGAGGGCTGGCTCAGTCCGTTTGCCGCTGCCGGTTCGATCCGTACGCGGAACAGCGGGGCATCGATCAGATCCGCCGTGAGCAGGCAGACAGTGACGCTGTCGCGGTACGCAAGTGTCTCGCTCGCCTGGACCACAAGCGCGGGGCGCGGCTTCCCGGTGTACGGACCTCTTGCCGCGACGGTGACCAGGTCGCCGCGGCGCAGGCTCATTCAGGAGCGTGGAGGTAGCGCTCCCAGTCGTCGCGCCGGTCGGCCTTGTTGGCAAGCCGGCACTGGCGACGCAGCTCGGTGAGAAAAGCCTTCGAACGCCGCTTGGCGGCCGGACGGGCTTTGCGCGACGGGGCAAGGCGGCGGCGGGAGTCGGGCGCATTCATGGATTGAATCTTACTACCGACGACGCCGGCGCGGAACGGTCCGTCACATCTCAGCTCCGGCTACCGGCTGGAGATCGAGCGCATGGCCGCCCTTGGCGATGACGTCGGCGGCGAGCGGTATGTCGGCCGTGATCACCAGGTCCCCCGGCTGCAGCTCGCGCACGATATGGCTGTCCGCCACGTCGATGCCGCGCGGCACCTGCAGCGCGCGGATGTACCTGGAAGGCGGCGTGCGCAGCATCTTGTTCGCCACCAGCGTCATGGGTCGCCGCGTGCGCTCCGCCGCGCGGTAGAGGATCTGCTTGATCACCGCCGGGCAAGCATCGGCGTCGATCCAGATGTGCACAACCGCTCAGTCCACGCCCTCCACGACGCGCATGTCGCGCACCGCGGCGTCCTTGCCGAGGACCCGCAGCGCCTCCTTGTAGCCCGGGCCTTCGTAGGCCGCGGTCGCCGCCGCGAGGCTCGGGAACTCGACCACCACCGTGCGCTCCTTCACTCCCGCCTCGTAGGTCTTCGCCGGCGTGCCGCGCACCAGGAACCGGCCGCCCGCGGCCTGGATGGCGGGCCCGGCAATCTTGGCGTACGCCGCGAGCGCATCGGGCTTGCTGATCGAACGGTAGGTGACAACCATGTATGCCTTTGCCATCGCAGACTCCTCGGGAAAATGGAAATGTGGACTACGGGTGCTTCACGAACCGATGCGCTGGACGACCTGCACCAGATCCCGGCCGCGCGCCACCTTGTCGCCCCACGCGCGGTCGAAATCCGCCACCAGGCGCTTCATCGCTGCGGACCCCGGAATGGCGCGCGCCCGCGCCACGTCGTCGAACTCGTAGCAGGCGTAGTGCACCGACGGGTCCATCTCGCTCCAGCCGCGCCACGCGCGCTGCGCGCCGAAGGCCTTCGCCGCCTCGGGCAGGTGCTCGTCCTGGTACCAGCGATCGAACTCCGCCTTCACGGCCGCATCCACGACCTGGGCCCGCACGATAAAACAGGCGCTCATCCGGCTCCCCCCATTGCTTGCGCGTGCTAGGATTTTCGCATGCAGCGCAATGAAATACAGGTCTGCGATTTCGGCTGGAAAGCGCGCGAGTTCGATCTGCCGGGGGTGGACGGCAAGCGCCACACCCTGGCCTCCACGCGCGGGCCGAAGGGCGCCCTGGTCATGTTCCTCTGCAACCACTGCCCCTACGTCAAGGCGGTGCTCGAGCGGATCGTGCGCGACTGCGCCGAGCTCGCGCCGCTCGGCATCGGCTCGGTGGCCATCATGTCCAACGATCCGGCGGAATACGCGGAGGATTCCTTCGACAACATGAAGCGCATCGCGCGCGAGCGCGCCTTCGGCTTTCCGTACGTGCTGGATGAATCGCAGGAAGTGGCGAAGGCCTACGGCGCTGTCTGCACGCCGGAGTTCTTCGGCTTCGACGCGCAGCTCGGACTGCAGTACCACGGCCGGCTGGACGCCTCGAAAACCACGCCGCTGCCGGGCGCGCGCCGCGACCTCTTCGAGGCCATGCTGGCGATCGCCAAGGGCGGACCGGGGCCGCAGGACCAGATCGCCGGCGTGGGCTGTTCCATCAAGTGGCGCAGGGTCTGATACCCGAAGGAGGCGCACTCATGACCACCGTGACGCAGATCCTCAAGTCCAAACCCGACAAAGCCGTCCACACCATCGCCCCCACGGCGACGGTGCTAGAGGCGGTCAGGCTGATGGCCGCGAAGAACATCGGCGGGCTGCTGGTGCTCGAAGGCGGGAGCATCGTCGGCGTCGTGACCGAGCGCGACCTCGCGCGCAAGGCCTTTCTCATGGCGAAGTCCGCGCAGGACACGCCGGTGCGCGAGATCATGACCGCGCAGGTCATGTACGTGGGCCCCGAGCGCACGAGCGAGGAATGCATGGCGCTGATGACCGAGAACCGCTTCCGCCACCTGCCAGTCCTCGACAAGGGCAAGCTCGTGGGCCTGGTCTCCATCGGCGACCTGGTGAAGGACGTGATCTCCGAGCAGAAATTCATCATCGAGCAGCTGGAGCACTACATCGCGGGATGAGCGCGATCGCAGGCGCCGGCGGCAGGGCCGCGGACCCCGACCGGGAGCTTGCGCAGGCGCTCGCGGCGCTGGCGGCGTACTTCGACGCCGAGGGGCGCTCGTGCGACTACGCGGCGCTCGCGGCCTCGCGCGAGCGCGGCCACCTCGCCGTGTGCCTGGAAGCCCTCGGGGCCTTCGATCCGGCGAGCGTGCGCATCGCCGGGCAGACCGCCTTCTGGATCAACGTATTCAATGCCGCCGTGCTGCGCGATGCGCCCGAGCTGGCGCTGGCGCTCGAGGACGCGAAGCCGGACGTGTCGGGATATTTCGGGCGGCCGCGGCTCAGGATCCACGGGCAGGCCTACTCGCTCGACGACATCTGCCACGGCGTGCTGCGCGGCAACGCCCCGGCGCCCGGCAGCCTGCGCGCGCCGATGCCGCGCGACGATCCGCGCCTCGCCAACGTGCCCATCGCGCTGGACGAGCGGCTGCACTTCGCGCTGTTTCGCGGCGCGCGCTCCTCGCCCGCGTTCCGCGTTTTCGAGAGCGGCAGGCTCGATGAGCAGCTCGAGGAAGCCGCCACGCAGTACATCCGGCGCACGGCGCAGGTGGAGGGCGACGGCCGCGTGATCGCGGCGCCCAGGCTCCTGCAGTGGTACGCGGAGGACTTCGGCGGCAAGGGCGGCGTGCTCGAGTTCGTCCTGCGGCACCTGGACGACGCCTCCGCCGAGCGCGCCGAGCGCCACCTTGGCCACCTGAAGCTCCGCTTCGTCGCGTTCGACTGGCGGCTGCATCGCCGCTAGGCGCGCTGGACTGGCGGCGCGAGCGCTTTACTTGATCCTTCTCAAGTTGCCCTGCCCCGGGGGGTGCATGCTGGGGCATTCGCATGCTGCAGATCATTATCCAGGGGCGGGGCGGACAGGGGGCGCAGCTCGCCGGGACGCTGCTTGCCACGGCGTTCTTTGCCGAGGGCCGCGAGGTGCAGAGCTTCGCCACCTACGGCGGCGCGCGGCGCGGGACGCCGGTCAGCTCCTTCATCCGGGTGGATGAAAAGCCCATCCGCCTGCGCTGCGACATCGAGGTGGCCGATGCCCTCCTTTGCTTCGACGCAAGCCTCCTGGAAGGCAGGTTCCTCGCCACCGCGACCCCGCGCACGCTGATCGTCGTCAATTCGCGCCGGCCGCCCGCGCACTTCGCCCAGGTCCTCCCGGGCTACCGCGTGCTGCCGGTGGACGGCCTGGAGGTCGCCCAGCGCAACGGCCTCGGGCGCATGGTGAACTCGGCGCTTCTCGGCGCGCTTGCCTGCGCCGTGGGCGCGCCGGCGCTGGAGACGCTCGAAGCGGCCATCGCCCAAGAAGCGCCGAAGAACGCGCGCGAGAACGCGGCGGCCTGCGTGGAAGGCTATCGCAGGATCGAAGCGCAGCTCGCAAGGGTGGCTGCATGAACCAGGCCGCGCTCCCGCCGCCCACCTGGACGACCGGCACCACCGAGGCGATCCGCACCGGCACCTGGCGCGCGGCGCTGCCGGCATATGCCAGGACGCCCTCGCCCTGCCGCGCCGCCTGCCCGGTGGGAGGCGACATTGCGCACTGGATGCAGCAGGCAAAGATTGGAGACTGGCATGGCGCATGGACGACTCTTGGTGAAAATAATCCCTTTCCCGCGGTGGCTGGCCGGGTGTGCCACCATCCCTGTGAGAGTGCCTGCAACCGCGCGGGCTACGACGACGCGCTTGCCATATGCGCGCTCGAACGCCATATCGGCGAGCGCGCGCTCGCCGAAGGCTGGCGCTACCCGAAGGCCGCGCAAAGTGCGGGTCGGGTAGCGATCGTAGGCGGCGGCCCTTCGGGCCTCTCGGCGGCCTATCACCTGCGCCGCCGCGGCTACGCGGTGACGATCTTCGAGGCGCAAAGCGAGCTCGGCGGCCTCCTGCGCTACGGCATTCCACCCTACCGCCTGCCGCGCGAGGTTCTCGACGGCGAGATCGAGCGCATCCTCGCGCTCGGCGTGGATGTGCGCACGGGCGCCGCGCTCGAGAGCGAAGAGGACTTCATGCGCCTGCGGCGCGAGTTCGACGCGGTGTACCTCGCGCTCGGCGCGGGTGTGCCCAAGCGCGTTCCGCAGCTCGACTACGCCGCGCCGTGGGTCATGGACGGCGCGAGTTACCTTGCGCAGGCGAACGCCGGCAAGCCGCCCGCGCTCGGAAAACGCATCGCCGTGATCGGCGGCGGGAGCGCTGCGATGGACGTCGCGCGCAGCGCGCGCCGCGCCGGCCACGAGGTGACCGTCCTCGCGCTCGAATCGGAAGCGCAGATGCCCGCGCAGCGCGAGGAGGTGCTCGAGGCGATAGACGAAGGCGTGCGGCTCGCGGACGGCGCGATGCTGCGCTCGGCCGCGTGCGACGGCACTGGCTTGCGGCTCGAGTGCGTCCGGGTGAATTTCGACAACGGCCGCGTGGACCTGCGGCCCGGCACCGAATTCAGCCTTGAAGCCGACGCGGTGATCACGGCGATCGGCCAGGACCCGCAGCTCGCGCCGCTGCGCTGGCTCGCGCCTGCCGGCGCGCTCATCCCGACCGACGCGCGCGGCGCTACGGCGAGCGAGGGCGTATTCGCGGGCGGCGACGCCACGAGCATGCAGCGCTTCGTCACGCACGCGATCGACATGGGCAGGCGTGCCGCGCTCGAAATCGACCGGCGGCTCCGCGGCGAGACGGCCGCGCCGCAGGAGTCGCGGCCGCCGGTGCCCTTCGCCGCCATCAACACCTGGTACCACGCGCGCGCGCCGCGCGCGGAGGGCGCTCGCGAGGCCGCCGCGGAGATCGAGCAGGCGCTCGCGGAGGCCGCGCGCTGCTTCTCCTGCGGCGAGTGCACCTTCTGCGACAACTGCTTCAACGCCTGCCCCGACATGGCGGTGCGCCATGTAGATGGCGGCTATGCGATCGACGACAAGTACTGCAAGGGCTGCGGCCTGTGCGTGCGCGAATGCCCGACCGGCGCGGTCGCGATGCAGGAAGAGATGAGATGAGCCGCGTCCTCCTCACCGGCAACCACGCGGTGGCCTGGGGCGCGCGGCTCGCGCGCCCGAAAGTGGTGCCCGTGTACCCGATCACGCCGCAGACGCCGGTGCTCGAGCTGCTCACCGAGTTCCAGGCCGCAGGCGAGCTCGATGCCGAGTTCCTCACGCCCGAGTCCGAGCACTCGGTGATGGCGGCGTGCATCCCTGCGTCGCTCGCGGGTGCGCGCGTCTTCACCGCCACCGCTTCGCAGGGCCTGATGCTGATGCACGAGGTGCTGCACTACGCGAGCGGCGCGCGCGCGCCGATCGTGATGGCGAACGTGAACCGCACGGTCGCCTCGCCCTGGGCCTTCTGGCCCGACCAGACCGACAGCGTCGCGCAGCGCGACACCGGCTGGGTGCAGCTCTACGTGGAATCGGCGCAGGAGGCGCTCGACACGGTGCTGCAGGCCTACCGCATCGCGGAAGCCGTCAGCCTGCCGGTGATGATCAACCTCGATGCCTTCTACGTCTCGCACGCGCTCGAGCCCGTGCGCGTGCCGGAGCAGGAGCTCGTGGATGCCTACCTCCCGCCTTACGCACCCGAGCACCTGCTCGATCCCGAGCGGGGCGAATCGTGGGGGAACGTCGTCACCCAGGACATGTATTTCCGCCACCGCCGCGCGCTCGGCGAAGCGATGGACAAGGTGCCGGCGGCGGCGCTCGCCGCCGATCGCGAGTGGCGCGAGCGCACCGGGCGCGGCTGGGGCATCCTCGAGCGCTACCGCTGCGACGGCGCGCAGACCGTCATCGTCACCATGGGCAGCATGTGCGGCACCGCGCGCGAAGCGGTGGATGCGCTGCGCGATGCGGGCGTGGCGGCGGGCCTGCTCAAGGTGCGCCTGTTCCGGCCGCTGCCGGGGGCCGCCTTGCGCGAAGCGCTCGCAGGCGTGCGGGACGTCGTAGTGCTGGACAGGAACTTCTCACCCGGCGCGGGCGGCGTGCTGCACCAGGAGCTGCGCGGCGCCCTCTACGGCATGCAGGACGCGCCGCGCGTGCACGGCTATCTCGCGGGCGTGGGCGGCGTGAACGTGCCGCCGGCGAAGATCGTGGAGCTCGCGCGCTGCGCGGGCAATGTGGAGCCGAAGGCGGAGGCGCTATGGGCGTGATGACCGACCTGCTCTGCTCGGGCCACGCGGCCTGCCCGGGCTGCATCGAGGCGCTGTCGCTGCGCCATGCGCTCGCCGCGCTCGGCCCGGACACGGTGGCGGTGATCCCGCCTTCGTGCCTCGCGATCATCGCCGGGCCGCAGCCGCTCTCCGGCCTGCGCATCCCGGTGTACCAGCCGCCGCTCGCCGCTTCCGCGGCGTCGGCCTCGGGCCTGCGCCGCGCGCTCGATGCGCTTGGGAAGAAGGACACGCAGGTGGTGGTGTTCGCGGGCGACGGCGGCACCTACGACATCGGCTTCCAGTGCCTGTCCTCCGCCGCCGAGAGGAACGAGAACATCCTCTACGTCTGCTTCGACAACGAGGGCTACATGAACACCGGCGCGCAGAAGTCCTCCTCCACGCCGCACTTCGCGCGCACCGGCTCCACGCCCGCGGGCAAGCCCTCCAAGAAGAAGAACCTCACCGAGATCATGGCCGCGCACGAAGTGCCCTACGCCGCTACCGCGGCAGCGGGCTACCTGCCGGATTTCCTGCGCAAGGTGGAGAAAGCCAAGGCGATCCGGGGCTTCAGGATCATCACGCTGCTCGTGCCGTGCCTCGACGGCTGGGGCGTGCCCGAGGACCAGGGCCTCGCGCTCACGCGCCTCGCGGTGGAGTCGGGCGTCTTTCCCCTGTACGAGGTCGAGGACGGCCGCCGCTATACGCTGAACGGGCCGCCCAAGACGCGGCCGGTGCGCGACTACCTGCAGGTGCAGCGCCGCTACCGCGGGCTCGAGGACGCCGAGGTGCAAACGCTGCAGCGCGAAGTGGACGAGGGCTGGACGCGGCTGCAGGCGCGCGCGTAGCGCACCGCGCGGGCGCCACGGCGCCGGTCACGTCCCGTCAGGGAGCGATGTAGGCGTACCCCTGCTGGTGGTAGGCGCCAAGCGCGATCCAGCCATTGGGCACGAGCTTCACTTCCTGCATCAGGTCCGCGGGATTGAGCTTGCGGTCCGCGAGCGGGAGGTTGCACTGCTCGAGCCCCTGGACGCCGGGGGTCCGCTTCATTTCCCGCAGCTTCGCGGCGACCTTGAGCGCGTCGGCCCGCTCCGCCTCCTTCACCGCCGCGAGGTTGGTCTGCGTGAAGTACGAGGCGTTGCCGCGGAAGACCATCACGATCCTGGGCGTGACGCCGCTCTCGATCAGTTGCTTGCGGGTGACGTCCACGTTGTTCAGCTTGTTCAGGAGCACGACGGGGTTGGCGTCGGTGAAGTCGAAGGCGAGTTTCATCTCCTTCGAGCCGCCGGCCGTCTCCGTGCCGCTCGTCGCGCAGCCCGCCAGGGTCAACGCGGCCATCGTCGCTACAAGGGTTCGGGTCCTCACGCGGTTCTCCTCTGTCAGGGGGCGGCAAAAGCAGATTACACCCAACGCGTACTAAAGATGTGAATTGGCGGCTGCCGAGCGCAGCCAAAGCGCGCGGCGCCAGCGGTAGCCGAAGGCGATCGTGGCGGCGAGGCCGAGGCCGGCGTAAATCAGCGTGGTGGCCGAAAAACCCAGGTTTGCGATGACCGGCCCGGCGGCAACCAGCCCGAGCGGCAGCCCCCAGATGGCGAGCATGCGGATGCCCATCACGCGGCTGCGCATCTCTTCGCTCGATGCGCGCAGCATGACCGCGGCGAGGGGCGTCAGGCAGAAGCTCTGCACGAATCCGGTCGCGAAGAGCAGCGCGAGCGCAACGCCGACGGACCGGATCTGCCCGAACAGGATGATCGCCACGAACCAGATCGCGCCGGAGAGGAGCATGACCCGCGCGGCCCGCAGCGGCAGGCGATTGGCGCTCACCACGAGGGACCCGGACAGCGCGCCGGTGGCGAACGCCCCGGCAAGGTAGCCCAGGCCCGATTGGCCCATGCCATAGACATCCCTGGCGACGTAAGGCAGCAGGCCGAGGAAGAACGGGTAGGCGAGCAGGTTGACCAGGAACGCCATGCTGAAGGCGCCCAGCAGATCGGGGTTCGTCCAGACATAGCGGATACCCTGCTTCAGGCCGGCGAAGAGCTTCTGCGCCTCGGCCCTGGCGCGCGCGGCGCGCGGGGGTGCGCCCGCGACTCCGAGCGAAAGCAGGAACGCGGCCACGTAGATCCCGGTCACCACCACGTAAGCCGGGCCCATGCCGATGAGCGCGACGCCGCCCGTGCCGGTGAGCGCGCCCGCGACCCTCGCGGTGTCCGAGGTGGTGCGCGAGATGCCGAGCGCTCCCATCAGCATTTCGGGGCGCATGGTCTGCCCCACCAGGACGTGCCGCATCGCCATGTCGGAAGGCCGCAGCAGGCCGGCGATCGCCGCGATCACGAGCACGTGCCATGGCGCGAGCGCGCCGGTCAGCGTCAGCACCGCGAGCGCCGCGGCCAGCAGCGCGTAGGCGCCGCGCGTGATGCAGAGCAGGGTGCGAACGCCGATGCGGTCTCCCGCGACACCGAAGAACGGCGAGAACAGCGACCCGAGCCACGCCAGCGCCGCGACCACCACGAGGAGCTGCACCGAGCCGGTGACGGTGAGCACGTACCAGCCGAGGATCAGCGCCTCCATCTCGAAGGCCCAGGACGTGGCGAGGTCCGCCGGCCACTGGAAACGGAAGCTGCGGACGCGGAACGGGGCGAGGGCGGAGGTGCGCGCGGCCAGCGATGACGGTGTCATTGGTGAGTGCAATTGCTAGGCACGCACCGCCAGGAGCACCAGCGCCGCTCCCTCGACCATCCTCACCCGCCTCTCCTTCGCAAACTCGCGCGCATTCCCGCTCAACTCCCCCGCGCAGACGTAGACGCACTCCCCCGCCCCGCGCTTCTCTCCCGCCGCGACCAATTCCTTCAGCGGCTCCATCCCCGTCACCGAAGCCTTCCAGCGCCGCGCGCTGACCAGCGACACCGACCCCGCCTTCTCCAGCTCGAAATCCGCCGCGCCTTCCACGCGCTTCACGCTGTAGCCCTCGCGCCGGAAGCCCTCCTCCAGCGCGCGCGCGAACGCCTCCCAGCTCATCGCGCGCAGCGCCTCGATCCCGGCGGCGATCTTCGCCGCGCTCGGCGCGCGCAGCTGCTTCCACGTCGCCACACGGGCGATCACCACGAACGGCAGCGAGCCGAAGAACGCGTAGACCTCGGGCACGATGAGCCGCAATGCCATGAACGAGCCGAACGCGACCAGGACGCTGACCCACCACTGCGCGCGCAGCAGGACCGCGAACAGCGAGTTCTCGGCCATCTTGAACTTCATACGGTCCGGAAAATAGGGTCTGTCCCTATTTTTTCACCGCGTCCAGGTAGTACACGGGCGTCGGCAAGGCCTCCATCCGCGCCTTGAGCTGCAGCGCGAGGTAGAGCGAGTAGTGCCGCGCCTGCATCAGGTTGCCGCCCATGAACCACAGCCCCGGCTGCTGGGTCGGCTTCCACATGTTGCGCAGCTCCCCCACCCACGGCCCGGGGTCGTAGCGCGTGTTCGAGCCCACGCCCCAGCACTTGCCCACCCGCTCCGCCACCTCCGGCGAGATGAGCTCCGCCGCCCACTGGTTCATCGAGCCGTAGCCGGTGGCGTAGACGATCAAGTCCGCGGGCAGCACCGAGCCGTCCGAGAGCAGCACCGAATTGGTGGCGATCCTCTCGATCTCCGCCGGGCTCTTCAGCTTGATGCTGCCGTCGATGACCAATTGCGAAGCGCCCACGTCGATGTAGTAGCCCGCGCCGCGGCGCAGGTAGGTCGAGTGGATGCCCGAGCCGTCCTCGCCGAAGTCGAAGAGGAAGCCCGCCTTCTCGAGGCCCTCGTAGAGCTTCGCGTCGCGCTTGCGGATCGCGTCGTAGATCGGCTTCTGAAAACTCGGCAGGAGCCTGAACGGGAGGGAGGCCACCGTCAGGTCGGCGATCTCGGTGGTGATGCCCGACTCCACCGCCTCCTCCGAGTAGAGCCGCCCCCAGGCGTGCTCCATCAGGGCATCCGAGGTGACGACCACGGTGGCGGAGCGCTGCACCATGGTGACTTCGCTCGCGCCATGCTCGAAGAGGTCGGCGGCGATGTCGTGCGCGGAGTTGTTGGCGCCGAGCACCACGCAGTTCTTGCCGCGCCACTCCTCGCCGCCGCCGAACTGGCTCGAATGCACGATGCGCCCGCTGAAGTTCTCCGCCCCGGGTATTTCCGGCACGCTCGGAAAGCCCGACATCCCGGTGGCGAGCACGAGGTGCTTCGGCCGCAGCTCCACGAGCGCGCCGCCGCGGTTCACCTGCACCGTCCACTCGCCCGCCCGCTCGTCGTACGCCGCCTTGAGGCACTTGGCGGAAGTCCACAGGTCGAGCTCCATCACCCGCGCGTACATCTCCAGCCAGTCGCCCATCTTGTCCTTGGGCGTGAAGACGGGCCAATGGTCCGGATACGGCAGGTAGGGCATGTGGTCGTACCAGACCGGGTCGTGCAGCACGAGCGAGCGGTAGCGCTTGCGCCACGAATCCCCCGCGCGCTCGTTCTTCTCGATCACCAGCGCGGGAACCTGCAGGCGCTTCAGGCGCGCCGCGAGCGCGAGCCCGCCCTGCCCGCCGCCGATGATGAGGACGTAGGGCTGGCGCTCCACGCCGAGCTCCGATTCCTCCAGCCGCCGCCGCTCGGCCCAGGAAAGCCGGTCCGGATGCACGCCCTGCTCCACGCCGCGCTCGCGCGCGCGCCCGGCCTTCTCCTCGAAGCCCTTGAGCTCCTGCAGCGTGGTGAGCATCGTCCAGCACTTGCCGCTCCTCAAGCGCAGGTGCCCGTTGCCGCGCCCCGCAGCGGTCTCGAAGGCGAACCACGCCTCGATCGCGCCGTTCGCCTCGGTGGCGGGCCCGATCTGCACGACGTTGGAGGGCTTCGTCGCAGCGAGCGTGGCCGAGAGCATCGCCTTCACCTCGTCGCGCCCCTCGAAGGTCTTGAGGGTCCAGGTGAAGGACACCAGGTCGCGCCAGTAGCAATCCCTGTCGAACAGCAGCGTCCCGCCGGCGATGTCGTTGTTGGCGAGCGCCTTGGCGAAGGACTGCAGCCAGCGTGACGCCTCGCGGTTCGCGCTTTCGGCGGACACGAGGCTTACCGCTTGCCTTTCTTCAGCAGATCTCCGAGGCCCGCGAGCCCCTTGTGCGTGGCGACCGCCGCCCTGGGCTTCTCCCCGCCGCCGCCCGCTCGATGATCCTCCACCCGCGCGTGCTCGTTCTCATGGCAGTAGATGCACAGCAGCTCCCAGTTCGAGCCGTCGAGCGGGTTGTTGTCGTGGTCGCCGTCCTTGTGGTGGACGGTGAGCTCGCGCACCCGCGCGCCGGAAAACTCGCGCGCGCAGCGCGTGCACACCCAGGGGTAGAGCTTGAGCGCCAGCTCGCGGTAGGAGGACAATGCGTCTTTCACGAGGAGGCCATCATGCACACCGTCATGTGGACATTCAAGGTACCAAGCGGCACAACGAAACAGGACCTGGTGAATACGATCAACGCCAGCGCGCACACCTACCAGGGCATCCCGGGGCTTATCCGCAAGTACTACGGGATCGCCGAGGACGGCCGGACGCTGGTCGGCATCTACCTGTGGAAGTCGAAGGAGGACGCCGAGCGCTTCTACACCCCGGAATGGATCGCGATGGTCACCAAGCGCTGGAACGCGCCGCCCGTGCGCCAGCAGTGGATGACGCCGATGGTGGTGGAGAGCGCCGAGCAGCGGCTGGTGAAGGCAGCCTAGCGTTGGCGGCGCAGAAGACGCTCGCCTTCCGCACGCGCGGCCGCGGCACCACCGAGATCACCGCGGAGGTCGAGCGCGCGGTGCGCGAGGCGGGCGTGAAGACGGGCGTGTGCAACGTGTTCCTGCAGCACACGAGCGCCTCGCTCATCCTGTGCGAGAACGCCGCGCCCGCGGTGCGCCAGGACCTGGAGACCATCCTCGGCCGCCTCGCGCCGGACGGCGATCCCGCATACGCGCACGACGACGAAGGCGCGGACGACATGGCCGCGCACGCGCGCTCGGTGCTGACGACCAACTCGCTGCAGATCCCCGTGTCGGAAGGCAGGCTGGCCCTGGGCACCTGGCAGGGCATCTACCTCTGGGAGCACCGCCTGGCGCCGCACACGCGCAGCGTGGTGGTGACGGTGATCGGATAGGTCGTGGCGGTGATCGGATAAATGGAAACCTGCATCTTCTGCAAGCCGCAGCGCGAGATCCTCGCCCGCAACGACTCGGCGATCGCGGTGTTCGACACCTACCCGGTGTCGCCCGGCCACGCCCTCGTGCTGCCGTTGCGCCACGTGGTGACGATCTGGGACCTGAGCTCCAGCGAGTACGACGACTGCTTTCGCCTGGTGCGCGCGGTGCAGCCGATCCTCGCGGCGCGGTTTGCGCCCGACGGCTTCAACGTGGGCGCCAACTGCGGCGAGGCGGCGGGCCAGTCGGTGTGGCACGCGCACATCCACGTCATCCCGCGCTACAAGGGCGACACGCCGAACCCGCGCGGGGGCGTGCGCCACGTGATCCCGCTCAAGGGGAACTACTGAGCTGCGGGAAACGGCAGGCGCGCGGCAATCCGGCTCAGGGTTTCCTTGCGTACTCCCGGTCGAAGACGCGCTCCAGCCCGGGATGCGCGCCGCGCAGTCCGTCGATGACGCGCTTCGCCCACTCGTAGTACTCCTGCTTCCTCTCCAGCGGCCACGTGGCGGGCGGGTTGGAGGCGATGTCGCGCAGGTTGCTGATCTTGTCGGCGAGCTTCACCAGCCTGGCGCGCTGGGAGAGCTTGTGGCGCATGCGCCACCTGCAGCGCCTTGCGCTCGGCCTTGTCGCAGGTGTCTTGTCGTCGGTGACTTCCATGCACCACGTCCGCGACTTCCTTGCCGAAGCGTTGCTGCAGCTCCTCGCGGGTGGTCTCGGTGTCCTCGATCGTGTCGTGCAGCACCGCGGCGCAGAGCGCCACCGGGTCGTCCACCCCGCCCTCGTTCGCCAGCACGTCGGCGAGCGCGATGGGGTGGTTGATGTAGGGCGAGGCTTCCTTGTCCTTGCGGCGCTGCGCGCGGTGCTTGTCCGCCGCGAACGCCAGCGCAGTGGAACAACAGGCCGAGGTCCGTTCGGGTCTTCATCCGGTTCACCCTAGGTAATTGGGGGCCGCCCGCCGCTTAACAAGACCACCAGCTCCGGCGCTGCGCCCCGCTCGATGAACACGATGGCGTTCTGCTCGTAGGAGCGGCCCATCACCATCGCCTCGCGCCGCGACATGCCGACCGCCAGCACGCTCGGCTCGGCGGGCCAGCGTCCCGCCGGGTCGCGCCCCTCGCCCGCGTAGCAGCTGTAGCCCGCGTCCGCGAGCGCCTGGTGCAGCGCCGCGCAGGAGAGCTCGTTCGCGGCCGCGTCCAGCAGTTCCCCGTTCGGGTTCGCCGCGGTGAGGTAGGCCGCCGTCTCTGCGCCGTCCTCGTCGAGGAGGGAATCGAGCGTCGGGTTCGGCTCGCCGATGCGGAACACGAGGTCCGGCGCGCCGTAGACCACGTAAAGCGCGCGGCGGTACGCCTCGAGCAGGTCGGGACGCAGCGGCACCGGCCCGCTAGGCAGCCAGCTTGAGGGGAAGAATCTTCGGGCGCCGCCGCTTGGAGGCCTGCCACAGGTCGAATGCCGCCTGCATGCGCAGCCAGGATTCGGCGCTGCCGCCCAGCGCGGCGGCGAGGCGAATCGCCATCTCCGCGCTCACGGCCGCGCGGCCGTTGATTACCCGCGAGAGCGCGACGCGCGATACGCCAAGCCTTCGCGCGAACTCGGTAACGCTGATCTCCGCCAGCACCGTGTCGCGCAGCACCTCGCCGGGGTGCGGTGGATTGTGCATCTTGCTCATCGGCGCGCCTCTCAGTGATAGTCCTGATAGTCCACCAGCACGGCGTCTTTGCCGTCGAACGCGAACGTCAGCCGCCAGTTGCCGCTGACCGATACCGCCCACATGCCCTTGAGCGGGCCCTTCAGCGGGTGCAGGCGCCAGCCGGGCAGATCCATGTCCGCGGGGCCGGCAGCCGCATCCAGCCGGCCGAGCTGCAAGCGAAGCCGCGACGCATGAACGGCCTGGATGCCGGCCTTGCTCCCGTGCAGAAAGAAGCGTTCCAGCCCCTTGTGGCGGAAGCTTCGTATCATCGCGCAGTGTATAGCATAGCGATACAGGGGGCAATGTTGCTGGACATGCAACGCGCGGCATCACTGCCGCGTTGACCGCAGGCAGTCCTAGACCTGCCCCAACTCCGCCGGCGTGAGGATGCGGAACTCCTGCACCCGGCGCGCCAGCTCCAGCAGCGCCTGGTCCTTGGTGACGAGGAAATCCGCGCGCGCGGCGAGCGCCGCCTCGAGGAACTTCTGGTCGTCCGGGTCGCGGCAGGTTGGCAGGCTCGAGAGTTGCACTGGCGCCGCGATTTCTTCGATGCGAAGCGCCGTTCGCCGGCAGACGGCAAGGCACGACGCCTGCGCCGGCGCGTCGATCGAGTGCTTCCCCAGGTCGTAGGCCAGCACCCGCTCGAGCTCGGCTTCCATCCTCTCGTCCATGTACACGGCCGCCCGCGCCGCGGCGACCGCGTCGCGGATCGGCATGACGCCCGGATCGGCGAACACCAGCCAGTCGAGCCAGATGTTGGTGTCGAGGACGAGGCGCAGCACCCGCTTAGCTTACTATCTGCCTCCCATGGGCCTGTCCATCGAGTTCCTGCGCACCATCTCCAAGGAGGAGGTGTCCAACCTGCCGATCCGCCGCTACGAGGGCGAGATCCTGCTGGTGGAAGACCCGCGCGCGCTCGAACGCGCGGCCGAGGACATCCACGCCGAGCAGGTGGTGGGCTTCGACACCGAGACGCGGCCCGCCTTCCGCGTGGGCGAGAGCCACCTGCCCGCGCTCGCGCAGGTGGCCACGGCGCGCGCGGTGTACCTGTTCCCGCTGCAGCGCCTTGACTGCTCCGCGGTGCTCGCGCCGCTGCTCGCCGCGCAGCACATCGTCAAGGCGGGCATCTCGATGTCCGACGACCTGAAGAAGCTGAAGCAGCTCGTGGCATTCGAGGAAGCCGGCATCCTCGACCTTGGCCACGTGGCGCGCCGCCACGGCATGAAGCAGACGGGCTTGCGCAACCTCACCGGCCTCCTGCTCGGCACGCGCATCCCCAAGGGCGCGAAGACCACCAACTGGGCGGCGCGCCAGCTCTCGGCCCAGCAGATCACCTACGCGGCGACCGACGCCTGGGCCTGCCGCGAGCTGTACCTGAAGTTTGAGGAACTGGCGATGCTGTAAAAAATAGGGACAGACCCTATTTTTCAGGCCTGCCACACCGCGTAGCCCTCTTCCTGCAGGGCGATGGCGAGTTCCACTTCCATGTCGCGCGCGGCCTCGTAGGGCATCGGGTTGGCGTAGGCGTAGAGCCTGGGCAGGAGGCGCAGGCCGAAGCGCTGCACGTAGGAATTCGCCCGGATGCCGGCCTTGTGCTTGGCGAAGCGTTCCTCCGGGGTCAAGCCGGTCATGCCGACGTACACGCAGGGCTTGAGCATGTCGCGGTGCGGATTGGCGTTGCGGAAGCGGGCGATGTTCAGCACCGCGGGGTGCAGCTCTACGACGTAGACGTTGTGGTGGTGCTTTTTCGCGCGGAGTTTGCGCTTTCTCTTCAATCCACCATCTCCTTCAGCTCGCCGCTCGCGATCAGCTTCTCGAGGTCGCTCGCCCCGCCGATCAGCACGCCCTTCACGAACACCATGGGGAAGGTCGGCCAGCCGGCCCACATCTTGAGCGCGAGGCGCCGGCGCCAGTCGCGCAGGTAGCTGCCGTACTCGAAGTACTTGTAGCGGTAGCCGGCCGCATCGAGGAGCTTGCGCGCCTTCCTCGGGAAGGGGTTGTGGCGCATGCCGACGACGACGATGGCATTCGCCGCCACCGCCTCCTCGACCTCCTGCACGATCTCGCTGCGGTAATTCGCGATCTTGTCGCGGATCTCCGGATGGACGCGGTTCTCTTCGAGCACCTTGCGCGGCATAAATGGGGTCTGTCCCTATTTTTCAGTCATAGGCGCGGAAGCGGATGGCGGGGTCGCGCTTGATCTGGTCGACCAGCGCCACTTCCCAGTCGAGGTAGGCCTTCGCGTGCTTCTCGTAGTCCTTCTCGTGCTCGTGGTCGTAGGGCTTGTACCAGACGTCGTCGAGCGACGTCGTGGCCCGGGCAAGGCCCGTCTCGGCCGGCAGGCCCGCGTCGAACCACGCCGCGTTGCCGCCTTCGAGCACCTTCACCTGCGCCTCGGGCCACAGCGCCGCCGCCTCGGGCGCCGCGAAGCGCGCGATCAGGCTGTCCTCGGAGGTGAGCACGATCTCCTTCGCCGTGCCGATCTTCGCGCGCGCCTCGGCCAGCCGCGCGCGCACCGCCCACCACGCGCCCGGGATGTGCTTGCGCCGGAAGCGCAGGCTGGTGGAGAAGTCGATCACCGTGGCGCCGCCGCGCGCGAGCTCCGGCGCGCGCACGCACGGCCAGTCCGGGTAGACGGGAATGCGCGGCGCGCGCGGCCCGCGCGCGAGCGTGATGTGGCCCAGGCCGAACTCGCCCTCGGGCTCGAGCACGTACACCTCCTCCCAGCCCATCTGGTTGAGCCAGGAAGCCGTCATCACCGAGCGCACGCGCTCGGGATCCACCAGCACGATGCGCGCGTTCCGCACGCCCACGAACTCGTCGGTGGCCTGCACCAGCTGCCCGCCCGGCGCGTGCACGCTGCCCGGGATGCGCCCCGCCTCGAACTCGGCCCTGGTGCGCACGTCGAGGAGGTACAGGGTGCGCGCGGATTCCGCGCGCCAGGACATGGTTTTCGAGAAGCTCGCGAACTTCACGCCGAAGCGCTTCGCCACCTGGTCCGCCGCCGCGCGCGCCTTCTTCCGTCCCTCGGGCGAGGGCGCGGGCGCCACGCGCTCCGAGCCGCGCTCGCACTCGAAGCCCGCGAGCTCCCAGCCCATGGTGCCGTCCTTGAGCGCCACCACGTCCTTGAGTCCCGCGTTCCTGAGCGACTGGCAGCCGATGATGCTGCGCGTGCGTCCGGCGCAGTTGACCACCACCAGGGTGTCCGGGTCCGCGAGGTCGTGCACGCGGTAGACGAGCTCCGCGCCCGGCGCGTCGATGCCGCCGGGGATGTTCATGCGGTGGTACTCCTCCCACGGCCGCGAGTCGAGGATCACGAGCTTGCGGCCCGCATCCTTCAGGCGCTTCAGTTCCGCGGGCGGGATGCGCGGCGTCTCGTAGCGGTGCTCGATGAACTCGCCGAAGGCCTTCGAGGGCACGTTGACGCCGCTGAAGAGCTCGCCGCCCGCAGCCTTCCACGCCGCGCAGCCGCCCTCGAGGATCTCCACGTCGCGTGTAGCCCAGCTGCGCCGAGCTTTGCCGCCGCGCGTTCCGCCAGGCCCTCGCCGCCGCCATCGAGCAGCACGAGCGGCGCCGAAAAGCGCGGCACGAGGTCGAGCACCATCGCTTCGAGCCGCGAGAGCGGCAGCGACGCGGCGAAGAACGGATGGCCCTTGGTGTGCACGCCCTGCTCGCGCACGTCGAGCAGCGCGAGTTCCCCGCCCGAGGAGAGCCGCTCGCGCAGCGCCGCGGGGGTCACGTGCGCGCTTCGCGGATGTCCGCGTGCGCCGGGAACACGTCCCAGCGGCGCTCTTTTTCCTTGTAGAACTCGCGCTTGTGCAGCTGCTCGAGGGCGAGGCCGTACATGTGGAAGTTCAGCAGCGGCGCCTCGATGTGGATCGAATGCAGGTCCTCGGGCAGGAAGGCGACGCCGGTGCCCTGGCGCACCACGTCGCTGCCCTTCACCTTCACGCCGCCGTCCGCGCGGTCGTAGAACTTGTTCAGCTCCTCGCCCGTCACGCCCACGATCACCGCCCAGGTGGTGTGGTTGTGCGCGGCAGTGCCGTAGCCCCCCAGCGACGCGTTGGCATACAGCGCGAAGCGGTGGTCGGCGTCTTCCGAGAGCCGGTACAGGCACGAGCGCAGCTTCTGGCCGGGCTCGGGCGGCGGGTAGTCTTTCGGGTCGAAGAGGTCGGTGCGCGCGGCGAGCCTGAGCAGGCGCGCCTTGATGTTCGCCAGGCTCGCGCGCGTCACGCCCTCGCGACGCTCGATGTCGCGGACGTCGGCGACGGCGGCCTCGATGGCGCTTCTGCGTTCTGCGGCCCGGTCCATGCCGAAATCCTAACTCAGTCCCAGGCCTTGCGGCGCAGCGCTTTCACGTTGCCGCGGCGGAGCTTTCCCTCGAGGCGCCGCTCCTTCGAGGCGCGCGTGGGCCGGGTGGGCCGGCGCTTCTTCGGTACGTGGGCCGCGGCATCCACCAGGGCCTGCAGCCGCGCGATCGCCTCGGCGCGGTTCAGCTCGAGGCTGCGGTGCTGCTGGGACTTGATCACCACCACTCCGGTGCGCGAGATGCGCTTGTCGCCGCGCGCGAGCAGCCGGTGCTTCACCTCCTCGGGGAGCGAGGAGGCGCGGATGTCGAAGCGCAGGTGGACCGCGTTGGAGACCTTGTTGACGTTCTGGCCGCCCGCGCCTTGCGCGCGCACGGCCTGCAGCTCGATTTCCTGCTCGGGGATGGGGACCCCCGCCATGCGTTACCGCTTCTTGTAGATCGGGCGCCGCCGTACCTGCGCCACCGGGTTCTCGTCCTTGTGGCGGAAGCTGATGCGCCCGCGCGTCAGGTCGTAAGGCGAGATTTCCATCGTCACCCGGTCCCCGGCGAGGATGCGGATGCGGTTCTTGCGCACCTTGCCTCCCGCGTAGGCGAGCACGGTGGCGCCGTTGGTGAGCTCGACGCGGAACTGGGTGCTGGGCAGCACCTCGAGCACCACGCCTTCCATCTCCAGCATTTCTTCCTTGGCCATCCGGTGTTTCCGGGCAGTTTCGAAGCCGCGAAGTATACGCCTACCAGCCGCTGCCGCCGCCTCCGCCGCCGCCGCCGCCCGAGGAGCCGCCACCCCCGCCGCCGCCCGAGGAGCCGCCCGAACTCGAGCCCGGCGCAGTGGCGGCGGAACTGATGGTGCCGTCCATCCCGGAGATCGAGCGCGCCAGCCCGCTGCCGCCGAACAGCCCGCCGCCGGAGTCCGGGCTGTAGTAGCTCGCCACCGCCGCGGTCACCGCGGCCGCGCCGAGGATCGTGGTGAAGCGGTCGGCCCAGGTCTCCTCCACATCGAGCGCCACCGCGTACGGCAGGAGGCGCGCGAATTCCTGCGGCGTCTGCGGCGGCGCCTTCATGCGCGCGAGGTCGTCCTTCTCGGCGACGCTCATGTACTGGCGCAGGCCCTGGATGGCGTCCTGCAGCTTCCTGCCCTCTACGCTGTAGGCGGGCAACAGCTTTGCGAATACCCCGAGGACGACCGCCATCAGCACGCCGCAGGCGATGACCAACGCGATGGGCGCTTCCAGCACCATCATGGCGACCACGGAAACGGTGGCGATCAGGGCGCCGGTGACCCACGAGCCCCGGTTGCGCGAGAAGAGCTTGCCGTCGTAATGCAGCGCGAGCTCGCGCTCGAGCAGGCCGCGCACCGTCTGCACCGCGGGGTCGTGCGTCTTGCCGATGGTCTTCACGCCCGTCGACTTCGGCACCAGCGCCGCGAGCGCCTGCTCGCCGGGCAGCAGCGCCACCTCCGTGCCGGTGCGCTCGATGCGATAGCCGTCGGACTCCTGCCGGATGCGCAGCATGCCGCGTGCGCCGAGGCCGAGCAGCCCCGAGGCGAAGCAGCGATCGTCGAAACCCATCTTGTCCACGTAGCGCACGCCCGCCGGCCCCATGCCCTGGGGCGCGTCGTAGCGCGGGAACGCGGGTCCCGCGCGCGGATCGCGCCCCACGAGGTTCCAGCGCCACCAGAGGAAGAGGAGGAGCACGAGCAGGCCCGCCGCGCCCGGCAGCACGCCCTTGTTGTCGCCGATCCACCGGAGCGCACGCTCGCACGGAGGTTGGCTCGCGCACGATGCCCTTCGGGAACATCACGCACGATGGTGAGTCCCTGGTTGCGCCCGAGCCGCCGCGTGGTTGCGAAGCTCGCGCCGCCGTTGCGCGCCTCGGCGCGGTAATCGCGCCCCTGGGCGCCCTGCTCGCCGGTGTAGGCCTCCACGCGGATCTGCGTGGCGGGCACCTCGGCGGGCAGCTTCACGTCCGCGGCGATGCGGTCCATCGCGAAGGTCCAGCCGTTGCCGTTCACGTTCCAGTACAGCTCGTCGTGCTCCTTGAAGAAGCCGAGCTGGCGCGAGGTGCGGTAGGTGATCTCGTAGACGTGCTTGCCGAGCGGCAGCATCACCGCCGGCGTTGCCGATGCGGACGCGCACGCCGTTCGTCATGTCGCCACGGACCACATCTCGGTGTGCGCCGTCGCGGCTCACCGCGACGACCTCGAACGGCACGCGCACGCGCGCGCCGGTGCGGTCGCGATAGTCGGTGGGGAAATCGCGCAGGATGCCGCGCTTGATCTCGCGCCCCTCCACCTGCACCTCGATCCTCTCGGTGACGGACAGCCCGCCGTCGGCGTCGATGCGGATGTCGCTGTGGAAGTCGAGCACGCGCTCCTGCGCGCTCGCCGCGCAGCGCAACGAGAAGCAGCAAGAAGCAGAGCCTCTCACAGGCCACCTTCACCGCCTCGCGATCGTCCGTCTCGAAGAAGGGCAGCGGCTGGAAGCGGAACAGCGCGCGCCACGATCGACGTCCGGGAAAGCTCTCCAGGCGCGTGACGTACTGCTTGACCGCGCCGTTGTAGAAGCGGCGCGCGTACTGCAGGTGGTCCTCCACCTCCACGAGCTTCGCCGAGAGGTCGCGGAAATTGGCGTCGGCCTTCAGCTGCGGGTAGTTCTCCTGCAGCAGCACGAGCTGCTGCAGCCGCTCGCCGAGCTGCTTTTCCAGCGCGAAGCGCGGCGCGCCGCCCTGCGCCGCGAGCGCGCTCGTGCGCAGCTCGGTGACCGTGGTGAGCAGCGCCTTCTCGTAGCCGGCGTAGCCCTTCACCGCTTCCACCAGCTGCGGCACGAGGTCCGCGCGGCGCTTCAGCTGCACGTCGATGTCGGCGTAGCCCTGGCGCGCCTGGTTGCGATCGGCGATGAGGCGGTTGTAGAGCACGATCCCCGCCACCAGCAGCACCGCCAGCGCCGCCAGGCGAACCACATGTCAGCCTCCCCGCTGCGCCACGATGAACAGGCGCCGGAAGGGAAACAGCGTACGCCCGTCGGCCTCCGGCGGGTACCAGGCGGCGACGCGGCGTCGGTAATCGGCCTCGAAGGCGGACTTGCTCGGGCCCTGCAGCCGGTCGAGGAACTGCTTGAGCCAGGTGCCCTTGGTGTACTCGGCGACCGGGTTCTCGCCCGTGAGCACCTGCAGGTACTCGGTCTCCCAGATCTCCAGGCGCGCGGCGCGGCCCTTGAGCATGCGCCAGTACTCGCCCGGCGCGGCCACCGGCTCGCGGCGCAGCACCGGCTCGAGCTGCGCGCGCCAGGGCCCCTGCTCGATCGCTTCCACGATCGTGGTGTGCGAGGGCGCGTTGAAATTGCGCGGCATCTGGATGGCGAGGAAACCGCCCGGCTTCACCGCCTCGAGCAGCCCGGGGATCAGCTGCGCGTGCCCCTCCAGCCAGTGCAGCGCCGCGTTGCTGTAGAGCACGTCCACCGGCGCCGCCGGGCGCCAGCGCCCGATGTCGGCCTGCACGAACTGCGCGCCCGGATGCCCGGCGCGCGCCTTGGCGAGCATCTCGGGCGAGGAATCCACGCCGGTGAGCCTGGCCTGCGGCCAGCGCGCGAGAAACATCGGCGCGAGGTTGCCCGCGCCGCAGCCGAGGTCCACCACCGCCTGCGGCGCCTCGGCCGGGATGCGCGCGAGCAGGTCGAGCGCCGGGCGCATGCGCTCGCCCGCGAATTTCAGGTACTGCGGCGGGATCCCAGCTCACGTGGATACCTTGTTCCTGCCGCCCTGCTTCGCGCGGTACAGCGCTTCGTCCGCCGCCTTGAGCACCTGCACCGCGGGCTGGCGCTCGACTTCGGGCTCCGCGGCGCCGAACGAGACCGTCACCGAGAGCAGCTTGGTGGGCACGCTGTCGCCGCGGCGGCGGATGCCCGCCTCCTGGTGGCGCGGGCGCTCGTCGCTGCGCACCGCCATCCGGTAGCGCTCGACCGAGGCGCGCGTGTGCTCGAGGTAGCGCAGCGCCTGCTGCAGCGTCTTGTCGCGGAACAGCATGCAGAACTCCTCGCCGCCGTAGCGGAAGGCCTCGGCCCCGCCGCCGGTTTCCGCGAGGCGCGCGGCGACGAGCTTGAGCACCTGGTCGCCGATGTCGTGGCCGTGCGTGTCGTTGAAGCCCTTGAAATGGTCCACGTCCGCCATCGCGATGACGTAGTGCGGCCCGAGGGCGCGCAAGCGTCTCGTCCAGCGCGCGCCGGCCCGGCAGCCCGGTGAGCTCGTCGCGGAACGCGAGCCGGTGCGACTCCTGCACGAAGGCCACCAGCACGATGGCGCCCGCGGCGGTCATGAAGGCGCCGAACACGCTCGCCGACTCGGCCCATTCGGCGGCGACGAAGAACGCGGCGAGCGCGGCGGCAAGGCCGATGTCGAGCGGCGTGTGCTTGGGCCAGGCGCGCCACAGCGCCGCCACGAAGGCGGCGGCGAAGACGAGGCGCCCGGCGAGCGGCGTGGGCGGCGAGCGGAACAGCCAATGCTCGAGCAGGCCCTGCCAGGCGAGGCCCGAGAGCGCGCTCCTGCCCGCGGCGGCGATCCACAGGATGAGCAGCGCCTCGCCGCCGATGAGCACGGCCCAGCGGTAGCTGCCGTAGTAGAGCACCCCGCGCTCGGGCAGCGCCATGGCGGCGAGCGCGTTCACCGGCACCAGCACCACGAGCGCCGTGTACACGGCCTTCGCCGCGAAGCCGCCCAGGCCCTGCGCGTAGTCGTAGCCGGCGTAGGCGGCGAGCAGCGACGGCAAGCAGGATCAGCGCGCGGCCGCGGTTGAAGCGCAGCGCGAAGGCGACGCCGAGCGCGAGCACCACGTAGGGGCCGAGCGTGCGCAGGCCTGCGAGCGAAGCGGGCAGCGCGGGGCCGAGCCACACCGCCAGCGCGGCGAGGAGCAGGATCGCCGCGGGCGCGAGGACCGGCCTGAGCTCGCTAGGACCCAAGACGGTCCGGCCTGAATCCCACGTCGCAGACCTTGCCCGCGTTGCGCGCGCTTGCCCATGTGTTCCGCCAGCATCTTCGCGTCCATCGTCTCGCTCGCGCGGTTCTTGCGCTTGATGCCCGACACCGCGAGCGACTTGCCGTCGGTGACCGCCACCGCGGCGAGCGTCACCTTCTCGGGCAGCGCGAGGAGCTGCACGCCCACGCCGCCGTTCGGGCGCACCGGGATTTCGTCCAGCGGGAACACCAGCAGGCGGGCATCGGACGAAAGCGCCGCCACGTAGCTTTTCCCTGACTCCACAGCGAGCGCGGGCACCTGCGCGCGCGCGCCTTCCGCCACGCTCATGAAGTCCTTGCCCTGGCGCGTCTTGGACACGAGGTCGCCGAGCTTGCAGACGAAGCCCAGTTGCCCGCCGAGCTGTTCATGAGCAGCTGGCCGTTCGGGTCGCCCGTGCCCATCCACACGATGTCGTCGGAGGACGGAATTGACGAGCGTGTTCACCGGCGCGCCGTCGCCGCGGCCGGCGGGAATCGCCGCGGCGTCCAGCGTGAAGGTCTTGCCGCGAGGCCGCGAGCACGATCACCGCGTCGGTGGTCTTGCATTCGAGCGTCTGCAGGAGCGCCGTCGCCGTCCTTGAAGGTCAGCGTGGCCAGATCGAGCGCGTGGCCGGTGCGCGCGCGGATCCAGCCCTTCTGCGACAGGATCACGGTGATCGGCTCCTCCACCACGGTGCGCTCGATCTGCGCGCGCTCGTCGGTCTTGATCAGCGTGCGGCGCGCGTCGCCATAGGCTTGGCGTCGGCATCGAGCTCCCGCGACGACCAGCTTCTTCAGCTCCTTTTCGTCGCCGAGGATCGCCTTCAGGCTCCTTCCTCTCGGTCTCGAGCGCCTTGCGCTCGTCGTTCAGCTTCACGCCGTCGAGCTTGGTGAGCTGCCCGAGGCGGATGTTGACGATGTCCTCGGCCTGGCGCTCGGTGAACTTCCACTTCGCCATCATCTTCGCCTTCGCGTCGGCCTGGTCCTCGGCCGCGCGGATCAGCTTGATGATCTCGTCGATCCTCACGTAGGCGAGCAGGCGCCCCATGCACGATGTGCAGCCGCTCCTCGCACTTGTCCAGGCGGTGCTGCGTCCGGCGGCGCACCGTCTGCTGGCGCGAACTCGCCCCACTCGCGCAGGACCTGCCGACGATGTCCTTGGTCTCGGGCAGGCCGTCGAGGCCGAGCCAGGTCATGTTCACCGCGTAGCGCGTCTCGAGGCTGGTGTTGCACCATCAGCGTCGTCATCGGTCTCCTCCGCGCTCTGGCGCGAGCTGCGCGGCTCGATCACCAGGCGCAGCTTCGACTTGCGGTCGGATTCGTCGCGCACCGTCTCGACCTGCTCGAGCACGAACTGCTTCAGGCGCCTCTGCTCCTGCGACACTTCCTTCTTGCCGGCGGAGGGCTTGGGATTGACCAGCGCCTCGATCTCCTCCAGCACCTGGCGGCAGGACACGCCGTGCGGCAGCTCGGTGACGACGATGCGCCACTGGCCGCGCGCCAGCTGCTCGACGTTCCAGCGCGCGCGCATGGCGATCGAGCCGCGGCCGGTCTCGTAGGCGGCGCGGATTTCGTCCGCGGCGCGAGATGATCTGCCCGCCGCCGGGGAAGTCCGGCCCCGGCAGGATCGCGAGGATGTCCTTCAGCCGTGGCGCTTGCGGGTGCTTGATGACGTGCGCGGCCGCCTCGGCGACTTCCTTCAGGTTGTGCGAGGGAATGCGCGTGGAAAAGCCGACCGGGATGCCGAAGGAGCCGTTCAGCAGGCCGAACGGCAGGCGCGCGGGCAGCAGCACGCGGCTCGTCGAACTTGCCGTCGTAGTTCTTGATGAAGTCGACGGTGCCTTCGTCGATTTCGCTCAAGCATCAGTTCGGCAAAGCTCGAAAGCCTCGCCTCCGTATAGCGGTAGGCCGCCGCCGAATCGCCGTCGCGGCTGCCGAAATTGCCCTGGCCGTCGATGAGCGGGTAGCGCATCGAGAACGGCTGCGCGAGGTGCACCATCGCCTCGTAGGTCGAGGAGTCGCCGTGCGGGTGGTACTTGCCGAGCACCTCGCCGACGTAGCGCGCGCACTTGACGTAAATACCGCGGCGTTGGCGCCGCCCGCCTCGCCCATCGCGTAGAGGATGCGGCGCTGCACCGGCTTCAGGCCGTCGGCGATCGTCCGGCAGCGCCCGCGACTTGACGGTGGAGACCGCGTAGCCGAGGTAGGCCTGCGAGGCGTGGCGCTCGATCGGCGCCGCGTCGTCGCCGTTCTCGTGCGTGAAGAGGTCGGGCGGTTCGCGTATCCATGGTCACCTGAAGAGGTCGAGTTGCTTGTCAGCCATCGCCACCGCGAGCTCGACCGCCTTCTTGGCTTTCTCGAGGTCGTCGCTCGCGCCCGCCCGCCGGAGGCCTCCCAGGTGTAGCGGCCCTCCGCCGGCGAGCGTCACTTTGCCCAGCTTCTGCTTTCCCTGCCAGAGCACGTGGCCCTTGTAGGCCCGCTCCCAGAACGCCTTCGGCTTCTTCTTCCATACACGGCAACCGAAAATAGGGACAGACCCCATTTTTCGCCTAGCGAAAAATCGGGTCTGACCCTATTCCTCATACGTCGGCCTCGACGGTCTTCCAGTGCTCGCGCATCCAGTTCCGTCTTTCTTCCGCCTCGCCTGCATCCATCAGCTTCTCGAAAGTCAGCTTCACCTTGGCAATGTCCTTGGCGATCGAGCTGCATGCGCACCAGGCGCCGCGTGTCCGGGTTCATGGTGGTTTCCCAGAGCTGCTCGGGGCTCATCTCGCCCAGACCCTTGAAGCGCGAGATC
>CAWALA010000001.1:10000-252066 GCA_963782655.1 uncultured beta proteobacterium | reverse complement strand
ACGCGCCCGAGGCAAACGCACAGACCAAGGCGGCGGCGCTCGCATTCGCGTGGGGCGCGGTGGACGACGCGACGTTCGACCGGCTTGTCGCGCAGCACGCGGCCAAGCGCCGCAGTGCCGAGGCGACCGAAGGCCTGGCTTCGTTCGTGGAGAAGCGGGCTGCGCGCTGGCTGCGCGGGGTGTAGGAGGCCTAGAACGTCGTCAGCGGCTCGACCCAGGGCCGGATGTCGAGCTCGAAGGTCCAGGCGCTGCGCTTCTGCTTGTGCATCGCCCAATACGTGTCGGCGATGTCGTCCGGCGCGAGCAGGCCGTCCGCCGGGCGCGAGCGCACCAGGTCGGGACGGAGCTCGCGCACGAACGGCGTGTCGATCGGGCCGTCGATCACTACGTGCACCACGTGCACGCCCTGCTTGCCGAACTCGCGCGCGGTGGACTGGGCCAGCGCGCGCATGCCGAATTTTCCGGTGGCGAACGCCGAGAAGCCCTCGCTGCCGCGCAGCGCGGCAGTCGCGCCGGTGAAGAAGAACGTGCCGCGGCCGCGCGGCGCCATGCGGCGCATCGCCTCGCGCGCAGTGAGGAAGGCCGTGAAGCAGGCCATTTCCCAGGTCTTGAAGTACTTCTCGGCGGTCATCTCCAGCAACGGGAAGCGGATGTTCCCGCCCACGTTGGCGACCACGATCTCCAGCGCGCCAACTTCCTTCTCGATGCGGTCGTACAGCGCGACAACCTGGTCCTCGCGCCGCGCGTCGCAGCCGAAGGCGTGCACCGTGCCGCCCGCGCTGCGGATCGAATCCACCAGCGGCTGGAGCTTGTCCGCATTGCGGCGCGCCACGCAGACCTTGAGGCCCTCCCGCGCGAAGCGGCGCGCGAGCGCCGCGCCCAGGCTGTCGCCCGCGCCGACGACGAGGGCGGTATCGGGTGTGCTCATGGACTCTCCTTCCGGGCAAGCATACATCCGCTCACTTGCTCTTCGCGCCTCCCGCGACCGCCGCGGTCTCTTCGCTCAGCGCCTGCGGCGCCTTCTTCGGTGCGCGTGAAAGGCGTCGGCTTGGGCACGTTGCCGTGGATGAGCGCGGTGCCGGCCGCGAGGCCGCCCGCGATCTCGAGCTCCAGCCGCTCGGCGTCGCGCCTGCGGATGTCGGCCGCGATCGCGGCGGCTTCCTCCTCCGGCACGCCGAGCTGCACCAGCGCCGCCTCGCCGAAAGCCATCGCCGAGTGGAAGGTCTCGCGCACCTGGAAATCCACGCCCGCGCCGATGAGCTTGAGCGAATGCTCGCGGTCGAAGGAGCGCACCAGCAGCTTCAGGTGTGGAAACTCCGCCTTCGCGAGCGCCACGATGCGATCGGCGGCCGCGCGGTCGTCGATGCACACGGCGATGGCCCTGGCGTTCTCCGCTCCGGAGGCCTTCAGCACGTCCAGGCGCGTGCCGTCGCCGTAGTAGATCTTGAAGCCGAAGTCCGCCGCGCTGCGGATCATGTCGGTGTCGGTGTCGATGATCACGACGTCGAAGCCGCGCGCGAGCAGCGACTGGCTTGCCACCTGGCCGAAGCGGCCGAAGCCGACGACCAGCACGCTGCCGCCCAGGCCGCTCGGCCGCCTCGACGCCATCCATCGACTGCGTCGTCCTGCGGCAGCAGCCAGCGCAGCGCGAACACGCCGAACGGCGTGAGCGCCATCGACACGATGACGATCGCCGTGAGCAGGGCGTTCACCGGCGCGGCTCGAAGATCCCGGCCGCCGCCGCCGCGGCATAGAGCACGAACGCGAACTCGCCGCCCTGCGCGAGCAGCACGGCGCGGTACAGGCTCTCGCGGGTGCTTGGCGCGGATCAGCCGTGCCACGACGTACACGCCGGCCGACTTGACGCAGCATCAGCGCCACGGTGCCGCCGAGGATCAGCAGCCAGTCGCGCTCGAACACCGAGAGATCGAGCGACATGCCGACGCCGATGAAGAACAGCCCGAGCAGGATGCCGCGGAACGGCTCGACGTCGGCTTCCAGCTGGTGGCGGAAGGTGGATTCGGAGAGCAGCACGCCGGCGAGGAACGCGCCCATCGCCATCGACAGGCCGCCGAGCTGCATCAGCAGGGCCGCGCCGAGCACCACCAGCAACGCCGCGGCGGTCATGACTTCGCGCGCTTTCGCGTGCGGCGAGCAGGCGGAACAGCGGGCTGAGCAGATACCTGCCGGCGATCACCAGCGCCGGCGAGCGAGGCGAGGCCGAGGGCGATTTCCTGCCAGCGCAGGCCGCCGCCCTCGTCCGGGCGCGAGGAACGCCACCAGGGCGAGCAGCGGCACGATGGCGAGATCCTCCAGCAGCAGGATGGACACGATGCGCTGGCCGCGCGGCGTCGCCACGTCGCCGCGCTCCTCGAGGATCTGCATCACGATGGCGGTGGAGGAGAGCACGAAGCCCATCGCGGCGAAGAACGCGACCGCCGGCGCAAGTCCCGCGGCGTAGCACGCCAGCGTCGAGCAGCAGGCCGCAGCCGACCACCTGCGCCGCACCCAGGCCGAAGATCTCCCGCGCGCAGCTTCCACAGGCGCGAGGGCTGCATTTCCAGGCCGATGACGAAGAGAAACAGCACCACGCCGAGCTCCGCGACGTGCAGGATCGCCTGCGGATCGGTGAACAGCCTGAGCCCGAACGGGCCGATGGCCAGCCCGGCGGCGAGGTAGCCGAGCACCGAGCCCAGGCCGAGGCGCCGGAAGATCGGCACCGCCACCACGCCCGCGGCGAGCAGCGCGACGACGCGAACCAGATCATTGCCGTGCGATTCGATTGCCATGGCTTGCCTTGACCTGAACGTGGTGTCCGGACCAAGCTCACGCATCCTATAGGAGGACGTGCCCGACATGAATACCGCCGCGATCTCGATTCGCCATCCTGCTGGTGCTGGCGCTGCTGGCTGCCGGCGCGGCCAGCGCGCAACGCACGCCGCCCGCGACAAGCGCTGGGAATTCACCCTGCAGATGCACAATGTCGAGGGCAAGAACTACAGCTTCGAGGGCGGCTCGACGGCGCGGACCAAGCAACACCCTGGGATTCGGCGTCGGCTTCGCCTACAACCTCAACACCCACCTGAATCTCGGCATGGACTTCAACTGGTTCGAGCATGGACTACAACGCGACGATGGTGCCATCGATCGGCAGCGGGCAGACTGCGTTTACCACGCGTGGCTCGGCGGACATGAGCTCCGTGCATGTTCAACGCGACCTAGCATTTCCTGTCGGGCCCGTTCACGCCCTACGTGGCCGGCGGCATCGGCGGCACCTACGTCGACACCAACATCCAGACCGGGCCGGCGGTGCCGGTGTGCTGGTACTACCCCTGGTATGGCTACTACTGCGGCACTGCGGTGCCCACCGCCTCCAACAACTATCTTCAGCTACAGCGGCGGCGCCGGCGTGCGCTGGGACGTTCTCGCCTCGGGTGTTCCTGCGCGCCGGCGGCACGCGCAGTGGGTCGACGCGAGCGGGAATTCCAGCAGATTCCGGCACCACGACCTGGCGCCTCGATCTCGGATTCAAGAACTGAGGCTTTCGCCGCGAAGCGGGCGCGATGCCAGCGCAGATCAAGGTCATCCACGCCAGCGATTTCATCCGGGCAAAGCCCACGGGCGAGTTTGACCTCGAGGCCAGCGAGCAACTGCTCGCCGGCATCGCCAGGGTTGGGGAGGCGCTGGACGACTACGACATCCTGATCGACACGCGCGAGGCGCAGGGCGTCATGTCCGCCACCGACCTTTGGTTCCTGGCGGACAAGCTGGTGCACTATCGCAGCACGTTCGCCAGGAAGACCGCGATGCTGTGCCCGCTGGAGAAATTCGACCGCGCGCGCTTCTTCGCCATGTGCGCGGAAGGCCATGGATTCAATATCCGCGCCTTCGCCGACTACGAGGAGGCCATGGAATGGCTGATGGCGGATGCGGGCTAGGACCGGGTTTCTCGCCCTGCTGCTGTGCGCCGGCGGCGCCGCGCAAGCCTAGGCAAGCAACGAATTCTTCAGCGCAGCGCTTCGAGCAGCTGCGGCAACACCTTCGGCGTCGCCGCGGCGATCTCGCCGCGGTCGAGAAAATCCGGGCCCGCCCTGCAGGTCCGCCGACCAGCCCGCCGGCTTCCTGGATGAGCAGCGCGCCGGCCGCCATGTCCCAGCGCGACAGGCCCATCTCCCAGAACGCGTCGAGGCGCCCCGCGGCGACGTAGGCGAGGTCGAGCGCCGCGGCGCCCGCGCGGCGCACGCCGGCCGACGAGGTCATCATGGTCCGCAGCTGGCGCATGTACAGGTCCAGGCGCGACACCTCCTTGAACGGAAACCCGGTGCCGACCAGCGCGTCCTTCAGCTGGGTGCACTTGGACACGCGCATGCGCCGGTCGTCGAGGAACGCGCCGCGGCCGCGGCTCGCGGTGAACAGCTCGTTCTTGCCCGGGTCGTAGACCACGGCCTGCGTCGGCACGCCGCGGTGCTCGAGCGCGATCGACACGCAGTACTGCGGGAAAGCCGTGGATGTAGTTGGTGGTGCCGTCCAGCGGGTCGATCACCCACAGGTACTCGGCGCGCGCGCCCGGGCGTGTCGCCGGACTCCTCGGCGAGGATGCTGTGGTCGGGGTAGGCGGCGCGGATCACGCCGATGATCGCCTGCTCGGCGGCCTTGTCCACCTGGGTGACGAAGTCGTTCTTGTTCTTGGCCTTCACCTCGAGCGCGCCGCCCTCGAGCGCGGCGCGGTTGATGATCGAGCCGGCGCGGCGCGCCGCCTTGACCGCGATATTGAGCATCGGGTGCATGGGCGGCGCGTATTCTACTCTCGGTACACTGCGGGCATGGCGGAAATCCGCATCGTCCTGTGCAGGCCGAGCCATCCCGGCAACATCGGCGCGGCCGCGCGCGCCATGAAGACCATGGGACTTGCCGACCTGCGGCTGGTGGCGCCGCGAGCGCCCGCCCGCGCCGCAGGACGAGTGGATGGCGACGCATGCCGCCGACGTGCTCGCCGCCGCGCGCACCCATGCCACGCTCGCCGAGGCGATCGCCGATTGCGCGGCGGCCTTCGCGCTGTCGGCGCGCCCGCGCGAGTGGTCGCCGCAGGTGCTCGACGTGCGCGCGGCCGCGGCGCGCGCCGCGTCGCTCGACGCGCCCGGTCGCCTTCGTCTTCGGCAGCGAGAGCGCCGGGCTCAGCAACGACGAACTGTTCGCCTGCCAGTTCCTCGTGCACATCCCCGCCGCGACCGGCGCCAGCTCGCTCAACCTCGCGCAGGCGGTGCAGGTCGTCTGCTACGAGCTGCACATGGCGCAGGGCGCGTCGGTGCCCGGCAATGCGCACCGAGAAACTGGCGACAGTGCAGGACCTCGAGGGCCTGTACGGGCACCTGGAGGAGGCCGCCACGTCGACCGATTTCATGGCGCCGGGGTCCAGGCTGCGCGAGCGCTGGCGGCGGCTGTTTTCGCGCGTCCCGGCGCTGGAGCGCGAGGAGGTCAACATCCTGCGCGGGCTGCTCAAATCCCTGCTCAAGAAATAGTTGATCGATTTGCTCGGATAATCTAAAGTTGCCGCATGTTCAGCCACCTGCGCGAAGACATCGCCAGCATTTTCGAGCGCGACCCGGCGGCGCGCACCACCTGGGAAGTGCTGACCTGCTACCCGGGCCTGCATGCCATCTACATCCACAAGCTCGCGCGCTGGTTCTGGACGCACGGCCTGCGCTGGCTCGGGCGCGTCGACCTCGAATTTCGGCCGCTGGGTGACCGGCATCGAGATCCATCCCGGCGCCGTGATCGGGCGGCGCGTGTTCATCGACCACGGCATGGGCGTGGTGATCGGCGAGACCGCCGAGGTGGGCGACGACTGCACCATCTACCAGGGCGTGACGCTGGGCGGCACGTCGCTGTACCGCGGGGCGAAGCGCCATCCGACGCTCGGTGCGCGGCGTGGTGGTCGGCGCGGGCGCCAAGGTGCTGGGCGGATTCACCGTCGGCGATGGCGCGAACGTCGGGTCCAACGCGGTGGTGGTGAAGGAAGTGCCCGCGGGCGCCACGGTGGTCGGCATTCCCGGGCGCATCGTCGAGAAGGGCAGCGCGCAGCAGGCGGCGCGCTTTTCGGCGTATGCGGTGGTGCAGGAGCAGGACGACCCTTATGCCAAGGCGATCCAGAAGCTGGTGGAGCATTCCACCGAGCTGGAACAGGCCCTCGCCAAGCTGAGCGAGCGGCTCGCGGAACTCGAGAAAGACAAGCAAAGAGAACAACTTAGAGCGGTCAAGTAATTGTTGACCAATTCTGTCGGAATTGGCTATACTTGACTACGTTTATCGGGTATTCGGAGATCCAGACCCAATGAGACTCACGACCAAAGGCCGGTTCGCGGTCACCGCGATGGTGGACCTGGCGATGCGCCAGACGCGCGGGCCGGTGACGCTTGCGGCGATCAGCGAGCGCCAGCACATCTCGCTTTCCTATCTCGAGCAGCTGTTCGGCAAGCTGCGGCGCAGGAAGCTCGTGTCCAGCGTGCGCGGGCCGGGCGGCGGCTACCGCCTGGCGCAGCCGATGCAGGGCATCACGGTGGCCGACATCGTCATCGCGGTGGACGAGCCGCTCGATGCCACGCAGTGCGGCGGCAAGGAGAACTGCGCGGACGACAAGCGCTGCATGACGCACGAGCTGTGGGCGCACGCTGAACAAGAAGATGCACGAGTACCTGTCCTCGGTGAGCCTGGCGGACCTGGTGGCGCAGCAGGCGGCGACAGGCCCGTCGCGGTGCTGCACGACAAGCGCCCGGTGGAGAAGGTGGCCGCGTGAAGCTGCCGATCTACCTCGACTACTCGGCGACCACGCCGGTGGACCCGCGCGTGGCGCAGAAGATGATCCCGTACCTCACCGAGCACTTCGGCAACCCGGCGAGCCGCTCGCACGCCTTCGGCTGGAAGGCGGAGGAGGCGGTGGAGGAGGCGCGCGCGCACGTCGCCGCGCTGATCGGCGCCGACCCGAAGGAGATCGTGTGGACCTCGGGCGCCACCGAAGGCAACAACCTCGCCATCAAGGGCGCCGCGCAGTTCTACAAGACCAAGGGCAAGCACCTCATCACGCAGAAGACCGAGCACAAGGCGACGCTCGACACGATGCGCGAGCTCGAGCGCCAGGGCTTCGAGTGCACCTACCTCGAGGTCGAGGAGAACGGCATCGTCGACCTGAAGAAGTTCGAGGCGGCGATCCGGCCCGACACCATCCTCGCCTCGATCATGATGGTGAACAACGAGATCGGCGTGATCCAGCCGATCGCCGCAGATCGGCGAGATCTGCCGCGCGCGGGGCATCATCTTCCACTGCGACGCGGTGCAGGCCGCGGGCAAGCTGCCGATCGACCTCGCGACGCTGAAGGTGGACCTGCTCACCATCACCGCGCACAAGATGTACGGGCCGAAGGGCATCGGCGCGCTGTACGTGCGCAGGAAGCCGCGCGTGCGCATCGAGCCGCAGATCCACGGCGGCGGGCACGAGCGGGGCTTCCGCTCCGGCACGCTGCCCACGCACCAGATCGTCGGCTTCGGCGAGGCGGCGCGCATGGCCAAGCTGGAAATGGCCGACCGACGGCGAGCGCATCCGCGCGCTGCGCGACCGGCTGTGGCGCGGCCTCGCCTCGATGGAGGCGGTGGTGCTGAACGGCGACCTCGAGCGGCGCATCCCGGGCAACCTCAACGTGAGCTTCAACTACGTCGAGGGCGAATCGCTGATCATGGCGATCAAGGACATCGCGGTGTCCTCGGGCTCGGCCTGCACCTCGGCGTCGCTCGAGCCGTCCTACGTGCTGCGCGCGCTGGGGCGCTCGGACGAGCTGGCGCATTCCTCGATCCGCTTCACGCTCGGCAAGTACACCACCGAGGAGGAGATCGACTACGCGGTGAACCTGGTGAAGACCAAGGTGGCGAAGCTGCGCGAGCTGTCGCCGCTGTGGGAGATGTACAAGGAAGGCGTCGACTTGAACACGGTCCAATGGGCCGCACATTGAGGTAGAGGCAGCCATGGCATACAGCGACAAGGTCATCGATCACTACGAGAACCCGCGCAACGTCGGCTCCTTCGACAAGAACGACGAGGCGGTCGGCACCGGCATGGTCGGCGCGCCGGCCTGCGGCGACGTGATGAAGCTGCAGATCCGCGTCAACAAGGACGGCGTCATCGAGGACGCGCGCTTCAAGACCTACGGCTGCGGCTCGGCGATCGCCTCCTCGTCGCTGGTCACCGAGTGGGTGAAGGGCAAGCACCTGGACGAGGCGGCGGGCATCAAGAACACGCAGATCGCCGAGGAGCTGTCGCTGCCGCCGGTGAAGATCCACTGCTCGATCCTGGCCGAGGACGCGATCAAGGCCGCCGTCGAAGACTACAAGAAGAAGCACGGCGCCGAGCGCCAAGGCGGAGCAGAAGGCGGCCTGACATGGCAGTCACGCTCACCGAGAAGGCCGCGAACCACGTGCAGAACTTCTTCGCCAAGCGCGGCAAGGGCGTCGCGCTGCGCATCGGCGTGCGCACCTCGGGCTGCTCGGGCTTCGCCTACAAGCTCGAGTTCGCCGACGCGGTGAACCCCGACGACCACCAGTTCGAGAGCCACGGCGTCAAGGTGGTGGTGGACCCGAAGAGCCTGCCGTTCCTCGAAGGCACCCAGCTCGACTACACGCGCGAGGGCCTGAACGAGGGCTTCAAGTTCAGCAACCCGAACGTCAAGGACGAGTGCGGGTGCGGAGAATCGTTTAACGTTTGAAGAACCACTTCGAGCTGTTCGGCCTCACGCCGGCCTTCGCGCTCGAGGCCGAGTCGCTCGAGCGCTCCTACCGCGAGATCCAGTCGCAGAATCCACCCCGACCGCTACGCGCACGCGGGCGACGCCGAGCGCCGCGCCTCGATGCAGTGGACCACGCGCGTGAACGAGGCCTACCGCACGCTGAAGAGCCCGGTGCAGCGGGCGAAGTACCTGCTGGAGATGCACGGCGTGGACGTGGGCTTCGAGACCAACACCCAGATGCCGACCGATTTCCTGCTGCGGCAGCTCGAGCTGCGCGAGACGCTCGCCGGGGCGAAGCAGCCCGCGGCGCTCGATGAGCTGCTGGCCGAGGTGCGGCGGGAGCAGCGCCTGCTGGAGCAGGGCATCGCGCAGCTGATCGACGGCAGCGAAGGATTACGCCGCGGCAGCGGGCGAGGTGCGCAAGCTCATGTTCCTCGACAAGCTCGCCGCCGAGATCGACCAGGCCTACGAGAGGGTCGAATAGTGGCCTCTGCTGCAGATCTCCGAGCCGGGCCAGTCCAGCCGCGCCCCACCAGCACCGCCTCGCGGTCGGCATCGACCTCGGCACCACCAATTCGCTGGTCGCCACGGTGCGCAGCGGCGTGGCGACCGTCCTGCCGGACGAGCAGGGGCGCGCGCTGCTGCCCTCGATCGTGCGCTACCTGCCGGACGGCCGCGTCGAGGTCGGCTACGCGGCGCAGGCGCGGCAGGCGGAGGACCCGAAGAACAGCATCGCCTCGGTGAAGCGCTTCATGGGGCGCGGCCTGAAGGACGTGGCGCACGCCGAGAACATGGCCTACGACTTCGCCGACGCCCCGGGCATGGTGCAGCTTCGCACCGTGGCCGGCGTGAAGAGCCCGGTCGAGGTGTCGGCGGAGATCCTGAAGGTGCTGCGCCAGCGCGCCGAGCTCTCGCTCGGCGGCGACCTGGCGGGCGCCGTCATCACGGTGCCGGCCTACTTCGACGACGCGCAGCGCCAGGCGACCAAGGACGCCGCGCAGATCGCCGGCCTCAACGTGCTGCGGCTGCTCAACGAGCCGACCGCGGCGGCGATCGCCTACGGGCTGGAGAACGCGTCGGAGGGCGTCTACGCGGTGTTCGACCTCGGCGGCGGCACCTTCGACATCTCCGATCCTGCGGCTCTCGAAGGGCGTGTTCGAGGTGGTGGCGACGAACGGCGATTCGCTGCTCGGCGGCGACGATTTCGACCAGCGCGTGTTCTGCTGGGTGGTGGAGGAGGCGAAGCTGCCGCCGCTCGACGCGCGCGACATGCGCCTGCTGCTGGTCAAGTCGCGCGAGGCGAAGGAATACCTGACCACGCACGCCGAGGCGCGCATCACGGCGCGGCTCTCGGGCGGCGAGGTGGTGGATGTGACGCTCGGCGCGGAGAAGTTCTGCGAGATCACGCAGACGCTGGTGCACAAGACGCTCGGCCCGATGCGCAAGGCGCTGCGCGACGCCGGGCTCGGCGTCGAGGAGGTGAAGGGCGTGGTGATGGTGGGCGGCGCGACGCGCATGCCGCAGATCCAGCGCGCGGTGGGCGAATTCTTCCGCCGCGACCCGCTCAACAACCTCGACCCGGACAAGGTGGTGGCGCTCGGCGCCGCCATGCAGGCCAACGTGCTCGCGGGCAACAAGCCGGCGGGCGAGGACTGGCTGCTGCTCGACGTGATCCCGCTGTCGCTGGGCATCGAGACCATGGGCGGCCTCGCCGAGAGCATCATCCCGCGCAACTCGACGATTCCGGTGGCGCGCGCGCAGGAGTTCACCACGTTCAAGGACGGCCAGACCGGGATGAGCTTCCACGTGGTGCAGGGCGAGCGCGAGCTGGTGGCGGACTGCCGCTCGCTCGCCCGCTTCGAGCTGAAGGGCATCCCGCCGATGGCGGCGGGCGCGGCGCGCATCCGCGTCACCTTCCAGGTGGACGCGGACGGCCTGCTGTCGGTCGCGGCGAAGGAGGCGACCACCGGCGTGGAGGCCTCGGTGGTGGTGAAGCCTTCCTACGGCCTCGCCGACGCGGACATCGAGCGCATGCTGCGCGACTCCTACGAGCACGCGAAGGACGACATGCACGCGCGTGCGCTGCACGAGGCGCGGGTGGAAGCCGAGCGCCTGCTCGAAGCGGTGCGCAGCGCGCTGGCCGCAGACGGCGCGCTTGCTGGCGGCGTCAGAGCGCGAGATGATCGAGCGGCAGGTCGCGGCGCTCGCCGCCGTCGCCCCAGGCAACGACCACCGCGCGATCCGTCAGGCGAGCGAGGCGCTCAACCGCGCCACCGAGGAGTTCGCGGGCCGGCGCATGGATGCCGGCGTGAAGCGCGCCCTCGCGGGCCGGAAGATCGCCAACCTGGATCTTTGATGCCGAGGCTCAAGGTGCTGCCGCACGCGCAGTTGTGCCCGCAGGGGGCCGAGTTCGAGGCGCCGAGCGGGAAGTCGATCTGCGACGCGCTGCTCGAGAACCACATCGACATCGAGCACGCCTGCGAGAAGTCCTGCGCCTGCACCACCTGCCACGTGATCCTGCGCGAGGGCTTCGACTCGCTCGTGCCGGCGGAGGAGAAGGAGGAGGACCTGCTCGACAAGGCCTGGGGGCTGGAGGCGACCTCGCGGCTTTCCTGCCAGGCGCGGATCGCGGGCGCGGACCTCACGCTCGAGATCCCGAAATACACCATCAACTACGAGCGCGAGGGCGGGGGCAACAAATGAAGTGGACCGACACGCTGGAGATCGCCATCGCGCTTGACCGAGCGCGTCCCGGACACGGACCCGAAGACGGTGCGCTTCACCGACCTGATGCAGTGGGTGATGGCGCTGCCCGGCTTCGACGACGATCCCAAGCGCTGCGGCGAGAAGATCCTCGAGGCGATCCAGATGGCCTGGATCGACGAGGTCGGCTGACTTAGTCGTCCAGCCCGCTCATGCCCTTGCGGTGCGCGAGCACCTTCGCGCCCGCGATGCGGTAGGCGACCTTGCCCGGCCAGGCGAGCTGCCCGTCGGGCCGCCGGCTGAAGAGGATCCCGTCGGTGCGCGACGACGCATCTGCGTGCGCGCCTGCGGCCCGCGCGGATCCGCCGGGATCGATCACCTCGCACACCGGCCTTGCCCTTGCGCACGCGCTCGCCCTCGCGCACGTGGATAGACGAGGATCCCGGGCTTCGGGCAGTAGCCGACGTCCATGCCCGCGATCGGCGTCGCCTGCGCCTTGAGCCGCGGCAGGGCGCCGGCGCGGCCGGCGATGATTCCCGCGGCGCACGAGAAAGCGGAACAGGTTCTTCGCGTCGGCCTCGCCGAGCGATGGTTGACGTCGTGCTGGCCGCGATACTCGATCGGTGGCCGACAGGCAGGCCTGCGGAATGCTGCGCGCGCGGGAAAGCGCTCGGCGAGCCGCGCCCACAGCGCGCTGTGCACGCCGGAAAAGGTGAGCGCCTCGGGATAGGGATCGTTGTACAGCGTCGCCTGCGGCGCCGATGTCGGCGGCGAGCGCCTGCGCCGCGCCCGGCCAGTCCTTGCGCGAGATGAACAGGTGCAGCGCCGCCTGCATGTCGCAATGCAGGTCGAGCACGACGTCGGCGTCCACCGAGAGCTTCATCACCGCGGCGCGCAGCGTCTGCAGCTCGTTCGCCGGCTCGCAGCGCGGCGAGCGCCGCGAGCGCCGCGCGGCGGATCGCGGCGACGTTCGCCGCGGCGTCGCGCCCCAGGCCTGGCGCCGACGCGCTCCGCGACGGCGCCCGCGAGGTCGTGCCAGTTGCGGTTGAAGTTGTCGCGGCCGAGCAGCTCGTAGCGGCCGAGGTGGTTGTTGCCCACGAGCTGCGCGAGGCCGATCGGATTCACCGTCGGCACCACGACGATCTCGCCCTTGATGCGCCGCGCGCGGTCCGCCGCGGCGAGCATCGGCATCAGGTGGTGCAGCGCCATCGCGCCCGGCAGTTCGTTGGCGTGGATCGCGGCCTGCAGGTAGGCCTTGGGCCGCGCGCCGGCCTTGCCGAAGCGATGGAACGCGATGCTGCGGCGCGTGCCGGGCGTCATCGGCGGCAGCGCGATCTTTCCTTGCTGGTGGGGCATGGGGTCCTCGTCCTGGGGTGCGCCATTTTTCCGGGTATTCCGGTTAATATCCAGCGCAACAGCGAACGACAGCCGAGGAGGAATCGGCGATGGACGAGCGTCAACTGCGGGAACTGATCGCGGAAGTGAAGGCGGGCCGCATGTCCCGCCGCGGCTTCATCCAGACGCATGGTCGGGCTGGGCCTGACGGCGCCGCTGGCGACGCAGATGCTGGCCTACTCGGGCGTCGCGCAGGCGCAGCCGGCGTCCGCCTACAAGCCCACGAAGCGCGGCGGCGGCGGGCGCGCTCAAGCTGCTCTGGTGGCAGGGCGCCACGCTGCTCAATCCGCACTTCGCCGTGGGCACCAAGGACCAGGAAGGCTCGCGCATCTTCTACGAGCCGCTCGCCGGCTGGGACGACGACGGCAACCTGATGCCGATCCTCGCGGCGGAGATCCCGAGCCTGGAGAACGGCGGCCTCGCGCGCGACGGCATGTCGGTGACCTGGAAGCTGAAGACAGGGCGTGCAGTGGCACGACGGCGCGCCGTTCACCGCCGACGACGTGGTGTTCAACTGGGAATACGCCGCCGACCCGGCCGACCGCCGCCGTCACCATCGGCAGCTACAAGGACATCAAGGTCGAGAAGCTCGACAGCCACACGGTGCGCGTGCGCTTCGAGAAGCCGACGCCGTTCTGGGCCGACCCCTTCGTCGGCACGCGCGGCATGATCATCCCGAAGCACCTGTTCGAGCGCCTACAGGGCGCCAAGTCGCGCGAGGCGCCGACGAACCTGAAGCCCGTCGGCACCGGGCCCTACCGTTCGCCGACTTCAAGCCCGGCGACATGGTGCGCGGCGTGCTGAACCCGAACTACCACGTGCCGAACCGGCCGCACTTCGACACGCATCGAGATGAAGGGCGGCGGCGACGCGGTGTCGGCGGCGCGCGCGGTGATCCAGACCGGCGAATTCGACTACGCCTGGAACATGCAGGTCGAGGACGAGATCCTCAAGCGCCTGGAGGCGGGCGGCAAGGGCCGCGCCGTCATCACGCCGGGCGGCAACATCGAGCACATGCAGCTCAACACCACCGACCCCTGGACCGAGGTGGACGGCGAGCGCGCGAGCCTCAAGACGCCGCCACCCGCTGTTCTCCGACCCGGCGGTGCGCGAGGCGATGAACCTGCTGGTCGACCGCGGCGCGGTGCAGGAGCACATCTACGGCCGCACCGGCGTCGCCACCGCGCAACTTCCTCAACAACCCGCCGCGCTTCCGCTCGCCGAACACGAAGTGGGAGTTCAACGTCGACAAGGCGAACCAGGTGCTCGAGGCGGCGGGCTGGAAGCGCGGGTCCGACGGCATCCGCGCCAAGGACGGCAAGAAGCTGAAGTTCGTCTTCCAGACCTCGATCAACGCGCCGCGCCAGAAGAACCAGGCGATCGTCAAGCAGGCCTGCCAGAAGGCGGGCATCGACGTCGAGCTGAAGTCGGTCACCGCCTCGGTGTTCTTCTCCTCCGACGTGGCCAACCCGGACACCTACACCAAGTTCTACTGCGACATCCAGATGTACACCACCACCATGACGCAGCCGGACCCGGAGCTGTTCATGAACCAGTTCGTGCTCCTGGGAGGTGGCGAGCAAGGAGAACAAGTGGCAGGGCCGCAACATCACGCGCTGGAAGAGCGAAGAGTACGACAAGACCTATCGCGCGGCCGAGGGCGAGCTCGACCCGGTCAAGCGCGCGGCGCTGTTCATCCGCATGAACGACCTGGTGATCGCAGGGCGCCACATCATCCCGGTGGTGTACCGGCCGCGCGTGTCGGCGGTGGCGAGCGAAGCTGCAGCGCGCCGCTCTCGGGCTGGGACAACGACCTCTGGAACCTGAGGGACTGGTACAAGGACGCGTGACCGCGGCAGGCGCATAGGGCACTGCGTTGGGCAAGTACCTGCTCAGGCGCCTGCTGATCGTGATCCCGAGCCTCATCGGGATCAGCGTCGTGCTGTTCACCGTCCTCGCGCTCGCGCCGGGCGATCCCGTTCGAGGAGCTCGCCACCAACCCGAACGTCCCGGCCGAGGTGCGCGCCAACCTGCGCGCGCAGTTCGGCCTCGACGACCCGGTCGCGGTGCGCTACCTGCGCTGGGCTCGGCTCGATGGTGCAGGGCGACTGGGGCTTCTCCTTCGCCAGCCGCGTGGACGTCGACACGCTGATCCTGCAGCGCCTCCCGGTGACGCTGCTCGATCATCGGCTCCTCGCAGATCCTCGCGCTGCTGATCGCGCTGCCGGTCGGCGTGTACGCCGCGACGCGGCCCTATTCGATCTTCGACCAGATCGCCAACACGCTCGCCTTCATCGGCTTCTCGCTGCCGACCTTCTTCACCGGCATCCTGTTCATCCTGCTGTTCAGCATCACGCTCGACTGGCTGCCCTTCGTCTACCGCGCGGACATCGCCGCGACGGGCTGGCGGTGGTACTGGGAGCACTTCAAGCAGGCGATCATGCCGGTCGCGGTGCTGGGCCTGTTCCAGGGCGCGTCCTGGACGCGCTACGTGCGCTCGGCGGTGCTCGACGTGATCCGCCTCGACTACGTCACCACCGCGCGCGCCAAGGGGCTCGCCGAGCGCGTGGTGGTGGTGAAGCACGTCGTGCGCAACGCGCTCATCCCGGTGGTGACGCTGGTCGCGCTGCAGATGCCGGCCGTGTTCGGCGGCGCCATCGTCACCGAGCAGATCTTCCGCGTGCCGGGCATCGGCTCGCTGCTGATCAGCGCGATCCTCGCCAACGACACGCCGGTGATCATGGCGGTGACGTTCGTGCTCGTCGTGCCTGGTGATCCTCTTCAACCTGCTCGCCGACATCCTCTATGGCTGGCTCGATCCCCGCATCGCCTACCGCTGAGGGCGGCGCGCCGGCGCTCGCGCGCGCGGCAGCGTCTCGCCCGGGGCGGAGGCCTGGCGGCGCTTCCGGCGCCACCGGCTCGCGCTCGCCGGCGCGGTGATCCTCGGCGTCATCGCGCTGGCGGTCCTGCTCGGGCCGCTGGTGTGGCCGGTGCCGATCAACGAGATCGATTTCAGCGCCCAGCTGCAGGGCCCGTCGTGGGAGCACCCGCTCGGCACCGACGACCTCGGCCAGGACCTGCTCGCGCGCATGCTCTACGGCGGGCGCATCTCGCTCGCGGTCGGGCTCGCCGCGATGCTGATCGCGGTCGTCGTCGGCACCCTCGTCGGCGCGATCGCCGGCATGTCGCGCGGCAGCGTGGACGCCGCGCTGATGTGGCTCACCGACCTGTTCCTGTCGCTGCCGCAGCTGCCGCTGCTGCTGCTCATCATCTATCTGTTCCGCGACTCGCTGAAGTCGCTGGTCGGCGCTCGAGGCCGGCATGTTCATCCTGATCGTCGTGGTGATCGGCGGCTTCCGCTGGATGCCGGTGGCGCGCCTGGTGCGCGCGCAGTTCCTGTCGCTGCGCGAGAAGGAGTTCGTCGAGGCGGCGCGCGCGCTCGGCGCCTCGCCGCGCGCGCCGGTGGTGCGCCACATCCTGCCCAACTCGCTCGGCCCGGTGATCGTCGCCGGCACCATCGACGTCGCCGCGGCGATCATCGCCGAGTCGACGCTGTCCTTCCTCGGCCTGGGCTTCCCGCCCGACATCCCGACCTGGGGCCGCATCCTGTACGACGCCAAGGACCACCTCGACATCGCCCCGCACTGGGCGCTGATTCCCGGGCGCGGCGATCTTCCTCACCGTGCTGTCCATCAACTACCTCGGCGACGGCCTGCGCGACGCGCTCGACCCGCGCAGGGTGATGTAGGGCATGGGCGAGCGCCTGCTCGAGATCCGCGGCCTGAAGACGCACTTCGCCACCGACGAGGGCTGGGTGCACGCCGTCGACGGCGTCGACCTCGCCATCGATCGCGGCGAGACGCTGGGCGTGGTCGGCGAGTCGGGCTGCGGCAAGAGCGTCACCGCGCTCACGCGTGATGAAGCTGCTCGCCATGCCGCCGGCGCGCATCGTCGCGGGCGAGATCCTGCTGGCGGGGGCGCGACCTGGTGCCGCTGCCGCAGGAGGCGATGCGCGCGATCCGCGCCAAGGAGATCGCGATGGTGTTCCAGGAGCCGATGACCTCGCTCAACCCGGTCTACAGCGTCGGCGAGCAGATCGCCGAGGTGGTCCGGCTGCACGAGGGGCTCGGCCGGCGCGCGGCGCTGCGAGCGCGCGGTCGAGATGCTGCGCCTGGTGCACATCCCGCACCCCGAGCGCCGCGTGCGCGACTATCCGCACCAGTTCTCCGGCGGCATGCGCCAGCGCGTGATGATCGCGATGGCGCTGTCCTGCAACCCGCAGCTGCTGATCGCCGACGAGCCGACCACCGCGCTCGACGTCACGATCCAGGCGCAGATCCTCGACCTGCTCGGCGAGCTGAAGGCGAAGATGGGCATGGCGGTGATGCTGATCACGCACGCGATGGGCGTGATCGCCGAAACGGCGCAGCGCGTGGTGGTGATGTACGCCGGCAAGGTGGTCGAGGAGGCGCCGGTGCAGGAGCTGTTCAGCGCGCCGCGCCATCCCTACACGCAGGGCCTGATCCGCTCGATCCCGCGGATCGACCTGGCCGCGGCGCACAAGCAGCGGCTGGAAACGATCCGCGGGCGTGGTGCCGAGCCTGCTCGAGCCGGCGCCCGGCTGCCGCTTCGCGCCGCGCTGCCCGCACGCGCGCGAGGCGTGCCGCGAGACGCCGCCGCTGCGCGAGGTGCGGCCGGGCACAAGGTGGCTTGCGTGCTGTGAGCAGCCATGGGCGAACCGCTGCTGCGCGTGCAGCAACCTCGTCAAGCACTTCCCGGTGAAGGGCGGCCTGCTGTCGCGCGCGGTGGACCGCGTGCACGCGGTGGACGGCGTGAGCTTCGAGCTCGCCGCCGGGCGAGACGCTCGGCCTGGTCGGGCGAGTCGGGCTGCGGCAAGTCCACCACCGGGCGCTGCATCCTGCGGCTGATCGAGCCGACCGCGGGCGAGGTGCGCTTCGACGGCAAGGACGTCACGGCGCTGGACGCGCGCGGGCTGCGCGCGCTGCGCCGCGACATGCAGATCATCTTCCAGGACCCCTTCGCCTCGCTCAACCCGCGCATGACCGTCGGCGCGATCATCGGCGAGGCGCTGATGATCCACGGGCTCGCGCGCAACGCGCGCGAGCACGACGAGCGCGTCGTGAACCTGCTGGAAACCGTGGGGCTGCATGCCGGACTACCGTGCGCCGCTACCCGCACGAGTTCTCCGGCGGGCAGCGCCAGCGCATCGGCATCGCGCGCGCGCTGGCGGTGTCGCCGCGGCTCATCGTCTGCGACGAGCCGGTGTCGGCGCTCGACGTCTCGATCCAGGCGCAGGTGATCAACCTGCTCGAGGACCTGCAGCGGCAGTTCGGCCTGACCTACCTGTTCATCGCGCACGACCTGTCGGTGGTCGAGCACATCAGCCGGCGCGTCGCGGTCATGTACCTGGGCAGGATCGTCGAGATCGCGAGCGCGCACGACCTCTACGCGACGCCGCAGCATCCCTACACCGAGGCGCTGCTCTCCGCGGTGCCGATTCCCGACCCGGCGGCGAAGCGCCAGCGCATCGTGCTGCAGGGCGACGTGCCCAATCCGATCCGCCCGCCCGCCGGCTGCCATTTCCACCCGCGCTGCCCGCACGCCATGGAGCGCTGCCGCAGCGAGGCGCCCCTGCTGCGCGAAGTCGCCCCCGGCCACCTGGCCGCCTGCCACCTGAACGCATAGCCCATGGACAAGCTCGCCGAGTACTACGCCAAGCGCGCCCACGAGTACGAGCGCTTCTACGACAAGCCGGAGCGGCAGGCGCGACCTGTCGCTGCTGCGCAAGCGCGGTCGCCGGCATGCTGCGCGGGCCGGCGCGTGCTCGAGGTCGCCTGCGGCACCGGCTACTGGACCGAGGTGCTTGCGCCGGCAGCGGGGAGGTGACCGCGCTGGACGTCAACGAGGAGGTGCTGCAGATCGCGCGCGCCAAGCGCTGCCTGCCGGCGCGCGTGGAGTTCCTGCGCGCGCGACTGCCTACGCGCTGCCGGACCTCGGGCGCCGGCACGACCGCTGTTCGCCGCGTTCTGGTGGTCGCATGTGCCGCTCGCGCGCCTGGACGAATTCCTCGCCGGCTGCGTGCGCGGCGGCGGCGCCCGGCGCGCTGCTCGCGTTCCTCGACGGCCGCTACGTCGAGGGCTCGAGCACGCCGCTCGTCGCGGCACGATGCCGAGGGCAACAGCTACCAGACGCGCACGCTGGAGGACGGCAGCGTGCACGAGGTGCTGAAGAACTTCCCGGCGCGAGGGCGAGCTCATCCGGCGCGCGTCGCGCGCAGCGGCTGGGGCGCCAACGTCGAGCTGCTCGCCCTACCACTGGCTGCTGACCTTCTGGGCGCCGCGATGAGGGACGTGGTCGAGATCCGCGGCCCGCGCGAGCCCGAGCTCCCGCTGGTGCTCGATTCGCCGCATTCGGGCAACCGCTTCCCGGCGGATTTCGACGCGGTGGTGAGCGAGGCGGAGTTGCGCGAGGCGGAGGACTGCTTCGTCGACGAGCTGTGGGGCGCGGCGGCGCGCGCTCGGCGCGCCGCTGCTGGCGGCGCAGTTTCCGCGCACCTACCTCGACCCGAACCGGCACGCCGGCGACATCGATCGCGGAGCTGATCGACGGCGAGTGGCACGGCGAGATCGTGGCGAGCGGCAAGGCGCGCATCGGCAAGAGCCTCATCTGGCGCACGCTGGAGGACGGCCGCCCGATCTACGCGCGCAGGCTGCGGCCCGACGAGGTGCGGCTGCGCATCGAGCGCTTCCACGCGCCCTACCACGCGGCGCTGCGCGCGCTGCTCGACGCGGCGCACCAGCGCTTCGGCGCGGTGTGGCACATCAACTGCCACTCGATGCGCGCGGTGGCGGGCAAGCAGAGCGACGACGGGGAAGGGCGGCCGCGCGCCGACATCGTGCTGGGCGACCGCGACGGCACCACCTGCGATCCGGGCTTCACCGAGTTCGTGCGCGCCACGCTCGCCGGCATGGGCTACGACGTGAAGGTGAACGACCCCTACAAGGGCGTGGAGCTGGTGCGCGCCTATTCCAACCCGCGCGCGCAGCGCCACAGCCTGCAGATCGAGCTGAACAAGCGCCTGTACATGGACGAAGCCACGCTGGAGAAGGACGTCCGGCTTCCGCGAACTGCAGACCAACCTGGGGAAATTCCTCGCAAGCGCTGGCCGCCACGCTCCGATGACGCACCACCCGATCCAGATCGAACCGCCCGACATCACGCGCTACCGCCATGGCAACGCGCGCGTGGACTACGTGCACGTGTTCGACTCGGGCCGGCGTGGGCCGAACGTGATGCTGCAGGCGCTCACCCACGGCAACGAGTTCTGCGGCGCCATCGCGCTCGACTACCTCTTTGCGCGAAGGGGTGCGGCCGCGCACGGGCAGGCTCACCCTGGCGTTCGCCAACGTCGCCGCCTACGAGCGCTTCGACTTCGACGACCCGGACCGCTCGCGCTTCATCGACGAGGACTACAACCGCGTGTGGGGCGACGACGTGCTGATGGGAGCGCGCGACTCGGCGGAGTTGCGCCGCGCGCGCGAGTTGCGGCCCTTCGTCGACGCTGCCGACCTGCTGCTCGACCTGCACTCCATGCACGAGCCCTGCCGGCCGATCATGGTGTGCGGCGAAGAGCGAGAAGAGCGTCGCATTGTCGTGGCGCATCGGCGTGCCGGCCGACCTGCTGGTCGACACGGGCCACCCCGCCGGGCTGCGCATGATCGAGCGCGGCGCCTTCAGCGACCCGCAGAGCCCGAAAGCCGCCGTGCTGATCGAGTGCGGGCAGCACTGGGAGACGAGTGCGGCGGAGGTGGCCATCGACACCGCGCTGCGCTTTCTCAAGGTCTCCGGCGTGGTGGACGATACCTGGGTCGACGCGCGCCTGCGCCTCGCGCCGCCTGCCGCGCAACGCCTGATCCGCGTCACCGAGCCGGTCGTGGCGAAGACGATGCAGTTCCGCTTCGCGCGGGAGTTCGGTGGGCTCGAAGTGCTGCCGAAGAAGGGCACCCTGGTCGCCACCGACGGCGGCACCGAGTGGCGCACGCCCTACGACGACTGCGTGATGGTGATGCCGTCGATGGCGCACCTCAAGCCCGGCACCACCATGGTGCGCCTGGGCCGCTACGCTTGATGCCGCTTCACTTCTTGCGGTACTTGCCCCAGAGATCATCCAGCCGCGAGTAGCGGCCGCAGCCGGTGGAGTAGTAGCGGTAGCGCACCGGGTTCTTCAGGTGGTAGTCCTGGTGGTAGTCCTCGGCCTTCCAGAACTCGCCTGCCGGCTCGATCGGCGTGAGGATCCTGTCGCGGAAGGGCTTGTCCTTCTCCCACTTCGCCTTGGACGCTTCCGCCAGGCGCTTTTGCTCCGCGTCGTGATAGAAGATGCCCGGCCGGTATTGCGTACCGTGGTCGCAGAACTGCTGGTTGGTCACCGTCGGATCGTGGTTGAGCCAGAACACCTCGAGCAGCTTCTCGTAGCTCACCTTGGCCGGGTCGTAGGTCACCTGCAGCGCCTCGGTATGCCCGGTGATGCCGGAGGAGACCTGCTCGTAGGTGGGATTCTTCGTCTTTCCGCCGATGTAGCCGGAGAGGGTCTCCACCACGCCGGGCACCTTGTCGAAGGCCTCTTCCGTGCACCAGAAGCAGCCGGCGGCGAAGGTGGCCTTCGCCAGCTTCTGCGCCGGCGCCGCGGCGGGCACGAGCAGGGCAAGCACGAGCAGCAATCGAAGCATGGAGGTTCCTCCTGGTTGCAGGCTTGGTCGCGCGGCCGCGCCGGACCTTACGTCACTGCTTGAGCGCGGCGGGGGAGATCAGCACGCTGAACTGCTCGCACCAGATCACCACCGACCCGTACTTCACGACTTCGACACCCGCAGGGATCTCGTAGTTCTGGCTGCCCTTGAAGGCCTTCAGGCGGCCGAGGTCCACGAACATGGTGCGCTCGACGCTGGTGCTCGGCAGCACGTCCTTCTCCGGAACCAGGTAGACGTGGAACTTGGGTCCCGGGCCGACTTCGAAGTCCGGCTCCAGGTGCAGAACTCCTTCATAGATCGTGACCTTGCCCTTGCCGTAGTGAATCGGATCCGAGGGGTTGGCATGGATGAACTCGCCGCGCGCGAGCACCTTGCGCGCGGCAGGGTTCTCCACTTTCTCCTGCGCCACGATGTCGGCGAGGAAAAGGTACGGATAGACGAAGATGCCGAGCGCGAAGCCGCCGGCGAGGCCGAAGGCGCCGCCGATGAGGAAGATTGCGGCGCCGCGGGTGAATGCGGACATGGTCAGCCTCCGATCAGGACCGAGGTCATCGAAATGGAGGTCATGACCTTGTCGTTGAAATAGGCGGGCGTCTCGCCCTTTGCCTGCAGAGCGAGCACGTAGAGCAGAGGCAGGTAGTGCTCGGGCGTGGGTACCGACATGCGCGCGTCCGCGCCGAGCGACGGGTAGTCCGCGAGCGCCGCGTGCTCGCCGGCGTCGATGCGCCTTGCGCACCTCGGCATCGAAGCGCAGCGCCCAGTCGTAAGGCCGGTCGTCGCCGGGCCGCCAGACGCCGAGATTGTGCACGATGTTGCCGCTGCCGACGATGAGGATGCCCTCGTCGCGCAGCGGCGCGAGCTTTCTCGCCAGCGCGTAATGGAAGGCGCCCGGCTGCGTGGTATCGAGGCTCAGCTGCACCACCGGCACCGAGGCATCCGGGTACATGGCGATCAGCACGCCCCAGGCGCCGTGGTCGAGGCCGCGCTCGGGATCCGGCTGCGCGCCGGCCAGCTCCGCGGCGCGACGCGCGAGCGCCGGATCGCCCGGCGCGCGGTAGCGCACGTCGAACAGCGCCTGTGGGAACCCGTAGAAATCGTGGATGGTTTCCGGCTGCGCTGCGGCGCCTGCAAACACGCCGCGCGTCTCCCAGTGCGCCGAGACGCACAGCACCGCCTTGGGACGCGGCAGGCGCTCGCCGAGCGCGCGCCAGCCGCGGTGAAACTCGTTGTCCTCGATCGCGTTCATCGGGCTGCCGTGCCCGAGGAACAGCACCGGCATGCGCATTGCCGCGCTACTCGATCTTCGCCTTGGCGCGCAGGTCGCGCAGCAGGACCTCCACCTTCTGCCGGGTGAGGCGCTGCTGGATCTGCGGCTTGACCTGCGCCAGCGGCGGGAAGCTCACCGCGCGCGTGTCGTCGAGCTGGATGACGTGGAAGCCGAAGCGCGACTGCACCGGCTCGCTGGTGATCTGGCCCTTCTGCAGCTTCACCATCGCGTCCGCGAACGCCTTGTCGAAGGCGCTCGGCACGCTCCAGTCCAGGTCGCCGCCGCGCTCGCGCGTGCCCTCGTCCTTCGAGCTGCGCTTGGCCAGCTCCTCGAACTTGCCGCCCTTCTTCAGCTCGGCGATCAGTTTCTTCGCTTCCTCCTCGTTGTCCACCAGGATGTGGCGCGCGCGGTACTCGGTGCTGCCGGTCTGCGCGAGCGCGCGGTCGTACTCCTTCTGCACGTCGGCGTCGGAGATCTGGTGGGTGCGCATGTAGTCGTTGAGGTAGGCGCCGACCAGCACTTCCTGGCGCGCCATGTCCAGCTGCACCTGCACGTCCTGCTTCTTCGCGGTTCCCGCGCGCAGCGCTTCCTGCGTGACGAGCTCCCGGTTGATCAGGTCCTCGCGCGCCGCGGCGCGCGTCTGCTCGTTGTCCTGGCCGCCGCGCGCCTGTTGCTGGCGCATGAGGAACTCGAGCCGCGAGCGCGGGATCGCGGTCCCGTTCACCGTGGCGACCGGGCCCGTGGCGGCAGGCTTGGCCGCCGGCTTCGCGGCCGGTTTCGCCGGCGGCTTGGGGCTCGCGTCCTGCGCCTGCGCGCCGAGGGCGAACGCCGCGGCCGCGGCAAAGGTGAGCAAGCGGGTTCTCATCGGGTTTCCTTTTCGTCAGGGGCGCGCGCGTTGATCGCGAGCGCGTGGATGGGGTGCTGCATCAGCTCGCCGAGCGCCTGATAAACCATGCGGTGGCGCGCGACGGTCGGCTTGCCGGCAAAGGCCGGCGCCACGATGGTGAGGCGCCAGTGCGTGCCGCCGCCTTCCCGGTATCCGGCATGGCCGCGGTGGGATTCGCTTTCGTCCACCAGCTCGACGCGCTCCGGCTGCAGGCTCGCGAGGCGCCGGCGGATCTCCTGCGCCACGCTCAAGGCTTTTCTACCACGTAGCGGGCGAGGACCAGGCCCTGCGCCAGCACGAACAGCAGCATCAGGCCGATGCCGCCAAACAGCTTGAAGTTCACCCAGGCGCTCTCCGAGAAGTTGTACGCCACGTACAGGTTCGCCGCGCCCATGAAGGCGAAAAACCCGACCCAGCTCCAGTTGAGCCGCGCCCAAACCGCCCCGGGCAGCGTGATCTGCTGGGACATCATGGCCTTGATGAGGTTTCTGCCGGTGAGCGCGCCGCCGGCGAGCACCGTGCCGAACAGCCAGTACAGCACCGTGGGCTTCCACTGGATGAAGGTCTTGTCGCGCAGGAACAGCGTCAGGCCGCCGAACACCACGATGATGGCCAGGCTCGCCCACAGCATCGGCTCGATCTTCCTGCCGCGCAGCGCCAGCCAGCCGATCTGCGCGAAGCTCGCCGCGATCGCCACGCCGGTGGCGACGTAGATATCCCACACCTGGAAGGCGACGAAGAAGAGGATGACCGGGAACAGGTCGAACAGGAACTTCATGGCAGGGCCGCGATTCTACCAGTGTGCGAGGTCTCCCAACGCCGTGACGCGCGCCCGGCCCAGCATGCCGGCGAGCGGCGCCAGATCGCGCGCCCCCTCGCCCTCGACCAGGGCGAGGTGGGTGGCGTCGGCGAGCGGCTGCGCGAAGGTCGCATCGACCGGCCTCCAACCCACGCCCTCGATCCAGACCTCGTTCCAGCTGTGGTACAGGAAGCCGCCATACTCCGGCACGTACACGACGCCGTTCACCACGCGCGTGGGCAGGCCGAGCGCGCGCGCCAGGGCCGCGAACAGGTAGGCGTGGCCCTGGCATTCGGCTCGGCGCTCGCGCAGCACGTCGATGGCGGAGAAGGTGTCCACCGCTGCCTTGGCGATGTTGGCCTCGATCCAGGCGAGCAGGCGCGCGATCTTCGCGTCCGGCGAGGCGGCACGCTGCGCGATTGATTGCGCAAGGTCGGCGATTTGTCGCTCGTTGCTCGGCGCGGCGAGCGTGGGCTGCAGGTAGCGCGCCGCCGGCTGCGCGTCGCCGCCGGCTGGCGGATTGCGCCGGTCGATGCGGCATTCGAGCCGTGTGCCGGCGCGCGCGCAGCGCTGGCCGCCCGAGGCCGGCACTTGCAGTGCCGCCGGCACGCCCTCCAGCGCGACGCTGAGCGCGGCGGCGCGGCGCGGCTCGGCGACGGGCGGGGAGCGCAGCAGGCTGAACTCGAGCAGCGACTCGTCCTTGTTCAGGCTCGCCGCCACCAGATACGCCTGGGCGTTGTCCGCGTCCTCCAGCGCCGAGATCATCACCCCGTGCAGCGCGATCTCGAGCAGCGGGCGCCCCTGCGCGTCATACCAGGTCTCGGTGTCCAGCCCCAGCATCGCGGTGGCGACCTTGAAAGCGGGACCCTCGAACAGGCTGCTGCGCTGGAAGGCGAGCACGCGCTGCGCTGCGATCGCCACCTCCTGCGCCTCGCCAAGGAACACCGGTACACGCTCCTCGCTGCCGATGCGCATGCCGCGCAGCACCGGCAGCAGCGTCAGCGCGTTGACTGGATACGCGGCGCGATCCAGGCGCAGGCGCTGCTCCTTGCGCACGCCGCCGGTCTCCACGCGCACCACGAGCTCGGCGCCGTCGCGCTCGCCTTCGACGCGCAGCGGGCTGCCGTCGAGCTCATAGTGGTAGCGGAAGCCCTCCAGCGTCAGGTCGGGGCGCACCCGGTCGAGCGTGCGCAGATTGACTTTCTTCTCCAGCCCGAGGACGTGAAAGCGCATGGCCGAATCGGACTCGAGCTCCCAAAGACCGGCGGCATCGGCCGCGGGGCGCAGGGCGAGGCGCGAAAAGCCCACCTTGCGTCCCTGGAACACGATGCCGGTCCAGATCTCGCGCCAGGGCCAGTCGGCGAGCGCGCGCGGCTCGGGCGGCGGTGGCGCGCCGGCGTCCTGGAAATACGCGCTGGTGCCGGCGCATCCGCCCAGGCAGGCGAGCGCCAGCGCAGCAAGCGCGCGCCTCATTTCCAGCCGCCGAGCGCCTTCTTCGAAGCTTCGTTGACCGGTCGGATGAGCAGACCGGTGGTGGACACGTTGACCGAGTACTGCGCCCCGTCCGCCATCGGCGCGTAAGCTGCGCTGCCGTAGAGCGCGTCGGCGAGCGGCAGCCAGCGCTGCCGCTCCTTGAGCAGCGCCCAGAGATCGAAGCCGGCTTCCGTGGACAGCGCGTGCACCGTGCGCGGCGCGCTCTTTTCCTGCACGGTGTCGGCGTAGCGGCCGGAGACGCGCTCGAAGCGGTAGAGCGTGTCCAGGCCGAGCAGCGTACCCATGCCCTTCCACTTCAGCACGCGCGCATCGATCTGCCATTCGTCGCCGCGGATCTCGTAGGCGCGCGCGGGCGCGCCCTGCAGCACCAGCAGCAGCTCGTAGCGCTTCGGGCGCGAGCTCGCGGAACACCGCGCGCGCGGCCTCCTGCTCCTGCGTGAGCCGGGCGTAGGTATGCAGGCTCGCGGCGAGCATCGCGCCGGCGGTGGCGAGCGCCGCCACGGCGGCGGCGAGCGCGAGGAACACGACGCCGCTCGCGATGCGCCAGTCGCGCAGGCGCTTGACGGAGGAGATGAGGAGCAGCAGCGAGATCACGCCGCCCGTCGCGGCGATGGCGACGAGCACCGTGTCGGGGCTCAGCGCGGCGATCCAGGCGGGCATCAGCTCAGCAGGCCGCGCTTGCGGTGCCAGTCGAGGATGGTTTCCCTCGGGTATTCTCGCCACCGCTTCTCGCGCTTTCCCTTGGGCACCGGGACCCAGTTTGCCTTGGAGCCGAGCATGATGTGCTGGCGCTCCTTCGGCGCGGGGAGCTTGGTGTCGATGGCGGAGGCGAAGGGATAGATCCACTCGGCCCAGCGGCGATCCCACACCCACAGCGCGCTGCCGCACTTCGGGCAGAAATGGCGCTCGCCACCCGCCGCGCATGGCGCGGTAGCTCTTCGTCCGGCCTTTCACCTTGAACGTCTCCGCCTTGCCCATGATGTTGATGGCGCAGCCGCCACCGCCCGCCGTCTTGCGGCAGATCGAGCAGTAGCAGTACAGGTAAGGGTAGGGCGTCTCCGATTGCAGGAAGAAGCGCACCGCGCCGCAGTGGCAGGAACCCTTGAGCAGCATGCGGCTAATATACCGGGAACCTATGGAGGGCAACGTGTCGCTGGTCACACTCATCGAGTATGCAGACGCTTCGGCCGAGGTGCGCGCGGTCTACGACGACATCATGCGTTCGCGCGGCGTGGACTGGATCAACAACTTCTGGAAGGCGCTCGCCAACGACCCGGCGCAGTTGAAGCGCATCTGGGAGAGCGTAAAGCAGGTCATGGCGCCCGGCGCGCTCGATCCGCTGGTGAAGGAGATGGTGTACGTGGCGGTGAGCGCCACCAACGGCTGCGAATACTGCACCTACTCGCACACCGCGGCGGCGCGCAAGAAGGGCATGAGCGACGCGATGCTCATGGAGCTGATGGCGGTGGTGGGGCTCGCCAACGAGACCAACCGCCTGTCCAACGGCCTGCGCTTCCCGGTGGACCCGCAGTTCCGGCGCTAGCGGCGCGCGGCGCGCCAGGCTTCCAGCGTCAGGCGCTTTCCTCCCGGCGCCGCGACCAGCACGCGCTCGCCGCTCGCGGTGACGTAAAAGGTGTTCCACAGCTCGCCGCCCGCGCGCGCCTCCACCGGCCAGTAGCAATGCTTGCCGACCCTTTGCGCGGAGTCGACGAGCAGCACGTACTGCACTGTCGCGCTCTTGCCCGCCTCGCGCTCCCACGCCTCGGTCTCCGCCAGATACTTGACCTTCAGCAGCCCGCGCCGCAGCGAGGTGCCGTCATCCGGCACCGCGCAGCCGGCGCCTGAAAGCGGCGCCGCAAGACAACAGCAGGACTAGGCCCGCGACTTGCCGGAGCGGTCCCACAGGTTCGGCACGGTGGCGTTGGCGTAGCCGGAGACGAAATCGCGCGGCGCGCCGCTCGCCGGGTCGAAGGTGTGGCGCCGCACGGCGCCGATGTTGGCGCCGTAGACGTGGATGCTGACCGCAACGTCCTCGCCATCGTTCGCCACCACGTGGATATCGCCGATGCGCGGCGAGACGCGGTCCACCTGGCCGCGGTGCACCGGGTGCCTGGCCGTCGCTTCCAGCGCGGGCGAGTATTCCTCGCAGGTCTCCTCGCCGCGCATCACGCCCACGAGGCCCCACACCGTATGGTCGTGGATCGGGGTCCTCTGGCCGGGCATCCAGACGAAGCTCACCACCGAGAAGCGCTCCATCGGGTCGCAGTGCAGCAGGTATTGCCGGTAGCCATCGGGGGAGGGCCGCGCGAACTCCTCGGGCAGCCAGTCGTCCTGCGCGATCAGGCCGCGCAGCAGCTTCTCGCCCTCGTCGAGCATGCGCAGCTCGTCGCCGCCGTGGCGCTCCACGAGGCGCGTCATGTCCTGGATGAAACTGCGCAAGCGCGCGAGGTTCTTCATGCCGTAAGCTGCGCCGCCATGAGCGCCATTCTATCGCCCCGGCTTGCCATTCCGCTGCTGATGTTCCTCGCCAGCGTCTTCGCGGCGAACCACGTCGCGGCGCGTCTCGCCTTCGACCACGGCGCGAGCGTGGCGGCCGCGGTGGCGGTGCGCTCCGGCGCGACCGCGCTGGTGATGGTCGTGCTGCTGCGCCTTGCCGTCCGTGAGCCTCGCGCTGCCGCGCGCCACACTCGCGCGCGGCCTGGGCATCGGCCTGCTGGTCGCGATCCAGAGCTTTTGCCTCTATTCGGCCGTGGCGGTCATCCCGGTGGCCCTCGCGCTGCTCGCGTTCAACACCTTTCCCATGCTCTTCGTGCTGCTCACCTGGGCAGCCGGCGGCGACAACCCCGGGCAGGCGGGCGCTCGTGGCGATGCCGATGGCGCTCTTTGGCCTGGTGCTCGCGCTGGACATCCTCGGCACGGTGGAGGCGATGGCCGGGCGCTGGGCCGAGATCGGCGCGGGCGTGGGCTGGGCGCTGGGCGCCGCGACGTCCTTCGCGCTGGTGCTGTTCCTCACCACGCGCCACCTGAAAGAGGTGGACGGACGCATGCGCACGCTGCTCACCATGGCCGCGACCGCGCTGGCGGTAGGCGGCGCAGGGGCGGCGGCCGGGACGTTGGCTCTGCCCGTGGATGCCACGGGCTGGGTGGGGCTCGCGCTGCTGACCGTGCTCTACGGCACGGCCATTACGGCCATGTTCACGGTGGTGCCGCGCATCGGCGCGGCGAGCAACACCGCGGCGCTCAACTTCGAGCCGATCGCGGCACTGATCCTCGCCTGGGCGATCCTCGGGCAGGCGATGGCGCCGCGGCAGCTCGTCGGCGCCCTCATCGTGGTCGGCGCCGTGATCCTGATCGGCACCAGGCGGCATTGACCCGCGGCGCGGGTCAATTCAGCTTTACGTACTCGTACTCCACCGGCAGGTTGTTGATGCCGCGCTCGGGCGGCGCCACCCAGCCGGCCATCTTGCCGGGCTCCACCACGCGCTGCATCAGCGAACGCACGAAAGCGCGGTCGGCTTCCGACGGAATCCACTCGGTCAGCCGCTTGTCGAACTCCTCGCGCGGCAGCAGCTTGCCCTGCGGGTCCACCGGCAGCCCGACCCAGGAGCCGATCGAGCGGCGAAAGCGCGTCGAGGGCAGGCTGAGCCGGAACGCGAAGCCGGCGCGCTCGATCTGGCGGTTCCAGCGCTTCAGCCCGATCTCGCAGTCCTTGAGGTAGGACTCGCGCATCACTTCGTTCAGCGCATTGAGCATCGGCACGTCCTGCGCGCCCTGCGGCGTGTCCAGCTTGAGCGAGCACGTTGCGCAGCACGTGGTCCTCGTACTGCGACTCGTCGGGCCGGCCCTTGAGGCCGTTGGCGAAGCTGGACGCGGCGTTGGACGAGATCTCCGAGCCGAACAGGTCGAGCGACGAGGAGCACCAGAAATTGAGGTATTTCTGCAGCAGCGGCAGGTCCACGGCGCCGGCGGCGCGGATGCGCGCCGGAGTCCTCGGTGCCGAGCTCCTTCATCACTTCGAGCGTGCGCTTCACCACGCGGCCGATGCCCGTCTCGCCGACGAACATGTGGTGCGCTTCTTCCGTCAGCATGAAGCGGCAGGTGCGCGACAGCGGATCGAACGCCGACTCGGCGAGGCTCTTCAACTGGTACTTGCCGTCGCGGTCGGTGAAATAGGTGAAGCAGAAGAACGACAGCCAGTCCGAGATCGGCTCGTTGAAAGTGCTGAGGATGCGCGGCTTGTCGGCGTCGCCCGAGTGGCGCGCCAGCAGCTCCTCGGCCTCCTCGCGCCCGTCGCGGCCGAAATAGGCGTGCAGCAGGTACACCATGGCCCACAGGTGGCGGCCTTCCTCGACGTTCACCTGGAACAGGTTTCTCAGGTCGTAGAGGGAAGGGCAGGTGTGGCCGAGCAGGCGCTGCTGCTCCACCGACGCGGGCTCGGTGTCGCCCTGCGTGACGATCAGGCGGCGCAGCGTGGAGCGGTACTCGCCCGGCACCTGCTGCCAGGCCGGCTGGCCCATGTTGTCGCCGAAGCCGATCTTGCGATCGGCGACCGGGTCGGCGAGGAAGATGCCCCAGCGGTATTCGGGCATCTTCACCGCGCCGTAGGTGGCCCAGCCGTCGGCGTCCACCGAGGTGGCGGTGCGCAGGTAGACATCGGCGCGCTGGAAATCGCGTCGGCCCGAGGTGCTGCCACCAGTCGAGGAAATGCGGCTGCCAATGCTCGAGCGCGCGCTGCAGCGTGCGATCGTTCGCCAGGTTGACGTTGTTGGGGATCTTGTCGCTGTAGTTGATCGCCGGACATCAGGTTACCTCTTCCTTGTTGAATTTCGCCTTCGCGCCGGTGCCGTACACCTTGAGCGCGCCCTGCTCGCCGACGGCGTTCGGCCGGATGAAGATCCAGTTCTGCCAGGCCGACAGGCGCCCGAAGACGCGCGTCAGCATGTTCTCTTTGCCGGTGAAGCGCAGGCTCGCCTCCATGCCCGGTCAGCGCATCGGGCGAGAGGCTGGCGCGCTCCTCGATGGCGATGCGCACCTCGTCCTCCCAGTCGATGTCGTCGGGCGTGGCGGTGACCAGGCCGAGCTTGCCGGCCGCCTTGGCGTCGTAGGCCGTGCCGCGCTCAAGCGGCAGGCACCGCGCCGCAGTAGCGGTTGCTCAGCCGCGACTCGCCGCTCACCATCGGGATAGGCGCCGAAATTGAGCGCCGAGAGGGCGAGGCGTGGCGCCGTTCTCGGCGTCCAGCATGAAGCTGCGGTCGGCGGCGAGCGCCAGCTCCAGCAGCGTGCCGGCGAAGCAGGAGCCCGGCTCGATCACGGCGAAGATCGAGCGCGAGGAAACGTCCAGCCGCGCGAGCGTGCGGCGCAGGTAGCCGAGCGTCTCGCGCACGAACCAGTCGGCGGCGTTCTTCTCCAGCAGCGCGTCGAGCTCCAGCACCTTTGCGGCGTCGCCCCGGGTCTTGAGGATCCACAGCCCGATGTCGAGCTGGTTGTGCCGCAGGTCGAGGATGGCGCGGTCGAGCTCGCGCGCGAGGCGCAGCGGATACCAGTCGGCGCTGCGCTCGAGCGCCACGCGCTCGGGGCCGCGCACGGTGATCTCGGCGGTGCCGGTCGCCGCGTCGATCTTCACCTGCACGAGGCGGTTCTCGCCCAGCGGCGTGAGCGCGACGCCCTCGCCGCCGGGACGGTCGGAGAGCTTCGCCAGCTCCAGCGCGCGCGCCTTCACGGCGTCCGCGAACTGCTGCGGCTTGGCGGTGTGGTCGACCAGCTTCCATTCCTTGGCGCGGTCGGCGCGCACGCCCTCGGCGGTGGTGCAGAACACGTCGGCGAGGTCGCGGCGCACCTTGCGCTTGTCCACGATGCGCGTCAGGCCGCCGGTGCCGGGCAGCACGCCGAGCAGGGGCACCTCCGGCAGGCTCACCGTGCTCGAGCGGTCGTCCACCATCAGGATCTCGTCGCAGGCGAGCGCCAGCTCGTAGCCGCCGCCCGCGGTGGTGCCGTTGAGCGCCGCGAGGAACTTGAGGCCCGAGTGCTCGCTCGAGTCCTCGAGGCCGTTCCTGGTCTCGTTGGTGAACTTGCAGAAGTTCACCTTCCAGGCGTGCGTGCTGGTGCCCAGCATGTAGATGTTGGCGCCCGAGCAGAACATGCGGCTCTTGCCGCTGGTGACCACCACGGCCTTCACTTCCGGGTGCTCGAAGCGGATGCGGTTCAGCGCGTCGTGCAGCTCGATGTCCACGCCGAGGTCGTAGGAATTGAGCTTCAGCTTGTAGCCGGGCGCGAGTGCCCTTGTCCTCGTCGATGTCGAGGGTGAGGGTGGCCACCGGCCCGTCGAAGCCGAGCTTCCAGTGGTTGTACTCCGCGGGCGCGGTGTCGAAAGCGACCTGCACGGGCAGGTTCTCGGGTGCGTTCATGCCTCCTCCTTGGCGGCCAGCGCCTTCAGTTCGGCGAGGCTCTGCTTCAGCGTGCGTTGCGTGGTGTCCACCACCGCGTCGGCGCGCGCATAGAGCCGGCTGCGGTCGGCGAGCAGGCGCCGGATCTCCTCCAGCGCCGCCGGGGTGCCCTTGAACGGCCGCATGTCGCCCTGCGCCATCACGCGCTGCATGTGCTCCTCGGGCGTGGCCCTGAGCCACACGCAGGTGCAGTGGTCGAGCAGCAGGTTGTAGGTGTCGGGGTCGGTCACCAGGCTGCCGCCGGTGGCGATCACCGCGCGCGGATGCGCCTTCAGCACGCGCGCCAGCGCCTTCCTCTCGAAGCGGCGGAACGCCTCCTGGCCGTAGAGCGAGAACACCTCGCCGAGCGGCGCGCCGGCATCCTTCTCCACTTCGCCGTCGAGCTCGATGAAGGCAACGTCGAGCGCCTGCGCGAGCTTCGCGCCGAGCGTGGACTTGCCCGCGCCGCGCAGGCCGAGGAGGGCGATGCGCGCATCCCGCGCCGCCGCGCCGTGCTCGCGCACCAGCACCTCGACCGGGACCTGCATGGCGTGCGCGAGCTTGCGCAGCAGCAGCACGGAGATGTTGCCCTGGCCGGCCTCGAGCTGCGCGAGGTAGCGCTCGGACACGCCCGAGGCGAGGGCGAGGCTCTTGCGCGTCATGGCATGCGCGGCGCGCCAGGCGCGCACGCGGTCGCCGAGGCGCCCGAGGTAGGCGACTTCGGCCTGGTCTTCGCGCTGCAGCGTGCTCGGCGGAGCGCCCATGGCGGGATATGAGTTATAGTGCTTGCGAGATGAGAGAGCCTGCATTATAGTGTGCGCCGCATGAAAATCAACATCCTCGTCGGCACCATGACCGGCACGGCGCAGATGTGCGCCCAGGAGATGGAGCTCGCCCTGGACGGCGACGACGTCCAGGTCGTCACGCTCCTCATGGACAAGCTCGACCCGACGGTCTTCGACGACCGCGAGGCGGCCTACCTGATCTGCACCTCGACCTACGGTCAGGGGGACGTGCCGGACAACGCCAAGGCCCTGTACGAGGCGCTGTGCACCCAGAAGCCGGACCTGGCGGGGGTGCGCTACGGCGTCTTCGGCCTGGGCGACCGCACCTACGCCGAGACCTACAACTTCGGCGGCAAGCGCTTCGACGAGATCCTGCAGAGCCTCGGCGCCGAGCGCATCGGCGAGCGCTACGCCAACGACGCCTCGAGCGGCACGCTGCCCGAGGAGATCGCCGTGGAGTGGGCGCAGGCGTGGGTGGAGAAACTGCGCGAGGCCTACTCGGCGGCGTAGAGCAGGGCGGCGAGGCCGGCGAGGCCCGCCGGCAGCGCGAAGCGCTCGAACGCCCCGGCGCGGCCGCGCGCCAGCACCGTGACCGGGATGTCGGTCAGTTCCATCACGCCTTGCGCGATGGACGGATTCACCCACCGCAGCCAGGCCGGGTGGCGGCCGACGCCGATCATCACTTCGTCCACGTTCTCGCGCTCGGCCACGGCGGCGATGCGCTCCGCCGGCACGCCAAGCTCCGTCATCGCGCGGAAGGGCACGCCGGCCTGCGACAGGCGCTCGATGGCCTCGGCCATCGCGGCGCGGCTGCGCTCGGCGCGCAGGTCGTCGCGGTCGGCCTTGCGCGTGAAGCGCGCGATGTGCTGCGGGAAGCGTCGCTGCACGTTGAGCACCAGCACCTCGGCTTTGACGCCGCGGCGCACGAGCGCGGCGACGTGATCGACCGGCGCGAGCGCCGCTTGCGAAGCATCCACGGGGATGAGTATTTTCACGACAGGATCTCCTTTGCGGTGAGTGCACGGCGATTGCGCAGCCAGGCGAGGCCCAGCGTGCCGCCGACCACGAGGACATAAAGTACGTTGATCAATCCGCTCCGGCCTTCGAGCAGTTCCTGCAGGAAGGGCTCGCCGGTGATCATCTTCACCGCGGTCCAGGCGAGCACCGCGCCGCCGACGTAGAGCAGGCTCGGGAAGCGCTCCAGCCAGTGCAGGATCAGGGTCGAGCCCCAGACCACGATGGGGATCGAGATCAGCAGGCCGAGCACCACCAGCAGGATCGAGCCGTGCGCCGCACCTGCCACCGCGAGTACGTTGTCCAGCCCCATCACGGCGTCGGCGATGACGATGGTGCGCATGGCGGCCCAGAAGCTCGCCGCCGGCGCCACGTCGTGCTCGCGCCCGCCGTCGTCTCCCGTCAGCAGGCGGTAGGCGATCCACACCAGGAGTGCACCGCCGGCGAGCATCAGGCCGGGCACCTGGAGCAGCCAGAGCACGCCTACCGTGAGGCTCGTGCGCACCACGACGGCGCCGACCGTGCCCCACAGGATAGCCTTGCGCTGGTGCACCTTGGGCAGATTGCGCGCCGCCAGCGCGATGACGATGGCGTTGTCCCCGGCCAGCACCAGGTCGATCACCACGATCGCCGCCAGCGCCGACCAGAACTCCGCGGTCATGAACAGGTCCATGCGTCCTCCCTTGTGTTGCGGCGCAGTCTGGCGGTGGCCGGGCCTGAAGAAAATTGAAGAAATGCGATGCGATCCATTGCGAATCGCGATAGGTGCGGTTCGCCCGGCATCTGGTATGCTCCGTACCGCAGTACCCGCAGGGGAGTAGCTTCTTCGCGTGCGATCGTCAATCCGGGATTCGTCCCCGGTCGCATGGGCAGCGCAAAGCTGCAAGCGAGACCTCGGGCCCGGCCCCGCCAGTTGGCGCGGCCAGACCTCAGGACTCGACGAAGGAGCAGGCATGCCCCGTTCCGCCTTGCGCCGGTTTTTCCGGCACGGCCTTTTCCCGCAGCTGATGGTGTTCGAGGCGGTCGCGCGCCTTGGCAGCGTCACGCGCGCCGCCGAAGCGCTTCACCTCGCGCAGCCCACCGTCTCCACCCAACTGAAGAAGCTCGCCCAGACCCTCGACGCAACCCTGTTCGAGCAGCAGGGGCGCGGACTAGTACTCACAACCGCCGGGCGCGAGCTGCAGGAGGTGTGCGCGGAACTGTTCGGCGTGCTGGAGCGGGCCGAGCAGCGGCTCGCCGCAGTGCGCAATCCGGCGCCCGAGGTGCTGCGCATCGCTGCCGCACCGGCCGCGCGCCAGAGCGCGGCGCGCCTGCTGGCGGAGTTCTGCGCGCGCCATCCGGGCGTGCAGGCGAGCCTGCACGTCGCCGAGCGGGCGCAACTGCTCGGGCGCATGGCGCGCGGCGAGGACGATGTGTACCTGATGGCGTTGGACGACGAGGCGCCCGGGGATGCGCCATACCGCCAGTGGAGCCTGGCGCATGCAAGCGGCCGGGAGCTCGCGCCGCTGGCGCAGCAGTTCGTGCGCGAGGTACTCCTTGACGGCCTCGGCGTGGACGCGAACAATCCCTCCGCAGGGTCCACGGGGGGAAATAGTGCATCTGTCGAGCGCCGACCATAGCAGCGTGCCGCCGCGCATCGAGGTGCCGCGCGAGTACAACGCGGCCTACGACCTGATCGAGCGCAACCTGCAGGCGGGACGCGGCGCGAAGGTCGCGTTCCACGACGACGCCGGCTCGGTGACCTACGCGCAGCTCGCCGAGCGCGTGAACCGCTTCGGCAGCGGCCTGCTGGCGATGGGCCTGCGCATGGAAGACCGCGTGCTCATCGCGATGCACGACACCGCCGACTGGCCGGTGGCGTTCCTCGGCGCGATCCGCGCCGGGATCATCCCGGTGGCGGTGAACACCCTGCTCACCAGCAAGGACTACCAGTACATGCTGTCCGACAGCCGGGCGAAGGCGCTCGTCGTGTCGGAGGCGCTGCTGCCGCAGTTCAAGCCGGTCCTGGACGCTCTGCCGTTCCTCAAGCACGTCATCGTTTCAGGATCGTCGTTCAACGACGTCCTCGCGAAAGGCAGCCCGCGGCTCGAGCCGGCGCCGACCACGCGCGACGACGCCTGCTTCTGGCTCTATTCCTCGGGCTCGACCGGCATGCCGAAGGGCACCGTGCACGCGCACTCGAGCATGATCGAGACGGCGGAGCTGTACGCGCGCGGCGTGCTGGGGATCGCGGAGTCGGACGTGGTGTTCTCCGCGGCGAAGCTGTTCTTCGCCTACGGTTTGGGGAATTCGTTGTCGTTCGTTCTCGCCGTGGGGGCGACGGCGGTGCTGATGGCGGAGCGGCCTACGCCGGCCGCGGTGTTCAAGCGGCTGACCGAGCGGAAGCCGACCTTGTTCTACGGCGTGCCCACGCTTTACGCCGCGATGCTCGCCGACCCGAATTTCCCGAAGAAGGAGGCGCTGGCGCTGCGCATCTGCATATCGGCGGGCGAGGCGCTGCCGCCGCAGATCTCGAAGGGATTCAAGGAGAAGACGGGGCTCGACATCCTGGACGGCATCGGTTCCACCGAGATGCTGCACATCTTCCTCTCCAACCGGCCGGGGGACTTCCGCTACGGCACCACGGGCAAGGCGGTGCCGGGATACGAGCTGCGGCTGGTGGACGAGCAGGGCGAGCTGGTGAAGCAGGGCGAGCTGGGTGAGCTGGAGATTTCGGGCACAACGAGCGCCATGTACTACTGGAACAACCGCGCGAAGAGCCGCTCTACCTTCACGGGGGCGTGGACGAAGAGCGGCGACAAGTACCTGCAGGACGCGGACGGGTTCTACGTCTACGGCGGGCGCACCGACGACATGCTCAAGGTGGGCGGCATCTGGGTGTCGCCGGCGGAGGTGGAGGCGGCGCTGGTGAGCCATCCGGCGGTGCTCGAGGCGGCGGTGATCGGCAAGGAAGACGAGCAGAAGCTGGTGAAGCCGAAGGCTTACGTGGTGCTCAAGAACGGCGCGAAGGCGACGGACGAGGAACTCAAAGCGCACGTGAAGGCGAAGCTCGCGCCGTACAAGTATCCGCGCTGGATCGAGTTCGCCACCGACCTGCCCAAGACGGCGACCGGGAAGATCCAGCGGTTCAAGCTGCGCGGGTGAGCGAACTCGCGCTCTCCACGCAGTCGCAGAAGGCGCGTGACGCTTATCGCGAGGGCGCTGGCGCTGCTGCTGGCGGCAAGCCAGACCCCGAGAAGTCCTTTCAGCGGGCCGTCGCTGAGGATCCCCGCTTCGCGCTCGCCCACGCCGGCGAGGCGCGCGCGCTGTTCATGATGGCGAAGATGCCCGAAGCGAAGGCCGCCGCGCTGATGGCGCGCGAGCTGGCGAAGAACCTGCCGCAGCGCGAGAAGAACAACGTCGAAGTCGTCGTCCTCACCATCGAAGGCGGCTCGGCCAAGGCCTACGCCCTCGCGCGCGAGCACCTGAAGCAGTACCCGCGCGACGCGATGGTGCTCGCGCCATGCTGCGGCGTCTTCGGGCTGATCGGCTTTTCCGGCCGCAAAGGGCGCGAGCAGGAGATGCGGCAACTCCTGGAAGAACTCGCGCCGCATTGGGACGAGGATCCGTTCTTTCTTACCCAGCTCGCCTTCGCGCGCGTGGAAACCGGCGACATCGAGCGCGCGCGGAAGACGATCGAGCGCGCGATGGAGCTCGACCCGAGGAGCGCACACGGCGCGCACGTGAAGGCGCACGTGCACTACGAAGCCGGCGAAAAGGAAGCCGGACTGAAGTTCCTGCAGAAATGGCTGCCCGACTATCCGAGGGAAGGATTGCTCCACTGCCACATCAGCTGGCACATCGCGCTCTGGCAGATGGAGCTGGGCGATCACGATGCCGCGATGCGCACCTACCTCAAGGGCGTGCATCCGGGAGGAGCCTGGGGCCCGCCCATCAACGTGCTGTCGGATGCCGCCGCATTCCTCTGGCGAGCGGAGCTCGCGGGCCGCCAGCACGAAGCCGAGCGCTGGCACGAGGTGAAGCAGTACGGCGACGAAGAACTTTCCCGCCGCCGGCGTCGCCTTCGCCGATGTGCACAAGGCGCTGGCCTACGCCGCCACCGGCGACGAGCTTGCGCTGGAAACGCTCCTCGGCCAGCTGCGCGAGCGCGAGAAAGCCGGCAAGCTCCTCGCCGGCCCCATCGTCCCGGCGCTGGTGGAAGGCTTCGATGCCTTCGCGCACAAGGACTACGCCAAGGCGATCGCGTTGATCGAGCCGCACATGGCGGAGCACGAACGCATCGGCGGCAGCCGCGCGCAGAGGAGACTCATCGAGCTCACGCTGGCCGCCGCGCGCAAGCTAAACTAGTCCCCGAGGAGGGGAGTGCGATGCGTTCCACCATGATGCGCGACGGGCTGTCGCTGAACGACCTGCTCGAGCGCGCCGGCCGCCTGCACGGCGAGTCGGTCATCGTCAGCCGGCTGCCGGACAAGTCGCTCAGGCGGCATACGTTCAAGGAGTACTACAACAGGACGCGCCTGCTCGCTGGCGCGTTACTCGCCGCAGGCCTTAAGAAGGGCGAGCGCGTAGCGACGCTCTGCTGGAACCACCACGCCCACCTCGAATGCTATTTCGGCATCCCCGCCGCGGGCGGCGTGATGCACACGCTCAACCTGCGCCTGTCGCCGGAAGACATCGCCTGGATCGCGAACCACGCGCAGGACCGGTTCCTCATCGTCGACGACATCCTGCTGCCGCTCTACGAGCAGTTCCGCGGCAAGGTGAATTTCGAGAAGGTGATCGTATTTCCCTTCAGCGGCAAGGCCGTGCCGCGGGAGTTCCAGAGCTACGAGGATTTCCTCGCGAGCGCGCCGGAGAAGTTCGACTACGTGCCGCACGACGAGAACGACCCGGTGTCCATGTGCTACACCTCGGGAACCACGGGCCGGCCGAAGGGCGTGGTGTACTCGCATCGCTCGACCATCATTCACACACTGGTGGGCACGCTGCCGGACTACTGGGGCCTGTCGGCAAAGTCGAGCGTGATGCCCGCGACACCGATGTTCCACGCCAACTGCTGGGGCATTCCCTATGCCTGCGTGATGCTCGGCGTAAAGATGGTGTTCCCGGGGCCGCATCTGCACCCCGAGGACCTGCTCGACCTGATGTCGAAGGAACAGCCAAGCTTACGTGCTCGGCGTGCCGACCATCTGGATGAGCATGGCGCAGCTGCTCGAGTCGGACCCGAAGAAGTACAAGCTGCCGCCGGGCGTGCGCATGCTGGTCGGCGGCGCGGCGATGCCCGAGGCGCTCATCCGCACGTATGCGAAGCACGGCGCGGCGGTGACGCAGGGCTGGGGCATGACCGAGATGAGCCCGCTCGGCACTGTCGCCTACGTGAAGTCGGAACTGCAGGGGCTCTCCGAGGATGAGAAGTTCAAACGCTACGCTTCGGCGGGCGTGCCGGTGCCGCTCGTGGGACTGCGCATCATCGGCAACGACGGCACGGAGCAGCCCTGGGACGGCGTCGCAGTCGGCGAAATCCAGGTGCGCGGCCCATTCATCACTGGCAGCTACCACGAAGTGCCGCCCGAGCCGGAGAAGTTCACTGCCGACGGCTGGCTGCGCACCGGGGATGTGGCCTCGATCGATCCCAACGGCTACCTGCGCATCGCCGACCGCACCAAGGACCTGATCAAGTCGGGCGGCGAGTGGATCAGCTCGGTGGACATGGAAAACCGGCTGATGGGCCACGCCGCGGTGCAGGAAGCGGCGGTGATCGCCGTGCAGGACGAGAAGTGGGGCGAGCGGCCGCTCGCCTGCGTGGTGTTCAAGCAGGGCAGGAAGGCGAGCCCCGAGGAGCTGCGCGCGCACCTCGCCGGGGCGTTCGCCAAGTGGCAGCTGCCGGACCGCTTCGAGTTCCTCGAGGCGATCCCGCGCACTTCGACCGGGAAGTTCTGGAAGGTTAAACTGCGCGAAATGTTCCGCTAACGGGAAGGAAGCACATGGCACAGCCCAATGAACGGCGCGGCATGGATCCGAGCATGGATCCGGCGGCGCTCTACCTCGAAGAGGTCTTCACCGACCGGCGCATCGGCACCATCCGGCGCCTCACGCCGGTGAAGCCCGACGCCACCATCGACGTCGCGCGCCCGGTGCTCTACGTGGGCGAGACGCAGGTGATGATGCAGCAGGTCGGCACGCTGCCGATCGCGTTCGAGATCCCGGCCGCCACGCTCGAGGAGGCGGCGAAGAAATTCGGCGATCTCGCCAAGGAGGCGATCGATCGCACCATGAGGGAGCTGCAGGAGCTGCGCCGCCAGGCGGCCTCGTCCATCGTCGTGCCGCAGGGCGGCCTGCCGCCGGCCGGCGGCGGCATGCCCGGCGGCGGCAAGATCCAGCTCCCCTAGGGCATGAGAGTCCTCGCCGCACTGGCGTTGGCATTGGTGGCGGGCGCCGCCGGCGCGCAAGTCTCGGTGCAGGAGTATCCGCTGCCGCCGCGCGTCGGCGCGCACGACGTGTGGGCCGATCCGGCGCCCGGCGGCCCGGTGTGGTTCTCGGCGCAAAGGAGCGGGGAGCTCGGACGCCTCGACCCGCAGACCGGCAAGGTCGAGATGATCCCGCTCGGCTCGAGATCATCGCCGCACGGCGTGATCCTCGATGCGAACGGCGCGCCCTGGCTCACCGACAGCGGCCAGAACGCGATCGTGCGCGTGGACCCGAAGACGCGCGCGGTGAAATCCTGGCCGCTGCCCGAGGGCACCGGCTACGCCAACCTCAACACGGCGATCTTCGACAAGGCCGGCATCCACTGGTTTACCGGGCAAAGCGGCTACTACGGCCGCCTCGATCCGAAGAGCGGGGACCTGAAAGTCTTCGAGGCGCCGAAGGGGCGCGGCCCTTACGGCATCCACGCCACGCCGGACGGCACGGTCTATTACGCCTCGCTCGCCGGCTCGCACATCGCGCGCATCGACGCGGCGAGCGGCAAGGCGGCCGTGATCGAGCCGCCGACGCGCGGGCAGGGCGCGCGCCGCGTGTGGTCGGATTCGAAGGGGCTCGTTTGGGTTGCCGAATGGAATTCCGGGCAGCTCAGCCGCTACGACCCGAAGACCGGCGCCTGGGCGCAGTGGAAGGCGCCGGGCGCGAGCCCGCAGGTGTACGCCGTCTACGTGGACGAGACGGACAAGGTGTGGGTGGCGGAGTGGTCGGCGCAGGCGATGCTGCGCTTCGACCCGGCGACGCAGCAGTTCGAGAGTTACAGGTCCTCGACCCCGACCGCCAACGTGCGCCAGATCCACGGGCGCAAGGGCGAGGTGTGGACGCCGGAGTCGGCGGCCGACAAGCTGGTGGTGTACCGCTACAAGTAGCCTGCACCCGCCCGGCATGCACGTCGCCGTCCTCGGCGCCGGCCCCGCCGGCCTGCTGTTCTCGCTCCTCGCCAAGCGGCGCCATCCAGCGCTGGCGCATCGAGGTCCACGAGCAGAACCCCGCCGACGCCACGTTCGGCTTCGGCGTGGTGTTCTCGCAGGGCGCGCTCGCCTTTCTCGAGCGCGACGCGCCCGACCTGCACGCGGGGCTCGCGGCGCGCATGGAATCCTGGCCGATGCAGCGCATCGTGCACCGCGGCAAGGCGGTCGACATCGACGGCAACGGTTTCTCGGCCATCGGGCGGCTGGACCTGCTGCGCTTCCTGCAGGGGCTGTGCCTGGAAGCCGGCGTGGATCTCCGCTTCGGCCTCCGCCTCGACAGGCCGCCCGCGGCAGACCTGGTCGTGGGCGCCGACGGCCTGAACTCGGTGGTGCGCGAGGCGCGCGGCTTCGAACCGCAGGTGGAATGGCTCACCAACAAGTTCGTCTGGTACGGCACCGCGCAGCGCTTCGAGTGCCTGACGCTCACGTTTCGCGAGAGTGAGCAAGGTGCCTTCGTCGCCCACCACTACCGCTACAGCCCGCAGATGAGCACCTTCCTCGTCGAATGCGACGCGGCAACCTGGCAGCGCGCGGGGCTCGATCGCATGGACGAGGCCGGGTCGCGCGCCTACTGCGAGCGCGTGTTCGCGCCGGACCTCGGCGGGCAGGCGCTGGTGTCGAACAAGTCGCTCTGGCGCCAGTTCCCGTTGCTTCACAACCGCCGCTGGTCGGCAGGCAACGCCGTGCTCATCGGCGATGCGCTGCGCAGCATGCATTTTTCCATCGGCTCGGGGACGCGCCTCGCCTTCGAGGACGCCATCGCGCTCGATGGCGCCTTGGGCGAAGCGGGGGAGGACGTGCCGGCGGCGCTCGCGGCTTTCGAGCGCGAGCGCCGGCCGGTGGTGGAGAAGCTCTTCGCCGCGGCGAGCGCAAGTTCTTATTGGTACGAGACTTTTCCCGCCCGCATGGCGCGTCATGATCGCCCTGGGGCTCGCTTTCGACTACATGACCCGCAGCGGCCGCATGAGCCCGGAGCGGCTGCGCGACATGGCTCCCCGGTTCATGAAACAGGTGGACGCGGCGGGTCTTTCGGCCTAGACTTTGAACCATGGTTCAAGTCTTGAACCTTGGTTCGGTCCGGCAGGCCTCGGCGCGCGTGCGCCAGAGAAACGAGGCGCGACGCCTGGACATCCTGCGCGCTGCGGCGCGCGTGTTCCGCCGGCGCGGCGTGGCCGCCGCCGGCATGCGCGAGATCGCCGAGGAAGCCGGCCTCTCGCCGGGCAACCTGTACCACTACTTCAGCGGCAAGGACGAGATCCTGCTGTTCTGCCAGGAGCGGACCGTGGACCGCATGCTCGAGGCGGCGCGGCAGGCGTCCGGCTCGGCGGCCGAGCGCCTGCGCGCGGTGCTGCGCGCGCACGTGCACAGCATGCTCGACGAGACCGAAGGCGCCACCGCGCACCTCGACGTCGAGGCGCTGCCCGAGCGCATGCGCGCACAGATGATCGAGAAGCGCGACGCCTACGAGCGCGCGGTGCGCGCCATCGTCGCCGCCGGCGTGAAGAGCAGGGAATTCGCGCGCTGCGACGCGGCGCTGGTGACGCGCGCCATGCTCGGCGCGGTCAACTGGACCGCGCGCTGGTACCGGCCCGACGGTCCGCAGGGCGTGGACGAGATCGCCGACGGCCTGGCCGACTACCTGGTGAAAGGACTGGCATGAACAGGGTGCGCATGAAGCTGCGCGTCAACGGCGAGGAGCACGAGGTGCTCTTCCATCCCTACAAGACGCTGCTCGAAGTGCTGCGCGAGGACCTCGGCCTCACCGGCACCAAGCACGGCTGCGAGCTGGGCGAATGCGGCGCCTGCGCGGTGCTGGTCGACGGCGAGCCGCTGCTCTCCTGCCTGGTGCTCGCGCTCGAGTGCGAGGGGCGCGAGATCCAGACCGTCGAGGGCCTGGCGCGCGGCCCGGAGCTGCACCCGCTGCAGGCGGCGTTCGCCGACCTCGGCGGCTCGCAGTGCGGCTACTGCACCCCGGGCGTGCTGATGACCGCCAAGGCGCTGCTCGACCGCGAGCCCGAGCCCAGCCGCGAGCGCATCAAGGAAGCGCTGTCCGGGCAACCTGTGCCGCTGCACCGGCTACCAGCAGATCTTCGAGTCGGTCGAGGAGGCGGCGCGCGCCCTGCGAGAGGCGAAGCCATGAACGCGCCCGAAAAGCCGCGCCAGAAGACCGCTTCGACGTCATCGGCAAGCCGCGCCGCCGCGTCGACGGCCGCGCCAAGGTCACCGGCGCAGGCTGCGCTTCGCCGACGACCTGATCGCTGCCGCGCATGCTGCACGCGAAGCTGCTGCGCTCGCCGCATCCGCACGCGCTCATCGAGTCGATCGACGTCTCGCGCGCGCAAGCGCATCCCGGCGTGCACCTGGTGCTCACCGGCAAGGACTTCCCGGTGCCCTTCGGCATCATGCCGGTGTCGCAGGACGAGTATCCGCTCGCGCCCGAGCGCGTGCGCTACGTCGGCGATCCGGTCGCGGCGGTGATCGCCGAAGACGAGCAGACCGCCGTCGAGGCGCTCGAGCTGATCGAGGTGAAGTACCGGCCGCTCGCGACCGTCGCCTCGCCCGAGGAGGGCCTCGCGCAATCCCGAGCCGCGCATCCACGACTACGGCGAGCAGGGCAACATCCACCGCAACCAGTCCTACGAGTTCGGCGACGTCGAGGAGGCGCTGGCGAAATCGGACCACGTCTTCGAGGACCTGTTCTTCTACGAGGGCAACACGCACCTGCCGATGGAGCAGCAGGCCTCGCTCGCCTTCGCTCGACGGCGACGGCAAGCTGCTGCTCTCGTCCAGCACGCAGAATCCGCACTACCTGCACCGCCAGCTCGCGCGCGTGCTGCAGATGCCGGCGGCGCAGATCCGCGTCATCGCCACGCCGAACGGCGGCGGCTTCGGCGGCAAGTGCGATCCGGGCGGCCACGAGTTCGTGGTGTGCAAGGCGGCGCTGATGCTCGGCCGGCCGGTGAAGATCTGCCTCACGCGCGAGGAAGTGTTCTACGTGCACCGCGGCCGCCACCCGGTGCTGATGAAGATGAAGCACCGGCGTGACCAAGGACGGCAAGCTCACCGGCATGCACCTGCAGACGCTGCTCGACGGCGGCGGCTACGGCTCGCACGGGCCGGCGAGCACCTTCTACACCGGCGTGCTGACGCCGGTCACCTACGAGCTGCCGCGCTTCAAGTTCGAGGCCTGCCGCGTGTTCACCAACAAGCCGGCCTGCGGCCCCAAGCGCGGCCACGGCACGCCGCAGCCGCGCTTCGGCCAGGAAGTGCAGCTCGACAAGATCGCCGAGAAGCTCGGCCTCGATCCGGCCGAGCTGCGCCTGAACGATGGTCACCAAGCCCGATTCGCTCACCGCGAGCTGGCTGCGCGTCGGCTCCACCGGCCTCGCCGAATGCATCCGCAAGGTGGTCGAGATGTCCGGCTGGAAGGAACAGGCACGGCAAGCTCGCCGCACGGGCGCGGCGTCGGCCTCGCCTGCAGCGACCTACATGTGCGGCGCGGGCGTGGTCGATCTACTGGAACAAGATGCCGCACTCGGGCGTGCAGCTCCTGCTCGACCGCAGCGGGCAGGTGACCGTGTACTGCGGCGCGACCGAGATCGGGCAGGGCTCGGACGACGTGCTCGCGGCGATCGTCGCGGAGGCGCTCGGCGTCGACACCGGCGACGTGCGCTGCGTCACCGGCGACACCGGCATCACGCCGATCGACCTCGGCTCCTACTCGAGCCGCGTCACCATCATGATGGGCAACGCCGCGCTGCAGGCCGCGGCGCGCGTGCGCGAGCAGCTCGCGGCGGCCGTGGCCGAGCAGCTCGACACGCTGCCCGAGCGCGTCGTGTTCTCGCAGGGCGCGGTGTTCGCCGCCGAGAACCCGGGCAACGCGCATGAGCTTCGTCGAGGCGGTGGCGCTGGCGGAAGCGAAGTTCGGCACGCTGGCCGCGGTCGGCTCCTACTCGCCGCCCAAGGCCGCCGGGCAAGTACAAGGGCGCGGGCGTCGGCCCGTCGCCCGCCTACAGCTTCTCGGCCTGCGTGGTCGAGACGGAGGTCGATCGAGCACACCGGCTGGATCACGTGCCGAAGATCTGGATCGCGCACGACATCGGCCGCGCGTTCAATCCCGTGCTCGCGCGCGGCCAGGTGATCGGCGGCGTCTACATGGGCCTGGGCGAGGCGCTGATGGAGGAGCAGGCGTTCCGCCGCCTGCCGCCCAAGCTCTCCGAGCGCGCTGGTGCACCGCGATCCCTCGATGCTCGACTACAAGAGCCTCACCTCGCTCGACATGCCGGAGGTCGAGGTCGCGCTGATCGAGGATCCGGATCCGAACTGCCCGTACGGCGCGAAGGAAGTCGGCCAGGGGCCGCTGCTGCCGGTGATGCCGGCGGTGGCGAACGCGATCTACGACGCGGTCGGCGTGCGCATCGACGAGATTCCGATCACGCCGGACAAGGTGCTGCGCGCGCTGGAGAAGAAGGCGAAGGGCGAGAACCCGCGCGTGGGCCCGGAGAGCTTCCCCGCGGTGCCCTATCCGCGAACCGATCTTCGTGCTGCCGCCCTGGGAAGGCGGCGACGGCAAGGAGGGAAGGACCGGGAAGCGCAGGAAAGCCGCATGATGCGCCTGCCGTGGTTTGAGTATCGCGCGCCGCGCACGGTCGCGGAGGCGGCGCAGATCCTGGCGGGCGAGGGTCCGCGCGGCGATGCTCATCGCCGGCGGCACCGACCTGCTGCCCGAACATGAAGCGCCGCCACCAGTCGCCGCAGACGCTGGTGTCGCTGCGCAAGGTGAAGGAACTGCGAAGGATCGAACGGCACGCCTGGGCGCCGGCCTCACGCTGACCGAAGTCGTCGACTCCGCGCAGGTGCGCGAGAAATACCGCGGCGCTGTGGCAGGCGGCGGCGCAGGTCGCCACGCCGCACCTGCGCAACATGGGCACGCTCGGCGGCAACCTGTGCCTGGACACGCGCTGCAACTACTACAACCAGAACGAGGAGTGGCGCAAGGCGATCGACTTCTGCCTGAAGAAGGACGGCGAGACCTGCTGGGTGGCGACCGCGAGCAAGCGCTGCGTCGCGGTGTCCTCGACCGACACCGCGCCCGCGCTGATCGCGCTGGGCGCGAAGGTGAAACTCGTCTCGTCGCAGGGCGAGCGGGAAGTGGCGCTCGCCGAGCTCTACAAAACGACGGCATCGACTACCTGACGCGCGGCCGGACGAGATCCTGACCGAAGTGCGCTGTCGCCGGAGGGCTGGAAGAGCACCTACTGGAAGCTGCGCCGCCGCGGCTCGTTCGATTTCCCGATGCTCGGCGTTGCGGCCGCGGTGAAGCTGGCGAAGGATGGGACGGTCGAAGAGGCGCGGATCGCGCTGGGCGCGGTGGCGTCGCGCCCGTTCCTGGTGGAAAAGGCGGGCGAGTTCCTGAAGGGCAAGAAGCTCACCGACGAGGTCATCGCCGAGGCCGGCGCGCATCGTCGCCTCGCGCGCCAAGCCCATGGACAACACCGACCTCGACCTCTACTGGCGCAAGGAAGTCGTGTCGAGCTTCGTCGGCTACGCGCTGCGCGAACTGCGCGGCGACGACATGCGCGAGACGCGCATGCGCATCGCGCGGCAGGCGCTCTAGCCGCCGTTTTCTTGCAGATGATGACCCCCGGGGGCGGGCCGCCCCTTGCTTTCCGCTTTGTGGCGGAAGAATATATCCGCCATGGCGCGCCTTTACAGCCGCACCGATGCCGGACGCAGGGCCTGGGACACGCAGAACAGCCTGGTCCCGCTCGACTGCCGGCGCGTTCTCGGCTTTGTGGCGCACGACACCGCGCCGAAGGACATCCGCGAGAAACTCGGCTGGTCAGAGGCCGCGCTGGACGAGATCCTCAAGGAGCTGGAGACGGGCGGTCTGGTCAAGTCGGTGGAGACTGCGCCGGACAAGAGCGAGCTCGATTTCACCGGCAGTTTCCTCGTCGCGGATATCGAGGCGGCGCAGCAGCGCCGCGGGGAAGATCTGGACTTTACAGGCCCGCTCAGCGCCGACGACCTGCGCGGGGCGCGCGAGAAGACCTAGGCGCTGCGCCGCATTGGCGCTACATTCCGTTAATGCCGAAGATCCCGGCGCCCGCGCCTGGCCACCAGCCCCCCGCGACCCCGGCGGCTCAACCGTCCGGCGTGGCGGCGAACGAGCGTGCGATGCCGTTGCTTGATCCCGCGCTCGTCGATGAGATCAAGCGCATTGGGCTCGCCACCGGAAGGGATGACGTGCTCCACGGGTTCGTCCGCAAGCTCGAAGGTGATCTGGCGGGCTTCGGCGCGGCATTCTCCGCTTGCATCGTCCGCGGCGATGCCAGCGGCGCCGTGCGCGCCGCCCATACGCTGAAGGGCACCTGTCGCCAGCTCGGCGCCCGGGCGCTTGGCGATCTGTTCGCCGAGATCGAGCGCAGCGCCAAGGCCGGAGACTATGCCGAAGCGAAGCGCAAGTTCGATGGCGGTGCCAGTCTGATCGCGCAGTCGCTCGAGGCGCTGAAGCACGCGTAGCGCGAGCCGCCCGGCGGACTCCGCTATCCCGTCATACCCGATCTGGCCGCCCGCCTTGGCGCGCCCGAGCCCTTGATCTGCGTGCGGTGCATGATGCGGCGCGCCTTGGGGTCGAATGCGTCGCGGCGATGCATGGTGGTGCGGTTGTCCCAGAGCACCAAGTCACCCAGCGCCCATTGGTGCCGGTAGAGCGCGGTCTCCACGAAGGACCAGATCTCGTCCAGCAGGCGCTCCGATTCAGCGACCTCGAGTCCCATGACGTAAGCGTTTCGCCGGCGGCCCAGGTAGAGGGCGAGTTCGCCCGACACCGGATGCTCGATGACGACCGGATGCGGAGTACCCACGGAAGTGCGAGGGTCGTTCGAGGGCGTCAGTCCCTTGCGCACGTAGCCGCCCGAATCGTAGGTGCCGTCGTGCTTGATATCCAGGTTCCGGATCCGCTCGACCAGTGTCTTGGGCATATTGGCGAGCGCCGCTTTCATGCTGCTGAACCAGGTGTCGCCGCCCTGGGCCGGAATTTCCAGCGAATACAGCATCGACGCGTCCGGCGGCTGCGCCGCATAGCTCATGTCAGTGTGCCAGGCGGCTTCGCCATCGCCGAGCGCTCCGATCGGCTCGCCCTTCTCGTCGCGCACGTTCGAGACGATATAGACCTCGGGATAGCCTGGGGGAGACTTGCGCCCCGCGCCCTGGTTCGGGGGTGAGTCAAGCGTGCCAAAATGCCTCGAGAACGACAACAGATCGTCATCCGCCAATTGCTGGTTCCGGAACAACAGCACGTCGTGCCGGTACCACGCGTTCTTGATGGCGTCGATCTCCCTGCTGCCGGCGTGGGCGAGATCCACACCCGAGACTTCGGCGCCAAATACTCCAAGGGGACGAACTTTGAGCTCCAGTACAGCAGCCATGCGTGTCTCCTGCGTGCCCGCTACGAACATCTGAATTTACGATAATATACAAACACATGCCGGGCTCAATTGCAAAATTAGGCAAACTGGATAATTGCTAGCTAGCCTGGAGGCAATAGTAGCGCGACCCTCAATTCAAGGAACCCGTAGTGGCTGACATAGTACTGGTCTTGTTCATACTAATGAGCGCGTACTTCATACGCGGCATCACCGGCTTCGGCTCGGCCCTGATCGCCGTGCCGCTGCTGGCGCTGTCGCAGCCGCTCCAGTTTGCAGTTCCGCTGGTCCTCGCCCTCGACTTCACGGCCTCGCTGATTCTGGGCGGGACCAACGTGAAGAAAGCGAATTGGTCTGAGATCAAGATACTGCTGCCGTTCGGAATGCTGGGCGCCTGCGTCGGCGCCTACGCCCTGCTGACGCTGCCCACCACTCCGGTGCTGCTGACGCTCGGCGCCTTCACGATGTTCTTCGGGTTTCGCAACATTTACGGCCTGCAACCCGTGGGGCGGCTGTCGCGTGCGTGGGCCATCCCCGCGGGACTGACCGGCGGCGCCGCCGGCGCGCTGTTCGGCGCTGGCTCTCCGCCCTACATCATGTACCTGACGCGCCGCCTGCTGGACAAAGGAGCAGTGCGCGCCACTTTCTCGTGGTTGATCGCCATCGACGGCGGATTCCGGCTCGGATTGTTCCTGTTCGCCGGCCTGCTGCTCGATCCGAAGCTTCAGATCGCGTACGCCCTGGGACTCGTTCCCATGGCGGTCGGTCTGTACACCGGCAACAAGGTGCATACGGACCTGACCAGTGGAGGCATGTTGAAGGTAGTGGGCACGCTGCTGGTGCTCAGCGGCGCGATGTTGTTCCTGAAGGTGGCGGCTTGAGGGTCCGGCCGATCGATACTGTTCAATGAGGATAGCCATGATACGAAAAGCAGCCATGTGCGCCGCGACGATTCTGACCGCGGCAGTCGCCATGCACGCGCCGGGCGTCGCGGCACAGAAAGCGTACACCTTCTACGTCCTGAATCAACGCAGCGTCGCACTGACCGCGCAGTACTGGAACCCGATCTTCACTCACGTGGGCAGGAAGAGCGGAGTGCCGCTCGAACTGAAGATGGCCAAGACAGCCCAGGAAGGCAACGCCATCGCCGAGAGGGGTGCTTACGACTTTCAATACACCAATCACTTCTTCACCCCGGAACGCGACCGCCTCGGCTGGACTGTCATCGCACGCCCCGCCGGCCCCGGCATCAGGTCGCAGATCGTGGTGCCTGAGGATTCGCCGATTCAAGCACTGCAGGACCTGAGTGGCAAGGATGTCGCCTTCGTCACGCCAGACGGCTTCACCGGCTACTGGCTGCCGTATGACGCGCTGCTGAGAGCCAAGGTGAACATCAAGGTCGTGTTCACGGGAAACCAGGAAGCCTCGTTTGCCCAACTGAGGGTCAACAAGGTGGCGGCCGCTGGAGTCAACAGCTCGGTCATGGCGCGTTACGGGCGCCGCGAATCGTTCGCGTATCGCGCACTCTGGACTTCGGAGATCTACCAGGACCTGTGCATCATGGCCGGTCCCAAGGTGCCCAGGGAAAAAGTGGCTGCGGTCAGGGCCGCGCTTGTCGGCATGGTCAACGACGCGGAAGGCCGCGAGATACTGCGGGCCGGCGCCGAGCTGCTGAAGAGCACCGGCGAACTGGGTTTTGTCGCGGCCGAAGACCGCGACTACGATAACTACCGCAGGTTCTACAAGACCACGCAGGTCAAATAGCCCGCCGGGCAGGCCACGGGGAGGCGACGATGAGCTTCATGCGCGGGACACGATTCTGGAAGGATTGGGGGCTGGTATCGCGCCTCATGCTTGCCGTGGGAGCCGCGATCATCACCGGGGGCGGCGTGCAGACCTACCTGCTCGTCGCGGAGGGTGCCGCCGAGCACTCTGCCCGGCTGCAGCGGGACTTGAACGAAACGCTGGCCTTTATCGCGCCACTGATTGCCGATCAGGCGATCCTCGGTGAATACGCCGTGATCAGCCAGCTGCTGAACAACCAGGTCAGGAAGGGCGAGGTCGACAGCTTCCAGTGGACCGACAAGGACGGCAGGAAGCTGGTTGCCCAGGACAGGCCGGATGCGCTCGTCGCGCCGGCCTGGTTCACGGCCATTGCTGCGATCAACCGCGCGGAAGAATTCATCGAGGTCACGGCGGGCGGCGTGGGATACGGAAGGCTCAATGGCGAGATGACTACGACCAAGGCTTATAACCGGCTTTGGAATCAGTTCGTCAAGCAGTTGCAGATTGTGGCCGTGACGCTGTTCCTCATGCTGCAGTTCATCTGGCTGATATTCCGCGGCAACCTCGGAACGCTGCGCATGCTTGCCGAAGGCGCGAACCGTTTCAGTCAAGGCGATTACGCGGTGCGCATCGAACCAGAAGGTTCGCCCGAAGTCAGCTCGGCCGCCGAAGCCTTCAACAACATGGCGAACAACATCGAAGGCCTGATCGCCTCGCTGGGGATGAGCGAATCGAAGAATAAGCTGCTGGCGACCATCGTCGAGCAGTCCAGCGAAGCGATCTGGACCAAGGACCTGGCCGGCACCATCACGAGCTGGAATTCCGGAGCTGCCGAAATGTTCGGTTACCCCCCGGCCGAGGCCGTGGGGCGCGCGCTGAACGTGGGCGAGTCGACGCCGGAAGAGGAACAAGCGCGCAGGCAGCGGCTGGTGGGCGGGGAGAAATTCTCCTATGAGGCCAGAGCCATGACCCGGTCGGGAACGGCGATCGACATCCAGGTTGCTGTCGCGCCTCTGCTCGACGATGCCAACCAGTGCATCGGCAGCATCGCAGTAGCCCGCGATGTCACGCAGCGCAAGCGCAGCGAGGAAGCGCTGCGCCTGGCGCGCGAAGCTGCGGAAGCGGCAAGCCACGCGAAAAGTTCGTTCCTCGCCAGGATGAGCCACGAGATCCGCACGCCGATGAACGGCGTTCTGGGCATGACGGAGCTGTTGCTGGAAACGGGGCTCACGAACACCCAGCGCAAGTACGCCGAGACCGTGCAGCGCTCGGGCCAGAACCTGCTCGGCATCATCAACGACCTTCTGGACTTCTCCAAGATCGAGGCTGGAAAACTCGAGCTCGAGAACGTGGACATGGATCTGCGCCGGACGCTCGAAGACATCGTGGAACTCCTGGCCGAGCGCGCCCACGTCAAGGGACTGGACCTTGCCTGCAGCATTCCGCCTGATCTGGTTACCCACGTCAGGGGAGATCCCCTGCGTCTGGGCCAGATCCTGACCAATCTGGTGGGCAACGCGATCAAGTTCACCGAGCATGGCTCGGTCGTGATCCGCGTGGCCGGCGTCGAGGAGACCGCGAAGACCGTCACGATGCGCTTCGAGGTCAGCGACACCGGTGTCGGCGTCAGCCTGGAAGCGCAATCCCGGATCTTCGAGGAGTTTTCACAGGCCGACGGATCAACGACCCGCAAGCACGGCGGCTCCGGGCTCGGCCTCGCGATCAGCAAGCAGCTCGTGGAAATGATGGGCGGCGACATTCACGTCGAATCCGCGCTCGGCGCCGGATCAACGTTTTGGTTCACCAGCAGCTTCGAAAAGCAGGAAACGCTATCGCAGGAAGACTCGCGTACGGTCCCGATGGGCATGCTTACGGGCGCGCGGGCGCTGATTGTCGAATCCACCGCCATCAATCGCGGCATCCTCCACGCGCAGATGAGCAACTGGGGAATGACCAATCGGGTCGCCGCAACGCCGGCGCAGGCGATCGATCTGCTTGCCCAGGCGGCGGCACGAGGCGCTCCCTTCGATATTGCAGTCATCGATGTGGCGCTGCCGGGCATGGACGCGCTCGAGCTCGCGCGCACGATCAGGTCCAGCGCTGGCATCGCCAAGGTGCGGCTGGTCATGCTGAGCCGCCGCCAGGTGGATATCAGGAATGCACGCGAAGCGGGTATCGACGCCTGCCTCGCCAAGCCGGTGCGTCAGTCGGTGCTGTACGAATGTCTGGTAAACGTAATGGCCGGCCAGCTGCAGGAGACTGTCGCGGCGCAGGCCGTGTACGAGCCCGTGCATTCGGTTCCGGCCGGAATGCGCGGCAATATCCTGCTGGTGGAAGACAATCTGATCAACCAGCAGGTTGCGCTTGGCATGCTGCAGAGCCAGGGCTACAGCGTAACGGTCGCCAACAATGGCAGGGAAGCGCTGGATGCCCACGCGCAAGACGCGTTCGATCTCATTCTGATGGATTGCCACATGCCCGAGATGGACGGATTCGATGCCACGCGGGAAATCCGCGGACGAGAGCTGTCGTCGATCGGCAGACGCGTGCCCGTCATCGCAGTGACTGCCAATGCGATGGCGCAGGATCGTGAAGAATGTCTGAACGCCGGCATGGACGACCACTTGAGCAAGCCTTTCAGCATGCTGACGTTGCAGGACATACTGGATCGCTGGATGCCGCAGGCGGAGTCCGCGCCATCGGCGGCCGCGGAGCTTGCGGCGCGGGCGCCCGCCAAAGCCGCCGAAGTTCTCGATCGGCAGGTGCTGGACCAGTTGAACAAGGTGCCCGAACTGCTCGCCCGCGTGATCAATCTCTACCTGGTCGAGTCGCCGAAGCTCATGCAAAAGCTGAAGCAGGCGGCGCGCGCCAGTGACGCGCTGGAGATCGCACGCTCCGCGCATTCGCTCAAATCGAGCAGCGCGAACGTCGGCGCGAAGGTGTTGAGCCGGTATTGCGAGGACATCGAGGCGTCGGCGCGCCGCGCTGACACCGAAGAAGCCTGCAGGATCCTGACGAAAGTCGAGACGGAACATGGCTATGTGCAGACCGCGCTGTCTGCGCAATTCGAACTGCTGGCCGCCAGCAAGGCGTAGAAGAGGAAGGCGAGACCCACCGTGGAGATGATGTGGAAGCGCGAAATTCTGAGGAGGCTGCAATGAGGAAAGGGATCGTTCTAGTGCTGGGTCTGCTCGCCGCGACTGCGGCGTGGGCGCAGGATTGGCCCGCAAAGCCGGTGCGCTTCATCGTGCCCTACCCGCCCGGCGGAGGGACGGATGTCATCGCGCGCATCGTGCAGCACCGCCTGTCGGAGGCGCTCGGAGAGACGATCGTCATCGAGAACCGCGGCGGCGCCGGCGGCGCGGTAGGCACCGAGGCGGCCGCGAAATCGGCGCCCGACGGCTACACCTTCCTGTTCACGCTTTCCTCGCACACCATCAATCCGCTGCTCTACAAGCTCAACTTTGACGTCGAGCGCGATTTCGCCCCGGTGACCCTCATCGTCAGCGTGCCGCAGCTGATCGCGGCCTACCCCGGCGCATCGATCGCGAGCATGCGGGACGTCGTCGCCATGGCCAAGGCGCAGCCGGGCAGGCTGCATTTCGCCTCGGTCGGCAATGGCACGCCGTCGCACATCGCCGGCGAACTGCTGAAACTGAGGACCGGCATCGACATCGTCCATGTCCCGTACAAGGGCGGCGGGCCGGCGGTCGCCGACACGCTCGGCGGGCAGGTGCCGCTGCTCATCGTCACCATGCCTGCGGCCATATCGCAAGTGCGCGCCGGCAAGCTGCGCGCGCTGGCGGTGACCACCCTCAAGCGCAACCCTGGTGCGCCGGAGATTCCCACGGTCGCCGAGGCGCTGGACATTCGGGACTACGAGGTGGATTCCTGGTACGCGCTGTTCGCGCCGGCGAATACGCCCCCGGCGATCGTGGCGCGAATGCAGAAGGAGATGGCGCACGTGATCCAGCTGCCGGATGTGAAGCAAAAGCTGCTCGAGCAGGGTGGCGACACCGTGGGCTCCACCCCTGAAGAGCTCGGCCGGGTGGTCAAAGGCGAATTGAAGAAATGGGCCGAGCTGATTCGCGACGCGAAGATCAGGGTGGATTGACGGAGAAGCGGCGCAATCCCGCGCCGGCCCTGGAAGCGGAAACCGCCGAGGGGTAAGCCGAACTCAGTACAGTTCCCACCAGGAATCCCGGGCGGCAAGCAGCTCGCCCGCGGGTCTTTCGAGCACGACGCGGCCCGACTTCATGACGTAGGCGCGGTCGGCCACGCCGAGCGCGGTCTTGATGTTCTGCTCCACCAGAATGATCGCGGTGCCGAAGCGGCGATTGATCTGGCGCACCGTCTCCAGCACCCGCTGTACCAGCACCGGGGCCAATCCGATGGAGGGCTCGTCCATCATCATCAATCGGGGCCTCGGCATCAATGCCATGCCCACGGCCAGCATCTGCTGCTCGCCGCCCGACAGGGTGCCGGCGCGTTGCGCGCGGCGCTCAGCGAGCAGCGGGAACAGTTCGATCACCTCGCGCAGCCGCGCCTCGGTCGCCGGCGGGTCGCGCCGCGTGTAGGCGCCGAGCATCAGGTTCTCGATCACCGTGAGGTCCGGGAAGACGCCGCGACCCTGGGGAACGAGCGCCATCCCGCGCCGGACGTTGTCGGCCGGATCGCCGTTGGCCCATGGCTCGCCTGCGAAGCGCACCTGGCCCGAGCGGGCGGGCAGCAACCCGAGGATCGTCTTCAGCGTCGTGGACTTGCCGGCGCCGTTGTGGCCGAGCACCGTCACCACTTCTGCCTCGTGCACGCGCAGCGCGACGCCCTGCAGCACGGTCTTCTTGCCGTAGCCCGATTCGATGCCCTCCAATTCGAGCAGGATGGCGGCCATCGTCAGACGCCGAAATAAATCTCGGTGAGCGCCGGGTCGCGCGTGATTGTCCGCGGGTGCGCCGGCCGCCAGCACCCGGCCCTGGTGGAGAAACACCACCACGTCGGAGAGTTCGGAAATCAACTCCATGTTGTGCTCGATGAGCAGCACGGTCTTGCCGTGCTCGACCAGCCGCCTCACCAGCGGGACGATCCTGCGCAGCGATTCGCCGTCTAGCCCCGAAGCGGGCTCGTCGAGCAGCATCACCGGGGCGTCGGTGGCGAAGATGCGCGCCATCGAGAGGAGCTTCTGCTCCGGGTACGCCAGGTCCTCGGCGAGCTGGTGTCTGCGCCCGGCGAGGCCGAAAAACTCGAGTACCTCCATTGCCCGCTCGCGCGCCCGGGTGTCCTCGGCGCGCACCGCCGCCGTGCGCAGGAACAGGCTGAAGACACTTTCGCCCATCGGCGTCGCGCAGCCGAGCAGCACGTTTTCCAGCACGCTCATCTTGCTCCACAGCCGCAGGTGCTGGAAGGTGCGCACCACGCCCCGCTTTTCCACCTCGTGCGGCGGGAGGCCGAGCAACTCCTTGCCGCGCAGCAGGATGGAACCGCGGTCGGCCTTGAGAAACCCGGTGATCAGGTTGAACACGGTGGTCTTGCCGGCGCCGTTCGGCCCGATCAGCCCGGTGATGAGTCCCGGCCGCACGTCGAAAGTGCACTCGTCGACGGCACGAATGCCGCCGAAGGCCCGCGCCAGTCCCCGCACCGCCATGATCGGGGCGGGCGCGGCCGCGCGCTGCGTCTCTGCCTCAGCGGCCATCGCGGGACTGCACGCGCGCCCGGCCGAGGAGGCCTTCGGGCCTGAGCAGCATGAATGCGACGAGCAGCGCGCCGTAGATGACCTGCCGGAGCGGTGCCGCGACCGTATCCGGGATGGCGAGGAACTTGAGCGCTTCGGGGATCGCCAGCAGCACGAAGGCGCCGACGATCGGGCCGGCAAGCCGCTCGCTGCCGCCGAGGATGACGAGCGACGCAATGAAGATCGACTCATGCAACGCGAAACTCGAAGGGTTGATGTAGGTGATGTAATGGGCGTACAGGCTGCCGGCCATCGCCCCCAGCGCCGAGGAGATGGAGGCGACCACGATCTTCACCTGCACCACGTTCTTGCCCATCGCCTGCGCGGCAATCTCGTCGTCGCGGATCGCCTGCAGCACCCGGCCGAACGCGGAGTTGGTCAGCCGCCAGCACACCGCATAGGTCAACGCGGCGAACGCCACCGACAGAAAAACGTACTCGAAAGGCTCGTCGATCACCCAGCCGAAGACGTTCGGCCGCGGTATTCCCGGCAGGCCGGCGTGGCCGTTGGTCAGATCGGTCCAGTTCATGAATACCGCGAGCACCACGACCTGCAGGCCGAAGGAGGCCACCACATAGTAGTCGCCGGCGACCCTGAGGGACGGGATCGCCACCAGCGCCGAGGCGATTGCGCCGACGCCCGCCGCAACGATCAGCCCGCCCCAGAAGCCCAGGCCCAGCTTCAGTGCCACGAGGGCTGAGGCGTAGGCGCCGATGCCGTAGATCGCCGCGTGGGCGAGCGAAAAGATGCCCGAGTAGCCGATCAGGAGATTGAGCGAGACGGCGAGGATCGCGTAGATCCCGACCATCACGAGATAGTGTGCGAGGTAGGCGGTCACTGCGAGCTCAGATTTCCGCCGACTGGATCTTGCGGCCGAAAATCCCGCGCGGACGCAGCACGATGAAGATCAGGAAGGCCCCGAACGAGATCGTCGATTGCCATTCCGAGGCGATTTTCCAGACGCCGAGATTCTCCAGCAGCGCAAGGAACAAGGCGCCCAGCAGCGCGCCCGGAATCGAGCCGATGCCCCCCATGATCACCGCCACCGAGGCAAGCAGCACGTAGGTGGTGCCGCGATACGGATCCGCTCCCACATCCATCGCCACCAGGATGCCGGCCGGTGCGGAAATGGCCGAGCCCACGGCGTAGGTGAGCAGGTGCACGCGCCGCAGGTCGATGCCGACCGTGCGCGCCATTTCGGGCGAGGACGATACCGCGCGCATGGCCTGGCCCCAGCGGGAATACTTGAGGAAAGCCATCAACCCCAGGTAGGCGAATGCGGCGGTCGCGACGCTCACCAGGTGCAGCCAGGTGAGGAACACCGGGCCGATCTGCACCGCATCGGCGAGCCGGCCCACGTCCAGCCGCAGCGGATCGGGCTTGAAGACGATGGCGAGCAGGTTCTCGATCAGGATCAACAGGCCGAGCGACGCGATGAACAGCGTGGTGCGAAGCGCGCCGCGGCGCTCGAGCGGCTGGTAGATGAGGCGATCGATCAGCAGCCCCGAGCCCGCGGCCGCGACAATGGCGCCGGCCACCGCCAGCGCGAGCGGCAGGCCCAGCAGCTTCTGGCCTGCGTAGGCGAAGTAGGCGGCCAGGGTAAAGACCGCCCCGTGCGCGACGTGGAAGTGAAGGGTCGTGCCGTAAATCAGCCCCCAGCCGAGGGCGCACAGCGCGTACAGGCTGCCGACGACCAGGCCGGTCGCCGCGAGCTGGAGGAACAGATCCAGGATCGCCCCCCCGGCTGGCTACGGGGCGGCCTTGATGATCTTTTCGACTTCGACCTTGCCGCCCTTGAGGGTTCCCACCTCGATGTCCATGACCGCGCCGTGATTGGCCTGGAACACCAGCTTGCCCGAAAGGGTGTCGAAGGCGCGTATTGATTCGATGGCGTTCTTCACTCCCTCCCCATTCAGCGTCCCGCCGCCCTTCTTCATCGCTTCCGCGGCGGCCGTGGCGAAGATCCGTGTGGCGTTGTAGTACTGCACCGCGAAGAATCCGGCGTCGGTCTTGTACTTTTCCTTGAACTTCCTGGCAAACGCGGAATTCGGATCGAACGGCAGCCGGGTCGTCAGGATTCCCTCTGCGCCCTTGGACTTCATCGTCTCGGGCACCAGGATCCAGGAAGTGCCCGCCATCGGGATCGTGATGCCGAGTTCACGGGCCTGGTCGGCGATGATGGAGACGTTGCGGCCGTAGGAGGACACGTAGAGCAGGTCGCCGCCGCGCGCCTTGAGCTTGGCGAGCTGCGCACGGAAGTCGCTCGCATCGAGGGCGACCTGCTCCTCGGCGAGCACCTTGCCGCCAGCGGCGCTGTACTTTTCGCGGAAGGTCTTGGCGGCGTTGCGCCCGGCTTCGTCGTTGGCGACGATCATCACCGCACTGCCGAGCTTCTTGTCCTTCGCCAGCCACTCGGCGATGACGCCGACCTCGTTCGACACCACCGGGATGTTGTTGTAGAGGTAATCCTTGTTGGCGAGGTTGTCGGACTGGCCCCCGCCATTCATCAGCACGACCTTGTTCTGCACGGCGATCGGCTGCACGGCGAGCGTCGGCGCCGAATACGAGGTCAGGCTGAACGGCACCTTTTCCACTTCCACCAGCCGCCGCATCGCGTTGACCGCCTTGGAGGCGTCCGCGGCGTGGTCCTCGTAGATGACTTCGAGCTTGCGCCCCGCGATGCCGCCGGCGGCGTTGATCTCCTCGGCGGCCATCTCGGCGCCGCCCTTCATCCAGACGCCGTAGGAAGCCCCCGACCCGGTGAGCGGCAATATGGCGCCGATCTTGATCGGATTGCCCTGGGCGGCGGCCGGCGCCGCACCGGCGATCAGGGTGAGCGTGAACAAGGCGGACAGGATCATGCGCATTGGAGTTCCTCCTCCGGGAGCAAGACGACGGTGCGGGCGGGATGCCGCGTGAAGTATCGGGTTCACGCGGAGCGAAGTCAATCCGCCGGCATTCTCAAACCCGCTGCCCGAGGACGGCCGCGAGATCGCGCCGCGCGCGGCGCAGCAGCTCTTCGGTGCTCTGCCAGTCGATGCACGGGTCGGTGACCGAAACGCCGTAGCGCAGCCGCGAGCGGTCCTCGGGAATCGGCTGGCTGCCTGCCTCGAGGTTCGACTCGAGCATCATCCCCACGATCGAGCGATTGCCCTCGAGGATCTGGTGCGTGCAGTCATTGAATACCAGCGGCTGCAGCGAGGGATCCTTCAGGGAATTCGCGTGCGAGCAATCGACGACGATGTTCGGCGCGAGTTTCGCCTTTGCCAATCCCTGCTCGGCGAGCCGCACGCTCACACTGTCGTAGTTCGGCCGCCCGCCGCCGCCGCGCAGCACCAGGTGACCGTAGCGATTGCCCCTGGAGCGGATCACGCTCGTGCGGCCCGCCCGGTTGACGCCGAGAAAGCCGTGCGGCAGCGCCGCTGACTTGATGGCGTTGATCGCGACCTCGAGCCCGCCGTCGGTGCCGTTCTTGAAACCGACCGGCGCCGAAAGCCCGCTCGCCATCTCGCGGTGGGTCTGCGACTCGGTGGTGCGCGCCCCGATCGCGTACCAGGAAATGAGCTCGGCGAGGTATTGCGGGCAGATCGGGTCGAGCGCCTCCGACCCGGTCGGCAGACCCATCTCGGCGAGCTGCAGGAGCAGCGTGCGCGCGCGCGCGATGCCCTCGTCGATGCGGAACGAATCGTCCATGAAGGGATCGTTGACAAACCCCTTCCAGCCGACCACGGTGCGCGGCTTCTCGAAATACACGCGCATCACCAGCACCAGCGTGTCGCGCACCTCGTCAGCGAGCCGCTTCAGGCGGCGCGCGTAGTCGAGCGCGGCATCCGGATCGTGGATCGAGCAGGGACCGACGACCACGAACAGGCGCGGGTCCTTGCGCTCGAGGATCGCGCGCAGCGTCTCACGCCCCGTGAGAACGGTCTCGGCCGCGGCGGGGGTGAGCGGCAGACGCGCGCGCACTTCATCGGGCGACGGAATCTCGGACATCCCTTCGACATTGACATTGTCGAGCGGAATTTCGAGCAAGTTGCGGCGCGGAGTCACGCGCAAAAGGTCCATGTCACGTGAGTACCCCCACCAGCCAGAGCGAGATCGACGGGAACGCGACGAGGAGCGCCACCCGCACCGCGTCGGCGGCAAGGAACGGCATCACGCCGCGGTAGGTCTCCGCCATCGGCACGTCGCGCGCGAAGCTGTTCACCACGTAGACGTTCAAGCCCACCGGCGGCGCGATCAGCCCGATTTCGACCACGCACAGCACCAGGATCCCGAACCAGATCGCCTTGCTCGTGGGATCGAGCCCGAAGAGCTCCAGCCCCATCACCGCGGGAAACAGGATCGGGATGGTGAGCAGGATCATCGAGAGTTCGTCCATCACTGCGCCGAGGATCACGTACAAGACGAGGATCCCGACGATCACCGCCACCGGCGGCAGGTCGCTCGCGGCGACGCCTTCGGCGAGCTTCGCCGGCATCTGCGAGAGTGCGAGCGCCGAGTTGAGGAGGTCGGCGCCGAGGAAGATCATGAAGATCATGCCGGTGGTCTCGGCGGTGCCAAGAAAGCTCTGCATCACGCCCTCGGCGTTGAGCTCGCGTTTCGCGATGCCGGTGATGAGCGTCGCCGCCGCGCCCACCGCGGCTCCCTCCGTCGGCGTGAAAAGGCCGCCATAGATGCCGCCGAACATGACCAGGAAGATCGCCGCCACCGGCCAGACTTCCTTCAGCATCGCCAGGCGCTCAGCCGCGCCCTGGCGCGCGGAGGCGGGTCCGTGTCCTGGAAACAGACGCACGTAGATGAAGATCGCGAGGCAGTACAGTCCCGCGGCGATGAAGCCGGGAATGAACGCCGCGGCAAAGAGCTTGGCGATGTTCTGCTCCGCGAGGATGCCGTAGACGACCAGCACCACCGAGGGCGGAATCAGGATCCCCAGGGTGCCGCCAGCGGCGAGTGTCGCGGTAGCCAGGCGCCCGGAGTAGCCGTGCCGGCGCATCTCCGGCAGCGCGACCTGCGTCACGGTCGCTGCAGTGGCGACCGAGGAGCCGCAGATCGAGCCGAACGCGGCGCAGGCCAGCACTGCAGCCATCGCCATGCCGCCGCGGAAGTGCCCGATGAGCGCGTTGCACAGGCCGAACAGCGCCTTGGATAGCCCACCCTGGGTTGCGAACTGGCCCATCAGCAGGAACAGCGGGATGACCGACAGGTCGTACACCGAGAGCCGCGCGTAGGCCGATCCCTTGAGGTGGTTGAGGAGCGCGTCGGGGCTGGCTAGGAAAGCGTAGCCGATCGCGCCCGGGACGAACATCGTGATCGCGATCGGCACCCTGAGCGCCATCAGCACGAGCATGCCGGCGAAGAGCGAGATGCCGATGGCGAGCGTGCTCATCGCGCCTTCCAGTCGAGCCACGCGGTGTACAGGCCGGCCAGCGCCGCCAGGCCGAATCCCGGCGTCATCGCGGCATAGGCGTACCAAAGCGGCACGCCCATGATCATCGAGGTCTCGCCGCCCGCTTTCATCGCGAGCGTCCCGGCCCCGGTGCGCCAGGCGAGCAGTCCCATCGCGGCGGCGAGGAGCAGGCTTCCTGCGGCGTCCAGCGTGCGCTGTGCTCGCGCGCTCGAGCGCGCCGTGAAGAAGTCGACGATGATGTTGGCGCGCTTGAACTGGCAGTATGGCAGGAAGAACGCGAGCGCGATCGCGCAGCCGAACTGCACCAGTTCGAAATCACCCTGGAGCGGCTGGCCGGCGATGCGCCCGCCGATCGAGATGACCGACATGAGCGTCAGCGCGGCGAGGATGGCGCCTCCCGCGAGCGCGAGCGCCTTGCAGAGGAACTCTAGAGTGCGGCCCACGAGAACAAGCAACCGGCGGGCAAGCCCGCCGGCCGCGTCAAGTCGCGCTACTTTCTGGTGTGCTTGGCGATCAGGGCTTGGGCGCTCTCGACCAGCTTCAGGCCGGGCAGGTCGCGGCGGTTCATCTCCTTGATCCAGTCAATCTGCACCGGCTCGGCGGCCTTGCGCCATTTCTGCAGCTCGGACGCGGGGATCATGTAGAAGGTGTTATTGCGCGCTTCCGCCGACTTGCGGCCGGGAACGTCGCCGTCCATGAACACCTTGCCGATGTGCGCCGAAAGGCCGATGCCGGAGTTCGCGTCCAGCACTTTCTTCAGGTCCGCGGGCAGCGAATTGTATTTCGCATGATTCATCGCGAAGATGAACGCCGAGGTGTAGAGCGCCGGGAACTTCGGGTCGGTCTCGCTGTGGAATTTCACCAGTTCCTGCACCTTGATCGCCGGCACCACTTCCCAGGGGATCACCGCGCCGTCGATCACGCCCTTGCTGAGCGCCTCGGGTACCTGCGGCACCGGCATGCCGACGGGGGTCGCGCCCATGGCAGCCAGCAGCTTGTTGGTGAGGCGCGTCGGCGCGCGCACCTTGAGCCCCTTCAGGTCCGCCAGCACCTTCACCTGCTTGTCGCGCGTGTGGATGTATCCCGGGCCGTGGACGTGGAACGCGAGCGGGCGCACGTCCTTGAACTCGGACTTGGCGTGCAGCTGCGCGTACTCCCAGAGCGCCTTGCTCGTGGCCTCGGCATTGGTCATCATGAACGGCAGCTCGAACGCCTCGACGGTCGGGAAGCGCCCCGCGGTGTAGCCGGGCAGCGTCCAGACGATGTCGGCGACCCCGTCCTTCGCCTGGTCGTAGAGCTGTGGCGGAGTGCCGCCAAGCTGCATGGCGGGGTACATCTGACACTTGAGCCTGTCGCCCGATTCCTTGGCGAGCTTGGCGCACCAGTGAACCAGGAAATTGGCGTGGAAGTTTGACGGCGGCGGCAGGAAATGGTGCACCTTCAGCGTGACTTCCTGTGCGCTAGCGCCTCCACAGAAGGAAGCGGCGAGCGCCGAGAGCAGTGCGGCGGTTTTCTGTTTGAGAGTCATTTTCGTTTCCTTTGCGTTCCGGGTGACCTGCACGGCAGCATAACCCACTCAGCGGCGTGCGCATTCGAAACTGTCCGCCTTCGCCGCGTCGCCGCCGCGGTAGCGAGGAAACGCGGGGTAGCGGCACATCGGCCGCATCGCGACCACGGGGAAAGGCGGCTTCAGCTCATGCGTCGCCTGCACCAGGTCGCCAGGCGCCTTGCCTCTTTCCACCCAGTCGCTGAGCACTTCCACCATGTCCACTGCGGAAGGCGCGCCGATGCCCATGTGGTCGGCCCCGGGCGTGACGTAGAGTCGCAGAAAGCCGTCCGCCGCTGCCTCGCCCATGCGCTCGAGCACGGACTTGTAGTATTCGACGCCGGCGTACGGGCTCTGCGCGTAGTCGGCCATGTGCTCGCTGATGATGAGCTTGCCCCCGCGCGCGGCGAAGGCGGCGAGGTCCGGATTGGTAGAGTCCATCAGCGCGGATACCGCGCGCATGCGCCCCACGAACTCGTCGGGGTTGAAGCGGCGCGGGTCGTACTGCGGGTCGCGCGCGATGAAATACTGGATCGCGCCGCTGCCGTAGAGCCAGGCGCGGCTGCTCGATGTTCCCGGCGGGATGGTCGGCGGCGCGCTGCCCGTCTGCCAGCTCGGCCAGCCGCCTACGGGTCCGCTGCCGAGTGCGTTTTCGCCGCCGCGTCCCCAGGCCGGATAGCCGCGCACGTCGTTGGCGAGCGGGTAGTTCAGGCGCAGCGGCGTGTGCAGGGTCTGCACGGCTTTCACCTGCGCCTCCGAGAGGCAGTCGGCCGCCGGACCGGCAGTGCAGCGCAGCTTCTGCGCATCGAATACGCGCATGCACTCCTCGTGGTCGCTCACGATGCCGTCGGCCAGGCCGTCGAGCGCATCGCAGGCCGTCGCGACGGCGTCGTGCACCAGCTTCACCTTGTCGGGGGAGAGCCAGCCATCGCCGAACTGCGCCACGCCCGCGCGCGTGCCCGCCACCTGCAGGGCGACCCAGTTGATCACCGGCGCGCGGCTGAAGACGCCGTCGAAATCGGCGGGGTAACGCTGCGCCATGGTGATGCCTTCGCGGCCGCCTTCCGAGCTGCCGAAGAAGTAAAGCTTCCTCGGCGCCTCACCGTAGCGCCGCTTCATCAGCGCCACCGCCACGTCGCGCACCTTCTTGTACGAGGCGTGCGCGAAGTTCACCAGCGCCTCGTCGTTCAGGGCGAATGCCTGCAGCGGAACGCCCGGCGCGTTCTGGTGGCCGGAATCGGCGCCATAGGTGACGTAGCCGCGCGCCAGCGGTCCCGGCCGGTCCGGACGCGCGGACGGCGTGAGCGACAAGCCGTTGATCAGCACGCCGTTGAAGCCGCCGCCGCCGTACTGCAGCGAGTTGCCGTTCCACTGCGTAGGCAGGTTGACCTGGAAGCGGATCGACGGCGCCTTGGGGTCCACCGGCGCGATGGCGCCGATCACCTGGCAGTGCTCGGGCAGGGCGGGCGCGATTGCGATCTCGGGTGGCGGCGGCGAGAACGGCACTTGCGGGCGCAGGGCCAGCGGCGTGGGCGCGACAAGCCTCGCCGACTCGATGGTCACGCCTTTCAGCGGTTCCTTCATCGCGGCGCAGCCTTCGACCGGGTCGAGAAACCCGCCAGCGCAGCCTGCGAGCAGCAGCGTGGCGCTCAGGGCGAGGATTCTCATGGCGCTTGCCTCCTAGTCCAGGTCCTGCATGTCCAGCGGCGACAGCCTCAGGCGAGCGGCGCCCGCATTCTCCTCCAGGTGCTGCAGGCTCCCCGTGCCCGGGATCGGCAGCAGCGCGCTCGAGTGTGCCAGCAGCCACGCGATCGCCACCTGCGCAGGCGTGGCCTGCAGCCGCGCGGCGACTTTCTTCACCTTCCCGGATTTGAGCGCCGAGCCGGCGCCGAGCGGGTACCAGGGGAGAAACGCGAGGCCGAGCTTCTCGCAGGCGCGCAGCACGTCTTCCGATGACCGGTTGTCGATGCTGTAGCTGTTCTGCACCGATACCACGGGCGCGATGCGCCGTGCTTCGTTCAATTGCGCGACGCTGACGTTGGAGAGGCCCAGGTGCCGGATCTTGCCGGCCTTCTGCATGTCGGCCAGCGCGCCGAAGGACTCGGCGAACGGCACGCGAGAGTCGGGTGCGTGCCATTGGTAGAGGTCGATGCGCTCGAGCCTGAGGCGCTTCAGGCTTCCCTCGAGCGCGCGGCGCAGGTGCTCGGGCCTGCCGTCCGGCACCCATTGCGGCGGGCTCGGCCGCAACAGCCCCCCCTTGGTGCCGATGACCAGGTCCTTGGGGTAGGGGTGCAGCGCGTCCGCGATGAGGATCTCGTCCACCTCGGGGCCGTAGCTGTCCGCCGTGTCGAAGAAATTGTGGCCGAGCTCGTAGGCGCGGCGCAGCACCTTGAGTGCCAGCGCCCGGTCCCTGGGCGGGCCCCAGACCTGCGGCCCGCACACGCGCATGGCGCCGAAGCCGAGGCGGTGGACCTGTAGGTCGCCGAGCTGCATCGCCGCCCAGTTTAGACTACGCGCATGCAAGACGTGCGCGGCTGGATCGCGAAGGCGCAGCGGGTGGTGGTGCTCACCGGCGCGGGCATTTCCACCGACTCGGGCATCCCGGATTTCCGCGGCCCGCAGGGAGTGTGGACGAAGAACCCCAAGGCGGAGAAGCTCTCGGACATCCGCTACTACATGAGCGACCCGGAGGTGCGGCGCCTTTCCTGGCAGAGCCGCCTCGAGCACACCGCATGGAGCGCGCAGCCCAACGCCGGCCACCATGCGCTGGTCGAGCTGGAGCGGCGCGGCAAGCTGCATGCGCTCATCACGCAGAACATCGACGAGCTGCACCAGCTCGCCGGCCACTCGCCGGACAAGGTGATCGAGGTGCACGGCACCATGCGCAAGGTCGTGTGCATGAGCTGCGGCGAGCGCGCGCCGATGGAGAAGGCGCTGGCGCGCGTGCGCGCAGGAGAGGAAGACCCGCCCTGCCGCACCTGCGGCGGCATACTCAAGAGCGCCACCATCTCCTTCGGCCAGCAGCTGGTGCCGGAAGTCATCGACCGCGCCATGCAGGCGGCGGCGCGAGGCCGACCTGTTCCTGTCGGTGGGAACCAGCCTGCAGGTCTACCCGATCGCGGGCGCGGTGCCCATCGCCAAGCGCGCCGGCGCGCGCGTGGTGATCGTCAACGCCGAGCCCACGCCGTTCGACGACCTCGCCGACGCGGTGTTCAACGACTCGATCAGCGCGGTGCTGCCGGCGCTGTGCCGGCCTTGAACGTGCGGTCGAGGAACTCGACGACGAGGCGCGCCAGCTCGTCCTCGCGGCCCTCGAAGAAGTGCTTGGCGTCCGTCACCATCACCTGGCGCGGATGCCGGGTTCTTCTCGATCTGCTTCCTGCGCTCGTCGGCGCCCCACATGGTGACCGTGAAATCGTCGCTCGCCGAAGACGTCCAGCACCGGGATCGTGATGCGGTACATCTCCTCCAGGCCCTGCAGGATGCCGATGAACACCCAGGCGCCGACGCTGGTGTCGTCGGTGCGGATCAGGTACTGGTTGGCCATGGTCGCGCCCAGGCTGTGCGACACGATGGCGATGTTGCGGTAGCCCTTCGCCTTGAGGAAATCCACCGCGAGCTGGAAGCGCTCGCGCGCGTCCGGGTACAGCGGCACGTACAGGCCGAGGATGGCGGTGCTGGGCAGCACCGGCAGCTGGATCGAGAGCGTGGTGTAGCCCGCCTCCGCGAGCTGCGTGCGCAGCGTGCCGTAGAGCTCGAAGTCCGGGCTCCAGCCGCGGCCGTGCGCGATGATCGCCGCGCCGCGCGGCTTCTCCGCCGCCGTGTGCAGCGCGAGGAAGCGGTGGCCGTTCTTCTGCTCCAGCCACACCGCCTCGCCGACCATCAGCGTCTTGCAGGATGTCGTCGGCCCAGCGCTTCTCCTTCTCGTAGTCCTGCGCCGCAGCGGAGCGCAGGCAGCAAGCAGGACCAGCGACAACAAAAAGCCCGCCGAAGCGGGCTTTTTGTCCCTGCAGGCGCAACGCGCTACGCAAGCGAGAACGGCATCTTGCGCAGGCGCTTGCCGGTGAGCGCGTAGACCGCGTTCGCCACCGCCGGCGAGAGCAGCGCCATGCCCGGTTCGCCGATGCCGCCCGGCTTCTCGGTGCTCTTGACGATGTGCATCTCGATCTTCGGCGTCTCCGGCATGCGCAGCAGCTTGTAGTCGTGGAAATTGGTCTGCTGCACGCGGCCGTCCTTCAGCGTGATGTCGCCGTAGAGCGCCGCCGTCAGGCCGAACACGATGTTGCTCTCGAGCTGCTGCTCGACGATGTTCGGGTTGACCATGCTGCCCAGGTCGACCGCCACCACCACGCGGTGCACCTTGATCTTGCCGTCCTTCACCGACACCTCGACCACCTGCGCCATGTAGGTCTCGTAGCCCTCCATCACCGCGATGCCGCGCGCGCGGCCCTTCGGCAGCGGCTTGCCCCAGCCCGCCTTCTCGGCCGCGAGCTTGAGCACGTTGCTGAAGCGCGGCTGCTTGCCGAGCAGGCCATGCGGTACTCGTAGGGATCCTTGCCCGCGGCGGCCGCCAGCTCGTCGATGAAGGACTCGTTGGCGAACACGTTGAGCGCGTGCGACACCGAGCGCAGGTAGCCGACCCGCAGCCCGGTGTCGTGGATCACGGTGGCGACCGCCTGGTTGGGGATGTCGTAAGGCACCAGGATCGCCTCGGTCTGCAGCGGATCGACGCCGTCCTTCACGATCTGCGGGAACAGGCGCACGGTCACCGATGGCGAGCTCATCTTGAAGCTCAGCGTGGTCGGCTTGCCGCTCGCATCCAGGCCCGCGGACATCTGCGTCAGGCTGGCCGGACGGTAGAAGTCGTGCGTCATGTCGTCTTCGCGCGTCCACACCAGCTTCACCGGCTTGCCGATCGCCTTGGAGATCTCCACCGCCTGCGCCAAGTAGTCGCAGTCGATGCGCCGGCCGAAGCCGCCGCCGAGGAACGTGGTCTTGACGGTGATCTGCTCGGGCTTGAGGCCGGTGATCGCCGACGCCATGCCCATCGCCAGCTGCTGGAACTGGATCGAGCCGATCAGCAGCGCCGAGTCCTTGCGCACGTCGGCGGTGAAGTTCATCGGCTCCAGCGGCGAGTGCGACAGGAACGGCATCTCGTAGGTCGCCTGCACCGTCTTGGCCGCGCTCTTCATGCCCTCGGCGACGTTGCCCTGCTGCTTGATCGTCGCGCCGGGCTTGGACATCGCGGCAGCGAGGCCCGCCCAGACGTCCGCCGAACTGAGCGTCTTGTTCGGGCCCTCGTCCCACTGGATGGTGAGCGTGTCGCGCGCGGTCTTCGCCCGCCACCAGCTGTCGGCCACCACCGCCACGCCGTCGGTGATCTGCACCACGTGCTTCACGCCGGGCATCGACTTCGCCTTCGCGGCGTCGAAGCTCACCACCTTGCCGCCGATCACCGGGCACTGCGCGAGCGACGCGTACAGCATGCCGGGCAGCTTCACGTCGATGCCGTACTCGGTCTTGCCGGTGATCTTGCCGGCGGTGTCCAGGCGCTTCAGCGGCTTGCCGACGTAGCGGAACTTGCGACGGATCCTTGAGCTTCGACCTCCTTCGGCGGCGTCAGCTTGGACGCCGCTTCCGCGAGCTGGCCGTAGCTCGCCTTCTTGCCGCCGGGCCCGATCACCATGCCGTTCGTGCGCCTGTGCACTTCGAGGCATCCACGCCCCACTTGTCGGCGGCGGCCTGGACGAGCATCGACGCGCGCCTGCGCGCCGGCGATGCGCAGCTTTTCCCAGCCGTCGCGCACCGAGGTCGAGCCGCCGGTGAGCTGGCCGCCCAGCATGGCGTTGATGTAGACCTCGCCGGGGGGCGCGAAGTCGACCTTGATCTTGCGCAGGTCCACTTCCAGTTCCTCGGCCACCAGCGTCGGCAGGGCCATCACCACGCCTTGGCCCATCTCGGAGCGGGCGCACAGGATCGTGACGGTGTTGTCGCTGCCGATGCGGATCCAGGCGTTCGGCATCGAGGTCGGTCGCCGCGGCGCTTGCGCGAACGCTTCGGGCAGCGCCACGCCGATCACCAGGCCGCCGCCCAGGGCGGCGCTGGATCTGCAGGAACGTGCGGCGGGAAGGATTCTTGAGCGTTGTCATGTTCAGGCTCCCTTCGTGCCGGCGGCTTTGTGGATGGCCGCGCGGATGCGCGGGTAGGTGCCGCAGCGGCAGATGTTGCCCGCCATCGCGGCGTCGATGTCGGCGTCGCTCGGCTTGCGGCTTCGCCTCGAGCAGCGCGGTCGCGCTCATGATCTGGCCGGACTGGCAGTAGCCGCATTGCGGCACGTCGAGCGCCGCCCAGGCCTGCTGCACCTTCTTGCCGGTCGGCGTCGCGCCGATCGCCTTCGATCGTGGTGATCTTCTTGCCGGCCGCCGCCGACAGCGGCGTGCTGCAGGAGCGCACCGGCTTGCCGTCGAGATGCACGGTGCAGGCGCCGCACAGCGCGGCGCCGCAGCCGAACTTGGTGCCGGTCATGCCGAGGTTGTCGCGGATGACCCAGAGCAGCGGCGTGCTCGGGTCGGCGTTGACCTCGCGGGTCTTGCCGTTGATGGTGAGACTGGCCATCGGACTCCCTCCTTTGGTGGGTACAGCCTGTTCTGGTGTTCAGCATCCTATTCCTTGGCAGCGGGGAAAGGTGAAGCCCCCCAAGAAAAGTGAAACCTTGCTTCGAGCTTGCAACGCCCGCGTGGGGATTTGCCCACCGCCTGCGCTAGCCGCGTCCCACGAAAGGCATCTTGGTCGCCATTACCGTCATGAACAACACGTTAGCGTCGAGCGGCAGGCTCGCCATGTGGACCACGGCGTCCGCAACATGCTGCACGTTCATGCGCGGCTCGACCATGGTGGTGCCGTTGGGCTGCGGCACCCCCTTGGTCATGCGCTCGGTCATCTCGGTGGCGGCGTTGCCGATGTCGATCTGGCAGCCGCAGATGTCGTGCGCGCGGCCGTCGAGCGCGATGCACTTGGTGAGCCCGGTGACCGCATGCTTGGTGGCGGTATAGGGCGCGGAGAAGGGCCGCGGCGCGTGCGCCGAGATCGAGCCGTTGTTGATGATGCGGCCGCCCTGCGGGTTCTGGCTCTTGAACAGGCGGAACGCCTCCTGCGTGCACAGGAACATGCCGTTCAGGTTCGCGTTCACGACCTCGCAGCCACTTCTCGTAGGGCAGCTCGTCCAGCGGCACTGCCGGTGCGCCCATGCCGGCGTTGTTGAACAGCAGGTCCAGGCGCCCGAACTTCGCCTTCGTCTGCGCGAACAGGTTCTTCACCGACTCGGGCTTGCCCACGTCGGTGACCACGCCGAGCGCCTTGTCGGCGCCGCACTCGGCGACGATCTTCTCCAGCAGGTCGCCGCGGCGCGCGGCGAAGGCGACCTTCCAGCCGGCCTTGACCAGCGCCACGCCGGCGGCCTTGCCGATGCCGGCGGAAGCGCCGGTGACGATCGCGACCTTGTTCTGAGCGGCCATGCTAATTTCTCCCCATGGTGAAGCGGGCGATGCTACCCCAAGTCCGGTTGCGCCGGCACCGTCCGGGCGACATGGGCTGGGTGGTGCAGCGGCACGGCGAGCTGTACTGGAAGGAGTTCGGCTACGACGAGCGCTTCGAGGCGCTGGTGGCGGGCATCGTCGCCGGGTTCATCGATGCGCTTCGACCCGCAAGCGCGAGCGCTGCTGGATCGCGGAGCGCGACGGCAAGCGGCTGGGCGCGGTGTTCCTGGTGAGGAAGTCGGACGCGGAGGCGCAGCTGCGCCTGCTGATCGTGGAGCCGGCGGCGCGCGGCCTGGGCGTGGGCAAGCGCCTGGTGCGGGAGTGCCTGCGCTTCGCGCGGCGCTGCGGCTACCGCAAGGTCGTGCTCTGGACCCAGAGCGAGCTCGCCGCGGCGCGCGGCATCTACGAGAAGGCGGGCTTTCGCCTGGTGGGCAAGGAGCAGCACAAGAGCTTCGGCAAGCGGCTCACCGGCGAGTATTGGGAGCTGCCGCTTTGAGCAGGCGCTCGAGGACGCGCCAGAACCGCGCGGCTTCGCAGAGGCGCGTTCATCCATCCGCTTGCCGTGCAGAAATGCGAGGCGTGCGGGCGCAGGTGATGGAGGCGGTGGTGCGCCGGATGCAGGATCAGCCGCGCGCGCTGCAGCAGCCGCACGAGCGGCCCGGCCTGCGTGTGCGCCCACTTGTGGCACTGGTTGGTGAGCAGGATGCCGAGCGCGGTGAAGGACAGCAGCGCGTGCAGCGAAAGACTCCGGCGTCAGCGCGGCGGCCGCCAGCAGCGGCAAGCCCGCCATGCAGTTGGCGCCGTTGGTCTCGACGAAATCGTGGCGCACCATCGCCCGCGGCTTCGTCATGGTGCTCGCGGAACGCACGGATGAACCACGGGCCGATGAAGGGGGTGCGCACGCTGCCGAAGGTGTCGCAGGCCCAATGCACCAGGCCGCTCAGAAAGTCGGCGATCAGCCAGGCGGCGAGCGCGGCGAGCGTCAGCTCCCAGCCCGGCAGCGGCAGGGCGCGCCACAGGTTCCAGGCCGCGAGCATGCGCGAGCGTGCCGACCGCCGCAACCTCCAGCCGGCGCTGCGCACTCGAGTACTCAGCCATAGGGCGTGCGTTCGGTCCTGCGCCTGAACGGGTACGTCGAACTGGGCCAGGTACGCCTCCGGCGGCTGGAATTTCACCGTACCGTAGTTCTTCGGCCAATGCCCGGGCTGATGCGCGGTGCCGAACACGATGTCCCACAACGGCACGAACACGGCGAAATTCCTGTCCAGCCCCTCATCGTCGGAAGTGTGATGCCAATGGTGGTACTCGGGCGTGGCGATGACCCAGCGCAGGCCGGGAAAGCGCCAGCGCAGGTTGGCGTGGATGAACACCGCGTGGACCGACACGAAGGCGAGGTAGACGTAGAGCGCCCCGGGCGCGAAGCCGAGGATGAATACCGGCAGGAATGCAGCGGTTCGATGGACCAGCGCATCCAGCGGATGTGCATGCGCGAGCCGGCGAGCCAGTCCATCTGCCGGCTGGAGTGGTGAATGGCGTGGAAACTCCACAGCCAGGGCACCTCGTGAAAAGCCCGGTGCACCCAATAGCTGACGAGATCGACGATGAGCACGATCTCGATGAACTGGAGCCACACGGGCTGGGCTGCCACGGCCTGCTGGAAATCGAGCCGCACTGCCCATGCGAACAGCGCCTGCGCCGGGACCATCGCGGCGAAAGTCAGCAGCTGCACGCCGGCGTGGCTGACGAAGAAGTGCTTGAGGTCGGTCTGCCAGCCGGCGCGGAAGATGCGCTGCGGTCGCAGTGCGTACACGCGCTCGAGCGGGATGAACAGCAGCCCCAGCACCAGCAGCTCGAGGATGAAGTAGTCCAGCCCCGCGGCGAAGGGCCCGGCGCCGGTGTCGAGCGCCTGCGCCTGCGGCCCGCCCATCGCGAGCGCGATGGCGGCGAGCAGGATGCCGAAGGCGCCGTGCGCCTTGGAGCGCAGCAGCAGCATGCTGGCGAGGCCGAGCAGCACGGTGGCGCCGATCGCCACGGCGAGAATGCCGCGGAACAGCGCGAGATTGGCGACGTAGAAGGGCAGCGCCTCGCGGGTCACCAGCAGATCCGGGCAGCAGAAAGCACAGCTCGGCAAGCACGCACAGCGCGCCGAGCAGGCCGGCGGCGACTCCGGCTCGCTTGCCGAGGTTGGCGCGCAGCGCCCTGTTGCCGCTACTCACGCAGCTTGCGCGCCTCTTTCGCCATCGGCCGCTCCACGCTGGCATCGAGCCAGGCCTTGAACTTCGGGAACTTCTCCAGCAGCGGGAACTTGTTGATCCACATCGAGTAGGTGACGCTCGCCACCATGAAGTCGGCCATGCCCCAGGCATCGCCGCTGAAGTACCGGTTCCTCGCCAGATGCTCCTCCAGCACTTTCATCTTCGGCAGCAGCGCCTGCTCGGTGTCGTCGGCAAGCCTGGCGTTCCTCTGCTCGGGCGGCAGCATGTGGCGGTGGCGCATGATCGTGATCATCGGCTGCTCGATGTCGTTGGCGATGTAGAAGGCCCATTGCAGCATGCGCGCCTTGCCCGCGCTGTCCTTCGGCCACAGCGGGCTGCGGTACTTCTCGGCCAGGTAGAGGTTGATCGCCGCCGACTCCCACATGACGATGCCGTCGTCGTCGATGGTCGGCACGCGCTGGTTGGGGTTGAGCGCGGCGTACCAGGGTTCCTTGCAGGTCGCGCCGTCCACGTTGATGGTGACGTTGTGGTGCTCGTAGGGAATGTTCGATTCCTTGCACAGCCAGGTCACGCGGAACGCGCGCGAGCGGTACTGGCCGTAGAGTTTCAGCATTTTCTTCTCCGTGGTGACGTGGAACTGGGCATTGGACTGAGCTATTCTCTGCAAGCAGGCGGCATTGCGTCAACGCGAGTTCGAGGAGAGCCATGAGCAAGCCCAAACCGCACCTGGAATTCGTCGGCGTCGACATGCAGGCGGGCTGGGAGTCGCCCGGGCCGAACTACCCGCCGGGCTTCTCGCAGAAGATGCTCGCCTCCGACATCGACGAGGTGGCCAAGCGCGGCAGCCGCACGCGCCTGCTGAAGATCGAGCCGGGCGCGTATCTCCACCGAGCCGTTCGTGCACGACCACTGGGAGGAGGTGTTCCTGGTGCAGGGCGACCTCGTCGTCGGCAACGACGCGCAAGGGCAAGGGCGGCAGCAGTGCCTCGCGCCTTCACCTATGCCTGCCGGCCGCCGGGCGTGCACCACGGCCCGTTCACCACGCGCGGCGGCTGCCTCCTCTACGAGATCCACTACTACGAAACCAGCGGAAAGCGGGGCTAGCCATGCTCAAGACCGGAGCCGAGCACCTGAAGTCGCTGCGCGACGGGCGCGTGGTCTACATCGGCGGCGGAGAAGGTGGACGACGTCACCACGCATCCCGCGTTCCGCAACGCCGCGCGCTCGATGGCGGCGATCTACGACATGAAGGCGGCGAATCCGGAGCACAGCTTCGAGGAGAAGGGCGAGCGCTTCAGCGCCTATTTCCTGCGCGCGAAGACGCAAGGAGGACCTGGTCAAGCGCACGCAGCTGCACCGCGCGATCGCCGACATGAGCCACGGCCTGCTCGGGCGCTCGCCCGACCACGTGTCCAGCTTCGTCACCGGCATGGCGATGAATCCGCTGGTGTTCGGCAAGTACGCCGACAACCTCGAGCGCTACTACGAGCACATGCGGCAGCGAGGACGTCTACGGCGTCTACGCCGTGATCCCGCCGCAGGCGGCGCGCAACCCGGAGTTCTACGTCAAGCAGAACATCCCGATCCCGACGCTGCGCGTGGTGCGCGAGGACGACGACGGCGTGGTGATCTCGGGCATGAAGATGCTCGCCACCGGCGCGGTGTTCGCCAACGAGATCTGGATCGGCAACCTGATCCCGCTCGCGCCCGAACCAGCTGCCCGAGTCGATCACCTGCGCGATCGCCGGTGAACGCGCCGGGCGTGACGCTGTGGTCGCGCAAGCCCTTCGAGCGGCACGCGCCGAACGAGTTCGACAACCCGCTCGCCTGGCGCTTCGACGAGACCGACTCGATGGTGATGTGCGAGAACGTCAAGGTGCCCTGGGAGCGGGTGTTCGTGCACATGGACGCGCTGCTCGCGCGCGACATCTACATCAAGACGCCGGGCCACTGCTACGGCAACCACCAGTCCAACGTGCGCTTCCACGCCAAGATGCAGCTGATCGTGGGCCTGGCGAGCAAGATCGCGCAGGCCTCGGGCGCGCACGAGGTGCCGGCGGTGCGCGAGGTGCTGGGCCGCTTCGCGGCGCTGGAGGCGGCGCTCGGCGGCATGATCGCCGGGCAGATCCAGGACGCCGAGGCCTGGCCGAAGGGCTACATGACCTTCAACCGCCGCTACATGTACGCCGCGCTCAACTGGTGCACCGAGAGCCACTCGCAGATCATCGACGCGCTGCGCGAGCTGTGCGGCGGCGGCATCTTCCAGATGCCCGCCGACATCACGCGTGATGCACGACCCGAAGCTGCGCGAGCAGTTCGAGACCTACTGGCAGACGCCGCAGCTGCCGGCGCGGTCGAGCGCATGAAGCTCTACAAGCTCGCCTGGGACCTGATCGGCTCGGAGTTCGCCGGGCGCCACCTGCAGTACGAGAAGTTCTACGCCGGCGCGTCGTTCATCGTGCGCAACCACAACTTCCGCGAGGCGCCCTGGGACAGCTACCACAAGGTGGTCGAGGACCTGATGGCGAGCTACGGCATCCCGGAAGCCTCCGGCGTGCGCAAGGTGGCGTGATGCAGGTCGAGCACCTGGTCATCGCCGGCTGGACGGGGCGCGACGAGGCCGCGCTCAGGAAGCACATCAAGGAGCTGGAGGAGATCGGCGTCAAGCCGCCCAAGACCACGCCGATCTTCTATCGCGTCGCGGCGAGCCTGTTCACGCACGCCGACTGCGATCGAGGTGTCCGGGCCGGACACGAGCGGCGAGGTCGAGTACGTACTGCTGCAGCAGCCCGATGGCCTGTGGGTGACGGTTGGGCTCCGACCACACCGACCGCAAGGCGGAGACCATCGGCGTGTCGCTCTCCAAGCAGCTGTGCGCCAAGGTGGCGTGCGCCGATGCCTGGCCGTACGCGGAGGTGAAGCCGCACTGGGACAAGCTTGTGCTGCGCTCCTGGGCGGACGGCGAGCTCTACCAGGAGGGGCCGGTGACCGCGATGCGCTCGCCGGAAGACCTGACGCAGCGCTACGGGGGACTGGTGCCGGGCGCGGCGATGTTCTGCGGCACGCTCGCGGCGAAAGGCGGCATCCGGCCGGCGACGGTGTTCAGGATGGAGCTGGAAGACCCGGTGCTCAAGCGCAAGCTCCAGCACGAGTACCGCATCACCGTCCTCCCCGTCGAAGGCTAGAAAATAGGGACAGACCCTATTTTTCCCCTCTAGTACCGCACCAGCACTCGGTAACGCAAGGTCGCGCTGCCCTCGGCCGGCACCTGGACCTTCCACTCCGCGGTGCCCGAGGCGGCCTTGGCGTGCTTGTGGCTCTGCTCGAGCATGGACCAGTCGCCCGGCACCGGCTCGCGCACGATCACCGTCACCGGCTCCTTCTTCGCGTTCTTCAGCACGATCTCGTAGGCGCTCTCGTGGACGTAGCTCCACGGGCTGTAGGTGTCGCGCCGCTTGAAGTCGGTCTGCTTCTTGTCCGCGGTGACGTCGAAGGCCTCGCCGAGCTTGAGGCGCACGCTCTCGTTCTTCGGCGTGTGGTCGATGCTGTCCTCGCCGATGAATTGTGCGTTGCCTGCGCTGTCCTTCTTGTAGACGCGCACCACGCCCTTGGGCATGGGCATGCCCAGGCGCGAGGCCTCGCGGTTCTCGAACTGCACGAACACGCCCACCTTCATCTTCTGCCCGATGCCGCCGACGCTGGAGCGGTAGTAGTAGTCGTTGCCCTGCAGAACCAGCTCCTTCGTCACCGGGACGCCGCTCGCGCCGAGCAGCGCGACCTGCTTGGTCTGGTTGTCGGCGATGGTGGTGGGGCGCTGCAGCGTGTAGAGGTGGTACTCGAAGAGCTGCTCCTGCGCCATCGCGCGCGGCGCCGCCGCGACCTCGGCACGCAGCGCCCCGTTCTTCGCCGCCATGCGCAACTCGTCGCGCACCCGGTTGACGTCGCCCGCGACGAGCTGCAGCCGCGCGTTGGGGTAGGCCGTGCCGCTGGTGTTGGTGAGCGTCACCCAGCCGTTGAGGTCGAGCGCGCCGTCCTTCGCGTCGAGCTCGGCGACGTAGTCCGCCTTCCACGACAGGCCGCCGGAGAGGTAGGAGAGCTCGACCGTCTGCGCGCCGGCGCGGCTGCTGGCGAGCTCGGTGACCAGGGTCGGCCGGTCGCGCAGGTTGGCCGGGACGCCGTCGAAGACGATGCGGCCGGGCAGGCCGGTCTCGATGCGATCGCCGATCTGCAGCACGACGCCGCTGTTCGCGGCCAGCACGCGTCGCGGCGACGAGGGATTCCACGCCCGTCTGCGGATGCGTGCGCACGATGCGCACGTCGCGCCCGACGTACTTCTCCAGGAGCTTGGCGGGCGTGAGCAGGTCGAAGTCGAAATTCTGCTCGAGGAGCGCGAGCGAGCCGGGATGCGTAAGGCTGCGCAGCTGGGCGGTCTCCGGGCGCATGCGCCCGCTCACCTCGCGCAGCGCGAGGCGGTTCTGCCCCTGGTCCAGCTGCACGCGGCGGGTGTCCTTCACCAGCGCGAGGTTCTCGTTGTAGATGGTGACCGCGACCGACTGCTGGTCGGCGAGGGTGCTGGGCTTTTCCTGCACCGCGGCATGGGCGGTGGCGAGGGAGCAGAGGGCGGCCGCGACGGCGGCCTGCAGCCTGATCTTGTTCATGGTTCTGCCTTTCGTGGTTGGCAACATTCCATTAAACGAAGGACAATCGAAAAAGGGTTACCGGGGGGAGGGCGATGGGCGAAATGCACGAGGGTGGTTGCGTTTGCGGCGCGGTGCGCTACCGGGTCAAGGCAATGCCGCAGGCCGGCCTGGTGTGCCACTGCACCTGGTGCCAGCGGCGCAGCGGCAGCGCATTCGCGTTCGTCGCCTACTTCAACGAGGCCGACGTGGAATTCCTGCGCGGCCGCATGACCGCGTACGAGCACCGCTCGGACGAAACGGGGCGCTGGCTGAAGATCGAGTTCTGCCCGGTCTGCGGCACCCCCGTTACCCACACCACCGAGCTGAGGCCGGGCCTGCGAGGCATATCGGCGGGAACCTTGGACGATCGCGACTGGTTCCGCATCGACCGGCACATCTGGTCGCGCTCCGCGCGCCCGTGGGTGGCGATCCCCGAGGGCGTGGAGGTTTACGAGAAAGGTTCCGCCGGCGCGACGCCGGTAAGGAGAAAATAGGGTCTGTCCCTATTTTTTGACCTTTTCCAGCGCCGGGCGCAGGTACTCGAGGAACGCCTCCGGATTCTCGGTCATGGGGAAGTGGCCGAGGCCCTTCATCATCTGGAAATCCGCGCCCGGGATCTTCGCCGCCGTCAGGCGCGACATCTCGGGCGTGCAGGAAAAGTCGTACTCGCCGGTCAGCATGATCACCGGGCAGCGGCGCGTGTCGATGCGCGCCACGCGCTCGCGCGCATCCCAGTCGTGCGCGTAGAACTCGATGTCGCCGTGGAACACGCCGTAGCCGCCCTGCGAGTACTCCCACCAGATCTCGATCGCGCGCGCGCGCGGCGTGGTGGGCGACATCAGTCCGTAGATCCACTCGGGCACCGCGAGCGTCTGGTTGTACAGCGCGTGCTTGGCGAAGGGCACCTCGCGCCCGGTGATCTTGTCGCAGGCCTCGCAGGCGATGACGCCGCCCAGCGAATCGGCGAACCGGTAGGCCATCTCCAGGCAGATCTGCCCGCCCATGGACGAGCCCATCAGCACGGGACGCTTGAGGCCCAGGCCGCGGATGACGGCGTCGATGCAGGCGACGTAGCGATCGGTGCTGAGGCGCCATTCGCCCGGCAGGCCGCCCTGCGGCGGCAGGCTCTTGCCGTGCCAGGGCAGGTCGAAGGCCGTCATGCGCCAATCGCGCAGCAAGCCCGCGTCGTTCATCAGGCGATGAAACTGCCGCGTGTCCGAACCCGCGGTGTGCAGGAACAGCAGGTCGCGCCCGGCGCCGGCCTGCTCGAAGTAGATGCGGTGCGCTGCGTCCCTCGATCTCGATCGAGGCGTAGCGGCCGGCGATGGGCTCCACGCTGCCCGCGCGCGGTCGCCGCCACCGGCCCCTCGGGGCGCAGCGCCGCGGGATCGCGCCCGTTGGCCACCCAGCGCGCGAGCTCCAGGGACCGTCGCACGAGGTGCGCGAACTGCAGGAGCTTCTGCTCGTCGCCCGCGACCGAGAACTCGGGCACGCGGAACTTCATCGCCAGCACGTTGTGGCAGGGTGCGGGCGGCACCGCCTGCAGGAAGCGGCGCCAGACCTCGCGCGGTCGCGCGCAGCGTGAAATCAGATCCCGGCTGCTCGCCGGCACGGATGCGCTCGAGCCGGCCCCCGGCGAACGCCACGCCGGCGGCGGCGGCGCCGGCCTCGATCGCGAAGCCAGGCTGGCGTTCGCGCCCAGGTTGCGCCAGTTCCGCGTCGTCGCGGCAGGCCCGCTCCCAGTCCGCGACGAATGCGCCGCTGAACGGCTCAGTAGAGATCGAAATGTTCACGTTGCTCCCAGTCGCCGAGATTCTAGCCTGCGCGGATCATGCTAGACCCCGAGGTAGCGGTGCTGGACGTCGCGGCTGTCGGCGAGCTGCGCGGAGCTGCCGCTCCAGACCACGCGGCCCTTCTCCAGCACGTAGTGGCGGTCGGCCACGCGGGTCAGCGCGCGCACGTCCTTGTCGATCACCAGGATCGACAGGCCCTCCGTCTTCAGCGTCTCGATGGAGCGGTAGATGTCCGCGCGCACCAGCGGCGCGAGGCCCTCGGTCGCCTCGTCGAGGATGAGGAGCCTCGGGTTGGTCATCAGCGCGCGGCCGATCGCGAGCATCTGCTGCTCGCCGCCGGAGAGCTGGTTGCCGTAGTGGCGCTGCCGCTCCTGCAGGTTGGGGAACAGGCGGAACACCCGCTCCAGCGTCCAGGGCGCGGCTGCCGGCTGCGGTTCGCGGCGGTGGCGACGAGGTTCTCGTGCACCGTGAGGTTGGGAAACACCTGGCGGCCCTCCGGCACCAGGCCGAGGCCCGCCTTCGCCACGCGGTAGGAGGGCAGGCCCGGGATCTGCGCGCCGTCCATGCGCACGCTGCCGCCCTTCGGCCGCACGATGCCCATGATGGAGAGCACGGTGGTGGTCTTGCCCATGCCGTTGCGCCCGAGGAGCGTCACGACCTCGCCCTGGCCGATGTCGAGCGAAACGCCGAACAGCACCTGCGACACGCCCATAGGCGGTCTCGAGGCCTTCGACCTTCAGCATCAGGCCTCCTCTCCGAGGTAGGCGCGCCGCACCTCGGGATTGGCGCGCATTTCCGCCGGCGTGCCGCTGGCGATGATGCGGCCGTAGACCAGCACCGAGACGCGGTCGGCGAGCGTGAACACCGCGTCCATGTCGTGCTCGACGAGGATGATGGTGCGCCGCCCCTTGAGGCCGGACGAGGAACTGCACCATGCGCTGCGATTCCTCCAGCCCCATGCCGGCGACCGGCTCGTCGAGCAGCAGCAGGCGCGGGCGCGTGGCGAGCGCCATCGCCACCTCGAGCTGGCGCTGCTCGCCGTGCGCGAGGTTGGCGGCGAGCACGTCGGCGCGCGCGCCGAGGCCGACTTCCTCGAGCATCGCGCGCGCCGGATCGCGCAGCGTCGCGCTCCTCGCGCGCGGGCCGCCAGAAGCGGAAGCTGTGGCCGGCGTGCGCCTGCACCGCGAGCGCGACGTTGTCGAGCGCGCGTGAAGTCGCGGTAGATGCTGGTGATCTGGAAGGAGCGCGCGAAGCCCTTGCGCGCGCGTTGCGGCGCGGACAGGCGCGGTGATGTCCTCGCCGGCGAAGCGGATGCTGCCCGCGTCGGGCCGCAGGTTGCCGGCGAGCTGGCTGATGAGCGTGGTCTTGCCCGCGCCGTTCGGGCCGATGATGGCGTGCGTCTCGCCCTCGCGCACCTCGAGGCTCGACGCCGTCGGTGGCGGCAAGCGCGCCGAAGGACTTGCGCAGCTCGCGCACCTCGAGGATCGCGTCAGCCATCCTTGCCGCTCCGGGCAGCAGGCCGGCGAGGCCGCGCCTGAAGAACAGCACGCACAGCACGAGCAGCGGCCCGAGGATCACCTGCCAGTGCTGCGTCCAGCCCGCGAGCAGGTCCTCGACCACCAGCAGCGCGAAGGCGCCGAGCACCGGGCCGGCCGCGGTGGCCATGCCGCCGAGGATCACCATGAACATGATCTCGCCCGAGCGCGTCCAGTCCATGAACGCCGGGCGTGATGTAGGCCGTGTGGTTGGCGTAGCAGCGCGCCGGCCAGCCCGCACATCGCGCCGGCGATGACGAAGGCGGCGAGCTGGTAGGGGTAGGGCGAGAAGCCGATGGCGCGCGAGCGCGCCTCGTTCGACTTGGCGGCGCGCAGCACCATGCCGAAGCGCGAATTCACCAGCCGGTGCACCAGGTAGATGGCACGCCGAGCAGCAGCGCGAGCACCAGGTAGTAGAACGCGACCGGGTCGTCGAGGTCGATCAGCCCGGAGAACTGGCTCTTCACCTTGAGCCGCATGCCGTCGTCGCCGCCGTACTCCTCCACCGAGATGCCGAGGTAGTACAGCATCTGCGTGAAGGCGAGCGTGATCATGATGAAGTAGATGCCGCGCGTGCGCATCGAGATGGCGCCGATGGCGCAGCGCGACCAGCGCCGAGGCGACGATCGCCAGCGGCCACTGCAGCCAGCCGTTGTGCACGCCGTAGAAGGCGAGGATGCCGACCGCGTAGCCGCCGACGCCGAGGTAGGCGGCGTGGCCGAAGGACACCAGCCCGCCGTAGCCGAGGATCAGGTTGAGGCTGACCGCGGCGATGGCGAAGATCATCACGCGGCGCACGCAGGTCGATGTAGTAGGGCTGGCCCGATGCGCGTCGCCAGCGGCGGCACCGCCAGCAGCAGCAGCACGCAGGCGGCCGAGGACCAGGGTGCGCGCGCGCATCAGCCGCTCTTCGCCGGAAACAGGCCCGCGGGGCGCAGCGCCAGCACCACCGCCATGAGCAGGTAGATCAGCATCGAGGCGAGCGCCGGCCCGGCGGCCTCGGCGGCGGGCGGCGAGATGAAGTGCGCCGAGCAGCGGCTTGAGGAACGCGCGCCCCAGCGTGTCGACGACGCCGACGATCAGCGCGCCGACCAGCGCGCCGCGGATCGAGCCGATGCCGCCGATGACGATCACCACGAACACCTGGATCAGGATCAGCTCGCCCATGCCGGGCTGCACCGCGTAGATCGGCCCGGCCATCAGGCCGGCGAGGCCGGCGAGCGCGGCGCCGAAGCCGAACACCACCGTGTAGAGCAGGCGGATGTTGATGCCGAGCGCGGCCACCATGGTGCGGTTGGAGGCGCCGGCGCGGATCAGCATGCCCAGGCGCGTCTTCGCCACCACGTACCAGAGCACGGCGCCGACCACGAGGCCGACGCCGATCACCATGCGCGCGGTACACCGGATAGATCGAGCCCGGGAAGATCTCGATGTGGCCCTGCAGGTAGCCCGGCAGCGACGTGAACAGCGCCGCGCGGCCCCAGACGATGGCGATCAGCTCGTTGAAGAACAGGATCAGGCCGAAGGTGGCGAGCACCTGGTCGAGGTGGTCGCGCTCGTAGAGCGTGCGCAGCGCGACCACTTCGACCAGCATGCCGACCACCAGCGTGCCGAGCAGGCCGAGCAGCACGCCGAGCGGGTAGGAGCCGGTCCACTGCGCGGCGGCCACCGTCAGGTAGGCGCCGACCATGTAGAGCGAGCCGTGCGCCAGGTTGACGAGGTTCATGATGCCGAACACCAGCGTCAGCCCGGCGGCCATCAGGAACAGCATGACGCCGAACTGCAGGCCGTTCAGCAGCTGCTCGAAGACGAGGATCAGGTTCATGCGCAGGAACATAAAAAGGGCGCGGTTGCGCCGCGCCCTTCAGCTCCAGGGATCGAGCGGCGGCGTCACCAGTTCATCTTGCAGTCCTGGTAGTACGAGTCCTTGTGCTTCTCGAACACCTTGCGCTTGATGTGCATCTCGACCTCGCCGGTCGCGCCCTTCTCCGCCTGCAGCAGGTAGAAGTCCTGGATCGGGTGCTGGTTGACGTTCCACTTGAACGGTCCGCGGATCGAGTTGTAGTTGGCCTTGCGCATCGCCATGACCACCGCCTTGGTGTCCTTCAGGCTGCCCTTGTTCGCGCGCACCGCGGAGTCGATCAGCATGATGCCGTCGTAGCTCTGCGCGCCGTAGAACGAGGGCGTGTAGCCGTACTTCTTGCGGAAGTCGGCGACGTACTGCTCGGCTCGCCGGCACGTCGAGGTCCGGGCTCCAGAACTTGCGCTTCCCACTGGCCGATGCGCCGATTCCTTGAGCGCGGGCAGCGTGGTCTCGTCCACCGTGAACACGGAGTAGAGCGGGATGCGGTCGCGCAGGCCGGCCTGGACGTACTGCTTCACGAACTGGATGCCCATGCCGCCCGGGTAGAACACGAACACCGCCTTCGGGTTCTTCGCGCGCAGCTGCGTGATCTCGGCCTGGTAGTCCTGCTGCCCGAACTTGGTGTAGATCTCCTCGACGATGCGGCCCTTGTAGTAGCGCTTGAAGCCCGCCACCATGTCCTTGCCGGCCTGGTAGTTCGGCGCCAGCACGTAGACGTCGTTGATGCCCTGCTCCTGCATGTACTTGCCCATCGCCTCGGGCGTCTGGTCGTTGTTCCAGGAGGTGGAGAAGTACTGCGCGTTGCAGGCCTTGCCCGCGAGCGGGCTCGCGCCGGCGTTGGTGCCGACCATCACCTTGCCCGCGCCGGTGACCACCGGCACCACCGCCATCATCACGTTGGACCAGATGATCCCGGACACGATGTCGACCTGGTGCTTCTTCAGCATCTCCTCGGCGACCTGCACGCCGACGTCGGGCTTGAACTGGTCGTCGCCGAAGATCACTTCCACCGGCACGCCGCCCATCTTGCGGCCGAGGTGGTCGATCGCCAGCTCGACCGAGTCCTTCATGTGCTTGCCGATGACGCCGGCGGGGCCGGAGAGCGTGGTGATGAAGCCGATCTTGATCTTCTGCTGCGCGGCGGCCGGCAGCGCGCAGGCGAGCGACGCGGCGGCAACGGCGGCAGTCAGCAAACGCAGGGACATTCGCACGGGGTTCCTCCTCCGATTTATGAGCGCGTCCAGTCTAGCAAGCGGCCCCGAGCGGTGTCCAGACGGCGGAGCGGCTAGACTTGAGGCATGTTAAGACTCTCGGGCGTCACCAAGCGCTTCGGCGGGCGCACCGTGCTGAACAAGGTGTCGCTCGAGGTGGCGCCCGGGGAGCACGTCGCGGTGCTGGGCGAATCGGGCATCGGCAAGTCCACGCTGCTCAACGTCATCGCCGGCCTGGAGCCGGTGGACGCGGGCTCGATCGCCTACGACGGCTTCGAGATGGCGGCGTTGTCGGATGATGCCGCGACGCGCGTGCGGCGCGATCACTTCGGCTTCGTGTTCCAGGCCTTCCACCTGCTGCCGCACCTCAACGCCGAGCAGAACGTCGGCCTGCCGCTGCTGCTGCGCGGCACGCCGCCGGAGGAGATCCGCACCCGCGCGCGCACGCTGCTCGGCGCCGTGGGGCTGGGCGGGCGCGAAGCGGCGATGCCGCGCGAGCTCTCCGGCGGCGAGCTGCAGCGCGTGGCCATCGCGCGCGCGCTGGTCGGCGAGCCCAAGCTCGTGCTGGCCGACGAGCCCACCGGCAACCTCGACCCCGACAACGCGCGCCAGGTGCTGGAGATCCTGCGCGGGCAGGTGAAGCAGCACGGCGCCGCCGGCATCCTGGTGACGCACTCGCGAGGCGGCGGCCGCCACCTGCGACCGGCGCTATCCGCCTCAGCCCGGCCGGGCTGGCGGCAGGAAAAATAGGGTCTGTCCCTATTTTTTGAACAGTTTGCGCGCCGGGTAGGGCAGCGCCTTGCCGCCCAGGGCTTCCTCGATGCGCAGCCCCTCGTTCCACTTCGCCATGCGTTCCGACCTCGCGAAGCTGCCGACCTTGAGCTGCGGCACGCCCCAGCCCACTGCGAGGTGGACGATCGACACGTCCTCGGTCTCGCCGGAGCGCGCCGAGACGATGGCGCGCATGCCCTTCGCCTGCGCGGCCCGCCAGCAGGCGAGGGTCTCGGTGACGGTTCCCGACCTGGTTGGGCTTGAGCAGGACCGTGTTCGCCAGTTCCGGGTTCAGCCTTGCCGCGTCGGTAACGAAGAGGTCGTCGCCCACGATCTGCAGGCGGCCGCCGGCCGCCTTGGTGAAGGCGGCCATCGCCGCGGCGTCGTGCTCGGCGAACGGGTCCTCGATGGAGACGATCGGGTAGCGCTCCAGCCAGCGCAGGTACATGGCGTGCAGCTGCTCGGCGCCGAGCGACGCGGTTCTCCAGCGCGAGCTGGTAGCGGCCGCCGCGCCAGAGCTGCGTGGCGGCGACATCGAGCGCGATGCCGATGTCGGTACCGGGCTCGAAGCCGGCATCGCTGATCGCCGCGGTGAGCTCGTCCAGGCCTTCCTCGTTCGACTTGAACGCGGGCCACCAGCCGCCCTCGTCCGCCACGCCCTGCATGGCGTTGCGCTTCGCCAGGCGCGCGCCCGCGGCCCTGTACACCTCGGCCGTCCACTCCAGGCTCTCGGTGAAGCTCCCGGCGCCGACGCAGACCACCATGTAGTCCTGCAGGTCCACGCGGCCCTGCGCGTGCGCGCCGCCGCCGTAGATCTGCACCTGCGGCACGGGCATCGCCACGGCCTTCTCCCCGGCGAGGTGGCGCCACAAGGGCTTGCGCGCTGCCGCCGCGGAAGCGTGCGCGCAGGCGAGCGACACGGCCACCAGCGCGTTCCCGCCCAGGCGCGACTTGTCCGGCGTGCCATCCAGCGCGATCAGCTTGCGGTCCACCGCTTCCTGGTCGCGCGCGTCCACGCCGAGCAGCGCGGCGCGGATCGCGGTGTTGACGTTGCGCACCGCGTCGCGCGCGTCGAGGCGTCCGCGCTTCGCCCGAGCCGGTCGAGGCGCCCGCCGGCGCGATGGCGCGCCCGCGCACGCCCTTGAGGTGCACCTCGGCCTCCACGGTCGGCCGGCCGCGCGAGTCCCACACGCGCCGGGCAGTGACGTCTACGATCCTTGCCATGCTTCGCGCACCTCCGCGAGCCGCGCGGGCGGCGTCGCCAGCAGCGCGCGTGCGACGCGGCGCACGCGCGCCTTCTGCGCTTCCTCGGTCACGTATTCGACGGGCGACTTGCCGTCCACTCTCGCGAGCAGCAGCCCGGGCAGCAGGGTGGCGGCGCGCTCCTCGAGGCCTGCGGGTGCGTGCGCTGCGAGATAGGCGGCGGCGAGCGCATCGAAGCACTCGAGGAAGCGCGACGCGGCCTCGGGCACCCACAGGCATTTCAGCAGGAGGTGGTTGAGGCAGAAGGCGAGGTCGAAGGCCGGATCGCCGTACCACGCGCATTCCGCGTCGAGGAACACCGGCCCGCGCGGTCCTGACGAGGATGTTCTTGGGGCTCACGTCGCCATGCACCAGCGCCGTGCGCGTGGCGGCCGTGCGCGCGGCGAGCGCCTGCAGCCGGGAGGCGAGGTCGGGATGCACCCGCGCGGTCGCGAGCAAGTACGGCTCCAGGCGGATGGCATGGAAGCCGGCGTCGGTGGCGAACTCGCGGGCGAGCGCCGCATCGCCGGCCGTCGCCGCATGGATGCGCGCAAGGCGTGCGCCGACCTCGCGCGCGAAGCCGGGGATCGCGCGCCCCGCGCGCAGCTCGCTCTTCCACAGGGGATGGCGCTCGCCGTCGAGAAACTCCATGGCGAACAGGCCCGCCTCGTCGTGCGCCAGCACGCGCGGCGCGCTGCCCGGCGCGATGCGCGCCGCCGCCTGCATCCAGCGCCACTCGTAGCGGTTGCGCTCCACCGGCGCTTCCCACAACTGCGCCACGCGCAGGCGGGGCAGGGCGCGCTTCACGCACACGGGGCCCGAGCGCAGTTCGACTTTCCAGATGTCGGAGGACACCCCGCCGGTCAGCGCCGCGGCCGCCGGCACCTCGTCCGCCGCAGCGAGCCCGGCGCCGCGCAGGAAGCCGAGCACCGGCTCAGGGAGCGAGGCGTTCAATCGTCCAGAGCGCGCCGGTGCGCGTGTAGAGCAGCCGGTCGTGCAGCCGGTCGGCGCGCCCCTGCCAGAACTCGATCGCCGCGGGCAGCAGGCGGTAGCCGCCCCAGTGCGGCGGGCGCGGCGGGTGCTGTCCGTACTTGTGCTGCACGCCCTCGAGCGCGAGTTCGAGCGCGGCGCGGTCGGCGACGCGCTCGCTCTGCGCGGAGGCCCAGGCGGAGAGCCGCGCGCCGAGCGGGCGCGAGTCGTAGTAGGCGTCGGAATCGGCGTGCGCGACCTTCTCCACGCGGCCCTCGATGCGCACCTGGCGCTCGAGGTCCGACCAGAGGAACACCAGGCAGGCGCGCGGCTGCGCGGCGAGCTCGCGCCCCTTGCGGCTCGCGTAGTTGCTGTAGAAGACGAAGCCGCCGCCCTCGACGCCCTTCAGCAGCACCACGCGCGCCGCGGGTGCGCCGTCCGCCGCCACCGTGGCGAGCGTCATGGCGTTCGCCAGCGGCAGCTCCGCCGCCTGCGCCTCCTGGAACCAGCGCTGGAACTGCACCAGGGGGTCGGCGTGCGCGTCGCCCTCGGCGAGCCCGGCGCGCATGTACTCCTGGCGCAGGTCGGCGATCTTCATGGGGAGCATTCTATAAGAATGAAGGCGCAAATCAGCAGCTTGCCGGGCGCAGCGGAGAACGCGTTGCATGAGCGCGGCGCGCGTGCGCCGCTGCAGTGCGGCTGCCGCGCCGCAGGCGTGCGCGCTGCGTCAAGCGGAAAAATAGTGCGTGATTTCCCCTCGGAACGATTGACATGCTCCTCTGGATTCGGCATCTTTCGCCCACCGCTACCCCGTGGCGGGAAAAATCCGGATCTCTAGAGTTCCGTTTCGTTCAGAGGAGAAACACAGATGGCGAAGAAGAAAGCGAAGAAGGCAGGCAAGAAGCGTAAGCCGAATGCGGCGTTCATGAAGCCGATGAACCCGAGCGCGACGCTCGCGGCGGTCATCGGCTCGAGCGCCCAGCCGCGCACCGAAGTGACCAAGAAGATCTGGGGCTACATCAAGCGCAACGGCCTGCAGGACAAGAAGAACCGTCGCATGATCAACGCCGACGACAAGCTCAAGGCGGTGTTCGGCGGCAAGTCGCAGGTCTCGATGTTCGAGATGACCAAGCTGGTCAACAAGCACCTGAAGTAACCGGTTCAGGGGAGTCAGGAAAAGGCCGGGGGCGCGAGCTCCCGGCCTTTTTGTTGGGGCAGACCCCGCTTCTTCTCATTCTCTGGGGTCTGTCCCGCGTTTCAAAAATAGGGTCTGTCCCTATTTTCCTCGGTGATATTGCGTAACCCGGTCCACTTCGTTCTTCGAGCCGAGGATCACCGCCACGCGCTGGTGCAGGCCCTTGGGCTGCAGGTCGAGGATCGGCGTCGTGCCGTCGGTGGCGGCGCCGCCCGCCTGCTCGACGATGAAGGCCATGGGGCTGGCCTCGTACATCAGGCGCAGGCGCCCATCCTTGTACTTCGCATCGCGCGGGTACATGAAGATGCCGCCGCGCGAGAGCACGCGGAACACGTCCGCCACCATCGAGGCCACCCAGCGCATGTTGAAGTCCTTGCCGCGCGGGCCATCCTTGCCGGCGAGGCATTCGTCGATGTAGCGCCGCACCGGCGGCTCCCAGCGCCGCTGGTTGGAGACGTTGATGGCGAATTCCGCCGTGTCCTCGGGGATGCGGATGTCGGGGTGGGTGAGGACGAAGGTGTAGGTCTCGCGATCCAGCGTGAAGCCGTGCGCGCCGTCGCCCACCGTGAGCACGAACACCGTGGTGGGGCCGTAGACCGCGAAGCCGGCCGCCACCTGCTTGCGCCCGGGCTGCAGGAACGCTGCTTCGTTGGGCTCGCACAACTCGCCGCTCGCCACCTTGGGGCAGCGCAGCGCCGAGAAGATGGTGCCCACCGAGATGTTGACGTCGATGTTGGAGGAACCGTCGAGCGGGTCGAACAGCAGCAGGTACTCGCCCTTGGGGAATTGCGTCGGGATGGGGTGCGGGGTCTCCATCTCCTCCGAGGCGAGCGCGGCGAGGTTGCCGCCCCATTCGTTGGCCTCGAGCAGGATCTCGTTGGACAGCACGTCGAGCTTCTTCTGCACCTCGCCCTGCACGTTCTCGGTGCCGGCGGAGCCGAGGCCGTCGGCGAGCGCGCCCTTGTTCACGCGCACGCTGATCGCCTTGCAGGCGCGCGCGATGGTCTCGATCAGCAGTCGCAGATCGGCGTTGATCTTGCCCGCGTGCTGGCGCTGGATGAGAAACTGGGTGAGGGTGACGCGGCGGCCGCTGCGTGTCATGGAGGGCCTCATTTTAACCGGCGCCACGCGAAGCCCGCGCCGCAAAGGAGGAACGCCGCCATCGCCCAGAACACCGGCCCCATGCCGAGCGCCACGCCCAGCGCGCCCATGGCGAGCGGCAGGAAGGTGTGGCTGCCGTTGAGCATCGTCGTGCGCACCCCGATCACCTCGCCCTGGCGCCCAGGCGGCGAGGCGGCGTACAGCAGCGACATGATGAACGGCTGCGCGCAGCCCAGGCCGATGCCCAGCAGGAAGGAGAGCGCCATCAGCGGCGGCACGCTCTCGGCGAGCGGGAAGAGGGCGTAGGACACGCCGGCGATGGACATCGCCGTGATCACCATCGGCCACTCCTTCAGGTGCCGCGACAGCGCCGGCATGGCGAGCCGCACGACGAACGTGGCGCCGGCGAAGGTGCCCATGATCACGCCGATGGTGGAGGCCGACAGCCGGACGCTCGAGCCGTACACGGGCATCACGAAGGTGTAGAGGTCCCAGCCCATCGCCAGCACGGCGCTGGCGATGAAGGCGCCGCGCAGCCGCGGCTCGCGCAAGCAGGTCGCCGATGCGCCGCTCGCCCGCGCCGTGCTGCGCGCCAGCCGCGCCCGGCAGCAGGTGGCGGCGCGCGTAGAGCACCAGCGTGGCGAGCGCGGGAAACGCCGCCAGCACCAGGAACGCGGAGCGATGGCCGATGCCGTCGATGGCGAAGCCCGCGAGCAGCGGGCCGCAGAAGCCGCTGATGGAGAAGCCGAGCGCGAACCAGCTGAAATTCACCGGGCGGTCGGCCGGGCGTGCCGAGCTGGCCGATCACGTTGTTCAGGGCCACGTGGTAGAAAAGAAAGCTCGTGCCGATCAGCATCGCCGCGAGGTGCAGCGCGGCGAGGCTCGGCCAGAGCCCGGGCAGCGCCACCGCTGCGACCAGCCCGACGGAGCTGTAGAGCATCGGTCTTTGCGGCCCGATGCGGTCGATCTGCCGTCCTGCGTACACCGCCAGCAGCATCGGCAGGAAGGCATACAGCGACATCAGCACGCCGACCGTGAGCGGCGTCGCCCCGAGGTGGATGCCGTAGAGCGCGATCGTCACCCGGCTGCCCACGAACGCGACGTGGGTGAGCACGGTGAGCAGGATCGCCAGCGCGAGCGTCACGCCATGGATTGTCGCAGCTTGCCGGCGGTGACCAGCGAAACGCCCAGGCAGGTGACGGCGATGCCGACCAGCGTCGAGCGCGCTCGGCACCACGTCGAACATGCAGGTATTCGAGCACCACGGCGAAGATCGGCGTCAGGTAGAGAATGCTGGTGACTTTGGTCGCCTGGCCGTGGCGCATCAGCGTGTGCAGCGCGTTGACGGCGAAGATCGAGGCGAGGATGACGAGGAAGGCGATCGAGCCGAACAGCGCCCAGCTCCATTCCACTTTCGCGCCTTCGACGGCGAAGGCGAGCGGCGCGAGCAGCAGGAGCGAGGCGGCGAACTGGACCCAGGCCGCGCTGTAGAGATTCACGGTGCGGGCAGAACACGCGCTGGTACAGGGTCCCGGCGGTGACGCCGCGAGAGCGACACGCGTGACGGCGATGAGCGCGCCGAGCGTCATCTCGCGCACGTCGATCTTGTGCCAGACGACCAGCACGCACGCCGGCGAGCCCCAGCGCGACGCCCGTCCACTGGCGCGGCGCGAGCCGCTCGTGCAGCCAGCGCGCGCGCGACCACTGCCGTGAGCAGGGGCTGCACCGACGAGGATCATCGCGACGATGCCCGCCGACAGCCCGAGGTACTGCGCGTAGTGGCTGCCCGAGAGCTGGATGCCGTGCATCAGCAGCCCGGCGACGACGACATGGGCCAGCTCGCGAGGCGTGGCAGGCCAGGGCGGGCGCAGCCACAGCAGCACCGGGATCAGGCACAGCAAGCCCGAAGGCGTAGCGCAGCGAGAGGAAAGTGAACGGCGCTGCGTACTGGATGCCGATCTTCGTGGCGAGGTAGCCCGAGCCCCAGACCGAGACGAAGTACCACGCGAGCAGGGTGTCGACCCAGCGGCGCGCGCCTGCGGGATCTACGGCCAGAGCGGCAAGCCGGCCAGGCCGGCGGTCTCGGGCTGACCGGTCATGAGGTTCGCGTTCTGCACGGCCTGCGCCGAAGCGCCTTTGCCGAGATTGTCGATGGCGCCGATCGCCACCACCAGCCCGGTCTGCGTGTTGACCGCGTAGGAGAGGAACGCGAGGTTCGAGCCGGTGGCCCAGCCCGTATGCGCGCTGCGCCCCTTTTCCAGCGGCATGACCCTGATGAAGGGCTCGCCCTTGAAGCAGGCCTGCGCCGCCTCGTAGAGGCGCGCCGGCGTGACGGATCCGCGCGGCCGTGCGTAGCAGGTGGCGAGAATGCCGCGCGTCATCGGCACGAGGTGCGGCGTGAAGGCGACAGTGGCCTTCCTGCCGCCGACCTGCGCCAGCGCCTTCTCCATCTCGGGCACGTGCGGATGCGCCTCCAGCCCGTAGGCGAACAGGTCCTCGTTGGTCTCGGCATAGCCGAAGTCGCTCGCGCCGCCGCGCCCGGTGCCGGTGACGCCGCTCTTCGCGTCGATGACGATGCCCTCGGACTCGACGAGGCCTTCCTTCACCAGCGGCGCGAGCGCGAGCAGCGCCGCGGCCGGGTAGCAGCCGGGATTGGCGAGGCGCGACGCGCCGCGGATCCTCTCGCGCTGGCCGGGCAGCTCGGTGAGGCCGTAGGTCCAGCCCTCGACGAAGCGGTGGTCGCCGCCGACGTCCACGATCCTCACGTTCTTCGCCACGCGCGCGAGCGGCTCGCGCGACTTGCCGGTGGGCAGCGAAACGAACAGCAGGTCGACGCCGGCAATCTTCTCCGGCGCGAACGGCTGGATCACGAGCTTGCCGGCGGGATGGCCGGCGAGCGCGGGAAAGCGCTGCGCGAGCGCCTGGCCGGCGGTGGATTCACCGCCGACGTAGGCGAGCTCGAAGGAGGGGTGGCCGGCGACACAGCCGCAGCAACTCGCTGCCGCCGTAGCCGCTCACGCCGACGATTCCGATCTTCATGACCGGAATCGTAGCAGGTAGAGTGCGGCCGGTCTTAGACCTGGCCGGCGGCGCGCGCCTGCAGCGCGGCGATGCGCTCCTCGACCGGCGGGTGCGTCGAGAACAGCGCCATGAAGCCCGAGGGCTTGTTGGTGATGCCGGCGGTCTGGATCGCCGGCGGCAGCGCGCCCGGCTCCAGGCCGCCCAGGCGCGCGAGCGCGTTGATCATCGGCCGCGGCGTGCCGAGCAGCTGCGCGGAGGCGGCGTCGGCGCGGAACTCGCGCTGGCGCGAGAACCAGGCCACGATCATCGAGGCGAGGATGCCGAACACGATCTCGCACACGATCACCGTGACGTAGAAACCGGGCCCGACGCCGCGCTCGGTGCGGAACACCATCTTGTCGACGAAGAAGCCGACCACGCGCGCGAGGAACACGACGAAGGTGTTCACCACGCCCTGGATCAGCGTGAGCGTCACCATGTCGCCGTTGGCGACGTGGCCGATCTCGTGGCCGAGCACCGCCTCGACCTCTTCCTTGCTCATGGACTGCAGCAGGCCGGTGGACACGGCCACCAGCGACGAATTCTTGAACGCGCCGGTGGCGAAGGCATTGGGCGCGCCTTCGTAGACGGCGACTTCCGGCATGCCGATGCCCGCCTTGTCGGCGAGCTGCTTGACGGTGTTCACCAGCCAGTACTCCGTGGTGCCCTCGGACCCGTCGATGACGTGGGCCCCGGTGGACCACTTGGCCGCCGTCTTGGACATCAGCAGCGAGATGAAGGAGCCGGCGAAGCCGATCACCGCCGAGAACACGAGCAGCCCGGTGTAGTCGATGCCCTCGGCCGCCAGCCACCGGTTCAGGCCGAACACGTTGATGATCACCGACAGCAGCACCACCACCGCCAGGTTGGTGGCCAAAAACAGGAAAATCCGTTTCATCTTAGTATTGCCTCCTGATGGCGCCTGAAATGAGACGCAGCATGTTAGCCCAAGGTGCGGGCTGGGCCCGGCGTTTTCAAGCCGTCGCGCTCCTCGCGCTGGCGGCGTGCACCACGCCGCCGCCGCCCGTCTTGGAGCCGCAGGTGTTCCTCCAGGTTCCCCAGACCGCGGCCCGCGCGCCCGAGGTCGTCGTGTCCGGCGCCACGACGTCTGCCGAATACGGGCATCAGGTGGCCGAACTGTTGCACGCCGCCAACGTTCCGGGCGTCTTTTCCGGGCGCCCGCCCAATCCCCTGCGCGCCGTGATCGTGGTGTACGTGGAGGTGAACCGTGGCGGGGAGCTGGTGCGGCTCGAGCTCTACCGGGCGCCGGATCACTCGCCCGAGCTCGTCGATGAAGTGGAGCGCGCCTGGCGCCGGCTGGGCCCGCAGCTGCCCAGGCCGTTGCCGGCGCTGATCAACGGCGATGAGCGCCTTGCCTTCACCCAGACCTGGCTGTTCGACTACGACGGCCGGTTCCGTCTCAGGACGCTTTCCCAGCCGCAGGCGGAGCTGGTGGAAGACGAACTGGAACTCTAGCGATCCTCCAGGATCATGCGCGCGCCCTTCTCGGCGATCGCGTAGGCCGGCGCGTTGGTGTTGCCCGAAGTGATCCGCGGCATGATCGACGCGTCGACGACGCGCAGGCGCTGTCGATGCCGCGCACGCGCAGGCGCTCGTCCACCACCGCCATCGCGTCCTGGCCCATCTTGCAGGTGCCGATGGGATGGAAGATGGTGGTGCCCAGTTCGCCTGCTGCCTTCTCGAGCTCCTGATCGGACTGGACCGAGGCTCCGGGACGAAACTCCTCCGGCCGGTACTTCGCCAGCGCCTTCGCCGCCATGATGCGGCGCGTAAAGCGCATGCCGTCCACCGCCACCTTGCGGTCCTCGGGCGTGGACAGGTAGTTCAGCTTGATCTCCGGGTAGTCCGCGGCGTCGCCGGACTTGATGCGCACCCAGCCGCGCGAAGTCGGGCGCAGGTTGCACACGCTCGGCGTGATGGCGGGGAAGGGGTGCAGCGGGTCGCCGAACTTGTCCAGCGACAGCGGCTGCACGTGCCATTCGATGTTGGCGGTCGGCTGCTGCGGGTCGCTCTTGGCAAAGGCGCCGAGCTGCGACGGCGGCATGGTGAGCGGCCCGGTCTTGAACAGCAGGTACTCCAGTCCCATGGCGGCCTTGCCCCAGAGGCTGTTGGCCATCTGGTTCAGCGTCTTTACGCCGCTCACCTTGTACTGCATGCGGATCTGCAGATGGTCGTGCAGGTTCTCGCCGACGCCGGGCAAGGTCGTGAACGACCGGGATACCGAGACTGCTGCAGCAGACCTCCCGGCCCGACACCCGACAGCTGCAGCAGTTGGGGTGACCCGATCGCGCCGGCGGCGAGGATCACCTCGCGCGAGGCCTTGGCGTAGCGCGAGTCGCCGCCGGCGCGAAACTCGACGCCCGCGGCGGCACGGCCTTCGAATCGCAGCCGCGTCGCATGTGCGCCCGTCAGCACGGTGAGATTGGTCGCGCATGAGCGGGGCGAAGAAACGCCTTCGTCGCACTCCAGCGCACGCCCTTCCTCTGGTTCATCTGGAAATACGCGCAGCCCGTGTTGTCCCCGGTGTTGAACGTCCGGATGGGCTGGATGCCGCACTCCTCCGCTGCGGCACTGCGCCAGGCATCGAGTATCTCCCAATGCACTCGAGGATCCTCGACGCGGACCTCGCCCCCGGAGCCGTAGCTATCCACCGCGCCCGTGCTCGTAGTCCTCCAGCTGCTGAAACAGCGGCAGCATCTCCTTCCACGACCAGCCCGGATTGCCGAGCGACGCCCAGTAGTCCCAGTCCTCCTTCTGCCCGCGCATGTGGATCATCGCGTTGATCGAGGAGCAGCCGCCGAGCACGCGCCCGCGCGCGTAGTGGATCGAGCGGTTGGCCAGGTGCTCGTCGGGCGCGGTCTTGTAGCACCAGTCGGTGCGCGGATTGGCGATCGTATAGAGGTAGCCGACGGGGACGTCGATCCAGAACCAGTCGTCCTTGCCGCCGGCCTCGAGCAGCAGCACGGACACCGCGGGATCCGCGGACAGGCGGTTGGCGAGCAGGCAGCCGGCGCTGCCGGCGCCGACGATGACGTAGTCGTGGCTTGTATTGTGGTCCACGCTTCCTCCGTGGGTTATTGTAAGCACATGAACCAGCAAGTCCGCTTCTGCCGAAGCTTCGACGGGACGCGGATCGCCTATGCGCTGAGCGGCAAGGGGCCGGTTCTGGTGAAGGCCCCGCACTGGCTGACCCACCTCGAGTACGAATGGGAAAGTCCGTTGTGGCGGCCCTGGATCGAGGAACTCTCGAAGGATTTCACCCTGGTACGGATGGACGAGCGCGGGTGCGGACTGTCGGACTGGGATGTCGCGGATTTTTCTTTCGACGCTTGGGTACGCGACCTGGAGGCGGTGGTTGGTGCCGCAGGATTCGATCGCTTCGCGTTGCTTGGCTGCTCGCAGGGGGCATCGATCTCGATCGAGTACGCGGTGCGGCACCCGGAGCGGGTCACTCATCTGGCGATGCTGGGCGGATATGCGCGCGGTTGGATGAAGCGCGGACTGCCGCCCGAGCGTGTGGCGGAGCTCGAGGCCCAGCTCAAGCTGGTCGAGACGGGCTGGGGTCGGGAGGACGGGACTTACCGGCAGATGTTCGCCATGGCATTCGCTCCAGGCGCGACGATGGAGCAGATTAACTCGATGAGCGAACTGCAACGCAAGTCCGCCTCGCCGGAGAACGCCGTGCGCATCATCCGCGCCTTCTTCAACATTGACGTGCAACAGCGTGCGGCGCTTGTCTCCTGCCCCGTGCTGATACTGCACGGGCGCGGCGACCGTCGCTCGCCGTTCGAGGAGGGCCGCCAACTGGCGAGCCTGATCCCCGGCGCGCGCCTGGTGACGCTGGAGACCGAGAACCATATCCTTCTGGGGCACGAACCAGCGTTCGCCCAGTTCCTGCAAGAGCTGCGCACCTTCATAGCCCCGTCAGGCGGCCGGGCGGTGCGCTTCGACGGACTCACCCCGCGCGAGTCCGAAATCCTCGAGCGCATCGCCCAGGGGCTCGACAACGCCCAGATCGCCGCGCACCTCGACATGTCCGAGAAGACGGTGCGCAACCATATCACCCACATCTTCGACAAGCTGGGGGTCGAGAACCGGTCGCAGGCCATCGTGCTTGCCCGGCAGGCTGGAGTGGGACTGCAGTCCCGGGCTTCCTAGCCGGTTTTCGGTCCGTCCCGGGACGCCGGCCTCATGCGCCGGGTATCCCGGTCGCCACACCATGTGCTCGTCTTCATAACGGAGGTCGCCATGAGCACATACCAGATCGTCCTGCACCGCACCGCTTCGGCGTTCCAGGGCTTCAGCCTGGCCCGCGCGTATGAGGGATTCCTGGATTGGTGGGTCAGCCTGTACTCCACCCCGCCGCGCAATCCGCGGCCGCTGATCTGAGGAGATGTCCATGAACGGTGTCGACAAGCATGTGACGCTGCAAAAGGGCGGAAATCTCCGCATCGACGGCGCGCGCGGGATGAAGGTAAGGGTCGAAGACGGCAGTGCCTGGCTCACGCAAGACACGGACGCCGCCGACTATGTCATGCAGGCGGGCGAGGCGGTCGAGCTGAACGGCAAGGGGACAACCCTGGTCACGACATTCGACAGTTGCCGCCTGAGCCTCGTCGCGCCGCGAATTTCGGCGTTCTCGCGCCTGATGCGGTTGTGGATCAATCCGGCGGCGGCGTGAAGGTTTGCGCTGGCGTGCCGCAGGGGCTATCGTGTGCGGGCATTCTCTTGCCTACGGGGGAACTGCCCGGCATGGCCCAGCAGATCCGGTTCTGCAGCAGCGCGGATGGTACGCGCATCGCCTACACCACCGACGGATCGGGTCCGCCGCTTGTGCGTTCCGTGTTCTATCTCAATCATCTCGAGCTCGACTGGCAATGCCCCGTGTGGAAGCCCTATCTCGAGGAATTCAGCAGCCGGCATGCGCTGCTGCGCCATGACATGCGCGGCTTCGGCCTGTCGGATCGGGAGCCGGCAGAGATGTCGCTGGATGCCTGGGTGAGAGACCTCGAAGCGGTCGTCGATGCCGCCGGGCTGGAGCGCTTTCCGCTCATCGGCATGTGCCACGGCGGCGCCATCGCGATCGAGTACGCGGCGCGCCACCCCGAGCGCGTGAGTCAACTGGTGCTGTTCGGCGCCTATGCGAGGGGTGCGATCAGGCGCGCGACGACTCCCGGGCAGCGCGAGGCGCGGGAGCTTCTGGTCAAGCTGGCCGAGCTGGGCTGGGGAATCGAAAACGCCGCGTTCCGTCAGGTCTGGCCGGTGTTCCTGCAGCCAACCGGGTCGCCGGAGCGACTTCGATCGCTCGCCGAGTTGCAGCAGAAGTCTTCCACTGGCGCGGTTGCAGCCCGCCTGCTCCGGGCGGCCGGCGAGTTGGATGTCACCGGTTCGGCGCCCAAAGTGCAGTGCCCGACCCTGGTTCTCCACCCCAAGGACGACCCCGCCGCGCCATTCGCGGAAGGCCGGCTGCTCGCGACGCTGATCCCGGGCGCGAAGCTGGTGTCGCTCGACAGCGCGAATCACGTGCTCACCGAGGACGAGCCCGCGTGGGGCGCATTTCTCGCCGAGTTGCGCGCGTTCCTGCCGTCGTCGACGGGCGCGCGGGCGCGGCCGAGCGAACTACAGGCCCTCACCGGGCGCGAAATGGAGATTCTCGAGCGCATCGCGCAGGGCCTGGATAACGCGCAGATCGCGGCGCATCTCGAGATGGCCGAGAAGACGGTTCGCAACCACATCACCCGCATCTTCGACAAGCTTGCCGTCGAGAACCGGGGACAGGCGATCGTGCGCGCCCGGGAGTCCGGGCTCGGCCTGAAGGGCGCGCTTGCATAGCTCCGGTCATGCCACCGGTACTACCTAATCGAGTACGTATTGATCCGTAGCCATTTTCTTCTCCTTGCCGCGTCTAAGTGACAAGTGCGGCGCATGGTGCGCCGGACCCCTAACCCCGACCCAAGGAGACTTGCCATGAAACGTGTTCTGATCGCCTCGTTGTTCAGCCTCGCCGCCGCACCCGTGTTCGCGACGACCTCGTCCTTCAACGACTTCCCCGAGCAGGGCAAGCTGGAAGCCGCGCCCGACGGTGGCAGTTTCGATCCCGCCGTCGTTCAACGACCAACCCGACCTGGAAGCAGCCAAGGCGAACGGCACCGCCGGCCTGGCAGGTCGCGCTGCGACGGACATCGCCCAGCCCGCCTACGTGTACTGGACCCCGTACTAAGCTTCGCCTAGTAGCTCAAAGAAAGGCCACCGGCCGCCACAGCGGCCGGTGGCCTTTCGTTCTTGTCGAAGCCGAAAGCCGCCAACACCTCCTGCACCGGCGGCCGCAGCGGGGCCGGGGTGCGGTCGCGCCACTCCTCGAGGTAGCCGCGGAACGTCGGCGGCACCGGCGCCTCGCCCAGGTTGAGGTAGGCGAGCGCCTTCATGCGGGATTCGCGCGAGAAGATCTCCAGCAGCCGCATGGTCGCCGCCTCGTTGCGCTTGCGCTGGTAGGGATCGGCGCGCAGCGCAGCCTCGTTGGATTGCAGCCAGGCGGCGAGATCCATGCCGTACGCCGCGCGCCGGTGCGGTTCGCCAAGCACCATGTCGGCAAAACCCGCGTACGGCGCGCCGGCCTCGTCCGGCGCGCGCGCGGCCATCCGCCGCAGGGCGTACACGGACAGCATCTCGCACAGGGATTCCTCGAACCACTGGTGGCGGGCGGCAAAGGGATCGCGGGCGTGGCGCTCGTAATTGGTCAGGATGTGGCCCAGCTCGTGGGCGAACTCGTAGGCGTAGTGTGCCCAGTTGGCGTCGCGCGCGCGCAACAGCACATGGTGCTCGCCCTGCGGCGTGCGCTGGAACAGGACCATCGGCGCGCTCCCCGTGGGCGACACCAGCACGCGCAGCGGGGCGTCTCCCGGAAACAGCGCGGCCAGCTCGCGCGCCGTGGTCTCCAGCACCGCTGCGATGCGTGCCGGCTCGACGTCGCCCCAGTCGGCATCCGCGACGCGCACCTGGATGGCACTTGCGCTCCAGGCGGGCGCGGCGGCGACCATCAGGGCAGCGAACGTGGCGGCGACGGCTTGCACCCCGCCATTCTAACCAAGCACTAAGGGCGCATCAGGTCGCAGAGGATCGCCATGCGCACGAGTTCCGCCAGCGAGCGCGCCTGCAGCTTCTCCATCACCTTGGCGCGGTGCACTTCCACCGTGCGCGTTGACAGGCCAAGCCGGGTGGCGACCACCTTGTTCGGCCGGCCTTCGGCCACCAGCAGCATCACTTCGCGCTCGCGCGGGGTGAGGGACTCGATGCGCACCTCGACCTCGGCACGGCCCGTACCCTGGCCGTCGCGCGCGCGCGCGAGCGCGCGGTTCACGGCGTCCAGCAGCACCTGGTCGTTGAACGGCTTCTCGATGAAATCGCTGGCGCCGGCCTTCATCGCACGCACCGCCATCGCCACGTCGCCGTGGCCGGTGATCAGCACCACCGGCAGTTGCGCATTGCGCGCCTTCAGCGCTTCCTGCAGCTCCAGGCCGCTCATGCCGGGCATGCGCACGTCGCACACCAGGCACTCCTGTGCGGCAGGCCGCCAGGCCTCGAGGAACTCGTGCGCACCGGCGTAGGCGCGGCTCTTCACGCCCACCGAGCGCAACAGCATGGCGAGCGAATCGCGAATCGCCGACTCGTCGTCCACCACGTGCACCATTGGCTCAGGCAGCGGCATGCTCCAGTTCCTGCGTCGAAGGCAGCACCAGGTGGAACGCGGCGCCCTGCGCTTCCGGGCTGGCCCACAGGCGCCCGCCGTGTGCATCCGCGATCGAGCGGCTGAGCGGAAGACCGATGCCGATGCCGTCGGCCTTGGTGGTGTAGAAGGGCTCGAACACCTTGTCCAGCGCCTCGGGCGCCAGGCCCGGGCCGGTGTCGCGCACGGTGAACTGCACACCGCCGTCGGCGGCACGCCCCACGACGAGATTGACTTCGCGCCGCTGGCTGTCTGCGCTGTCCACCGCTTCCACGGCATTGCGCACCAGGTTGAGCAGCACCTGCTGGATCTGGATGGAATCGGCGAGCACTGCCGGCAGGTCGGGCTCGACTGCGGACTTCAGCTCGACTCCGCTCTGGCGCGCCTCGGCCGCCGCCAGGCGCATGACCTCGGTCGCCAGGAAACCCGGCTCGACCATTGCCATCTGGCTTTCCTCCCCGCGCACGAAGCCGCGCATCTTGCGCACGATCTCGCCGGCGCGCTCGGCCTCGGCGGCGACGCGCTGCATGACATCGATCGCCTCGCCGGGCTGCGCCTTGCCGGAGCGCAGCAGGCGCAGGCATGCGGAGGCGTAGTTGACGATCGCGGTCAGGGGCTGGTTGATCTCGTGCGCGATGGCGCTCGCCATTTCGCCCATCGAAGACAAGCGCGACACGTGCGCCAGTTGCTGCAGGTGCTGGCGCGCCTGCTCCTCGGCGCGGCGCCGCTCGGTGACGTCGCGCGCTACCGCCACGACGAACTGCGGACGGGCGTCAACGCCGAGCACCGCGCGCGCCAGCACCGCCATCCAGCGCCAGCCGCGCGGCGTGAGCACGCGGTGCTCGTGGCTCGTCTGGTAGGGCGGGGCCAGCACTTCCTTCCAGGCGTCGGCCACGCAGCCCCGTTCCTCGTCGTGCAGCCGCACCGCCTCGGGCAGGGTGCGGCCGATGAAATCCGCCTCCGGCTTGCCGTAGAACTCGCGGTGCGAGGGGCTTACGTACTGGATGCGCCCGTCGATGCCGAATTTGGCCACCAGGTCGGTCTGGTGGTCCACCAGCAGGCGGTACTTCTCTTCGCTCTCGCGCAGCGCGCGCTGGCTGGCCACCAGCTGCTGGCGGCCGCCGGCGAAAATCAGGGAGGTCGCGCCGAGCACCAGCAGGAACAGGTACAGCTCGGCGAGATTGCCATAGACGCCGCCGAACGGGATGTGCGCCTCGCCGAAGGGGCCGCGGCCCAAGCCTGTGCCCGCAACGGCGATCACGCCAATGAGGAAGAACAGCGTCGCGGTTTCGCGCGTGCCGAAACGCGCCGCTGCCCAGAACAGCACCGGGAACATCGCGTAGGGCAGCGAAGCGACCAGCAGCATCGGCTGCAGCATGCTGCCGAACACGCCGAGCGCCGCGGCAATGGTGGCGGCGTAGAGCAGCGTCGCCTCGGCGCGTTCGCCCGGCCGCAGCCACTGGCCGCGCGAATGTGCCCAGGCGAGCACCGCGGGCACCAGCAGCAGGATGCCGGCCATTTCCCCCAGCATCGCCGCCTTGACCAGCGCGTGCGCCGGCATCGGCAGCTTGTCGTCTTGCAGGGCGTACTGCGCGAAGGCGCGCACGCCGTTCAGGATCGGCGACACGGTGGCGCCGATGAACACCAGCTTCACGATGTCGCGCACCCGCGCCAGGGCTGGGCTGAACCCGACCACGCGCACCAGCAGCCACCAGGTGAGCCAGATCTGCCCGGTGGTGAGCAGCGTGGACAGCAGCACCATGCCCGCGGGCTTCTGGCTGAAGATCGCGCACAGCATGGCGCCGAGCGCGATGCCGGGCAGCGCGCGAGTGCCGAGCAGCAGCATGGCGGCGATGCCTACGCCGGAGGCGAACCACACCACCGCCGTCTCGGCCGCATAGCGCAACAGATTCAGCGCGAGCTCGGAGGCCGCGGCGTAAGCCACGGCCACCAGCGCGTTCGGCAGGATCCACTTCTTCAGCATGGGCGTAACGCTAGCAGTATTCGCGCGCGCGATCACTAGTAGTACTACCTAAGCGGGGTGGTAGCGCCACGGATTTTCCCCTCACCCGGGAAAGCCGATGATGCGGGCCATGCAAGCCGTACCAGCCCTCCCTGCCCAAGCCGTCGCCGGCGGCCGCCGCTACCGCATCGCGGTGTCGCCGTCGGTGCTGACACCGGGACTGCTCGACACGCTGTCGCACGGCGAAGCGCTTCTGGGGCGAAGCCCAGCTGTTCCTCGCCGACACGCTGTTCGAGGGCTGCTGCCCGACGCCGGCCCGCAGCAGGGCGCGCTTTGACTCGCTGGGCCTGCGCCCCGGCCAGCTGCACGCCGACGTGGCCGACCAAAGTGACCCGGTGCGCGCCGCCGCGGCGTACGAGCAGCAGTTGCGCGCGGTGTTCGCGCTCGGGCCCCGCGATGTGCCGCGGTTCGACGCGGTCGTGTTGCGCCGCGGCGCGCTCGCCGAGCTGCCAGATGAAACCGGGCGCCTCGCCGTGGTCACCTGGTCGCCGTCGCGCCGTCGCCGCTACGTCACCCTGACCCCTGAAGTGATCCACAACGCCGTTCTTGTCATTGGAGGCTGAAACCATGCCATTCGCCGCCCGCGATCTCGACCAGCACCGCGATTACCTTTACGCCTTCGCGCTGCGGCGCGTGGGCGACAGCGGCCTGGCCGAGGATCTGGTGCAGGACACGTTCGTCGCCGCGCTGGGCGCGGTGCAGGGCTTTCGCGCCGAGAGCAGCGCGCGCACCTGGCTCACCGGCATCCTCAAGCACCGCATCGTGGACAGCTACCGGGCGCCCGAGCGCGCGGTGGAAAGCCTCGGGGCGAACGAGGAGCAAGCGCCTGAAATTCCCTCGCCGGAAGCCGACCCGGCGGTCGGCTTGGAGCACTCGAGGCTGCTGGAGGCCTTGCAACGCCAGCTGGCACGCCTGCCCGAGCGCTCGGCCCAGGCCTTTGTGCTCTCGGAACTGGAAGGTCGCGACGCCGGCGAAGTCTCGCGCCTGCTCGGGGTGACCCCCAACAACGTGTGGGGCATGGTGCGCCGGGCGCGCAAGTCTTTGCAGGAGTCGATGGCGCCGGTGCTGAGCGCAACGATATAGTTCCGGCTGATGCAGCGCATCGGCATAGACCTCGGCGGCACCAAGATCGAAGCCCTCGCCCTCGATGCCGCAGGCAGGGAAGCTTTCCGCAAGAGAATTCCCACCCCGCGTGGCGACTACGCGGCCACGCTCGCCGCCGTCGCGAGCCTGGTGCGCGAGGCGGGCGATGGCACGGTCGGCGTAGGCATCCCCGGCGCATTGTCCCGGGTCACCGGGTTGGTGAAGAACGCGAACTCCACCTGGCTCATCGGCAAGCCGCTGCGGCAGGATCTCGAGAAGGCCATCGGCCGCGAAGTCCGGCTCGCGAACGATGCCAACTGCTTCGCCCTCTCCGAAGCGGTGGACGGCGCGGGGCAGGGGGCAGACGTGGTGTTCGGCGTGATCCTTGGCACCGGCGTGGGCGGCGGAATCGTGGTGCGCGGCGAGGTGCTCACCGGCCCGAATGCGATCGCCGGCGAATGGGGCCACAACCCTTTGCCCCTGCCGCAACCCTCCGACCTTCCGCTTCGCCCCTGCTACTGCGGCAGGTCCGGCTGCATCGAAACCTACCTTTCAGGTCCGGCGCTCGAGCGCGACGGAGGCGAAAGCGCCCTCGACGCCTACGAGGAGCGCCTGGCGCGCGCGCTGGCGGGCGTGATCAACATCCTCGACCCGGACGTGATCGTGCTCGGCGGCGGCATCTCGAAGGTGGCGCGCCTGTACGAGAACGTGCCCAGGCTCTGGCAGCCGTACGTGTTTTCGGACCAGGTGGCCACGCGCCTGCTGCCGCCGAGGCACGGCGACGCGAGCGGGGTGCGCGGCGCGGCCTGGCTCTGGGGCCGCTAGTGCTTGCGCAGGTCATGGCATGCGTGATCGAAGTAACATAGCCGCATGAGAACCCTTATCTTGCTTGCCCTGGTCGCGGCGCTGTCCGCCTGCAGCACCACGGGGAGCCGCGACCATTGCAGTACGCTTCTCGACGCCGCCTGGAAGGACCTGGACCTCGCCAAGGCGCAGGGTTTCGACGGCACCGTGAGCTACAGCAAGGCGCTCGGCCTGCTCACCCGGGCGAAGGCCAACCAGGCGGTGGAGGATTTCGCCGAGTGCGAGGACACGGCATCCCGCGCGCGCTTCTTCATCTCCGAGTCGCGCAAGGGGCGCTAGCCCTCAGCTCTCCGGCCGCCCGCCCGTGCCGATGACGATGCGCGCCGAGCGCTCGAAGGTCCAGTAGGCCCACGCCCAGTCGATCAGCACCACCAGGCGGTTCCTGAATCCGATCAGGAAGTAGATGTGCGCGGTGAGCCAGGCCACCCAGGCGAGCCAGCCCCAGATGTGCACGCTCCCGAACATCGCCACCGCGGCACTCCTGCCGATGGTGGCGAGCTGGCCGTAATCCCGGTAGCGGAACGGGCGCGCCGGCTTGCCGGCAAGGGCGGCGAGGATGTTGCGCGCGGCGTGGCGCCCCATCTGCTTGGCGGCGGGCGCCACGCCCGGCACGGGCGGCTGGTGCGAGGGCAGCAGCGCGAGATCGCCCACCACCTGGACTTCCGGATGACCGGGCACTGAGAGGTCCGGCTCCACGATGACGCGCCCGGCGCGGTCGAGCGGCACGCCGAGAGTGGCCCCGATGCGGCGATCCCGCCACGCCGGCGCACCAGATCACCGTGCTCGCTTCCAGCCGCTCGCCGCCGAGCTGCACGCCGCGCTCGTCGATGCCGGTGACGCGGCGTCCGAGCCACACCGTGACGCCGATGCGCTCGAGCTGCCGGCGGGCTTTCTCGGAGAGGTCCGGCGTGTAGGGCGGCAGCACGCGGTCGGTGGCCTCCACCAGCACCACGCGCGCGTTGCGCGGATCGAAGCGGCGGAACTCCCCTTTCAGCGTGTGGCGCGCGATCTCGGCGAGCATGCCCGCCATCTCCACGCCGGTGGCGCCCGCGCCGATCACGACGAAGGTGAGCCAGGCGGCGCGCTTCGCGGGGTCCGTTTCGCGCTCGGCGTGCTCGAAGGCGAGAAGCACGCGGCGGCGGATGTCGAACGCGTCTTCCAGCGTCTTCAGCCCGGGCGCGTGCCGCGCCCAGTCGTCGTGGCCGAAGTAGCTGTCGCGCGCGCCGGTGGCGAGGATCAGCCGGTCGTAGGCGAGCGCTTCGCCGTCCTCCAGGACGACCTTGCGTCGCCGCGAGGTCCACGCGCTGCGCTTCGCCGTAGCAGCACGGTCGTGTTCTTCTGGCCGGCGAGGATGCGCCGGATCGGCTCGGCGACCGCCGGCGCGGCGAGGCCCGGCGGTGGCCACCTGGTAGAGGAGCGGCTGGAACAGGTGGTGGTTGGTGCGGTCGAGCACCGTGATCTCGACGGGTGCGTTGCGCAGTGCGCGCGCCGCGAACAGCCCGCCGAAGCCACAGCCGAGAATCACGACACGCTGGGTCATGCGGCTATCATAGCCTGCACATGGAGGCGCTCAAGCCGGGTCTGCAGGGCAGTGCCACGCTGGTGGTCGGCGAGGAGCACACTGCGCCGCGCATAGGCAGCGGGCGCGTGCACGTGCTGGCCACGCCAGTGATGATCAATCTGTTCGAGGCGGCGGCCCTCGACGCGATCGAGCGCCTGCTGCCGCCGGGTCACCAGAGTCTCGGCACTGTCCTCAACGTGCGTCACATCGCCGCCACGCCCGTCGGCATGCGCGTGACGGCAAGCGCCCAGGTGGTGGGTGTGGAGGGCAGGACCGTGCACTTTCGCGTGGAGGCGCACGATGAGCGCGAGCTCATCGGCGACGGCATCCACGAGCGCGTGGTGGTCAACGTCGCCAAGTTCGACCAGCGCATACAGAAAAAGCTGGCATAAGAATCGCGCTCTGACCCCGATTTTCCGTGACCTTCGTCACGCAAGTCTGCCGATGTCGTGCGGTGGCTACGCATGGGGCGCTTGAATCCTCAGGAGTTTGTCAGAGCGTGTCGTCGCCCGCGGACGATTTGTCGTGGCGGCACATCGATTTGGCGGCGCAAAATTTACTGCTTCCGTGCAAGCGCATGTTTTCTATCGCATCACCCAAGTGGCACGCGTAATGCATGCGGACGGGCAGACCCGGAAACGGGAGGAGGCCAGTCATGCACAGGAAATCGATGTTGCTTGCCATTTCCACGACAGCGTTCGCTGTTGCGGCCGCTTTTTCCATTGACCCCGTCTCTTCGCAGTTGCGGGATGGCGTGCGCGATCCGGGCGTGCGCGTGGATCCTCCGGGCGCTCGTCCGAGCGCCGGGGGGCACATCGCCCGCCTGACCGACAACGAGATCCGGTTCTTCAGATTGGGCAAGGAAGAATTCGAGGAAGTGGAAGAGCGTCGCCGACGGCTTGGGACCGAGGATGAACCTGGACGCTTGCGGCGGCTGCCATTCGCAGCCGGCGACCGGCGGAACGAGCCCGGCGGTGAATCCTCAGGTGGCATTCGCCAACGAAGGACGCCGGCGCCAACTCCCCGCAGTCGTCGTTCATCAGGCGCGAATGGGCCGGTTCGCGAAGCGAGGTTCGTGCGGAACCCTGACGGTACGCCGGACGGCGGCGTCCATGCGCTGTTCACCATCACCGGCCGGCCGGGTGCGGCGCCGCCGGGCTGCAGACTCGCGCAGCCGGACTTCGAGCGGGAGATTAGCGAACCGCAACGTGATCTTCCGGATTCCGACCCCGGTATTCGGCGCCGGCCTGATCGAACAGATCCCGGACGCGGCGATCCTGGCGAATCAGGCCGCCAGCTCGAGCCGGAAGAGGGACCTGGGAATACGCGGGCGGGCGAATTTCGCGCGTCTCCGGCCGCACCGATCTCCGGGCCAGGCGAACAACAACGGCAATGACGGCACGATCGCCCGGTTCGGATGGAAGGCCCAGAACCAGATCCCTGCTGCTGTTCTCCGGCGAGGCGTACAACGTGGAGATGGGCATCACCAGCGAGCTGTTCCAGGTGGAGCGGGACGAGACTCCGTCATGCCAGTTCGCGACGGTTCCCAACGACACGCAAGACTTTGACGCCCTCGACGCTCTCACCGGCACCACGGCGATCCAGAACTTCGCCAACTTCCAGCGCTTCCTCGCGCCGCCGAGGCCTTCCCCGGATACGCCGGGCGGAGCCGCAATCGATCGCGAGGGGCCGCGACGCTGTTCGACAGCATCGGGTGCGCGCTCTGCCACACGCCGACGCTGCGCACCGGCAACTCGACGGTGGTGGCGCTGCGCAACCGGGACGTCAACCTCTACTCCGACCTGCTGGTGCACGACATGGGCGACGGGCTGGCCGACGGCGTCTCGCAGGGCCAGGCGGGGCCGCGCGAGTTCCGCACCGCGCCGCTGTGGGGCCTCGGGCCAGCGCATCTTCTTCCTGCACGACGGGCGCACGACGGACCTGATGCAGGCGATTCGGCGAGCATCGCAGCGAAGGCTCGGAGGCGAACGGCGTGATCGGCAGATTCGACGGCCTGCAGGGACAGCCAGAAGCAGGACCTGCTCAACTTCCTGCGTTCGCTCTAGCTGCCGCCACGCCCTGCGCCGGGCGCTCAGCGCCAGAAGCGCGGCGCGGCGGCAAAGCGTTCGCCAGGCGCGGGCAATTGCCGCAGGAGCGCTTGCTCGCGCACCGTCGGCGAAGCCGGGCGCCGTTTGCCGGGAGCTCCCGCGTCAGCCGGCGCGCCACCTCCAGGTCGTTCAGCTCTCCGAGCAGGTCCTGCAGCTGCTTGAGGCTGTGCACCAGCGCCTCGCTGTCCCGCCCGGGGAACGCGCCGCTCAGAAACTCGCTGGTATAGCGCAGCCGGCGCAGGCGGATGCGCAACGCGTGGCGCTGTCCCGCGCGCTTCCAATCGATTCCCTGGCCCTTGCGCGTGGCTTTCCGATCCAGCGACTCGAGCACCTCGCGGGCGAACGCGTCCAGGGCGGGCCGGGTGGCCGCGAGCCCGCGCGGCAGCATCCAGAGCTGTACGGCGCCGATGACGCGCCGAAGCTGCGCATGCGCGGCGCGCCGCCGCCGTGCGGCCTCGGCGCGCAGCCGCATCGGCAGACGCGGCGCGTTGACGTCCCAATCGCGCGCCGGGCCGCTGGCGTCGGCCATCTTGCGCAACGTGCGCAGCAGCGCACGCTCGTCCTTGCGCTGCATCGTGCCGCGGAAGACGCGCAGCGCCGCGCGCAGGCGCCGCGTTCCCACGCGCAGCTGGTGCAGGTATTCCGGGTCCTTGCCGGCCAGGGTCCCCGGGATGTTGGCGAGGACCTGATCGAGCGCCTCGCGCAGCGTCGCGCGCCTCGCCGCCGCCACGCCGGCAGCGGGCGCCACGGCGATCGCGCGCGCCTTGCGCGGCGCCATCAGTAACGCGCGGTAGCCGAAGAGCCAGGGGTGGAGAGTAGAGGACGACCCCGCACAGTACGAGCCCGACGGCGGGCCGCCACCAGCCGATCTCCCGCCACACCAGCTTGTTGCGGCCCTGCGCGATGGCGGCGAAGGGGAGGTTCGAAGTCGAGGCGGCAAAGCGCTTCCAGTCCTCGCCCAGCGCCTTTGCCTTGCGCGCGTCCTGCAGCGTGGTGCCGGCGGCGGCAAGCAGCAGCAGGCCGCCGAAGAACACCACGGAGCGCAGCGAGCCGACTGCGAGCATGTGCGCGCCGGCCCACAGCATGATGGCCCACATGACGGGATGGCGCGTGATGCGCAGGATGCCGCGCGCTGCGTCGCCGTGCTTGAGCACGCCGGCCTGCCCGGTCGCCGTCGGATTGCGTGCGAGCAGGCCGCAGGCGAGCAGCACGAAGGCGAATGGCAGCACGAAAATCGGTACGAAGTGCTGGGCCGGCCACAGCGCCTCCATCGGCGCGCGGCCGTACGACACCGACATCCACACCAGGCCGGCGGCCGACAGAAGCGAGAACAGCCCGAGGTAGGGGCCTTCGCCGATCAGCCGTACCGCCAGCGCGCGCAGCGGCGTGCTGGGCAGGACGTGCAGGCCGAGGAACACCACGGTCGCGAGGACCAGGTGAAGCGTGCTGTCCATGGAACCCGGAAGTCTATTCGACAACGACCGCTGCTGCAGCCCGGTCAGGCCAGATCGATGATGAACAGGCGAATGAGTTCTTCCAGGACCTCGCGCGAGCCGACCACCTTGCAGCCGATGCGGCTGACCCGCTGGCCGTTGGCCAGGGTGGCGCGGGTGACGTGGCGCACTTCGAGGTCGACATGGAAGGGCTCGACCTGAGGATGCCAGATGCGCGCGTGCTCCAGCAGCGTGCCGGCGCACAGGGGGATCGTAGGGTCGGATGATCAGCGCGCCGATGCCATCGAGGCTGACGTCGACCACCCTGGACGCGAAGGCCTGCAGGCCCATGCGCAGGTCGCAGCGCACCGGCGCCTGCGCCGGCACCTGGACGCGGGCGAGGCCGCGGCGCTGCTGCATCCCCAGTATCGCCGTAGGCAACCCGCATTGGATGCAGGGTTGGCCTGCGTAGGCCGTTTGCCGCGGCTTGTCGCCGGCGAAAGCGAACTGCGCGCCGCGATGGTTGCAGCGCAGCGTGAGCGAGCGCACCGCCAGCGCCGCCGTGTTGGCCGCCTTGTGATCGGAGTAGTGCGAGCAGCATGTATCCGCTCACCGGCTCTACGTAGAGCAGCTTCGAGAGGAACAGCATCTGCGACGGGAGATTTCCGGTCACGGCATCGCCGTCCTCGCGCATCGAGCCCAGGAGTCGGCCGATTTCGATCCCCGAGCGAACGAGGAGCTGGCCGGTGGTGGCCAGCCGCGAGGTGATGTCAGGAGAGTTCAAGAGCGCCCACAATGCCAGCTTGTACGCCGGGCTCAAGGGCAAATTGCGCAGTAGCCCGGCTCACTGGAGCGACTTTGTGACGATTTGCGCAGCGTCTTGCGGTAAGCCCGGGACGTCGCGGCGCCCCGACACCTGTGCCGGCGCGCTCAGTGTCGCAATGCGAACCACGCCGCGGTGATCGCCAGCGTGATCAGCGTAACCGGCACGCCGGCGCGCGCGTGGCTGCGCCAGTCTATCGCGATGCCGCGGCGCCGCGCTGCGTCCACCACGATGATGTTGGCGATCGAGCCGACGATGAACAGGTTGCCCGCCAGCGTGCTGACCAGCGCGAGCATCGGCCCGGAGAACGTCTCCGTGGCCGCGGGCAGCAGCAGCATCACTGCGGGAACGTTGGAGACCACGTTGGACAGCAGCGAGCGTCGCGACGAACAACGGCCCCGGCTGTGACAGCGGCATGCCCGCATCGGCCAGCGCTTGTCACCGCCGACTCGGCGAGGCCGGTCTGCGCGAGTGCGTGGTTCACAACGAACAGGCCGATGAACAGGATCAGGAGCTCCCAGTCCACCAGGCCCAGCATCTTGTTCGAGTGCAGCTTGCGGCTCATCAGCAGCAACCCCGCGCCGGTGAGCGCCGCGACTTCCCGCGGCAGGTCGGTGAACAGGAACACGGCGAGCAGCGCGCCGGCCACCGCGAGGCCCTTCGCGGACTGCCAGCGGTCGTAGACGGCGAGTGTCCTGGCGCCGCTCGGGCGGCGGGTCGTCCAGAACGGTGCGCCAGCGGCCGCGCGTCTGCCAGGCGATCACGCCCCAGGTGGCGGCGAGACCGAGCAGCACGGGCACGACGGCCTCGCAGGAAGTAGCCGGGGAACGACAACTCGAGCACCTGTCCGATGAGCATGTTCTGCGGGTTGCCGATCAGCGTGGCGGCCGATCCGACGTTCGCCGCGCAGGCGAGCCCGAGCAGGTAGGGCACGGGATCCAGGCGCCGCGCGAGGCAGGCGTCGGCCAGCACCGGCGCGATGGCGAGGCAGATGACGTCATTGCTGAACATGGCGGACAGCGTGCCCACCACCGCGATCATCGCAGCGAGCAGCGCCGGCGGCGAGAGCCGCAGCTCGGCGACCTGCAGCGTGACGCGCGTGTAGAAGCCGCCCAGGCGCATTTGCGCCGAGATCACCATGAACGAGAACAGCAGCAGCAGCGTCGGCAGGTGGATCGACAGCGCCGCCTCCTCTGGCGTTAGCGCGCCCAGGGCCACGATGGCGATGGCACCGAGCAGCGCCACGCCGGTGCGGTCGAGCTGCAGGAACGGCAGCCCGCCGAGGATCATCCCCAGGTACACGACCGCGAACACCGCCACCACGCTCGTGTCCATGCGAGGCGTTCAGCCCAGGGATTTGCCGACGATCTCGGCCACGTCGCGCGAAAGGTCCTGGGCGTCGCGGATGCGCTCGAGCGCCGCGCGCGCCTTCGCCTGGCGGCTGGCGTCGAACCTCTTCCAGCGGTCGAAGCCGCGCGCCATGCGCGCCGCCACCTGCGGGTTGAGCCCGTTCAGCTCGATCACGCGGTCGGCGAGGAACGCATAGCCTCCGCCGTCGGCGGCATGGAAGCGCACGTGGTTGGCGCTGAAGGCTGCGGATGAGCGCGTACACCTTGTTCGGCACCTTGAGGTCGAAGGCGGGATGCGCGAGCAGCTCGCGCACGCGCGCCAGCGTGCCGGGCAGCCGCGAGCCGGCCTGCACCGCGAGCCACTTGTCCACCACCAGCGGCTCGTCCTGCCACTTCGCGTAGAACGCCTCCAGCGCCGGCTGGCGCTCCGGGCAGTCGCGCGTTGGCGAGCGCGGAGAGCGCCGCCATCGCGTCGGTCATGTTGTCCGCAGCCCTGAACTGCTCGTAGGCGAGCGCGCGTCATGCCGAGCTCGGCGAGGTAGCCCAGGCACAGGTTGCGCAGCGTGCGCCGCCCGACCTGCACCGGCATCGGGGGAATACGGCCCCGTCGATCCTGAGGTCCAGGTACTTCGCGCGCAACGCGTCCTTGAGCGCCGGCGCGATCGCCTTCGCAGCGCATTGCGCGACGCGTGCAGCGCATCGGGATCCACCACCTCGAGCTGCTCGGCGAGGAAGGTTTCCGAGGGCAGCGTCGAGCGCCTCGGCGGCGAAGGCGGGATCCGGGTCGTCGAGCACGCGCTGCGCCGCCCGAGGAACGCGGGCGAGGGCGCGCCGCGCCTGCCGAGGATGACCTCGGCGGCGAGCCGCTGCGCCGCCTCCCAGCGGTTGAACGGCGTCGTCGTCGTGCGCCAGCAGGTGCAGCAGATCGCCTTCGGTGTACGGGTAGTTGAGGATCACCGGCGCCGAGAAGCCGCGCAGCAGGGACGGCACGGGCTTCTGCTGCCACCTTGAACGCAGAAGGTCTCCTGCTGCCTGCCTGAGCGACAGCACTTGCTCTTGCGCCCCGATCTTCACCGCCAGCGGGATGTGGAACGGCGGATTCATGGACTGCTTCACGCGCAGCGTGAACGTGCCGTCGCGGTGCTCGCCCGAGCAGTCGAGCACCGGCGTGCCGGCGACGTCGTACCAGCGCCGGAACTGGCCCAGGTCCACGCCGCTCGCGTCCTGCATCGCCTGCACGAAATCGTCGCAGGTCACCGCCTGGCCGTCGTGGCGCTCGAAGTACAGGCGCATGCCGGCCTGGAACTTCTCCTCGCCGAGCAGCGTGTGCTGCATGCGCACCACCTCCGCGCCCTTCTCGTACACCGTCATGGTGTAGAAGTTGCGGATCTCCATGTAGGACTGCGGCCGCACCGGGTGCGCCATCGGCCCGGCGTCCTCGGGGAACTGCCCGGCGCGCAGCATGCGCACGTTCTGGATGCGCTCGACCGCGCGCGAGTACAGGTCCGCGCTGTACTCCTGGTCGCGGAACACCGTGAGGCCCTCCTTCAGCGAGAGCTGGAACCAGTCGCGGCAGGTGACGCGGTCGCCGGTCCAGTTGTGGAAGTACTCGTGCGCCACCACCGAGTCGATGGCCTGGTAGTCGGCGTCGGTGGCGGTGTCGGGGCGCGCGAGGACGTACTTGGTGTTGAAGATGTTGAGGCCCTTGTTCTCCATCGCGCCGGAATTGAAGTCGCCGACCGCGACGATCTTGTACTGGTCGAGGTCGAGCTCCAGGCCGAAGCGCTCCTCGTCCCACTGCATCGCGCGCTTGAGGCAATCCATCGCCCAGCCGGCCTGGTCGAGCTTGCCCGGCTCGACGTAGACGCCGAGCTTCGCCTTCTTGCCGGAGCGGGTGGTGAAGGAATCCTCGAGCAGTTCCAGGTTCGCCGCGACCAGCGCGAAGAGGTAGGAGGGCTTGGGAAACGGATCGTCGAACCTCGCCCAGTGACGGCCGCCGGCCTCGGCGCCCGCGGCGACCAGGTTGCCGTTGGAGAGCAGCACCGGGAAATTTCGCCTTGTCGGCGTGCACGGTGACCACGTAGCGCGCCATGTTGTCCGGGCGGTCCACGAACCAGGTGATGCGGCGAAAGCCTTCGGCCTCGCACTGCGTGACGAAGCCGTGCTGCGTCGCGTAGAGGCCCTCGAGCTTGGTGTTCTTCTGCGGCACGATGCGCGTCACGGTCTCGAGCATGAAGGCGTCGGGCACTTCGGGAACGGTGAGCCGGTCGGGCGCGACGCTGTGCGCCGCGGGCTGGCCGTTGACGAACACGGAGACCAGCTCCAGCTCGTCGCCCTCCAGCACCAGCGGACCCGGACCGGCATTGCGCTTCACCTGCAGCTTGGCGCGCACCAGGGCGTCGTCCTGGCGGATGTCCACGTCGAGCTCGACGTGCGTGACGAGAAACGCGGGCGGGGTGTAGTCCTTGAGGTGGATCGTCCTGGGTGTGGGCTCGCGCATGGTCGTGCAAGTTTAGCCGACCGCGTGCTAACGTAAGCCATGCCGCAGGCCGCATTGCGCGAACTGCTCGCGCTCGGGCAACTGGGGGGCGACGCGCAGTTCACGGGCGCCGAGCCGGTGCTGCGCACGCCTTATCGTGTCGGCACTGCAGGCGCGGCGGCGCTAGCCGCGGTCGGACTGGCCGCTGCGGAACTCTGGGCACTGCGCACGGGCAGGCGCCAGCGCGTCGCCGTGGACCTGCGCGCAGCGGCCGCTGCGCTGCGCAGCGGCTATTACCTCAGGATCGACGGCAAGGCGCCGCCCGCGCCCTGGGACCCGATGAGCGGGTTCTACCCGGTGCGCGACGGGCGCTGGGTCAGTATCCACTGCAATTTCCCCAACCACCGCGCGGCGGCGCTGCAGGTCCTGGGCACTGGCGAGGACCGCGCCAAGGCGAACGAGGCGAGCAAGGCGTGGGATGGTCAGGCGCTCGAGGAAGCGATCCACGCTGCCGGCGGTTGCGCGGGCCTCGCGCGGTCTGCCGCCGAATGGGTGGCGCATCCGCATGCCGCGGCGGTGGCGACCCAGCCGCTGCTCGAGATCGAGAGAATCGGCGATGCGCCGCCACAGGCCCTGCCCAAGGGCGACCGGCCGCTTGCTGGCGTGCGCGTGCTCGACCTCACGCGCGTGCTGGCCGGCCCGACCTGCGCCAAGACGCTGGCCGAGCACGGCGCGGATGTGCTCAAGATCACCGCGGCGCACCTGCCGGACTCCGGAGCCATCGAGATCGATACGGGACTGGGCAAGCTCGCCGCGCACCTGGACCTCCGGTCGGCGCAAGGCGTGGAGACGCTGCGCGGATTGTTGAGCAGCGCCGACGTCTTTTCCCAGTCTTATCGTCCCGGCGCACTCGCGGGACGCGGTTTCTCGCCCGAGCAAGCCGTGAAGCTGCGCCCGGGCATCGTTTACGTGTCCTTGAATGCCTGGGGACAAACTGGACCCTGGAAGAATCGCCGCGGCTTCGACAGCATCGTGCAGACGGTGAGCGGCATGGCGCTGGCGCAGGGCGACGCCGGCGCGCCGAAGCTCCTGCCGTGCTCCGCGATCGACTACGTGAGCGGGTACCTCATGGCATACGGCGCCATGGCCGCGCTGGCGCGACGCGCGCGCGAAGGCGGCAGCTGGCTGGTGCGCGTGGCGCTCGCGCGCACCGGGAAATGGATCGTGGATCGCGGCACTGTGGATGCCGCCGCGCCGCTTGCCGAGATTCCGGAGGGTCTTACCGCGGAGGTTGAGTCACCCGCGGGCCGGATCACGCACCTCGGCGCGGTGCTGCAGATGTCGGAGACCCCGCCGCGCTGGTCTCGACCGCCCGTTCCGCTGGGCCATCATCGACCCGAGTGGCCCTAAAGCCCCGCCCTCGCGAGCAGACTCTGCAACCTTTCGAGGTACTGCGGGCTGCTCATCGGGTAGCTCTCGAGCCAGGTGCGCAAGGAAAAAGCGCCGTCTATGCCGCGGATTTCCACCCCCTCCCATTAAAGGAGATACCGCAATGAAGCAGGTTCCGATCTGGATGGCCGCGGCCTTGCTGGCTGCGGCCCTCGCGTGGCAGCCGGCCGCCCTCGCACAGCCCCAATTCTTCATCAAGCCGGTGGCGCAGAAGAAGCTGAAGCAGCTGCCGGCTGGAGAGCTGTACTGGCTGGTCGAGACTTACCCCACCCTTGCCGAGGCGCAGGCTGCCACTGGCCCGACGTCACTCGCGGCCGAGGTTGCCGGGAAAGCCTGGCTCTTCACGCTCGGTGCAAAGGGGGGCTCGACGGCCGGAGGCACCACGATCGCCGAGATCGGGCCGGTTCCCGCGATCGCGGCGTCCGAGTATCTGCTGCGCGTCAACCATACGGGCGGAGCGCCCGGCGCGAAGACCCCGGTGCACACGCATCCGGGCTCAGAGGCCTTCTACGTGCTCACCGGACGCCTTGGCCAGAAGACCCCGGGAGGCGTGAGTCATGTCGAGCCCGGCAAAACCATGAACGGGCGCGGGGCCGACACGCCGATGGAAGTTTTCAGCAGCGGCACGACCGACCTCAATGCGCTGGTCATGTTCGTCGTGGACGCGAGCAAGCCGTTCTCCACTCCGGCGAAGTTCCACTAGCGCCGGACAGCCCAGTCACCCGCAACCGCGGGGTCCCGGTGCGCGCGCGGGTGACGACGTAGCAAATCGGGGTCAGACCCCGATTCGCGCTCAGGCGGCGCGGCGCTGCCCGCCGAAATTCCGGCGCTGCTGCTGTTGCCGCTGCTGCGGCTTGCCGCGCGAAAAATGGGGTCTGTCCCTATTTTCCGGTTGCGGCTGGTGCTGCCCCGGCTCGAAGCCCGCGATCACGCGCAGTTCGACGCTGCGCTTCATCAGGCGCTCGATGGCGGCGAGCAGCGGCCGGTCCTCGTGGCTCACCAGCGATACCGCGGCGCCTGCGGTGCCGGCGCGGCCGGTGCGGCCGATGCGGTGCACGTAGTCCTCGGCGACGTGCGGCAGGTCGTAGTTCACGACGTGCGGCAGCGCCTCGATGTCGAGGCCGCGCGCGGCGATGTCGGTCGCCACCAGCACGCGCAGCTCCTGGTCCTTGAAGCGCTTCGAGCGCGCGCGTGCGCGCGCCCTGGCTCTTGTTGCCGTGGATCGCGTCGGCGTCGATGCCGTCGCGCTCGAGCTGCTCGGCGAGGCGGTTCGCGCCGTGCTTGGTGCGCGTGAAGACGAGCACCTGCTGCCAGTCGTTGGATTTCACCAGGTGCGCGAGCAGGGCGCGCTTGCGGTCGTGCGCCACCGGGTGCGCGATCTGGTCCACCAGCTCCGCCGGCGTATTGCGGCGCGCCACTTCGACGGTCACCGGATCGTGCATGAAGGTGCCGGCCAGCTTGCGGATCTCGTCCGGGAAGGTGGCCGAGAACAGCAGGTTCTGCCGCTTCTGCGGCAGGAGCTTGAGGATGCGGCGGATGTCGGGGATGAAGCCCATGTCGAGCATGCGGTCGGCTTCGTCCAGCACCAGGATCTCGCACGAAGCGCAGGTCCACCGTGCGCTGGTTCGCGTGGTCGAGCAGGCGGCCCGGGCGTGGCGACGAGATGTCCACGCCGCGCTTGAGCTCGGCGATCTGCGGATGGATGCCGACGCCGCCGAAGACGACGGTGGAGCGCAGCTTCGATGTGCTTGCCGTAGGTGCGGACGCTTTCGCTGCACCTGGGCCGCGAGCTCGCGCGTGGGCACGAGGACCAGCACGCGGATGCTGCGCGCTGCGGCGCGCCCAGGAGTTGCAGGATCGGCAGCGTGAAGCCGGCGGTCTTGCCGGTGCCGGTCTGCGCGGCGCCGAGCAGGTCGCGGCCGGCGAGCACGACGGGAATGGCTTGCGCCTGGATGGGGGTGGGGACGGTGTAGCCCTGATCGGCGACAGCACGGAGCAGCTCGGCCTGAAGGCCGAGTGTGGCGAATGACGTAGTAATGGCGATCTCCTGAATCGGCCTGGGAAGGACATGCCTTCCAACCGGTTCAGGCAGAAACTGAAAAACTAGGGAACGCTAACCGGATGACGCGAGACGTGTACTGCGGAGCGCAGTATACACGAGAGCGCTGCGGGACGCTATTGCTTTTCCGCGATGCGCTGGATGAGCGAGTCGATTCCCGATTGGCGCACCACCTGGTCGAACTCGGTGCGATAGGCGAGCACCAGGCTCACGCCTTCGGCGACGATGTCGTAGATCTTCCAGCCCTGGGGCGTCTTGTACATCGCGTAGTCGACGCGCAGCGGCGGTGCGCCGGGGCGCAGGAATTGGTTGCGCACGATGACGTCGTCGGCACCCGCATCGAGTTTCAGCGGCAGCACGCGCATGGTCTGGCCTTTGTACCCGCCGATGGCATTGGCGTAGGTGCGCACCAGCAGGCCGCGGAACTCCGTGGACAGTCTCTCGCGCTGCGCCGGCGTCGCGGTTTTCCACCAGCTTCCCAGTGCCAGCCGTGTCGCCTCGGTGAAATCGATGTGCGGCAGCACCTTCTGCTCGGCGAGCGCGATCGCCTTCTTGCGGTCGCCGGCCTGCAGCGCCGCATCGTTCTGGATCGATTCGAGCACATCGGCCGTAACCTGGCGCACCAGCGCGTCTGGCGCGAGTTCCTGCGCCGCCGTGGCGGCAACCGGCAGGAGCAAGGCGAATAGCAGGGAAAGGACTCTCATGGCTATTTCAGACTAGCACGGCGCGCCGCAAGTTCCGCGCGCCAGCGTGCGCTGGATCACACAGGCGGGTGACGCTTGGCGACGACGTCGATTACGCCGCGCGGCGGCGCGAGGCGAGCGCGGCAAGCTCGTTGCCCGCGAGCGCAGCGAGCACGATGGCGCCGCCGGCGAGCGTCGCGGTGCCGGGCGCTTCGCCCGCGCCGAGCCAGGCCCACAGCGGACCGAGCACCACCTCCAGCAGCGCGAGCAGCGCGATCTCGGGCGCGGTGAAGCGTGCGGCTGACGAGCACCAGCAGCATGCAGGGCACGCCGAGCTGGAACACGCCGAGCGTCGCGAGCACCAGCAGGTCGCGCGCGCTCGCCTGGAACGGCAGCGCCAACGGCAGCGTCACCGCAGCGGAGATCAACGCGCCGAGCATCACCGCGGGCATCAGGTCGAGGTGCGCCGCGCTCTTGCGCAGCACGACGAGGTTGACAGCGCCGGCGATGGGAATGGTGAGCGCGAGCGCCATGCCGGCGAGGTGCGCGCGGCTCGCCCGCCTCGAATCCGGCGCCGAACATCGCCGCCATGCCGACGCTGGCCGCGACGATGGCGAGCCAGGCTGCGCGCCGGTATCGGCTCGCGCAGGAAGAAGGCGGCGAGGAGCGCGGTGAACAGCGGCCCCAGGCTGGACATCACCAGCACGTTGGCGGTGGTGGTCAGCGTGAGCGCGACGATGAACAGCGGTGAACATCACCGCCCACATCGCGCCGGAGACGAGTCCGGGCACGCCCGCGGCGCGCAGCGTTTGCCACGGGCGGCGGCCTTGCAGCCAGAGCAGCGCGCAGAAGACGAAGACGGCGGCGAAGCTCGAGCGCCAGAACGCCATCTCGAAGGCACCCGCGCTCTGGATCTGCCGCGTCAACACGCCCGCCATGCTCCACAGCACGGGCGCGACGACCATCAGGGCGAGCGCCACCGGGCGCCGCGGCGGGGGAAGCAGCGCTCACGCGGCGGTGCGTTCGGCGAGAAAGGCGGAAAGCGCCTGTGCCGTATGGCCCGCGCGCAGCCTTCTCGGGAGGTCCCTGGTAGACCAGCTTGCCGCCGCCGTCGCCGCCCTCGGGGCCGAGGTCGATGAGCCAGTCCGCTTCCGCGATGACGTCGAGGTTGTGCTCGATGAGCACGACGGTATTGCCCGCGTCGACCAGGCGGTGCAGGACGCGGATCAGCTTCTCGACGTCGGCCATGTGCAGGCCGACGGTGGGCTCATCGAGCACGTACAGGGTGCGATTGCTTTGGAAAACGGTCTCCCTTCTTCCGCGAGCGGAAGACGGGAGATCTGTAGAACGCCAACCCCACCCCCACCCCCAAGGCGCCCAGAACGCCGCGCACTTTCGAGAGTTCGGTAACCAGTTTGATGCGCTGTGCCTCGCCGCCGGAGAGCGTCGGGCTCTGCTGGCCGAGCGTCAGGTAGCCCAGGCCGACGTCCTGCAGCAGGCGCAGCGCGTGGTGGATCGACGCATGCGCGGCGAAGAACTCCACGCCCTCGTCCACGCTCATCGCCAGCACCTCGCCCACGGTCTTGCCGCGCAGGCGCACCGAGAGCGTCTCGGCATTGAAGCGCTGCCCGCCGCAGGCCTCGCAGGCCACCTTCACGTCGGGCAGGAAGCTCATCTCGATCTTCTTCATGCCCTGGCCCTCGCAGCTCTCGCAGCGGCCGCCCTTGGTGTTGAAGGAGAAGCGGCTCGCGCTCCAGCCGCGGATGCGCGCCTCGCTCGTGTCGGCGAACAGGCGCCGGATCGAATCCCAGAAGCCGACGTAGGTCGCGGGGCAGGAGCGCGGCGTCTTGCCGATCGGCGCCTGGTCCACTTCGAGCACGCGCTCGATGAGCTTGCGTCCCTTGATCGCCTTGCAGCCGATCGGGCCGCCGGCCTTGAGGCTGTCATGCAGGACGTCGCGCGCGAGCGTCGATTTGCCGGAGCCGGAGACGCCGGTGATCGCGACCAGGCGGCCGAGCGGGATGCGCAGGTCCACCTTCTTCAGGTTGTGCATCGAGGCGCCGGCGATGCTCGATCGCCGGGGCGTCCCTCTTCACCGGGCGGCGCGGCTGCAGCGGGTGGCGCAGCGGGTTGGCAAGGAACCTGCCCGTGATGGAGTCGGGCGACTGCATCAGTTCCTCGGCGGTGCCCTCGGCGATGACGCGGCCGCCGAGCTTGCCGGCGCCGGGGCCGAGGTCGATGACGTGGTGCGCGCGGCGGATGGTGTCCTCGTCGTGCTCGACCACCACCAGCGTGTTGCCCTTGGCCTCGAGCTTCTCCAGCACGTCGAGCAGGATCCGGTTGTCGCGATGGTGCAGGCCGATGGTCGGCTCGTCGAGGATGTAGCACACGCCGCGCAGGTTGGAGCCCAGTTGCGCGGCGAGCCGGATGCGCTGCGCTTCGCCGCCCGAGAGCGTGGGCGCCGAGCGGTCGAGCGTGAGGTAGGAGAGGCCGACCTCCTTCAGGAAGCCGAGGCGGCTGCGCAGCTCGGCGAGCAGGTCGCGCGCGATCTCGCGTTCGCGGCCCTCCAGCTTGCACGCCCTCGAACAGCGCGGCGAGGCGTTCCACCGGCTCGCCGCCGTAGGCGGCGATGTTGCGGCCGCGCCAGCGCACGGCGAGCGCTTCCGGATTGAGGCGATCGCCCTTGCACGCGGGGCAGGCCTCGTCCACTTCCAGCCACTCGATCCAGGAGTCGAGCACGTGGTCTTCCTGGCCGGTGCGCGAGCGCTCCGCGTCCCAGCCGACGTCCTTCAGCTGCAGGCCGGTGCCGACGCAGGCTCGCGCACCAGCCGTGGCGCGAGTTGTAGGAGAACAGGCGCGGGTCGAGTTCCTGGAAGCTGCGGCCGCACGAGGGGCAGGCGCGCTTGGTCGAGTACACCTGGATGCTCTTGCCGGTCTGCACGTGGACCACGCCCTTGCCGAACTCGAGCGCCTTCGCGAGGCGCTCGCGCAGCTCCTTCTCGTTGCGCGGTGCGACCTTGGTGTAGCCCACCGGCAGCTCGATGTTGTGCTCCTTGAAGCGGTCCAGGCGCGGGAAGGGCCGAAGCGGGAGGAGCTTGCCGTCCACTCGCAGCTGCGAGTAGCCCTTGGCCGCGGCCCACTTGGCGAGATCGGTGTAGACGCCCTTGCGGTTGACGACCAGCGGCGCCAGCATCACCACCGTCTCGCCGCGGTGCTCCTTCATCAGGCGCGCGGCGATCGCGTCCTCGCTCTGCGGCTCGATCGGCACGTCGCAGTCGGGGCAGTGCTGCGTGCCGAGCTTGACGAACAGCAGGCGCAGGAAGTGGTGGATCTCGGTGAGCGTGCCCACCGTGCTCTTCCTGCCGCCGCGGCTGGTGCGCTGCTCGATCGCCACGGTGGGCGGGATGCCGTAGATGGCGTCGACGTCCGGGCGCGCGGCGACCTGCACGAACTGGCGCGCGTAGGCGTTGAGCGACTCGAGGTACCGGCGCTGGCCCTCGGAGAACAGGATGTCGAAGGCGAGGGTGGACTTGCCGGAGCCGGAGACGCCGGTGACCACGGTGAAGCGCTGGCGCGGGATCTCGACGTCGATGGACTTGAGATTGTGCTCGCGCGCGTTGTGGATCCGGATGGAGTTGACAAGATACGGGACAGACCCGCTTTTTCTGCAACGAAATCGGGGTCTGTCCCTATTTTTTCCTCGTATTCCCGCAGCGCCTTGCCGGTGTGCGACGTCGCATGCTGCATCACGGCTCGCGGGCGTTCCTGCGCAGACCAGCTCGCCGCCGGCGTCGCCGCCTTCCGGCCCGAGGTCGAGGATCCAGTCGGCGGCGCGGATCACGTCGAGGTTGTGCTCGATCACCACCAGCGAGTGTCCGGCGGCGAGCAGCTTGCGGAACGCGCGCAGCAGCTTGGCGATGTCCTCGAAGTGCAGGCCGGTGGTCGGCTCGTCGAACAGGAACAGTTTGGAGACAACTGGGGTCTGTCCCCGATTTTTTCTCGCCAGGTGCCCCGCCAGCTTGAGGCGCTGCGCTTCGCCGCCGGAGAGCGTGGGCACGGGCTGGCCGAGGCGCAGGTAGTCCAGGCCGACGTCGGCGAGCGGCTGCAGGCGCGCCAGCACCTCGGCGTTTTCCTTGAAGAACACCACTGCCTCGGACACCGTCATCTCCAGCGCCTCGGCGATGCTCTTGCCGCGCACCGTCACTTCCAGAACTTCGGGGCGGTAGCGCTTGCCGTCGCAGTCCGGGCAGCGCAGGTACACGTCGGAGAGGAACTGCATCTCGACGTGCTCGAAGCCGTTGCCGCCGCAGGCCGGGCAGCGGCCGTTGCCGGAGTTGAAGCTGAAGGTGCCGGCGGTGTACTTGCGCTCCTTCGACACCGGCGCGCTGCGCGTACAGGTCGCGGATCGCGTCGAAGGCGCCGACGTAGCTCGCCGGGTTGGAGCGCGTGGTCTTGCCGATCTGCGACTGGTCGACCATCACCACTTCGCCGATCGCTTCCGCGCCGCGCAGCGCGCGGTGCCTGCCCGGCGCCTCGGTCGGCTTGCCCTTGGCCTTGAGCAGCGCGGCGTAGAGCACGTCCTGCACCAGCGTGGACTTGCCCGAGCCCGACACGCCGGTCACGCACACCAGGCGCTCGAGCGGGATCGAGACGTCGAGGTCCTTCAGGTTGTGCTCGGCGGCGCCCAGCACTTGCAGGAACTTCTCCGGCTTCTGCGGCGCGCGCGGCGCTTCGGCGCGCTTGCGGCCCGAGAGGTACTCGGCGGTCAGCGTGCGCGCCTTGCGCAGTTCGGCCGGCGGGCCGAAGAACACCACCTCGCCGCCGCGCTCGCCGGGCCCGGGCCCATGTCGAGGATGCGGTCGGCGGCGAACATGATCTGCGGATCGTGCTCCACCACCACGAGCGAGTTGCCGGCGTCGCGCAGCCTGCGCATCACGCCGATGACGCGCCCCATGTCGCGCGGGTGCAGACCGATCGAGGGCTCGTCCAGCACGAACAGCGTGTTGACCAGCGACGTGCCGAGCGCCGTGGTGAGGTTGATGCGCTGCACCTCGCCGCCCGAGAGCGTGCGCGACTGGCGGTCGAGCGTGAGGTAGCCCAGGCCCACCTCGCCCAGGTAGCGCAAGGCGCGTGCGGATCTCGCCGAGCAGCAGGTCGGTGGCCTCGTCCAGCGGCGCGGGCAGCTGCAGTGCCGCGAAGAAGCGCTGCACCTCGCTCACCGGCATCAGCATCAGGTCGCGGATCGTGCGGCCCTCGATCTTCCACAGCATCGCGTCGGGCTTGAGGCGCGCGCCGCCGCAGGCCGAGCATTCCGTGTAGGCGCGGTACTTGGAGAGCAGCACGCGGATGTGCATCTTGTAGGCCTTGCTCTCCAGCCACTTGAAGAAGCGCCCCACGCCGTACCACTTGCCGGGCCAGGACTTCTTCCAGCTCACCCAGTCCGCGTCGCCCTCGAGCACCCAGGCGCGGTGCTCCGCCTTCATCTCGCGCCAGGGCAGGTCCATGGGCACGCCGTGCTTCTTCACGTACTTCGCCAGGTCGCCCTGGCATTCCTTGAAGCTCGGCGTCTGCCAGGGCTTGATCGCGCCCTCGCGCAGCGTCTTCGATTCGTCCGGAATGACCAGGCCGTAGTCCACGCCGATCACGCGCCCGAAGCCGCGGCAGGTCTCGCACGCGCCCAGCGGCGAATTGAACGAGAACGCCGCGGGCGTGGGCTCCGCGTACGCGATGTCGCAGTCGGCGCAGTGCAGAGCGGTCGAAAAGCGGAGAGCGGTGCGGATCAGACCTCATGGTCTCGGCTTCTCCATGATTCGGACAAGTCGGGATCGTCCCCGATCTTCGGCGTAAACGTTGAGGCGTCCCTGGCCGTAGCGCAGCGCCGAGTCGATGGCGTCCATCACGCGCGCCTTCTCGGTCGTGCCGGGGCGCACGCGGTCCTGGATCACCTCGATCAGGGTCTTCGAGCGCGAGTGCAGCTGCGTGTAGCCCTGGCGCTGCAGCAGCTCCTCGACCTCCTTCTCGGTGAAGTTCTTCGGGATCGGCACCGGGAAGGTGATCTCCAGGCGCGCGTCCGCCTGCGCGGCGAGCGCCTCGATAGATGGACTCGCGGCGTGTCGCGCCGCACCGGCTTGCCGCACTTGCGGCAATGCAGCTTCGCCGCGCGCGCGAAGAGCAGCTTCAGGTGGTCGTTCAGCTCGGTCATCGTGCCGACCGTGGAGCGCGAGGTGCGCACCGGGTTGGTCTGGTCGATGGCGATCGCCGGCGGGATGCCCTCGATCGCGTCCACCTGCGGCTTGTCCATGCGCTCGAGGAACTGGCGCGCGTAGGGGCTGAAGGTCTCGACGTAGCGCCGCTGCCCCTCGGCGTACAGGGTGTCGAAGACGAGCGAGGACTTGCCCGAGCCAGACACGCCGGTGACGACGATCAGCTCGTTCGCCGGCAGCGACAGCGTCAGGTTCTTGAGGTTGTTCTGGCGCGCGCCGCGAATGACGATGGCGTCGGCCGGGGGATGCTCGGGCTTCATCGATCGGTAGGGAGAGGCGCGATTCTAGCGACGAATATGGGTTTATAGTCTCGCCATGGATGCGCGGCGCCTGTTGCTAGTCGCGGCATTGTGGCTGGCGTCGGCGCAAGCCGCCCCCGCCCCGGTTGCGCTCGTGTCCATCGAGGGCGCCATCGGCCCGGCCACCGCCGATTTCGTCGGCCGCAGCCTCGAGCGCGCGGCGAAGGAGGGCGCGCCGCTCGTCGTGCTGCGCCTTGACACGCCGGGCGGCCTGGACAGCTCGATGCGCGACATCATCCGCGACATTCTCGCCTCCAAGGTGCCGGTCGCCGCCTGGGTCGGGCCCTCCGGCGCGCGCGCGGCGAGCGCTGGCACCTTCATCCTTTACGCCAGCCACATTGCGGCGATGGCGCCCGCCACCAACCTCGGCGCCGCTTCGCCGGTGGCGATCGGCGGCGCGCCCGACGGCGGCAAGCCCGACCCCTCGGGGAAGGAAGCGAAGAAAGGCGCCGCACCCCTGGGCGACACGATGATGCGCAAGGTCACCAACGACGCCGCCGCGTATATCCGCAGCCTGGCGCAGCTACGCGGGCGCAATGCCAACTGGGCAGAGCGCGCCGTGCGCGAGGCGGTGAGCCTGTCGGCCACCGAGGCAAAGAAAATCAAGGTCATCGACGTGGTCGCGGAAAGCGTGCCCGCGCTGCTGCAGGCAGTGGACGGACGCACGGTCGAGACGGCGGGCGCGAAGCTCGCCCTCGCCACCGCCGGCGCCGAGGTCAGCGCCATCGAACCCGACTGGCGCACGCGCGTGCTGAGCGTGATCACCAACCCGAGCGTTGCCTATCTGATGATCCTGGTGGGCATCTACGCGCTGATCTTCGAGTTCACCAACCCGGGTCTTATTCTCCCGGGGGTGGTCGGCGCGATCTGCATCCTGATCGCGATGTACGCCTTCCAGCTGCTGCCGGTGAACTACGCGGGCCTCGCGCTGCTGCTGCTGGGCATCGCTTTCATGGTGGCCGAAGTCTGGATCACCTCTCACGGCGCGCTCGCGGTGGGCGGGCTGGCGGCGTTCGTCGTCGGCTCGGTGATGCTGCTCGACACCGACGTGCCGCAGTTCGAGATTCCCTACGCGCTGATCGGCGGCGTGACCGCGGCGAGCGCGGCGTTCCTGTTCCTGGTGCTCGGCATGCTGGTGCGTTCGCGCCGCCGCCCGGTGGTGAGCGGGCGCGAAGAACTCATCGGCGCGCCAGGCGAGGCGCTCGAGGAAATCGAGGGCGAGGGCTGGGCGCGCGTGCACGGCGAGCGCTGGCGCGTGCGCACGAGCGCGCCGCTCAAGCGCGGGCAGGCGCTGCGCGTGGCGGCGATCGACGGGCTGGTGCTCGAGGTGACCCCCGGTCCGGGGATGGCAAAGGAGGGTGAGCATGTTCAATTTCGGCATCGGTTTCCTGGTCCTGGTGGTCATCCTGCTGGCGGCCTCGCTGCGCATCCTGCGCGAGTACCAGCGCGCGGTGGTGTTCCAGCTCGGCCGCTTCTGGAAGGTCAAGGGTCCCGGCCTGTTCTTCCTCATCCCGGGTATCCAGCAGATGGTTCGGGTGGACCTGCGCACGGTGGTGTTCGACGTGCCGCCGCAGGACGTGATCACGCGCGACAACGTCTCGGTCAAGGTGAACGCGGTGGTCTACTTCCGCGTCATCGACCCGCAGAAGTCGATCATCCAGGTGGCCAATTTCCTCGAGGCCACCAGCCAGCTTTCGCAGACCACGCTGCGCTCGGTGCTCGGCAAGCACGAACTGGACGAGCTGCTCTCCGAGCGCGAGCAGCTCAACGCCGACATCCAGCAGGTGCTCGACGCGCAGACCGACGCCTGGGGCATCAAGGTCTCCACCGTCGAGATCAAGCACGTGGACCTGAACGAGACCATGGTGCGCGCCATCGCGCAGCAGGCCGAGGCCGAGCGCGCGCGGCGCGCCAAGATCATCCACGCCGAGGGCGAGCTGCAGGCGTCGACAAAGCTTCTGGAGGCCGCGCACATTCTGTCGCAGCGCGCGGAGGCGATGCAGCTGCGCTACCTGCAGACGCTCACGCAGATCGCGGGCGACAAGATCCTCGACCATCGTGTTCCCGGTGCCGATGGACGTTCTCGGGCCGCTGCTGGAGGCGCTGCGCAAGCCCAAGGCATGAGCGGTCGGATCTCGATGCCTGACGGGGGAGATGCCCGACCCGACAAGCGTGGCTCGCGCTCACCTGCCGATCCCAGGGGGCTGCGCGAGGCGGACTACCCCGAGCGCGGCTCCCGCATCGACAAATTGAGATTTCTGCTGCGCTACGCGATTCTCGCCCCATCCAATCGCAACACGCAGCCGTGGAGTTTCACGCTCAGCCGGGACCAGGTCAGCCTGCACTCGGATCTCTCGCGCTGGCAGCGGGTCTCCGATCCGCACGCGCGGGAGCTGCACGTCAGCCTGGGCTGCGCGCTGGAGAACTTCCTGATCGCGCTGGAGCATTTCGGTTTCGGGCATTACGTGACCCTGTCGCCGCACGCCTTCGACAGCTCCATCGTGGCGCAGATCGCAATCCTCGACCGGCCAGCCGCCTCGGCGTTCCGTCCGGCTGCCCTGTTCAAGGCGATTATCGAGCGGCGCACGAACCATGGCCGCTACCAGGACCGGCCCGTGTCCGCGGCTGCACTGCGCGATCTCGCGGCGAGCAATGTCGAGCGCGACCTGACTCTCCTCCTCACCGGGAACACTGCGATCAAGAAGGCGGCGCAAAGGCTGATGCTAAAGGGCGAGGCGCTCGGGCTCGCGGACGCGAAGTACCGCGAGGAGCTCGCCGCGTCGATCGGCAGCGGGAATTTCGGCGGCCCTTGGCTGCTGTCGCTCGCGCAGCAGTTCGCCATCGCCCAGCTCGGCATGAAAGCAGCGGATGCCAGGGGCGGCCACCAGGCGCTCGCGACCGCGCCCGTGTTCGGTCTCATCAGCGGCGCCAACGTCGCGGCGGCCGGGCTGATGAAAGCCGGGCAGCTCCTCGAGCGCCTATATCTCGCCGCCGCCGCGCGGGGCCTGAGCCTTCAGCCGATCAGCCAACTGCTCGAGGTCGACAAGGTAAGGGTGAGGTTTGCCAAGCTGTTCCGCGCGGGTGGCATTCCGCTGGTGGCGTTCAGGCTGGGCTACGCCGACCGGCCGGCGCAACCCACGCCGCGCCGGCCGCTGGAGGAAGTGCTCCGCTGAGGGTGCACAAAGCCGTGCAGCCGTGACTTGGTCACGTTCGACATCACGTCCCAGTCGCGCATGTCGAAAGCGGCGGCGATCTTCGGCCATAATCAATTCGTGAAAGCCGTCCTTGTGCTGCTGGCCGGCGCGCTCGCCATGCAGCTTGCCGTAGCCCAGTCCATCCAATCCGAGGAGCATGCGTTTCGCGTAGTGGAACTCGTGCGCGGTCTGGAGCAGCCCTGGTCGCTCGCCTTCCTTCCGGACGGACGCATGCTCGTCACGGAGAAAGCCGGGCGGCTGCGCCTGGTCACGGACAACAAGCTCGACCCGCAGCCGGTCGCCGGGCTGCCGGAAGTCACGGTGCACGGGCAAGGCGGGCTGATGGATGTGGTGCTGCATCCGAAGTTCGCGGAGAACGGCATGGTCTACGTTTCCTACGCCGCCCGCGGGGCGGACGGCGTGGGCACCGAAGTGGCGCGCGGTCGGCTCGCCGGCCACCGGCTGGAGAACATCGAGACCCTCTTCCGGCAGAGCCCAAAGGGGGGCGGCGGCCAGCATTTCGGCTCTCGCCTCGTGTTCGACCGGCAGGGCTACCTCTACATCACGCTCGGCGAGCGCGGCGAGAAGGAGCGCGCGCAGCGGCCCGACGACCATGCCGGTTCCGTCATCCGCCTGCACGACGACGGCCGCGTGCCCGCCGACAACCCTTTCGTAGGCAAGGCGGGCTGGAAGCCCGAGAAGTTCACCCTCGGCCATCGCAACCAGCAGGGGGCGGCGCTGCACCCGCAGACCGGGCGTGCTGTGGACCCACGAGCACGGGCCGCAGGGCGGCGACGAGGTGAACGTGATCCGCGCCGGCGCGAACTACGGCTGGCCGGTGATCACCTACGGGGTCAACTACGGGATAGGCACCAGAATCGGCGAGGGCACGGCCAAACCCGGCATGGAGCAGCCGATCCACAAGTGGGTGCCCTCGATCGCGCCCTCCGGCATGGCCTTCTATACCGGCGAACGGTTCCCGAAATGGCGCGGTGACCTCTTTGTCGGCGCGCTGCGCGCGGAACTTCTGGTGCGCCTGAAGCTGGAGGGCGAGAAAGTCGTGCACGAGGAGCGCCTGCTCAAGGGGAAGCTTGGCCGCATCCGCGACGTGCGCGCCGGGCCCGACGGCCTGATCTATCTGCTCACCGACGAGTCGCGCGCGCTGCTCGCGCGGCTCGAGCCTGGCCCCTAGTTACATCTTCTTACATCCGGACATAACGGGCTTACGTTTGGCGCACACACTGGCGGCGCATTCCCACCAATCTGGAAAGGATCCGCCATGAAACAGAACACCCAAGCCAACCCGCGGCGTCGCTTCTTCAAGCTCGCCGCCGCCTCCACCGCAGTCGCCGGACTCGGCGGCTTCGGCCTGAACGCCCTGGCCGACGGCCGGGGGCGCGGTCACGGCCCGATCGACCCGGCACGGATGGAAGAGCACCTCGACCGCATGCTCAAGCACCTCTACGTCGAGATCGACGCCACCGAAGCGCAGAAGCAGAAGCTCGACCCGATCGCGAAGCAGGCGGCGAAGGACCTGCAGCCGCTGCGCGAGAAGACCCGGCAAGCGCGCCTGAAGAGCGTCGAGCTCCTCTCGGCCGACAAGATCGACCGCGGCGCCATCGAGAAAGCGCGCGCCGAGAGCATGCGCGCCGCCGATGCGACCTCGAAGCGCTTCACGCAGGCGCTCGCCGACGTCGCCGAAGTGCTCACGCCCGAGCAGCGCAAGACGCTCGCCGCGCGCATGCAACGGCGCGGCCACCGCCGCGGCGGCATGATGTTCGGCTAGATCAGTTTCTGCTTGTTGAAGTAGGCCTTGCGCCAGCGGGTGACCGTCACCCGCTGGAACAGGCCCGCCTTGGTGAAGGGGTCGCCGGCGATGAAGTCCTCGGCCTCCTTGCGCACGTCGGTGTCCACGATCAGGATGCCGCCGTGCCCGCCGGTGGCGTCGTCATTGATCAGGGCGCCGGCGGCAAGCAGCCGGTGCATGTTGGCGTCGAGGTACTTGAGGTGCTCGTCGCGCACCTTGGCGCGCAGCGCGCCGGAATCGGGGTTGTCGGTGGTGAGGATGGCGTAGGGCATGCCGAGGCTCCGTCGGTAGAAGTGGAGCGACTAGTTTAGACTTGCGCCGCATCCAGCCATGCGGCGTCTTCTCGAAGCAGTTTTCGTCGCAATCGCTGCGGCCTTTCCGGCGCACGCGGCGCCGCCGCTCATCACGGAAGACACCGCGACGCAGGGGAAGGGCGGCATGCAATTCGAAGTCACCGTGCAGCAGGCTCGCGAGAGCCGGCCCGGCGCGACTTTTGAAGCCAGCGAAACCTCGGCAGCGCTGAACTACGGGCTCGCCGAGAACCTCGATCTCCAGTTCGTCGTTCCCCATATGCGTGTGACTGAGGATGGTGCGGCGGGCCGGACCGTCACCGACGGCTTTGCCGACGCGTTCATCAACGTCAAGTGGCGCTTCTACGAGCGCGACGAGTTGAGCGTCGCATTCATGCCCGGCATCATCATGCCCACCGGAGCCGACGGCCTCAGCACGGAGCGCGTCAACCTGCGCGCGCTGTTGATCGGATCGTACGAGCCCGGGGCACTGGGCCTGCACGCGCACGCCGGCTACCGCTACTTCGCGAACGTGCAGGGCCTGCGCGAGCACCTCTACCAGCTATCGGGCGCGGCGATGTACACGATCTTCGAAAGGCTCAAGCTGGTGCTCGATTACAGCGTCGAGACCAACCCCGATCCGGCTTTCTCCGGCACGATGCGGTACGCAACCGTCGGGGCGATCTGGGCCGTGGCGCGGGGCTATGGCCTCGGCTGCGGCGTGAAACAGGGCTATGGCGAGGGGGCCATCGATCGCGCCTACTTGTGCGGCGTTGGCATGCGTCAATAGGCTCATGCGCGATCGATGACCTTGGCGATCACCGGCCAGTAGGCATCGGCAAAGCCGCGTTCCCGCGCCTCCTGCAGGACCCACGCCAGCAGCTCAGCACCGCGCAGCCGCACGCCGGTCTCCTGCCCCAGCTCGAGCGCGTAGCCGTTGTCCTTCGCCGCGTACTCGACCGAGAACGCGCGCTCCGGGTACGCGCCCGGCAGCATCGCTTTCATGCCGTGGTTGCGCAGCGCGAAGCTGTCCGCCGAGCCTTTCGACAGGGCGTCGAACAGGAGTGCGGGATCCACGCCCGCGCGCCGCCCAAGGGCGAGTGCTTCCGCGAGCGCGTTGACCGTCTGGAACAGCACCATGTTGTTGAGGATCTTGACCACCTGCCCGCTGCCGACGCCGCCGCAATGGGTGATGTCGCTGCCCACGCAGCGCAGCAGCGGCTCGACGCGCGCGAAAACTTCCGGCGATGCGCCGACCGTGATGCTGAGCGTGCCTTTCTGCGCCGCTTCCCGCGTGCGCGCGATCGGGGCGTCGGCGTAGTCGGCGCCGCGCTCGCCGAAGCGCCTCGCCAGTTCGCGCGTGAGGCCGACTCCCGAGGTGCCGAAGTCCACGACGGTCAGGCCCGGCCGCGCCGCAGGCAGAAGGACGCTTTCGCACAGCGACCGGAGCTGCGCGCCGCCCGGCAGGCAGAGGAAGAGAACGGCCGACTGCGCGGCGACTTCGGCGGCCGAGGCCGCGATCGCGACGCCCGCGGCGCGCAGCCGCTCGAGCGGGGCGGGGGAGGGGTCCCACGCGAGGACGCGTCGCCCCGACTTGGCCGCGAGGTTGCGGCACATGGGTTCCCCCATCACGCCGGTGCCGATGAAACCGAGGGGTTGCGGATCAGTCATGGGAGCCTCCAGCCGCGCAGTATAGAATCCGCCGCTTCGCGCAAGCATCCATGACAGACGCCGCCTTCCCCGCCGGCCAGCCCGGCGCCAGCCAATGGATCGGCAAGCCGCTGCGCCGGCTCGAGGACGCGCGCCTGCTCACGGGCCAGGGGCGCTTCACCGACGACGTGCACCCCGAGGGCGCGGCGCACGTGGCGTTCACTCGCTCGCCGCATGCGCATGCGCGCATCGCGAGAATCGACGTCTCCGGCGCGCGCGGCGCGCCCGGCGTGCTTGCCGTCTACACGGGCGCGGACATCGCCGCCGACGGCGTCGGCGAAATTCCCATTCACCCGCATGCACAAGCGCGAGGACGGCTCGCCCATCGTGGCGCCGCCGCGCATGCCGATCACCGCGCGACGAAGCGCGCTTCGTCGGCGACGCAGTGGCGATGGTGGTCGCCGAGACGCGCAACCAGGCGCGCGACGCGGCGGAGCTGGTGGAAGTCGACTGGGCGCCGCTCGAGGCAGTGCCGGGCGTCGAGGCCGCGGCGAAGCTGGGGCTGGTCGCTGCCTACTACCACATGGGCGACAAGGCGGCGCGCGAGGCGGCCTTCGCGGCGGCGAAGCACGTCGTACGGCTGAAGGTGATCAACCAGCGCGTGGTGGCGAACCCGCTCGAGCCGCGGGCGCTCGCGGCGCAGTTCGACGCCGCGTCGGGCCGTACCACGCTGTGGTGCCCTACGCAGAACGTGCACAACGTGCGCGCGCAGCTCGCCAAGGCGCTCAATCTCAAGGAAGACGAGCTGCACATCGTCTGTACGGACGTCGGCGGCGGCTTCGGCGCGCGCGGCTACGCCTACCCGGAGCACGCGGCGCTCGCCTGGGCGGCGAAGAAGCTCGGCCGCCCCCTGCGCTGGCTCGCCGACCGCTCCGAGCACTTTCTCTGCGAGGTGCACGGCCGCGACAACGTCACCGTGGCGGAGCTCGCGATCGACGACGCGCAGCGCTTCACGGCGCTGCGCATCCGCACGCTCGCCAACATCGGTGCCTACATCTCGAGCTTCGGCGCCGCGGTGCCGGCGATGTCGGGCGCGCGCGCGCCGACCGGCGTGTACGCCATCCCGGTGCTCGATCACGAAGTGAAGATGATGTTCACCAACACTTCGCCAGTGGATGCCTACCGCGGCGCGGGCCGCCCGGAGATGGGCTATCTGCTCGAGCGCCTGGTGGAGCGCGCGGCGATGGAACTTGGCGCGGACGCCATCGAATTGCGGCTGAAGAACATGGTGCCGGTCGAGCGCATGCCCTACGCCAATCCCGCCGGCCTTACCTACGACTGCGGCGACTTCGCGCGCATGCTGCGCGGGGCGCAGGCGGCCTCGGACTGGAATGGGTACGCGGCGCGCCGGGCGGCCGCCGGGAAGCGGGGCCTGCGCTACGGACGCGGACTTGCCTGCTACGTGGAGATCACGGGCAGCGCCAAGCTGAACGAAACCGTGCATGTCGCGGCCGCGGCCGATGGCTCTCTGGTGCTGCACTCCGGCACCCAGGCGATCGGGCAGGGACTGTGGACCTCCTACGCGCAGCTCGTTGCCGAGAAGCTCGGCATCGACCCGCAGGCGATCCGCGTCGTGCAAGGCGATAGCGACCTGCCGAAAACCGGCGGTGGCGCAGGAGGCTCGCGCGGGCTGCAGGTCGGAGGCAGCGCGGCGCTCGCCGGCGCGGCGGCGCTGATCGAAGTGGCGCGGCCGCTCGCGGCGCAGGCGCTCGAGGTGGCCGCGAGCGACCTCGAATACGGCCAGGGACGCTTTCGCATCGCCGGCACCGATCGCGGCATCGGCCTGTTCGAGCTCGCGGCCAGGCAGCCGGAGCGGCGCATCGTCTGCGAGCACACCGAGACGGTGAAAGGCCAGACCTGGCCGAACGGCTGCCAGGTGGCCGAAGTCGAGCTGGACCCCGAGACGGGCACGGTCCGCGTAGCACGCCATTGCGCGGTGGATGACATCGGGCGCGTGATCAATCCACTCACCGCGGAATCGCAGGTGCACGGCGGAATCGCGCAAGGGCTCGGGCAGGCGCTCTTCGAGCAGTCGGTCTACGACGAATCGGCGCAACTCCTCACGGGCTCTTTCATGGACTACGCCATGCCGCGTGCGGCGGACATCCCGGACCTGGCGACAAGCTTCGATGAGTCGGTGCCCACGCAGATGAATCCGCTTGGCGCGAAAGGCGCGGGCGAAGCGGGCTGCCACGGCGCCACGCCCGCGATCGTCAACGCCGTGATCGACGCGCTCGGCGTGAAGGAGATCGACATGCCGCTCACCGCCGAGCGCGTCTGGCGCGCGCTGCAAGCACGCTGATGGCCCAGTACGTCTACACCATGCGGCGGGTGCAGAAGATCGTCCCGCCCAAGCGCGAGATCCTGAAGAACATCTCGCTCAACTTCTTCCCCGGCGCCAAGATCGGCGTGCTGGGACTCAACGGCTCGGGCAAGTCGAGCCTGCTGAAGATCATGGCGGGCGAGGACGAGAACTACGAGGGCGAAGTGGTGCGCATGCCCAACATCAAGGTCGGCTTCCTGCCGCAGGAACCGGCGCTCGACCCGAAGAAGACGGTGCGCGAGACGGTGGAGGAGAGCCAGGGCGATCTTGCTGCGGCGAAGAAGCGGCTGGACGAGGTCTACGCCGCCTACGCCGAGCCCGACGCCGATTTCGACAAGCTTGCCGAGGAGCAGGCGAAGCTCGAGGCGATCGTCAACGCCGGCGGCGGCGGGCAGGAGCTCGAGATCGCGGCGGACGCGTTGCGCCTGCCGCCGTGGGACCAGAAGGTCGAAGTGCTCTCGGGCGGCGAGAAGCGCCGCGTGGCGCTGTGCCGGCTGCTGCTTTCCAAGCCGGACCTGCTGCTGCTGGACGAGCCGACCAACCACCTCGACGCCGAGAGCGTGGAGTGGCTGGAGCAGTTCCTGCAGCGTTTTCCCGGCACGGTGGTGGCGGTGACCCACGACCGCTACTTCCTCGACAACGCCGCCGGCTGGATCCTGGAGATGGACCGCGGGCGCGGCATTCCCTGGGAGGGCAACTACTCCTCGCTGGCTCGAGCAGAAGGAAAAGCGCCTGGAGGTCGAGCAGAGCCAGGAGGTGGCGCGCATCAAGAGCATGAAGGCCGAGCTCGAGTGGGTGCGGCAGAACCCGAAGGGGCGCGCAGTCGAAGTCCAAGGCGCGCCTCGCGCGGTTCGAAGAGCTGTCGCAGTACGAGCACCAGCAGAGGAACGAAACCCAGGAGATCTTCATCCCGGTGGCCGAGCGCCTGGGCAACGAGGTGATCGAGTTCAAGGACGTGTCCAAGGGCTACGGCGATCGCCTGCTCATCGACAAGCTCTCCTTCAAGGTGCCGCCGGGCGCCATCGTCGGCATCATCGGCCCGAACGGCGCGGGCAAGTCCACGCTGTTCCGCATGATCATCGGCAAGGAGAAGCCCGATTCCGGAAAGATCCTGATCGGCAAGACGGTGAAGCTCGCGCACGTGGACCAGTCGCGCGACGCGCTGCAGGGCGACAAGACGGTGTTCGAGGACATCTCGGGCGGCAAGACAGCATCACGGTGGGCAAGTTCACCGATGCCCTCGCGCTCCTATCTCGCGCGCTTCAACTTCCGCGGCGCCGACCAGCAGAAGCAGGTCGGCCAGCTCTCCGGCGGCGAGCGCGGGCGGCTGCATCTCGCCAAGATGCTGATGTCGGGCGGCAACGTGCTGCTGCTGGACGAGCCGTCCAACGACCTCGACGTGGAGACGCTGCGCGCGCTCGAGGAGGCGCTGCTCGAATTCGCCGGCAGCGTGCTGGTCATCTCGCACGACCGCTGGTTCCTCGACCGCATCGCCACCCACATCCTGGCGGTGGAGGACGACTCGCAGTGGGTGTTCTTCGACGGCAACTACCAGGAGTACGAGGCCGACAAGAAGAAGCGCCTGGGCGAGGAGGCCGCGCGGCCGCACCGCCCCCGCTTCAAGCCGCTGAAGAAGTGACGTGGGCGCGGGCCGCTTCCCGGACCTGCCCCCGAGCCTGCCGCGGCGCGGCAATGCATATTCCAGAGCTTTGGCGCGCGGGCTGTTGAGTCTCTTCGGCTGGCGTGTGACCGGCCAATTTCCCGACCGGGCGAAGATGGTCGCCATCGTCGCGCCGCACACTTCCAACTGGGACTTCATCGTCGGCATCCTCGTGGTGTTCGCGCTCGGCCTGCGCGTGCGGTTCCTCGGCAAGCACACGCTGTTCAATCCCCCGCTGGGCTGGCTGATGCGCTGGCTCGGCGGCACGCCAGTAGTGCGCGAGACGCCGCAGGGCGCGGTAGGCGATGCGGCTGAGATGATCGCGCGCGAGGAGAGGGTGTTGCTCGGCATCGCGCCCCAGGGAACGCGCAAGCGCGGCACGCCCTGGCGCAGCGGCTTCTACAACATCGCGCTCGCCGCCAAGGTGCCGATCCTGCCCGCCGCTTTCGACTTCGGACGCAAGTCGCTCACGCTGTTTCCCGCTGTTCGAGCCGAGCGGAAACTACGAAGCCGACCTGGCAACGCTGCAGGCGCTGTACGCCGACGTGCGCGGGCGCAACGACTGAGGAGACTTCAGTCGGCGACCTTGCTGTGCCACCAGATGCGAAAGCGCGTGCACAGTCCGGCCTGGTCGAAGTCCGCGAGCGCGACGCCATCCAGGACGAGGCGCGGCAATGGGTCGCCCGGCTTGCGTGCCGGGATGCCGGTGCCCGAAGCCGCTGCCCACATCGCGAACATCTTCTCCGAGGTGACCTGATAGGTGACGTGCCAGTGGGCGATGCCCGAGTCCGCGCCGTCCGCCAGAACCTCGAACGACAGCTCGATGTCAGCCTGCAGCTTGACGCGGTCCCAGTACTTGCGGATCGCGGCGTGCCCGCGCTGCGCGTCGAAGGGGGTGTTGTGGTAGACGGCCTCCGGCGTGAACAGGCTCGCCAGCAGCGCGTCGTCGCGTGTCTCCCACGCGCGCTGGTAGCCCTGCATGAAGCGCTGCATCGCCGCCATCGGCGCATTATAGGTGCGGCGCTCGACGCGCGGCCGCGAACGATGGCATAGTGGCGCCACCATGGCCGCCGTCTTCAAGTACATCCTCCCCGTCGAAGAGACCCACTGGAAGTTCCAGGGCGCGGGCGAGACCACCTTCACCTGGAACTACGACACGCAGAGCGAAGACCTGCTGCGCCTGTATTCCAAGGGCAAGCAGCAGCAGTGGGACGCCGAGAAGCGCATCGACTGGTCGATCGACGTCGATCCCGACGACCCGATGCAGGTGGACGAGACCGTGCTGCCGCTGTACGGCACGCCGCTCTGGCACAAGATGTCGGAGCGCCAGAAGTCCGACCTGCGCTACCACGCGCAGGTGCACAACCTGTCGCAGTTCCTGCACGGCGAGCAGGGCGCCCTGATCTGCGCGGCGCGCATCGTGCAGGACGTGCCGACCATCGAATCGAAGTTCTACGCCGCGACCCAGGTGATGGACGAGGCGCGCCACGTGGAGGCTTACCGGCGCCTGCTCACCGAAAAATTCCGCTTCGTCTACCCGATCTCCAAGCCCCTGCAGGTGCTGCTCGAGAAGGCGCTGACCGACAAGCGCTGGGACTTCACCTACCTCGGCATGCAGGTGCTGATCGAGGGCCTCGCCCTGGTCGCCTTCCAGCGCATCCGCGACTACGCCAAGAACCCGCTGTGCCAGGCGGTCAACGCCTACGTGATGCAGGACGAGGCGCGCCACGTGGCGTTCGGACGCCTCGCGCTGCGCGAGTACTACCCGCAGCTCACGGAGTCCGAGCGGCGCGAGCGCGAGGAATTCGTCATCGAGGGCTCGCACCACCTGCGCGACCGCCTCAATTCGGAGGAAATGTGGGAGCGCGTCGGCCTTGATCCGAAGGAAGCGATGCGCCAGCACGACCAGTCCGAAGGCCACGCGCGGTTCAAGAAGCGTTTGTTCAGCCGCATCGTGCCCACGGTGAAGGACATCGGGCTTTGGAGCCCACGGATGCAGAAGGCTTACGCCGACCTCGGCGTGCTGCACTACGCGGACAAGGATCCCCAGGAAATGCTCGACAACGACGCCAAGGTAGCGGAGGAGTTCGACAAGCTGCTCGCGCGCCGTGCCGCAGAGCGCGGCGTCAGCCCGCCAGCGTAATCACCGCGATCCCCAGCGCGAGAAACGCCATCCCGGCGAGCTCCAGTCGCGAGAGCTTCTCGCGAAACAGCTTCAGCGACACCGCGTAGCTGAACACCAGCTCGATCAGCCCCAGGGTGCGCACGTGCGCCGCGGGCTGCAGGGCAAAAGCGCTGAACCAGCCCGCGGAGGCCGCAGCGCCCATGAATCCCGCGAACAGCGATGGCCGCCACAGCCGCAGGGTGGCGGCGAACACGCCAGGGTTTCGCCACAGCAGCCAGCCTCCCAGCAGCACGGTCTGGATGAATTGCGCCGCCGCCAGCGCGGTCGCAGCGCGCATCAGGAAAGAGCCCTCCAGCGAGAGCGCCGCGCCGCGATAGCCCACCGCGGCGAACGCGAAGCCGGCGCCGGAGGCGAGGCCGAGGAGCGCCGGCCGCGTCGCGAGGCCGGAAAGCAGCGCCGCGAACGGCCGCTCCTTGTCGGCTGGCGAGAGCAGCAGCACGCCGAGCGTGGCGCAGGCGACCGCCAGCGCCGTGGCGGGCGAAACCGGGTCGCCGAGAAAGGCAAGGCCGAACACCGCGATCTGCAGTACTTCGGTCTTGGAGTAGGCCACGCCAAGCGCGAAGCTGCGCGCTTCCATGGCGAGCAGCAGGAACGCCGTCGCGGCGATCTGCGCCACGGCGCCCAGGGTCACCCAGCCGAGAAACGACCAGCTTGCAGCGGGCAGGGGCTCGGCGCGCCAATAGTGGACGGCGGCGAGCCAGGCCAGCGCGAACGGCAGGCCATAGAGGAAACGCACCAGCGTAGCGCCCAGCGTGCCCAGCGACGCGGTGAGGCTGCGTTGCGCGGTGTTGCGCAGCGTCTGCGCGAAAGCGGCCCAGACGGTAAGCGCGATCCACAACCATCCGGACCCTGCCATGGCCCGGATGATAGGGCATGGCGGGAATCAGCCCCGCCCTTGGCCCCGGCCCGCCTTGGTCGCGCCAGCCGCCGCCCCCACCGCCGCCGCGATTCTCCATGCGGGGGGCTTGCCGCTGAGGCGCTTCGAAGCGCGGTTGGGTGCGTGGCTCGAAGCGCTGTTGCGCGTGCGGCGCATATTGCGGTTGCGCGCGTGGCTCATATCTCGACTGCGCGCGAGGCTCGCTGCGTGCTTCGGGCCTGCGTTCCTGGCGCGCTTCGAAGCGCGGCGTCGCGCTGGTGGTGAAGGCAGGGGGCATGGCCTGCGCGCGCCGCTCCTGGCGATGGTCCTCGGCGCGCGGCTGTGGCCGTGGCGAGGCGGGCCGTCCCGGTTGGGTCTGCGTCTGGGGGCGGGCGCCGGGCTGCTCGCCGCGGTGCTCGGACGGCGCGCCTGCGCCAGCTCGCGGATCCGGGCGGAAATCCCGGTGCGGCGCCGCCCCGGCGTATTTCTTCTGCACTTCGGGACTGCGATAGGCGATGCCGCGCCTGTGCGACGGGTTGTGCTCCCAGCGTCCGGGTGCGATGGGCCGGACCACCGGCAACCCCGTACCGCGCCACCGGCGGACGCACGTAGTAGCTATTCGCGTGCACCACGTTCACGTGGTGGTGGTGCCAGTCCATGCCGCCGTAGAAGAAACCGGCGGTGATGCCGACGCCCACGCCCCACCAGAAGCCGGGGCGCACCACGGCATAGCCGTAGTAGGGCGCCCACATGACCGGCGGGTAAGCCGACCACCACCACGGCCCGTACACCACGTAGGGGTCGTAGTAGGGCACGTAGACCACGCGCGGATCGGCGGGCTCGATGACGATAGTGGAGCCGTCCGCGGCCACCCGCTGGCGCTCGTCCGGCAGCAGATGGCCGGAGTCCTGCGCGCGCCGGCGCAGCTGCTGCACCGTGTCCATCACCTGCGCTTCCTGCGCGAGGAAGGCGTCGCCGAGGCGCCGCGTCCAGTCAAGCTTCTCGTCCATGCGCGACAACAGGTGGGGAAAGGCGAGCAGCGACTTGATGCTCGGGTCCCATTCCTTGTCCGCGGCGGCGCGCACGGCTTCGTCGCCAAGCAGGCCGGGGTTGGCGCGCGACCAGCGCGCGGCTTCCACGACTTCCAGCGGATAGGTCGAGGCCATCAGCACCTGCGACAGCAGGGCGTCCGGATAGAGCGCGACCGGCGCGAGCATCTGGTCGAGCTCGGCCTGGCTGTAGGCGGGGCGTTCCTGTGCCTGGGCGGCGGTGGCCGCGAGCAGCACGGCGAGCAGGGCAGCGAGTAGTTTTCTCATGGCGTACCTCCTGCCATGATTCAACGCCTTCGCCGCCTTACAGTCGCCCAAAAACCCCGAAGAATTGCAACAGAATGTTTCCGAAAAATAGGGACAGACCCTATTTTCCTACCTTCAGTCGGCGGACTTCTCCATCGCCGGCAGCGGGATGCCTGCGGTGAGGTCCTCGTGCGCGAGGCCGTTGCCGCGGTCAACGGCGCTGGGCGGTTGGGCGCCCTTTTTCGGGCGGCCGGGGCGGTAAAACACCTGGAACGGCTTCACCGGCGGCACCGGGGGCGGGGCCTCGAGGAACCTGCAATCGGATTCCGTGGGGAAGCTGGCCATCGCACCGATGCGCACGCCTTTGAAGAACACGGTGTAGCGCAGCATGTGCGCGGAGCCGGGAATGGGCTGCGCGATAACCTCATACTTGCCGACGCTGAAACGGCTGCGGGCCTGGCGTCCGGGGTGCTCGCGGGGGGCTTGCTGGGGGGCTTTGCTGGCGGTCTTTGACATCACCCCTTTATACACTAATAACGGCCCCTCCGGCGACGGCGGAGGCGGATCATCAGATAGCCGCCCAGCATCCCGCCCAGGTGCGCGAAATGCGCGACGCCGGAGACCGAGCCAGTGACGCCGAAGTACAGCTCCAGGGCCGCGAACAGCACGACGAACACTCGCGCGGGCAGCGGGATCGGCGGGAACAGCAGGATCAGCGTGCGGCGCGGGAAATACACGCCGTAGGCGAGCAGCAGGCCATAGATCCCGCCCGAGGCGCCCACCGTGGGATACGGCGGTGCGCCCAGCCACGCGGTCAGCGCGAGATGCGACAGCGCGGCGACCACCACGCTCACCAGGTAGTACTGCAGGAACCACACAGAGCCGAACAGCCGTTCCACGTCGCGGCCGAAGGTGTAGAGGCCGAGCAGGTTGAACATCAGGTGCAGCGCGCTGCCGTGCAGGAAGCTGTAGGTGAGGAGCTGCCAGAGCTCGAAGGGCGGGCCGCTGCGCGGCCCGGAGGTCGAGGGCGGCCACAACGCGAACCACTCCACGAGCGGCAGGCCGCCCGCGAGTTGCAGCAGGAACACCAGCAGGTTCGCCGCGAGCAGGGCGAGGGTGACCGGCGCCACGTTCACCGCAGGGGCTGGGGGAGCGGCAGGCCGCGGCGCGCGATCTGCGCGCGCGCGCGGTCCGGGTAGTCGCTGATCAGGCCGTCGACGCCCAGGTCGAGCACCCGCTCGATCTCGGCCGGCTCGTTCACCGTCCAGGGCACCACCTTCAAGCCGAGCGCGCGCGCTTCCACCAGCGCCGCGGAGTCCATCGCCTCGTGGTTGGGCGACCAGACGCGACCGCCCGCCGCGTGCACCGCCTTGGGCTGGGATTCCGCGCCGCGCCGCCCGGTGAGGTAGACGGTGGCGATCTCGGGCGCTTCGCGCTCCACCACCTTCAGCGTGCGCCAGTCGAAGGACTGGATGCTGGTGCGCGCCTGCACGCCCGCCTGGCGCACCTCGGCGAGCACCGCGCGCGCGAACTCCTGCGGCGGCAGCGTCTCCTCCGGCGCCTGCGGCGAGAGCTTGGTCTCGATGTTGAAGTGCACGCGTCTCGTTGCCGGCTTTCTTCACCAGGTCGAACAGGTCCGCGAGGCGCGGGATGCGCGTACCGTCGGCGGGCTGCTGCTCCGGGAACTGCAGCGCAGTCTTGCTCCCCGGGCGCAGGCGACCGACGTCGAAGCGCTGCAGCTCCTCGTAGGTGAGCGCGTGGATGAGCGGCGTGGGCGCCTCGACCCAGTGCCCGTCTGGAGCCCGCGCGATCTCGGGATTGAGCCGCCGGTCGTGGTGGATCACCACCACGCCGTCCTTCGTCACCCCCGTGTCCAGCTCCAGCGTGCGTGACGCCGACGGCGAGCGCTGCGGCGAAGGCGGGCAGCGTGTTCTCGGGGGCGAGGCCGCGGGCCCCGCGATGGCCTTGCAGGTCGAATGCCGATGCGATCATGGGGACAAGCAGGGCAGCGATTGCCCAGTACTGTCGCATGGGCGGATACTAACGCGAGCCATGCCGCAAGCCCCGCGTCCGTTTCGCCTTCAGGTTTCCGAGAGCGCACTTTCCGAATTGAAAGAACGCCTTGCGCGCACGCGGTGGCCGGACGAGCCGCCGCTGGAGCCATGGTCCACGGGCACGAGCCTCGCCTACGCGAAGGAGCTGTGCGAGTACTGGCGCAGCCGCTTCGACTGGCGGGCCTGGGAAGCGAGGCTCAACGCCTTTCCCCAGTTCACCGCCGCAGGTCTCGGGCATCGAGCTGCATTTTGTCCACTGTGAAATCCACGAACCCGCAGGCGATGCCGCTTCTCCTGTCGCACGGCTGGCCGGGCTCGGTGTTCGAGTTCCACAAGCTGGTCCCGCTCCTCGCGCCGCATTTCCACGTGGTGGCGCCCTCGCTGCCGGGATACGGCCTGTCGTTCAAGCCGGGCCAGCGCCGCTTCGGCGTGGAGGACATCGCGCAGTGCTTCGCGGAGCTGATGCAGCAGCTCGGCTACGCGCGTTTCGGCGCGCAGGGCGGCGATTGGGGCGCGTTCATCAGCACAGTGCTCGGGCACCGCTACCCGGAGCGCGTCGCCGGCATCCACCTGAATCTTCTTGCGCTGAACCGCGACACCAAGCTGGAGTCGCCCACGCCCGAGGAGAAGGCGTATCTGAAGCAGCTCAGGCATTTCGCGAACGAGGACACCGGCTACCAGTGGATTCAGGGCACGCGGCCGCAGACACTGGCTTTCGGCCTCACCGATTCGCCCGCCGGCCTGGCCGCGTGGATCGCGGAAAAATTCCGCGCGTGGTCGGACTGCGGCGGCGTGATCGAGAACGCGATCTCGCGTGACGAGCTGCTCGCGAATATCTCGCTCTACTGGTTCACCGGCGCGATCGGCTCGTCTTTCTGGCCCTACTACGCGCGGCGGCACGGGCCCTGGCCGGTGCCGGAGGGCCAGACCGTTGGCGTGCCGATGGGCTACGCCGAGTTCCCGAAGGAGATCCTCAGCCCGCCGCGCTCGCTCGCGCAGAAGATGTACACCGACATACGGCGCTGGACGCCGATGCCGAAAGGCGGGCACTTCGCCGCGCTCGAGCAGCCCGGGCTGCTGGCCGAGGACATCCACGCGTTCTTCCTCAGCCTGCAGGCTCGATGAGCTCGGGCCCTTCATTGCGCGCGTTGTTGACGCGCTTGCTCACCGGGTAGTGCGTGAATTCGCGCGCGAGCGCGTGCGCGCGGGCGAATTCCGTCGCGTCCTTCAGCGCGGGATCCAGCCAGCCCGGGTGCGCTTCGTCGGGCAGCACCACCGGCATGCGATCGTGAACTTCGGCGACCGGGCCCTCGGCGGCCTTGGTGAGGAGCGCGCAGCTGCGCTTGCCGTTCCACGTGGACATCAGGCCTGCGAAGCAGAACGGCCGGCGATCCGCGCGCGCGATGAAGTGCGGCTGCTTGCCGCCGGCGAGTTCCTGCCATTCGTACCAGCCCTCGGCCGGCAGCAGGCAGCGCGTGCGGCGCATCGGGTCGCGCCACATCGGCTTGCCTGCAGCCTCTTCCAGCCGCGCGTTGATGGTGAAGGTGGGCGGCTTGTCCTGCTTCCACCAGTGCGGGATGAGTCCCCAGCGCGCGGCGACGAGCGCAAGCTCGCCGTCCTCGAGCGATAGCACCGGCACCTCGGTGGTCGGCTGCACGTTGAAGCGGCGTACGGAAATCGAGGCCGCTGGAGCGCCGGATCTGCCAGGCACGCTCGATGGAGGCCTGCTCGGGGCTGACGTAGCGCCCGCACATCGTCAGGGGACCTGGGTGCCAGCCTTGGCGAGGCCCTGCACCAGCGGCCGCGACCCCTGCAGCGCCACGCGCTGCAGGTAGAAGCCGAGCGCGCGCCGGCCGCCCAGCTCCTCGCCGCCGCCCGCGCGTCCCGGTCCGCCGTGCACGAGTTGCGGCAGCACGGTGCCGGGTCCCGGCGAGAGCTCGATCTTCGGATGGCCGATGTAGAGGCGGCCGTGGAACGGCGCGATGCGCGCCACGGTGTCCTCCAGCCAGGCGGCATCCTCCGAGTAGAGGGAACACACCAGGCCGCCGCCGCCTTTCGCGACGATGGCCGCCGGATTCTCCGTGTACGCCAGGATGGACACCACCGGGCCGAAGACTTCGCGTGCGTGCACCGCATCCGCGGACGCGCCGGGGGCGAACTCGAACAGCGTGGGTGCAAGAAAGTAGCCCTTGGGGAACAGCGCCTTGTCGCCGCCCGCGACCAGCCTGCCTTCCGCACCGAGGCGCTGCACGCCCTCGCGCACGTCGGCGAGCTGCGCCGCGTTGGTGAGCGGCCCCATGCGCACGTCTTCCTCCGCGGGATTGCCGACCTTCACGTTGGCGAGGAGCCCCGCGAGGTCGTCGCGCACGGTGGCGGCGTGCTCCGCGGGCACCAGCACCCGGCGGATGGCGGTGCATTTCTGCCCCGCCTTCTGCGTGACGTCGCGCGCCACTTCCTTGAGGAACAGCTCGTACATGTCGCCGCTCGCGCCCGCGTCGGGCCCGAGCACCGCGGCGTTGAGGCTGTCGGCCTCGACGTTGACGCGCACCGAGTGGCGGATGACGTTGGGCAGCGCTCGCAGGCGCTCGCCGGTGTCGCCCGAGCCGGTGAAGGCGAGCACGTCCTGCGCGCCCAGCAGCTCGGGCAGGTTGCGCGGCGCGCCGACGAGCAGCGAGAGCGCGCCGTCGGGCAGGACCTTCTTCTCCACCATCACCTGCATCGCGCGCTGCGCGAGCATCGCGGTGGCGGTGGCGGGCTTGGAGAGCACCGGCATGCCGGCAAGGAGCGCGGCCGCCGCCTTCTCGGCGAGGCCCCAGGCGGGGAAATTGAAGGCGTTGATGTGCACCGCCACGCCGTGGCGCGGCACCGAGACGTGCTGGCCGTGGAAGCGCGGCGAGCGGCCGAGCTGCAGGCCTTCGCCGTCCACGAGGAACCTGTCCGGCGCCCAGCTGCGTGCCGAGCTCGGCGTAGGCGAGCAGCGTGGCGATCGCGCCGTCCACGTCGAACTTGGCGTCCGAGCGCGTGTTGCCGCAGTTGCGGATGCCCAGCTCCAGCAGCTCGTCGCGCGCGCCCTGCAGCGCGTCGGCCATGGCCTTCAGGATCGCGCCGCGCTCGGCGAAGGAGAGCGCGCGCAGCGCGGGGCCGCCGGTATCGCGCGCGTAGGCGAGCGCGGCGGCGAGGTCGATGCCGTCGCTCGAGGCGCGCGCGAGCGGCTCCTCGGTCGCCGGGTTGAAGAGGGTCTGACCCTCTTCCTTGCCCTCGTCCCACTGGCCGCCCACGAAACTTGCAAGATGTTGCATGCCGTCCTCCCCGGTGCGGAGCGAGCGGCAGTGTAGCGCGGCTAGGCGGCCGTTTCGGCCCTCGCCTTGGCGCGCGCGCGGCTTGGCCGCCGCCTTCGGCTTGGCCGGCGCGGTGACGCCGCTGCGCGGCCGGGTGGCGAGCACCTCGATGCACAGCGCGGCGATCTCGGTCTCCAGCAGCCGCTCCGCGTTGGCGTGCAGGTTGCGCAAGTCGGGCGTGGACAGCAGCTCGATCTTGTCCTTGGTCCAGAGCGCGGCGCGGCCGCGCGACAGATTATTTCGCGTGTTCATTCAGTATCTCTTTCCCGATGTGAACTCCACCTTGAGGCGCGCCACCTGCCGCCTCACGGCCTCGATGTCGGCGCGGGCGCGCTCGACCTTCTGCTGCAGCTCCGGGCTCGCGGCGCCCGTGGCGCTTTCGCGCACGAACTCGGCATGCGCCTCGCGATAGCGCGCCTCGGCTGCATTCCAGCGCTCGATCACCTGCTGCTCCTGCTCCCGCCACTGCTTGCGTTTCTCCATGCCCGGTCCTCGTGGAAACAAAAAAGCCCGGGTTCACCGGGCTCGGGGCGCAGCCGCCAGATTCAGGCCGGCCGGACGTTGGTCGCCTGGGCGCCCTTGGGGCCCTGGGTCACGTCGAATTGCACCTTGTCGTTCTCCTTCAGCGTCTTGAACCCGCCGCCCTGGATCGCCGAGAAATGCACGAACAGATCCTTGCTGCCGTCCTCGGGGGTGATGAAGCCGAAACCTTTTGCGTCGTTGAACCACTTCACAGTACCTGTGCTCATGTCTGCTTCCCTGAAAATTGATGGAAAGGGCGGTTGCCCTGCGGAATGATCAAGGAAGGAAAAAACTACCTGATGAGCGCGGCCCGGAGGCCGCGAGCGGACCAGCTATTTCGCTGCTTGAGAATCCTGCCCCGCCTTTATACAGGTTCGGCGGCGTTCGGTCAATCAAAACAATAACTTGCCTCGGCGACGGCCAGGTCAGAACCTGACCTCGCCGCTCAGCGACCACGTGGCGTAGTCGTAGATTCCGATGTTGCCGGCTACCGAATGCTCGATCCCGGTGAAGTACTCGAAATCAGCGCGCAGGCCGAAATGGCGTGCGAGGCGCCAGCCCACACCGGCGCCGAACAGGCCCGCGGAGCTCGACCTGCCGCTGCTGATGAACGGGTAACCGCAGCCCGCGAGGCAGGTGTAGTCCGCGTTGGTGAAGGCGATGCCGAGCTTGAAGTTGATATCGACGCTCGTGCCGATCGGCATCGCGTAGGTGCCCGAAAGGACGAACGCGGTGGTCGCGAACTCGTCCGTTTTGACGCCGAAGGTCTTCACGTCGTAGGTGCCCAGGTCGTAGTAGCCGGCCTCGATGCCGAAGCGGGCTCGGCCACTGATAGCCGGCGTAGACCTTGAAGCCGCTGGCGGACCCGTCGGCGCTGCCGCCCGGGCCGACGATGAAGGCGGCGAAGTCCTCGGCGTTGTTGGTGGAGACCTGCAGCACGCCTGCGCCGGCGTAGGCGCCCTGGGCACTTGCCTGGGTGGCAAGGAGCGCGCCGGCAAGGAGCGCGAACAGCAACGAAGTCATTCTCACGAGGCCTCCTGATCTTGGCGAGGAGGATTATGCTCGCGGCCAAGGAGGATGCAATGAGCTACGAATGCTTCGAAGTGTCGGTGCAGGAAAAGGTCGCGCACCTGCGCATGTCGCGCCCGGAGCGGCGCAACGCCATGACGGCGGCTTTCTGGGAGGAGCTGCCGGCGATCGTGCGCGAGCTCGACGCCAGCGGCGAGGTGCGCGCGCTGGTGCTGTCCTCCACCGGTCCGCATTTCTGCGCGGGGCTCGACCTCGCGATGTTCCAGTCCGCTGGCGCAATCGGCGCCGCCACGCCCGAGGCGCGGCAGCGTTTCCGGCGCGAGCTGGAGCGGCTGCAGGCGAGCCTCGACTCGCTTGCCGCAGCGCGCTTTCCCGTGATCGCGGCAATCCAGGGCGGCTGCATCGGAGGCGGGGTGGACATGGCGAGCGCCTGCTGCCTGCGCTACGCGACTCGCGACGCCTGGTTCGTGATCCAGGAGATCAACCTCGGCATGATGGCCGATGTCGGCACTTTCAACCGCGTGCCCAAGCAACTGCCCGAGGCCGTGATCCGGGAGCTGGGCTACACGGGAGACCGGCTGGGCGCCGAGCGCGCGGAGCGGCTGGGCTTCGTGAACGGCCTGTTCGATTCCCACGAGGCGCTGGTGGCCGGCGCACTTGCGGTGGCGCGGCGCATCGCCGCCAAGGCGCCGGTGGCGGTTGCGGCGACCAAGGAGATGATCTCCTACGCGCGCGACCACTCGGTGGCGGAGAGCTTCAGCTACCTCAATGCCCTGCAGCCCGGCATCTTCAGCCTCGAGGACATCCAGCGCAGCGTCGCTGCGAAGGGCGGCGAGGCGCCGTACGCCGACCTGCCGGCGCTCAGAAGTTGAACTGCACGCTGAGCTCGACCAAATCGATGGGCCCCTTGAAATCGCCCAACGTGCCTACGGAGTACTTCACGTCGTGGAAGCGCTCGATATCGCCGCGCAGCATGATGCCCGGGGTGAGGCGCCAGCCCACGCCGAAGGCGGTGAGCAGGCTGGTGCTGGTCTTCTCGCTGTTGGTGAAGGGCGCGCCGCAAAGGCTCACGCAGGAGTAGTCGGAGGAAATGTGCGCTGCGCCGGCCTTCAGGATGATGACGCCTTTCCCGGCGAACGGCGCGGCGTAGAAGCCGGCGAGCGTGCCTGCCTTGGACTCGAATTTGTCGCTGGTCGCGGCGCCAATCTTGACCTCGAACAAGCCCAGGTCGTAATAGCCAAGCTCCACGCCCCAGTTGCCCCACATGTAGCCGCCGTACAGCTTGAAGCCGGTGGACTGGTGATTGCTCGAGGCACCGGCGAAGGCGTCGGCGATGTTGTTGCCGACCTCGGAGTTCACGGCCATCACGCCAAGGCCGAAAAAGGCACCCTCGGATTGGACTGCCGCCGGCGCCGGGGCCTGCGTCTGGGCCTGGGCGGCGGTGGCGAGGAACGCAGTCCCGAGCAGGGCGGCCAGCAATGCCGTTTTCTTCATGGTGTTCTCCTTGGCGAGGCAGGGGTGGTAGGCATGGGACGGCATTATGCCTGCCGCTTCAAAGGGCTGCATCTGAGGTTCCGGGGTGCTGCCCGGATGCGCCCATAATCGGGTCCATGGCGACCACCCCTTCCTCTGCCGCGCGTGCCGAGCTCGCACCCTCCGGTACGCTGCGCATCGGCATCAATCACAGCAATTTCCTGTTGGTGAATCCCGGCTCGCCGCACGGCGCACCGCGCGGTATCGCGCCCGACCTCGGGGCGGAACTGGCCCGACGGCTTGGCGTTGCCGCTTGTCTACGTCAGTTTCGCCGGGGCGGGGGAAACCGCCGACGCGGTGACGAAAGGCCTCTGGGATGTCGCGTTCCTCGGCGCGGAGCCGCAGCGCGCCAGTGAGATCGCGTTCAGCCCCGCTTATCTCGAGATTCCGGTGACCTATCTGGTGCAGGCCGGTTCGCCGATCCGCGACCTCGCCGACGTCGATCGCACGGGGGTGCGCGTCGCGGTTTCCGCGAAGAGCGCCTACGACCTGTTCCTCACGCGCAGCCTTCGGCACGCCACGCTGGTGCGCGCCGAGGGCGGTTTGCCCGCGGCCTTGGAGCTGTTCAAGTCGCAAGGGCTGGAAGCGCTGGCGGGCCTGCGGCCCGGACTGCTCGCGGATTCGGCAAAGGTGCCCGGCTCGCGGCTGCTCGAGGGCCAGGTCACCGCCGTGCAGCAGGCGATCGGCACGCCAAAGGCGCGCGCGCAAGGGGCACGCTACCTGCGCGAATTCGCGGAGGAGGCGAAGGCGTCCGGGCTGGTGGCGCAACTGATCGCGAAGCACGGCGTGCGCGGCGTGAATGTGGCGCCTCCGGCGTAGCGAGCCGACTTAGAATCCCCTGCATGGCCACAGCCAAATCCGGATTGAAGCGGGCCCCGGCAAAGCGCCGGGCGAAGAAGGCGAAGGCGGATACGCGGGGGCTCACGCCGGCGGAGTGCCGGCTGGACCTGCTCTCGGGCGTTGCAGAGCAAGTGCGCGAGCGCGTGGTGAAGGAGGGCGGGGAGATCATCGGAACCTACAAGGATCCCCTGGGCGGCGGATGCGCTGCTCGCCTGCATCCTGCCCATCGCGAAAGTCGAGCCCACGCCGTTCCAGCGCGACCTTTCGCGACATGCACCACAAGAAGCTCGCGGACGTCATCGACAAGACCGGCATCTTTCTCGATCCCGATCATCGCGTCACCGCGCCGAAGGAAGGCTTCTGGACGCCGAACGGCAGCACCGGCTGATGGCGATGCGGCGGCTCGGCGCGAAGTCGATCACCGCGCTGGTGGTGCCCAAGCGCGAGATCGCCTGGCAGATCCTCGCGCTCAACACCGAGAAGGCGCACAACCTGCGCGAGAAGTCGCTCGAAGTGATCCGCATCTATCGCGGGCTGATCGACGAGGACCGAAGCGTGCCGAGTCCGGCTTCTCCTTCTACCTGGAGGAGGCTTCGTTCGTCACGCTGGGGATCTGCTACGAGAAGAACGGCAAATTCGCGGGCGGCGCCTACAACTCCATCGTGCGGCGGCTGGAGAAGTTCTCGGATGAGCCGATCGGCAAGGCGCTGAAGGCGCACGAGAAGCACGCCGAGATGCTGATGGAGCTCGACGCGCGGGTCGCCGAGGTGGTCACGAAGCTGAAGGCGAAGGGCTTCGTGAGTCCCTACCTGCGCGCCTTCGTCGTGGCGCGCATCAATCCGCTGCGCTGGATCCAGGGCGACCCGCCGCCGCTGGAAGAAGTGCTGAAGACGATGCGCGAGCGCGCGGCGAAGTTCAACACCGAGAAGATCAAGCAGGAGGACCTTGCATCGGCCGGCGGCGCAGCGGACGACGCCGACTGACTGTTAGAGTGGCCCCTGCAGTTCAGCCTGGCTTGCCTGAAGCCCAGGAGTCGCGCAGCGTGACCGTGCGGTTGAAGATCCGGGTCGCGCTGCTTTCCAGCGTGTAGTACCCATGCCTCTCGAACTGAAACGTTGGCTGCTCCGGACTCCGTAAGCTGGGCTCCAGCTGCGCCATGGAGGTAATCTTCGAGTTGGGATTGAGATCCTCCACCCCTTCCGGGTGAACGCTCTTGAACAAGCGGTCGTAGGTGCGGATCCCCGCCGCGAATGCATGCTCCACGCTCACCCAGTGGATGTTTCCCTTCACCTTGTACTTGTCCGCCCCTTGCGTGCCTGACTTCGAATCCGCGTAGTAGATGCACCGCACGGAGTCCGTTTCCTTGTCGTACCCGGTGCACTTCACCACATACCCATGTCGCAACCGCACCGTGTTCCCCGGGAACATCCTGAAGTACCCCTTCGGCGGGGTCTCCTGGTAATCCTCCCGTTCGATCCATAGCTCCTTGCGAGAACGGCACGGGCCGCGTCCCCATCTCCGGCTTCTGCGGATGGTTCGCGATCTCGAGCATCTCCTCCTGCCCCTCCGGATAGTTCTCGATCACGAGCTTCACCGGGTCGAGCACCGCCATGCGCCGCGGTGCGACCTCGTTGAGATGCTCGCGCATGCAGTCTTCGAGGATGCCGAAGTCGATCATCTGGTTCGCCTTCGACACGCCAATGCGCTCGGCGAACAGGCGAAAACCCTCCGGCGTATAGCCCCGCCGCCGCGCACCGGCCAGCGTCGGCATGCGCGGATCGTCCCAGCCGTCCACGTGCCCTTCCTCGACCAACTGGATCAGCTTGCGCTTGGACAGCACGACATGGGTCAGATTGACGCGCGCAAACTCGATCTGCTGGGGCAGGGGGCGTTTGATCAATCCGCCGTCGGCGAGTCTGTTCAGCAGCCAGTCATAGAAAGGCCGCTGGTCCTCGAACTCCAGTGTGCAGAGGGAGTGGGTGATTCCCTCGATCGCATCCTCGATCGGATGCGCGTAGGTGTACATGGGATAGAGGCACCACTTGTCCCCGGTGCGGTGGTGCGTCCCCCGCTTGATCCGGTACAGGGTCGGATCGCGCATGTTGATGTTGGGCGACGCCATGTCGATCTTCGCCCGCAGGATGTGCGCGCCGTCCGCATGCTTCCCGTCCCGCATTTCGCGGAACAGCGCGAGGTTGTCGTCGATCTTGCGTTCCCGGTACGGACTGTTCTTGCCGGGCTCGGTGAATGACCCCCGGTGCAGCTGCACCTGCTCGGGAGTCTGGCTGTCCACGTACGCATGCCCTCCGGAAATCAGGAGCTCCGCCGCCTGGTACATGAAGTCGAAGTAGTCCGAGGCATACAGCGCAGTGCCGTAGTCGTACCCCAGCCACTGCACCATCTCCAGGATCGAATCGACGTACTCCTGCTCCTCCTTCTCCGGATTGGTATCGTCGAACCTCAGGTTGCAGCGCCCGCCATAGAGCTGCGCCAGCCCGAAATTCAACGCGATGGACTTGGCATGCCCGAAATGCAGGTACCCATTGGGCTCCGGCGGAAACCGGGTGACGACGGCCTTGTGTTTCCCCGAGGCGAGGTCCGCCTCGATGATCTGCTTGATGAAGTTGGAAGTGGAGGGCGGCTGGGACTTGTTCACGCCTGCGATTCTACCGGCGACGAGAAAACCGTCGAGCAGGTAACATGCGCGGGCCATGAAGGCCGTGGGCTTCTACGAGTACCTGCCGATCGATCATCCCGAGTCGCTGCTCGACGTCGAGGTCGAGGCGCCGACGCCCGCCGGGCGCGACCTGCTGGTGGAGGTGAAGGCGATCTCGGTGAACCCGGTGGACACCAAGCGCCGCGCGGCCGGCTCGCGCCCCTCGAGCGAACTCAAGATCCTGGGCTGGGACGCGGCGGGCCTGGTGCAGGCCGTCGGGCCGCAGGCGGCGTTGTTCAAGCCCGGCGACAAGGTGTACTACGCGGGCAGCAACCAGCGCCCGGGCGCCAACAGCCAGCTGCACCTCGTGGACGAGCGCATCGTCGGGCACAAGCCCAACAACCTGTCTTTCCCGGAGGCGGCAGCCCTGCCGCTCACCACCATCACCGCCTGGGAGGCGATGTTCGAGCGCATGGCCATCTCCAAGTCCGGCGCCGACAAGGGCAAGCGCCTGCTGATCCTGGGCGGCGCGGGCGGGGTGGGCTCGATCGCCATCCAGCTGGCGAAGAAGCTGGCGCGCCTCAAGGTGATCGCGAGCGCCTCGCGCCCGGATTCGCTCGCCTGGGTGCAGGCGCTGGGCGCGGACGCCGCCGTGGACCACAGCCAGCCGCTGCCCGAGCAGATGGCCGCCCTGGGCGTGCCCGAGGTGGACTACATCTTCTGCTGCAACAACACCGAGCAGGTGTTCTCCGTGCTGCCGCGCCTGATCGCGCCGCAGGGCCGCATCTGCTCCATCGTGCGCATGGCGAAGCCGGTGGACCTGTCGCTGCTGCAGGAAAAAAGCGCGAGCTTTTCCTGGGAGGGGATGTTCACCCGCTCCACGTTCCAGACGCCTGACATGCAGGCCCAGCACGATCTGCTGGAGGACGCCGCCGGGCTGCTGGAGACCGGCGCGCTGGTGACGACGCTGCGGGACAACCTGGGCAAGATCTGCGCCGACAACCTGAAGCAGGCGCACCAGCGCATCGAGCACGGCCACATGATCGGCAAGCTGGTGCTGGAGGGTTTCTAGCAGCGGTCGGTGGGAAGGCGCGAAACGGGATTGACCTGCGTCAAGCTGCGGACCGCGGCAAGGTGTACATGTGGGCCGTGAACCGGCCTGCGATCCGCACCCCAGCGGAACTCTATGCCCACGCCATCGCCATCGAGCGCGAAGCGGCCGATACCTACGCGGACTTTGCCCAGCGCATGGACGATCTCGGCAACGAAGACGTGGCGAAACTGTTCCGCACGCTCGCCGTGTTCGAGGCCGAGCACCTGGACACCCTGGAGGCGCGGACCGCGGGCGTCGAGGTGCCGAACATCGCACCCGGCGAGTACGCCTGGCTGGATGCGGGCGCGCCGGAGACCGCGGCGCGCGAATTGGTGTACCGGCTGCTGACCCCCCGGCAGGCGCTGGCGATTGCCCTGGAAGCCGAGCGCCGCGCGCACCAGTTCTTCGCCGACGTGCGCGCCAACGCAGACGATCCGGCGCTGCGCGCCCTGGCGCAGGAAATGGCGGCCGAGGAGCTGGGCCACATCGCCATGGTGGAGCGCGCCCTGGAGCGCACGCCCGAGGGGCGGGTGGACTGGGCGAGAATTTTCGGCGACTGACGCGCTTCCGGCGCGCGCGCTGCGCCGCGGGCTAGCTGCTCAGCCCCAGCAGCCGCGCCGGGTTCTTCCGCATCATCGTGTCGATGTCGGCGTCCGAGATGCCCTCGCGCTTCATCGCGCCGATGGCGACCTCGATGCCGTCCGGGTGCACCATGTTGGCGCTCTGGCCGAGGTCGGAGGAGACCACCAGCCCCTGCGCGCCGAACTCCTTGATCGCCTGCGCGACGTGCTTGGCGTTGATCTGCGTCCAGTGCGTGAGGAAGGCGAGGGGCGCGTTCGGCCCGGCCTGGAACTGCAGGAAGCACACCTCGATCACCGCGCCCATCTCCACCGACTTGCTTCGCCTGCGCCATGGTGAGGCCCGGCACGTTGGTGAGGCCGTGGGTGACGATCATGTTCTTCACGCCCAGCTCCTTGCCGCGCTTCACCACCGCGAGCACTTCCTCGGGATGCACGTGGCCGGTGGCGAGCAGCAGGTTCTCGCGCGCGATGATCTTGAGGATCGCCTCCATCTCCGGCGTCACCTTGCCGCCCGGGCGCGACGACGATGCCCTTGGCGTCGGGCTTGCCGAAGGTCTTCACGTGCTTGTCCGACTCGAAGGTCGGCAGCCACACCACCTTGCCGCGGCTGCCGTAGATAGCGGTGCATCCACTCGACCGCGTCCGGGTTGATGCCGCCGACCGCCTTGTTCAGCACGATGCCGCCGAACACCTCGATGCCCGGCACCTCCTTCATCGCGAGCGCCGCGCGGCTCGCGGTCTCGCTGATGTGGTTCTTGAGCACGACGCCGCGCATGCCGCGCGCCTTCGCGATCCTGGCGAGGTCGACGTCGTCGATGTTGCGCCCGAACACGTCCGGGTGCGTGTGCGTGTGCATGTCGATCACGCCGGCCGCCGGGCTGACTTTCGGCGGCGGCGGCGGGAAAGGCGGCTTGCGAAAAGGCTTGCGTGGAGGCGAACAGTCCGGCGGCGAGCAGCAGCGTTTTCTTCACTTTATTGGTCTCCCTGGTGGATTGCGCGGGTAATGCTACGCCGGCGCGCGCCGGGAGTCTTTCTGCAGTGCGGCAATAGCACCGCAACGTCGCGTTACATCGCCTTGAACAGGTCTGCGTACACCCGGCTTACCGCAAGCATCTCCTTGCGGCTGCGCAGCTTGAGCGAAATCCGTCCCGTCTCGTCCCGCACGGCGGCAACCACCTGCGCCAGGTTGACGATGGTGCCGCGGTGCACCTGCTGGAAATTGGCGGGCAACTGCGCGGCAAGATCCTTCAACGGCGTGCGGATCAGGTCCTCGCCGCCTGCAGTCACCACCGTGGTGTACTTGTCAGCGGCCTCGAAGTAGCACACTTCCTCGATCGGGATCAGCTTCACTGCATTGCCTGCGCCCGCCCGCACCTGCCTGAGCGCTTCGGACTTCGGCGCGAGCGTGCCCAGCGCACGAAGCTGACGCGCCAACTCCAACAGTCCGTGCTGTTTCGCCTTGAGCCGCGCCACGGTGGCGGCAAGCCGTCCCTGCGATCACGGGCTTGAGCACGTAGTCCGCTGCCGCCAGCTCGAAAGCCTTGGTGGCAAACTCGTCATACGCAGTGACGAACACGACCGCGGGAGCGGCATCCCCCATGCGATCGGCGATCTCCGCGGCCGCCTCCAGCCCGCTCATGCCCGGCATCTGGATGTCGAGGAAAGCGAAATCCGGTTGCAAGCCGCTCAGCGGCCTGCACCGCCTCGATGCCATTGGGCACCACCGCCACGATCTCGAGCTCGGGCCAGACCTGCGACAGCGCCGCCTTCAGGCTGAGCGACAGCAGCGCCTCATCGTCGGCGAGGATCGCTTTCATCGCGGAATGCTGAGCGTCACGGTGTAGCCGCCGGCCGAGTTCCTGCCGGCCTCGAGTTTCGCCCCTGCGTAAGCCGCGGCAAGGCGCTCGCGCACGTTCGCGAGGCCCACCCCGGTTCCGCCGGTAGCACCATTGGCCCAATGCCCAGCCCGGTGTCCGCCACTTCCAGCACCAGCCGGTCGCCTTCCTCGCGCGCGCGCACCGTCACCTCGCCGCCTTCCACCTTGGGCTCCAGCCCATGCTTGAGCGAATTCTCCACCAGCGGCTGCAGCAGCATGGGCGGCAGGTCGGCCTGGGCAAGTGAATCCGGCAGCTCCAGCCGGAAGCGCAGCCGCCCGCCCATGCGCATCGCCTGCACCTCGAGGTAGCCGCGCAGCAGCGCGAACTCGTCCGCGAGCGTGCTTCTCTCGCGCCGCGTCGCGGCGAGCGTGGCGCGCAGGTAGTCGTTGAAGTGCCCGAGCATGGCTCGCGCGCGCTTGGGGTCGGTCTGGATCAGCGCGTCGAGATTGGCGAGCGTGTTGAACAGAAAATGCGGCTCGATCTGCGCCTGCAGCATCTTCAACTGGGCCTCCACCGCCTGGCGCTGCATCTCCGCGGCGCGGTGGCGCGCCCAGAAGAAGCCCGTGCCGGTAAACCCGGCAAGGACCGTGACCACCAGCGCCACCCCTGCGCTGCGCCCGCCGGTCCAGGGAATGCCGAGGAGCAGCGAGGCGAGGGCGCTGCCGCCCAGCCAGCCCAAGAGCACCGCGGCCGCGATGAGGCCGAGGAAGGGGCCGCGCGGCGGCTTCGCCACCGGCCAGACCCAGCGCCAGCCGAAGTGCACGAGCAACAGCACCGAGAAGCCGATGCAGTGCGAGAACACCAGGTTGTCGAGGAAGCTGCCGCCGTAGCCGACCAGCGACAGCAGCAGCGCGATCGCGGTGTTGAACACCGCGACCGCGAGCAGGGCGAAGCGGAAGCCTTGCATACGGCGCGAAGCTTAGCGGGATTCCAGCTTGCGCAGTTCCTCGGCCTCCATGCGCTCGCGCACGCCGGAGGCGGCGAGCAGCACCACCGCGGCGTGGATGGCGAGGCCGATGCCCCATCCGGCCGCGGGCCAGAGCGCCCACGCGTACTGCGGCGTGGCCTGGCTCTGCACCAGCGCGAGGAAAGCGTTCACCACGACGTACACGGTGGCGTGGATGTAGAGCCCGAGTTTCGCTTTCGCGCGGCGGCGGGCGATACGCCTGCAGGTCTTCGTTCATGACAGTTCTCCTAGATGAGTCCGACGGTTGACCAGACGAGCCGGCCGAGCAGGCGATAGGGCAGGAGGGTGAACATGCCCGCGACGCCCAGCGCGCCAGCGTAGATGCCGACCATCAGGCGGCGGTGCCGCTCGATGCGGCGGCTGACCGCGAACCACACGGCCAGGCCGAGCAGGAAGATCACCGCGACGGACAGGCCGTGAATCCACGAGTAACTCGGACCCGACTTGATCCAGAAGCTCGAGATGGCCACCACCAGCATCAGCACGACCCAGCTGCGGCCGGCGACGCGGTGCGTGAAAGTTCCCTTGCGGGCGAGGAGCATTGCGGCGCCGAGGGCCACCGCGGCGAGGGCGGCGAAGGTGTGCGCCAGGATGATCGGCGTGAAGCTCGGGTGCATTTCGTACTCCTTGAGTTCGTTGAGTAACGGCGCCAGTTTTCCAGCCCGCTCGGGCGCCCTCCACCGGTTTGCGACGAACTGCAGCCCGGCGCGACGGACCGCTACACTTCAGGGATGAACGACCTGCTGATCCGCGGCGCCACGGTCTACGACGGCACCGGAAAGCCCGGCCGGGCGGCCGACGTGGCGGTGAAGGACGGCCGCATCGTCCCCCCTGGTCCCGCGCGGCAAACCGTGGACGCTGGCGGCCTCGCGCTGATGCCCGGCATCGTGGACGTGCACACCCACTACGACGCCCAGGTCACCTGGGATCCCGACGCTGTCGCCCTCCGTGTCGCTCGGCGTCACCACCGCGGTGATGGGCAACTGCGGCTTCGGCATCGCGCCTTGCCCCGCGGCGCTGCGCGAAACCGTGGTGCGCAATCTCTCGGTGGTGGAGGGCATGGACCTCGAGGCGCTGCTCACGGGCACGCGCTGGGAGTTCGAGAGCTTCGCGCAGTACCTGGATGCGCTGGAGCGCATCCGCCCCTACGGCAATGTGGCGGTGCTCGCGCAGCACTCCACCATCCGCACGGCGGTGATGGGCGAAGAAGCCTCAACGCGCATGGAGCCCACCGCGGAACAGCTCGCGCGCATGCGCGCGCTGGTGCGCGAGGCAATGGAGGCGGGCGCGGCGGGCTTCGCCTCGTCCTTCTCGCCCAACCACAGCGGCTGGGGCGGCCAGCCCATGCCCTCGACCATCGCCGACCGACGAGGAGCTGAAGGCGCTCACCGGGGAGCTGAAGGGCAGGGGCATCTTCGTGATGGCCACCGGCCCGCGCGCCACGCCCGAATTCATGGAAGCGATCTCGGCCGCGACCGGTCGCCCGGCGTTCATGGTGACGGTGCTCACCATGTACGACCGGCGCGCCCGAGCGTGCGTTGACCTACTACGAGCGCTGCGCGCAGGCCAATCGCGCGCGGCCGCGAGGTGTACATCCACACCAGTTGCCAGCCGCTGTCCTTCGACTTCACGCTGCGCGAGCCCTACCTGCTTTACTCGCACGACGCCTTCGATCAGGTGAAAGCGGCCGCGCCGGAGGCGCGCGCGGCAATCTACCGGGATCGCGGAGTTCCGACGGCGCTTCCGCGAGAACCTCGTCAATCCGAAACAAGGCATCCTGTTCTACGGCGACTGGAGCCAGGTGGAAGTGGACGGCGTTCCCATCACGCGGCTGGCGAAGCGGCAAGGACCCGCTCGACTACTTCTTCGACCTGCCGCTCGACACGCAGCTGGTGGCGAAGCTGTTCCAGAACGACGACGCGGCGTCGCGCCGCTGCTCAAGCACCCGGCGGGCGTGGTGGCGCTGTCGGACGCGGGCGCGCACCTGATCTACTTCTGCGATGCGGGCTTCGGCCTGCATCTTCCTCGCGCACTGGGTGCGCGAGACCGGCACCTTCACGCTGGAGGAGGGCGTGCGCCGCCTCACCTCCGATCCGGCGCGCAAGTACCGCATCCCGCAGCGCGGCAGAGATCGCGCCCGGAAATTGCGCCGACCTGGTCCTGTTCGACCCGGCAAAGGTGGGTCTGTCGGGGCTCGAGCGCGTGAAGGACCTGCCCGGCGGCGGTGCGCGCATGATCCGCAAGCCGCTCGGCGTGCACGGCGTGTGGGTGAACGGCGTGCAGGTGCACGACGGCCGGCAATACGCGGCGCTGCCGCGCGGGCCCGGCCGGGTGCTGCGGGAGTTCGACGCCTAGCTAGGCCTTGTCCGGCTTGAACACGGCCGGATCCAGCGCATGGCGCGTGAGCAGCGAATGGAAGTCGCCGCGGTTGCGCTTGGCGAGCTTGGCCGCCTGGGCGACGTTGCCGTCGGTGATCCTGAGGATGCGCGTGAGGTACTCGCGCTCGAACTGGCGGCGCGCGTCGTCGAAGGCCGCGAAATCGTCGCCGCGCGCGGCGAGCGCGCGCTCCACCAGGGCTGCCGGCAACGTTGTCCCGGCGCAGGCGGACACGCAGCGCTCGAGCACGTCGTGCAACTGGCGCACATTGCCGGGCCAGGGAGCGGTCAGCAGCAACTGCACCGCCTGCGGGGCGCAGCCGCCGATGGGCTTCTGGTGGCGCACGGCGAGACGCGACAGGAAGTACGCCGTGAGCAGCGGGATGTCGTCGCGCCGCTGCGCGAGCGTGGGCAGCTGCAGCGCCACGACGCTCAGGCGGTAGTACAGATCCTCGCGAAAGCGCCCGCTGGCGATTTCCGCCCTGAGGTTGCGCTGCGTCGAGCACACCACGCGCAGATCGACGTCGCACGCCTGCGTCGCGCCCACGGCGCGCACCTTGCGCTCCTGCAGCGCGCGCAGCAGCTTCGCCTGCAGCGCGAGCGGCATCTCGCCGATCTCGTCGAGGAACAGCGTGCCGCCCTGCGCCGCCTGGAACAGGCCCGCGTGCTCGTGCACGGCGCCGGGGAAAGCGCCTTTCACATGGCCGAACCACTCGGATTCGAGGAGCTGCTCCGGCAGCGCGCTGCAGTTGACCGCCACCAGGGGCCGGCCGTAGCGTGCGCTCGCGGCGTGCAGCGCGCGCGCCAGCAACGACTTGCCGGTTCCGCTTTCGCCCTGGATGAGGACGCTCGCCTCGCTCGCCGCCGCCGCGCGGGCGTCCGCGAGCACGCTTTCCATCGCCGCATTGCGCGTCACGATCTCGCGCCGCCACTCGCGATCGGCGCCCGCCGTGGAGGCGGCGATCGCGATCCCTCGTGCAGGCCGTGGGGCGGGCATCCCGTGCACTATACTCGCCGCATCCGCCTCTTCCTCGCACTGTACGCCCGCCACGCCCGCCAGCGCGCGCGCACGCTGCTCTCGGTGCTCGGCGTGGCGCTGGGCGTCGCGCTCGGCTACGGCGTGCACCTGGTCAATCGCGCCGCGGTCGAAGACCTCGCCGCCGGCGTGCGCGCCATCGCCGGCGAAGCCGACCTGGAGGTGCGCGGCGGACGCGGCGGTTTTCCCGAGTCGGTCTACGTCGCGCTCGCCCGAGTGCCAGGGGTGGCGCTGTCCAGCCCGATGCTCGAACTCGAGGCGGGGCTCGCTCCCGGCGAGGACGGCCGCGCCGGCACGCTGCGCGTGATCGGTCTGGACCCCTTGCGCGCCTCGCTGCTGCAGCCGCAACTGTTTGCCGCGCAGCCGCAGCAGATCGCGGAACTGCTGCGCCCGGACACGGTCCTGCTCACGCCGATGCGGCGCGCGCGCTGCGCTTGGGCAAAGGCGGCGCGCCTGCAGCTCGTCGTCGGGCTCGCGCCGGTGGAGTTCGAGGTGGCCGGCACGCTGTCGCCCACGAGCGCGCACGGCGCGGCGGCGCTCACCGACATCGCCACCGCGCAGTGGCGCCTGGGCAGGCTGGGCGAGCTGAACCGCGTCGGCATCCGCCTCGCGCCGGGCGCGGACCGCGAGAAGGTCCGGCAGGACATCGCCGCGCTGCTTCCCGCGGGCGTGCACGTGTCGCCGGTGGAGACGGCGCGAGCGCAGCGGCGCGGCGCTGTCGCGCGCCTACCGCGTCAACCTCAACGTGCTGGCGCTGGTGGCGCTGTTCACCGGCGGGTTCCTCGTGTTCTCCGCGCAGGCGCTGGAAGTGGCGCGCCGGCGCGGCGAGCACGCGCTGCTGCGCGTGCTGGGCCTGGAGCGCGCGGGGCTTGCGCGGCTGGTCCTTGCGGAGGCGGCGGCGGTCGGCGCGGCGGGCGCGGCGCTCGGCCTCGCGCTCGGCTACGCGTTCGCCATCCTCGCGGTGCGCGCCTCGGGCGGCGACCTCGGCGCCGGCATGTTCCGCGGCCTCGCGCCGCAGGTCGCGTTCGCGCCCGGCGCGGCGCTCGCCTACCTCGCCGCCGGCATCGCGGTGGCGGTGGCGGGCGCATGGCTGCCGGCGCTCGACGCGGCGCGCACGCCGCCCGCGCAGGCGCTGAAGGCGGGCGACGAGCAGCGACTGTTCGCGCGCGCGGTCTCGCTCAAGCCCTCCGCCGTGCTGCTGGCCGCGGCGCTGCGTGCTCGCGTTCCTGCCGCCGGTGGACGGGCTGCCGCTCGTCGGTTATGCGGCCATCGCCTGCCTGCTGGTGGGAGGAGTCCTGCTGATGCCGAGGCTGTCGCAGAAGGTGTTCGACGCCTTGCCGTCTCGGCGGGAGCGCGTCCACCGTGCTCGCCTGCGCGCAGCTGCGCGGCGCGCCTGGACAGGCGATGGTGAGCCTGGCCGCCATCGTCGCGAGCTTCTCGCTGATGGTGGCGATGGCGATCATGGTCGCGTCGTTCCGCAACTCGGTGAGCCAGTGGCTCGACACGCTGCTGCCGGCGGATCTGTACCTGCGCACGACGCACGCGGGCGAGACCGCGCTTCGTCGAGCCGCGCTTCGAGGAGCGCGTGAAGCGCCTGCCGCAGGTCGCGCGCGCCGAATTCCTGCGCAGCGCGCGCATCACGCTCGACCCCGCGCGCCCGGCCGTGGCGCTGCTCGCGCGCGACGTGCCCGAGGCGGGCCTCGCGCGCGCGTTGCCGCTGGTGGGCGCCGCCTACGAGAGGCGCGATGACGACCCGCCGCCTGCCTGGGTGAGCGAAGCGGTCGCCGCAGCTCTACGGCTACGCGCCCGGCAGGCGCGTGCAGCTGCCGCTCGCGGGCCAGCCGCAGGAGTTCGTCGTCGCCGGGGTCTGGCGCGACTACGCGCGCCAGCATGGCGCCATCGTGATCGAGCGCGATGCCTACGCCAGGCTCACGGGCGATGCGCGCGCGAACGACGCGGCGCTGTGGCTCGCGCCGGGCGCGCGCGCCGCCGATGCGGTGCGCGCCATCCGGCGCGCTGCACGGCGCGGAGTTCCTCGAGTTCGCGCAGCCGGGCGAGATCCGCGCGATCTCCATGTCCATCTTCGACCGCAGCTTCGCCGTCACCTACGCGATGGAGGCGGTGGCGGTGCTGGTGGGCCTGTTCGGGCCTGTCCTCCGCCTCGGCGCGATCGTGCTCGCGCGCCGGCGCGAATTCGGCGTGCTGCGCCACCTCGGCATGACGCGCCGCGAGGTCGGCAGCATGCTGGCCGCCGAGGGCGGCCTGCTCGCGCTGCTGGGCGCGGCCGCGGGCCTCGTGCTGGGCGCGCTCATCAGCCTGGTGCTGATCTACGTCGTCAACCGCCAGTCGTTCAACTGGAGCATGGACCTGCACCCGCCTTACCTGACGCTCTTTGCGCTCACCGCGGTGCTGGTGGCGCTCGCCGCGCTCACCGCCTGGCTCTCCGGGCGCGAGGCGATGAGCATGGCGCCGGTGCGCGCGGTGAAGGAGGACTGGTGAGGCGGCGGGCGTTCCTCCTCGCCATGCTCGCCGCGCCGCTTGCGCAGGGCGGCGAGGCGACCTACCCGCAGGTGCAGCGCGGCACGCGGCTGCGCTTTCCGCGCGACCACGGCGCGCATCCGGAGTACCGCACCGAGTGGTGGTACGTCACCGGCTGGCTCGCGCGCGGCGGGAGCCGCTCGGCTTCCAGATCACCTTCTTTCGCGCGCGGCCGCGCTGGGAGAGCGACAACCCGAGCAAGTTCACGCCGCGCCAGCTCCTGCTCGCGCACGCGGCGATCGCCGACCCGCGGCGCGGGCGCCTGCGCCACGACCAGCGCGCGGCGCGCGACGCGCTCGGCCTCGCCGGCGCCGCCACGCGCACGACGCAGACCTGGATCGACGACTGGCGCCTCGAGCTCGAGGGCGACACCTACCACGCGAAGATCCCGGCGCGCGACTTCACGCTCGAGCTTGCGCTCAAGGCGCCGCGCGCGCCGCTCCTGCAGGGCGAGGGCGGCTTCAGCCGCAAGGGCCACCGGCCGGAAGAGGCGAGCTACTACTACAGCCGGCCGCAGCTCGCGGTGACGCGGCACGCTCGACGGCAAGGACGTGCAGGGCATCGGCCTGGCTGGACCACGAGTGGTCGAGCCAATACCTCGCGCCCGAGGCCGCCGGCTGGGACTGGGTGGGCCTCAACCTCGAGGGCGGCAAGTCGCTGATGGCATTCCGCATCCGCGACAGGCAGGGCGGCGTGCACTACGCGCCGCCGGGCGTCGGATTCGAGCCGCGCCGGACCTGGCGCTCGCCGCGCACCGGCGTCGAGTACCCGGTCGCGATGCGCGTGGCGGCGAACGGCCAGGAGTACGACCTCGAGCCGCTGATGGACGACCAGGAGCTGGACGCGCGGCACAGCACGGGCACCATCTACTGGGAGGGCGCGGTGCGTGCGCTGCGAGACCGGCCGCGAAGTGGGACGCGGCTACCTCGAGCTCACCGGCTACTGGAAGGCGATGGAGCTCTAGCGTCGCGCTTGACAAGCGCACGCCCGGTTTCCTACGCTGCCCTGTGCGCCTGCCGCGTGAGCGTCTGCCGTATTCCGCGATCGTCGATCGCCCGCCGCTCGGCTTCCCGGCGGCGCGCGCCTCGCGGTCTGGACCATCGTCAACGTCGAGGAGTGGTCGATCGAGCGCGCCGATGCCGCGCACGGTGCTGCCGCCGCCGCTACGGGCAGCCGCTGCTGCCCGACCTGCCGAACTGGGCCTGGCACGAGTACGGCATGCGCGTCGGGCTTCTGGCGCTTCGTCGAGGTGCTGCAAGCGATTTCGCGTCACGCCGACCCTGGCGATCAACGGCTCGGTGTGCCGCAGCTACCCGCGCGTCGCCGAGGCGGCGCGAGAGGCGGGCTGGGAATTCATGGGCCACGGCTACATCCAGCGGCCGATGCACCACCTCGAAGACCAGCGCGCGGCGATCCGCGACACCATCGCGGCGATCCGCGAGTTCACCGGCAAGACGCCGCGCGGCTGGGAAAGTCCCGGGCTCACCGAGACCTTCGACACCATCGACTGCTCGCCGAGGCGGGCATCGAGTACGTCGCCGACTGGGTGCTCGACGACCAGCCGTGCCGCATCGAGACGGCGCACGGCCCGGTGGTTTCGATGCCCGTACACGGTGGAGATGAACGACATCGCGATGATGGCGCTGCAGAACCATCCTTCCGAGGAATGGCTGCGGCGCGGCATCGACCAGTTCGACCGGCTCTACGCGGAAGGCGAGAAGACGCGCGCGCGTGATGGCGATCAGCGTGCATCCGTACATCACCGGCGTGCCGCACCGCATCGGCTACCTCGAGAAGCTCTACGACTACATCCTGCAGCGGCCGGGCGTGCTGTGCCTGGACCGGAGAGCAGATCCTTGACTGGTATCTGGCGCAGGGCGCAAGTAGCTAGCGAGCCGCCCAGCCACGCCGAGCTGTGGGGGCGGCCGAGCGCTGCTGCCGGTGCTGCGCGAGCGCGCGCGCGAAGCTGCGAGGAGCTGCGCCGCATGCCCGACGAGACGCTGCGCGATTTCCACGACGCGGAGCTGTTCCGCATCCAGCAGCCGAAGCGCGTCGGCGGCGTCGGAGCTCGAGTTCGTCGCGGTGGTGACCTTCGGCGCGCTGCTCGCGCGCGCCTGCGCCTCGAGCGCGTGGAACCTCGGTCAACTTCGCCGCGCACCACATGATGCTCGGCATGTTCCCGCCCAAGGTGCAGGACGAGATCTGGGGCGCGTCGCGCCGACGCGCTGATCGCCTCGTCGTTCGTGTTTCCCGGCCGGGCAAGGCGCGCAAGGTGAAGGGCGGCTACCTGCTCTCCGGGCGCTGGCCGTTCTCGAGCGGCGTCGACCCGAGCGACTGGAACATGCTCGCCGGGCCTCGCGACGGCTGGACGACAACACGCCGCCCGAGCAGCGCATCTTCCTGCTGCACGCGCTCGCAGTACAAGGTGCACGACACCTGGTTCGCGGGCGGCCTGCGCGGCACCGGCAGCAAGGACGTCGAGGTGAAGGAGCAGTTCGTGCCCGAGCACCGCACGCTCGCGGTGGCCGACACCAAGGGCGGGCCGACGCCGGGCAGCGCGGTGAATCCGGGGCCGCTGTTCCAGCTGCCGGTGTTCGCGCTGTTTCCCTACATGCTGTCGGGCGTGGCGCTCGGCATCGCCGAGGGCACTGATCGACGACTTCGCTGCCAGGCGCAACGGGCCGCGCGGCAGGATGACCGGCGCGCGCATCGCGGAGATCCAGAGCACGCAGATCCGGCTCGGGCGAAGCCACGGCCTACGCGCGCGCCTCGCGCCTGGTCGCAGGAGACCAATTGCCGCGAGGCGGAGGCGCTGATCGCGCGCGGCAAGGTGCCCGACCTGCGCACCAAGGCGCGCTACCGGCTCGAGGGCGCCTACGCGGTCGACTGGGCGGTGCGCGCGGTGGACGTGATGTTCGGCCTGTCCGGCGCGGGCGGCCTGTACGAGTCGGGCCACGCGGCGCGCGCGTTCCGCGACGCGCACGCGGTGAAGCAGCACTTCTCGTTCAACACCGACATCGCGGGCACCACCTACGGGCGCGTGGCGCTCGGCCTGGCGCAGCGACAACCCGACGATCTAGGCGCCGAGCCCGGCGGCGGTGAGCTCCGGCCGGATGCCGGCGGCGGCGGCTTCCGCGTTCGCGTAGCTGAGCTCGATCTTCACGTCGTTGACGGGGTCCTTGAGAAAGAGCTGGTAGAGCCCCTGGTCGTTCACCATGCGCTGCTGGAACGGCGATGCCGAGCGCCTGCAGGTGCTCGATCATCTGCTTGAGCCCGGTGCGCGTAGAACGCGATGTGGTCGATGACGCCCGCTGCCGGCCTCGGCCTGCGATTCCTGCCCCAGGTAGCGCTTGCGGTTCTCCGAGACGCGCGCGCCGCCTTCGCTGACATGCAGCACGTCCTTGTCGCCGAGGTAGAGCCAGATCACCGGAAACTTGAAGTCGGGGTGCGGGCCCACGCGCATGCCGAGCACCTTCACGTACCAGTCGCGCGTCGCCGCGAGGTCCGTGGTCTGCAGCAGGTAATGGTCGATGCGCTCGAGCGGCATGCCTAGTTCTGCCGCGCCGCCGCAGTGCGCTTGCCGCGCGACTTGCTGCAGCGTCACCGCCGAAGCCGAGCCCTTGCCCGCCCAGGCGGCCGGGTCGATCACCTCGCCGAGGAAATTGAGCTCGATGGTGACGTCGTCGGGGTCCTTGAGGAAGATCTGGAACAGCTTCGACTCCGGGAAGCTGCGGTAGTGCATCTCGACCTGTGCTTCTGGATGCGCTTGCGCACCTCCTCCGGCTTCTTGCGCCAGGAACGCGATGTGGTCCACCGAGCCCGAGCCCTTCGTGCCCTTCGGGTGCTTCTTCAGCAGGAACTGGTCGCGGATCCGGTTCGGCGCCTGCGAGGCGAGGTGCACGCAGATGTTGCCGCCGGCCTTGAGCCAGTAGCCGGGGAAGCCGAAGTCCGGGCGCTCGCTCGGCGAGCTGCAGTCCGAGCACCTTCTGGTAGAACTTCTTCGAGCGCTCGAGGTTCTTCGAGACGAGCAGGTAGTGGTTCAGTGCGGTGATCGGCATGCGTCCTGTCCTCCCATCCGCGCATTATCCGCGCCGCGGCGCGGCGCCGACAAGCCTGGAATTGTAGGCACGGGCCCGGGTCGGAAGGCATAATCGGCCCCGAGGAGGAGGACCAGGGTGAAAGCCGCCGTCGTTTGCCTATGCGAAGCCGCGCTCGCTCGCGCAAGCGCTCGAGCTGATCGAGCGCCCTGGCGAGGCGAAGGCGCTCGCCGGCGGCCAGAGCCTGATCCCCTCGCTCAACATGCGGCTCTCCTCGCCCGAGCTGCTCGTCGACATCAACGGGCTCGACGAACTCAAGGGCATCCGCCTCGACAAGGACGTCGTGCGCATCGGCGCGCTGACGACCCACGCCGAGATCGAGAAGTCCGAGGTGGTGAAGCAAGCACCTGCCGCTCCTCGCCGAAGCGGTGCGCCACATCGCGCACCCCGCGATCCGCAATCGCGGCACCATCGGCGGCAGCCTCGCGCTTGCCGACCCGGCCGCGGAGTACCCGGCCTGCGTGCTCGCGCTCGACGCGACACTGATCGCCGAGGGCAAGAAGGGCTCCCGCAGGATCAAGGCGACCGACTTCTTCAAGAGCCTGTTCGAGACCGACCTCAAGCCGGGCGAGCTGCTCACCGCCGTCGAATTCAAGGCGCAGAAGAAGGACGAGCGCTCGGCGTTCCTCGAGCTCGCCCGCCGCCACGGCGACTACGCCATCGTCGGCCTCGCCGCCTTCGCCAGCAACGGCACGAAGCGCTTTGCCTACTTCGGCGCGGCAGATCGCGCGGTGCTCGCGCACAACGCCGCAAAGGCGAAGGACCTCGACTCTGCCAAGTCGGTGCTGGCCAAGGACCTGCAGCCGCCCGCCGACCTCTACCACTCCTCGGAGACCAAGCTGCACCTCGCCCGGGTGCTGCTGGAGCGCGCATGGACCAAGCTCTAGACATCACGCTCACCGTCAACGGCGCGCAGGTCGCGCGCCGCGTCGCGGCCTGCACGCACCTCGTGGACTTCCTGCGCGAGGAGCTCGGCCTCACCGGCTCGCACCTGGGCTGCGAGCACGGCGTGTGCGGCGCCTGCACCGTGCGCGTGGACGGCGAGATCGTGCGCGGCTGCCTGATGCTCGCGGTGCAGGCCGACGGCTGCAAAGTGGAGACCATCGAGGGGCTATCGGACTCGGGCGAGCTGGCGGCGCTGCAGAAGGCTTTCCACGACAGGAACGCTCTGCAGTGCGGCTTCTGCACGCCCGGCATGCTCCTCGCGGCGCGCGACCTCCTCAAGCAGAACCCCAAACCGGATCGCGAGCAGATTCGCGCGCACATCTCCGGCAACTTCTGCCGCTGCACCGGCTACCAGGCGATCGTGGACGCAATAGAGGATGTGACCCGGACAGAGGTGGTGCGTGGGCAAGGCTGAGCTCCCGCTCCACGCCCCGGGCACCAAGACCGACAAGGGCTACATCGGCCAGAGCGTGCCGCGGCCGAACGCGCAGCGCCTGCTGCAGGGCCGCGGCGCATTCACCGACGACCTGCGCTTTCCGCGCCTTGCGCACGTGGCGTTCCTGCGCAGCCCCTACGCGCACGCGAAGATCCGCAAACTCGATTTCGCCAAGGCGCTCAAGTCCCCCGGCGTGATCGGCGTATTCGACGGCCGCGCCGTCGCAGAGTACTGCACGCCCTTGGGTCGCGGTGCTCGCGCACCTGAAGGGCATCAAGTCCCCGCCGCAGCACGCCATCGCCATCGAGCGGGCCTGCTGGCAGGGCGAGGCCTGCGCGGCGGTGGTCGCGGAGTCCCGCAAGCAGGCCGAGGACGCCGTGGGCCTGATCGAGGCCGAGTGGCAAGAGCTGCCCGCGGTCGTGGACATGGAAGCGGCGCTCGCCGGGAAGTACGTCATCCACCCGGAGCTCGGCGACAACGTCTGCTTCAAGCGCGAGCACGACACCGGCGGCGTGGACGAAGCCTTCGCCAAAGCCGACGTGGTGGTGGAGGAGACCTACGGTTTCGGGCGGCACACGGGCGTATGCAACGAGGGCCGCGCGATCGTCGCCGACTACAACGCCGCCGAGCACTCGCTCACCGTGTACCACGCGACGCAGGCGCCGCACATGATGCAGGACATCTTCTCGCGGCACCTCGGCATCCCCGAGGCGAGCGTGCGCGTGATCGCCAAGGACGTGGGCGGCTCCTTCGGCATCAAGGTGCACGTCTATCCCGACGAGATGGCCACGGCGGCGCTCTCGGTGATGCTGCGCCGCCCGGTGAAGTTCGTCGCCGACCGCCTGGAGTCCTTTCTCTCCGACATCCACGCGCGCGAGCACAAGGTGAAGGTGCGCCTCGCCTGCACCAGGGCGGGCGAGATTCTCGCCTTCGATCTCGACGACCTGACGGCCATCGGGCCCTACTCGGTGTACCCGCGCACCAGCGGCATCGAGGGCAACCAGGTGGTCAACCTGACGGGCGGCCCGTACAAGCACCAGAAGTACCGCGCGAAGCTGAACGTGGTGTTCACCAACAAGAACGTCACCTGCCAGTACCGTGCGGTAGGCCACCCGATCGCGGTGGCGCTGACGGAGGCCATCGTCGACCGCGCCGCCCTCGAGCTGAAGATGGACCCGGCGGAATTCCGCAGGAAGAACCTGATCCCCGACGACGCCTATCCCTACACCTTTCCCTCCGGGCATCAAGTTCGAGCAGCTCTCGCACCACCAGACGCTGCAGAAGCTCCTCGACACCATGAAGTATGCGGAGCTCCGCAAGGAGCAGGCCGCCTTGCGCGCGAAGAAGGTCTGGCGCGGCATCGGCCTCGCGGCGATGATCGAGGTGACCAACCCGTCGCCCGCCTTCTACGGCGTGGGCGGGGCGCGCATCTCGGCGCAGGACGGCGCGACGCTGCGCCTGGAGCCGACCGGCATGGTCACGGTGATGTGCAGCGTCACCGAGCAGGGGCAGGGCACGGAAGCCATCTTCGCGCAGATCGCGGCGAGCGCGGTGGGCGTGACCCTGGACAAGGTGCGCGTGATCACCGGCGACACCGGCGTCACGCCCTACGGCGGCGGCACCTGGGCCTCGCGCGGCGCGGGCATCGGCGGCGAGGCGGTGCTCCTTGCCGGCCGCGCGCTGCGCTCGAACATGCTCGACATCGCCGCCGCCGTCCTGAAGGCGGACAAGGCGGAGCTCGACATCCGCGACAACGCGGTGGTGAGCAAACTCACGCAGGAAGCGAAGCTGCCGCTTGCGGAGGTCGGGCGCGTGGGCTACTTCCGTCCCGATACGCTGCCCATGGATTTCCAGTCCGAGCTGACGGTGACGCGGCACTACACGCCGCGGCAGTACGGCTTCACCTTCACCAACGGCATCCAGGCTTCCTACGTAGAGGTGGACCCCGACACCGGCTTCGTGAAGCTGCTCAAGCACTGGTGCGTGGAGGATTCGGGCACCGTGATCAATCCGATGCTGGTGGACGAGCAGTTGCGCGGCGGCGTGGTGCAGGGCATCGGCGCGGCGCTGTACGAAGAGTGCCTCTACAGCCCGGACGGGCAGCTGCTGAACGGCAACATGGCCGACTACCTCGTGCCGATGGCAGGCGAGATGCCCGACATCGTCTGCGCGCACGTGGAAACGCCCACCCGGCAGTCGCAGCTCGGTGCGAAAGGCGTGGGCGAGGCGGGCACCGCGGGTGCACCCGGCGCTGTGATGAACGCCATCAACGACGCGCTCGCGCCGCTCGGCGCGCGCGTCATGGCGATGCCTTTCACGCCGGAGCGCATCCTGAAGGCCCTGAAGAAAGTTCCGTAGATGAAGCTGGGGATGTTCATGATGCCGCTGCACCCTCCGGGGCGGCGGCCTGCCGAGACTTACGCCGAGGACCGCGAGGCGATCCTGCTCGCCGACCGGCTGGGGTACAGCGAGGCGCTGGTGGGCGAGCACGTCACCGACCTGGCGGAGAACGTCACCTCCTGCCTGATGTTCCTCGCCAGCGTGGCGCACGACACGAAGAACATCGTGCTCGGCAGCGGCACCATCAACATGCCGAACTCGCACCCGGCGGCGGTCGCGGCGCAGGTGGCGATGCTGGATCACATGCTCGAGGGGCGTTTCCTCATGGGCATCAGCCCGGGCGGGCTGATGTCGGACGCGGAAGCCTTTGGCAACTACCGCAAGGACCGCAACGCGATCTTCCTCGAGGCGATCAACATGGTGCTCGCCATCTGGGCGGGCGAGGCGCCCTACGACCTGAAGGGCGAGCATTTCTCGGTGAGCACCGCCAACACCATGATCCGGGAGATCGGCCAGGGCAGCATCCTCAAGCCCTATCAGCAGCCACACCCGCCGATCGTGGTCACGGCGGTCGCGCCGCATTCGAAAGGTGTGACCGAGGCCGCCAAGCGCGGCTGGACGCCGATCTCGGCGAATTTCCTCCTGCCGGAATGGGTGGCGACGCACTGGTCACGTTACGCAGAGGGGCGCACGGCCGTCGGCGCGCAGCCGCGCGCGGCGGACTGGCGCATCGCGAAATCGATCTTCGTAGCGGACGACGACAAGGTCGCGAAGCGCTACGGCCATGGCGCGCAAGGCCCGTACCACTTCTACTTCAAGCAGCTGATCCGCAAGCTGGTGGGCTTCGGCGGTCGCTCGAACCTGTTCAAGCTCGACCCGGGCGAGCCCGATGCGGCGATCACCGCCGACAGCATGACGCCGCGCCTGGTGATCGCCGGCTCGGTGGCGAGCGTCGTCGACCAGATCCTCGCCTTCCGCGAAAAAGTCGGCGACTTCGGCACGCTGGTCTACGCGTGCCACGACTGGGTAGACCCGGCGCTCGGCCGCCGCTCGATGCAGCTGATGGCCGAGGAAGTCATGCCGCGCGTCAATGCCGCGATCTGACGCGCTGCCGCATTGCCAAGCACACCACGGTTCAGCACAATAGGGCAACCACCTCAGGAGGAGGAACAGCAATGAAGAACGTCTGGCGCATTTGGTTTTCCGTCGCCGCGCTCGCTGCGGCGGGCCTCGCGGCGCTGCCGGTGCTCGCGCAACAATCGATCAAGATCGGCATGAGCATGCCGCAGACCGGCACGCTCGGCGCCGGCGGCCAGGCGGCGCTGCTCGCGCTGCGCATGTGGGTCGAGGACGTCAACGCCAAGGGCGGCCTGCTCGGCCGCAAGGTCGAGCTGATCGCCTACGACGACCAGACCAACCCGGCGCTGACGCCCGGCGATCTACACCAAGCTGCTCGACGTCGACAAGGTCGACCTGCTGATCGCGCCCTACGGCACGGTGCCCACCGCGCCGATCATGCCGCTGGTCAAGCAGCGCGGCCTGCTGCTGATGGGCAACTTCTCGTTCCAGGTGAACCACACCGTGCAAGCACGACATGTGGTTCAACAACGCGCCGTGGAACGACGCCGCGAGCTGGTCCGACGGCTTCTTCGAGGCCGGCCAGAAGCGCGGGCGCGAAGACCATCGCCTTCCTCGCCGCCGACCAGGAGTTCGCGCAGAACCTGGCCAACGGCGCGCGCGAGCTGGCGAAGAAGGCCGGCCTGAAGACGGTCTACGACCAGAACTACCCGCCGACCACCACCGACTTCTCCTCGCTGATCCGCGGCATCCGCGCCGCCAAGCCCGACATGGTGTTCGTCATGTCCTACCCGAACGACTCGGTGGCGATCGTGCGCGCGGTGAACGAGATCGGCGTCGGCGCCGACGGTGAAGATCTTCGGCGGCGGCATGGTCGGCCTGCAGTTCACGCCGATCATGACCTCGCTCGGCTCGCTCGCTGAACGGCGTCGTCAACTACAACTCCTACGTGCCGGGCATGAAGTACCCGGGCATCGAGGAGTTCCTCGCAGCGCTACGCCGAAGAAGGCGGCGGAGGCGAAGGTCGACCCGCTCGGCTTCTACCTGCCGCCGTTCAACTACGCCATCGGCCAGATGCTCGAGCAGGCGGTCAACGCGACCAAGAGCCTCGACCACAAGAAGCTCGCCGACTACCTGCGCAAGAACGAGATGAAGACCATCGTCGGCCCGATCCGCTACGGCCCGGACGGCGAGTGGGCCAACGCGCGCGTGGTGCAGGCGCAGTTCCGCGGCGTGGCCGACAAGGACATGGAGCAGTTCCGCCAGGCCGGCAAGCAGGTGGTGCTGTACCCCGACGCCGTACAAGACCGGCGACGTTCATCGCGCCGTTCGAGAAAGCGCGCGGCAAGTAGCCGCGCCTCACCGAGCACCATGCGGCGCGGCGACCCCGCGCCGCATTTTTTTCGCGAGCCCATGTTCTTCTCCCTGGACCTGCTGTTCGAGGCGGTGCTGTTCGGCATCCTGCTCGGCTGCTTCTACGCCGCGGTCAGCATCGGGCTGTCGGTGTCCTTCGGCCTGCTCGACGTGCCGCACGTCGCGCACCCGGCGATCATGGTGCTCGGCTCCTACTGCACCTGCGCTGCTCAGCAGCGCTGGGCATCGACCCGATCCTCGCCGGCCTCGCTGCTGATGCCGCCGTTCTTCGTGCTCGGCATGGCGCATCTACCGCTTCTACTACGAGACCTTCGAGAAGCGCGGCAGCGACGCCGGGGTGCGCGGCATCGCCTTCTTCTTCGGCGTCGCGCTGATCATCGAGGTCGGCCTGATCCTCGCCGTTCGGCGTCGACCAGCGCATGGTCGAGGCGCGCCTACATCGGCAAGAGCCTGTCGCTTCGGCGACATGCGCATCCCGCAGCGCATGCTGGTGGCCTTCGGCGTGGCGCTCGTGCTGACGGTCGGCGCTCACGCTCTACCTGTCGAAGACCTTCACCGGCCGCGCCATCAAGGCGGTGGCGCAGGACGAGCCGGCGCTGCGCCTGATGGGCGCCAACCCGGTGCGCATCAAGCAGTGGGCCTTCGGCATCGCCACCGCGCGTGGCGGCGCTCGCCGGCGCGATGCTGATCATCATCGGCCCGGTCGAGCCGACCATGGACCGCGTCTACATCGGGCGCACCTTCTGCGTGGTGGTGCTCGCCGGCCTGGGCAGCATGACCGGCACGCTCGCCGCCGGGCCTGATCCTCGGCATCTCCGAGTCGATCGTGCTGATGCATGTCTCGGCGCCTCCTGGGCGCCGGCGGTGTCCTTCGGGCTGCTGCTGCTCGTGCTCGGCGTGCGGCCGCAGGGACTGTTCGGAAGATGAGCGGCCGATGAGATTCTGGATCGGCGCCGCCGTGCTGCTCGCCGCCGCGTCGGCCGCCGCGCTGCTCGTGAAGAACGAGTACTTCTTCTTCGCCGCCTACACGGTGCTGCATGTTCGTGGTGCTCGCCACCGCCTGGAACATCCTCGGCGGCTACGCCGGCTACGTGAACTTCGGCACCGCCGGCGTTCTTCGGCCTCGGCGCCTACACCGCGGTGGTGCTGTTCAAGGCCTTCGCGCTGCCGCTCGCGGCTGCAGATCGTCGCCGCCGCCGCGATGAGCGGGCTGCTCGGCCTCGGTCGCCGGCCTGCTGACGCTGCGCCTGCGCGGCATCTTCTTCGCCATCGCCACCATCGCGCTGGTGGTCATCATGGAGACGCTGTTCATCAACTGGCGCTACGTCGGCGGCGCCACCGGGCTGCAGCTGCTGCGCCCGCCGCCGATGGCGCCGTTCGAGTCCTACATCAAGATGCTGTTCGTGGTGATGGCGGCTGATGGCGGTGGGCGCGGTGGCGATCGCGCGCTACATCGAGAGCTCCTGGATCGGCCGCGGCCTGCGCGCGCATCCGCGACAACGAGGAGGCCGCCGAGTGCAGCGGCGTGCCGACGCTCAAGCTGAAGCTGTTCGCCTGCGCGGTCTCGGGCGCGCTGATGGGCGCGGCCGGCGCGCCGCATGCCGATGTACCTGTCGCTTCATCGAGCCGGCGTCGACCTTCAACCTGAACTACGCGATCGGCGCGCTCGCGAGCCCGATGATCGGCGGCACGGCGCACTGGATCGGGCCGGTGATCGGCGCGCTGCTGCTCAGCTCGCTGCAGCAGATCGTCACGGTCACCATCTCGAGCGAGATCAACGTGCTGGTGGTCGGCGTGCTGCTGGTGGTCTTCGTGGTGCTGGCGCCGGACGGCATCGTCGGCCTGCTGCAAGCAAATGGACCAAGCGCTCCTCAAGATAAAGACGGTGTCGAAGCGCTTCGGCGGCTTCACCGCGCTCGACGACGTGAGCATCGAGATCGCGCGGGGCGAGCGCTTCGGCCTGATCGGGCCCGAACGGCTCGGGCAAGACCACGCTGATCAACTGCGTCTCGGGCTCGCTGCGCAACGAGGCCGGCTCGATCGTGTTCGACGGCGAGGAGATCATCGCGCCTGCCGGCCTACCAGCGCACGCGGCGCGGCATCGCGCGCAGCTTCCAGATCCCGCGGCCGTTCGCCAGCATGACGGTGCTGGAGAACCTGCTGGTGCCGCTGGAATACGTGGTGCACCGCAGCTCGCTGCACAAGGCCGACACGCGCGGCGAGGCGATGGAGCATCCTGCAAGAGCATGGGCCTCGCCGACAAGGCGCGACACGCCGTCGAACCAGCTGTCGCAGGTGGAGCTGCGCAAGCTCGAGCTCGCGCGCGCCATGGCGGCGCGGCCGCGCCTGCTGATCTCGGACGAGGCGATGGCGGGGCTGTCGTCGCAACGAGGTGGACGAGGTGCTCGAGATCCTGTTCAAGCTGAACGCCACGGGCATCACCATCATCATGATCGAGCACATCATGCAGGCGGTGATGCGCTTCTCGCAGCGCGTGGTCTGCCTCGACGCCGGGCGCATCATCTGCGAGGGCACGCCGCAGCGACGATCGTGCGCGAACCCCGACGTGCAGAGGGCCTACCTTGGCGCTTGAGCTCGACGATCGCGGGCGTCGACGCCGGCTACGGCGCGGTGCGCGCGCTGCACGGCGTGTCGCTCGACGGTCGGGCAGGGCGAGACCGTCGCGCTGCTCGGCACCAACGGCAACGGCAAGAGCACGCTGATGAAGTGCGTCATGGGCATGGTGCGGCCGACCGCGGGCACGGTGACGCTGGAGATGGACGGCGCCGTCCACGACCTCACGCGGCTCTCCACCGAGGAGATCGTCAACCTGGGCGTCGCCATGGTGCCCGAGGGCCGGCGCCTGTTTCCCAAGCTCACGGTGGAGGAGAACCTGCTGCTCGGCGCGTTCCGGCCGCAGGCGCGCGCCGCGATCGCGCAAGAACCTCGCGTTCTGCTACGAGGCGTTCCCGGTGCTCGCAGGAGCGCCGCCGCCAGCTCGCCGGCTCGCTGTCCGGCGGCCAGCAGCAGATGCTGGCGATCGCCCGCGCGCTGATGTCCTCGCCCAGGCTGCTGCTGGTGGACGAGCCCTCGGTCGGCCTCGCGCCGATCCTGGTGTCGCACACCATCACCAAGATCAAGCAGCTGAAGGAGCGCTACGGCCTGACGGTGCTGATGGCCGAGCAGAACTTCCACCAGGCGATCCGCATCGCCGACCGCGGCTACATCATCGTGCACGGCGAGATCGTGTTCGAGGGCGGAACGTGGCGGAGCTCGAGCAGAACGAGCTGGTGAAGAACTACTACCTCGGGACGGCCTGAGTGCGCTCGCGCTGCGCGCTTGGACTCGGCTAGCGCCAGGCCCACACCGGCTGCTCGAGGTGCGCGACGCGCGTCGCGCGGCCGTGCAGCGCCACTTCCATGAACTGGTACAGCACGGCCGCGGTGGGCGCGTGGATCAGGCTGCCGAGCAGCGGATAGCGGATCACGGGCTGTTCGCTTTCCGGAATGGAGACGAACTGCGGCGAACCGGGCCGGCCGAGCTCGGCGAGGGGCACGCGGTAGATCTGCGCCACCTCCGCGGGATTGGGCGACATGCGGGCGCCTTCCGCCACCCAGACGACTAGCGGCGTGATGAGGTAGCCGGAGCGCGTCGGATAGTCGTCCAGCTGGCCGAGGAACGCATCCTGCGACAGCTCGAGGCCGATCTCCTCCCGCGCCTCGCGGCGCGCGGCGTCCGGCGCGGATTCGCCCGCCTCGACGCGTCCCCCGGGCAGCGCGTACTGCCCTGCATGCGTGGTGAGGTGCGCGGCGCGCCGCGTGAGGAGGAGCGCCGCCTCGCCGCCGCTCCCGGTGACGATCACGCAGACCGCCGCCCGCTTCAGCGAACGCGCTTCGAGCGGCGCGGGGGCGCGCCGCTCGAGGTTCGCCGCGAGCCGCGCGCGCAGCGCGGCATCGAAGGTCACCGGCGTCATGCCGTCCCCCGCGCCCGCAGCGAGGCGAGCGCCACGCCGGCGAGGATCAGCGCGATGCCGGCGAAGTGGTACCAGCACCGGATACTCGCCGAGGAACAGCGCGGCGAGGCCCACGGCGATGGCGGGCATCAGGTGCATGGTGGCGCCGGCGCGCGCGGCGCCCATGCGCTTCACCACGTAGCTCCAGCCCGCGTAGGCGAGCAGCAGCGAGCCGATGGCGGAATAGAGCACCGCCGCGGCGCCCGCCGTGGTGAGCTTCAGCGTCATGCCCAGAAAGAATTCCGCAATCACCCACGGCGTCATGAACACCAGCCCGAGCAGGCACACCAGGGCGAGGAATTCCACGATGTCGAGCGTGTCGCGCCGCATGCGCAGGAACACCGTGTAGCCGCCCCACATCGCCATCGAGGCGAGCGCGCACAGGTCGCCGGCGTTGAACGACGGCTGCAGCAGCCTGCCCTGCGTGCCGATCAGCGCCACGCCGGCGAACGAGATCGCCACGCCCGCCCACTGGCGCGCGGCGATGCGCTCGCCGAGCAGCGGCGCGCGCGAGCAGCAGGATGAAGATCGGCGCGGTCGACAGGTACAGCGTCGCGCTGGTGGCGGTGGTGTAGTGCAGGCCCGAGCCACTGCAGCGCGAGGTGCAGCGCCGCCGCCGGAGAAGCCCGAGCAGCCAGAGGATCTTCCAGTCGCGCCGCGTCAGCAGCCGGCAGCTTTCGCCGCGAGGCCGTGCCAGGCGAAGGGCGCGAGCAGCAGCAGCACGATCACCAGCCGCCCGGCGGTGGCGAGGCCGGGCGAAATGTCGTCGCGCACGGCGCGCGCCACGATCCAGTTGCCGGACCACAGCAGCAGCGTCGCGAGCGAGGACCAGCCAGGCGGTGAAACGCATCGCGGCGCATTATCGCCTGCATGCTAGATTCGCCGCATGCCGCTGGTCGCCGCCGCCGGGCACTCGCTCGAGTACGAGTGGATCGACGCGGCCGAGCCGGGCCGGCCCGACGCTCGTGTTCCTGCACGAAGGCCTGGGCTCGATCCGCCAGTGGCGCGATTTCCCGCTGCAGGTGGCGCAGGCGACCGGCTGCCGCGCGCTGGTCTACGACCGCTACGGCTACGGCGAGTCCGATGTGCTGCGCGAGGCGCAGGGCGGCGTGCGCTTCATGCACGACGAGGCGCTGGACGACGCTGCCGGAGCTGCTCGCAGAACCTGAAGATCGACGAACCGATCCTGGTCGGCCATTCCGACGGCGCCTCGATCGCGCTGATCCACGCCGGCGCGGGCACGCGGTGCGCGGCGTGGTGGCTGATGGCGCCGCATGTGTTCGTCGAGCCGATCTGCGTCGAGTCGATCGCCAAGGCGCAGCAGGCGCTTCGAGACACGCGACCTGCGCCGAGCGCCTCGGCAAGTACCATCGCGATCGCGCGCAAGACCTTCCACCTCTGGGCCGACGCCTGGCTCGACCCGGAGTTCCGGCACTGGAACATCGAGGAGTACCTGCCGGGCATCCGCTGCCCGGTGCTCGCGATCCAGGGCGAGGACGACGAGTACGGCACCATGGCGCAGCTCGACGCGCATCCGGCGCGGCAGGTGGGCGGGCCCTGCGAGCTGCTGAAGCTCCCCGGCTGCGGCCACGCGCCGTTCCGCGACCAGCCCGGGCAACGTCTTGCATGCCGTCACGAGGTTCATCGATGAGCGCCGCGGCTGATTCCCTGCGCCAGGACGTGAAGGTGATCGGCCTGGTCGCGCTCGCGCACGGCCTGTCGCACTTCTTCCAGATCGCCACCGCGGTGCTGTTCCCGCTGATCAAGGACGACCTCGGCGTGTCCTACGCGGCGCTCGGCGCCACGGTGGCGCTGTACTACGTCGTCTCGGCGATCTGCCAGACGCTGGCCGGCTTCGCGGTGGACCGCTACGGCGCGCGCCGCGTGCTGTTCGCCGGCCTCGCGCTCGCCGGTGCGCGGCGCGCTGCTCGCGGGCTTCGCGCAGAGCTACGCCATGCTGGTGGCCGCCGCGGTGGTCGGCGGCCTCGGCAACAGCGTGTTCCATCCCGTGCGATTTCTCGATCCTCAACGCGCGCGTGCGACAAGGAGCGCCTGGGCTACGCCTTCAGCGGCCACGGCATCGCCGGCTACCTCGGCTACGCGGCGGCGCCGGTCTACGGCATCGCCATGGCGCGCGCCGTTCGGCTGGCGCGGCGCGCTGCTCGGCGCGGCGGCGATCGGCGTCGCGGTGGTCGCGCTGCTCGCGTTGCACGGCGCGACCTTGCAGGCGAGCCGGCCGCAAGGGCAAGGCACGAGGGCGCCGGCCTGGGCGCGGATCTGCGGGTGCTCGCGTCAGGCGCCGGTGCTGATGTGCTTCGGCTACTTCATGCTGATGTCGGTGGCGTTCATCGCCATGCAGACCTTCGGCGTCGCGGCGATGATGGCGCTCTACGGCGTGAGCGCGGCGCTCGCCTCCGCGCGCGCTGACCGCCTACCTGCTCGGCGGCGCGGCGGGCATCTTCGCCGGCGGCTTCCTCGCGGTGCGCACCTCGCGCCACGACCTGGTCGCGGTCGAGCGGCATGGCGGTGCAGCGCGGCGCTGATGTTCGTGCTCGCCTCGGCCTGGCTGCCGGCGGCGCGCTGCCGCTGCTCCTCGCGCGCCGCGGGGTTCGCGGCCGGCCTCACCAATCCGTCGCGCGACCTGATCGTGCGCGCCTCCACGCCGCCGGGCGCGACCGGCAAGGTCTACGGCTTCGTCTATTCGGGCCTGGACGTCGGCTCGATGGTGACGCCGGTGTTCTTCGGCTGGCTGCTCGACCGCGGCCAGCCGCCGGCGGTGTTCTACACCGTGGTGGCGGCGCTCGACGCTGCTCGATCGTCACCGTGCTGCAGCTGCCGGGCGAGGCACGGCCGGCTCAGCTCAGCGTAGTTGATTCCCTTGCGCTCGAGCAGGCGCAGCAGCGCCGGCCAGTCCTTGTGCGTGCGACGGGCGGTTGGGGCGGTCGAACTGCTCGGTGGCCGTGTCGCCGCGCTGCTTGCGACATCTGCATGCACGTTGTCCATGCCGCCGGCGCAGGCGTCGATCTGGATCTGGCAGGCGCAGTCGAGGTAGTACATCATCTCGAAGGCCTCGCGCACCGTCTCGCCCAGCGTGAGCAGGCCGTGGTTGCGCAGGATCATCGCCTTGGAGGTCTTGCCGAGGTCCGCCGCCATGCGCTCGCGCTCGTCCATGTCGAGCGCGATGCCCTCGTAGTCGTGGTAGGTGACCTGCGCGCTGCACGCGCATCGCGTGCTGGCTGATCGGCAGCAGGCCGCACTTCATCGCCGACACCGCGACGCCGGCGCGCGTGTGCGTGTGGATCACGCAGTTGACCTCGGGGCGCGCCTCGTGCACGCAGCCGTGGATCACGAAGCCGGCCTCGTTGTAGCCCAGGTCGAGCGGGTCGTCGAGCACCTTGCCGTGCGTGGTCGATCTTCACCAGGTTCGAGGCGGTGATCTCCTCGAACATCAGGCCGTAGGGGTTGATGAGGAAGTCGTCGTGCCCGGCACGCGCGCCGAGAAGTGGGTGTAGATCAGGTCGGTCCACTTGAAGATCGCCGCCAGCTGGTAGGCGGCGGCGAGGTCGACGCGCAGCTGCCACTCTTCCTTGCTGACGCGCTCCGGACGGGCTTGGACTTGCTTCGGCTTGAGGACGGCGCTCATGGGCGGTCTCCGTGAGTAGTTGCGGCGATTCTACTGCCTCCAGCGCTTCCAGCAGCAGGGCCGGATCGTTCTGCGAAAGCCGCGCCGGGTCCGACAGCATGCGCCGCCACAGCCGCGCGCGCGGGTGGCCGTGGTACAGGCCCAGCATGTGGCGGGTGACGTGGCGCAGGCGATCGCCTGGCTCGGACGCGTAGCGCGCCATGGCCTGCACCACCTCCGGCGCGGGTCTTGCCGGCGTCGGCCAGCACCCAGGGGTCGTGGTAGGCGGCGCGGCCGAGCATCACGCCGTCCACGTGCGCGAGATGCGCGTCGATCTGCGTGCCAGTCGTGATGCCGCCGTTGATCACGATCTCCAGCTGCGGGAAGTCCTGCTTCAGGCGGTAGACGTACTCGTACTTGAGCGGCGGGACCTCGCGGTTCTCCTTCGGCGAGAGGCCCTTCAGGACCGCATTGCGGGCGTGGACGATGAACGTCGTGCAGCCCGCCTGCGGCGACCGTTGCCACGAACTTCGCCACGAACTCGTAGTCTTCGATCCGTATCGATCCCGATGCGGTGCTTCACCGTCACGGGGATCGTCACCGCTTCGCGCATCGCGCGCACGCAGTCGGCGACCAGTTCCGGCTCGGCCATCAGGCAGGCGCCGAAGGCGCCGCGCTGCACGCGCTCGCTCGGGCAGCCGATGTTGAGGTTCACCTCGTCGTAGCCGTACTGCTCGACCAGCTTCGCGCACTGCGCGAGGTCCTCGGGCTCGCTGCCGCCCAGCTGCGCGGCGACCGGATGCTCCTCCGGGCTGAACGCGAGATGCCGCTCGACGTCGCCGTGGATCAGCGCGCCGGTGGTGATCATCTCGGTGTAGAGGAACGCGCTGCGAGGACACCTGGCGCAGGAAATACCGGCAATGCCGGTCGGTCCAGTCCATCATCGGCGCGACGCACAGGCGATGGCTCATTGCAGGTCGAGGTAAGCGCCGCCGTGGTCAGGTCCACCATGCAGCCGCGCCACGTCGTCGCTTGCCGCCGGGCGCCGCGCGCGCGCGCATTCGGCATCGCGGTAGGCGCGCCACGCCGCAGCCGCGTTGCGGTAGGCGGTCGACGGCGTTCTCGTTGCCGGCCTTGGCATCGGCTTCGAGCGATTCCTGGAAGCGGAATGCCGCCACCTCGACGAGGTCGCGCTCCGCGAGCTCGAGCAGCAGCTGCAGGCACGTCGCCCGGCGCCGCGCCGCGCTTGCACTGCGCGAGCGCCGGCGCGTCGCGCCGCGGCATCCAGTGGAAGAACAGGGCCTGCTTGTCGCTCGCCAGCAGGCAGATGAAGGACAGCTCGGCGCGCGGCGCGCCGACGGAGCGCGCGATGGCGCCGTTGCCGCTGCAGGATCGAGCTGACGAACTGGCTGCCGAGCTTGCGCGTGTAGCGCTCGATGACCAGCGCGCTGGTCGCGCTCGAACACCAGCCTTTGCGCGTCGCTGCCGCCGTCGCGTTTCAGCTCGCGCTCGCCGTAGGCGCGGCAGGTGTCCACGGCCGGGCCGGAGTACTGCGCCCACGCCGTCAGCGGAAGCAAGAGCAGGAAGCAGGAAGGCGCATCTCATCGTGTATTGCCCCGTGGATTGCGCGCGCAGGCGGTGCGAGGCCCGAACAGGCTCTCGGTGAACGGCGCGGCACGCCGGCCTTGCGCGCGATCTTCCAGCGTGCCGGTGAGCAGGCCGTCGATCTCCAGCGCCTTGCCGGCTTCCAGGTCCTGCAGCATCGAGGTCTTGAACTTGCCGAGCTTGCGCGCCATGTCGATGCGCGCCTCCGGGTCGATGTCGGCGTCCACGCCGACCGCGCGGCCGATGGCGAGCACCTCGCGCATGATCGCGACCATGTAGGCCTTCACCTCGCGCGTCGGCGATCAGGCGGTCGGCGGTGGCGCAGCGTGAGCGCCGAGACCGGGTTGAAGCTCACGTTGCCGAGCAGCTTCACCCAGAAATCCTTCTCGATGAAGCGCGCTTGCCGCGACCTCGAAGCCCGCGCCGCGTGAGCGCCTCGGCGATGCGCTTGCGTGCGCGCGGTGTTCTTGCCGCCCGGCTCGCCGAGGATCAGGCGCTTGCCCATGTTGTGGCTGATCAGGCCGGGCTCCGGCGTCGAGGCGGCGAGGTGGACCACGCAGCCGACGATGCGCTCGGTCGGCATGGCGCGCGAGAGCGCGCCGCCGGGATCGAGCGCTCTCCAGGCGCAGCTTGCCGTCGCCGAAGGCCAGGCGGTCGAAGAACCACCACGGCACGCCGTTCATCGCGGTGACGATGGAGGTGTCGCGGCCCGAGCAGCGGCGCGATGCCGGCGGCGACCTCGGGCAGGCTCTGGCCCTTCACCGCGACGATCACGTAGTCCTGCGGCCCGAGCTTCGCCGGGTCGCTGTCGGCCTTGCATCTGGACAGCGATTTCCTTGCCTTCGGAGCGGATGCGCAGGCCCTTGTCGCGGATCGCCGTCAAGGTGCGCGCCCCGCGCGACGACCGAGACGGCGTGGCCGGCGCGCGCGAGCCAGCCGGCCATCAGGCCGCCGACCGCGCCGGCGCCGTAAATGCAGATTTTCATGGTGTTATTCTAGCGTCCGACGAGGAGACCGCCCATGTTCGCCTTCATGAAGAAGATGAAACCGCTGCTGCCCGCGGCAGAGCACGCTGCCCGGGCGCGCCGAGAAGATGCCGGTGCCGGAGAAGCATTTCGTCAACGGCAACCGCATCGTGCCGCCGTTTCCCGACGGGCCTGCGAGCTCGCGCGTGTTCGGCCTGGGCTGCTTCTGGGGCGCGGAGCGCCTGTTCTGGCAGATGCCCGGCGTCTACAGCACCGCGGTCGGCTACGCCGGCGGCGAGACGAAGAACCCGACCTACGAGGAAGTCTGCAGCGGCTTCACCAACCACACCGAGGCGGTGCTGGTGGTGTTCGATCCGAAGAAGGTCAGCTACGAGGCGCTGCTCAAGGTGTTCTGGGAAGGCCACGACCCGACGCAGGGCATGCGCCAGGGCAACGACTCGCGGCTCGCAGTACCGCTCGGCGATCTACACCTACGGCGAGGAGCAGCTGAAGGCCGCGCTTGCGTCGCAAGCGACGTGTTCGAGGCAGGCGCTGCAAGGCGAAGGGCTTCGGCAAGATCACCACCGAGATCCGGCCGGCGCCCGAGTTCTACTACGCCGAGGACTACCACCAGCAGTACCTCGGCAAGAACCCGAACGGCTATTGCGGGCTCGGCGGCACCGGGGTGAGCTGCCCTGTGGGCACGCTGGCAAAGGCCTGAGACCCGCGCACTTCGACAACGCATGACGCTGCAACGTCTCTTCGGCATCGAGCTGCCGTTGATCCAGGCGCCCATGGCGGGGGTGCAAGGCAGCGCCTTGGCGGTGGCGGTATCCAATGCGGGCGGGCTGGGCTCGCTTCCGTGCGCCATGCTCAGCATCGAGGCCATGCGCAAAGAGCTGGCGGCGATCAGAGCGCATACCGACAAGCCGTTCAACGTCAATTTCTTCTGCCACACGCCGCCCACGCCTAGCGCCGAGCGCGAAGCGGCATGGCGAGCCGCGCTGGCACCCTATTACAGGGAGTTTGGCATCGAGGCAGATGCCATCCCGGCCGGACCGGGGCGTACTCCCTTCAGCGCCGATATCGCCGACGCGCTCGAGGAGTTCAAGCCCGCGGTGGTGAGTTTCCATTTCGGCCTGCCCGCGCCGGAGCTGCTCGCGCGCGTGCGGTCGTGGGGCCCGAAGATTCTTTCGTCGGCGACGACGGTGGAGGAGGCGCGCTGGCTCGAGGCGCAGGGGGTGGACGCGATCATCGCCCAGGGCGTCGAGGCGGGCGGGCATCGCGGCATGTTCCTCTCTGAGGACCTGAGCACCCAGGTCGGCACGTTCGCACTGCTGCCCCAAGTCGTGCGTCAGGTGAAGCTACCGGTCATCGCGGCAGGTGGCATCGCGGACGCGGGGGGCGTCGCGGCTGCCATGGCGCTCGGTGCAGCCGGCGTGCAGGTCGGTACCGCCTACCTGCTGTGCCCCGAAGCCACCACCAGCGCGCTGCACCGCGCCGCGCTAAAGAGCGAAGCCGCCCGCCACACGGCGCTGACCAACGTCTTCACCGGCCGACCGGCTCGTGGAATCCTGAATCGATTGATCAAGGAACGTGGCCCCATCAGCGACGTCGCGCCCGCTTTTCCATTGGCGACCGCGGCCATCGCGCCCTTGCGCGCCAAAGCCGAAAGCCGCGGTTCCGGTGATTTCTCGCCGCTGTGGGCGGGCCAGAACGTGAGCGGCTGCAAGGAGATTCCCGCCGCAGCGCTGACGCGGGAGCTGGTGGCTGCTCTCTAGCGCCCGGCTGCCGGCGCCTCGCGCTACTTCCCGCGCTTGAGCATCATCTGCGCGTCCTCGATCACCTTGAACGGGCTCTTGCCCCACAGGATCGCGCCGTAGAAGAATTTCTCCAGCTTCGCCTCGGTCGAGCGAGCGCCACTGGTAGGAGTTGACCAGGATCACCTGTCCGGTCATGCCGAGGTCGCCGATCACGGTGAATGCGCCTTCCTGCACGGGTTTTTCCGGCGGCTTGTTCCAGGTGACCGGGCTCACGCTGGCGACGGAGTCGGGCTGCTCGCCCGGCGTGACGTCGTACGAACCCTGGCAGCCGTCGACGGTCTTCAGGGTGCAGATCAGGCGGCTTCCGCGAGGCGGCATGGTTGAATTCTAGCGCGCGCACACGCGGCAGGGTATGGTTGCAAGTCTCGCGATTCGCGATCCCGGCCATGACAGACCGCTACACCAAAGTTGCCATCGCGCTGCACTGGATCCTTGCCCTCGGCATCCTGCTGCAGATCGGGCTGGGGTTCTATCTCGGTGAAGTCCCCCGCGGATCGCCGGAGCGCTCGGCGTGGGTCAACTTTCACAAGTCGACCGGCATTACGCTTGCGGTGCTGATTCTCGTGCGCCTTGCCTGGCGCATCGCGCATCAGCCGCCGCCCCTGCCCGCAGCGATGCCGGCCTGGGAGCGGTTCGCGGCGCGCGCCAACCATGCGCTGCTCTACGTCTGCATGGTTGGCATGCCGCTCACGGGCTACGTCGCGACCAACTTCAGCAAGTTCGGCATCAAGTATTTTGGCCTGCTCATGCTGCCGCCGTGGGGATTTGACGACAAGCGGGTCTACGCTGCGTTCAACACCGCGCACAAGGTTCTTGCTCTGGTGTTCGTGGGGTTGATCGTGCTGCACATCGCCGCGGTGCTCAAGCACGCGCTGTTCGACCGAGACGGCGTAGTGCGCAGGATGTGGCCCTAGCGATCGCTACTGCCCGGATTGCCAGCCGGCGGGCTCGCCCGGCCGCCATGCGATCCCCAGCCATACGCCGCGCGCCGTGCCGGGAGTGCGGAACTGCTCGGCGCGCACGTTGCCGGCATCGAACGAATTCTGCGGGCCGGTGAAGAAGTTGCCCCCGAGCGTGCCGAATGCCGCGTAGTCGCTGTTGAACAGGTTCTCGACATTGGCGAATAGCCTCCAGCCGCGCGCCAGTTCCCACTGTGCGTCGAGGCCTGCGAGCGCATATCCCGGAACCATGCCGTTCGCATCGCCGTTGTTTTCGTCACCACGCGCGTGCAGCCCCGAGAACAAGGCGATGCTGCCACCGATGGAGGCGCCGCCGGATGCATAACGAGCGCGCAGCTTCAGAGCGTCACGCGGGATTCCGGGCATGCGGTGGCCCGGCTGAACGAGGATGTCGCCGTTCGCATCAGCGGAAGAGTTGTACGGTGAGTGCGCCGAGAATGGCGAGCGAAAGGTCGCATCCACGCGCGCGTAGCGCGCGGCGAACCACCAGCGCGCGAGCTTTGCTTCGAGATCGATTTCAGCGCCTTGCCGGCGGGTGCGGCCTACGTTCTGGAAGAACCCCGCGTTCAAGGCGCCGCCGCCGGCGCTCGCGAACTGTATGTCGTTCTCGAGGTCGGTGCGGTAGACCGCCGCGGCCAGCGTCATGCTGGCGCCGAGCGGTCGGCGCACACCGGCTTCCAGAGTGCGCGACAGCACCGCTTCGAGGGGCGGATCGGCGAGAAACACGCTGGGCAGCCGGCATGGCGCGTTCGGGTCGGCGCAGGTGAGCTCGATCGCAGTCGGCGCGCGCATGCCCCAGCTCGCGTTCGTGTAATAGCTCTCGCCGGCGCGCGGCGCGTACGCCAGCCCCGCGGCGGGCAGCAGGCGCGAGAAACGGTGCCGGCCGTCGAGCGCGGGCTGGGTGCCGGTGCGGTCGGTGATCTCCAATTGCGTCACGTTGTAGCTTGCCGACATGGTCGCGTACAGGTCCTGCGCCAGCGTGAGCGTATCGAGCAGGTAGAGCCTGGCGTACTGCTGGCGCGTGGCAACCGAGGTTTCAGTCACGAAAGGCGATATGCCCACGGCTTCGCGTTGCGCACTGAAGTTCGCCTCCTGCGCGGAGCCGTCGAATGACGATTGGCCGGCGTCGAAGGAAACGCCGGCCGAAAGCTGGTTCTCGCGGTGTGCAATCGGGGCATCCCGCGTGGCCTGCAGTGCGAAACCGACGCGCGTTTCGTCGATGCGCGCCGCATCGTTGAGCGCGTTGAAGGCGCACGGGCCCGCCGCGCAGTCATCGTTGACGTTCGAGTTCTGGTTGCGGCTGGAAAGATCGCGCACGTAGACGTTGCCCGCGATCAGGTTGTCGGCACCGACAATGCGCCTGACCGAAAGATTGGCGAACACCAGCCGGTTCTCGGTGCGGTCCGGCCAGGTGTAGGGCTGGCGCGGAGCGCCCAGCATCGACAATGGCAGCGCCTGTGTGCCGTCGAGGCTGGTGTCCGCGCCCAGCAGGGTGAGGTCGACGCGCCCTGAGGCGTCCCCTGCGCCGAGCCGGGCAAACACCTGGTCCACCCGGCTCGGGGAGTAGTCGCGCCAGCCGCGCTCGCTGAAGTGGTTTCCCGCCAGGTAGTAATGCTGGCCTTCGCGCGCGCCGCCGGTCTCGAACTCCGCGCCGAGCCGGCCGAATGAACCACCGTACCCGCGCAGCACGGTGCCGGGAAAGCGCGCGCCGCTCTTGGTCTCGATGGCGAGCGCGCCGCCGAGCGTGTTCAGGCCGAACGCCGGGTTGGAGCCCGGGATCACATTGATCGCGGAGACCGCGATACGCGGAATGAGGTCCCAGTTGACCACGTCGCCGAAGGCCTCGTTCACGCGCACGCCGTCGAGATAGACCGACAGCCCCTGCGGCGCCCCGTATAGCGGGGACGCCAGGAAACCGCGGTAACTGACGTCGGGTTGGTACGGATTGCCGCCGGGCCGGCTCGCCGCGAAACCGGCGCGGGCATCGCCGAGGTGGTCCGCGATGCCGGGTACGGGCTGCTCGCGCAGGTCGCGTTCGCGGATCACCTGCACGTTCGCCGGCACCTGCTCGAGGGGCGTGCCGATCCCCGGCACCGGCGTGGTGCCGATGACGATGACCGCCGGCAGTTCCATCGGCTGCTTGGGCTCGTCCGCGCCGTGCGCGGCGGCGGCAAGCGCGAGAAGCACACCGGCGGCTGCCATGTGGCCGCCTGCGCGCATCAGTACAGGCTGCTGAGATAGTGCGCCAGATCCTCGATGTCGCGGTCTGAGAGCGTCTTGGCAACACTTGCCATGTTGCCGGCATCGTTGGTGCGCTTGCCGGTCTTGAAGTCGCGCATCTGCTTCACGACGTACGCGTAGTGCTGCCCGGCGACGCGCGGGATCTCATTCTGCCCGAGGAAACCGCCGAGATGGCACATGGTGCAAAGTACTTCGTCCGCCTTTGCCTTGCCGCGCGCGGCGCGACCCGGATCCGTCTTGAACGCGTTCGGCTGCGGCTTCTGCGCGGCAAAGAACGCGGCGAGGTCGAACATGTCTTCGCGCGAAAGCGCGGCGATGAACGGCTCCATCAGGGGTTCCGTGCGCCGGCCTTCCTTGAAGTCCTTGAGCTGCAGGTAGGTGTAGCGCGCCGTCTGACCGGCGAGGATCGGAAACGCGGGATCGGCCGACATGCCCCCGGGGCCGTGACAGGCGACGCAGGCCTCGGCCTTCTTGCGGCCTGCATCGACGTCTTGGGCCTGCGCCGCGAACGTGGCGGCGAAGAAGCACAGCAGCCGCGGCGGCGCTGAGAGACAGGCGCACTGATTGCGTTCCCAATAAAAAAGAGGCCGCCTCGCGGCGGCCCCGGCTTATCGCGTAAATTCGCTCAACCGCCGAGCGCGAACACGAACACGCTGTTGCCGCGCTTGAAGTCGAGCTGGGTGTTGCCGCCGCAGCCCATGGCGATGTACTGCTTCTTGCCGACCGTGTAGGACACGGGCATCGCATTCGCTCCCGCGCCGCACTGGAAGCTCCAGAGCTTCTTGCCCGTCTTCGAGTCGAGCGCGTTGAAGCTGCCGTTGCCCTCGCCGAAGAAGAACAGTCCGCCCGCAGTCGCCAGCCCGCCGCCGATCAGCGGCTGCGCGGTGTCGTGCTTCCAGGCGATCTTGCCGGTGTCGATGTTCACCGCCGCGACGCGGCCCCACTGCTTCTCGCTCGCGATCGCCTTGAACGCGCCGCCGAGCCAGAGCTTCGAGCCGCCGGGGTACTTGGCGGCCTCGACGTGGTAGGTCATCGGCTGGTGCAGGTTGAGCGCGATCGCGAGACGCGAGCCCGCGTCGTAGGCCATCGGCGACCACTCGACGCCGCCGTTCGCGCCCGGCAGCATGCGCGCGCCTTCCGCGGTCGGCAGCACCCACATGTTTTCCTGCGGGATCATTGCCTGGGAGAAGCGGATCAGCGAGCAGTCCTTGCGCTGGTGGACGTAGACGTGGCCGGTCTTGCCGCCGTGGATCACGCCCGGAACCATCTTGCCGGACTTGTCCTTCACGTCGACCAGGATCGGCGGGCTGACGGCGTCGAGATCCCACACGTCATGCGCGATGTACTGCGAGTGGCACTTATAGGTGCCCTTGTCCAGGTCGATCGCGACGAGCGAGTTGGTATAGAGGTTGTCGCCGGGCCGCTCCGCGCCGTACAGGTCGGGCGAGGGGTTGCCCACCACGAACCACACCGTGCGCGCCTTGAGGTCGACCGACGGATTCATCCACACGCCGCCGCCGAGCGTCTGGTAGAACGAACTGTCCTTCGCCAGCGCCGCCTTCTCGGCCGCGATATCGCGTTTCATGTTGCGACCGGTCGCGTCGTTGACCGCCCACACGCCCTCGTGGCCCTTCTCCGGAATGGTGTAGAAGGTCCACAGCAGCTTGCCGTCGTCGGCGTTGAACGCCTTCACGAACCCGCGGATGCCGTACTCGCCGCCGTTGGTGCCGATCAGCACCTTGTTGTCGACGACCGTCGGCGCCATCGTCTCGCTGTAGCCTTTGTCGGGATCGGCGATCTGCGTTTCCCAGACCAGCTTGCCGGTCTTGGCGTCGAGGGCGACGAGCTTCGCGTCGAGCGTGCCCATGAACACCTTGCCGCCGGAAATCGCCACGCCGCGGTTGTTCGGGCCGCAGCAGAAGGTGGTCACCGGTCCCATCTTGTGCTTGTAGTGCCAGAACAGCTTCCCGCTGACGGCGTCGATCGCGTAGACATGGTTGAACGAGGTCGTCAGGTACATCACGCCGTTCACGACGATTGGCGCGGTCTCCATCGACTCCACGACCTCGGTCTGGAACACGTACGCCACCTTGAGCTTGCCCACATTTCCCGCGTTGATGTCCTTGCCCGGGAAATAGCGCGTCTGCGCGTAACTGCCGTTCGTGTGCAGCCAGTTCGCCGCCTGCCCGCCGGCGCCAGTGAGCTGCTGCTGGGTCACGTTGATCTTCTTCGGCACCCGCGTTCCTGGGCGAATGGCGAAGGTGCGGCCAGCGCGACTGCGAGCGTAAATGCGGTGGCAAAAATCTGCGACGTCTTCATGGCCCCTCTCCTTGAGTGGTCGACAAGCAATTCGTGTTTGCCGAGCGGGGAATCATAATGCAACATAGGGCGCGCGGAAGAAAATCGATGAAGCCATGGCACACCTGTCTCCTTCTCGCCGCCCTCGCGGCTTGCAGCGGCAATGCTGCGGCGCAAACGCGGAATATCAACTTCGAGCTGCTGCTGGCCGCCCGCAGCGGGAGCGAAGCTTCCGTGCGGGCGCTGATCGATCAGGGCGCAAACCCGAATTCGCGCAATCGGCTCGGCGATACCCCGCTGAACATTGCGGCGCACAACGGCCAATTGGGCCTCGCCACTCTGCTCATTGAGCGTGGGGCGGATGTGAACATCGCCAACCTGGCCCGGGTGACGCCGCTGATGAGCGCCGCTTTTGGCGGCCACACCCAGATCCTGGCGCTGCTGATCGGCCGCAAGGCCGACTTGCACGCGAGCGACCGGGTGCAGAAGACGGCGATGATCTACGCCGCCGGCAACGGCCGCACCGAGTGCGTTCTGGCATTGCTCGACGCCGGCGTGGAGGTGAACGCGCGCTATGCCAACGGGGCCACCGCGCTCATGTGGGCGGCCGCCTATGGACACGCGGACACGGTAAAGCTGCTTCTCGCACGGGGCGCCGAGCATGCACCGCGGGACGAGCGCGACAAGAGCGCGTTGGCGATTGCGGTCGAGCAAGGACATGCACCAGTCGCCGAGGTGTTGCGCGCCGCGGGAGCCCGGGATTAGCAGGCCCGGTCGGGGGACGGCGTTTTGCGCACTGGCCGCGCTGCTGCTTGCCGTGACGCCGCGCCTGACGTTCGCGCAAGGCGAGACGCGGCCGGCGGCGGATGGCGTGGTGGTCACCGCGACGCGCGTCGCCCAGCCGAGCCTCGAGATTCCCGGCGTCGATCGACCGGCTCTACGGCGAGGACATGCGCGAGGGCCGCCCGCAGGTGAACCTGTCGGAGAGCCTGGGCCGCGTGCCGGGCATCGTGGTGCAGAACCGCCAGAACTACGCGCAGGACCTGCAGATCTCGTCGCGCGGCTTCGGCGCGCGCGCCACCTTCGGCGTGCGCGGCATCCGCCTGATCGCCGACGGCATCCCGGCGACGCATGCCCGACGGGCAGGGGCAGGTCGGCGACCTTCGACCTGGGCTCGGCCGAGCGCATCGAGGTGCTGCGCGGGCCGTTTTCGCAGCATGTACGGCAACGCCGTCGGGCGGCGTGATCAACGTCGATCACCGAGGACGGGCCGGCGGTGCCGACGGCTGGAGGTCGGCGTGCTACGGCGGCAGCTACGACACCTGGCGCGCGGCGCTCAAGTTCGGCGGGCAGTGGGGCGCGCTGAACGGCATCGGCGACCTGTCGCGCTTCGAGCACCGACGGCTACCGCGACCACAGCGCCGCGGTGCGCGACCAGCTGAACGCCAAGGCGCCGCATCGACCTCGGCGCCGCGACGCGGCGCTCACGCTGGTGGCGAACAGCCTGCGCCAGCCCGACACGCAGGACCCGCTCGGCCTGACGCGCGCGCAGGTGGAGCAGAACCCGCAGCAGGCGATGCCGCAGGCGATCCAGTTCAACACGCGCAAGACGATCGAGCACGACCAGGCCGGCGCGACGCTGGACCACGCACTGTCCGGCGGCCACGCGGCTGCAGGCCGTCGGCGTGGGCCGGCAGCCGCTTCGTCGAGCAGTTCCTGGCCATCCCGCTGGCGACGCAGACGCCGGCCACGCACTCCGGCGGCGTGGTGAACCTCGACCGCACGCTTCGGCGGGCGGCGCGCTGCGCGTGTTCAACGACATGCAGCTGGGCGGCCGGCCGCTGCGCCTCTCGGCCGGCGTCGAGTACGAGCGCATGGCCGAGCACCGGCGGGCTTCGTCAACAACAACGGCGTCGCCGGGCGCGCTGCGGCGCGACGAGGACAACATCGGTGTCGAGCACCGACCTGTTCGCGCAGGCGCGAGTGGAAATTCGCCGAGCGCTGGTCGGCGCACGCTGGGCGTGCGCTCGAGCGCGCGTCGCCTTCGAGTCCGACCGACCACTTCATCGTGCGCCGGGCAACCCCGACGACAGCGGCGCGAAGACTACAGCGCGACCACGCCGGTGGCGGGCGTCGTCTTCCGCCTCGAGCCGGACCACCAGCCTCTACGCCAACTGCGGCCGCGGCTTCGAGACGCCGACGTTCGTCGAGCTCGCCTACCAGAACCCGCCGGCCAGCGGCCTCAACTTCGCGCTGGAAGCGAGCCGCAGCCGCCACGTCGAGGTCGGCGTGAAGGCGATACGCGCGGGCGCCTGCGCGGCTGAATGCGGCGCTGTTCGACATCGTCACCAGCGACGAGATCGTCGTCGACCAGTCGAGCGGCGGGCGCACCACCTTCAAGAACGCCGGGCGCACCCAGCGCCGCGGGCTCGAGCTCGGCGCCGAGACTGCTGCCGCGGGGCCGTTCGAGGCGCGCGCCGCCTATACCTACCTGAACGGCGACGTTCCAGCGACGCTACCGTTCGGCACGCCGCGTGGCCGGTGCCGCCGGCAACGTGCTGCCTGGCGTGCCGAAGACCCAGTTCTACGCGCGAGCTGCGCTGGCGCCACGCGCCGACGGGCTTCCGCGTCGCCGCTCGAGCTGCTGTACCGCGACCGGCGTGGCGGTGAACGACCTCAACTCGGAGTTCGCCGACGCCTACACCGTGGTGAACCTCGTCTTCGGCTTCCAGCAGCAGGGCGCGCAATGGCGCCTGAGCGAGTTCCTGCGCGTGGACAACGTGACCGACAAGGCCTACGTCGGCTCGGTGGTCGTGAACGACGCCAACGGCCGCTACTACGAGCCTGCGCCGCAGCGCAACATGACTGCTGGCGTCCAGGCGAGCCTTCAGTTCTAATAGCAGTCGCAAAGCGAGTAGAATCTGCGTCCCGCAAGAGGAGACGACATCGCATGAGAAGAACACTGCTGGCCGCCGCATTGCTCGCCGCCACGCGGCACGCCCAAGCCCAGCCGCCGCCCGCCTGGCACCAGGGCAAGCCGCCGGCGATGGCCGACTCCAAGCTCGCGCCGCTCGCCGGCAGGAAGACCGAGACGCCGGCGAGCGAAATCCCGATCGACAAGCTCAAGCTGCCCAAGGGCTTCAAGGCCGAGATCTGGGCCACCGGCCTGCCCGGCGGGCGCGCCATGGCGCTCGGCGACGACGGGCAAGAAGTCTACGTCGGCACGCGCGGCATCGGCCGCGTCTACGAGGTGACCGACGAGGGCGACAAGCGCACGCGTGCGCGTGGTGGTCGACAAGCTGACGCAGCCCTCCGGCGTCGCCATGCAGAACGGCTCGCTCTACGTGTTCGCGATCGACAAGGTGCTGCGCTACGACGGCATCGAGAGCAACCCGGACGTGCAGCCGGTGGACATGACCGCCGAGTTCGACCTGCCGACGGAGCAGCACCACAACTGGAAGTACATCGCCTTCGGCCCGGACGGGAAGCTCTACGTGCCGTTCGGCGCGCCGTGCAACATCTGCGAGCCGCCGACCAAGGAGTACGCGCAGATCCGCCGCTACAACGCCGACGGCTCCGGCAAGGAAGTGATCGCGACCGGCGTGCGCAACACGCAGGGCTTCGACTGGCATCCGAAGACCAAGGAGCTCTGGTTCACCGACCACGGCCGCGACTGGATGGGCGACAACGGGCCCGAGGACGAGCTGAACCGCATCGCCAAGGCCGGGCTCAACTTCGGCTATCCCGTACTGCCACGCCAAGGGCATCGCCGACCCCGACATCAAGAAGGCCGACGCCTGCAAGGGCGTGACGCTGCCGGTGGCCACCATGGGGCCGCACGCCGCGGTGATGGGCGTGAAGTTCTACACCGGCAACATGTTCCCGAAGGAGTACCAGAACACGATGTTCATCGCGCGCAAGGGCTCGTGGAACCGCACCAAGTCAAGTTCGGCTTCGACGTGGTCAACGTGCGGGCCGGCGGCGGACGGCAAGAGCGCGAAGGTGAAGCCGTTCATGACCGGCTTCCTGGAGGACCCGAAGGACGACAAGTTCTGGGGCCGGCCCGGCCTACCTGCTGCAGATGCCCGACGGCTCGATGCTGGTGTCCGACGAGCAGACTGGGCGCGATCTACCGCATCAGCTACAGCGCGCCGAGCCGAAGAAATAGTGCATTTGCGCCGCAAGGGGCGGTGGGCCTGGCTCACCGCCCTTTTTATTCTCCCGGCGCTCGCCCAGCCGCAGCCGAGCGCCTGCCGCTGTGCGCCGCCTGCCACGGCCCCGGCGGCAACTCGGCGATCGCCGGGCACGCCGTCGATCGCCGGGCAGCCGAAGCTCTTCATGGAGAACCAGCTGGTGCTGTTCCGCGAGGGCATGCGCGAGGTGCCGCAGATGGCGGCCGCGGTGCAGGGACTGAAGGACGCGGAGATCCGGGCCATCGCGCGCTACTACGCGGCGCAGAAGCCCGCGGCGCCGCAGGGCAAGCCGGACCCGGCGCTGATGAAGCAGGGCGCGGTGCTGGCGAAGAAGCTGCATTGCGGGATCCTGCCACGTGGCGGACTTCCGCGGCCGCGAGCAGATGCCGCGCCTCGCCGGGCAGCGCGAGGAGTACCTGGTTGCCGAGATGAACGCGCTACCGCGACTACACCCGCAAGGGCGGCGACACCATGATGGCCGCCGCGCTGTACGGCGTTCAGCGACGCCGACGTCAAGGCGCTGGCGCACTACCTGCGCGCACATGCCCTAGGCGGCCTTCACCGCCGCCGGGCCGGCCTTGCCGATCAGCTCGCGCAGCACGTAGGGCAGGATGCCGCCGTGCTTGTAGTAGTCGACCTCGATCGGCGTATCGATGCGCGACTTGCACCTTGATCTTCCTGTCGCGTGCCGTCGGCTGCGCTGGATCACCAGCGTCAGCTCCTGCTGCGGCTGGATGTCGTCCAGGCCCGAGCATCGTCGATCTCCTCGTCGCCCTTGATGCCGAGCGAGTGCGCGCGAGTCGGTGCCGAGGAACTGCAGCGGCAGCACGCCCATGCCGACCAGGTTGGAGCGGTGGATGCGCTCGAAGCTGCGCGCGATCACCGCCTTGACGCCGAGCAGCTGCGTGCCCTTGGCCGCCCAGTCGCGCGAGGAGCCGGTGCCGTATTCCTCGCCGCCGAACACCACGGTCGGCGTGCCGTCGGCGATGTAGCGCATCGCGGCGTCGTAGATCGGCAGCTTTTCGCCCTTGTACAGCGTGAGGCCGCCTTCGGTGCCGGGCAGCATCAGGTTCTTGATGCGCACGTTGGCGAAGGTGCCGCGCATCATCACCTCGTGGTTGCCGCGGCGCGCGCCGTAGCTGTTGAAGTCGGCCACCGCGACGTCGTTCTCCTGCAGGTAGATGCCGGCGGGCGAGGTCGGCTTGATCGAGCCGGCGGGCGAGATGTGGTCGGTGGTGACCGAGTCGCCGAAGACGCCGAGCACGCTGCGCGCCGCGAGATGTTGCCGGTGCTGCCCGGGCTGCATGCGAGAAGTCCTTGAAGAAGGGCGGCTCGGCGATGTAGGTGGACTTCGGCCAGCTGTAGACCTGGCCGGTGGGCGCGGAGATCTTCTTCCACAGCGGGTTGGCGTTGGCGAGGTCGCCGTACAGGCGGCGGAAGGTCGGCGCGTCCATCGCCAGCTTCATCAGCGCCTTGATCTCGTCGGCGCTCGGCCAGATGTGGCCGATGTAGACGTCCTGCCCGTCCTTCGACTTGCCGAGCGGTTCGGTTCTTGAAGTCCTTCAGCACCGTGCCGGCGATGGCGTAGGCCACCACCAGCGGCGGCGAGGCGAGGAAGTTGGCGCGGATGTTCGGATGGATGCGCGCCTCGAAATTGCGGTTGCCCGAGAGCACCGCGGCGCACACCAGGTCGTTCTTGACGATCGCCTCCTCGATCGGCTGCGCGAGCGGGCCGGCGTTGCCGATGCAGGTGGTGCAGCCGTAGCCGGCGAGGTAGAAGCCGAGCTTCTCCAGGTAGGGCAGCAGGCCCGCCTTGGTCAGGTACTCGGTGACCACGCGCGAGCCGGGCGCGAGCGAGGTCTTGATGTGCGGCTTCACCGTGAGGCCGAGCTCGACCGCCTTCTTCGCCAGCAGGCCGGCGGCGAGCAGCACGCCGGGGTTGGAGGTGTTGGTGCAGGAGGTGATCGCGGCGATCAGCACGTCGCCGTTGCTGATCTCGATGCCGTCGAAGGTCTTGTAGGGCTTGTTGCAGGTCCTCGGGCTTCTTGGCGAAGCCGTTCTCCGTCACCGGCGTCGGAGAACAGCGTCGTGAACGTCGCTCTTCACCTTGTCGAGGTTGATGCGGTCCTGCGGGCGCTTCGGGCCGGCGAGCGACGGCATGACGCGTCGAGAGGTCGAGCTCCAGCGTCTGGCTGTAGTCGATCGTCGCCCGCCTTCGGCATGCCGAACATGCCCTGCGCCTTGAAGTAGGCGGCGAAGGCGTCGATCTCGGCGTCGGTGCGGCCGGTGCCCTTGAAGTAGGCGATGGTCTTCTCGTCGACCGGGAAGAAGCCCATGGTGGCGCCGTACTCGGGCGCCATGTTGGCGATGGTGGCGCGGTCGGTGACCGACGAGCGACGCGCGTGCCTTCGCCGAAGAACTCGACGAACTTGCCGACCACCTTCGCCTTGCGCAGCATCTCGGTGACGGTCAGCACGAGGTCGGTGGCGGTGCACGCCGGGTGCAGCTTGCCCTTCAGGTTCACGCCGACCACGTCCGGCGTGAGGAAGTACACCGGCTGGCCGAGCATGCCGGCCTCGGCCTCGATGCCGCCCACGCCCCAGCCGACCACGCCGATGCCGTTGATCATGGTGGTGTGGCTGTCGGTGCCGACCAGCGTGTCGGGGTAGTAGACGCCGTCCTTCGACTTGTGCACGCCGCGCGCCAGGTACTCCAGGTTCACCTGGTGCACGATGCCGATGCCCGGCGGCACGACCTTGAAGGTGTCGAAGGCCTGCATGCCCCACTTCATGAACTGGTAGCGCTCCTCGTTGCGCTTGAACTCCAGCTTCATGTTGAGGTCGAGCGCGTTCTTGGTGCCGTAGTGGTCGATCTGCACCGAGTGGTCGACCACCAGGTCCACCGGCACCAGCGGCTCGATCACCTTGGGGTCCTTGCCCATCTTCTGCGCCACGCCGCGCATCGCGGCGAGGTCGCACAGCAGCGGCACGCCGGTGAAGTCCTGCAGCACGATGCGCGCCAGCACGAAGGGGATCTCGTCGGTGCGCGTCGCGTTCGGCTTCCAGTTGGCGAGCTGCCTGCACGTGCTCCTCGGTGACCTTCTTGCCGTCGCAGTTGCGCAGCACCGACTCGAGCACGATGCGGATGGAGACCGGCAGCCGCTCGATCTTCACGTTCAGGGCCTTGCCCAGCGCGGGCAGCGAGTAGAACTTGCCGCCCTTGCAGCGGCTGGAGGGTGTTGTGCAGGTTATGCGGCATGGAAGCCTCCGTCGTTGATCCATCGTGCGTCCGGGCCGCAGCCCGGGTCCTCGCCCAGCGCTTGCGAGGCGCGCCAGCAGCCGCGCGCGCTCCTCCAGCAGCGCGGTCAGCTGCTCGTCGCAGCGCGCGATCGGCGTGGGGTAGTGCGCGGATCTCCGCGCGACAGCTCGGCGATGCGTTGCTGCAGTTCGGTAAGCATGCGCTTCCCGGACGCTACTTCGGCCGGATCTGCACGTCGTACACCAGGCCCTGGTCGTCCTGGCAGGTGCCGCCGCCGGCGCTGGCGCCAGGCGCCCCTGAAGTCGCAGCGCAGGCCGCTGCCGTCGTCGGCGCGCAGCAGCGCCTTCGCCTCGCCGCCGCCGGCCTGGTCCACCGACACGGCTGGTGCCCACGCCGCGGCCGTAGGCCGCCGAACGATGCCGCCGAAGCGAAATGCCGGTCGCGGGCGGCGGGCGCGAGACGACCCAGGTGCCCTTGTAGGTGCGCTCGCCGATCGCGATCGTCACTTCCGCCTCGTCGCCGCCGGTGGACAGCGCTTCACCGAAGTACTGCTGGCCGCTCGTGCGCGGCATCAGGGTGAGCGCGTAATTGCTCGGCGCAGCCCGCGAGCAGAGTCGGCGAGAGCGATTGCAGCGAAACGCACGCGCGAAGGCATCAGCCGCTCCTCAGACGACCATCAGGTCGACGAACTCGTTCACCGGCGTCGCTTCGAGGCGCTGCGCGTCCAGGCACAGGTCGAGGATCGCCTTCTGCTGCTTCGCCGGGAAGCGGCGCGCGAGGTTGGTCTTGAACTTCTCCACCAGCACCGGCATGCCTTCCTTGCGCCGGCGCTTGTGGCCGATCGGGTACTCGCACACCACTTCCTTCGAGCTTCGTGCCGTCCTTGAACTCGACCGTGAGCGCGTTGGCGATCGAGCGCTTCTTCGGGTCGTGGTAGTCGCGCGTGAAGTGCTTGTCCTCGACGCAGACGATCTTCGCGCGCAGCGCGTCGATGCGCGGGTCCTTCGCGACGCGCGTCCTCGTAGTCGCCGGCGGTCAGGCGGCCGAAGAGGAGCGGCACGGCGACCATGTACTGGATGCAGTGGTCGCGGTCGGCCGGATTGTTGAGCGGGCCCTTCTTGTCGATGATGCGGATCGCCGCCTCGTGCGTGCGGATGCGTGATCTTCTTGATGTCCTCGATGCGGTCCTTCACCAGCGGGTGCAAGCTGCATCGCGCATTCCACCGCGGTCTGCGAGTGGAACTCGGCGGGGAAGGAGATCTTGAACAGCACGTTCTCCATCACGTAGCTGCCGAAGGGGCGCTGGAACTTGAACGGCTTGCCCTTGAACAGCACGTCGTAGAAGCCCCAGCCCTTGGCGGTCAGCACCGACGGGATAGCCCATCTCGCCGGTCTTGCGTGATGAGCGCGAGGCGCACCGCGCGCGCGGTGGCGTCGCCCGCGGCCCAGCTCTTGCGCGAGCCGGTGTTGGGCGCGTGGCGGTAGGTGCGCAGGCGCTGGCCGTCGACCCAGGCCTGCGACACCGCGTTGATCGATCTCGTCGTAGCGTGCAGCCCAGCAGGTTCGCGACCACGGCGGTCGAGGCGACCTTCACCAGCACCACGTGGTCGAGGCCGACGCGGTTGAAGCTGTTCTCCAGCGCGAGCACGCCCTGGATCTCGTGCGCCTTGATCATCGCGGTGAGCACGTCGCGCACCGTGAGCGGCTTGCCGTTGCGCGACAAGCCAGTCGGCGGCGGCGAGGATGCCGCCGAGGTTGTCGGAGGGATGGCCCCATTCGGCGGCGAGCCAGGTGTCGTTGAAGTCGAGCCAGCGGATCATGGCGCCGATGTTGAACGCCGCCTGCACCGGGTCGAGCTGGAACTGCGTGCCCGGCACCCTGGCGCCGTTCGGCACCACCGTGCCCGGGACGATCGGCCCGAGCAGCTTGGTGCAGGCCGGGTACTCGAGCGCCTCGAAGCCGCAGCCCAGCGTGTCCATCAGGCAGTAGCGCGCGGTGTCGTAGGCCTCGGCGCTCTTGATCGTCGTACTCCGTCGCGTAGTCGGCGATCAGCTTCAGGACCTTGTCGGGCTTGGGCCGGACGTTGGAGATGTGCGCGGACATATTTCGTTTCCTGTTCTTTCTCGGACAGCGGTTTGAAGAGTGTATTCGTTGCCGCCCGCCTTGGGCGAGTGGCTGCGCGGCGGGCGGGCGGCGTGCGCTCGGCGCCGTCGTTGTCCCACCAGACGGCGCGGCCCTTCTTCTGCGACTCGACGTTCCTCGGGATGCTGCGCGAGGTACTCGCGCATGAACTTCGTGAGGTCGGATTCGTACAGGCTTCACTTGCGCTCCTCTGAGCGGCACCCAGTGCCGGTTCTCGGGGCCGGTGTAGTTGGCGCTCGGGCGGATGATCTTGCCGTCGATGCGCTGCTCGATGACGTGCGCCGACCAGCCGCTGGTGCGCGAGATCACGAACAGCGGCGTGAACATGCAGCGTCGGCACGCCCATCTTGCTGTAGGAGACCGCGCTGTACCAGTCGAGGTTGGCGAACATCTTCTTCTCGCGCCACATCACCGACTCGATGCGCTCGGCGATCTCGATACTGCGTCATGTCGCTCCGCGTCCTTCGACAGCCGCTCGGCGACCGCCTTGATCACCTTGTTGCGCGGGTCGCCGGTGGTGTAGACCGGGTGGCCGAAGCCGATGACGATCTCCTTCGCCGGCGATGCGCCGCCGGATGTCGGCCTCGGCCTCGTCGGCGATGTCGTAGCGCTTCTGGATCTCGTCGAAGCGACCTCGTTGGCGCCGCCGTGCTTGGGGCCGCGCAGCGCGCCGATGCCGCCGGTGATCGCGCGAGTACATGTCCGAGCCGGTGCCGGCGATGACGCGGCAGGTGAAGGTGCTGGCGTTGAACTCGTGCTCGGCGTAGAGGATGAGCGAGGTGTGCATCGCGCGCACCCACAGCGTCGCTGGGCTTGCTTGCCGTGCAGCAGGTGCAGGAAATGGCCGCCGATCGAATCGTCGTCGGTCTCCGTCTCGATGCGCTTGCCCGAATGCGAGAAGTGGTGCCAGTACAGCAGCATCGAGCCGAAGCACGCCATCAGCCGGTCGGCGATGTGGCGCGCGCCTTCGACCGGTGTGCGTCCTCCTTCTCGGGCTCGAGCGTGCCGAGGACCGAGCAGCCGGTGCGCATCACGTCCATCGGATGCGCGGTCTTCGGAAGCTGTTCCAGCGCGGCCTTCAGCGCGGCCGGGAATGCCGCGAAGGCCCTGCAGCTTCTTCTTGTAGTCCGTCAAGTTCCGCCGTGTTCGGCAGCTTCTCGTGCACCAGCAGGTAGGCGACTTCCTCGAACTCCGCCTGGTCGGCGAAATCGAGGATGTCGTAGCCGCGGTAGTGCAGGTCGTTGCCGGTGCGGCCGACGGTGCACAGCGCGGTGTTGCCGGCGGCGACGCCGGACAGGGCGACCGATTTCTTCGGCTTAGGAGCGGCCGCGGGTGAAGAGCTCATCGAGTTTCTTCTCGTAGGAGTGGTAGTTGAGGTAGTCGTACAGCTCCTCGCGCGTCTGCATGGCGCCGACGACGTCCTTCTGCGTGCCGTCGCTTTCGCATCGTCCTCGTAGACCTTCAGCGCCGCCTTGTTCATGGCGCGGAAGGCCGAGAGCGGATAGAGGACGATGGCCACGCCGGCCGAGCGCAGCTCGTCGACGGTGAACAGCGGCGTCTTGCCGAACTCGGTGATGTTGGCGAGCACCGGCACCTTCACCGCGTCGGCGAACTTCCTGTACATGCGTCAGGTCGGTCACGGCCTCGGGGAAGATCATGTCCGCGCCGGCCTCCACGTACTTGCGCCATGCGTTCGAGGCGCGGCTCGAAGCCTTCGTTGGCCAGCGCGTCGGTGCGCGCCATGATGACGAAGGCGGGGTCGGTGCGCGCGTCCACCGCGGCCTTGATGCGGTCGCACATCTCGTCCTGCGAGACCAGCTCCTTGCTCGGGCCGGTGGCCGCAGCGCTTGGCGCCGACCTGGTCCTCGATGTGCATCGCGGCGGCGCCGGCCTTGATGAGCGAGCGGGTGGTGCGCGCGACGTTGAAGGCGCTCGCGCCGAAGCCGGTGTCGACGTCCACCAGCAGCGGCAGGTCGCAGACGTCGGTGATGCGGCGGATGTCGATCAGCACGTCGTCGAGGTTGGAGATGCCGAGGTCGGGCATGCCGAGCGAGCCGGCGGCGACGCCGCCGCCGGACAGGTAGATCGCCTGGTAGCCGCTGCGCTTCGCGATGCAGCGCGTGGTAGGCGTTGATCGTGCCGACGCACCTGCAGCGGTTTTTCCTCCGCCAGCGCCTGCCTGAATTTCGCGCCGGGGGTCATGCGCCGAGCAGGTGTTTCACGCCGTCGCGCTCCTCGTGCAGCTCCTTCAGCGTCGCGTCCATGCGCTTGCGGCTGAAATCGCTGACCTCGATGCCCTTGACGATCTCGTACTGGCCGCCCTTGCAGGTCACCGGGTAGCCGTAGAGCACGCCTTCGGCGATGCCGTAGCTGCCGTCGGACGGGATGCCCATGGTGACCCAGTCGCCGTCGCGGCGTGCCGAGCACCCAGTCGCGCACGTGGTCGATCGGCGGCGTTGGCCGCGCTCGCCGCCGAGGACAGGCCGCGCGCCTCGATGATCGCCGCGCCGCGCTTCTGCACCGTCGGGATGAACGTGCCTTCGAGCCAGGCCTGGTCGTTGATCATCGGCCAGACCTTCTTGCCGTCGCACTTCGGCCTGGAACAGGTCGGGATACTGGGTCGCCGAGTGGTTGCCCCAGACGGTCATCTTTCTTCACCGCGGCGACTCGGCTTGCCGATCTTCTGCGCGATCTGCGAAGTGGCGCGGTTGTGGTCGAGGCGCATCATCGCGGTGAACTGCGTGGGCTTCAGGCTCGGCGCGTTCTTCATCGCGATCAGGCAGTTGGTGTTGGCCGGGTTGCCGACCACCAGCACCTTGACGTCGCGCTTCGGCGACCTTGTCCAGCGCCTGGCCCTGCGGCGCGAAGATCTTGCCGTTCGCTTCGAGCAGGTCCTTGCGCTCCATGCCCGGGCCGCGCGGCCGCGCGCCGACCAGCAGCGCGACGTCCGACGTCCTTGAACGCCACCATCGGGTCGGACGGCCGGCACCATGCCGTGCAGCAGCGGGAAGGCGCAGTCGTCCAGCTCCATCATCACGCCCTTGAGCGCCTTCTGCGCCTTCTCGTCCGGGATCTCCAGCAGCTGCAGGATCACCGGCTGGTCCTTGCCGAGCATCTCGCCGCTGGCGATGCGAAACAGCAGCGAGTAGCCGATCTGGCCGGCGGCGCCGGTGACGGCGACGCGGACGGGGGCTTTGGACATGGGCAACTCCGGGAAAACTGCGATGCGAAACAGGAGATTGGATTCTACCGCACCGCCGCAGAGATATAATCCTCGCAACATGTCCGAAGCAGCGCTCAAGACGCCGGCCCGGAAGCCGCGGCCGAAGTACCTCAGCCTGCAGGCGCTGCTGTTCGAGATCCGGTTGCCGCTGCCCGGCTGGGTGTCGATCCTGCACCGGGTCAGCGGCGCGCTGCTGTTCGTGGCGCTGGTCTGGCTGCTGTGGATGCTGGACCGCAGCCTCGTCCTCCGAGGCCGGCTTCGAGACAGTCAAGCACTACGCCGGCCTGCCGGCCGGTGAAGCTCGTCGCTGCTGGTGCTGGTCTGGGCCTACTGCCACCATTTCTGCGCCGGCATCCGCTTCCTGTTCCTCGACCTGGACAAGGGCGTCGACCTGGCGACCGCGCGCGCTTACCAGCGTGGTCGTGCTGGGCGTCAGCCTCGCGCTGACCGCGTTGCTGCGGCGTCGAAGCTGTGGTGAAGCGCGTCGTCACCGGCGCGCACTACGGCCTGCGCGACTGGCTCGCGCAGCGCATCACCGCCGTCGATCATGGCGGTCTACACGGTGATCGCTGCTGGTGGTGCTGCTGTCGCGGCAAGCCGATCACCTACGCGCGTCTGGCAGGACCTGTTCGCGCAGGGCTGGATGCGCGTCGCGACGCTGCTGTTCGCCGTCAGCCTCGCCTGGCACGCCTGGGTCGGCGTGCGCGACATCCTGATGGACTACATCAAGCCGGCACGGGCGTGCGCCTGGCGCTGGAGGTGGCGGTGCTGCTGGCGCTCGCCGGCTACCTCGGCTGGACGATGCAGATCCTCTGGAGATGAGCGTGGCGCTGCCGGTGCGCAGGTTCGATGCGATCGTGGTGGGCGCGGGCGGCTCGGGCATGCGCGCGGCGCTGGAGCTCGCGCGCGCCGACCTCAAGGTCGCGGTGCTCTCCAAGGTGTTCCCGACGCGCTCGCACACGGTGGCGGCGCAGGGCGGCATCGCCGCGCCGCTCGCCAACTCGACCGAGGACAACTGGCACTGGCACATGTACGACACCGTCAAGGGCTCCGACTACCTCGGCGACCAGGACGCGATCGAGTACATGTGCCGGCGCGCGAACGAGGTGGTGGTCGAGCTCGAGCACATGGGCATGCCGTTCGACCGGCTCGAGAACGGCAAGATCTACCAGCGGCCCTTCGGCGGCCACACGCAGGACTACGGCAGCGCCGAAGATGGCGATGCGCGCCTGCGCCGCGGCCGACCGCACCGGCCACGCCATGCTGCACACGCTGTACCAGCAGAACGTGCGCGCCAACACGCAGTTCTTCGTCGAGTGGATGGCGCTCGACCTGATCCGCGACCCGCAGGACGGCGCGGTGCTCGGCGTCACCGCGCTCGAGATGGAGACCGGCGAGGTCATGCATCCTGCAGGCCAAGGCGACGCTGTTCGCCACCGGCGGCGCCGGGCGCATCTTCTCCGCCAGCACCAATGCCTTCATCAACACCGGCGACGGCCTGGGCATGGCGGCGCGCGCCGGCATTCCGCTCGAGGACATGGAGTTCTGGCAGTTCCACCCGACCGGCGTGGCGCGGCGCGGGCGTGCTGATCACCGAAGGCGTGCGCGGCGAGGGCGGCTACCTGCTCAACAAGAACGGCGAGCGCTTCATGGAGCGCTACGCGCCCAACGCCAAGGACCTCGCGAGCCGCGACGTGGTGTCGCGCGCCATGACCACCGAGATCAAGGAAGGCCGCGGCTGCGGGCCAGGACGGCGACCACGTGCTGCTCAAGCTCGACCACCTCGGGCCCGAGGATGATCAACCAGCGCCTGCCGGGCATCCGCGAGATCGCCATCAAGTTCGCCAACGTCGACCCGATCCGCGAGCCGATCCCGGTGGTGCCGACGGTGCACTACCAGATGGGCGGCATCCCGACCAACTACATGGGCCAGGTGGTGGTGCCCGAGGGCGACAACACGGAGAGCGATCGTGCCGGGCTTCTACGCGGCGGGCGAGTGCGCCTGCGTCTCGGTGCACGGCGCGAACCGCCTGGGCACCAATTCGCTGCTCGACCTGCTGGTGTTCGGCAAGGCCGCGGGCGAGCAGGTGATCAAGGACATCAAGCGCGCTGCCCAGCCCGCACCGCAACCTGCCGAAGGACGCGGGCGAGCTGCACGCGCGCGCGCCTCGCGCGGCTCGACGCGAACGCAGCCGGCGAGCGCGTGGCCGACGTGCTGCGCCGACCTGCGCCGCACCATGCAGGCGCATTGCGGCGTGTTCCGCTTCCCGGACGACCTGGTCGCAGGGCGTCGAGAAGATGAAGGAGATCGCGGAGCGCGCGCGAGCGCACCTTCATCCAGGACAAGTCCAAGGTCTTCAACACCGCGCGCGTCGAGGCGCTCGAGCTGGACAACCTGGTCGAGACCGCGCATGGCGACCATCGTCTCGGCGGAGGCGCGCAAGGAAAGCCGCGGCGCGCAGGCGCGCGCCGATTTCCCGGAGCGCGACGACAAGAACTGGATGAAGCACACGCTCTGGTACAAGGAAGGCAACCGCCTCGACTACAAGCCGGTGCACCTGAAGCCGCTGACGGTCGAATCGTTCGAGCCGAAGGTGCAGGACCTACTGATGAAATTCTCCGATCTACCGCTACGACCCGGACAAGGACGACGAAGCCGTACATGCAGGACTACGACGTCGAGCTCGAGCCGCCGACCGCATGCTGCTCGACGCGCTGGTGCGCGTCAAGGTGCAGGACGACTCGCTTCGCCTTCCGCCGCTCCTGCCGCGAGGGCGTGTGCGGCTCGGACGCGATGAACATCAACGGCAAGAACGGCCTCGCCTGCATCACCAAGATCGCCGACCTGCCGGAGCACGTCACGCTCCGGCCGCTGCCGGGCTGCCGGTGATCCGCGACCTGATCGTGGACATGACGCAGTTCTTCAAGCAGTACCACTCGATCAAGCCCTACGTCATCAACAACGACCCGCCGCCGGAGCGCGAGCGGCTGCAGTCGCCGGAGGACCGCGAGGAGCTGAACGGCCTCTACGAGTGCATCCTGTGCGCCTGCTGCTCGACCTCCTGCCCGTCGTTCTGGTGGAACCCGGACAAGTTCGTCGGCCCGGCGGGCCTGCTGCAGGCCTACCGCTTCATCGCCGACACGCGCGACCAGGCGACCAGCGAGCGCCTCGACAACCTCGAGGACCCGTACCGCCTGTTCCGCTGCCACACCATCATGAACTGCGTGGACGTCTGCCCGAAGGGCCTCAACCCGACCCGGGCGATCGGCAAGATCAAGGAACTGATGGTGAAGCGGATCCGTCTGATGGACCGCGTGGCGCGACGAACGGCTGAAGTGGAAATGCCGCCGGGGCCTGCTCGAGCTGGACCTGGTGCTGGAGAGGTTCCTGCGCAGCAACCCGGAGGACGCGGAGCTGTCAGAGCTGCTCGAACTGCCGGACAACGACCTTGTGGGACATCGTCAGCGGGCGCAGCGACCGCTTCGAGGCAAGGTTTGGAGGGATCGTGGCGCGCCTGCGCGCCGTCTAGCAAAGGAGAACGACATGGACAAGAAAGCGACCCTGACCCTGCCCGACGGCAAGACGCTCGACTTCCCGGTGCTGTCCGGGACGCATCGGGCCGGACGTGGTCGACATCCGCACGCTCTACGGCAAGACCGGGCATGTTCACCTACGACCCGGGCTTCCTGTCCACCGCGAGCTGCAGCTCGACCATCACCTACATCGACGGCGACGCGGGCGTGCTGCTGTACCGCGGCTACCCGATCGAGCAGCTCGCGCAGCACTGCGACTTCCTCGAGGTCTGCTACCTGCTGCTGAACGGCGAGCTGCCGAACGCAGAAGCAGAAGGACGAGTTCGTCGACATCGTCACGCACCACACCATGGTGCACGAGCAGCTGGCGCGCTTCTACCAGGGCTTCCGGCGCGACGCGCACCCGATGGCGGTGATGGTCGGCGTGGTCGGCGCGCTGTCGGCGTTCTATCACGACGCGCTCGACATCAACGACCCGCAGCACCGCGAGATCTCGGCGTTCCGCCTGATCGCCAAGATGCCGACCATCGTCGCGATGTCCTACAAGTACACGATCGGCCAGCCGTTCATGTACCCGAAGAACGACCTGTCCTACACGGCGAACTTCATGCGCATGATGTTCGGGGTGCCGGCCGAGGAGTACAAGCTGAACGACGTGCTGGTGCGCGCGATGGACCGCATCTTCATCCTGCACGCCGACCACGAGCAGAACGCCTCGACCTCGACGGTGCGCCTGGCGGGCTCCTCCGGCGCCAATCCGTTCGCCTGCATCGCCGCCGGCATCGCCTGCCTGTGGGGCCCGGCGCACGGCGGCGCCAACGAGGCCTGCCTGGAGATGCTGGAGGAGATCGGCGACGTCTCGAAGATCGGCGAGTTCATCAAGCAAGGTGAAGGACAAGAACTCGGGCGTGCGCCTGATGGGCTTCGGCCACCGCGTCTACAAGAACTACGACCCGCGCGCCAAGCTCATGCGCGAGACCTGCCACGAGGTGCTGAACGAGCTCGGCCTGCACGACGACCGCCTGTTCAAGCTGGCGATCGCGCTGGAGAAGATCGCGCTCGAGGACGAGTACTTCGTCAGCCGCAAGCTCTACCCGAACGTCGACTTCTACTCCGGCATCGTGCAGCGCGCGCTCGGCATCCCGGTGTCGATGTTCACCTGCATCTTCGCGCTCGCGCGCACCGTGGGCTGGATCGCGCAGTGGCAGGAGATGATCTCCGACCCCGAGTAGAAGATCGGCCGCCCGCGCCAGCTCTACAAGGGCGCGCAGCGGCGCGAGGTGAAGCCGATCGGCGAAGAGGTAAGCCTGCCATGATGAAGCAGTTCCTCGACAACTCGTACCTGTTCGGCGGCAATGCGCCGTTCGTCGAGGAGCTGTACGAGAACTACCTCGAGGACCCGGCCGTCGGTGCCGAGCCGCAGTGGCGCGACTACTTCGACGAGCTGCAGCTGCTGCCGGCGCCGGCGCGGCGCGAGGACGTCGCGCACGCGCCGATCGTCGAAGCGTTCGCGCAGCGCGCGAAGCAGGCGCGCGGCGCGCGCCGGCGCCGGCCGCGCGGCGCTCGACCGCAAGCAGGTCGTCGGTGCTCCAGCTGGTCGCCGAGTACCGCTTCCGCGGCTGCGCGCTCGCCGACCTCGATCCGCTGCAAGCGCCAGCAGAAGCCGCACATCCCGGAGCTCGAGCCCGGCTACTACGACCTGACCGAGGCCGACATGGACACGGTGTTCAACACCGGCTCGCTTCATCGGGCCCGGAGCAGGCGCACGCTGCGCGAGATCATCCGCAGGCGCTGCAGGACACCTACTGCGGCACGCTCGGCGTCGAGTACATGTACATCTCCAGCCGCGCGAGAAGCGCTGGATCCAGGAGCGCCTCGAGCCGGTGCGCGCGCACGCCCGAGCTATCGCGCCGGACTACAAGAAGCACATCCTCGAGCGCCTCACCGCGGCCGAGGACGCTCGAGCGCTACCTGCACACGCGCTACGTCGGCCAGAAGCGCTTCTCGCTGGAGGGCGGCGAGACGCTGATCCCGGTGCTCGACAACCTGCTGCAGCGCGCGGGCGCGGCCGGCGTGCAGGAGCTGGTGATCGGCATGGCGCACCGCGGGCGCCTCAACGTGCTGGTCAACACGCTGGGCAAGATGCCGAAGGACCTGTTCGCCGAGTTCGAAGGCAAGCACGACGACGACGCTGCTCGCCGGGCGACGTCAAGTACCACCAGGGCTTCTCCTCGGACATCAACACGCCGGGCGGGCCGATGCACCTGACGCTCGCCTTCAACCCCTCGCACCTGGAGATCGTCAATCCGGTGGTCGAGGGCTCGGTGCGCGCGCGCCAGCACCGGCGCGAGGACCGCGACCGGCGACCAGGTGCTGCCGGTGCTGATCCACGGCGACGCCGCGTTCGCCGGGCAGGGCGTGGTGATGGAGACGCTCAACCTCGCGCAGACGCGCGGCTACGGCACCGGCGGCACGGTGCACATCGTCGTCAACAACCAGATCGGCTTCACCACCTCGGACCCGCGCGACGCGCGCTCGACGCTCTACTGCACCGACGTGGTGAAGATGATCGAGGCGCCGATCTTCCACGTCAACGGCGACGATCCGGAGGCGGTGCGTGATGGCGACCGAGATCGCGCTCGACTACCGCATGAAGTTCAAGAAGGACGTGGTGGTCGACCTCGTCTGCTTCCGCAAGCTCGGCCACAACGAGCAGGACGAGCCGATGGTCACGCAGCCGCTGATGTACAAGATCATCAGCGCAGCATCCCGGGCACGCGCAAGCTCTACGCCGACCGGCTGGCGGCGCAGGGCGTGATCGCCGCCGACGAGGCCGACGAGATGGTCGCGACCTACCGCCAGGCGCTCGACGGCGGCTACCACACCAACAAGACGATCCTGTCCAACTTCAAGCCGCCGTTCGCGGTCGACTGGGCGCAAGTACAAGGGCACGAAGTGGAACGAGAACGACGACACGCACGCTGCCGCTCGCCGACCTGCAGATGCTGGCCGAGCGCCTCACCGCGATCCCGCCGAACTTCAAGCTGCACCCGCGCGTGCGAGAAGATCATCGCCGACCGCGCGCCTGATGGGCGCAGGGCAAGCTGCCGGTCGACTGGGGCATGGCCGAGAACCTCGCCTACGCCTCGCTGCTCAAGGACGGCTACTCGGTGCGCATCTCCGGCCAGGACAGCGGGCCGCGGCACCTTCTTCCACCGCCACGCGGTGCTGCACGACCAGAACCGCGAGAAGTGGGACGCGGGCAGCTACATGCCGCTGCAGCACATCGCGCCAACCAGGGCGACTTCGTGGTCATCGACTCGGTGCTGTCGGAGGAGGCGGTGCTCGGCTTCGAGTACGGCTACTCGACCTCGGAGCCGAACGAGCTGGTGATCTGGGAGGCGCAGTTCGGCGACTTCGCCAACGGCGCGCAGGTGGTGATCGACCAGTTCATCGCCTCGGGCGAGGTGAAGTGGGGCCGCATCTGCGGCCTGGTGCATGATGCTGCCGCACGGCTACGAAGGGCAGGGGCCGAGCATTCCTCCGGCGCGCCTCGAGCGCTTCCTGCAGCTGTGCGCCGACTACAACATGCAGGTCTGCGTGCCGGCGACGCCGGTGCAGATGTTCTTCCTGCTGCGCCGGCAGATGATCCGGCCGTACCGCAAGCCGCTCGTCATCTTCACGCCGAAGAGCCTGCTGCGGCACAAGGAATCGGTGTCGCCGCTGGCGGAGTTCGCCGAGAGCAAGTTCAAGGCGGTCAACGGCGAGTGGGACGAGAGCATCAAGCCCGAGAAGGTGAAGCGCGTGGTCGTCTGCAGCGGCAAGGTGTTCTTCGACCTGAGGGCGGCGCGCAAGGAGAAGGGCATGCAAGGACGTGGCGATCGTGCGCATCGCGCAGCTCTATCCGTTCCCGCACGACGAGTTCCAGGCGCAGATCGAGCGCTACGCGAACGCCGACCGAGGTCGTGTGGTGCCAGGAAGAGCCGCGGCAACCAGGGCGCGTGGCACCGCATCCAGCACTACCTGCTGCGCCACATGCGGCCGGACCAGATGCTCGGCTACGCCGATGCGCGAGTCGTCGGCCTCGCCGGCGGCGGGCTACCTGTCGCTGCACAACGAGCAGCAGAAGGAGCTGGTGGAGGCGGCCTTCGCGCCGCTCACCGACAATCTCGTGCTGCCGGTGCAGGGCCTGGGCAGCAAGAGAAGGAAGAAATAATGCTGATCGAAGTCAAAGTCCCGCAGCTCTCGGAATCGGTCGCCGAGGCGACGCTGCTCGCCTGGCACAAGAAGCAGGGCGAGGCGGTGAAGCGCGACGAGAACCTGATCGACATCGAGACCGACAAGGTGGTGCTCGAGACTGCCGGCGCCGGCCGACGGCGTGCTGGTGAGCATCCTCAAGGGCGACAAGGGCACGGTGGTCGCGGGCGAAGTGATCGCGAAGATCGATACGGAAGGAAAGGCGTCTGCCGTCTGCCGTTCCTGCAGCAGAGCAAAACCTGCGGCCGAAAAAGCCAAACCGGCTCCGCAGCCCGCAGTCATGCCGGCGGCGCAGAAGATCGCGGCGGAGAAAGGGCATCGACACGGCGCCAGGTCCAGGGCACCGGCCGCGACGGGCGCGTGACCAAGGGCGACGTGCTTGCCCAGCCTGAAAAGCCTGTCCGGCTGCAAAAAGCAGCCCTTGCAGCAGCCGCCCGCCGCCGGTCAACGCCGACAAGCTGCTCGCCGGCCGGCCGGAGCAGCGCGTGCCGATGTCGCGCCTGCGCGCGCGCATCGCCGAGCGCCTGGTGCAGTCGCAGTCCACCGCGGCGATCCTCACCACCTTCAACGAAGTCAACATGCAGCCGGTGATGGAGCTGCGCAAGAAGTACCAGGAGCGCTTCGAGAAGGAGCACGGCGTGCAAGCTCGGCTTCATGTCCTTCTTCGTCAAGGCGGCGGTGCACGCGCTGAAGAAGTACCCGGTGGTCAACGCCTCGGTCGACGGCAACGACATCGTCTACCACGGCTACTTCGACATCGGCGTCGCGGTCGGCAGCCCGCGCGGCCTGGTGGTGCCGATCCTGCGCGACGCCGACCAGCATGTCGCTTCGCCGACATCGAGAAGAAGATCGCCGAGTTCGGCAAGAAGGCGCAGGACGGCAAGCTCGCGCTCGAGGACCTCACCGGCGGCACGTTCTCGATCTCCAACGGCGGCGTGTTCGGCTCGATGCTGTCGACGCCGATCATCAACCCGCCGCAGTCGGCGATCCTCGGCGTGCACGCCACCAAGGAGCGCGCGGTGGTCGAGAACGGCCAGGTGGTGGTGCGGCCGATGAACTACCTCGCGCTGTCCTACGACCACCGCATCATCGACGGCCGCGAGGCGGTGCTGTCGCTGGTCGCGATCAAGGAAGCGCTGGAAGATCCGGCGCGCCTGGTGCTCGAGATATGAAGTCCTTCGACGTCGTGGTGATCGGCGGCGGGCCGGGCGGCTACATCGCCGCGATCCGCGCCGCGCAGCTCGGCCTCGCCGACCGCCTGCATCGACGAGTGCGAAGGGCGCCGACGGCAAGCCGGCGCTCGGCGGCACCTGCACCAACGTCGGCTGCATCCCCTCCAAGGCGCTGCTGCAGTCCTCCGAGAACTACGAGCAGGCCGGGCACCACTTCGCCGAGCACGGCGTCAAGGTGAAGGGCCTGGAGCTCGACCTCGCGCAGATGCTCAAGCGCAAGGACAAGGTGGTGAAGGCGAACAACGACGGCATCGCTCTACCTCTTCAAGAAGAACAAGGTCGACGTTCTTCCACGGCCGGGGCAGCTTCGGCAAGGCGCCCGCCGAAGTCGTGGTGAACGGGGAAACGCTGCACGGCGAAGAACGTCATCATCGCCACCGGCTCCAACCCGCGCGCCGCTGCCGGGCGCCGAGTTCGACGAGAAGCTCATCCTGAGCAACGCCGGCGCGCTCGCCATCCCGGAGGTGCCCAAGCGCCTCGGCGTCATCGGCGCGGGCGTGATCGGCCTGGAGATGGGCAGCGTCTGGCGGCGGCTCGGCTCGCGAGGTGACGATCCTCGAGGCGCTGCCGGCCTTCCTCGGCGCGGCCGACGAGGCGATCGCGAAGGAAGCGGCCAAGATCTTCGCCAAGCAGGGCCTGAAGATCGAGACTCGGGGTGAAGATCGCCAAGGTTGACGAAGCAAGAAAACCGTTACGGTTCAATATACTGCAGCTGACAGTTCAAGCAAGACATTGGAATGCGACCGGCTCATCGTCTCCATCGGCCGGGTGCCGAATACCGACGGGCTGAACGCCGAAGGCGTCGGCCTGAAGCTCGACGAGCGCGGCTTCATCGCGGTGGACGAGCGACTGCCGCACCAGCCTGCCGGGCGTCTGGGCGATCGGCGACGTGGTGCGCGGGCCGATGCTCGCGCACAAGGCCGAGGAGGAAGGCGTGGCGGTGGCCGAGCGCATCGCCGGCCAGAAGCCGCACGTCGACTTCAACACCATGCCCTGGGTGATCTACACCGCGCCCGGAGATCGCCTGGGTCGGCAAGACCGAGCAGCAGCTGAAGGCCGAGGGCGTCGAGTACCGCGCCGGGCACGTTTCCCGTTCTCCGCCAACGCGCGCGCGCGGGCGCTGGGCGACACCGACCGGCCTGGTCAAATTCCTCGCCGACGCGAAGACCGACGAAATCCTCGGCGTGCACATCATCGGCCCGATGGCCGGCGAGCTGATCGCCGAGGCGGTGGTGGCGATGGAGTTCCGCGGCTCGGCCGAGGACATCGGCATGATCTGCCACGCCCATCCCTCGCTGTCGGAGGCGATGAAGGAAGCGGCGCTGGCGGTCGACAAGCGCGCGCTGAACATTTGAGGGCGCTGCTGGCAGTTCTTTGCCTGGCGCTCGCCGGCTGCTCCACTGTCCAGGTCTTCCCCACGCTGCAGGAGCAGATCATCTCCCTGCGCCCGGGCGACCTCGAGTCGGCAGGGCTCGCGTTCATCACTCCCTCCACCGTCACCGGGCAGGAGCAGGAAAAGCAGGCGGTGGCGCTGGTGTTCGCAGATATCCTGAAGCAGGATCGGCCCCGCATCCGCGTCAGCACCCTCGCCGAGACGCTGGGGGCGGTGAACAAGGCGGGTCTGGCTGACGCCTACAAGAAGATGTACGACGACTATCGCGATACCAGCCTGCTTTCGGGCGACGTGCTGAAGGGCGTCGGCGCGGCGACCGGGGTGCGCTACATCGCGCAGCTCAAGCTGCAGCGCTTCGAGCAGGGTGCCAAGGACCGCTTCGGCTTGTTCGGCATCCGCATCGTCGAGACCAAGTACGCGCAGCATCCGCCTGTTCCTGCAGGTCTGGGACAGCCAGTCGGGCGCCATCGCGCTGGGAAGGCGTGCAGGAGATGCGCCACTCGCACGACACCGTGACCGAGGAGCCGGTGCATGCAGCGCACCGTGCTGGAGCGCGCCGCGCGGGACCTGATCGCCAGGCTGCCGTAGCGGTGGCGGCGGACAGGCGTCGTCGCGCTCTACGAGCAGAGCCTCGCCAAGCGCGGCTTCGTCGCCGATCCGTCGCAGTGGCGCGCGGTCGAGCGCCTGCAGCGCTCTACGAGGAGTGGAGCGCCTACAAGGCGCGGCGCTGCAACGCGCTGAAGCGCCTGCTGGTGAAGCCGCCGCTGCCCAAGGGCGTCTACCTGTGGGGCGCGGTCGGGCGCGGCAAGAGCTTCCTGATGGACGCGTTCTACCTGTGCGTGCCGCTGGTGCGCAAGCGCCGGGTGCACTTCCACCACTTCATGCGCGAGATCCATCGCGAGCTGAACGAGCTGAAGGGCACCGAGGACCCGATCGCCGCGGTCGCCGAGCGCACCGCGCGGCGCTACCGGCTGATCTGCTTCGACGAATTCCACGTCTCCGACATCGCCGACGCCATGATCCTCGGCCGCTACCTCGAGCAGGTGATGGAGCGCGGCGTGCGAGTTCGTGATGACCAGCAACTACCACCCCGACCAGCTCTACCCGAACGGCCTGCAGCGCGAGCGCTTCCTGCCGGCGATCGAGCTGCTCAAGGCGCGGCTCGACGTGGTCGAGGTGGACAACGGCACCGACTACCGGCGCCTGAAGATGGAGAAGCTGCAGGGTCTACCACACCGGCGCCGGCGCCGACGCCGAGCTGGAGCGCATCTTCGCCGAGCTGAAGGACGTCGAGGAGGAGAAGCAGCCGCTCGACGTCGAGGGCCGGCAGATTCCCTACCGCAAGCGCGCCGGCGGGCTGGTGTGGTTCGACTTCGCGGCGCTGTGCGGCGGGCCGCGCTCCTACGCCGACTACGTGGACCTGGCGCGGCGCTTCCACACCGTGATCCTGTCCGGCGTGCCGAGAATGTCGCCGAAGAACGCCGACGCGGCGCGGCGCTTCACCTGGCTGGTGGACGTGTTCTACGATGACCGGGTGAAGCTGGTCGTCGTCGGCGGAGGCGCAGCCGGAGGAGCTGTTCCCGGAGGGCGAGAACAGCGCGGAGTTCCAGCGCACGGTGAGCCGGCTGCACGAGATGCAGTCGGCGCAGTACCTGCAGCAGCGAACGGAGGAGGGCAGAGTGGAGAAGTTCAAGGCGTACCGGCTGACGGAAGTCGACAAGAAGATCCGCGCCGAGTTCGTCGACTGCACGCTCGACGACCTCGACCCGGGCGAGCTGGTGGTGCGCGTGGCCTACTCGGACGTCAACTACAAGGACGCGCTCGCCGCCACCGGCAAGGGCCGGATCCTGCTGCGGCCCTCGTGCATCGGCGGCATCGACCTCGCCGGCACGGTGGTGTCCTCCGCCGATGCGCGCTTCGCCAAGGGCGACGCGGTGCTGGCGGTCGGCCACGAGCTCGGCGTCAAGCACCACGGCGGCTACGCCGAGTACGCGCGCATCCCGGCGAACTGGGTGGTGAAGCTGCCCAAGGGCATGACGCTGTGGGAGGCGATGGCCTTCGGCACCGCCGGCTACACCGCGGGCCTGGCGATCGTGAAGCATGGAGCTCAACGGCCTGCAAGCCCGGCCAACGGCCCGGTGGTCGTCGAACGGCGCCACCGGCGGCGTCGGCTCGATCGCCATCGCCGCGCTGGCGAAGCTCGGCTATCACGTCGTCGCGCTGACCGGCAAGGAGAGCGAAGTCCGACTGGCTGAAGAAGCTGGGCGCGAAGGAAGTCCTGCTGCGCAAGAGACCTCGATCTGGCGAAGATCAAGCCGCTCGACAAGGCGACCTGGGCGGGCGCGGTGGACAACCTCGGCGGGCGAGGTGCTGGCCTGGATGGCGAGCACCATGAAGGTCAACGGCGTCATCGCCTCGATCGGCCTGGCGGCGAGCCTCGGCCTGAACACCACGGTGATGCCCTTCATCCTGCGCGGCGTGAGCCTGCTCGGCATCAACTCCACCGACGCGCCCGAGCGCCGGAGCTCGAGCGCAAGGTCTGGCAGCGCCTCGCCACGCGACATGAAGCCGCCGGTGCTCAAGGAGATGGCGCGCACGATCCCGTTCGCCGACCTGCCGAAGGTGTTCGACGACTTCATCAACGCGAAGGTGACCCGGCGGGTCGTGGTGGACCTGAACGCATGACGACGCTACAGGGAATTCCACCGGCGCTCGATCGAGGACCGCGAGGCTTCTGGGCGCGAGGAGGCGAAGCTCATCCACTGGCACAAGCCCTTCGGCAAGGTGCTCGACTACTCGCGCCCGCCGTTCGCGAAGTGGTTCGTCGGCGGCGAGACCAACCTCTGCCACAACGCGGTCGACCGGCATCTGGCGGACGCGCGGCGAGCAGAAGGCGCTGGTCTGGATCTCCACCGAAGTGGACCAGGACGGAAAGCTATACCTACCGGCAGCTGCACGCGGAAGTGAACCGCGCGGCGGCGATGATGCAGTCGCTCGGCGTGAAGCGCGGCGACCGCGTCATCATCTACATGCCGATGATGCCGGAGGCGGTGTTCGCGATCCTCGCCTGCGCGCGCATCGGCGCGATCCACTCGGTGGTGTTCGGCGGCTTCGCCGCGGCGAGCCTCGCGGCGCGCATCGACGACGCGCGGCCCGACGCTGATGATCACCGCCGACGGCGGCAGCCGCATGGGCAAGGTGGTGCTCTACAAGTCGCTGGTCGACGAGTCGATCGCTCGCGCAAGTCATCCGCCGCAGCAAGGTGCTGATCTTCCGCCGCGGCCTCGACCCGAGCATGCCGGTGGTCGCCGGGCGCGACGTCGACTGGGCGGAACTCGCCGCGAAGCACAAGGGCGCGCAGCGTGCCCTGCGCCTGGCTCGAATCGAACGAGCCGTCCTACATCCTCTACACCTCCGGCACCACCGGCAAGCCCAAGGGCGTGCAGCGCGACGTCGGCGGCCACGCGGTGGCGCTGGCCGCGTCCATGGAGCACATCTACTGCGGCGAGCCGGGCGAGACCATGTTCACCACCTCCGACATCGGCTGGGTGGTGGGGCATTCCTACATCATCTACGCGCCGCTGATCGCCGGCATGACCACGCATCCTCTACGAGGGCGTGCCGATCCGGCCCGACGCCGGCGTGTGGTGGAAGATCGTGCAGGACCACAAGGTGGCGGTGATGTTCTCGGCGCCGACCGCGATCCGCGTGCTGAAGAAGCACGACCCGGCGCTCCTGAAGAAATACGACCTGTCCTCGCTCAAGCACCTGTTCCTCGCCGGCGAGCCGCTCGACGAGCCGACGCACGCCTGGATCGCGGAAGGCCTGGGCAAGCCGGTGATCGACCACTACTGGCAGACCGAGACCGGCTGGCCGGTGCTGTCCGCGATGCCCGGCGTGGAGAAGACGCCGATCAAGTTCGGCAGCCCGTCGTTCCCGGTCTACGGCTACGACCTGAAGCTGCTGCGCGAAGTCGGACGCGAGCGAGGCGGGCGCGGACGAGAAGGCGGTGGTGGCGATCGAGCCGCCGCTGCCGCCGGGCTGCATGACCACCATCTGGGGCGACGACGAGCGCTTCGTGAAGACCTATTTCTCGACCTTCCGAAGAAGCTCGTCTACACGACCTTCGACTGGGGCATCCGCGACAAGGACGGCTACTACTTCATCCTCGGCCGCACCGACGACGTGATCAACGTCGCCGGCCACCGCCTCGGCACGCGCGAGATCGAGGAGGCGGTCAACATGCATCCCGACATCGCCGAGTGCGCGGTGGTCGGCGTGGCCGACCAGCTCAAGGGCCAGATGCCGATGGCGTTCGCCGTGGTGAAGGACTCCGGCGAGCATCGCCACGGGCGAAGCGCGCATGAAGCTCGAAGGAGAGGTGATGGAGACGGTGGACAAGCAGCTCGGCGCCATCGGGCGGCCGAGGGCGGTGTTCTTCGTCACGCTGCTGCCCAAGACGCGCTCGGGCAAGATGCTGCGCCGCTCGATCCAGGCGCTGGCCGAGGGGCGCGATCCGGGCGACCTCACCACGATCGAGGATCCGGGCGCGCTCGAGCAGATCCGGACTGGCGCTGCAATGAAGACGCGACCGGAACTGACGCTCGAGGACTGCGAGAAGATCGCCGCCGCGGCGCTGGCCGAGGCGCGGCGCAACAACTGGATCGTGGCCATCGCGATCCTCGACGACGGCGGCCACCTGCTGCACTTCGTGCGCATGGACGGCGCCACGCCGGCCAACGCCGCGATCGCGTGGAGAAAGGCGCGCACCGCGGCCGATGTCGCGCCGCTCGAGCGGCATGTGGGAGGAGCGCGATCAAGGACGGGCCGCACCGGCGATGCTGAAGATGCCGGGCATCCTGCCGGTGCAGGGCGGCGTGCCGATCATGGTCGACGGCACCTGCGTCGGCGCGGTCGGCGTCTCGGGCGTGCAGTCGCACGAGGACGAGCAGATCGCGCAGGCGGGCATCGACGCGCTGCTGCAAGCCCTAGTGGAATATTCGGGCATCGGCTACCGTTTCGCATGCGTACGTTTCATGAACCCGAGAGAAGGGAGTAAGACATGAAGACAATGCGTTGCAGCATGTCTCGCGTCGGTGCGTCACGGTCGGTGCGCAGGCGTGCGCTCGGCGCAGAGCTACGGAGCGCCCATCACCCTCGAACAGGCCCGCAAAGTGATGGCGGCCGCCGAAGCCGAAGCCAGGAAGAACAGCTTGAACCTTGCGATCGCCATCGTCGACACGGGTGGCCACATGGTGCTCATGCAGCGCATGGATGGTGCATTCTTTGCCAGCGCCAAGGTCGCGCGCGACAAGGCGTGGTCCGCGGCAGCCTACCGGCGGCCGGGCAAGGCGTTCCAGGACCGTCTGGCGACTGGGGGCGCGGAGGTTCGTATCCTGCGGCTCCAAGGGGCAAGTCCCATCGAAGGTGGCGACCCGATCGTGGCCGACGGCAAAGTGATCGGCGCCATCGGCGTGTCGGGCGGCTCCGGCGAGCAGGATGGACTGGTGGCGAGGGCGGGCGTGGCTGCGCTGAAGTAACAGGCTACTGGCGGCGCGGCGACCACCTTGTCCGCGATCAGCGCGTCGATGCGCGCGCTCGAGTAGCCGAGCGACGCCAGCAGCTCGCGCGCGTTCGCCGACACCACGGGCGGCTCGTTGCGCTTAGGCCAGGCGCTCGCCGTCGAGCTCGAGCGGCAGGCTCGGCACCTTGAACGTGCGTGCCGCGCGGATCCTTCGTCTCGAGCATGCCGCCGGCGTTGAGGTGCGGGTCGTCGAGCAGGTCCCAGGGCTTGGCGATCGGCGCGTAGGGCAGGCCGATCGCCTCGAGCTTTGCCGCCAGCTCGGCCTTGCGTGTAGCGCTTGAGGATCGCCTCGGCCAGCCGCGGCAGCAGCCAGGCGCGCTCCTTGACGCGGTCGCCGTTGGTCTTCAGCCGCGGATCGGCCGCGAGCTCGGCAGCGCCGAACTCGCGGCAGAACACTTCCCACTGCGTGTCGGTGACCACGCCGACGAACAGGCGGTCGCCGTCCGCTGGTGTCGAAGATGTCGTAGACGCCCCAGGCGGGCGCTTCACCGACATCGGCGGCGGCGCCTCGCCGGTGAGCTCGAACTGCGCCATGTGCTGCGCGACCAGGTACGCCGTGCTCTCGAACAGCGCGCTGGTCACGCGCTTGCCGCGTGCCGGTCTTCTCGCGCTCGCGCAGCGCGGCGAGGATGCCGACCGCGGCGAACGTGCCGCCCATGATGTCGATCACCGAGGAGCCGGCGCGCAGCGGGCGGTCGGGCAGGCCGGTCATGTAGGCGAGGCCGCCCATCATCTGCACCACTTCGTCGAGCGCCGGGCGGTGCTCGTAGGGCCCGTTGAGAAAACCCTTCAGCGAGCAGTAGACGAGCCGCGGGATTGCGCTTGCGACAGCGCCGCGTAGCCGAAACCCAGCTTGTCCAGCGCGCCGGGACGGAAGTTCTCCGTCAGCGACGTCGGCGCTGTCGATCAGCTTGAGCGACGATCTCCATGCCCTTCGGCGCTGCTTCAGGTCGACCGCGAGGCTTTTCTTGTTGCGGTTGAACACCGGGAAGAAGCCGGCGCCCGCGGCCTGCAGGCGGCGCGTGTTGTCGCCTTCGAGCGGCTCCACCTTGATCACCTCGGCGCCGAGGTCGGCGAGCACGAGCCCGCAGGTCGGGCCCATCACCATGTGCGCGAACTCGACGACGCGCACGCCCTCAAGCGGCAGCACGGAATCCTTTGGGCAGGCCGGCGAGCGCCATGTGGCCGTAGACCGGCTCGTCGGGCATCGCCGCGCACCATCAGCTTGCGCGCTGCCATGCAGCTTGTCGAGGTCGATGCCGGTGGCGACGCCCATGCTCTCGAACATGAACACCAGGTCCTCGGTGATCACGTTGCCGCTCGCGCCGGGCGCGAACGGGCAGCCGCCCAGGCCGCCCATCGAGCTGTCGAAGTGGCGCACGCCTTCCTCGTAGGCGGCGAGCGCGTTGGCGAGGCCGAGGCCGCGCGTGTTGTGCAAGTGCGCGCCTTCGAGCTTGTCGCCGATTTCCTTTTTCACGCGGCGGAACACGCGCCTGATCTGCGCCGGATTGGCGTAGCCGACCGTGTCGGCGAGCGCGACGCCGTCGCAGAACTCGGCGAGCGCCGCGGCGATGCGCACCACGTCGTCCTCGGGCACCTCGCCCTGCATCGTGCAGCCGAAGGCGGTGGACACGCGCGCCTTCGATCTCGGGGCCTGTGCCTTGCGCGCAGCTGCGCGCACTTGCGCACTTCCTCGACCATCTGCTCGGGCGTCATGCGCACGTTGGCGATCGCTGTGCTGGCGGCGAGGCGGAGACCGGGAAGGTGATCTTGTGCGCGCCGGCCTCGACGCGCGCGCTCGAAGCCCTTCAGGTTGGGGGCGAGCGCCACGACCTTCAGGCCTGGGATGGTCAGCGCGAAGCGAAACGATCTCCGCCGGTGTCCGCCATCGCCGGAATCAGCTTCGGCGGCACGAAGGAGCCGACCTCGATCTCCTTCGAGGCCGGCCGCGGCGAGGGCGCGATCCAGGCCTTCTTCGCCTCGGTGGGCATCAGGTGGTGGGCGTTCTGCAGCCCGTCGCGCGGGCCGACTTCGCAGATGTGGACTTGTCGCATGGCGACCTCCGGAAGACGGGATTCTAGCGCGCGGGCGCGCTTCGATGCGCGCGACCGCGAGCCGCACAGCGCGCCGCCCGCGGCGAAGGCGAGCATGGCCCACAGCGACGCGCCCCAGCCGCCGAAGTGCGAGGCGAGCCAGGCGAGCAGCGATCGGGCCGAAGAACTGCGCCGCCTGCGAGGTCTGCATGACCATGCCGTTGGTCGGTGCCGATGTGCTGCGGGGTCTTCGCGTGCACCGGCGATGCCGGAGAAAATCGCAGCCGGGGATCACGCCGGCGCAGCAGGAGAACAGCGAGGACGGCAGGCGAAGCGCAGCGCGTCCGGCAGCGCGCTGCCAAGCATGCCGACGTCGGTCACGCGCCATGACCGCGCTGCGGCGAGGACCAGCGGGCCGCGCGCGCACGCCGTGCGCGAGCAGCCAGCCGCCGGCGAGGTTGCCGGGAATGTTGACCAGCACCATTAGCGCGGTGAGCAGCGCGGCCGTCGCCGGCGTGGCGCCGCGCTCGTCCACGACGAAGGTCGGCAGCCAGATCATCACCGAAGTCCACTGCGCGACGTAGAACGCGAACAGCAGCGCCAGCGCGAGGCTGCCGGGCTGCGCCAGCGACTCGAGCGATCAGCCGCAGCGAGCGCGACGCCGCCGTAGCTGCGGCGCCGGCGCGTGGCGCGCAGACGAGCGCGAAGCAGGCGGCGGCGGCGAGCGCGAGCAGGTGACCCAGAGCCCGCGCCAGCCCCAGGCGGCGAGGACAGGCGGCGCGAGCAGCAGGGCGATGCTGCCGCCGGCCGGCATGTAGGAGCTCCAGAGCCCGATGGCCTTGGCGCGGTCGCGCGGCGTCCGCGGCCGCGGCCATCAGCGCCGAGCCGGCGACGGTGAACAGGATGAAGCCGACGCCTTCGAGAAAGCGCGACGCGAGCAGCGACGCGAAATCCCGCGCGGCCGCGCCGAGCAGGCCGGCGAGCGCACATCAGCGCGAGGCCGGCGAGCGCCGAGGCGCTTGTGGCCGAAGCGGTCGCAGAGGATGCCGGCGAACATGCCGACCAGCAGCGCCGATGATGTTGAACATGGTGGCGATGAAGCCGGACTCGACCAGCGTCAGGCCGAGCTCGGCGCGCTGCGCGGGCAGCGCGGGCGGCACCTTGGTCATGTAGGCGCCGCAGATCAGGCCGCCGGCGAAGACGGCCCAGACTGCGGGCCAGCGGGTGCCCGCGCTCAAGCCGCGTGCACCGGGATCTTCAGCTCGACGATCTTCTTCGACCACTCGGCGGGGCCGGTGTTGTGCACCGAGGTGCCGTTCGCATCCACCGCCACCGTCACCGGCATGTCCTTCACCTCGAACTCGTAGATCGCTTCCATGCCGAGGTCCTCGAACGCGAGCACGCGCGACTTGCGGATCGCCTTGGCGACGAGGTAGGCCGCGCCGCCGACCGCCATCAGGTAGGCGGCCTTGTGCTTGCGGATCGCCTCGATCGCCACCGGGCCGCGCTCGGCCTTGCCGACCATGCGCGATCAGGCCGGTCTTGCCGAGCATCATCTCGGTGAACTTGTCCATGCGCGTCGCGGTGGTCGGGCCGGCGGGACCGACGACTTCGTCGCGCACCGGATCCACCGGGCCGACGTAGTAGATGACGCGGTTGGTGAAGTCCACCGGCAGCGTCTGTCCCTTGTCCAGCATGTCCTGGATGCGCTTGTGCGCGGCATCGCGGCCGGTCAGCAGCTTGCCGGAGAGCAGCAGCGCTGGCCGGGTTTCCAGACGCGACGTCTTCCTTGCGTCAGCGAATTCGAGGTTCACCCGCGTCGAGCTCGCGTCCGGCGTCCAGGTGACCTTCGGCCAGTCGGTGAGCGACGGCGCCTCGAATTCCGCCGGGCCCGAGCCGTCGAGCACGAAATGCGCATGGCGCGTCGCCGCGCAGTTCGGGATCATCGCGACCGGCTGGTTCGCCGCGTGCGCGGGGTAGGTGAGGATCTTGACGTCGAGCACGGTGGACAGGCCGCCCAGGCCCTGCGCGCCGATGCCGAGCGCGTTCACCTTGTCGTAGAGCTCGATGCGCAGCTCCTCGACCTTGTCTCTGCGGCCCGCGCGCCTTGAGCTCGGCCATGTCGATCGGCTCCATCAGCGCTTCCTTGGCCATCAGCATCGCCTTCTCGGCGGTGCCGCCGATGCCGATGCCGAGCATGCCCGGCGGGCACCAGCCCGCGCCCATGGTGGGCACGGTCTTCAGCACCCAGTCGACGATCGAGTCGGAAGGATTGAGCATCGCGAACTTGGCTTTCGCCTCCGAGCCGCCGCCCTTGGCCGCGACATCCACTTCCAGCTTGTCGCCCGGCACCATCTGCACGTTGATCACCGCCGGCGTGTTGTCCTTGGTGTTCCTGCGGCGAAATCGGACTCGTCCAGCACCGAGGCGCGCAGCTTGTTGTCCGGGTGGGGGTAGGCGCGGCGCACGCCCTCGTTGACGGCGTCGTCCAGCGAGCCCTTGAAGCCCTCGAAGCGCACGTCCATGCCGACCTTGAGGAACACGTTGACGATGCCGGTGTCCTGGCAGATCGGGCGGTGGCCTTCGGCGCACATGCGCGAGTTGGTGAGGATCTGCGCGATGGCGTCCTTGGCGGCGGGCGACTGCTCGCGCTCGTAGGCGCGGCCGAGCGCCTGGATGTAGTCGCGCGGGTGGTAGTAGGAGATGAACTGCAGCGCGTCGGCGACGCTCTGCACCAGGTCCCGGTAGTGGATAACGGCGGGCATCGGCGCACGGGGAGGGTTGCGGAAGCCGCGTAATCTAGCATAGGCTTGATTCAATTCGGCATTCATCCCAGGGGAGGAGTGGCATGTCGTCCACCATCGAATCGGTGCTGCAGGAAACGCGGGTGTTTCCGCCGTCGGCCGAGTTCGTCAAGCAGGCCAACATTTCCGGCATGGACGCCTACCGCAAGCTGTGCGCGGAGGCCGAGAGGATTTCGAGGGCTTCTGGGCGCGCCTGGCGCAAGGAGCACGTGCTCTGGCACAAGCCGTTCACCAAGATGCTGGACGAATCGAAGGCGCCGTTCTTCCGCTGGTTCTACGACGGCGAGCTGAACGCCTCCTACAACTGCCTCGACCGGCACCTGAAGACGCAGCCGGACAAGATCGCGATCATCTTCGAGGCCGACGACGGCAAGGTGACGAAGATCACCTACAAGGAGCTCTACCACGAGGTCTGCAAGTTGGCCAACGCGCTCAAGGCGCACGGCGTCAAGAAGGGCGACCGCGTCCTCATCTACATGCCGATGTCGATCCAGGTGGTGGTGGCGATGCAGGCCTGCGCGCGCATCGGCGCCACGCACTCGGTGGTGTTCGGCGGCTTCTCCGCCAAGAGCCTGCAGGAGCGCATCATCGACGCCGGCGCCATCGCGGTGCATCACCGCCGACGGGCAGTTCCGCGGCGGCAAGGAAATTCCGCTCAAGCCGGTGGTGGACGAGGCGCTCGCGCATGGGCGGCTGCGAGGCGATCGAGAACGTCATCGTCTACAAGCGCACGCGGCAGCGCGGTGGCGATGAAGGCGGCGCGCGACATGTGGTGGGACGACGTGGTCAAGGGCCAGGCGGACACCTGCGAGCCGACCTGGGTCAACGCCGAGCACCCGCTGTTCATCCTCTACACCTCGGGCTCGACCGGCAAGCCGAAGGGCGTCCAGCACTCCACCGGCGGCTACCTGCTGTGGGCGATCCTCACGATGAAGTGGGTGTTCGACAACAAGCCGACGCGACGTCTTCTGGTGCACGGCGGACGTGGGCTGGGTGACCGGGCCATACCTACATCACCTACGGCCCGCTCGCGGTGGGCGCCACCGAGGTCATGTTCGAGGGCGTGCCGATCTATCCGGACGCCGGCCGCTTCTGGAAGATCATCCAGGACCACAAGGTCAACGTGTTCTACACCGCGCCGACCGCGATCCGCTCGCTGATCAAGGCGGGCGGCGACCTGCCGAAGAAGTACGACCTGTCAAGTCGCTGCGCATCCTCGGCACGGTCGGCGAGCCGATCAACCCCGAAGCCTGGATGTGGTACCACGAGACGGTGGGCGGCGGGCGCTGCCCGATCGTCGACACCTGGTGGCAGACCGAGACCGGCGGCCACCTGATCTCGCCGCTGCCGGGCGCGACGCCGACCAAGCCCGGCTCGTGCACGCTTGCCGCTGCCGGGCATCATCGCCGACATCGTCGACGAGACCGGCCATTCGGTGGGCAAGGGCAAGGGCGGCATCCTCGTCATCAAGCGGCCCTGGCCCTCGATGATCCGCACCATCTGGGGCGATCCGGAGCGCTTCAAGAAGAGCTACTACCCGGAGGACTTCAAGGGCAAGTACTACCTCGCGGGCGACGGCGCGAGCACCGACGAGGACGGCTACTATCCGCATCATGGGCCGCATCGACGACGTGCTGAACGTCTCCGGCCACCGCCTCGGCACCATGGAGATCGAGTCGGCGCTGGTGGCGAACACCAAGCTGGTGGCGGAGGCCGCGGTGGTCGGGCGGCCCGACGAGCTGACCGGCGAGGCGGTGTGCGCCTTCGTCGTGCTCAAGGGCGCGCGCCCGAGCGGCGAGGAGGCGCAGAAGATCGCCAAGGAGCTGCGCGACTGGGTCGGCAAGGAAATCGGCGCCATCGCCAAGCCGAAGGACATCCGCTTCGGCGACAACCTGCCGAAGACGCGCTCGGGCAAGATCATGCGCCGCCTGCTGCGCTCGATCGCCAAGGGCGAGGAGATCACGCAGGACGTCTCGACGCTGGAGAACCCGGCGATCCTGGAGCAGCTGAAGCAGACCTTGTGACGCGACAGTCGTGACGGCTGCAAGGAGGCGGCATGGGGGAGACTCGAGTCGCAAGGGCCAGCGCCTGGTCGCGCTGTTCCTGCTCGGCTGCGTGCTGTTCAACTACCCGGTGCTGGCGCTGTTCAACGTCCCGCGCGCGCTGTTCGGCGTGCCCGCTGCTCTACGCCTACGTCTTCGCCGCCTGGGCGCTGCTGATCGCGCTGATGGCCTGGGTGGTCGAGCGGCGCGAACTAGCGGCGCCCGCCGATGCTCCTGAGGCCTGGGTCATCGTCGTCGCCTCCTTCGCCTACCTGGGGCTGCTGTTCGCGATCGCCTACTACGCCGACAAGCGCGCCGACGCCGGCCGCTCGCGTCATCGCCAATCCCTACATCTACGCGCTGTCGCTGGCGGTCTACTGCACCGCGTGGACCTTCTACGGCAGCGTCGGGCGCGCGGCGAGCGACGGCATCGGCTTCCTGCCGATCTACCTCGGCCCGACGCTGATGATCGCGCTGTGGTGGCTGGTGATGCGCAAGATCATCCGCATCAGCAAGGAGAACCGCATCACCTCGCTCGCCGACTTCATCGCCTCGCGCTACGGCAAGAGCGCGCTGCTCGGCGGCCTGGTGACGGTGATCGCGGTGATCGGCATCCTGCCCTACATCTCGCTGCAGCTGAAGGCGATCTCCAACAGCTTCACCGATCGTGCTGCAGTACCCGCGAGATCGTGATGCCCGCACAAGGCGGGCGCGATCCCGCTCCTGCAGCGACACCGCGTTCTGGGTGGCGCTGATCCTCGCCGCGTTCACCATCCTGTTCGGCACGCGCCACCTCGACGCGGCCGAGCACCACGAGGGCATGGTGGCGGCGATCGCCTTCGAGTCGCTGGTCAAGCTGCTCGCCTTCCTCGCCGTCGGCGCTGTTCGTCACCTTCGGCATCTACGACGGCTTCGGCGACATCTTCGCGCGCGCGCGCGCGCGATCCGCGACGCTGCGCCCGCTGCTCACGCCGCTCGAGCGGCGTCGCCGGCGGCTACGCGAGCTGGGTCTGGCTCACCATCCTGTCGATGCTCGCGATCATGTTCCTGCCGCGCCAGTTCCAGGTGGCGGTGATCGAGAACAAGGACGAGCGGCACCTGAACAAGGCGATCTGGCTGTTCCCGCTCTACATGCTGGCGATCAACGTCTTCGTGCTGCCGATCGCCTTCGGCGGGCTGCTGCACTTTCCCGACGGCACCGTGGACGCCGACACCTTCGTGCTGACGCTGCCGATGGCGGAGAAGCAGGAGTGGCTCGCGCTGCTGGTGTTCATCGGCGGGCTGTCGGCGGCCACCGGCATGGTGATCGTCGAGACCATCGCGCTCTCGACCATGGTGTGCAACGACCTGGTGATGCCGGTGCTGCTGCGCATGCGCAGCGCTGCGCCTGAACGAGCGCGCGCGACCTCACCGGCGCTGCTGCTCGGCATCCGGCGCGGCGCGATCGTGCTGATCCTGCTGCTCGGCTACCTCTACTTCCGGCTCGCCGGCGAGGCCTACGCGCTGGTCTCCATCGGCCTGATCTCGTTCGCCGCGGTCGCGCAGTTCGCGCCGGCCGCGCTCGGCGGCATCTTCTGGAAGGGCGGCACGCGCCGCGGCGCGCTCGCGGGCCTGGTCGCGGGCTTCGCGGTCTGGTTCTACACGCTGCTGCTGCCCGCGCTGCGCGCGCTCGGGCTGGCTGCCGATCGGCTTGCTGGAGCACGGGCCGTTCGGCATCGAGCTGCTCAAGCCGCTGGCAGCTCTTCGGCCTCGTCGGGCCTCGACCAGATCACGCACGCCATGATCTGGAGCATGCTCGCCAACATCGGCGCCTACGTCGCGGTCTCGCTGCTGGACGCGCCCGAGCGCCGACGAGCACCGCCAGGCGAGCCTGTTCGTGGACGTGTTCAAGCGCCCGGCGACGCGCCGGCCGCGCTTCTGGCGCGGCACCGCCTCGGTGACCGACCTGCACGACCTGCTGGCGCGCTTCCTCGGCGCCGACGCGCGCCGACGACGCGTTTCGCGGCTACGCGCGAGCGCAGGGCGTGCGCTGGCCCGAGCAGCCGCTCGTCGGCGGATGCGGAGCTCGTGCACTACGTCGAGACGCAGCTCGCCGGCGCGATCGGCGCGCCTCGGCGCGCATCATGGTCGCCTCGGTGGTGAAGGAGGAGGCGCTCGACGCTCGACGAAGTGCGCAAGATCCTCGACGAGGCCTCGCAGGTGGTCGTCTACAGCCACCGGCTGGAGCAGAAGTCGCGCGAGCTCGAGGCGGCGACGCGCGGAGCTGCGCGCGGCCAACGAGCGCCTGCAGGAGCTCGACCGCCTGAAGGACGACTTCGTCTCCACCGTGACGCACGAGCTGCGCACGCCGCTCACCTCGATCCGCGCGTTCGCGGAGATCCTGCGCGACAATCCCGCGCTGGAGCCGACGCAGCGCGCAGCAGTTCCTCGGCATCATCATCAAGGAGACCGAGCGCCTGACGCGGCTCATCAACCAGGTGCTCGACCTCGCCAAGCTGGAGTCGGGCAGCGCCGAGTGGCACGTCAGCGCGGCTCGACATGCGGGAGGTCGTCGAGGACGCGGTCGCCGGCGATGAGCCAGCTGTTCAAGGAGAAGGGCATCGAGCGTCGAGGCCCACCTGCCGGAGCGCGTCGCGCCGGTGCAGCGCCGACCTGGACCGCGTGATGCAGGTGCTGCTGAACCTGCTCTCGAACGCGGTCAAGTTCTGCGATGCCGGCGCAGGGCCGCGTCGAGGTCGACGCTGGCCGACGACCGGCGGACTGCGTGCGCGTCGACGTGCGCGACAACGGCCCGGGCATCGAGCGCTGCAGACCAGGAGATCATCTTCGAGAAATTCCGCCAGGCCGGCGATACGCTCACCGGCAAGCCGCAGGGCACCGGGCTCGGGCCTGCCCATCAGCCGCCAGATCGTCGAGCACCTCGGCGGGCGGCTGTGGGTCGAGAGCCAGGCTGGCGCCGGCGCGTGCTTTTCCTTCACCTTGCCGGCGCTGCGGCAGGCCACGGCGCCCGCCGCGATGGCCGGCGCGCTGACGTGACGCCGGCCGGCACGAAGGAGCGCGCCGCATGACCCGCAAAGTGCTGATCGCGGATGACGAGCAGAACATCGTCATTTCGCTCGAATTCCTCCTGCGGCGCGAAGGCTTCGAGGTGCTCGTGGCGCGGCGACGGCGAAGTGGCGCTGCAGATGGTGGCCGAGCACCACCCGGACCTGGTGCTGCTCGACGTGATGATGCCCAAGCGCAACGGCTACGAGGTCTGCCAGCGCATGCGCGAGCGCCCCGAATGGCGCGGAATCAAGATCGTCATGCTCTCGGCGAAGGGGCGTGACGTCGAAGTGAGCAAGGGCGTGTCGCTGGGCGCCGACCTCTACGTGACCAAGCCGTTTTCCAACGCGGAACTGGTCGCGCAGATCAACGCGCTGCTCGCGCCAGCATGAAGGCGCGGCACAAGCTCGTCCTCTGGGTGCTCGTGCTCTATCTTGCGGTGCTCGGCGTGGCCGCCGCGCTCGGCGTCGTGCTCGGCGCGGGACTGCCGGCCGCGGACCGGGAAACCCTGGGGCGCATCCTGGCAGAGCGCCTGCCGGCGCTGGTCTTCGTCGCGGGGATCCTGCTGTTCGTGTGCGCTGCGGCGGTCAAGTGGCTGTTCGCCCAGTACGTCACGGCGGTGCGCGCGCTCGCGGAGCAGACCACGGTGGTGGCGGGAGCCAATGAGGCGTTGCGCGTCAGTACCGGGGGAGCACGCGAGGTCGCCGAGGCGGCGGCCGCCATCAATCGCCTGGCGGAGGCGCACCATGCGCTGCGACGCGACTTCGAGCAGCGTGCGCGGGAATCCGGCGCGCAGCTCGGCGAGGAGCGCAACCGCCTTGCCGCGCTCATGTCCGAGCTGTCGGAGGGAGTGCTGGTGTGCAACGCCGAGGGCCGCATCCTGCTGTACAACGAGCAGGCGCGGGCGTTGTTCGGCGCGGCGCGGCTCGCGCGGCTCGTCGGGCTCGGGCGCTCGGTGTTCACGCTGGTCGACCGCGAACAGATCGCGCACGCGATGGAGAAGCTCCAGCCCAAGGCCAATGCCAGCGAAGCGCCGCCGACCACGCGCTTCGTCGCAGCGACGGCCGCGGGCAGGCTGCTCAGGGTGAAGGCAGCTCCGTTCCTCGATTCGGGCGGGGAGGCGGCGGGCGTCGTGCTGGCGCTGGAGGACGTGACGGGCCTGCTCGGCCAGGAAACGACACGGCGCGCCCTGTTGCGGGTGCTCGCCGCGGATGTGCGCGCGCCGGTAGCGAACATCCGGGCCGCGGCCGAGAATCTCACGTCATTCCCCGACATGCCACCCGAAGGGCGCGCGCGTTTCGTGGCGATCGTGGCGATGGAGTCGCAGGGTCTCACGCAGAAGCTGAACGAGGCCCTGCGCGATTACGCCGATGCGCTCAAGGCGAACCTGACGCTCGAGGACATGCGGGTGCTGGACCTGCTGGAGGTCGCGCGCCAGCGCATCGAGGCGACGCTCGGCGTGCCCACTGAGCTCATCGACGTCGACGAGACCCTTTGGATTCGCGTGGACAGCTTCGCGTTCGTGCAGGCGCTCGCGTTTCTCGCGGCGCGCCTGCGCGAGAACTTCGGCGTGCGCGCGCTGCGCCTGTCCGCGCACAAGGAAGGCGCGCTCGCCGAGCTGGACCTCGGGTGGGCGGGTGCGAGCGTCGCGCGCGAAGCGCTGCAGGCATGGGAATCCGCGCCGATGCAGATCGGCTCCGAGGGAGCCCGCTCAGCGTGCGCGACGTGCTCGAACGCCACGGGGGCGAAGTCTGGCTGCAGACCGAAGGCGCGGGCGGCGCCAAGTTCCGTTTCCTGGTGCCGGCCGCGGAGGTTGCGCCGGTGGCGCTGCGCGCGCCGGCCGCGCCGCTGGAAAGCCGCCCGGAGTACTATGACTTCGACCTGTTCCGCAGCAGTGGCACCGCCGCGGCGCAGCAGGAGCGCAGGCTCGTCGAGCTTGCCTATACGGCGTTCGATACGGAAACCACCGGGCTGGAGCCCTCGGCCGGCGACGAAATCATCAGCATCGGCGCGGTGCGCATCGTCAACGGGCGCATGCTGAAGAACGAAGTGTTCGAGCAGCTGGTGGATCCGCGGCGGCCCCTGAACCGGGAATCGATGCGCATCCACGGCATCCAGCCGCGCGCGCTGCAGGGCCAGCCGGGCATCGAGCAGGTGCTGCCGCTGTTCCATCGTTTCTGCGAGGAGACCGTGCTCGTCGCGCACAACGCCGCCTTCGACATGCGCTTCCTCGAGCTGAAGGAGGCGAGCACCGGCGTCCGGTTCGCGCAGCCGGTGCTGGATACGCTGCTGCTGTCGGCGGCCGTGCATCCGGCGCAGCAGGACCACCGCCTCGAATCGATTGCGGAACGCCTGGGCGTGCGCCTGATCGGCCGCCACACCGCGCTCGGCGACGCGCTGCTGACGGGGGAGATCTTCCTCAAGCTGGTACCGCTGCTCGCCGAGCGCGGCGTGCTTACGCTGCGCCAGGCGCTGGAGACTTCGCGCGAGACCTACTATGCCCGGCTGCAGTACTGAGAGGGTCAACCCGTGCTAGAGCAGCGCGACCCGCTGGACCGCCGCCTCGCCGGCGAGCAGCAGACCTTCGCGCGTCCGCTGCGCTCGCTCGTGCAGCGCGCGCCGGTCACCTGTGACGCACGGCGCACGCGTGGCGCGAGGCGGCCGCGCTGATGCGCGCGGAACGGGTCGGGTCGATCGTGGTGGTGGATGCCGGCGCGCGGCCCGTGGGCATCGTGACCTCGCACGACATGGTGAAGGTCACGGCGGAGGACGCGCGGCACAAGCGCCTGGACGAGATTCATGACGCGCGATCCGGTGGCGCTGCCGTCGCACGCGCTCGCGTACGAGGCCGCGATCCTGATGACTTCGCGCGGGATCCGGCACGTTCTGGTCATGGACGAAAGCCGGCTGGTCGGCATCGTGTCCGAGCGTGACCTGTTTGCGCTGCAGAGGCTCGGCCTGGGAGAGATCACCACGGCACTGAGGCTCGCGGCGGACGTCGAGAGCCTGGCCCGGGTCGCCGCCGAGATCCGCAAGCTGACGGTGCTGCTCGTGGGGCAGGGCGTGTCGCCGGAGCAGCTCACGCTGTTCGTGTCGGTTCTCAACGACCGCCTGAGCCAGCGGGTGATCGAGATCGTGCGCAAGCAATACGACCTGGAACGCGTCAGCTGGTGCTGGCTGGCGTTCGGCAGCGAGGGACGGTTCGAGCAGACCTTGAGCACCGACCAGGACAATGGCCTCGTGTTTGCCGCGCACGACGGCGCCGCTGCCGCGCAGACCCGCTCCCGGATGCTGCCGTTTGCGCGACGCGTGAACGAGGCGCTGGACGCATGCGGCTTTCCGTTGTGCAAAGGCAACGTCATGGCCTCGAACCCCGCGCTGTGCCTGTCTCTCGAGGAATGGCAGGCAAAGATGGCCGGCTGGATTGAAACGACTTCGCCCAAGGCATTGCTGGACGCGGCGATTTGCTTCGATTTTCGTCCGCTCTACGGCGACGCCACGCTGGCCGTCGCGCTGCGCGAGTGGGTATCGGCGCGCATCCGCAGCCAGCCGGCCTTCCTGCGCCACATGGCGCAGGCTGCGCTCCAGGCGCGGCCCGGGCTTACCCGCTTCGGCGGGTTTGCGAGCGGCGACGAATCCGGCGCACCCGGGTCCCTCAACCTGAAATTGCAGGGCGCGCGCATCTTCGTCGATGCGGCCCGGATTCACGCTCTTGCCCTCGGAGCGCCGCAGACCAATACCGCCGATCGCCTGCGCGCGCTGCGCGATGCGCGCGCCATGAGTGAATCGGAAGCCGCGGCGGCGGTGGATGCCTTCTACCTGATCCAGCGATTGCGGCTGCAGGCACAAGTGCTGCTTCCCGAAGGGCAGCGGGAGGCCGCCAATCGAATCGCGCCTGCGGATCTCAACCGGCTGATGCAAGGGTGTCTCAAGGAGGCGCTGCGCATCGCGCGGGATCTGCAGAAGCGTCTTTCGCTGGATTACCAGCTGTAGCGGTATTGCGGCGCACCATTTGGCGTCGTGCGTGAAGTATGTAAGATAGTCGTAAGCCTGCTGTTTCAGGATTTGGCGGCTATCACCCAGGGGAGGGATCGATGCAGCTCACAGAAAAGCACCAGGAGTACTGGCGCAAGAATCTCGTCTATCACGGGGATCCTGCTGTTCGTCTGGTTCCTCGTCACGTTCGTCGAAGCCTGGTACGCGCGGGAACTGAACGGCATCACGTTCTTCGGCTTTCCGCTCGGCTTCTACATGTCGGCGCAGGGCTCGCTCGCCATCTACGTGGCGATCATCGGCATCTACGCCGATACTGATGCGCAAGCTCGACCTGGAGTACAACGTGGACGAAGGAGACCTCGAATGAGCAGCCAGGTCTTCTCGCAGAAGACGTTCAACAGCCAGCTCAAGAAGTACTACACCTTCTACACCGGCGGCTTCATCGCCTTCGTGCTCGCGCTCGCGATCGCCGAGCAGATGGGCATGTCGCGCGCATGGATCGGCTACTGGTTCCTGTTCGCGACCATCGGCCTGTATGCCGGCATCGGCATCATGAGCCGCACCGCGGAGGTCGCCGAGTACTACGTCGCGGGACGCCGCGTGCCGGCGTTCTTCAACGGCATGGCGACCGGCGCCGACTGGATGAGCGCGGCCTCCTTCATCGGCATGGCCGGCACGCTGTTCCTCGGCGGCTATCGACGGACTCGCCTGGGTGATGGGCTGGACCGGCGGCTACTGCCTGGTGGCGCTGTTCCTCGCGCCCTACCTGCGCAAGTTCGGCCAGTTCACGATTCCCGACTTCCTCGCCGAGCGCTACGGCGGCAACATCGTGCGCACCATCGGCATCATCTCCGCGATCACCTGCTCGTTCGTCTACGTCGTGGCGCAGATCTACGGCGTCGGCCTGATCACCAGCCGGTTCACCGGCCTGGAGTTCGGCGTCGGCGTGTTCGTCGGCCTCGGCGGGCATCCTGGTCTGCTCGATGCTGGGCGGCATGAAGGCGGTGACCTGGACGCAGGTGGCCCAGTACATCATTCTGATCATCGCCTACATGACGCCGGTGGTCTGGCTGGGCATCAAGCACACCGGCATCCCGGTTCCGCAGCTTGCCTACGGCTACACGCTGCAGAAGGTCGGCGAGCTGGAGAAGAAGATCACCGCGGATCCGAAGGAGCAGGAGGTCCGCAAGATCTTCGCCGACCGGGCGGCCGCAGGCAAAGCAGCGCTCGCGGACGCCGGACAAGGCGTTTGCCGACGGCAAGGCCAAGGTCGAGAAGGACCTTGCCGACGCGAAGGCGGCGAATGCGCCCGCCGACAAGATCGCGGCGGCGGAGAAGGCGGTTGCGGCCTATCCCAAGGACGTGGCTGCGGCGAAGGCGGTGTGGACGCGTGAGGCGGGCCTCGCGGCGCGCGCGGCGCCGCCGCGGCCGCACGCGCAGGCGTTCCCGGGCAAGGACGAGAGCGGCGCAGGACACCGCGCGCCTGAACTTCATCGGCATCGTGTTCTGCATGATGTTCGGCACCGCGGCGCTGCCGCACATCCTGATGCGCTACTACACCACGCCCAGCGTGCAGCAGGCGCGCGTCTCGGTGTTCTGGTCGCTGTTCTTCATCTTCCTGCTGTACTTCACCGCGCCCTGCCTGGCGGTGCTCGCCAAGTACGACATGTACTCGAACCTGGTGGGCAGCTCAGTTCGCGTCGCTGCCGGCGTGGGCGGCGGCATGGGCGAAGGTGGATCCGGGGCTGCTGAACATCACCGACATCAACAAGGACGGCATCGTGCAGTGGGCCGAGGTGGTGATCGGCGGCGACCTGATCGTGCTGGCGACGCCGGAGATCGCGGGCCTGCCCTACGTGGTGTCGGGGCTGGTCGCGGCCGGCGGCCTGGCGGCGGCGCTCTCGACCGCGGACGGCCTGCTGCTGACGATCGCCAACGCGCTGTCGCACGACCTGTACTACAAGATGATCGACCCGCATGCTTCGACCACGAAGCGCGTGACGATCTCCAAGGTCCTGCTGGTGGTCGTGGCGATCATCGCGGCCTACGTGACCTCGCTCAAGCCGGGAGACATCCTGTTCCTGGTCGGTGCGGCGTTCTCGCTGGCGGCCTCGGCGTTCTTCCCGCCGCTGGTGATGGGCGTGTTCTGGAAGCGCGCCAACAAGTGGGGCGCGATCGTCGGCATGGTGGCGGGGCTGGGCGATCTGCGTCTACTACATGGTGCGCACCTACCCGTTCTTCACCAACATGGGCGTGCCGAAGATGGACCTGTGGTTCGGCCTGAGCCCGGTGTCGGCGGGCATGTTCGGCCTGCCGGTCGGGCTTGATCACGATCATCGATCGTCAGCCTGCTGACCGCGCCGCCGTCGCAAGGAGGTGCAGGAGCTGGTGGAGCACGTGCGCTACCCGCACCTGAGGGGCGACACGGTGGTGAGCGAAGCGAGGTAGCGACTGCGCGCAGACTCGAACAAGGCCCGCTTCGGCGGGCTTTGTTTTTTCAGACGGCGGAAGGGTCGGTCAAACCACGAGATCCTTGACCAGATAGGCGAGGTCGCTGCGCTCGGCGTCGAGGATCAGCCGCCGCGCCATACTCGGGTCGAAGCGCACGAGATGCAGGGCGACGGCCTTCGACGCTTGTCGGGACTGTGGACAGCGTGGTGAGCCATGCCGAGGGCGTACCAGGCGTGCGGATTCATCGGCTGCAGGTTGGCCGCCTGTTCGAGCGCCGCGGCGGCTTCCGCGTGCTGGCCGAGATGCGCGTGGCACAGGCCCAGGCCGTACCAGGCGCGGTCGATCTTGGGATTCAGGCGGGTCGATTCCTGGAATGCCTGGATGGCCTCCTCGAACTGGCCGAGCTTGTCGCAGACGTAACCGAGATTGAAATGCGCCACCGCGTTGCCGGGATCCAAGAGCAGCACGGCGCGGAAAGTTTGCTTCGCCTCCTCAAAGCGCTGCAGCGAGGCAAGCAGTATAGGCCAGGCGGTTCGGCGCTGCGGTGAAAATCCGGCTTCAGCGCGCAGCGCGGCGCGGTATGCGTCAATCGCATCCGCGGCCGGCTGAAGGCCTCCAGCAGCGCGGCCGCGCAGGTAAGATAGCCAGTGTTCCATCGAATTGTCCGGTCCAGGGTCCCATGTACGAGATTATCGTAATTCTGAAGGCGCTGACCGAAGTGGCGGGCGTCGCCTTCCTCGGGCAGGGCGTGCTCTGGGTGATCGCCGGCGCCAAGCGCGACCAGAACATCGTCTACAACCTGTTCAAGACCGTCACCTCGCCGGTCACCAGGTTCACGCGCCTCATCACGCCGCGCGTCATTATCGACGCGCATATCGGCCTGGTCGCCTTCTTCCTGCTCGTCGTGTTGTGGCTGGTGCTGACCGCGTTCAAGATCAAGATGGTGCTGGAGGGTGCTTCCGCGTCCTGAGAAGCGCACCGGACAGCGGGCGTTTGCTAGAATTCGCGCCTCGCACGGGATCGGAGAGATGGCCGAGCGGCTGAAGGCGCACGCTTGGAAAGCGTGTGTACGTTAATAGCGTACCGTGGGTTCGAATCCCACTCTCTCCGCCAGATCCGCATGCGCAAAAGAAAACGTCCTGAGGCTCGCGCCCCAGGACGTCGAAGCCACCGCAGTTATGCGCTCCGCGGTGGAGGAGGATTGCAGCCCAAGCCTAGGCCAAGCCGTGGTCGACAGCCTGACTGGATGCTGACAACTCGCTTACGGCATAATCGACACTTGTTCGCACGTCTAACGGCGGGCCTCCCCGCATTGCAGCCTGGTGAACCTGGTCAGGTCCGGAAGGAAGCAGCCACAGCTGGATCCTGCAAGTGCCGGGGTCAGGCTCGCCACTAGCATTCTCCGGCCGTAGAATCGGCATGAGCTATCAGGTCCTTGCCCGCAAGTGGCGGCCGCGGGATTTCGCCAGCCTGGTCGGGCAGGAGCACGTGGTGCGGGCGCTGCGCCACGCGCTGGAGCAGAAGCGCCTGCACCACGCCTACCTGTTCACCGGCACGCGCGGCGTCGGCAAGACCACGCTGGCGCGCATCCTCGCGAAGTGCCTGAACTGCGAGACCGGCATCACGCCGGAGCCCTGCGGCAAGTGCAGCGCCTGCCCGGAGATCGACGGCGGGCGCTTCGTCGACCTGCTCGAAGTCGACGCGGCGACCAACACCAGGGTCGACGAGATGCGCCAGCTGCTCGACACCGCGCAGTACGCGCCGACGCGCGGCCGCTTCAAGGTGTACGTGATCGACGAAGTGCACATGCTCTCGAACTCCGCCTTCAACGCGATGCTGAAGACGCTGGAAGAGCCGCCGGAGCACCTCAAGTTCATCCTCGCCACCACCGATCCGCAGAAGATCCCGGTGACGGTGCTGTCGCGCTGCCTGCAGTTCAACCTGAAGCAGATGCCGCGCGCGGCGATCGCCGCGCACCTGGCAGCGGCTGCTCGAGGCGGAGAAGATCGCGTTCGAGCGCGAGGCGCTGCCGCTGATCGCGCGCGCCGCCGCCGGCAGCATGCGCGACGCGCTTTCGCTGCTCGACCAGGCGATCGCGCACGGCGGCGGCAAGCGTCGCCGCCGGCAGGCGTGCGCGAGATGCTGGGCGCGGTCGACGCAGAGCTACCTGCTGCGGCTGCTCGAGGCGGTGGCCGCGCGGCGACGGGCCGCGCGCTGGCTGGCGATCGCCGACGAGATGCAGGCGCGCAGCCTGTCGTTCGACGCCGCGCTTGCAGGACCTGGCCGGCCTGCTGCTGCAGCGTGGCGCTCGCGCAGGCCGTGCCCGACGCGCTGGAGGACGACGCTGCCGGAGCGCGAGCGCATCGTCGCGCTGGCGCGGCGCCTCGATCCGGAGACGGTGCAGCTCTACTACCAGATCGCGCTGCAGGGGCGCGAAGACCTGCCGCTCGCGCCCGATGAGCACGCCGGCTTCGTCATGACGCTGCTGCGCATGCTGGCATTCCGCCCGGAGACGGCGCCGGCCACGCAGACGACCGGCGGTGGCGCCGTCGCGGCGCCGCAGGCCAAGCCGCCGGCTGCCGGCGCGCCCGGGCCGCGCCGTTCGAAGGCGACTGGCCGGAGCTGGTGCAGCAGCTGCCGGTCACCGGGGCGGCGCGCGAGCTGGCGCGCAACTCCGACCTGTCGCGCCACGCGGACGGCGTGCTTCGAGCTGGTGGTGCCGAAGTCGATGGGCCATCTCGCCGAGCGCAGCTACCAGGACAAGCTGCAAGGCGGCGCTCGAGCAGCATTTCGGCAGGCAGCCGTGCGCGTGCAAGGTGTCGGCCGGCGAGGTGGCGCGGCGCGACGCGCCGCCGTCGAGGACGCGGAGGATCGCGACGCGCGCCGCGCGGAAGCGGCGCGCGCGGTGCAGGGCGACGGTTTCGTGCAGGACCTGGTCAACCTGTTCGACGGCAAGGTCGTCGACTCGAGCGTCCGGGAACGGCGACAAGACTAGCGGAGATCGCACATGAAAGGCAATATCGGCCAGATGATGAAGCAGGCGCAGATGATGCAGGAGAACATGCGCCGCATGCAGGAGCAGCTCGGCACGCATCGAAGTCGAGGGCCAGTCGGGCTCCGGCATGGTGAAGGTGCGTGATGACCTGCAAGCACGAGGTGAAGCGCGTCACCATCGATCCTTCGCTGGTCGGCGACGACCGCGAAATGCTGGAGGACCTGGTGGTCGCGGCGTTCAACGATGCGGCGCGCCGCGTGGAGGCGACGGTGGCGGAGAAGATGGGCAGCCTGACCGCCGGCATGGGCCTGCCGCCCGGGCTCAAGCTGCCGTTCTGACGCCGATGAAGCAGGGATACCGGTCCCGGGCGCCAGGGGTCTCGAGCGCCTGATCGAGGCGCTGCGCGTGCTGCCCGGCGTCGGGCCGCGCTCGGCGCAGCGCATGGCCTACTACCTGCTGCAGCACGACCGCGCCGGCGCCGAGACGCTGGCGCGTGCGCTGGCGGATGCGCTGGCGCACGGTGCGGCATTGCAGCCGGTGCAACAACTTCACCGAGGAGGAGGTCTGCGCGCTGTGCCGCTCGCCGCGGCGCGATCGCGTCGCTGCTGTGCGTGGTCGAGACGCCCGCCGACCTGGCGATGGTCGAGCAGACGCTGAGCTACTCGGGCATGTACTTCGTGCTGATGGGCCGGCTGTCGCCGCTGGACGGCGTCGGCCCGCGCGACATCGGCCTGGACCGGCTGCTGGCGCGGGTCGGCGACGGCGAGGTGCAGGAAGTGATCCTCGCCACCAATTTCACCAACGAGGGCGAGGCGACCGCGCACTACATCGCCGAGATGCTGCGCGCGCGCGGCAGTCCGCGTCAGCCGCATCGCGCGCGGCGTGCCGCTCGGGCGGCGAGCTCGAGTACGTCGACGTCGGCACGCATCTCGCAGGCGCTGCTCGACCGGCGCGGGATCTAGTAACATTTTCGCTGCGGCACTCAAGACGCGGCATCGGAGGAGGAGTCCATGAAGTTGCCATCCGTTCGGCGTTCGCCGTGCTGGCATCGCCGGCCTGCAGGCCGCGCAAGCGCAGATCGAGAAGCGCGACGTGCACATCGCGGTCGGCGGCAAGGTCGCGCTCTACTACCTGCCGCTCACCGATCACCGAGCGGCTGGGCTACTTCAAGGACGAGGGGCTCAACGTCCGCATCAGCGATTTCGCCGGCGGCACGCGCTCGCTGCGAGGCGGTGGTCGGCGGCAGCGCCGACGTGGTGTCGGGCGCCTACGAGCACACCATCAACATGCAGTCGAGGAAGCAGTACCTTCCAGGCCTTCGTGCTGCCGGGCGCCGCGCCGCAGATCAGCGTCGGCGATCGCGACGCAAGCTGGCCGGCAAGCTACAAGTCGCCCAAGGACCTGAAGGGGCTCAAGGTCGGCGTCAGCGCGCCGGGCTCGAGCACCAACATGGTGGTCAACTGTCCTGCTCGCCAAGGGCGGGCTCAAGCCGACGGACGTGTCGATCATCGGCATCGGCGCGGGCGCGAACGTCGATCGCCGCGATGGACCAGGGCAGGGTGGACGTGATCTCGCAGACCGATCCGGCGGTGACCATGCTCGAGAAGGACGGCAAGGTCAAGGTGATCGCCGAGACGCGCACGCTGGAGGGCACCGAGAAGCTGTTCGGCGGGCCGATGCCGGCGGCGAGCCTGTACGCGCCGATCGAGTTCGTGAAGAAGAACCCGAACACGGTGCAGGCGCTGACCAACGCCATGGTGCGCGCGCTGATCGTGGATGCAGGAGGCCACGCCGCAGCAGATCCTGCGCGACGGTGCCGGAGGAGTACCTGCTCGGCAACAAGGCGATGTACCTGTTCGCCTACAACAACGTGAAGACGGCGTATCTCGCAAGGACGGCCTGTTCAGCGAGGCCGGCGCCAAGACCACGCTGAAGGCGCTGGCCTCGTTCAATCCGAAGCATCAAGCCCGCCGAGATCGATCTCGCGCGAGACCTACACCAACGAGTTCGTGAAGAAGGCGCTCGCGAAGTACGGCAAGAAGAAGTAGCGCGCGATGCAGGCCGCGGCGCCGGCGCTCGCGCTGGAGCACATCACCGTCACCTTCGTCGCGCAGGACGGCGGCGCGCTACACCGCGATCCGGGACACCACGCTGCGTGGTCGCGCCCGGGCGAGTTCGTCTCGGTGGTCGGGCCCACCGGCTGCGGCAAGTCGACGCTGCTCAACGTCGCGGCCGGGCCTGCTCGCAGCCCTCGGCCGGCGACGGTGCGCGTGTTCGGCGAGCCGCTGGCCGGGCTCAACCGCAAGGCGGGCTACCTGTTCCAGACCGAGGCGCTGATGCCCTGGCGCACCGCGCTGCGACAACGTCACCGTCGGGCTGGAGTTCCGCGGCGTGGCGCGCGAGGAGGCGCTGTCGCGCAGGGCGGAGGACTGGCTGCAGCGCGTCGGGCTGCGCGGCTTCGGCGACCGCTACCCGCACCAGCTCTCCGGCGGCATGCGCAAGCGCGTGGCGCTGGCGCAGACGCTGATCCTCGACCCGCAGATCATCCTGATGGACGAGCCGTTCTCGGCGCTCGACATCCAGACGCGCCAGCTGATGGAGAACGAACTGCTCGAGCTCTGGTCGGCGGACCGCAAGTCGGTGGTGTTCATCACCCACGACCTGGAGGAGGCGATCTCGCTCTCCGACCGCGTGGTGGTGCTGTCGGCCGGGCCGGAGTCGCACCCGATCGGCGAGTTCGAGATCGACCTGCCGCGGCCGCGCGACGTCGCCGAGATCCGCCTCACGCCGCGCTTCATCGAGCTGCACACGGAAATCTGGCACGCGATGAAGGAAGAAGTGCTCAAGGGCTATGCGCAGCAGAAGCAATCAGTAGGTCGCTGCGCGTCTGGCAGCTGCTGCTGCTGGCCGGCGCTGTTCGCCGGTCTGGCACGTCGACCACGCACCCGACGCTGCTGCCGCCGTTCTATTTCGACAACCCGCAACAAGGCGGCCTTCTTCTTCGGCGAGCCGCTCGAGGTGCTCGGCGCGGATCTGGGACTGGTTCTCCTCGCGGCTCGATCTACGCGCACCTGTGGGTGACGCTGGTCGAGACCGCTGCTCGCCTTCGTCATCGGCACCGTGCTCGGCCTGGCGATCGGCCTGTGGCTCGCGCTCAGCCCGACCGCGGCGGCGCTGCTTCGATCCGTACATCAAGGCGGTCAACTCGATGCCGCGCGTCATCCTGGCGCCGATCTTCGGCGTCTGGTTCGGCCTCGGCATGGCCTCGAAGGTGGCGCTCGGCGTGACG
>CAWALA010000001.1:0-5000 GCA_963782655.1 uncultured beta proteobacterium | reverse complement strand
TAGCGTTAAACAGGGTGAAAAGCCCTGTCGCCGTAAGCCCAAGGTTTCCTGCGCCACGTTCATCGGCGCAGGGTGAGTCGGCTCCTAAGGCGAGGCCGAAAGGCGTAGCTGATGGAAAACAGGTCAATATTCCTGTACCTCGCACGTGATGCGATGAGGGGACGGAGAAGGTTATGCAGGCCGGGTGTTGGTTGTCCCGGTTTAAGCGAGTAGGCGTGCCGCGTTGGCAAATCCGCGTGGCTTAGCCGAGACGCGACGACGACTGCTCTTCGGAGCGGGAAGCTGCGGATACCCTGCTTCCAGGAAAAGCCTCTAAGCTTCAGTCATGGCGGGACCGTACCGAAAACCGACACTGGTGGGCGAGATGAATATTCTCAGGCGCTTGAGAGAACTCGGGAGAAGGAACTCGGCAAATTGACACCGTAACTTCGGAAGAAGGTGTGCCTCTAGTAGGTGAAGGCGTACAGCTGGAGCCCAATGAGGTCGCAGAGAATCGGTGGCTGCGACTGTTTATTAAAAACACAGCACTCTGCAAACACGAAAGTGGACGTATAGGGTGTGACGCCTGCCCGGTGCTGGAAGGTTAAGTGATGGGGTGCAAGCTCCTGATCGAAGCCCCAGTAAACGGCGGCCGTAACTATAACGGTCCTAAGGTAGCGAAATTCCTTGTCGGGTAAGTTCCGACCTGCACGAATGGCGTAACGCTGGCCACACTGTCTCCTCCAGAGACTCAGCGAAGTTGAAATGGTTGTGATGATGCAATCTACCCGCGGCTAGACGGAAAGACCCCGTGCACCTTTACTGTAACTTTGCATTGGACTGTGAACCGATCTGTGTAGGATAGCTGGGAGGCTTTGAAGCGGTGGCGCTAGCCATCGTGGAGCCAACGTTGAAATACCAGCCTGATTGTTTTGCGGTTCTAACCTAGGCTCGTCATCCGGGCCGGGGATCGTGCATGGTAGGCAGTTTGACTGGGGCGGTCTCCTCCCAAAGAGTAACGGAGGAGTACGAAGGTACGCTTAGCACGGTCGGAAATCGTGCCTCAATGTGCATTGGCAAAAGCGTGCTTGACTGCGAGACGGACAAGTCGAGCAGGTGCGAAAGCAGGTCAAAGTGATCCGGTGGTTCTGTATGGAAGGGCCATCGCTCAACGGATAAAAGGTACGCCGGGGATAACAGGCTGATCTCCTCCCAAGAGTTCATATCGACGGGGGAGTTTGGCACCTCGATGTCGGCTCATCACATCCTGGGGCTGTAGCCGGTCCCAAGGGTATGGCTGTTCGCCATTTAAAGTGGTACGTGAGCTGGGTTTAAAACGTCGTGAGACAGTTTGGTCCCTATCTACCGTGGGCGTTGGAAGTTTGAGGGGGGCTGCTCCTAGTACGAGAGGACCGGAGTGGACGCATCCCTGGTGTACCGATTGTCACGCCAGTGGCATCGTCGGGTAGCTATATGCGGAAGGGATAACCGCTGAAAGCATCTAAGCGGGAAACCTGCCCCAAGATGAGACTTCCCGGAGGCTTGACCTCCCTAAAGGGTCGTCCTAGACCAGGACGTTGATAGGCTGGGTGTGCAAGGGCCGTGAGGCCTTGAGCTAACCTGTACTAATTGCCCGTGTGGCTTGACCCTATAACCGTGAGCACAGCGAGCGGCTTATAGCGCGCTTGGCGCGATCTCTACCCCAGAAGCTTCACTTCATTCCGGATCGCGGCTCGTGCCGACGGCGGGACATCCCGCTCGAGGGGCGAGCCCAGTCTATCTGGCGGCTATAGCAACCTGGAACCACGCCTTCCCATCCCGAACAGGACCGTGAAACGGGTTTGCGCCGATGATAGTGTGCATTCGCACGCGAAAGTAGGTCACCGCCAGGCCATCTCCGAAAGCCCGGCCCCGCGAGGAGGCCGGGCTTTTTCTTTTCTCCTGTCCTACGACGGTGTTGCGAATCAGGCGACCCCGTGGCGCACAATTCCCATTGCACTGAATCAGTGGGCTCCAGGGAGCCTGATCTGACGCTGCCCCATGGAACAGTATACTGGGCCTATCGCGCTTTCGACTCGCAGTCGGCATGGCCTGCGGTCGTGGTGCTCGCCGCTTGCGCGGGGGGACCCACGCCGCCGAAACCGGGCGCCGGCGGCGGCGATACGCGCGAGCGCGCGCGTGACTGCGGCGAGCGCCGACGCGACGCGCCTGCAGAGCCAACTCCTGGCGCTCGCCGACACGGCACTTGGCGCGCGTCACGGCAGCGACCGCGCCCGGCACCCTGGACAAGGATCCGGAGGTGCGGCGGTTCAGCCTCAACAACCGACTGGCGCTCGGTACCGCGCTGGTCGGGATCGTGACGGGCCCGATCCGGTGGACGCGCTGCTCGACATGGTCACGCACACCACCCTGGTTGCCGACGGCATGCGCAACGAAGCCAAAGGCAAGCCTTCCGACAGTCCGCAGGCGAACCTCCTCAAGGCGCTGGAACTGAACGAGGCGGATGCATGGAAGCTCGCCGAGCGCTGGGCGGATGCGCCGACGCGCTGCCGCGCTGCGCGAGCGCATTCTCAGCTGGCCGGGCGAGCGAAAGACCGCGACAGAGGTTGCCTATGTCCGGCTTTCAGATTTGCCCCGCGCAGGCTCGATCTCCGCCGAAGGCGGTGAAGGGGCCATCAGTTCGCTGCGCGCCGCGGTCCAGCAGGCCGAACAGGCGCGGCTGCTCGGCGAGCGCGCGCTGTTCCTCGCGCAGCGCACGCCGTATGCCCTGCGCTGGCAAGCCGAGGTCCTGACCCACAACACCCTGGCGATGGACGAATCGCAGCGCTTGCTTGCCAAAGCATCGGCGGACTCACCGCGACCGCCGATTCCGCGGTGCGCGAGATGGCCGGCATGCCGGCGCAGCTGTCGCAGGAGCGGGTCGCCGCGCTACAGGACCTGTTTGCGCGGATCGAGCACGAGCGCCGGGCGACCCTCGAGCAGATGGCGTCGATCATTCAGAAGGAACGCGCGACCATTCTGCTCGAGACGAGCGAAACCTTGACCGCGCAGCGCAAGGCGATCTATCGAGGACCTTTCGGATATCGCGGGCCGCGCGGAAATGCGAGGCAGGGAGTGGGCCGGCACGCTGCTGGTGGTCGTCTCGGTGCTGATCGTGGCGTTGCTCCTCAGCCCTGTTCGGCCTGCTGCTACTTTACCGGCGCCTGCTACAGCGGATGGAGCGTCACCCTCCGCATTAGGCGGGACTATCGCCCAGGAGACGGAGGGTTGAGGGGGCTGCTCCTAGTACGAGAGTACTGGAGTGGACGCACCTCTAACGAGAAACCCTGGCGTTCTCGCGAATGTCGGTTCTTCTTGCTTGCGGCGGTAGCGTGGGCAGCGTTCTCTTCTCTATTGCATTGGACCTACGCGGCGGCAATAATGCCTCGGGGGCCGGTGCGTGCGGACCACCGGCAATGCGGGCGCCGATCCGGAGGGGGGAAGCGGGTCCATGTCAGTTAGGGGGGGTCTACGTAGATTCTCGAGACTGTTCCTGGACGCGCTCAGGTTCGGACCCCGGCAGCGGCGCAAGGCGCCATCCCCGAGGCGCAAGATGCGCATGGAGGCCCTCGAGCCCCGCCTGCTCCTGTCTGCCGACGCCTCGATTCTCGTACTGCAAGCCGCAGGCGCCGACGTACTCCGAGCGCCGGACGCCGGCACCACCCCGTTAGATCCCGCAGAACGCGCCTTATCCCCGTCTGCGAGCGAAATCTTCTTCGTCGATTCCGCAGTCAAGGATTACGCGAGCCTGGTTGACGCCTGCGGTGCGGGCGCGGAAGTGATCATCTTGGACAGCGCCGCCGACGGAATCGCGCAAGTCACGAACGTTCTTGCGGGACGGACTGACGTTTCAGCGCTGCATGTCGTTTCGCACGGGGTGGCTGGCCGGATAACCCTTGGTGCGTCGACCCTCGATGCGGCGACTGTGCACGTGTATGCGGAAGCGCTGCGCAGCTGGGGGAACGCTCTCACCAGCGACGGCGATCTGCTGTTCTACGGCTGCAGCATCGCGCAAGGCGAGGCCGGTGCCGCCTTGGCCGAGCAGCTTGCGTTTCTGACGGGCGCCGACGTCGCGGCATCTACGGATGTCACCGGCAATGCCGCGATTGGCGGTGATTGGAATTTGGAATACTGGACGGGGCCGATCGAATCTGGCCACCGCCTGTCCGCCGACGCATATCGGTTCACGCTTGCGCCGACGCTCGATGGCATTGTCGCGATTGCCGACTCGGGATCGCCGCGGGATGAGCTGCTAGCCTCGGCCAATGTGGGCCAGCCGGTGATGCTCACCGGGGACGGGTTCACCTTGAGCTCGCAGGTGGTGTTCCCGACCATCAATTATCTGGGGACCACCGGCAGCCAGACGGTCAAGGCGATCGAGGTCGCGGCGGACGGCAGCAGCATGATCGTGCTGGTTCCCGATACTGCCAGGACCGGCGAACTGACGGTCGTCGGCGGCAGCGGCAGCGCGTTCCTGCAGATCGTGCCGACGCTCGCGGACGTGGATCTGACTGGCGGGAGTTTTGTGGCCGGGGCGAACTTCCAGATCCTGGGCAGCGGATTCATCGAAGGTGGCGTGACGATCCGGTTCGGCGCCACTCCGGTCGTGGACACGAGTATCACCGCCGGTCCGGATGTGTCCTTCTACAGCTCTATTGGCGCAGGACTCGATCGATCCGACAACGAGGTCATTTACCTGCAGGTCCCCACCGGAGCGGCCAGCGGCCCGATCACCGTCGAAACGGCGGGGGGCACATCTGCCGCCTTGCCGATTTCCCTGAGCCAGGTCCAGGGACTGGCCCTTTCGGGCACGCCTGCCAACGCCGCCCAACCCTCCGCCAATCCCGGGGAAACCATCCGTATCCTCGGCCACACGCTGGATTACAGCACCGAGGTGATCTTCCCGATCATTAACGACGGCGGCGGTTTCTCGAACCGCGCGGTGCAACCGGACTTCGTCAATGCCGGCGGCACGCTCATGG